>NZ_JBKBKZ010000012.1:0-142414 GCF_046296635.1 Algoriphagus sp. | reverse complement strand
GAAAATTAAGTTTTGGAGATCAAATCTTGCATTAATTTCAAAGCATTTCGAGTTGAGTTCTAAGTGAAAAATGAAGCACTGAATTTCAATTCTAAATGATCTAAACTTTCTTAATGGTTAAAAATTTTTTTTAATTGGATTTAGGTCTAAATCTTAAAGTGTAATTAATTTAATTTTTTTCAGAGTAAGTAATGGCTTTTAACCATTAGGGGAATTGAGAAAATTAAGTTTTGGAGATCAAATCTTGCATTAATTTCAAAGCATTTCGAGTTGAGTTCTAAGTGAAAAATGAAGCGTTG
The DNA here is from genome assembly GCF_046296635.1 of Algoriphagus sp. Taxonomy (GTDB): domain Bacteria; phylum Bacteroidota; class Bacteroidia; order Cytophagales; family Cyclobacteriaceae; genus Algoriphagus. The sequence continues at coordinate 142,115 of NZ_JBKBKZ010000012.1, read as the reverse complement.
AATTTCAATTCTAAATGATCTAAACTTTCTTAATGGTTAAAAAATCAAAAACAAAAATCCCGAAACTCTCGCCTCGGGATCTCTCTTGTATCTCGCTACTTTTAGCTTTCTGACTTTAGCTTTCAGCCTTATTGTCTCATCCTTATTTGCCTTGACACAATATTTACAAATTAACAGAAATTGCTCAACCCTTTCAGGGTTGTCGTCCCTGATTTAATATCTTCAATTCCCCGCGTTTCACACGGGGCTCCACCACGGCTGACAAGTTATTCAAAGTTTAACCCTTTCAGGTTTGTTTATTCACACATCTTTTTCTAACATCTTAAGTCTAAAATCTAACGTCTTGTTTCTTGCTTCTCGGGTCTTGCCTCTAGCATTTCAGCCTTCTTATAGCAGATAAACTTTCTGAATTTGGCTTTCTGATTTCCTTGTCTAAAATCTTGTGTCTAATATCTAGCGTCTTTCTAACAATGCCACTCGATCCGGCTTCGTCGAAATTTTCTGCCAAATCAGTTCACTCACTTGTGTACCCTGTTTGATTCCTTCTTCGATAGCTGGCATGTAGTGGATTCCACCGTAGAATCGGCTAATCGATGCTTCGGCTGCTGCTTTACTAAAGCCGTCAAACTCCCGAATCGGTAGGCCATAAGCCACTTCGGTACTGTCCACAATATGCAGTTCGTCACCAAAAAGCTGAACCAAAGTATGAGCGGCGGCATTTGAAGCCACGCTATGACCTGAGGTATGTTCGGGAAAAGGTGGAGTCTGCAATAGCGGAACCCAGTCCTCGTCGATGTATTGATTGATGTAGGTCTCCGGACGGATCAATTTGCTACGATACTTCTCATCCCAGCAGGCGATAAAGGCCTCATTGAGGGAAATTCCAGTCATAGCCAAAGCTTCCACCGTACCTTTCCAGTCTTTCTCCGCAGCAGCTGATGCAATAGATGCGATACCCATCCAATGTCCTCCTGGTGTGATCTTCTTCTCTGCAAACATCACATGGCCTTTCACATTCATTTTGTATGGATTACAGTCCCAGAAGTACGCAATGTCCTTTTGGGCTTTGTCAGCAGTATTTTGAGAATCATAAATTTGCTTTGCCTCCTTATAAAACTGAGAATTGGGATCAGTCGAGAAAGGAGTAGGTGGATTCACGCGAAACTGTGCTGCCGAATCCAATACGAAGGTTCTGATCTTATTCCAGTGCGGCTCGATTGCCTCCATATATGCTGGAGGAGTAGGCTGCCAGGTACCAGGCTGATTCGATACACTGTACTTTGGGAAAGAACGACTTTCGTGGTAATTGTCTTTTTTGGCATAAGCCAAAACCTTCGCTGCCACTTCTCTTCCATAGTTCACCGAAGCTTCAAACACATCTTTGGGAATACCCTTCTTTTTAAGGTTAGCAAAAGCAGCATCGCGATGCTCATTCATTTTCTCTTCCGAAAAGATCAGTGTAGTACCCACCTGATAATATGCCGCCAAAGCAGCCAAAGGTGGGTAAACTTTTTCCGGAACTGGCATCTGAATGGCTTCCGAACCGTTCAATTGCCCCATCAAGGGAGCATAATTGACAGGGTCACTGGCAGCCGCGACTTCATAGCCGGCAAGCGAGGAATAGGAGTAAATCCTAGCCGCAACCGGCGGAGAGAAGATATCATGAATGATGACTTCTGTGACACGGTTCTGAGCACGATGGAAATATTGTCCATCGCTGATCGCATTGGTGTAGTCTACCGGTTCCTTGCACGCAGTGATTGCAGCGCCGAGTACCAGTGTGAGACAAATTAATTTAAGGATACGCATAAAAGGGGTTTCATTTTTAAGTTGACGATAGGTTTTCCCTTGCGGGTGATTGGGTTTTATCAACTTACATGAGATGTATTTCGAGTTTAAAGCTAAGTATAAGGCAATCAATGCCAAATGATTTTCTTCATGTTTTTATCTAATCCAAATTAACGGGCCATTGTTTTGAGCTCCAAGGAGTAGATCTCCCTTATTCGTTTTCAGGATTTTTAAATTTCCAATTTGGGCTCTGATAGCCATCGGATTCGAATTATTTATCTTTTTAACTTCCAACCAAGATGACTGGTTCCACTTGTAAGCCAAAATTCCAACATTCATAGACTTTCCTAGATCCACTCGGAAATCCGCGGAATTGCCTCCGAGATAAACTGTCCCAATCTGCCCATCCACTTCAATTGTGAAAATAGGACTCCATTGGGCTTCCTCTGGGAAAGATTCAAACTCAAAACTCCCGTCAGCCTGCTGGAAATAAACTCCGGATCGGAATTCATAGGCTGGGAGTTTTCGTGCTTTAGCGATTTCTTCCTTAGGAAAAAGATCCTCCGGTTTGCTGATTTTCGAATAGTCTTGATACGAATTATGTTGGCGCTTGATTCCGGGAAGCTGTCGGATTAAATCATCCCTTGTGGCGAATGGAACAAGCTTGGCTCCCATATAATGAAAGATCAGCGGATCTGCTTGTCCATTCTCATCAAAGTCATGATGATAGAGCCAAACTGGTTTTTCCTTGTAAGCCTTGAGCTTGCTGTTCAGTCCCAGATTTCCTGTCAAAATATCCAATCGACCGTCGCCATTAATGTCAGCGATTTGAATTGTATTGATCCAACCTGCTGAATGTTCGAGGCCTTGAGGTTTGATTTCATTGAGTTTCTTTTCAGGAGAAAGCTCAAATACCCGAACTCCTTGCCAATCACCACTGATTAACAATTCCGCTTTCCCGTCACTATTGAGATAGGCCCAAGTTGCAGTGTTGACCATCCCAATTTCAAACTCAGATCCAAACCATGATTCGGTTTCATCCCTGAATTGACCATTTCCTTGGTTGATTAGTAAGCTGCTTTTTGGGCTTGCGCCATAATCTCCACTTTTGACTGAACTACCGATGAAAAGATCCAAATCTCCGTCCCCGTCCACATCGTGAATTGCTATACAAGAGGTATTTTCGCCAATAGGAGGCAAGGAGTTCATAGAAAATCTAAAGTTGCCAGTACCGTCTCCAAAGAAGATTCGGTCAAAATTAAAGAGGTTACCTGACTCATACTCATTGCCACCGCTACCGACAAACAAGTCCAAAAACCCATCACCATTGAAGTCCGCAAACTCCGCAACCACATCCTCGGCTTTGGCGAGCTGAGCAAACATGGGATTGACAATTTCATCAAATTGACCATCGGGTTTCTGTAGGAAAAATGCCCCGGCCTGATCTTTGGCTCCGCCCAGGTAGAAGTCATCCAATCCGTCCCCATTTACATCAGCTACAGCCAATGCAGGACCCATTTTGGAAAAGCTCTTTGGTGCCAAATACTCCCGTTTGATAAAGTCCACCTCATCTTTTTCGATATGCACCCAATTTACCTGAGGGAAATTATGCTCTGAAGGATTTACTCGAGCTGTTATTTCGAAGGGTTGTCCTTGACCTTGAGCAAGAACCAAACTTTGATTTGAGGTGGTTTTTGGGAAGATTTCTGATGCTCCATTTGTCCAGTTTACCTGAATTGAATCTACCGAAGAGGTTTCCCCCAAACCAAAAACCAAAGTAGTGGATGGCCCGGACTGAAATCCTCGACTCGTACTAAGTCGCTGAGACCATTTTTGATTTTCGGAGAAAAGAATCACTTTGGCGCCAACTCCGAATGAATTTTTACCCTCGCCTTTTAAATCGATTCTTAGAAAATTATTTCCTGATTTTTCGGAGTGATTCTCATAGATAAAAGCTTCTTGATCCAAGTTGTTGACCACTAAATCAAGGTCACCATCATTGTCCAAATCTGCATAAAGCGAACCATTGGAATAGCTTTCTTGATCCAAACCCAGTGCTTTAGCCTCATTTTTGAATTCAAGATTTCCTTGATTTCTCCAAGCAAAGTTTGAAATCTTCAGGCTTGGAAGCATGTCGATCTGCTTCTTTCGGAAGTCCTCCATGCTGAGATTTGGATCAACTTCCTGACTGTATTGGATGAAATCGAGGTCATTGGGTCGCTTGACAATTCCATTGGTCACATGAATATCTGCCGATCCATCATTGTCCATGTCGAAAATCAAGGGCGACCAACTCCAATCTGAGGCATGTACGCCTGCAAAAATTGCGATTTCGGCAAAGCCTGCTTCACCCTTGTTCAGTTGAAGGTGATTCCGTACATATTGATCCTGATAGCCAAATTGCTGCTTGACCTGATAGACCTCAGCTTTGTCCTCGCCTACGGATTTCATCCAAATTTCAGGGTCTTCGGGCAGCATATCTGTGGTGAAAATCTCTGGCAATCCGTCTCCATTCAAGTCAGCAGCATCATTTCCCATGCTGTATCGACTGGTGCTTGGGATCAATTCATTTAGCGCCTCGCGAAAAGTGCCATTCTGCTGGTTGAGATAGAGGTAGTCATTTTCTGTAAAATCGTTGGAAACGTAAATGTCCAACCATCCATCCCCGTTGAAATCTTCGACGCTTACTCCTAAGCCAAAACCCAAAATACTGGAATAGATTCCAGATGCTTCCGTCACATCTTCAAACCCGATTTTTCCTTCAGACGCCAGATTTTTATAAAGTTTATCCCCGCTAGGATCCTTTTTTTCCCGAGCCCCAGCTTTGGCAAATACTTCCGGTGATTTGACGTTGTGGTTGAGTAAATACATATCCAAATCCCCGTCCCGATCGTAATCAAAAAACACGGCATGTGTACTGTATCCTTTGAAGTCAAGCCCAAACTCGGCCGCTGCTTCGCGAAACTTTCCATCACCGAGGTTTAGGTAGAGTTTGTTTTTTCCTTCGATTCCTGGAAGATCTCCAACTTGGCAAACGTAGATATCCAATAATCCATCCCCATTCACATCGGCCATCGTGACGCCTGTCGACCAACCTCCGTCACCGCTGACACCGGCCGATTCGGTGATATCTTCAAACTGGAAATTTCCCTTGTTGATGTAGAGTTTATTTGGGACTTGGTTTCCTGTGAAATAGAGGTCAACCAAGCCATCCCCATTAATATCTCCTGCTGCTACTCCGCCGCCATTGTAGAAATAGAGGTATTCGAGGATGTTATTTTCAGGACTTGAGGTGAGCTGATTCTTGAAATTAATTCCAGTTTGCTCCGAAGAAAGTAAACTGAAAAGGGGTGGAACCTGCTCCTGTTTTTCTTTTTTGCAGGAAAAAAGCAAAATCCCGAGAGCAAAAAACCAAGTTAAATTTCCATTCGATCTACGCATCAGTAGTTCCAAATTTCAGTAGCTGCGCTGTTTTTTACCACTAGAATCCGGTTGCCTCCTAAAAGTGAAAAGGCCCTAACATCTCCTTCGAGCTTCAGTCCATTTTGATAATTTGGGCTGAAAGTGAAGGTTCCGTCGCCTTTACCGATGAGAACTTCACCAAAACTTGCATCGAACTTCCCGATTTCCGGCTTGATCTGTGCCAAGTTTCCTCCCAAAATCAAATCAAGAATTCCGTCTTTGTTGATGTCAAGCATTTGGATTGCAAAAGTCCAAGAACGCTGCGCCATTCTTGGAAAAGGCTTCCATTTGAAGTTTCCTTCGCCAAGATTTATTAAAACCCCTGACTCAAAGTTGTTGACTTCCTGCACGATGGACTTATCTATAATTTCTTTTGAGAAAATATCATTAAGGCCCTTGTTATTGTAGTCCGTATAGCGAATGTACTTTTTCTTGATTGTTGGCACTTGCCTTTCCAACTCATGTTTCAAAGTATATGGAATTTGAATGTCCCCAACTTTCTGGGTGAAAATCTGCTCAATTGATCCGTTTTGGTCAAAATCATTCAAAAACAAACTTATTGGAGAGGTGACCGAAGCCTTAAATCGTGTATTTAATCCGTGATTTCCCAAGACAATGTCCGGTAATCCATTTCCGTCAAAATCTCCGATTTCAACGCTTCGATACCAGCCTTTCAAATTGGTTAGGTTGGGCATTTCGACTTTTTCGAGCTTTCCTCCTGTATTCCTGAAAAAAGTAGGTGCCATCCACTCTCCGACTAGGACTAAATCGCTTTTCCCGTCTCGATCCCAATCAAAAACCTGTGAGTCGGTCACCATTCCCAGATCCTTAAATGCCGGAGCGAGAGTGGCAGATTGCTCTGTAAAATTGCCTTTGCCGTCATTGATCCAAAGTTGGCTACTTGCTGGAGCGCCGTAAGTGAAAGGAACAAGCCTTCCGCCCACTATCAGGTCTAAAGCCCCGTCCTCGTTGATGTCTATAAGGCCGACAGTGCTTGAACTCCCAGTGACCGCATCAAAGCCAGCCGTGGAATTTTTAGTGAAATTTCCTCTACCGTCATTTAAATAGAGTCTGTCTGAGAGGTCAGGTGATCCAAAGCCGGATTCATTTCCGCCTGAAGTCACAAACAAGTCCAAATCTCCATCTCCATCCGCATCGAAGAAAACTGCATCTGTATCTTCGGAAAGCACGTCGGCTAAAAAGGATTCCTGTGGGCTTTCTATATATTTCCCCATAGGGTCAGCTAGAAAAAGTTTTGCAGGGAAGGTTTTGGCTCCACCAAAAAAGAGGTCATCGATCCCGTCACCATTCACATCCGCTTTGGCAAATGCAGGGCCCTCAGTCGAAAACATAAAGTATGTCAGACGATCCCGGTCGAAATCCACGAAGTCATTTTCCTTATGAATAAATTCCAATCCCGGATTATCGACTTTAGAAAATTGAGGTGTTGGATTGGTACTAAAAAAAGATTTTCCAGCAGGAAGCTCATTTGCGTCTTCCCATTTTAACTCTAAAAGCTGATCCACTGCTTGATCCTTCAATTCTGTGTATTTGCCGTCAGGCCATAGAATTTGGATCAGGTCCACCTGAGTAATCGGCCCAAGTCCTACAGTAACTTTCGGATCAACCGAAGATTGAAATCCCCTGTTAGGCATTTGCTCGGAATAAAAGATTTTATCACCTGCTATAATTCGAATTTGTGTACCAATTGCTTGGGTGTTTTGCCCTTTTCCTATCAATTTGAATTGAATCGAATGGTTATCTGGATTTAAGCTTTTCCCATTATTTCTAAAAATCTGCGCAGGTTTATTCACATTGTTCACGACTAAATCCAATGTGCCGTCATTATTCAGATCTCCATAAGCTGCACCGTTGGAATGAATGGCTTTGCCTAAACCCCATGCATCCGCTTTATTTTCAAATTTCAATTCTCCCAGATTATGGAAAGCATAGTTTGGAATCGGATTGACTGGAATCGGATCAATCAGTGCCTTGTAATTAACTCCACCCTCGGATATAATCTGACTTTTGGTTTGTTCATCGTCTATGAAATTGAGGTAATCCAGGTCAGTGATATCTTGGTAGATACCGTTTGCGACAAAAATATCCCGAAGTCCGTCATTGTCCATGTCAAACATCAAGGCTCCCCAACTCCAATCTGTAGCTTCCACATTTGCAAGCCTGCCCATCTCGCTGAACGTTCCGTCGCCATTGTTGATATGCAGCATGTTGCGGGAAAACTGATAGTGGTAGCCATGAGTCTTATTAAACTGGAACCTGTCCCAATTCTCAAAAGTCGTCACTTGCTTTAGGCGTGTTTGAGGTTCGGGTAGCATGTCTGTGACAAAAATGTCCAGCAATCCGTCTCCGTTTACATCTGCGATATCTGCACCCATGGAAGCAGCACTGATCGAGCGCATGGAGCTTTCTAGGGATTCAGTGAAGGTCCCATCCTGATTGTTGATGTAGAGGTAGTCTTTTTCGAAGAAATCATTCGAAATAAATATGTCTGGCCAAGTATCCTGATTGACATCTCCGATGGTGATACCCAATCCAAAACCTATGATTGATCCATAGATTCCAGCCTCTTCGGATACATCAGTGAATTTCCCCCCGTCATTTCTAAAGAGCTTGTCCCCACCGACTGAGTCTCTTTTGGGACGCTCATTCTGCATCTTGTTAAAGCTTCCGATTGCTTGATAAGAGTTATTCAAAAGATATACATCAAGGTCACCGTCCTTGTCATAATCAAAAAACACAGCGTGAGTGGAAAATCCCTGATCTGCCAATCCATAGGCCTCGGCCATCTCTATAAAGGTGCCATTTCCCTGATTGATGAACAACTCATTTTGCTTGTTGTCCCCTGATATATCGCCTGAGTTGCAGACGTAGATATCAAGGAAGCCATCCCCATTGACATCCGCCATGGCTACTCCGGTACTCCAAGCACGGGTACCGGCCACTCCGGCACTTTCAGTGATGTCTTCAAACTTGAAATCACCCTTGTTTAGGTAAAGTTTGTTAGGGCCTAGGTTGGCTGTAAAATAAAGATCAACCAGCCCGTCATTGTTGATGTCACCAATGGCTACTCCACCACCATTATAGTAATTCCGATAAGTGAAAACATTGAAATTTTCGTCAAAACTCAAATCATTACTGAAATCTACTCCAGAAGATTGCATGTGAATTTCTTGGAAAAGGGTAGGTGCTTTTTCCTTTTCTTCCTTGCAGGAAAAAAGCACAATCAGAAGAAAAATGCTTGCACTGAGGTGTCTCATGAATTAGCGTTTCCTTTTAGTTTTTTCTCTACTGGAAGATCAGAAATTTCAACTCTCACGGCTGAAATGTGCTTTTTGAAAATCCGTATTCTGCGGTTTCCATCCATTTTTACGAATACAATTTGGGACTTATCCTCGTTTGTAACTTCAATAAATCCAGGCCCATACCATTCTTCAAACAATTTGACTACGTCTTCACGGAGGTTTTCGGCACTCAAGTCATCATTCCATGGCGCCCAACCTTCGTAAGTAAATTCGATAGGCATCAGGTAAATTTTGTCCTGTTCAAACTTTGGATAAAAGCGCATAGTCGCGGGATTTCCGGAAGCCATTTGGGCTTTGTATTCTATGGAAAGAGCCGAAGGTCCATTGGTCAGTTTGCCCTGCTTGTTTAAATCCCAGCAGGTTTCAAAGAAGGATTTTTTATCCATTCCCAGCTCCAAGCCAAAAAACAGTTCTTTGACCTGTTTGCCTGAGGCAAGCTCTTTCTTCTCCAGCTTCTCGTACTCTGATTGGCAGGAGAAAAGGAATAAGGCAAGGACTAAACTGTTAACGAATTTCAAAAACGAGTGGCGTGTCATTGTTTCTAAGGACTACTAAATTTGGTTTGTTTTCAAGTTTGATTTGGATCATATCACGGGTTTCACCCGGCACAAACAATCCGCTTTCCAATGGCAGAAGTGTTTTCCATTGATTTTTTCCATCTGGCTTTAACACCCAGCCATAACTCCCCATTTGACTTCCCAGTTCGGGTTTGATTCGACTTTGATTTCCTCCGAAAATCAAATATGGGATTTTAGAATCTTGGCCGATTGAAGTGATCGAATAGACAGGAGCGGATTGTATTTCGATGGGCAAATTCACAGAGAGAAACTTTCCTTGACCATCATTGATCCAAAGACTAGTTTCCAGAATATCAGCTTGCAAAGTTAAGGAATTTGCCCAAACTGCTTGAGGGAAAAGCTCCTCCAGCGATTTGTTTTGATAGGATTCATAGGTCAGAAGCTGCTTTCTCAGGCTGGGAATCTGTCGAATCAGTGCGGACTTGAGAACCAGAGGAACGCTTCTTGAATTTTCATAGTTGGCAAGTATGTGATCCAGTGTTCCGTTCTGGTCAAAATCATTGATGACCAACCGGAGTTGAGAGTTGGGATTTGTTCGAAGCCTGGAATTCAGACCATGATTCCCAGCCAGTATATCTGGTTTTCCGTCTCCATTCACATCTTTGACCAACAGACAATTCCAAAGGCCTTTAGTATTTTGAAAGCCAAAATCAGCAGTTTTTTCGATGAGCTTGTTCTCCTGAAAGGAAAAAATCCGGATCGGCATCCATTCACCTGCGAGGATGATTTCATCCTTGCCATCTCCATCCAGATCTGCCAAGGCCCCTGAAGTCAGCATGCCCAGTTTGGAAAGTTCGGGGTTTAAACTGGTCGAGATTTCTGTGAAATTACCCATGCCATCGTTTTCCCAGATTTGGAGTCCGCAAGGAATACCATAAGCAAACGGGACAGCCCGACAACCCATGATCAAATCCAAATCCCCGTCTTCGTCAATATCCTGAGAAAGGATAAATGCCGTAGGAGTAGGGGAGAAGATTTGGGGAGACTTTTGAAAATTTCCCTTTCCATCATTGAGGTATAGCCGATCTGAATAGGCCGGTGACAAATCCCCAAACTCGATACCACCACTTCCTACGATCAAATCCATCTTTCCATCACCATTGGCATCAAAGAAATGTGCTGTGACATCTTCTGCTATCGCATCCTGTTCAAAGAGTGCTGATTGATGATCTTTAAAAGCTCCACTTGAGTTTTGAAGTAAAAGCGCGGAGGATTGATCTTTTGCACCAGGCAAAAACAAATCCTCAAATCCATCTCCATTGATGTCTGCATTGGCGGCTTTTGGGCCTTCATTACTAATCATCCAAAAGCGAAGTCGATCTCGGTCAAAGTCCACAAAATCGCTCTCCTGATGGCGAAAAGGTATTTGCGATTCTTTTTGAACTAAAAACGAATTCTGAGCCTGTAGAAATTTTGGTTGAGTTGTATCCTCTTCTTCAGGAAAAAGCTTTAATGTTTGATTTGCTTGGATATCCTTCAAAATCCGGCTTTTCCCATCCGGCCAGCGAATTTGAATGGAATCCAGTATTTCTATTTTCCCCAATCCAAAGTGAATTCTAGGATCTACCGAAGACATATATCCCTTAACAGGCTGATAATCCTGATAGAATTTTTGATTTCCTGAATATGCTGTGACTTGCGCCCCAAATGCATTACCAAGTTCGATAGTCAGGTGGTTTCCTTTGTTGAAATCTGTTGTTGTGTTTTTGTAGATGAAAGTCCGTTCATTCAGATTGTTGATGACCAAATCCAAGTCTCCGTCATTGTCCAAATCGGCATAGGCCGAACCTGTACTAAAAGTAAGCTGATCCAAGCCCTGACTTTTGGCTTTGTTTTCAAAGCTCCAATTTCCGAGATTTTTGAAGAGGAAGTTTGCCTGAGGATTGGAAGGAAAGGCATCGATCATTTTGGTCAAAAGAACTGAGTCCTCCCGATAGCCTTTCACTTTTTCCTGATTATTGACATAGAAGTCCACAAAGTCAAAGTCTGTGAGGTCTTTCACAATGCCATTAGCAACGAAGATGTCCTTCATGCCATCATTGTCCATGTCAAAAATCAATGCTCCCCAGCTCCAATCTGTCGCGGCTACACCTGCAAGGCGACTGACTTCGGAGAAAATAGGAATTTGAGTCCCAGGTCTGAATCCAAGATTTCGCTGAAGTGTATTTCTGGTAAATTGATGATGATAGCCGGCTTTGACACTTGATTGGAATCTATCCCAATCTTCAAATGGCGTTTTGGTCTTGACCCGTGAAAGCTCATTTGGGAGCATTTCGGTTACAAAAATATCCGGGCGACCATCATTGTCTAGATCGGCAATGTCAGCACCCATGCTTCCCATGCTGATCTCGGGAAGTAAATCTGTCAAAACTTCTGAAAATGTCCCATCCTGATTGTTTAGATAAAGATAGTCCCGCTCAAAAAAGTCATTGGACACATACAAATCCGGCCAATTGTCATCATTCAGATCGGCTACTGTCACTCCAAGTCCATATCCAATGGCGCTTCCATAGATTCCTGCTTCTTCAGAGACGTCGATGAATTTTCCGCCATCATTTCTGAAAAGTTTATTTCCTCCATCCGGATCGCGAATATCTCGCTGTCCATCCCGTAGGTCGTAGATACCTACGGATCGGCCAGAGTTGCTGAGGAGATACATATCCAAGTCTCCGTCCTTGTCATAATCAAAAAATACAGCGTGTTGACTCAATCCTTCTTCGGCAATGCCATATTCCTTGGATTGTTCGGTAAACGTAAGATCTCCATTATTGATAAACAGTTCGTTGTGGCGTTTTTCTCCGCCCGGAGGACCTGATTTACACACATAGATGTCCAATAAACCATCACCATTGACATCAGCAATGCTTACTCCTGTCGACCAATAGCCAGTAGAATTTAATCCAGCCTGATCGGTAATGTCTTTGAATTTCAGGTTTCCCTGATTGAGGTAAAGTCTGTTAGAGGTTTGATTGCCTGCCAAAAAAATATCTATTAATCCATCGTTGTTAATGTCTCCAAGCGCCACTCCGGCACCATTGTAAAAATTTCGAAAGGTGTATGGATTGACCTTTTCGGTATATATGAGATCATTTCTAAATGTGATCCCTGATTCTTCCTCTGATAAGAGATGAAAAGTGAAATCAGTAATTTTCTCTTCCTTTTGACAGGAATAAAGGGAAAGAAACAGGATGATAAGTATGTTCCTTCGCTTCATGGGCTTTGGGTAAAAAAAAGGAAGTGTACCAAAGCACACTTCCTTTCAAAATTAATTCAGGTTCAATTAATAACCAGGATTTTGTTTCAAGGCAGGGTTTGCGTTGATCTGGTTAGTAGGGATTGGGAATAGTGCTCTGAATGGTTGGGAAGCTGGCTTCTCCCACCAAGGCTGATTCCATTTTCCGAATCGAATCATATCTGTTCTTCTGTTAGCCTCTGCAAACATCTCTCTACCTCTTTCATTGAAGAGTTCATCAAGTGTAATAGTAGTGTAAGCTGGCATACCTGCACGAGTTCTGACACGATTAATAGCGGTTAATGCCACTGCAGTCTTTCCCTGACGGAATGCCGCTTCACCTTTGATTAAGAAAATCTCACCCAAACGAATAAGTGGGTAGTCGTTGTTCAAACTGTTAGCAGCTCCTAAAGCAAACTCAAATTTACCAACTCGAGCCCCTGCCTGTCTAAAGGCATTTGGAGCAAGCATATTAATGTTTGGCGTGAAGGTAAGTGGTGGGCCATCCGGATCGTTTGGTTCTGCTGAAATATCGATTAGCCTGGTTCCATCAGAGGCGAATTGTGGGCCTACCAAGAAAGAATTTTTTCTAACATCATTATCATCAAAGGAATTGTAAAACTCTTCCAATGATGCATAGCCATTCCATGGTTGATCCTGCAAGTTGTAAGTAGCCTGACTGGAGTAATGAAGTGTCATTTGTGGGAGGTTAAATCCTTGCGCATTATTTTGATCATATGGAAGCGTAAGGATATTCTCTGTCGAACCACCATTTCTTTCGCTAAAGTTGGCGAAGAAGTTTGAAGTCAATGAATACTCTCCACTGTTGATCACAAGGTCTGCAGCAGCTTCAGCCTCCGCCCATTTTGGAGTTCCGGTGTAGATCTGAGCATTCAAATACAACTTCGCCAAAATAGCCTGAGCTGAAATTTGATTGATAGTGGTCTTGGATGATTTTGCAGGCAAGAGTGCAAGATTATCCTTGATTGACTTTTCAATAAATGCGAAGACTTCCGCTCTAGTACTGTTAGTTGGATTTCCTCCGGTTGAATTTTCGTCAACGATAGGGACGTTTCCAAACGAGTCAAGTAACCAGAGGTAGACCAAGGCTCTCAAAACTCTCAATTCTGCATTCAATGCAAGGACATCAGGATAAGCGGTGATCAAGTTGTTTATTTCTCCGACTGCCGTGAAGCAATAGTTCCATGAGTTATTGAAAGATTCTTCTTCAGGATTCCATGTGTGTCTGTGCATTCTTATCCATTGACCTCCATCTTCCCAGTCAGCTCCTTTTTGAGGGATTGACATTTCGTCGGATGAAACTTCTTGGATGGACCAAATACTATTGTGTCCTCCCCAAGAACCTACTATTCTAGCATAAGCAGAGGCTTTGAGGACGTTAATCAAATTCGGATTTTTGCTGTTTGCAATATCCTCAGCTGTCACCCCGTCCAACACCTCTTGCTCAAGCTCCTGACATGCGCCCAATGCATAAACCAATGGGAGCATCAAACAGATTTTACTTATAGATTTTAACATATCTGTAGAATTTGATTGGTTATTTAAAATTTACTGTTACACCCAATGTGAGTGAACGCGTCTGGAAATACGTATTTCTACGCTCAATACCCGGAGATAGTGCAGACGTAAATGGATTATTATTTTCCAAATCGTTTGTTCTTACTTCAGGATCGATACCAGTATAATTTGTAATCGTGAATAAGTTCTGTGCAGCGAAGTACACTCTTACAGAACTCAAATTTGGAGATTTGGTTCTCACATTGTAACCAATCTCGGCATTATCCAAACGGATAAACGATGCGTCTTCCACAAACGAACTGTTCATTGTAGGAGAAGAAGTTACCAAAGGATTTGTCGGTGTTTTGCTTGTAACCACTGAGTTCCAAGTATTGGAAGGAGTGTCACCGTTTTCATAGAAACCTCTGTAAGAGTTGTAAAGATCATGGCCCCAAGCTCCACGGATGAAGAAGTTTAAACTCCACTGTCCGTACATGAAGCTGTTTGTGAAACCAAATTCTCCTTTTGGTAAACCGTTGCCCAGCTTTTCGAATTCGTTTGGATCTGTAGTAGAAAGGATGTACTCTCCTCTTTCAGTCAACCCATTCAATCTTGGCCCATAAATATCACCCAAATTCTGACCTACTCGGTTGTAGATGATTGGGTTGTTGTTTTGACCAGGAGATCCTGGGGTTGCAAATCTCAATTCTTCAAAACCAAGTTCACCTGCTGATAAGCTTTGTATAGTAGTTTTGTCATAAATCGTGAAATTAAACATAGGGGACCATTTCAGCATTCCTTTACCAATTTGATTAACACCCACTGCAAATTCAAAACCTGCTGCTCTCAAATCCGCCAAGTTTACCCAAGTAGAAGATGCAGTGTTGAATCTTCCCGGATCAAATGGGTTAGGAGCACCAGTTGCTACTGGTACGAGGAATAGCAAGTCAGAAATATTTCTGGTATAATAATCTACGCTACCGGTTACTTTATTGTTGAATAATCCAAAATCAACACCAAAGTTTAATTCTTCTTTGGTTTCCCATTTCAATTCTCTATTTGGATTGGAGAATTGATTGATTCCGACAAAGATGTCATTTTGAGTCAATGGATCACCATCTAGATCAATTCTATTTCCGTTGCCGAACACACCCAAGGCCAAAGTCGGAGAAGGAGGAAGATTACCTGTCACCCCGAAGGAAACTCTTGGCTTGAATTGAGAGAAGACTCCCATGTCAAAAATCTGTGTGAAATCAGCTCCAATGGATGCTGCAGGGAAAACACCGGTTTGTTGGTTTGCTCCAAATCCTGAATAAGTCTCAGCTCTAACTGATGCGGAGAAGAAGAACATATTGTCCCAGTTGAAATTCGCTCTACCAAATAGAGAATTCAATTGATCTTCATTTGCAAAAGAAGAAACATCAGTATTGTTACCTAATCTGATTGCTCCTGCTCCAAGATTATTCCATCCCAAGTCGAACAAATACTGTCTTACACGGGCATTGAATCCTTGATTTGTGGTGTACTGCAAACCAGCTCCACCCAATAGAGTCATGTTCAATTTGTCTGACAGATCAGTTTCGTATCTTAATGTTGTTTCAAAGATTCGCTGCTTTCGGTCAAATGTTCTTCTTTCAGCAGAACCTGTAGCACCAAGTCCAACTTGGAAATCCTGTAATGACCAAAAGTTCCCATCCAATTCATTTCTTCTATCCTGAGAATACTGAGCTGTTGCAGTCAGATTTGGAAGAATGTCAAATTCAACTCGGTAAGAAGTTAAAGCTGTTTTTGTTTCTCTTACAAACTTTTGCTGTCTAGCAAGTGCCACTGGGTTAAAGAAATCAAACAAATCTCTCTGGAAGTATCCACCAAATCTATTTTGAGCAAGTTCGGTATTTTCAAAAACTGGGGCAGTTGGATTGTAAATTGTCGCATATCTAAATGCGGCATCATTAATACGTTCTTGATCAACATTGGTAAAGTTCAAATTAAGATTAAATCTTAACCTGTTGTTCAATGCACCCTGGGAGAAGTTTAATCTGGTGTTTAATCTTTCATTACCAACGCCCTTTACGATACCATTGTTATCCCGATAGTTGACAGAAGCCATATAGTTGGAGTTTCCAAAGCTGCCTGATATACTCGCATTGGTTGTATAGGATAATGCATCAGAAATTAATTCATTTCTCCAATCGGTGTTGCTGCCAAAATCATTTCCACCTCTAGCCACAAATTCTTCTGCTGATAGGATTGGAATCAAGTTAGTTGCCTGATCCAACGTTGCGAAAGAATTGACAGTCACGTTAGTCGAGCCTTCGCGGCTACCCTGCTTGGTAGTAGTGATAAGAATTACACCTGAAGAACCTCTCGCTCCATAAATAGCGGCAGCAGATCCATCCTTCAATACATCGATTGACTGAATGTCATTCGGGTCTACGTTGTCAAGGGAAGCGCCAATGACACCATCCAATACAATCAGTGGGGAAGAGTTGGCACCAAATGTTGATAAACCTCTCAATCTGATATTGAAGCCGGCGTTAGGGTTTCCTCCTGGTCGGGTAATAGAAAGACCAGCTACTTTACCCTGAAGTAATTGTGCCGGGTTGGATACGTTACCTCGGTTGAAGTCCTCTGGTTTTACACCTACTACAGCAGAGGTAATTTCTTTCTTGTCTTGTGAACCATAGCCAATCACCACAGCTTCTTGGAGGCTTTGGATATCCTCCTGAAGATTGATTGTGATGTTAGCTTGGTTGCCGATCTCAACTTCCTGCGCAAGGTATCCAACGAAGGAAATCACGAGGATTTGATCATCTGCCTGAAGAGGTAAGGTAAACCTACCATCCAGATCAGTTGCAGTACCACGGGTGGTGCCTTTGACAATCACCGTGGCGCCCGGAACAGGGTCTCCAAGTCTTGCATCCATGACTGTACCTGTGATGGTGCGACTTTGGGCATTGGCTGCGAGGGTTGCACCGAGTGACAGCGCAAACGCAAGCATCAATGTCTTGAGTTTTGGTAAATAATTTCTCATAGGGTTTTTTGTTTTAAGAAAAATCGAAATAGGTATGAGTACTTGTATTTCGAATCTAAGGTGAATTGTAATTTTTGATTTTGCAATTTTTAACGAAAGCCCACTTCTCACTTCTAAAAATTTATTTTCAATAGAACAAATCATTATTTAGTGAATATGCAATAAAAAATATCAAAGATTAAAGAAAAATCAATGGAAAACGTTTTCCATTTGGAGATACTTAAAAAAATCACTTTTTATTAAAAAAATGAAAATTAAACCATTTTTATAAAAGTTTGTTTGCGGCTCATATTCAACATATTGAATATTTTTAAAGAAGTCTGTTTACAATCGGATTATTTTTGATTCTTTAACCTTTTAGAATGCAAAGTAATTTAAGGGTGGGGTGTTTGTATTGAAAAAGAAATCCTATCGCTCATCCTCATTTTCCTGCGATGCTAAATCATCTTAAAACAACCATGACAACCTCTCCGTTACTTTTCGCATCTCTATATTTGGGAGTTGTTATTTCGATTATATGCAAACAGGATTAAAAGTCTCTATTCTTTATATAATACTACTTACTTTTTTGAATCCCGCTATTTCCAATGCTCAAGGGATCAGGGGTAAAGTCTCTACTTCGGAAGGGGAAGCGCTTGCTTATGCTTCAGTTTATATCAGAAATCTCGAAGATGGTGTGCCAACCAACGAAAATGGCAATTATGAATTCAGGTTGAAACCCGGATTGTATGATGTTATTGTTCAGTTTCTAGGGTACAAATCAGTTTTGCAAACTGTAGAAATTCAGACAGGTTGGGTTGAATTGAATTTTACCTTAGAACCCCAAATCTACACACTAAGTACAGTAGAGGTCAGGGCTGGTGCGGAAGACCCTGCCTTGACCATCATGCGAAAGGCCATTTCCAAAGCCAAATACCACCGGCTTCAGCTTCAACAATATGCCATGACGGTCTATCTGAAAGGAACCGGACAGTTGACGGATGCGCCTTTTTTCATGAAAAAGACCTTGGAAAAAGAAGGTCTGAAGCTTAATGAGGCCTATACTTCCGAGTCAGTTTCAAGGATAACTTTCACACTCCCTAATAAGGTTGAGGAGAAAGTTATATCTATCCGAACGAATGGAGATAATCAAGGAACCTCACCGGCTCCATATATCCAAACTTCTTTTTACCAAGATCAGATCAATGAGATCGTATCTCCGCTCTCCCGCTATGCATTCAACTATTATCAATTCAAATACGAGGGAAGCTTTTTTGATCAGGATGTAATGGTCAGCAAAATCAGAGTGACCCCAAGGTCAAGGGGAGAGCGAGTTTTTGAAGGGCATATTTATATTATTGAAGGGCTTTGGGCCATACATAGTCTGGATTTAAAGACTTCACTTTTGGGCTTTCAGATCGGTGCTAAACAACAATATGCTCCTGTTGCGGATAATGTCTGGATGCCGCTAACGCATACTTATACGTTTGGAGGAAAGATTTTTGGTTTCGAGGGGGAATTCAAATACTTGGCCTCTACTCGGGAATATGAGATAAAGCTTAACCCGGATTTAGTTTATGTGCCAGAGATTATTGATGAAAAAGTCCAAGAAATTCCTCAGGACTTAAAAAAATTCGACAAGTCAATTTCCGCGTTGGAACAACTGGCAAGTGAAGAGCCAAAAACGCGAAAAGAATATCGAAAGCTCATCAACGAATATGAAAAAGAGTCCTTGAAAGAACAGCAGGTCGAGGAAAAAAAAGATGTGGTTTCTGAGCGATATTACAGTGTGGATTCTTTGGCCAAAAAACGTGGATTGAGTTATTGGGACAGCATTCGTCCGGTTCCGCTTACTTTAAAAGAAATCGAAGGATACAAACGAGATGATAGTCTTGCGATAGTAGAAACCGCTAAAATGAGCGACGTGGATTCTGTTGCAAAAAAAGCGCGAAGTAAGTTTAAGCCGCTGGATTTCATGAATGGATCTAGCTACAATTTTGGAAAGGGAGTTTCGCTTGGCTTCCGACAAAATTGGACGAAGATGTCCTTCAACACCGTGGAGGGCTGGAAGGTAGGTTTGGCAATGTATTACCGAAAATATTCTGAAGTTAAGCTGGCTGATAGCGTCAATCGGGAACGTAAAAGTTTCAACATCGAACCGGAACTTCGCTATGGATTTGCAAGCAATCGATTTTATGGAAAAGTAAATTTACGATGGTCCCATACCCAACCAAGTTCGGGCCAAACCTGGGGCATTGAGGGAGGTCGATTTATCTATCAATTCAATCCAGAAGATCCAATTCAGGAGCAGGTGAATGCTGCTTATTCCTTACTTATTCGCAGAAATTTCATGAAGCTGTATGAGCAGGATTTTGCCCGTGCCTATTGGTCGCACCGGGTGAATTATGGGCTGACTTATCGGGTGAATTTTCTTTTTGCGGAGCGAAGGGAACTGTTTAACAATTCAGACTACTCCTACTACAACAAACCTGAAAGAGAATATACATCCAACAGACCTGAAAATGTAGAGGCTGGTGCCAATGCTTTTCAAAGACACCGAATCGCAAAGTTAAATACAGCGATAGAGTGGAGACCAGGCCTGACCTATTCAATTCGAAATGGAAGAAAATCCCCGAATTACGAGCGATCGCCGCTTATTACACTCCTGTATCAAAAAGCTCTTCCCAACTTAATTACCAATGAAAACTCTTCCAAGTTTGATCTGCTTGAATTGGGTGTGAAACATGATGTGCGTTTCGGCGTCAGTGGCAAGTTGGACTTCAATGTGACAGCAGGAACCTTCTTGAACAACGATCGCGTCTTTTTCCAGGATTTCAAGCATTTTGGAGGCAATCGAACAATCTTCTCCAATTTCGGCCCGGCTTCGAATTACCGATTTATGGACTATTACAAGTACAGCACCAATTCCAATTACATTTCAGGAATTGCACATTATCAATTTAGGAAATTCTTGCTGACTCAGTTACCGATGCTACGCTTCTCCGGAGTGCGTGAGAATATCTTTGTCAATTACCTCAAGACTGAAAATTCTCCTCATTATACTGAGATAGGGTATTCATTAGATAACCTCTTTCGGATTTTCAGGCTGGAATTGGGAGTTGCCTTTGAAAATGGGAAGTACCTTAGAAGTGGGCCACTATTCGGAGTCGCGACCTTTATCAATGTGAATTTTGATTAATGAGAAGGCTGAAATGCAGGAAGATTTTACCATTTATATTTTGCCGCAAAGGATGCGAAGGTGCACAAAGATTTTTCACCACGGAGTCCACTGAGAAAAGGAGCTTTAGTGGAAAAAGGTTTTACTCTATGATTTCTATGTGACTACGTGGTTTTCAAAAAGGCATTGCAACACTTTTCGCTTTTGGATTTATCATAGAAGTAAAAGTTAAAGATTTGGTTTATGCCACAAAGACTATGAAATAGGATTACAATTCAAAGTTCTTTGTTCTCTATGATACTTTGTGTTTTGTAAAAGTTTAAGGGCAAAAACTTCAAAGCTTATCCCCCGTCATTAATTTTCTTAATTCCCTCAATGTTTAAAAAACTTATTTGATCAATTCACCAAAAAGCATTACCTATGGTGAATTGATTCACCAAAAAGCATTACTTTTGGTGAATAAGAAGAAATGATGATTGAAAGAATCTTAAGTAAAAAGATCAAAGATCGGTTATTCAAGGGTAAAACAATTGTGCTGATCGGAGCAAGACAAGTTGGCAAAACTACCCTTGTCAGAAAGATCCTTCATGAACAAGAGTTTTTGTTTCTTGATGGGGATGATCCACTCATCAAGCAGCAGCTGACTAATCCCAATACCAAACAAATTGAGACAATTTTAGGAAACTCGAAAATCGTTTTTATTGACGAAGCCCAGCGAATTGAAAATATTGGAATTACTGCAAAAATTATTCATGATCAATTCCATCAGGTCCAGTTGATCCTTAGCGGTTCTTCTGCTTTTGAACTTCGAAATCATACCAATGAACCCCTCACAGGAAGAAAGTTTGAATATTTTCTGTATCCCATTTCCTATGAGGAATATGAGCAGTCGGTAGGGTATTTGGATGCCATCCGGGATTTGGAAACCCGTCTGATTTTTGGGTTTTATCCTGAAGTCATCAATCATCGTGGAGAGGAGCGGGCAGTTCTGAATGAAATCACTCAAAGCTACCTTTTTAAGGACATTCTCTCATTTGCAAATATCAAGAAGCCTGAGGTCTTGGAAAAAATCCTTCAAGCATTGGCTTTTCAAGTTGGAAATGAGGTGAGTTACAATGAGATCGGACTATTAACAGGAGTGGATAAAAACACTGTTTCAAATTACATCAACCTTTTGGAGCTTTCATGCATTGTATATCCGCTCACCTCCTTCAGCCGAAACCTTCGAAATGAAATTAAAACCAACCGAAAAATTTATTTCTATGATAATGGAATTCGCAATGCTATCATCCAAAACTTTAATCCCATCGAATTGCGAAATGACATCGGAGCATTGTGGGAAAATTTTTTAGTAACTGAGCGGCTGAAGCGAAACCATTATCACAGAAAGTATTGCAATACCTATTTTTGGAGAACGAAGCAACAGCAAGAAATCGACTATTTAGAAGAGGCAGATGGAAAAATTACGGCGTTTGAATTTAAATGGAATCCAAATGCAAAAATTAAAATTCCAGGGTCTTTTGCTGAGGCCTATAATCCTGAATTTCATGTGATATCAAGGGATAATTTCAGGGAATTTGTCTGCGCCTTGTAACAATCTCTCGATTTTGCTCATTCCAACCTCTTGGATTCTGCTTTTCAATTCAACCATTGAGAAATTAATGACATTAAGATATTGGAATTCTTATGTTGCGATACAAATCATCAATCCGATCTTGAGACTTTTAAAACAAACTATTGGTATTGGGATCTTAATTTTCTCAATTCCCTTAATGGTGAAAAACAAGAAGCCCGGCAAATTAGAATTTGCCAGGCTCCTTCCTCAGGTTTTGTAACTCAGACTTTCATGATATCTGCTTCTTTTTTCAGTAGAAGCTCATCCAATCTTGCAGAATACTGATCTGTTAATTTCTGAACCTGATCTTCAGCACGTTTAATAGCATCTTCAGGGGCACCGTCTTTTTGAAGCTTACGAAGCGATTCATTGGTCTCTTTTCTTACACTTCGAATGGAAATTTTGCCGGATTCACATTCTTGCTTGGATTGCTTGACCAAATTAATCCGACGCTCTTCCGTGAGTGCGGGAATCGTCAGCATAATGGTTTCCCCATTGTTTTGAGGTGCAAGACCAAGATCCGAATTGATGATTCCTTTTTCGATCTCTTGTATAAGATTCCTTTCAAAAGGTTTGATCGCAAGCGTTCTTGCATCAGGGGTAGTGACAGAGGATACTTGGTTGATCGGTGTGGGAGTTCCATAATATTGGACCATCACACCATCCAACATATTGGGCATGGCTTTGCCCGCACGGATTTTCAACAATTCTGATGCGGTATGATCCACCGCTTTTTGCATCAGTTCTTTTGCTTCGTCTAAGAATAACTCGATTTCTTCCATGATTTTATTCAGGATTTATCAGTGATTAATGTTCCAATTTTTTCTCCAAGTACGAGTTTGCTCAGATTATCGGCCTTATTCATATCGAAAACGATAATTGGCAGATTATTTTCCTGGCAAAGTGTGAAGGCAGTCATGTCCATCACATTGAGGTTTTTTTCATAAACCTCGCTAAAGGTAATTTGCTCGTATTTTGTTGCTGTCGGGTACTTTTCAGGATCTGCGGTGTATACACCGTCAACCCGAGTTCCTTTCAGTACAACGTCCCCTTCAATTTCAATTGCACGCAGTGCGGCTGTGGAATCTGTGGTAAAATACGGGTTGCCAATTCCTGCACCAAAAATTACGATTCTTCCCTTTTCCAAGTGACGGATTGCTCGTCTTCTGATAAAAGGTTCGCAGACACTTTCGATTTTGATTCCGGACATGAGACGGGTAAACATTCCGTTTTGCTCCAATGCACTCTGCAAAGCCATCGCATTAATCAAGGTAGCAAGCATTCCCATGTAATCACCTTGAACTCGGTCGATGCCTGATTTTTCAGCCTGTACTCCTCTAAAAATATTTCCACCTCCGATGACAATTGCTATTTCTACTCCCATAGCCTTCACTTTTTTAATTTCATCAGCGTATTGCTGAAGACGGGAAGGATCGATTCCGTAGTTTTTCTCACCCATCAGGGCTTCTCCACTGAGTTTGAGTAGAATGCGCTTGTATTTCATTTGTTTATATTTTTTTCTTTGAGGCCAAATGGAATCTCGCATGGGTTGATGTCATTTCTCTTTGTGAGGATTGAGTCATGCTCGATTTCATCTATTTTGGTGGTTGATTTCTAATGTTTTTTTCGGAAAAAAGCCCGAGACCTATTTGGATTTAGCTGTCAAATTTTGATCGAATCGACTCCGAAAAGTCTAAGCAATCCGACAAATATAATTTCTTCAACTCACAATGCTAGGCCCAAACTTAAAAATGGAAAATTGTAAGTTAACTTAGTAAGGCTAACAAATTGATTGAATGGACTTTTGGGTACAAAAAAGGGTTTGGATTATTGGAGCATCTTCAGGCATTGGGGAAGGTCTCGTACATGTTTTGGCAAGAAATGGTGCGGAACTCATTATTTCCGCCCGTAATGAAACCAAACTTCAAGAATTGAAAGATGCTTATTCGGAATCAGAAATTGAGTCGCTTTCATTGGATGTTGAATTGCGGTCTACTCTTGCTGAAAAATCCGAAAAGGCCTGGAACATTTACGGAGGCTTGGACTATGTTTTTTTGAATGCAGGAATGTCTGTCAGAGATTTGGTAGTGGAAAGTAAACTGGAAGTCGAGCGCAAGATCATGGACATCAACTTTTGGGGCCCGGTGGCCATCACTAAGAAGCTTTTGGAAAAAAGAGATGCAAATATTCCTCTTCATTTGGTTTTGACATCGAGTCTCAGTGGGAAATATGGTGTTCCAAAGCTTGCCGCATATGCCGCCTCCAAGCATGCGATGCAGGGATATTTTGATTCGCTGAGAGCCGAAACTTACGGATCAGGACTGTTCATTCACATTGTCATTCCTGGGTTTATTCGGACTAACATTACGGTGGTGGGACTTCGAGGTGATGGAAGTCAAAGCGGAAAGATGCAGAATGCTTTAGCTGAAGGCATGGATCCTGCGACTTGTGCCAAAGGAATTTTAAAAGGTTTGGAAAAAGGGAAGGATGAATTTGTAGTCGGTGGTTCTGAGCGATTTACCATCGGATTTAATCGGTTTTTCCCTGGATTAATGAAAAAGCTCATTCGATCCAATCCGCTTCAGCGGATCAAAAAGCTACGAAAATCAATTTTCCGAAAGTAAAAAGTCAGTATCCTTTGATTTAAAACTGGATCAAAACCTGATTTTTTTCAACGCTTTGTTTTAAAGAGACTTTGACCTCTTTGACTATTCCATCTCCGGGAGATTTGATGATGTTTTCCATTTTCATGGCTTCTAAAATTAAGACCACATCTCCTTTTTTGACTTCGTCACCAGCCTTCACTTTCAGGTCCAGAATCAATCCAGGCATAGGTGCTTTGATATTCTTGATGGCTCCTGATCCCGCAGCGTTCATTCCCATTTGCTCCAGCAAAATATCAAATCTGTCTTTCAACAGCAGCGTTGCAGTCTTGTGGCCCAAGCGGATTTCAAGAGTTTTTGTTTCTTGATCAAAAGAGATTAATTCTGCTTCAATTGATTCATTTCCTCTAATTAGATGGATATTTCGATCACCGATCCACTTCAAATCCCAGGCAATTGGATTTTGATTGACAAGGAACGAATCATCTGTTTTTTCGACTGAATGGATGGTGTTTTGAAGGATTACTGAAAACATTCCTGCTATTTTGGGGTGAATATTCATCTGTCGAGGAACTTGCCTCGTTTAGATTTTTCTCAAATATCAAACAAATGCAATCTAGGCCAAAGAAAATTTTGAACAACTATTTAATTTTAGGTTTTACGCTGGGAGTTTTTTTTGTCAGTTCCTGTAAAACTGAAAAGGCTGCTGTCCAACAAGTAACTGAAATTACCAATAAAGCGGAATCTGACAGTTTAGCCGGGGAAGACAAATTCAAAATCCTGAAACTGATTCGGGAAAAGGAATCATTAATTTCCGGATATCAGGCTAGTGCAAAGCGGGATTTTGATTTACTCCACACCGATTTGGACTTGGCGTTTGATTGGAAACGACAAGCGGTAATCGGTAAAGCGAGACTGAAACTGGTGCCCTTTTTCTATCCTCAGAAAGAGTTGGTTTTGGATGCCAAAGACTTTGAAGTAGGTGCTATTTTTCTCTTGAAGGGTGAAAATCAAAATAAATTGAATTATCGATACGACGAGAAACAGCTTAGAATCTATTTGCCTGAGTTTTTCACGTCCAAAGATACTTTTGAGGTAGAAATTAACTATACAGCCTTTCCTGAAAGAAATTCCGGTTCGGGTAGTGAGGCGATCACAGATAACAAAGGCTTGTATTTCATTGACCCTTTGGACACGATTCCAGGTAAGCCAAGCATGATTTGGACACAGGGAGAGACCGAACACAACAGCAAGTGGTTTCCTACCATTGACAAGCCGAACGAGCGGTTTACTCAGCTTTTCAAACTGACCGTTCCAGACTCGATGATCTCTGTCAGCAATGGGGAATTGATAAAACAGGAAAAGATCGGAAATGGACTTCGAATAGATCATTGGGAAATGAAATTGCCTCATGCGCCTTATTTAGCTGCGATTGCTATTGGTAATTTTGGAAAAGTAGAAGCGAAATGGAGAGATATTCCATTGGGATATTATGTGGAAAAAGGCTTTGAAAAAGGAGCGTCCAAAGTCTTTGAAAATACGCCGGAAATGATCGGGTTTTTCGAAGAAAAATTGGGAGTAAACTTCCCTTGGCCAAAGTATGATCAGATCGTAGTCCGGGATTTTGTGTCCGGTGCAATGGAAAATACCACGGCATCCATTTTCATGGAAGAGTTAAGATTGGATGTGCGAGAGGCGATAGATTCTGAGTGGGACTACATCATTGCGCATGAGCTTTTTCACCAGTGGTTTGGTGACTTGGTCACTACGGAATCCTGGGCCAATCTGACACTTAATGAAGCCTTTGCCAACTATAGCGAATACCTCTGGAATGAGCATAAATATGGAAATGACCAAGCAGCACTCAAGTTAGTTACCGAAATGGAAGGTTACTTTGCGGAGGCTGAAACAAAGCAGGTTGATCTGATCCGATTTAATTATGCTGATTCGGAGGACATGTTTGATTCGCACAGCTACAACAAAGGCGGGGTCATTCTTCATATGCTTCGTAAGCATCTAGGTGATGAAGCTTTTTTCAAAGGGCTAAATGAATATCTAGTAAAACATGCTTTCCAATCTGTAGAAGTCCACGATTTAAGGCTGGCTTTTGAAAAAGTAAGCGGTGAGGATTTGAATTGGTTTTTCAATCAATGGTTTTTGGACAAAGGACATCCAGAGCTCTTTTTCGAAGTAGATTATTCTCAGCCCGATAATATCCTGATCTCCGCATATCAAATTCAAGACTTGGAAAGTAATCCACTTTTTCAGCTACCGATTGAGGTCAGTTGGTATGAAAATGAAATGCGAAAAACCAAAACCTTGAAAATGACTCGGGCATTTCAGCAGTTGGCTTTGGAAAATGGAACTCCGGTCACGCAAGTGTATATAGATGAAGGAAAAAACCTACTTGCCCGAAGGACCCAAGAAGTTTCCGCAGGCCAGTACGCTGTTCAATTTAAAGAATCATCACTTGGGGTTGCAAGGTATGAGGCATTGGATAGCTTAGTGGTTCGGGAAGCTAAGGATCAATTGCTTGAGATTTTGCCTTTAGCGTTAAAAGATGATTTTTGGTCAGTGAGGGAGAATGTTCTTGGCTATTTGCAGAATGATCCGGAGTGGAGAACACAAATAATGGGATTGGAAGAAATGGTCTATGACTTAGCCGAGAAAGACCCAAAAAACTCAGTTAGGGCTGCTGCCATTGACCTATTAGCTACCTGGGATTCTGACAAGTATCAAACTACGTTTTTCCGATTATCCAACGATTCTTCCTACTTGATTGCCAGCTCGGCCTTGATGGGCTTGGTTGGGGCAGCCGAAAATCCTGTTGAACTAAGTGTGATAGAACGATTTGCTACGGACCGGAACTTTAGAATTACGATTCCAGTGGCAGAATATTACATCCTTCAAGGAGTAGCTGGTAAAGGCAAATGGTTTTTGGATCGTTTGGATCAGCTATCCGGGGAAGGGCTTTATTATTATTTAGGATATTTCAGTGAGTATTTTTCTCGTTATCCTGAAGAAGGAGAAATTTCAGCCAAAGCTAAGCTTTTGTCACAGATGGAAAATAATTCGAAAAGCTACCTTCGGCGAGGGGCTTTTCTCGCACTTCTCAGTTTCGCTGATGATCAAGAGATCATCGCTCAGATTAGTCGGCTAGTGGACAAAGAAACCGACCAAGAACTCAAAAACTATTACAATTATTTTCTGGATACGCTCAAGTGAAAAAATTAAACAGTTGATTTCTAAAACATTGAAATATAACCAGTGAAAAAGTTATCAATTTTAGAGAGCATCCTTTGATACTTTAACAAAAGGCTATAATTTTGCCATCCGTTAAGATAGGTAGGAGTCAAATCTGAAAGATTTTAGCGCAGTTGGGGGAATACCAAAGCGGCCAACTGGGACGGACTGTAAATCCGTTGACTTATGTCTTCACAGGTTCGAATCCTGTTTCCCCCACCTAGTAGCCTGAATGCGAAATTTTTTTTCTAGTTTTGCAGGGCTTTGAAATATCCGGCACGCCGGTTACAAGCGGGAGTAGCTCAGTTGGTAGAGCGGCAGCCTTCCAAGCTGCAGGTCGCGGGTTCGAGCCTCGTCTCCCGCTCTTTATTTTCTTCGGAAATTAAAGGGCAAAAAAGCCGACGTAGCTCAGGGGTAGAGTACTTCCTTGGTAAGGAAGGGGTCACGGGTTCAATTCCCGTCGTTGGCTCAATTACAGAGAATTATTATCTAAACATATCTTTAAACTTAAACTGAGGATTTTCACGCATGGCAAAAGCAACCTTCGACCGTTCCAAGCCGCACGTTAACATCGGTACGATTGGACACGTAGACCATGGCAAAACAACCCTGACTGCCGCCATCACTACCGTATTGGCTAAAAAAGGTCTTTCTGAACTGAGAGATTTCTCTTCAATTGATAACGCTCCTGAAGAGAAAGAAAGAGGTATTACTATTAATACTTCGCACGTAGAATATCAAACTGAGAACAGACACTACGCTCACGTAGATTGCCCTGGTCACGCTGACTACGTTAAAAACATGGTAACTGGTGCTGCCCAAATGGACGGCGCTATCCTTGTAGTAGCTGCAACTGACGGCCCAATGCCGCAGACCAGAGAGCACATCCTTTTGGCTCGTCAGGTAGGCGTACCTCAGCTTGTAGTATTTATGAACAAAGTTGATATGGTTGACGATCCTGAGCTTCTTGAGCTTGTGGAAATGGAGATCAGAGAACTTCTATCATTTTATGATTTTGACGGTGACAACATTCCAGTAATCGCTGGATCTGCACTTGGAGCTTTGAACGGCGAAGAGAAGTGGGTTGACACTGTAATGGAGTTGATGAATGCAGTTGATTCTTTCATTCCAATTCCTCCACGTCTAGTTGACAAAGAATTCTTGATGCCAGTAGAAGACGTATTCTCGATCACAGGTCGTGGTACTGTAGCTACAGGTAGAATCGAAAGAGGAGTAATTAACTCTGGTGAAGGTGTAGACATCATCGGTATGGGTGCTGAAGGCTTGAAGTCAACAGTTACTGGTGTTGAGATGTTCCGTAAGATCCTTGACAGAGGTGAAGCAGGTGATAACGTTGGTCTATTGCTTAGAGGTATTGAAAAATCTCAAATCAAAAGAGGAATGATCATTTGCAAGCCAGGCTCTGTGAAGCCTCACGCTCACTTCAAGGCTGAAGTTTATGTGCTTTCAAAAGAAGAAGGTGGACGTCACACTCCATTCTTCAACAAATACAGACCACAGTTCTACCTTAGAACTACTGACGTAACTGGCGAGATCAAACTTCCAGAAAACGTTGAAATGGTTATGCCAGGTGATAACGTAACTATCGAAGTTACTCTTCTAAATGCAGTAGCATTGGAAAAAGGTCTTCGATTTGCAATCAGAGAAGGCGGTAGAACAGTAGGTGCCGGTCAGGTTACCGAAATTCTAGACTAATCATACTTATTTTCAAGTAAACTATGCGATCCCAAATTAATTTGGGATCGCATTTGTTTCTAAAGACATTATTCCTAATTTTGCGTTCCCATTTACGGAGCGTTAATTCACACGGGCATAGTTCAATGGTAGAATAGCGGTCTCCAAAACCGTTGATGGGAGTTCGAATCTCTCTGCCCGTGCAGCAAGTAAGTAGACTATGAATCTTAAAAACTTTGTCCTAGAGTCATACGACGAAATGAAAAATAAGGTCACTTGGCCTAAATATTCATTTCTTCAAAATAGTGCCGTATTGGTGTTAGTTGCATCACTCATCTTCGCATTGTTTATCGGTGTGGTGGATTTGGGATTTGAGAACATCATGACATGGTTTTATGATTTATTCTAATTGACATTACAGAATGGCTGAACATAAGTGGTACGTACTCAGGGTAGTAGCGGGACAGGAAAAAAAGACGAAAACCTATTTGGATAACGAAATCCAAAGACAGAAAATCGAAGAATATATTCCTGAAGTGCTTATTCCTTCTGAGAAGGTATATGAAATGCGAAATGGCAAGAAGCGTGTTCGTGAAAGAAATTTCTTTCCAGGTTATGTTTTGGTCAACGCAGATCTTTCCAATGGTGAAGCCAATCACGTAATAACCAGCATTCCGGGTGTCATCGGGTTTCTTGGATCAAGCACAGGGGGAGCTTCCAAAACCCCTGAACCATTACGCCAATCAGAAATCAACCGTATTTTAGGTAAGGTTGAAGAGATTGATGAGTTTGCCGAGAAGCAGGACACACCATTTATAGTTGGAGAGGCCGTAAAAGTAATGGACGGACCCTTCAGTGGATTTACCGGGACAATTGAGGAGATATTTGAGGAAAAGAAGAAGCTTAATGTTATGGTTAAGATCTTCGGCCGAAATACTCCTGTCGAATTAAATTTTATACAAGTAGAAAAACAAGACTAAGCAATGGCTAAGGAAATCACTGGTTATGTAAAACTGCAGGTGAAAGGTGGCCAGGCTAATCCGTCGCCTCCAGTAGGTCCAGCTCTTGGTTCCAAGGGTTTGAACATCATGGAGTTCTGTAAGCAGTTCAATGCTCGTACCCAAGAAAAAATGGGTACCGTGCTTCCTGTACTGATTACGGTTTTTTCTGATAAGTCTTTTGAATTTGTAGTAAAAACTCCTCCTGCAGCAAACCTGCTTTTGGAAGCTGCAAAAATCAAAGGCGGTTCAGCAGAACCAAATAGAAAGAAAGTAGGATCAGTTACCTGGGATCAGGTAAAAGTGATTGCTGAGACGAAAATGCCTGACCTTAATGCTTTCAGAGTAGAATCTGCCATGAAAATGGTAGCTGGTACTGCACGAAGCATGGGTATAACAGTATCTGGTAAAGCCCCTTGGGAAGTATAAATAAAAAACAATGGCTAAGTTAACAAAAAAGCAAAAAGAAGCTCTTTCTAAATACGACGCAAGCCAAGTGTACTCCCTGGAGGCAGCTTCTTCACTGGTTAAGGAAATTACCATGACTAAGTTTGACGCATCCGTGGATGTTGACGTTCGTTTGGGCGTTGATCCTCGGAAGGCTGATCAAATGGTAAGAGGTGTAGTAGCACTTCCTCATGGCACTGGCAAAGACATCAAAGTATTGGTGCTTTGTACTCCTGATAAAGCAGCAGAAGCGACCGAAGCAGGTGCAGATTACGTAGGTTTGGACGATTACATAGCTAAGATCGAAGGCGGTTGGACTGACATTGATGTCATTATCACTATGCCTAACGTGATGGCTAAGGTAGGTAGGTTAGGTAGAGTATTAGGTCCTCGTGGCTTGATGCCAAATCCTAAATCAGGAACAGTTACTCTTGATGTAGCTAAAGCAGTAAAAGAAGTAAAAGCTGGTAAAATCGACTTTAAAGTTGACAAATTTGGAATTATCCATGCCGGTATTGGTAAAGTATCTTTCTCCCCTGAGCAAATCGAGGAAAATGTGAAAGAACTTATCATGACTATTTCCAAGCTGAAGCCAACTTCATCAAAAGGTACATATTTCAAAAGTATTCATTTGTCAAGCACAATGTCTCCGGGTATTGCTGTAGACAAGGGTAGCATTCAAGGTATTTAATCATGACTAGAGACGAAAAGAAAGTTATAATCGACAGTCTGACTGAGAAACTAAAGGAAAACCCTTTCTTCTACATCACTGATGCTTCCGGTTTCTCTGTAGCTCAAGTGAACGCGTTCAGAAGAACTTGTTATGAAAAAGGTGTGGAATACAAAGTGTATAAAAACACCCTTATCGCAAAAGCTCTTGAAAATCTGGATGCAGACTACTCCAAGTTAGCGAGTGGTGCATTGAAAGGGTTCTCTGGAATTATTTTCTCAAAAGAGACTAGTAACCTTCCAGCGAAAGTATTGCTGGATTTCA
Source organism: Algoriphagus sp. (assembly GCF_046296635.1). GTDB lineage: Bacteria > Bacteroidota > Bacteroidia > Cytophagales > Cyclobacteriaceae > Algoriphagus. The sequence goes on along the minus strand of NZ_JBKBKZ010000012.1, from coordinate 110,428 downwards.
GAAAGAAAATAGGTAAAAAAGAGACTAGACCAGTATTCAAAGGTGCAGGTATCGATTCAGATGTGTTTCTGGGCGAAAACAACCTTGAGTTACTCTCTAACCTCAAGTCTAAGCAAGAATTGCTAGGCGATCTTATCGGATTGCTTCAATCTCCTGCTAAGAATCTTGTATCCGCATTGCAGTCAGGACAGAACAACCTTACTGGTGTTCTTAAGACTCTTGCTGAGCGAGAATCAAAATAATCTTATCAAATCATTCAAAAACAATTAAATAATAATACAATGGCAGATCTTACACAACTTGCAGAACAGTTGGTAAACTTGACTGTAAAAGAAGTTAAAGAATTAACAGACATCCTCAAGGATCAGTATGGCATTGAGCCTGCTGCTGCTGGCGCTGTAATGGTAGCCGGTGGTGGAGCTGGTGCTGGCGAGGCTGCTGCTGAAGAAGAGAAAACTTCTTTCGACGTAATCCTTAAAGCAGCTGGAGCTTCTAAGCTTGCAGTAGTGAAATTAGTTAAAGAATTGACCGGACTTGGATTGAAAGAAGCAAAAGATCTTGTAGACAGTGCTCCTAAAGCCCTTAAAGAAGGAATTGCTAAGGACGAAGCCGAAGCGTTGAAAAAGTCTCTTGAAGAGGCTGGTGCTGAAGTAGAGATCAAATAATTTGCTGATTTCGCGCCCTTAGGTTCGAAATTAGCCCTAAGACCTGACTTTCTAAGTCAGGTCTTTTCCTGTTTATGCTCAGGTTAATAATTGCATTATTCTAAGTGATTATTGTCACTTTCTGATATTAAATTTCACCATAAACTATACACTACCTTGGCTATCAAGAATCAAACCGAAAGGAAAAGTTTCTCCTCCATTAAGGTGGTCAAAGACTATCCCGACTTTCTCGATATTCAACTGCAGTCTTTCAAAGACTTTTTTCAGTTGGATACACCGGCGGAAAAGCGACGGGCTGATGGGTTGTTCAAAGTTTTCGCTGAAAACTTCCCCATCAGTGATTCCAGAGAAAATTTTACTTTGGAATTTATCGACTATGCAGTAGACCCACCTAAATATAGTGTGGAAGAGTGCATCGATAGAGGATTGACCTACTCTGTACCGTTGAAAGCTAAATTAAGGCTTCTTTGTCATGATGAGGACAATGAGGATTTCGAAACCATCGAGCAAGAGGTGTTTCTTGGAAATCTTCCTTACATGACCGAAAAAGGTTCCTTTGTAATCAATGGAGCAGAGCGAGTAATTGTTTCCCAATTGCACCGTTCTCCAGGAGTATTCTTTGCTCAAAGTAAGCATACCAACGGTACTAAGCTTTACTCCGCAAGAATTATCCCATTCAAAGGTTCGTGGATTGAATTTGCAACTGACATCAACAATGTCATGTATGCCTACATCGACCGTAAAAAGAAATTTCCGGTTACCACGCTTTTAAGAGCAATCGGTTACGGTTCTGACAAAGATATTCTGGATTTGTTTGGATTATCCGAAGAGGTTGCTGCAACCAAGGCTGCTCTCAAAAAAGTAGGAGGTCGAAAATTAGCCGCAAGAGTATTGAGAACTTGGGTAGAGGATTTTGTTGATGAGGATACTGGTGAAGTAGTTTCTATCGATAGAAATGAAGTTCTCCTTGAGCGAGACTCCGTTCTTACTGAAGAAGACATTGAAATGATTTTGGATTCAGGTTCCAAGTCCATCATTCTCCATAGAGAAGATGTGAACGTGGCCGATTTCTCTATCATATATAATACACTACAAAAAGATAACTCCAACTCTGAAAAAGAAGCGGTAGAAGTTATCTATCGTCAGCTTAGAAATACTGAAGCTCCTGATGAAGCTACAGCTCGTGAAGTAATTCAGAGTTTGTTCTTCTCAGACAAGCGATATGATCTAGGTGAAGTAGGACGATACAGAATCAACAAAAAGCTGGGACTCGATATCGAGCCTGAAAAAATTGTTTTGACCAAGCAGGATATTATTTCCATCGTGAAATATTTGATCGGTTTGATCAACTCAAAAGCTGTTGTTGATGATATTGATCACTTGTCAAACAGACGTGTGAGAACTGTAGGTGAGCAGTTATATAGCCAGTTTGGTGTTGGTTTGGCTAGAATGGCCAGAACAATCCGAGAAAGAATGAACGTGCGTGACAATGAAGACTTCAAACCAGTCGATTTGATCAATGCAAGAACACTTTCATCGGTTATCAACTCCTTCTTCGGTACCAACCAGCTTTCTCAATTCATGGATCAGACTAACCCTCTGGCAGAGTTAACTCACAAGAGAAGACTTTCAGCTTTGGGTCCAGGTGGTCTTTCCAGAGAAAGAGCAGGATTTGAGGTTCGTGACGTTCACTACACGCACTACGGTCGTCTGTGTACAATCGAAACTCCAGAAGGTCCAAACATCGGTTTGATTTCTTCCCTTTGTGTTCATGCGAAAGTAAATTCCATGGGCTTCCTTGAGACTCCTTATAGAAAGGTAGCTGACAGCAAAGTAGGGATGAAATTAGATGACATTGTGTTCCTGACCGCAGAAGAAGAAGACAACCATAACATCGCTCAGGCAAATGCACCCCTTGATGATGCTGGAAAATTCATCAATGAAAAAGTAAAAGCAAGGTTTGAAGGGGATTTCCCGGTTCTTGAGCCAAGCGAAATTACTTACATGGATGTTGCTCCAAATCAAATTGTATCTGTTGCGGCATCGTTGATTCCATTCTTGGAGCATGATGATGCCAACCGAGCCTTGATGGGTTCTAACATGCAACGTCAGGCAGTTCCATTGTTGAAAGCTGAAGCCCCAATCGTGGGTACAGGTTTGGAAGCAAAAGCTGCAATTGACTCAAGAGCACTGATTATCGCGGAAGCAAATGGTGTTGTTGAATATGTAGATGCTAAGAAAATCACCATCAGATACGATCTGACTTCAGATGAACTTTTGGTGAATTTCACAAATGAATATAAGAGCTACGATCTGATTAAATTCAGAAGAACTAACCAGGATACTACGATCAATTTGACGCCTTTGGTGTTGAAGGGTGAAAAAGTAGCGAAGGGACAAGTTCTTGTAGAAGGTTATTCTACCAATAATGGGGAGTTGGCTTTGGGTAAAAACCTAAAGGTGGCTTACATGCCTTGGCAAGGATATAACTTCGAAGATGCGATCGTAATCTCTGAGCGCGTAGTTCGTGAAGATGTCTTTACTTCCATTCACGTCGAAGAATTCCAATTGGAAGTTCGTGATACCAAACGTGGTGAAGAAGAATTGACTTCTGAAATTCCAAACGTCTCTGAGGAGGCTGTGAAGCACTTGGACGAAGATGGAATTATCCGAATCGGAGCTGAAGTAAAAGAAGGCGATATTATTATCGGTAAAATCACTCCAAAAGGTGAAACTGATCCAACTCCTGAAGAGAAACTCTTGAGAGCAATCTTTGGTGACAAAGCTGGTGACGTGAAAGATGCTTCTTTGAAAGCTTCTCCATCCTTGAACGGTGTGGTTATCGAAACCAAATTATTCGCTAGACCTAAAAAGGATAAGGATAACAGAGCAAAGTCAAAAGCTGAAGTTGAAAAATTGAAAGGTAAATATTCCAAGGATCTCCTAGGAATTAGAGCTCGAATGATCAACAAGTTGGTGACGATTCTTGATGGCAAAACTTCTTTGGGAGTTCGTCACAAGTTTGGTGATGAAATCATTACCAAAGGCACCAAGTTTAATCTGAAGAACATTGAAAATAATCTTTTCCCTGCTAAGAATCCTTATAGAGATGAGTCTAACTACAATGTACCTGAGGAAGCAAACTTGATTTCAGACATCATTTTGGATGACTGGACTGATGATGCACATACCAATTCATTGGTTGTGAAATTGGTGAAGAACTTCGTCAATTCTAGAAACGAGATTTCCGGTCTATTCAAGCGTGACAGATTTACACTTGAAGTAGGTGATGAATTGCCGGCTGGTATCGTGAAGCTTGCTAAAGTTTACATCGCTAAAAAGCGTAAGCTTAAAGTGGGGGATAAAATGGCAGGTCGTCACGGAAACAAAGGTATTGTTGCGCGTATCGTAAGAGACGAAGATATGCCTTTCCTAGAAGATGGAACTCCAATGGATATCGTATTGAACCCACTCGGGGTACCGTCGCGAATGAACATCGGACAAATCTTCGAAACTGTATTGGCTTGGGCTGGTCAGCGAATGGGCAAAAAATACGCAACTCCGATTTTCGATGGTGCTACTTTAGAAGAAGTTGCAGCAGAATTGGAGCTGGCTGGAGTTCCTGCTTATGGAAGAACTTACCTGTATGATGGTCTTTCTGGAAACAGATTCGATCAGCCGGTTACAGTAGGTGTTTCTTATATGTTGAAACTTGGTCACTTGGTTGATGACAAGATGCACGCACGTTCTATTGGTCCATACTCGCTTATTACGCAGCAGCCGCTGGGTGGTAAGGCGCAATTTGGTGGTCAGCGTTTTGGAGAAATGGAAGTTTGGGCACTGGAAGCATTTGGTGCATCACACGTTCTCCAGGAGATTTTGACTGTAAAGTCTGATGACGTAATCGGTAGAGCGAAAGCTTATGAAGCGATCGTGAAAGGTGAAAACCTTCCTAAACCAAACATTCCTGAATCATTCAATGTATTGGTTCATGAGTTGAGAGGTTTGGCTCTTGAAATTACCTTAGATTAATTTGGCTCATAGGGCGAGCAATCGCCCTTAACATATCTCAAATAACTATGTCGTTTAGAAAAAATAAAAAACTCAACAACGATTTTTCCAGAGTTACGATCAGCTTGGCCTCTCCAGAATCTATTCTGGATAGTTCAAACGGTGAAGTAACCCAGCCAGAGACAATCAACTACAGAACCTACAAGCCTGAAATGGGTGGATTGTTCTGTGAGCGGATCTTTGGCCCTGTGAAGGACTGGGAATGTCATTGTGGTAAATACAAAAGAATCAGATACAAGGGCATCATCTGCGACCGTTGTGGGGTAGAGGTGACTGAGAAAAAAGTGCGTCGTGAGCGCATGGGACATATCGAGTTGGTAGTTCCTGTAGCACATATCTGGTACTTCAAATCTCTTCCTAATAAAATCGGATATCTTCTTGGACTTCCTACCAAAAAACTTGACCAGATTGTATACTACGAGCGTTATGCTGTAGTGCAGCCAGGTATCAAAGCAGAGGAAGGAGTTCAATATTTGGATTTCTTGACTGAGGACGAATATTTGGACATCATGGACAAGCTTCCTAAGGAAAACCATGCCCTTGATGATGCTGATCCAAATAAGTTTATTGCCAAAATGGGTGCTGAGGCACTTGAAATGTTGTTGGCAAGACTTGACCTGGATGATCTTTCTTATTCACTTCGTCACCAGGCAGCAACAGATACTTCGCAGCAGCGTAAAGCTGAGGCCTTGAAGCGTCTGAAAGTTGTTGAAGCATTCCGTGATGCAAGAACTAGAATCGAAAATCGTCCTGAGTGGATGGTGGTTCGAATGGTTCCTGTGATTCCACCGGAATTGCGTCCATTGGTTCCTTTGGATGGTGGTCGTTTTGCGACTTCCGATTTGAATGATCTTTATAGAAGAGTAATCATCAGAAATAACCGTCTGAAGCGATTGATCGATATCAAAGCTCCAGAGGTGATTTTGAGAAACGAAAAGCGAATGTTACAGGAAGCTGTGGATTCACTTTTTGATAACTCCAGAAAAGTAAATGCGGTAAGATCCGATGGAAACCGTGCCTTGAAGTCCCTTTCTGATATGTTGAAAGGTAAGCAAGGTCGATTCCGTCAAAACTTGCTCGGTAAGCGTGTGGATTACTCCGGTCGATCTGTGATCGTCGTAGGACCTGAATTGAAGCTTCACGAGTGCGGTCTTCCTAAAAATATGGCAGCTGAGCTTTTCAAGCCGTTTATCATCAGAAAACTGATCGAAAGAGGCATTGTTAAGACAGTAAAATCTGCCAAGAAAATTGTTGATCGTAAGGATCCAGTAGTTTGGGATATTTTGGAAAACGTATTGAAAGGACACCCTGTTCTTTTGAACCGTGCTCCAACACTTCACAGACTAGGTATTCAGGCGTTCCAACCAAAATTGATCGAAGGAAAAGCAATCCAGCTTCACCCATTGGTATGTACTGCATTCAACGCCGATTTTGACGGTGACCAGATGGCAGTTCACGTACCACTTGGACACGAGGCAATCTTGGAAGCTTCGACTTTGATGCTTTCTTCTCATAACATCCTTAACCCTGCTAACGGAGCTCCGATTACGGTGCCTTCTCAAGACATGGTTCTTGGTTTATATTATGTGACTAAGGGCAAAAAATCCACTCCTGAAGAAATCGTGGCTGGTGAAGGCATGACTTTCTACAGTCAGGAAGAAGTGATTATTGCTTTGAACGAAGGCAAAATTTCCAAGCACGCGAATATCAAATGTAAGGTAAGAGTGAAAGATGCACAGGGAGTAATCGCTGATAAAATCATCGAAACTGTTGCCGGTCGTTTGATCTTCAACCAATTCGTGCCTGAGGAAGTAGGGTATGTAAACGAACTTTTGACTAAGAAAAAACTTCAGCAGATTATTGCGGAGGTGGTGAAAGTTTGTGGTATAGCTCGTACTGCTCAGTTCTTGGATGATATTAAGCATCTAGGATTCCAAATGGCTTACCAGGGTGGTTTGTCAATGGGATTGAATGACGTCATCATCCCTGATGAAAAAGTACCGATGATCGCAAAGGCTAAAGAGGAAGTGGACCAAGTTTGGAACAACTACCTCATGGGTCTGATCACGGACAACGAACGATACAATCAAGTAATTGATATCTGGACTCGTACCAACTCTCATTTGACTAATAATCTAATGAAGCAGATGGAAGAGGATAAGCAAGGATTCAACGCCATCTATATGATGATGCACTCAGGAGCTAGAGGTTCCAGAGAGCAAATTCGTCAGCTCGGTGGTATGAGAGGTCTGATGGCTAAGCCTCAGAAAAACCTTCAAGGTTCCGTAGGTGAAATTATTGAAAACCCAATTTTGTCCAACTTCAAAGAAGGTCTGGATGTATTGGAGTACTTCATCTCTACTCACGGTGCTAGAAAAGGTCTTGCGGATACAGCTTTGAAAACTGCCGATGCGGGATACTTGACTCGTCGTCTGGTAGATGTTGCTCAGGATATGATTGTCACAGAAGAGGATTGCGGTACCCTTAGAGGTCTTGTAGTTCAGCCTTTGAAAGACAATGAAGAAATCGTTGAGCCTCTTTCTGAAAGAATCCTTGGTCGAGTATCGGTACACGATGTGTATGATCCGATCACAGATCAATTAATTATCCCTGCTGGAGTAGAAATTGGAGATGACGTTGCCAAAATGGTTGACGAATCTGCTATCGAAGAAGTAGAGATCAGATCAGGATTGACTTGCGAAACCAGAAGAGGAATTTGTGCAAAGTGCTATGGAAGAAACCTTGCTACCGGTAATATGGTACAGGCAGGTGAATCTGTTGGTGTAATTGCAGCACAGTCTATCGGTGAACCTGGTACTCAGCTTACTTTGAGAACATTCCACGTAGGTGGTACTGCTTCCAACATGGCTGTTGATGCTTCTATCAATGCTAAGTTTGACGGTGTGATCGAATTCGATGAAGAATTGAGATACATCGAGACGACAAACAAAGACGGCGAAGCAGTGACTATGGTCATGGGTCGTTCTGGAGAAATTAAGATCAATGAAGCGAAAACTGGCAAAACCTTAGTTTCAAACCACGTACCTTACGGTGCGATGTTGAATGTCAAGGATGGACAGAAAATAGCAAAAGGTCACTCACTATGTACTTGGGATCCTTACAACGCAGTTATCCTTTCTGAATTTGACGGTAAAGTTGAATTCGAGGCAGTCGTAGAAGGTATCACTTACAAAGAAGTTGCCGATGATCAGACTGGTTTCCGTGAGAAAGTAATTATTGAAACTAAGGATAGAACAAAGAACCCTGCGATCATCATCAACTATGGTGAAGATGCTAAATCTTACAACATTCCGGTTGGAGCTCACCTTGCTGTGGAAGCTGGTGAAAAAGTGAAGTCCGGACAAATCTTGGTGAAAATCCCAAGATCAGTAGGTAAGACAAGAGATATTACCGGTGGTCTTCCACGAGTTACAGAATTGTTCGAAGCAAGAAACCCATCCAATCCGGCTGTAGTTTCTGAAATCGACGGTGTGGTAACTTACGGTGGTATCAAGCGTGGTAATAGAGAGATCATCATCGAATCAAAAGATGGTGTGATCAAGAAATACATGGTATCCCTTTCGAAGCACATCTTGGTTCAGGAAAATGACTTCATCCGTGCGGGTGAGCCATTGTCGGATGGAGCAATTACTCCAAACGACATCCTTTCCATCAAAGGACCAACTGCTGTTCAGGAATATTTGGTAAACGAAATCCAGGAAGTTTACAGACTTCAGGGTGTGAAGATCAATGATAAGCACATCGAGGTAATCGTAACCCAAATGATGCAGAAAGTAGAAATTCTGGATGCTGGTGATACAGGATTCCTTCAGAATCAAATCGTAGATAAGTGGGCGTTCCGTGAGGAAAACGACAATATCTTGGACAAGAAGGTGGTAATGGACGCGGGTGATTCTTCTACTTTGAAGCCAGGAATGATCATCTCTGCAAGAAGATTGAGAGACGAGAATTCTAGCTTGAAGCGTAAAGATCTGAAGCTAGTCCAAGTAAGAGATGCTGAAACTGCGGTTTCCAAGCCAACTCTTCAGGGTATCACTGCAGCATCTTTGGGAACTGAAAGTTTTATTTCTGCAGCTTCCTTCCAGGAAACTACCAAAGTGCTTTCCGAAGCAGCTATCAGAGGTAAGCGTGATGAGCTATTGGGCTTGAAGGAAAACGTGATCGTAGGTCATTTGATCCCAGCAGGTACCGGTCAGCGAAGATTGCGTAATCTGATCGTTGGATCTCAGGAAGAATACGATAAGCTTTCTGAAAACATGGAGAAGACATCTTCTTCCAAAAGATCAAGCGAAGCTATCCTTTAATAGCATTAGTATATAAATCAAAAGGCCTGTACTAATCATACAGGCCTTTTTTTAATCCTAAAAACAATATGGAAGACAACAAAAGACTTGATCAGCAGATCAATGTGGAGCTATCCGAAGAAGTCGCCGAGGGAGTTTATTCCAATTTGGCGATGATTGCTCACTCCAATTCTGAATTTGTAATTGATTTTATCCGATTGATGCCGGGAGTGCCTAAGGCTAAAGTGAAGTCCAGAATCATTGTGACTCCGGATCATGCCAAAAGATTGCTAGCTGCACTCAAAGATAATATTGAAAAATACGAGGCTGCCTTTGGCAAAATCAACCAAGGTGGAGGAGCTCCTTCATTTCCGATTTCATTTGGAACTCCGGGGGAGGCTTAGTTTTTAGCTGAAAAGCTAATAAAATAGTTTTCATTATCGCCTCCGTGAGTGTCTCACTCACGGAAAATCGGTAATTTGAATCCAGTTGAGGTAAAGATTCACCTGAAGGTGTTCTGGAGGGCAAATTTCTCCGCCAAGGCCTGTGTCCGCACAGACCTTTGTTTTTCCAGCTGGACTCTCTTTTTCGCTGGATGTTTTCGTATTCAGTTATAATTCAGGCAGCTGTGTTTGGTTCTTTTTATCTTTTTTTATAACTAGTTGAAGCGTTCTGGTCACTTTTGCCGTCCATAGGTTAGTAAACTAATTTTTGATTGTATGAAAAACGTATTCACATTATTGCTATTAATCTTTGGGGTGACAGTTTCATCCTGCCAAGAAAGTGATCTTTCTCCTGACCCAAGAATGGAATTTCAACTGGTTGTATTAAATGAACTGGGTGAAAGAACCAATTCTTTAAATGCCGGGGAGGATTTTTCGATAGGCTTAGATCTAATCAACCATACCAAGGACACGCTGTATTTTTCATGGAGTGATTACAGACGGCTTTTAACGCAGTTTTACGGAAGGGAAGATTTTTTACAGGTGTATAAGATGGAATCTGAGACCACGAATCTTATCGGGAAACCCTACGATTCAAAAATCTCGCTCAATTTTGTCGATATTAATCTCCCAGCGACAAAAATTCCCCCTCGGGGAGAACGAGAAATGATATTTGGCTTTTTTTGGTCCTTCCGGCCGGAAAACCAGCCCATCAAAAAAGGGAAGTATTTCTCGTCTTTTACGGATACCGCCGATCTAGAAGGGGTTGAAATCTTTATAGACACATCTATAGAATTTGAAATGGATTAAAAATTGGCAATTTATCTTTTTTGTAATTTGTTGAAGCGTTTTGGTCACTTAGACCGTCTTTAGGATAGTGCACTAATTTTTGATTGAATGAAGAACGTATTCACATTATTGGTATTGTTGATTGTGATGACAGTTTCATCCTGCCAGGAAAGTGAAGTTCCAAGAGCCCCTGTAGAAGTAGAGTTCCAACTCACAGATGCTGATGGTAAAGCCACTGCCATATTTCAGGAGGGAGAAGATATTCTTTTTGATTATAAAATCATTAACCTAATAGACGAAACAGTCACTTGGTATTTTGATAGTGCGTTTAGTTACCACAATATGTTTACTGTTTATAAAGTTGAGAATCCAAGTCCCGAGAGGCCGGGCGGCGAAATAATAAAAATTGGCACTCCGCAAACTTCACAAATTCAAAGAGACGCCAGACTGGGGAGAATTATTCCTGCCAGTGGAGAAATGCGTATCCTAATGTCGTGGAAAGGAAATAGTGAAAACACATACATGTTCGATAATTGGTTAATTTATTATCATGAAAGGGAAAGCCTTTCACCGGGAAAATACTTTGTGGAATTCGAACAGGGGATCACCTTTGCCCAGTATGAGGCTATTTATCGAAAGTTTAAAATTGATTTTGAGGTTAGGAGTAGATAGATTAATAGAATTAAGAAACTCCAATGGTTATGAAAAAGATGCCAAATCTCAGCTTATTAACATTTGGTACAATTAAAAGCTGTAAGAAGGCGATTGACAATAAATGCACGTTTATGAAAAAGATAGTTTTACTAATATTGTCAATCGGTTTTTTTTCATTTAGTTGCGAAGACCAAGATTTACATTCAGACTGCTTACACGGCAAATATATCGGAGACTATTGCGAAGGGGCAGTTATTCAAATCCTGGATGATCATAAAATCGGAAGGGATTGGAATAATCCTTTTACAACTTTTGGGCCAGAAACCTATACAAACTCTGTAGTGGCAAGTATAGATACTTTAATAGCTAAGGAGATAGATCCTGATTTTTTTTCCCCAGGTGTGGAATTTTACTTTAAATACAGGGATGGAGGATATGTAAGAAAGCAATTTAGTAATTGCGAACCATCTGCATTTATTACTATTACATTCATTTCAGAAAACCCCTGCCTGAAATGAAAACTAGGAATAACCTTGTCCTATTAATTATTGCGGTGTTTCTGATACTTTCTGCCAACATAGCGAATGGTCAGATACAAAACAGGATCATTGAGCCGAAAGCAGCTGGAGAGCACGGTGTGAAAATAAACCAAACCAATTCCATTTCGGGTTATATACTTCCCAATATTGATGTGCAGGAATTACTTAAAGAGGATTCAACAGAGAAATCTCAAGGAAAACCATTTAGGTTTGGTAAGGCGACTAAGGTAAATGTCGATTTTATCAACGCGGCTACAAAGGTTACTAACAAAGATACAACATTGATGTTTTATCAAATTACATCAAGAAAAGCATTCAGTATAAACCTCATTTTTGATAAATTTCTGCTGGCTTCAAATGCAAGTCTCCTAATTTATAATGAAGACAGATCAATGGTTTATGGTCCTATTGAAAAAGGGAATAACCCTGAAAATGGAATCTTTTGGTCAGATTTAGTCAAAGGTGAAAGTATAATACTTCAACTTACATTAATTGGTGAGGATACAAAAGAAACAGAAATACACATTGAAAAGGCTATCCATGGTTACAGAAATACATTTGTCGGTTTTGGTCAGTCTGCTGATTGTAACAGAGACATTGCCTGTCCTGAGGGTAACGATTGGAGGATTGAAGGGAATTCTGTAGGAATGATACTTTTGGCAGATGGCACTAGGTTTTGTTCAGGTTCATTATTGAATAATGTCTGTCAAAATCTTGAACCTAATTTTTTAACAGCATTTCATTGTCTTGATCTGAATCAGAATGGATTATTGGTAGATGCTGAAAGAAATCAGGTCAATAACTGGGTGTTCCGATTCTTATATGAAAGTCCAAGTTGTGGGGGTGGAGATAACGTGGTGTTCCAATCGATAAACGGCTCTGCGTTTAGGGCAGCTTTTCAGCCTACTGATTTTGCATTGCTTCTTCTTAATAATCGCCCAACTGGTGAAGTTACTTACGGAGGCTGGTCAAGAGTTAATGTGGCTGCAACTTCTGCAGTGGCCATACACCACCCTGCTGGGGATGTTAAGAAAATATCAATCGATGATAATCCTTTGACAAATGTTGATGTAACGACAACATGGGTAGTGGATGCTTTTGGTAATCCAACAGTTCAATACCCTCCTAATACGCACTGGAACACCGTTTTTGATAGCCCTGCTATAGGTATAGACGCAAGTACTGTTCAGCCAGGGTCATCTGGTTCACCAATTTTTAATCAAAACCATCAAGTTGTGGGACAACTACATGGAGATTATTTAAATACAAACAATGATTATTGTGAAAATAGGCGTGGGCAATACGGTAGATTTGACGTATCCTGGACAGGAGGCGGAACAAATGCCACAAGATTAAGTAACTGGCTTGATCCTAATAATACTGGGGCGATGACGACCAACACAATTAATATCCCTAGTATAGTCGGTCCTGACCTCCTCTGCTCTCCAGGTTCCTTTACCCTTCAAAATCTTCCTGCCGGAAGTACTGCGACTTGGTCAGTAATCCCTGCCTCCCAATTTGTCAATGGTTCCGGTACGGGAACATCGGCCTTTATGCAGCTGTCAGGAAATTACACTGGCATTCGGGCCCCCAGAATTGTCTTTACTATTTCTACTGACTGTGGAGACATTCAGGTGGATAAGACCTTTTGGATAGGGCCACCTCAAGTCACCTATCACCCACCGGGAGAGAATCCCTGTCTCGCCAATCCGTATTACTCTACCATCAGCCTGCCCGGATTTACATACAATTGGTCAGTGGATAATCCCAATGTATGGTTGACGAGCAATGGCCAATCCATCACTTCAGTACTGTCGTATAATCCGGAGTATTTTAACATCACTTTGGAAATTTCCGATGGGAACTGCACCACCAGCCGCACAATCAGCTCCTATACCGATGGATATTATTGTCAATGTTTTTCTGATCCTGCCTGTGGCAATGAGTTGGCGTTAAAGGTCTATCCCAACCCAGCCTCAGAAATGATCACCGTAGAATTGGATACGGCCAATGTTTCTTCAATTGACCGTGGATTCGCTCAATACGAATTGAGATTGTATACCACATTAGGTGAAGAACTCCTTTCCCAGAAAGTGACTTCAGCCAAGACCCTACTTGAAGTACGATCCCTTAAAAACGGGTTTTACTATATACATCTAATTCATAAAGAAGGCATTCTCAGAAAGCAAATCCGAATTGAGCGTTAGAGTCAGCGATAAGGATATTTCGGAGTAAAAGCAATCGCTGCTCACAACATAGGTCTGTGTCCGCACAGACCTATGTTTTTCCAGTGGGGGCTCGATTCACCTTGGATGTTTTCGTATTCAATTGCAATTCAGTTAGCTGTGTTTGGGTTTTTTTATCTTTTTTTTGTAATTTGTTGAAGCGTTCTGGTCACTTTTGCCGTCCATAGGGTAGTAAACTAATTTTTGATTGTATGAAATCGAGCATGACCCAAAGCGACACACAGAGGAATGATTATCTGTCATGCGAAGATTCCACCTGCCTGCCGGCAGGCAGGTGTGGCCTCTAAAAATCAAATTATAATCACATGAAAAACCTATTCACACTATTGCTATTGATCATCGGGGTGACGCTTTCATCTTGCCAGGAAAGTGAAGCACGTCTTGATTCGGGTTTGACTATGGTAGTAGATGATATTATATTTGTTCATATTCGTTAAATTCGAAATATAATTTCAAGATCATGATTAGAATTTTATTGTTTATTTTGGTTTTCTGTTTCTTTTATTCACCATTGTTCGCCCAGAGGAGGGAGAGTAGCCTGTCAGTATCTTTTCCAACCATTTGGAGCAATGTTAAAGTGATGGATAATTGGACACCGCCTACCGCGCTTAACTATAAAGAGTATTTGGACGGTTCTGCTTTTGGTTATGGGGTCAATATAAACTATACGTTTCAGCCTAGGTTAGTTATTAAAGACAAACACTTTTTTGTAAATTTTGGAGCGGGATATTTTAATCAAAGATTCGATGTATCAAGACCTTTCAATTACAATTCTTTTTTATATATTCCTTATTACACTGAACATTATGCATATCAATGTTTAAACTTATCCGTAGGACTAACGTATGAATTTCCCCTTGGTGAAAAATATTTTTTAATTAGTAATTTATTTTATTATCAACTTAACTCGTTTCGTCAAAGCTACACTCCCACTTATAGCTCTCCTAATCGTGGTTTTGACGGATTTACTCAATTCAATAGTGATAAAATAAATTTCGGTAGAATGATTTCCCTAAGCCTTGGAGTAAAAAGGGACTTAGGGCAAAGACTATCTTTAGGTGTGCAGATTGTAAGTCCGGTATATACCCGCTGGCGTAACGATAATATTTTCGACGATGACCCATCTACATTTTCAAGCCCTGGTTTTAGCTTGGGCACTTCGATTACTATAGCTTATAAGTTAAAAGATAAATATCAATCAATAAACTTCTAATGATATGAGACTATTTTTACTTTCAATTCTGCTTTTTGTTTTTGCCAGTTTGGCAAACGCTCAAGTTAAAACGAATTTCAACAACAGTGATGTAATTACTGAACAAGGAAAATTTTCAAAAAATTATCGTGGTAAAAGGCCTTTTACAATTCCTGCCCAAGACATACAGGCATTGCTTGACAAAGATGAATTGGAAAACCTCTCCGAGAAGCCAAAACCATTTAAAATAGCTGAAGCGGTTAAAGTAGATATTGACGTAGTAAAGGAAGCTGACTGGATTGAGGCTGATGGGTTTGCCTTCGGTAAGTTTACATTTGTAGCGACAGATGCCAAATCTGTGAGTGCTAACTTCGATCAGTTTTATTTACCGAAAGGGGCTGAATTGTACGTATATAGTGAAAATGGAGAAATGATAACAGGACCAATAACTGAAGCAGAAAACAACGAAAATAATTTTTGGGGAACATAGGTGTATAAGGGAGAAAGGTTAACAGTTGATTTAAAAACGCCTGTTGAGAGCAAAACCTCATTGAAACTCCGTATATCGAGCATAGCCTATGGCTACAAAGAACTTTATGTTTCCGATTTTGGGTCATCAGCAAACTGTAATATTAACGTACTATGCCCAGAAGGTAATGGGTGGGAAAACGAAAGGAATTCAGTCGCGTTAATTTTAGATGCAAATAGTACGAGCCTTTGCAGTGGCGCGCTAGTGAATAACACTTGTAATCTAAGTATTCCTTATCTACTGACTGCCAATCATTGTTTCGATACAAACCCACAACAAGATGTAGCTCAATGGAAGTTCACATTTCAAGCTTGGAGTCCCACGTGTACTCCTTCACAGAATTCAAATGGAATAACCTTCAATGGCTCTGCCTTCAGAGCAAGAAATGCAGCAAGCGACTTTTGCCTAGTTGAGCTTAATCAGCTGCCACCTGGAAATTCAGGGATTACATTTTCTGGATGGTCAAGAGTAAGTACAGCTTCGCCTTCAGGAGTAAGCATAACTCATCCCAGAGGTGACGTAATGAAAGTGGCTACTTATAACACACCTACAACTCAGCAAACTGCTTTGGGAGCCGATACTTGGAGGGCCAATTGGGTAAGTGGGACAGTGGAACCAACGTCATCAGGCGGGCCATTATATGACAACAACGGAAGGATCATTGGGCAACTTACAGGAGGAAATCCAGCAGATATTTGCACGACGAATGATCATGCTTTTTTTGGCAGATTTGATATTTCATGGACAGGAGGCGGAACTAATGCAACAAGGTTAAGCAATTGGCTTGACCCCAACAATACAGGGGCGATGACGACCAATACGATTAATCTTCCCAGCATTTCCGGTCCCGACCTTCTCTGCTCCCCAGGGACTTATACCCTTCAAAATCTTCCTGCCGGAAGTACTGCGACTTGGTCAGTGATCCCTGCCTCCCAGTTTGTCAACGGTTCCGGTACGGGAACATCGGCCTTTATGCAGCTGTCAGGAAATTACACAGGCATTAGAGCTCCCAGAATTGTCTTTACCATTTCCACCGATTGTGGGGATATCCAGGTGGATAAGACCTTTTGGATAGGGCCACCTCAGCTTACTTACCATCCACCCGGAATAGACCCATGTACCGCCAATCCCTATTATTCTACCATCAGCCTGCCCGGATTTACCTACAATTGGTCTGTGGATAATCCCAATGTATGGCTGACCAGCAATGGCCAATCCATCACTTCGGTACTATCGTATAATCCCGAGTATTTTAATATAACCTTGGAAATATCCGATGGGAACTGCACCACCAGCCGCACGATCAGTTCCTATACCGCTGGGTATTATTGTCAGTGTTTTTCTGATCCTGCCTGTGGCAATGAGTTGGCTTTAAAAGTCTATCCCAATCCAGCAGCAGAAATGGTCACTGTAGAATTGGATACAGCCAATGTTTCTTCGATTGACCGTGGATTCGCCCAATACGAACTGAAATTGTATACCACATCGGGTGAAGAACTCCTTTCCCAGCCAGTGTCTTCAGTCAAGACCCTATTTGATGTTCGATCCCTTAAAAACGGGTTTTACTACCTGCATCTAATTCATAAGGAGGGCATTCTCAGAAGGCAAATCCGAATTGAGCGTTAGAGTCTAGGGAAAGGATATTTCGGAGTAAAAGCAATCGTTGCTCACAATATAGGTCTGTGTCCGCACAGACCTTTGTTTTTCTAGTGGGCTAGCTTCTCCCAGGTTGGATCAGGCAAATTTATTTGAGCGTTGAATGCTGCCATAAAAAATTCAGCTGACTCTCCCTTATAAAAAACTAAAAGAATGGAAGTGAATGCGACATCAGCCACTTTTCCGATTTGGGGTATTGACACGGTATTCCGGTCTTCCATAGCAGGGAAAATCTAAGGCGGTTTATTCCTTGGAAAAGCCTAACAAAAATATAACCGCTTAGTTTTGTTACTCTTATTACTTTCTTTACCTTTGCAGTCCAAAATTTAACAGTTTACAGGAAAACTAAATATCATCAGTTAATGCCTACTATTCAACAGTTAGTAAGAAAAGGTAGAACTACACTGGAAATCAAATCAAAGTCTCGGGCTTTGGACGCATGTCCTCAGCGTAGAGGTGTTTGTACCAGAGTATACACTACGACCCCTAAAAAGCCAAACTCCGCGATGAGAAAGGTGGCAAGGGTAAGATTGACGAACGGAAAAGAAGTGAATGCTTACATTCCAGGTGAAGGTCACAATCTACAGGAGCACTCGATCGTATTGATCAGAGGTGGTCGTGTAAAAGATCTACCAGGTGTAAGATATCACATCATCCGAGGTGCACTAGATACAGCAGGAGTAAAAGACCGTAAGCAAGGTCGCTCTAAGTATGGTGCTAAAAGACCGAAAGCAGGTAAAGGTGCTCCAGTAGCAGCCAAAGGTGCTCCAGGCAAAAAGAAATAATAAAACACTTTAAAAGAAATGAGAAAAGCGAAACCAAAGAAGAGATATATTCTTCCTGATCCAAAGTTCAATGATACTTTGGTGACCAAGTTTGTAAACTGTCTGATGTTTGACGGGAAGAAGAGTATTGCTTACAACATTTTCTACGATGCAGTTGCAAAAGTAGAAGCTAAAGTAGGCGAGAATGGTCTTGAAGTTTGGAAAAAAGCGCTTAACAATATTACTCCTGCCGTAGAGGTAAAGAGTCGTAGAGTTGGTGGTGCTACATTCCAGGTTCCTATGGAAGTCAGACCTGAAAGAAAAGTGTCCCTTGGTATCAAGTGGATGATCAACTACGCTCGTAGAAGAGGTGAGAAAACAATGATGGACCGATTAGCAGGTGAAATCATCGCGGCAGCAAAAGGCGAAGGAGCCGCTGTCAAGAAGAAAGATGATACGCACAGAATGGCTGAGGCTAACAAAGCATTCTCACACTTTAGATTTTAATTAGAATGGCAAGAGATTTAAAATATACCAGAAATATTGGTATTGCCGCTCACATTGATGCTGGTAAAACGACTACAACTGAGCGAATCCTTTTTTACTCAGGGGTAAGTCACAAGATCGGTGAAGTTCACGACGGTGCTGCAACAATGGACTGGATGGCGCAAGAGCAGGAGAGAGGGATTACCATCACTTCAGCAGCTACCACAGTTTTTTGGAACTACCGTGACAACAAGTACAACGTTAACATCATAGATACGCCTGGACACGTTGACTTTACTGTTGAAGTTAACCGTTCACTTCGAATCCTTGATGGTCTTGTTTTCCTGTTTAGCGCTGTGGACGGTGTAGAGCCACAGTCTGAGACCAACTGGAGATTGGCAGATAATTATAAAGTTGCCCGTATTGGATTCGTTAACAAAATGGACCGTGCTGGCGCTAACTTTTTGGAAGTATGTAAGCAAGTAAAGGAAATGCTAGGAAGCTATGCAGTTCCATTGCAGCTTCCAATCGGAGCAGAAGACAAATTCCGTGGTGTAGTTGATTTGATCAACAACCGTGGAATAGTATGGAACGAGGATGATTTTGGAATGACATTCCAAGAAGTTCCGATTCCAGAAGATATGCTGGAAGAAGTTGCTGAATATAGAGAATATCTATTGGAGGCAGTTGCAGATTACGATGAGTCTTTGATGGAGAAATTCTTCGAAGATCCAAACTCAATCACTGAAGCTGAGATTTTGAAAGCGCTTAGAGCAGCTACCATCGACATGAAAATTGTCCCTATGGTTTGCGGTTCTTCTTTCAAAAACAAAGGTGTGCAGACCATGCTTGACTTGGTAATGGAATTGCTTCCTTCTCCTTTGGATAAAGAAGCGATCGTTGCGACAAGCTTAGATACGGATGAGGACGTTGCGATCAATCCTGACGAAAAAGAGCCATTCACTGGCTTGGCATTCAAAATTGCTACTGACCCATTTGTAGGTCGTCTTTGTTTCGTAAGAGCATATTCAGGTACGCTTGAGTCAGGTTCTTATGTGTTCAATAGCCGTTCAGGTAATAAAGAACGTATCTCCCGCGTATTCCAAATGCACGCTAATAAGCAAAACCAAATTGAAAGATTGGTTGCTGGTGATATTGGTGCAGTAGTTGGTTTTAAGGACATCAAAACTGGAGATACGCTTTGCGACGAAAAGCGTAAGGTAGTATTGGAGTCTATGGTATTCCCAGAACCAGTTATCGGATATGCGATCGAGCCTAAAACTCAGGCTGACGTTGATAAACTAGGTATGGCAATTGCCAAATTGATCGAAGAAGATCCTACGCTACAAGTAAATACTGACCACGAAACTGGTCAGACCATCTTGAGAGGTATGGGAGAACTTCACCTTGAAATTATCATTGACCGTCTGAAGAGAGAATTCAAGGTTGAAATCAACCAAGGAGCTCCTCAGGTTGCTTACAAAGAAGCTTTATTTGGTTCAGTAGAACACAAAGAGGTTTACAAGAAGCAGACAGGTGGTAAAGGTAAATTTGCAGACATTGTTTTTGAATTGGGTCCAAAAGATCCAGATGCTGAAACAGGTGAGATCAAAGCAGGCCTTGACTTTGTCAATGGTATCGTTGGTGGTGTAATTCCAAAAGAATTCATCGCTCCAGTACAGAAAGGTTTCCAGGAAGCTATGAAGAACGGACCTTTGGCCGGTTATCCAATCGAGTCAATGAAAGTGAGATTGTTTCATGGATCTTTCCACGATGTCGATTCAGATGCACTTTCTTTTGAATTGGCTGCTAGAATTGGTTTCAAAGAAGCTGCTAAGAAATGTAAGCCTGCTTTACTTGAGCCAATCATGGCGGTTGATGTGGTTACTCCGGATGAATACACCGGACCAATCACAGGTGACTTGAACAGAAGAAGAGGTTTGATGAAAGGAATGGATACGAAAGGTTCCTCTACTGTAGTTAAAGCTAATGTTCCTTTGTCCGAATTATTTGGATATGTAACTGATTTGAGAACAATTACCTCTGGTAGAGCGACAGCGTCATTGACCTTTTCTCACTACGAGCCTGTTCCAAACAACATAGCCGAAGGTGTAATTGCTAAAGTAAAAGGTGAAAAAGCCTAATCTTCAAGAAAATGAACCAGAAAATCAGAATAAAACTAAAATCATACGATCACAGCCTGGTGGATAAGTCATCAGAAAAGATCGTGAAGGCTGTCAAAGCCACTGGCGCGGTAGTAGTTGGACCTATTCCATTGCCTACAAAAAAGGAAAAATTTACTGTGTTGAAATCTCCACACGTAAATAAGAAAGCCAGAGATCAGTACCAATTATGTACTTATAAAAGGCTGGTAGATATCTACTCAAACTCTTCGAAAACTGTGGATGCTTTGATGAAAATCGAGCTTCCAAGTGGTGTAGATGTAGAGATCAAAGTCTGATAGGACTTAAAGTTTTCAATTCAAAAAGGCCTGCATACCCTGCAGGTCTTTTGTTTTCTGCCATATTTTAAAATTTTCTATCAGTGAAAGGGAACTATTTGGAGCGAAACCAAATCATTTTACCTAATTGTTTGAAAATATTAGAGTTGGGATTTGTTGCCAAATTTTATTTCAGTAACTTTGCAGTCCTTAAAAAGGGCCCAAGTGTGTAATCTCTTGTGGATTATCAAATTATCTTAATAAAGATGTCTGGTATTATAGGAAAAAAAGTAGGAATGACTAGCATCTTCAGTGCCGATGGACGTAACGTCGCATGCACGCTAATAGAAGCTGGTCCTTGCGTAGTGACGCAAGTAAAAAACGTTGAAACAGACGGGTACAACGCAGTGCAGTTGGCATACGGTGAGCGTAAGGAGAAAAACACTCCTAAGCCACTAATCGGTCATTTTAAAAAGGCCGGTACTACGCCAAAGCAGAAAGTTGTTGAATTCCGTGACTTCAGGGTCGAGTTTGAAGGCCAAGTGGAGCTCGGAAAGACAGTGAATGCCAAAGAGGTTTTTATCGAAGGTGACTTCGTTGATGCCATTGGTACTTCAAAAGGTAAAGGTTTCCAAGGTGTTGTAAAGCGTCATGGCTTTGCTGGTGTGGGTGGACAAACTCACGGTCAGCATAACAGACTTAGACACCCAGGTTCCATTGGTGCATGTTCTTGGCCATCCAGAGTATTCAAAGGCATGAGAATGGCCGGTAGAACTGGTGGTGACAGAGTAAAAGTAATCAACCTAAGAGTATTGAAAGTCTATCCTGAGCAGAACCTATTGTTGGTTTCCGGTTCAGTACCAGGCCCAAAGAACTCTTTTGTAATTCTTGAGAAATAAGCCATGGAATTAGCAGTAATCAATCACAAAGGAGAAGATACAGGTAGAAAGGTGACACTTTCTGACGAGATTTTCGCAATCGAACCTAACGATAACGCAATCTACCTGGACGTGAAACAGTACCTGGCCAACCAAAGACAGGGAACTCACAAATCAAAAGAAAGAAACGAAGTAGCTGGCTCTACTAAGAAGATCAAAAAGCAAAAAGGTACCGGTGGTGCGCGTGCTGGATCTATCAAAGCGCCTCACTTTCGTGGTGGTGGTAGAGTATTTGGTCCTAGACCAAGAGACTACTCTTTCAAACTGAATAAAAAAGTAAAACAGTTGGCTCGTAAGTCTGCACTTTCATATAAGGTGATAGAAAACAGCTTGGTGATCATGGAGGATGTCACTTTTGACGCTCCAAAGACCAAAAACTACATCGCCTTATTAAATGGACTTTCTCTTACTGATAAGAAGACCCTTTTGGTTCTTCCAGTAGAAGACAAGAATGTGTTCTTGTCTAGCAGAAACCTACCAAAGGCGAAAGTTGTGACTGTAAATGATGTAAATACTTACCAAGTTCTTAATGCTGACCAATTGGTTTTGTGTGAAGGTTCATTAAGTAAGTTGGAAACCATTTTATCGAAATAAGACAATGGATATTCTAAAGCAGCCTTTGATTACAGAAAAAATTTCTGCTGGTAACGAAAGAGGAGTCTACGGATTTATTGTAGAAAAAACCGCTGACAAGATCCAGATTAGAAATGCTGTAGAGAAAACATACGGCGTGAAAGTGGTGTCTGTTCGTACGATACGATATGCTGCAAAGCATAAGACTCGCTACACCAAGAATAAAATCGTTTCTGGCTACACGAATGCTTTCAAAAAGGCAATTGTGCAGGTAGCTGACGGTGAGGTAATTGATTTTTACGGAGAAATTTAATTGAATCAATATCATGGCAATTAAAAAGTTGAAGCCTGTAACTCCAGGGACAAGATTCAGAGTGGCTCCTGCTTTTGACGAGATTACTAAGTCAAAGCCGGAAAAATCACTTCTTGCTCCTTTGAAGAAATCAGGCGGAAGAAATAATACAGGCAAAATGACTGCTCGCTATATCGGTGGCGGTCATAAGAGGAGACTCAGAATTGTAGACTTCAAAAGAAACAAGTTTGACGTACCAGCGACAGTGAAAGCTATCGAATACGATCCAAACCGAACAGCACGTCTTGCCCTACTATATTACGCAGATGGTGCTAAGGCCTATATTATCGCCCCGGAAGGTTTGACAGTGGGTCAGACAGTGATTTCCGGTGAGCAAGTTGCTCCAGAAGTGGGCAACGCTATGCCAATGGCAAACATCCCAATGGGTACGATTGTACACAATGTGGAATTGAAGCCAGGTAATGGTGGAGCCATGGCAAGAAGTGCCGGAGGATATGCGCAGATTGTAGCTCGTGATGCGAGATACGTAACTGTAAAACTTCCTTCTGGCGAAATGAGACTCGTTTTGGGTACTTGTATGGCAACAGTAGGTACTGTTTCCAACGGAGATCACATGAACGTGGTGTTAGGTAAAGCCGGTCGTAAAAGATGGCTTGGAGTAAGACCTCGTACAAGAGGTGTGGCCATGAACCCAGTTGATCACCCTATGGGTGGTGGTGAAGGCCGTTCTTCAGGTGGACATCCTAGATCAAGAAAAGGACTTCTTGCTAAAGGAAAGAAAACCAGATCACCTAAGAAGTATTCAAACAAGTTCATCATCAGCAAAAGATCTAAATAATTATGGCACGTTCATTAAAAAAAGGTCCTTATATCGAGCACCATCTGGTGAAGAAAGTAGATGTCATGAACGAGTCAGGCAAGAAATCTGTCATCAAGACTTGGTCAAGAAGATCTATGATTTCTCCGGATTTCGTAGGCCATACCTTCGCAGTGCATAACGGAAATAAATTTATCCCGGTGTTTGTCACTGACAACATGGTAGGTCACAAGCTGGGTGAATTTGCTCCGACTAGAAACTTCCGTGGCCACATTGCTAAAAAAGATAAAGGAAAGAGATAATCATGGAAGCAGTAGCAAGATTAAAAAACGTTCCTACATCCCCGCGCAAAATGCGCCTTGTGGCTGACCTCGTGAGAGGTAAGCGAGTAGGATTGGCACTTAGCATTTTGAAATTCACTCCCAATCATGGAGCGATGAAATTGGAGAAACTTCTCCTTTCTGCGGTAGCCAACTGGCAGGCAAAAAATCCTGAAGAAAAGCTTGAGGAAGCTGATCTATTTATCAAAACCATCATGGTGGATGAAGGTAGATCACTTAAGAGACTAAGACCAGCTCCTCAAGGACGTGGTCATAGAATCCGCAAAAGATCCAATCATGTAACCCTTGTAGTTGATGCATTCATCACAGGCGACGTTACCGCTGATTTAGTTGAAACAAACGAAAAGGCAAATTAAGAAAGACTATGGGACAAAAGATTAACCCAATAGGATTTAGACTTGGTGTAGTCAAAGGCTGGGATTCCAACTGGTATGGTGGGAAAGACTTTGCTGAAAAACTATACGAAGATCAGCAGATCCGTAAATATGTCCTTGCCAGAATCCCTAAAGGAGGTATTTCAAAAGTAATCATTGAGCGTACGCTTAAAAGAATCACTTTGACAATCCATACCGCTAGACCGGGTGTAGTAATTGGTAAAGGCGGAGCCGAAGTAGACAAGCTAAAAGAAGAGCTTAAGAAGATCACCAACAAGGATATTCAAATCAATATCTTCGAAATCAAACGTCCTGAATTGGATGCGAAATTAGTAGGTGAGTCTATCGCACAGCAGCTTCAAGCTAGAATTTCCTTCAGAAGAGCAATGAAGCAAGCAATTGCTGCATCCATGAGAGTGGGATCAGAGGGAATTAAAGTTAAGCTTTCCGGACGATTAGGTGGAGCTGAAATGGCCCGATCTGAAATGTACAAAGAAGGAAGAATTCCTCTTCATACACTTAGAGCTGACATTGATTACGCACTTTCCGAAGCACTAACAGTGTATGGAATTATCGGAATCAAAGTTTGGATCTTCAAAGGTGAAGTATACGGAAAGAGAGACCTATCTCCTAACCAAGGTGCTGCGAATGAGCCAAAAGGTCAGCGTGGTCCAAACCCTAAGGGTGGTCGAGGAGAGAGAGACAATAACGGTCCAAGACGCCGAAATAAGAAATAACTATTTTCACCGAATAAGTGAGAAATCATGTTACAGCCGAAAAGAACGAAATATAGAAAAATGCACAAGGGCCGCGTCAAAGGTCTTGCTACAAGAGGGGCTGAACTCTCTTTTGGCAACTTTGGTGTCAAATCCCTTGAGCCAGGATGGATTACTTCTCGCCAAATCGAGGCAGCTAGAATTGCCATGACAAGAGCTATGAAGAGAGAAGGTCAGGTTTGGATCAGGATATTCCCTGACAAGCCGATCACTAAAAAGCCCGCAGAAGTACGGATGGGTAAGGGTAAAGGTGCTCCGGAATATTGGGTAGCTGTTATCAAACCAGGAACGATACTTTTCGAAGCTACAGGCGTGAGTCTGGAGGTTGCTAAAGATGCATTGAGACTTGCGCAGCAGAAGCTACCCGTAAGTACAAGTTTTGTTGTTCGTAGAGACTACGCAGAATAATCATAAGCAATGAAAAATACAGAAATCAGATCCCTTTCCGCAAGTGAGATCGCTGAGCGAGTAGTCGCTGAGAAGGAGAATCTTAGCAAACTGAAGTTTGCTCACTCGATTACTCCAATAGAGAATCCTAACAGAATCAAAGAAGCCAAGCGTCTTGTCGCAAGATTGAAGACTGCATTAGCTTCTAAATAACTAGCTAACAGAAAAGAAAATGGCTACGATTGAGAGAAATCTTCGCAAAGAGAGAATTGGGAAAGTTGTAAGCGACAAAATGGATAAATCCATAACAGTGGCTGTGGAACGTAAAGTGAAGCACCCTATCTATGGTAAATTTATGGCTAAGACTACCAAATTTATGGTTCATGACGAGAACAATGAGTGTCACCCGGGCGACTTGGTGAAAATTAGTGAGACTCGTCCGCTGAGCAAGAACAAGCGTTGGAGATTAGTTGAAATTATTGAAAGGGCTAAGTAATCATGATACAGCAAGAATCCAGACTAGGCGTTGCAGATAATTCAGGTGCTAAAGAAGTACTCGTTATCCGCGTATTGGGAGGAACAGGGAAGCGTTATGCTTCTATCGGTGATAAAGTAGTCGTGACTGTAAAGTCGGCCCTATCTTCCAGCAACATGAAAAAAGGTACCGTATCAAAAGCGGTAATTGTAAGAACCAAGAAGGAAATCCGTAGAAAAGATGGATCCTACATTCGGTTTGAGGATAACGCTGCCGTGTTGCTAAACAACAACGACGAGCCAAGAGGTACACGTATCTTCGGACCCGTGGCCAGAGAGCTTAGAGAGAAGCAGTTCATGAAAATCATTTCCTTGGCCCCAGAAGTACTTTAATCATGGAAAGAAAATTGAACAAGCAGACAAAACTGCATATCAAAACTGGTGATACGGTTAAAGTAATCGCCGGTGACGACAAAGGAAAAACAGGAAAAGTGCTTTCTGTAGTTATTGAAAAAAGAAGAGCTTTCGTGGAAGGTATCAATATGATCACCAAACACGTGAAGCCTACAGCTTCAAAACCACAAGGTGGCATCGAAAAGAAAGAAGCTGCGCTACATATCAGTAACCTGATGCTTGTAGATCCTAAGACTGGTGAAGCCACTAGAACAGGTCGAAAAGCAGGTGAAAATGGAAAACTAGTAAGATTCTCAAAGAAAACTGGGGAGGTGATCAATGGCTAATTCAAGAATGAAAGAAAAGTATGTGGGCGATATCGTCCCTGCTTTGAAAGAAAAGTTTCAGTACTCTTCTGTCATGCAAGTTCCTCAACTGACTAAGATCGTTATCAACAAAGGAATCGGAGCTGCGGTAGCTGATAAGAAATTGGTAGATCAGGGTGTCGAAGAGCTTTCATTGATCACAGGTCAGAGAGCAGTGGCAACCAAATCTAAAATTGCCGTATCCAACTTTAAGTTGAGAGAAGGCATGCCGATCGGTGCTAAAGTTACTTTGAGAGGTGAGAAAATGTACGAGTTTCTTGATCGTTTGATCACTGTCGCTCTACCACGTGTTCGTGACTTCAAAGGCATTTCCGATAAAGGATTTGACGGAAGAGGTAACTATACACTAGGCGTAACTGAGCAGATTATCTTCCCTGAGATTTCTATCGAAAAAGTAAATAGAATTTCTGGTATGGATATCACATTTGTTACTTCAGCCAAAACTGACGAAGAAAGTCTTGCATTAATGAAAGCTTTCGGAATGCCGTTCGCTAACAAAAATAAAGAACAATAATCATGGCAAAAGAATCCATCAAAGCTCGGGAGAGAAAGAGAGAGCATCTGGTAGCCAAGTACGCTAAGAAAAGAGCCGAGCTTAAAGCAGCCGGTGACTACGAAGGTCTTGACAAATTGCCAAAGAACTCCTCGCCGGTAAGATTACATAATCGTTGCAAACTAACCGGTCGTCCAAAAGGCTACATGAGAAAGTTTGGTATCAACAGGGTAACTTTCAGAGAAATGGCCTCAGCAGGCAAGATCCCTGGTATTACAAAGTCCAGCTGGTAAAATAACGACAGTAGTTTTTATTATAAAAATCAATTCGTAACTTTGCACGCCCAAAACGGGTGGAGCTAGACTAAAAATACCATGACTGATCCAATAGCTGATTATCTGACTAGATTGAGAAATGCCATCAAGGCTTCTCACCGAATCGTTGAGATACCTGCCTCTAATATCAAGAAGGAGATTACGAAAGTATTGCACGACAAAGGATATATTCAAAACTATAAGTTTGAAGAAAATGGACCTCAGGGTTCCATTAAGATCGCTTTGAAGTACAATCCTACAAGCAAGCAAAATGCTATCGTAAGCCTTGAGAGAGTTAGTACACCAGGTTTAAGAAAATATGTAAAGCATGATGAGCTCCCACGAGTCATCAATGGCTTGGGAATAGCAATCGTATCCACCTCCAAAGGTGTGATGACTGACAAAGAAGCACGTACCGAAGGTATCGGAGGCGAAGTACTTTGCTACGTTTATTAATATACTATCATGTCTAGAATAGGTAAAAAACCAATAAATATACCCAGCGGTGTTACTGTAGACGTGTCAGCTCATGGAACTGTCACTGTTAAAGGTCCTAAGGGTACACTGACTCAGGATGTGAATCCTGATATTCAAGTGAAAGTCGAAGGCGGCGAGATTATCGTTGCTAGACCTACCGAGTCTAAAAGACATAAGTCTTTGCACGGTCTATACAGATCATTGATCAACAATATGGTTATCGGTGTTTCTGAAGGATACAAAAGAGACTTGGAATTAGTAGGTGTAGGTTACAAGGCCTCTAATCAAGGGCAAATACTAGAGCTTAGCTTAGGCTATTCTCACAGTATTTTTATGGCGATGCCAAACGAAATCTCTATTAAAACTGAGACTCCAAAAGGTAAAAACCCATTTATCTCTTTAGAAGGTATTGACAAAGAATTGATCGGTCAGGTAGCTGCAAAGATCAAATCTCTACGTAAAGTGGAACCATACAAAGGTAAAGGTGTGCGTTTCGTTGGTGAACAAGTTAGACGTAAGGCTGGTAAAACTGCCGGTAAAAAATAATAGGTTATGGCATTTAATAAGACTTCCAGAAGACTTAGAATCAAACAGGGTATCAGAAGAAAAATTTCCGGTACTGATTCCAGACCTCGTCTGTCAGTATTCAAAAGTAATACAGGCATTTATGCGCAATTGGTGGACGACCTTAAAGGTCTCACTTTGGCTCAAGCTTCTTCTAAAGAACTTGGCTCAAAAGCAAACACCAATCTTGGTGTATCCAAGGAAGTAGGTAAAAAACTAGCAGAAAGAGCTGTAGCAAATGGCGTATCTTCAGTGGTTTTTGACAGAAATGGCTACTTATATCATGGTAATGTGAAAGCTTTGGCCGAAGGTGCCAGAGAAGGGGGCCTTAAATTTTAATCATTATGTCTCAAGTAAGAAGAAAACCCATTAGGGCTACAGATACAGAATTAAAGGAGAAAGTAGTAGCTATCAACCGAGTTGCCAAAGTGGTGAAAGGTGGTAGAAGATTTTCATTTTCCGCAATTGTAGTAGTAGGAGATGGCCAAGGTGTTGTAGGTTATGGTTTGGGTAAAGCCAACGAAGTAACTGACGCAATCACTAAAGGTATCGAAGATGCAAAGAAGAACTTGGTAAAAGTACCAGTTTTGAAAGGCACTATTCCTCACGAGCAGATTGGTAAATTCGGAGGTGGACTTGTATTGATCAAGCCGGCCGCAGCAGGTACTGGTGTAATTGCCGGTGGTGCGATGCGTGCTGTGTTAGAAAGTGCCGGTGTCACTGATGTATTAGCAAAATCAAAAGGATCCTCTAATCCACACAACGTGGTGAAAGCAACCATTGATGCGCTGACTCAATTAAGAGATGCAATCGCTGTGTCGCAGCAGCGTGGTGTGAAAATGGCTAAAGTCTTTAACGGATAATCATCATGGCGAAGATCAAGATCACACAAACGAAAAGTACGATCGACAGACCTAAGGATCAGAAAGCAACAATCACTGCTTTAGGTTTGGGACGTATCAGCAAATCTGTTGTTGTTGAAAATACACCACAGATTGCAGGAATGGTAAATAAAGTTAATCACCTTGTAAAAGTGGAGGAAGCTTAACTATGAAACTTAATACATTAACTCCGTCAGAAGGTTCTACCAAAAACCGCAAAAGAATTGGTCGTGGTACCGGTTCGGGTAGAGGTGGAACTTCAACAAGAGGTCATAAAGGAGCAAAATCTCGCTCTGGATATAAGTCTAAAATAGGTTTTGAAGGTGGTCAAATGCCACTTCAGAGAAGAGTTCCAAAATTTGGCTTTAAATCCTTCAATCGGGTTGAGTTCAAGCCGGTAAATTTGGATACCTTGCAGTCCCTAGCTGATGAATTCAATCTTGCCGCAATCGATATGGAAACTTTGGTTTCACATGGTATTGCTTCAAAGAATGACAAAATCAAAATCCTAGGCGGTGGCGAACTCACAGCCAAATTAGATGTGACTGCCCACAAGTTTTCAGCTTCAGCTGTTGAAGTCATTGAGAAACTTGGTGGTTCTGTAAACAAGATTTAAGTAAATGAAAAAGTTTATTTCGACAATTAGGAATATTTTCTCAATCGAAGATTTAAGAGTTAGAATTGTTAACACAATTGGCTACTTGATTATTTTCAGATTAGGTTCATTCATCGTACTCCCAGGAGTGGATCCTTCCAGATTGGGAGATGCGCCAGAGGGAATCTTTGGATTGATTGATACCTTTCTAGGTGGTGCATTCAGCAATGCTTCCATCTTTGGTTTGGGAATCATGCCTTATATTTCTGCATCAATTGTGCTGCAGTTATTGACTGTCGGAGTACCCTATTTTCAGAAAATGCAAAAGGAGGGTGAATCTGGAAGAAAACGTATCAATCAGATCACCAGAGTCCTCACAATTGCCATCACAATTGCGCAGGGTATTGGCTATGTTTCTGCCACTATCATTCCTACAGGAGCGGTAATGGTGAGTACTTCGCTATTCATGTTTAGTTCTTTGGTATTGCTCTCAGCAGGCACCATGTTTTGCATGTGGCTCGGTGAAAAAATTACTGAAAAAGGTATCGGCAACGGGATTTCAATGCTAATTATGATTGGTATCATTTCAAGATTTCCAGGTGCTTTAATAGCTGAAGGACTTGAAAAAGGTACATCAGGGATGTTGCTTCTTATTATTGAGGCATTGGTATTGTTCTTTGTAGTAATTGGAGTTATTGCTCTAACGGAAGCTACAAGAAGAATTCCTGTGCAATATGCTAAGCAAGTAGTAGGAGGCAAAGTGTATGGTGGACAACGTCAATATATCCCGATCAAGGTAAATGCATCCGGTGTAATGCCGATCATTTTTGCTCAGTCATTGATGTTTGTGCCAGCTGTCGTTTCTGGTATTTGGTCTCAGGATAGTGACATTGCTAACTATATTGGTGCAACTTTCAGTAATCCAATATCATGGCAATACAATGTGCTATTCGCTGTTCTGATAATTGTGTTCACATTCTTCTACACAGCAATCACGGTTAATCCTGAGCAGATAGCGGAAGATATGAAGCGAAATGGCGGGTTTGTCCCTGGAATTAAACCGGGAGCGCCAACTTCTGAATTTATTGATGGAATTATTTCGAAAATCACTTTACCAGGTTCTATACTCCTAGCTGTTGTTGCGATCCTTCCAGCGATTGCGGTTCTAGGTGGGGTTGGACAAGAGTTCTCGTACTTCTATGGTGGCACTTCCCTATTAATTATGGTGGGTGTGATCATGGATACCCTTAGACAAATCGAAAGTTACTTGTTGATGAGACATTATGAGGGAATGATGAAAAGTGGTAATCTGAAGAATAATCCTTCGAATTACCAAGTAGCTTAATATGATTCAATACAAGACTTCGGAAGAAGTTCAATTGATAAAACAAAGTGCCGATATACTTGGTAGAGCTCATGGAGAAGTAGCCAAGCATATCAAAGAAGGGGTAAAGACCTCTTTTCTTGACAAAGTTGCTGAAGAGTTTATTAGGGATCACAATGGAGTGCCTTCGTTTAAGGGCTACAATGGTTTTCCCGCTTCACTGTGTATTTCTGTGAATGAGGTAATTGTTCATGGTTTTCCAAGTGATTATGAATTGAAAGATGGCGATATAATCTCAGTAGATTGTGGAGTCTTTCACCAAGGTTTTCATAGCGATTCCGCTTATACGTATCCTATCGGTGAGGTTTCCCCTTCTGTCAAAGCATTATTAAAGGCCACTCAAGATTCGCTCTATTTAGGAATTGAGCAAGCTGTAGTTGGGAATCGAATTGGTGACATTGGTTTTTCTATCCAAAAATTTGTCGAAGCCAAAGGCTACACTGTAGTCAGAGAGCTTGTCGGGCATGGTTTGGGAAAGAAACTTCATGAAGCACCGGAAGTACCTAATTATGGAAAAAAAGGAAGTGGTATCCTGCTTAAGGCAGGGATGGTGATTGCAATTGAGCCAATGATCAATCTAGGTACGCGGAACATCGTGCAAGAAAGAGACGGGTGGACTATCCGAACTGCAGATCGGAAACCTTCAGCTCATTATGAGCATACGGTTGCAATATTAGAAGATAAAACAGAAGTTTTGACAACGCACAAATACATAGAAGAGGTCTTTAAATTCTAATATGGCCAAACAAACATCAATCGAGCAAGACGGTACCATCATCGAGGCATTGTCTAACGCAATGTTCAAAGTAGAACTTGAAAATGGACATCAGTTGATTGCTCATATTTCGGGAAAGATGAGAATGAATTACATCAAAATCCTACCCGGTGATAAGGTCAAGCTTGAATTATCTCCCTATGATTTAACCAAAGGCAGAATAGTATATCGATATAAATAGACTGACATGAAATCGAATATGATCAAAACGTCACACAAAATTGTGGTGACAAATCATATAAGATTCCGTCTTACCACTTTAAACAAATAGAAAAGATGAAAGTAAAGGCATCTATCAAAAAGAGAAGTGTTGACTGCAAGCTTATCCGTAGAAAAGGGGTATTGTTTGTTATCAACAAAAAGAATCCTAAGTATAAACAAAGACAAGGTTAATCATGGCTAGAATTGCAGGTGTAGACATACCAGACAATAAGCGAGGCGAAATCGGACTTACCTACATCTTCGGAATAGGTAGAAGTGCCGCCAAAGCGATCCTGACCAAAGCTGGTATCTCTTTCGACAAAAAAGCCGGAGAGTGGAATGATGAAGAATCTACCGCTATTCGTAACATTATTGCTGAAGAATTCAGAACTGAAGGTGTGCTGAAGTCAGAGGTTCAACTGAACATCAAGCGTCTGATGGACATCGGATGTTACAGAGGTTTGAGACACAGAAAAGGACTTCCTGTCCGTGGTCAAGGCACTAAAAACAACGCCAGAACAAGGAAGGGTAAGAGAAAGACTGTTGCTAACAAAAAGAAGGCAACTAAATAAAACCTGATTTAGATTATGGCTCAGAAAAGAAACGATAAAGCAAAAGGTAAAAAAAGAGTAGTAAAGGTAGAAGCTGTAGGTCAGGCGCATATTAGAGCCTCCTTCAACAATATCATTATCTCGATTACCAATAATGCAGGTCAAGTGATCTCTTGGGCTTCTGCCGGTAAAATGGGTTTCAGAGGTTCAAAGAAAAATACTCCTTACGCTGCTCAAATGGCCGCTCAAAACTGCGGACAAGTAGCATACGACTTAGGTTTGAGAAAAATCGAAGTGTTCGTAAAAGGACCAGGGTCTGGTCGTGAATCTGCGATCAGAACATTGCAAAACGTAGGATTGGACGTGACTACGATTATAGACGTGACTCCAATGCCGCACAACGGCTGCCGTCCTCCTAAGCGTAGAAGAGTTTAATTTTAAAAAGGTAACGAAATGGCAAGATATACAGGTCCTAAGGCGAAAATCTCCAGAAAATTTGGAGAAGCAATAGAGGGGCATAGTAAGGCACTTCAAAAGAAAAACTATCCTCCCGGCATGCATGGTAGAGGAAGAAGAAAGAAGCAGTCTGAATATGCTGTCCAGCTAAACGAAAAGCAAAAAGCAAAATACATCTACGGCATATTGGAAAGACAATTTGCTAAAATGTTTGATATTGCTTCCAGAAAAACAGGCATCACCGGTGAAAATCTACTCCAGCTTCTAGAGGCTCGATTGGACAACACGGTCTACAGATTGGGAATTGCTCCTACCCGTCGTGGCGCAAGACAGCTAGTTTCACACAAGCATATCTTAGTTAACGGTGAAGTGGTAAATATTCCATCTTATACATTAAAGCCAGGTGATCTAGTATCCGTACGA
Source organism: Algoriphagus sp. (assembly GCF_046296635.1). Lineage (GTDB taxonomy): Bacteria > Bacteroidota > Bacteroidia > Cytophagales > Cyclobacteriaceae > Algoriphagus. The sequence goes on along the minus strand of NZ_JBKBKZ010000012.1, from coordinate 76,764 downwards.
GAGCGTTCCAAATCTTTGGAAGCGATCACCAGCAGCCTAGCAGGAAAAGGTTCAAACAGATATCCTTGGTTAGAGTGGGATAATGCTTCCTTGACAGGCAAATTCGTCAGTGTACCAGGCAGAGATGATATTCCTGAGAATATCAAGGAGCAGCTCATTGTCGAACTTTACTCTAAGTAATTTTACAATTTTCAGCTAAAAACAGAACGAGATATATGTCCATACTAGCATTTCAAATGCCCGAAAAAGTGGTGATGGAAAAAGCCGATGACTTTCATGGCTTGTTCACTTTCAAACCACTCGAAAAAGGCTATGGAGTTACCATTGGTAACGCCCTGAGAAGAATATTGCTTTCTTCCTTGGAGGGATACGCCATCACTTCTATCAAAATCCCTGGAGTGGTTCACGAATTTTCTTCCATTGAGGGTGTAGTAGAAGACGTGACTGATATTATTTTGAATATGAAGCAAGTGAGATTCAAAAAAGTGCACGATGCATTTGATGGAAAGATCACTGTTGAAATCAAAAATCAGGCTGTATTCACCGCAGGGGACATTGCTAAGTTCACTTCTTCCTTCGAAGTCCTCAATCCAGAGTTGGTCATCTGTCACATCGACGAAACCAAAAACTTTGAAATCGAGATTACAATCGAAAAAGGAAGAGGGTACCTTCCAGCTGAAGAATCCAAACCGAAAGAGCAAGTTTTTGGTCAGATTGCGATTGATGCCATCTTCACTCCTATTAAAAATGTGAAGTACAGCGTCGAAAACACTCGAGTAGAGCAAAAGACTGACTTCGAAAAATTGATCCTTGAAGTCTCTACAGATGGTTCTATCCATCCTGAAAAAGCGCTTCAAGAATCAGCTAAGATTTTGATTCAGCACTTTATGCTTTTCTCTGACCAAACTATGGTCCTAGATCAAACCGGTGTTGCAGAGCCCGAGCCTATTGACGAAGAGTTTCTTCACATGCGCAAGCTATTGAAGACTTCTTTGAGCGATCTTGATCTTTCCGTTCGAGCATTCAACTGCCTTAAGGCCGCTGATGTAAGAACACTTGGTGATCTTGCAAGACTTGAGATTTCGGACATGATGAAATTCCGAAACTTCGGAAAGAAGTCCTTGGCTGAACTTGAGCAATTGATCCAAGAAAAGGGATTGACCTTCGGAATGGATATTTCTAAGTACAAACTTGACGAAGAATAATATAAAATGAGACACGGTAAGAAATTTAACCACCTTGGACGTACTGCCTCCCACAGAAAGGCAATGCTCTCCAACATGGCAACTTCCCTGATTCTTCACAAGCGTATTTCAACTACGCTTGCCAAGGCAAAAGAATTAAAGAAGTTTGTTGAGCCTCTAGTAACTAGAGCTAAGGAAGATTCTACACATAACAGACGTATTGCATTTTCCTATCTTAAAAGCAAAGATGCCATCAAGGCTCTTTTCGGAGAAGTAATAGAGAAAGTAGGCACTCGTCCAGGAGGATACACCAGAATAATCAAAACTGGTTTCCGTCTTGGTGATAATGCCGAAATGTGCATAATTGAGCTGGTAGATTACAATGAGCTAATGCTGAAAGATGCGAAGCCTGCTAAGAAAACTACTAGAAGATCTCGTAGAGGAACTGCAGCGGTGAAAGAAACAGCAGCCGTTGAAGCAGCTTCTGTTCCTTCAAAGGAAGCTAAGACTGAAGAGCCAAGTGCTCCTGAAGTTTCTGATGAAAGCGAAAACGAAGAAAAATAAATTGGAAAATTATTTCAAATATCAAAAGGATTGGACTTTCGTTCAATCCTTTTTTTATACCCAGACCTCTTATCCTCCTTCCCAAGATTTGGTTAACTTTGAGCAATCCTTTGAAAAATGATTAAACAAAAAGCAACACTTCTACTGGCTGATGGAACTGTATTCCATGGTTCTCTAATTGGCAATCCTGGCACCAATGGTGGTGAAATTTGTTTTAACACCGGAATGACCGGATATCAGGAAATCTATACTGATCCATCCTATACCGGGCAAATAGTGGTGACTACCACTTCCCATATTGGAAACTATGGTGTCCATGATGAAGAAATCGAATCAGACCATCCTTGTGTAGCAGGGATAGTCGTCAACAGTTTCTCTGATGTTTTTTCCCGATTAGACGCATCCGGATCGCTTCAGGATTACTTGGTAATGTATGGAATAACAGGAATTGCAGACATTGATACGCGAATGCTGGTCCGACACCTTCGATCAAAAGGTGCGATGAATGCAATCATCAGTTCTGAATTTGAAGGTAATCTGGAAGGCTTGAAAACCGAGCTTGCAAAAGTTCCTGATATGAACGGCCTTGAACTTTCCTCTACCGTTTGCACTCAAAAGCCATACTTCTACGGGAATGAAAACGCATCCATCAAAGTAGCGTGTCTTGATTACGGAATAAAGAAAAACATTCTTCGAAACCTCGCATCACGAGGTGTTTATTGCAAGGTTTTCCCAGCCAAAACAAAATTGGCAGAGCTTCAAGACTGGAATCCTGATGCCTTTTTTCTTTCTAATGGACCAGGTGATCCAGCCGTAATGGATTACGCAGTGGACACCGTGAAAGAAATTCTGGAAACCGGAAAACCAGTATTTGGAATCTGCCTTGGACATCAGCTACTCGCTGAGGCAGTAGGTATCAAAACCTACAAAATGCACCATGGTCACAGAGGATTAAATCATCCGATCAAAAACTTGGTCACAGGCAAAAGCGAAATCACTTCCCAAAACCATGGTTTCAATGTAGTAAGAGAAGATACGGAATTGAACAATGAAGTGGAAATCACACATGTTCACTTGAATGACAATACAGTAGCGGGAATTCGTTTAAAAAATAAGCCCGCTTTCTCTGTACAGTACCATCCGGAGTCTTCACCTGGACCCCATGATTCTCGATACCTTTTCGACGATTTTATAGCACTAATTAATCAAAACTAATCCTAATAAACCTTTTAAAACTATGACGTTGATTCAATCAATTCATGCCAGACAAATCCTCGATTCAAGAGGAAATCCAACAGTAGAAGTAGATGTTTTCACAGAGAATGGCGCATTTGGCCGTGCTGCGGTACCAAGTGGCGCTTCTACAGGTGTTAATGAAGCAGTAGAACTTCGAGACGGAGACAAAAGCAAATATTTGGGCAAAGGCGTGTTAAAAGCTGTAGCCAATGTGAATGAAATTATCGCTCCTGAATTGGTAGGCATGGATGTATTTGAGCAAAATACAATCGACCAAATCATGATCGAGCTTGACGGTACCTCTACCAAAAGCAAACTAGGAGCAAATGCTATCTTGGGTGTATCCTTGGCTGTAGCTAAAGCAGCAGCAATGGAAGCAGGCCAGCCACTATATCGTTACATCGGCGGAGTAAATGCAAATACGCTCCCTGTGCCAATGTTGAACATCATCAACGGAGGATCTCACTCTGATGCACCTATTGCATTCCAGGAATTCATGGTTCGTCCAGTTGGAGCTGCAAGCTTCTCAGATGCGATCAGAATGGGTGCTGAGATTTTCCATAACCTTAAGAAAATTCTCCATGACAAAGGCTTAAGTACAGCTGTGGGTGACGAAGGAGGATTTGCTCCAAATTTTTCAGGTGGTACAGAAGAAGCTTTGGGTTGCATTTTGGATGCTATCGCAAAAGCTGGATACAAAGCAGGCGATGATGTCACTATCGCATTGGATTGCGCTGCTTCTGAATTTTATAAAGACGGAAAATACGATTATACAAAATTCGAAGGACCAACTGGCAAAATCAGGTCCAGAGAAGAGCAAGTGGAATATTTAGCCGAATTGGCTGAAAAATATCCTATTGACTCGATCGAGGATGGATTTGCTGAGGAAGATTGGGCTGGTTGGGCGATGTTGACCGCTAAAATTGGTGATAAGATTCAGCTTGTAGGTGACGATCTATTTGTGACTAATGTGAAATTCTTGCAGAGAGGTATCGAAGAGAAATCTGCCAATTCAATCTTGGTAAAAGTAAACCAAATTGGAACATTGACTGAAACGCTTAATGCAATCAGTTTGGCGCATAAAGCTGGTTTTACAGCAGTGATGTCTCATAGATCAGGAGAAACAGAAGACTCAACCATCGCTGATTTGGCAGTGGCAGTAAACTGCGGCCAAATCAAAACCGGTTCTGCCTCTCGTTCTGACCGTATGGCCAAATACAATCAATTGCTTCGAATCGAGGAGCAATTGGGAGAGTCTGCGGTATTCAAGGGTAGACTGAAGTAATTCACTTCTCAATAATCAATTGGACAGCTTACTTCGGTAGGCTGTCTTTTTTTTGCACCATTTTTGTAACTTGAATTTGAATTCTAATCAAGTATGAACAAACTAATCAAATACAGCAGCAATTTTTACGTCTTGGCTACTTTGCTCTTCCTTTTTTGGATCACATTTATCGACTCCAATAACTTGGTAAATCATTTTCGACTAAGTCAAAAATTGAATCAACTAAAGGATCAAAAAGAGTTTTATTTGGAGAAAAAGGAAAGAATAACCGCTGAACGTGAAGAGTTGTTAAGCAATCCTGAACTTTTGGAAAAGTTTGCTCGTGAACGGTATTTGATGAAAAAACAAACCGAAGATCTCTATGTTGTTGTTGAAAAGTAGTTTTTTTACCCTCCTTTTTTTAAGTTTCTGTTTGGTTTCGAACCTCAGTTTCGGACAGCGAGAAATTTACGGAGATTCTACCTCCTTTAAGGATAGATTGTATTATGGCGGTAACTTTGGCCTTCAATTTGGAACTGTTACCTTGATCGACATTTCACCATTAGTGGGTGTTATGATCACTCCAAGATTATCAGGCGGGATTGGTGGCACATATCAATACTATAATGACAATAGACTGCAAGGCGCACAGGGAACCGCTTATGGAGGAAGGGTTTTTGGCCGGTACAATATTTTACCTAATATTTTTACTCATGTAGAATATGAGTCTATCAACTGGAATGCATATAATTTCTTCGTAGAAGATTTCAGAAGGACATGGACCAATGCCCTATTTATAGGAGGTGGTTATTTTGCTCCATTTGGACCAAGAGGAGGAGCGAATTTTACATTTTTATACAATGTTCTCCACGACAACCGAAATTCCTATTACTTTGAACCTTATGTAATTCGGGTTGGTTTTGTTCTGTAACAATTCCACCTTCGTAATGCATGGATTCTTTAATAAAAAAAATACATAAGGCGCATCAAGAGTGCTCTGAATGCCCTTCACCGAGGCTTATCCAACAGTATTTTGAGGATTTGCTAGGATTACTTTTCCCTGAATACTCTGTTCAAAATATCCGTGAGGAAGAAGATGTCAAATCCAAATTGGAAAATCTTCAAGCGCAACTTGCTAGTATCTTGACCCGAAATATTCACTTGCATTCAGGTGATGGAGAGAAGCTTGCAAAGCGCTTTTTTAAAGAGTTGGAATTGGTATTTGACTGGATCAATCAGGACGTTGATGCGATGTTCTCCGGAGATCCGGCGGCGAAGTCGAGGACTGAGATTTTAAGAAGTTATCCCGGATTCTATGCCATCGCAGCCTATCGAATTGCTCACCTGTTGTTGGAATTAGGGATCAAATTGATTCCACGAATGATTACTGAATTTGCTCACAGCAAAACGGGAATTGATATTCACCCCGGTGCCAAAATCGGTCAATACTTTTGCATAGACCACGGTACTGGTATTGTGATTGGAGAAACCACAATTATCGGGAACCATGTCAAAATCTACCAAGGCGTAACCCTTGGAGCCCTAAGTGTGGACAAGGCGGATGCAGATGTCAAACGTCATCCAACCATTGAGGATAATGTGGTCATCTATGCTGGTGCGACCATTCTTGGAGGAAAAACCACAATCGGTAAGAATAGTGTCATCGGAGGAAATGTGTGGTTAACCAAGTCAGTACTTCCAGGTTCCAAGGTCTATTACCAAACTCAAATGCATCACGAGGAAGGTACTGTGACTGATGTGTATGTATTCAAAAATGATCTGGACCAATTAGGCCAATAGACTGGCAGAAATGGGATTTCTTTATTTCTTTCCATTCAGCCAATAATATTTAAACACACTAATGAAACTCTTTGAACTAATCGGAAATACGCCGTTGGTGGAGTTGGAAGCTATTCCAACAAACCCTAAAGTGAAGATTTTTTGCAAAATGGAAGGGCAGAATCCAGGTGGAAGTGTGAAAGATCGTGCTGCATACAATATGATACGATCAGCTTTGGACCGTGGAGAAATAAAAAAAGGAGACAAGCTAGTAGAGGCTACCAGCGGTAACACAGGAATTGCTTTGGCGATGGTAGCAAAAGTACTTGGATTGGATATGACCTTGATTATGCCGGATAATTCCACCAAAGAGCGGGTGCTTTCCATGGAAGCTTATGGAGCCAAAGTGATCCTGACTCCAGCCGCGCAAACCATTGAATATTCTCGAGTTTTGGCAGAAAAGATGAGGGATGATCAAGGGTACTTTATGCTGAACCAGTTTGGAAATTCAGACAATTACCTCGCTCACTACTACACCACCGGCCCGGAGATCTGGAGAGATACCGCAGGAAAAGTCACTCATTTTGTCTCTGCGATGGGTACGACAGGGACAATTATGGGAGTGTCCCGATTTTTGAAACAAGTCAATCCGGATATTCAGATCATTGGGACACAGCCCACGGACGGATCAAGTATCCCAGGCATCCGCAGGTGGTCACCGGAATTTATGCCAGAGATCTATGAGTCATCTCGGGTAGACAGAGTCATCGATGTCAGCCAGCAGCAGGCGACAGAAATGACCAGAAGAATGGCAAAAGAAGAAGGCATTCTAGCTGGTATGAGTAGCGGTGGGGCACTTCATGCTGCCATCGAGCTTTCCAAAGAACTGGAGGATGGATTGATCGTCTGTATCACCTGTGATCGAGGTGATCGGTATCTGAGTTCAGATTTGTTTAGGTGAGAAAAATTACAAAAGCCCAATAAAACCCTCAAAATTAGATTTACTAATCAAATTGGTTTCGTTGTCAGGATATGCTTCAAGAAATGATAGCGGGAATTTAACTTTTTGCTCCTTCCATTTGAATTCAAAGGCCTTCAGAATTCCATCTTCCTCTTCGATATAGTCAATTTCCGCCTTATCGTGGGTACGCCAGAAAAAGGAATTGACAAATCTACCACCATAGTGATTATCCTTCATCCGTTCGGAAATGAGAAAATTTTCCCACAAGGCTCCCTTATCCTGTCTCATTTCAGGGATCGAAAAATTGCTAATCAAGACATTTCTAATTCCTGTATCATAGAAATAATATTTTTTACCCTTTTTTATTTCATTTCTAAGGTTGCGGCTAAAGGCCGGAAGCTTGAATATCACAAAAGCTTTTTCCAATAAGTCTAGGTATTTCTCTACCGTGCCTGTGTCAATATTTCCTACGATTTGGGCGAGCTCATGAAAGTTGACTTCGCTTCCAATTTGAAAAGCTAAAGCCCGCAATAGCTTTTCGACATGTGTTGGTTTTCTTATAAAATCCAACTGGAGAATGTCTTTATAAAGATAGCTTTGCGCTATTTCAATAAGTATCTTTTTTTCGTTTCCAAGATTCTTCACTACATCAGGATAAAAACCATAGATAAGTCGGCTGTCCAAGAGTCTTTTAGCTTCAATCAAGCTTGAGTTTTCTGCGATTTCTTTGAAACTTAAAGGGAAAAGTTGGAATGTTATTTTTCTTCCTGTCAGCGGCTCGGAGGTTTTGTTTTGCAAATCAAAAGAAGAGGAACCTGTGGCGATGATTTGAATTTCTGGAAATGTGTCGTGAATAAGCTTTAGTTTTTTTCCAATGTCGGGGATTTGCTGAGCCTCGTCAATTACAACAAGTTGGTTGTTTTGTCCAATAATCTGCCTCAATTGGGTGCTTGTCACAGCATTGGTTAAGGCTTCCAAAATATCAGCTTCATCTGCATTTAGCCAGCTGTGATCAACTGTCAATTCCTTGACAACCTCTTTTAAAAGTGTAGTTTTTCCAACTTGCCTTGCACCAATAATCAGAATTACTTTCCCTTTAAAACAGGAATTAATTATTTTATCTTTCAATTGTCGGACAACCATTTTGCAAATTATTTTTACAAATATGAGTAATTTCCAACTCTAATCGAAAAATTAGGCCTAATTTTTCGATTACGATCTAAATATTAGGCGTAATTTTTCGATTACGATCTAAATATTCAGCCATTAATTAGGGTTTGCTTCTCATTTTTCACGGAAAATGAAATCAAGATTAAGGATGACAAACCCGAATGGATGGAATTTTTAATATTTTCCAAACAGCTGTGGTTCAATTTTCAACCAAGTTTCTTTTTTTATCTTGTTGAATATTCCTAAAACTAAATAACTTAGAGCTTCAACGAATTTAATTTTTCAACTGTGGCAGCACCATCATACGGTTTAGAACTTGAGGATCTCAAGAAATATTTAAAAAGTAATGAAAATGAAGACGCGAAGCGTCAATTGCTTTTTCCACTCTTCAAGAAGCTTTTCAAAGATAGTTTCAGAGCTGAATCAGCTGCTTTTGGGGCGGATATATATATCCCAGGTCAAATAATTGTTGAAAGCAAATCTTCCTTTTCCGACTGGGCTAAAGGATTTTATCAAGCCTTTCATTACAGCAAGAGATTTGGTTTGGCCTATAATACTGTAATGGTTATCGCACAAGAATTTGTTGGAATTTGGAAGACAAACAAAATACCTGAGTTTGCTGCAATCCTGATCAACACTGCTGACGCATCAATATCGCCCAATCAAATGGGAGTGACCAATGCAAGAAAAACTCAAAAGGCCCAACTTAACCTGATTAAGGAATCTGCTATATACTGGCTTGATCCTAAATCTATGGAGGGGGATATGTTTGCTGGAGCAAAAAATCTCACCACAGAAGCATTCGAGATTCTAAAAGTTCTCAAAAACTTAGATTCTTCACGTATTCAGATCAATACTCACAACTTCATTCATACTATTGAATTGATGAAGTCTATGTTTGAATATCCCATTGATGCTATACATGCCTTTTACACAGTGGTTAATTACTGGGATATTACAGCAACTATGTCAGAGAATGATTATTCTAATACAGTTCAAGTGGTTGGTTTTAGAGGTCATAAAAGCAGTGAACCATTACACATAGGAGCAAGATTCAAAAAGGATTTCAAAAACCTGATTGAAAATCATTATGTCTTTACCAATGAAGGGTCTGGACTTACTGCAGATTATTATTTTTCCAGATTTGATGAGGTTTTGTCCGCTCTTGACCCGGAGTATGCCAAACAACATGGGATTTTCTTCACGGATGGAAATCTCAGCAAGTTTGCCATGTGGTTTGTCCAAAATTACTTTAAAGAAGATCTTGGAGAAAACTACATCGTTTTTGACCCTGCTGGAGGGTCCGGGAACTTGGTGACAAGTTGGAGAGGGAGATTAAAGCATAAGATTGTTTCAGAGCTGCAGCCTGATTTGCTGAGAACGATAGAAAAGCGGATGAAAATCGATCCTTATCACATGGAAACGGGATTTACGATTATCCCAAAAACATCTGACAATAAGGGCTTGAATTTCTTGGATATTTCTGCTGCCGAATATTTGGAAAGACTGGAAAAAGAGTTGAAAGTAAATCACAAGGAATTAAATAAGCCTTTGGCTTTCTTGCTCAATCCGCCATACAAGAACACGGATGAAAATGTCAAAACCCGCTCTGATAAGGATGCTGAATATGAAGTAGATCCAGCAATATTGGAGCTGACAGGAAGTGATGCCGGAAAGGAGCGTTACTTGGCATTTTTAGGACAGATTTTACTTCTGGCTAATATCCAAAATGAAAAGAATCCAGACCATTTTCCTTTGGTTTTTATTTTTACCCCTACTTCTTGGTTGATTCCCCGTCCAACTTATGTTGGTTTTAGAGAAAAATGGGATGCTAGTTTCAAGTATGAAACAGGGTTTATTGTGACAAGTAATGAGTTTTTCAAACTAGATGGTAAATGGCCACTTGCTTTTACAGTTTGGAAATATCAACCTGGTGAAAAATTGAACCAAGTTTCAACTCTTGATTTGACTCACTTGAAAAAGGTGGATTTGAATTTTAATTGGAATGATGTCAAGGAACAGGTAGTGGATAATTGTGAAAAAATAGTTCAGAAGGCAATAAAAGTCCCGCTCTCTTTAAAAACTTCAATTCAAAACTCCCTTGATCAAAATAGTTTTGATTTTAAGCGAGATCCTACAAAGGTGGAAAAAGAGTCAAATAAAATTTATGGAGGATTGCCACTTAATGACCCAAGAAGGATTAATAAAAAGACTTATGGAGTAGAAGATTCTGGATTTATTGGATTTATGGATAATTGTACCCCAGTGAGGGTAAAAAACAGACCAGAAGATCCACGGTTTTCATTGCCTATCGAAAAAATTTGGTTTAGACTTGATTCAGTTTTTAAAGATAAAAACAAATCGAAATGCTTTAATGGACCAAGTGATAACAGGTCATATTGTGCATTTGATTTGCATTCGGCCAAAAAAACTCTGACATGGTTTGCTATTACAAAATGTTTGGATAATTACCCAATTTGGGCAAATCAGTTAAATATTTGGGCTCCAGAGATTAAGCCTGAATTGGCTGAATATTGGTATTCCCTATGTTTTGCTTTTGTGCTGGCTGAGAATCGTTGTGTAGTGACAAAGTTTGAGGCAAATAATCCTGTTTTGGGTGCACCAGAAGTTTTTGTGAATAATCCACTCTCTACAAATAACCCTGATTCCTTCTGGAATACCACATTGGACCGGGAAATAGTCTCTGATCCTCCTGCAGCTATAAAATTGGTGGATAAAATAAAGGAATTGTACCGTGTTTGGAATTATGAATATTGCAAAGGCGGAATCTTGGAACATGTGGGACTCCACGATGAACCCTATTTCAAATACTTTGATTATCCGGACTTTTTGACCAAAAATTCAGGTTTGATTCAGATCAAAAAATATGCAATGATTCACAATAGTGCGGATTTAGGAGAGCTATTTCAGGAAATTTCTACTTTGACTAAATTAGTGAAATCCGAGATTTATAGATTATTGGTGGATGAGTTTAACTATTTTGGGTAATGGTAGAAGATAATGAATTTCATAAGAAAAGTGCTCAGTTAATTTTTGACTTACAACATAAAAGGTATGATGACCTTCTTAAGTGGTATGAGGAAATGCTTTATTCCTTTGTTTCTGTACAGCAATCTCTGGCTGATGCCAAAGTTAAATTAAATTCAAGGTGGAAAGATTCTGAGACATTGGTGAATAAGCTTATTCTTCATTTAATTGCTTTAATGGGTTTATTTAAAGGGACCGAAATTGAAATAAAGGGGAAAGATATAAAAGGTAGATGTAAGGATATTTCTTCTTTATATGTTCTTTTAAGAGCAATCCTCGAAAACCTGTTGATATACAATCATATTTTTATTTCCTCTATAAATGAGGAAGAAGTATCCTTTAAATATGATGTTTGGATAATGTCAAGTTTAATTGGCAGACAAAAAATCGAACCAATTTCTAATTCTGCAAAAGAAATACATTTAGAAGAGAAATTGCAAATTGAAGTTTTAAGAGAGAGAATAAAGAAGAGTGCATATTTTCAAAAAATAACATCTAAACAACAGAATGAGCTTTTAAAGAGAGGAGATAGTCGGATTTTTAAACCTTGGGTAACCTTATTGGATGAAATGGGGTTTGGGAATGTTTTTGGAATAAAAGATGCATATTTTATTATGAGTAACCATGCACACAGTGAGGCTATTTCTATAATGCAGATTAATGATTCAAAATCAGACTCAATATATGAGAGAGAAAAATTGTATTGTTATTCAGTTGTCTATGGAATGATTTTTATTTCAAGAATTTTTGTAATTCAATTAAAGAAGTATAAAATCTCTGAATTAAAATTTAACATGCTTAATCAAGATCTAAAGGATCGAATTTTGACCCTTGAAAAGGCGTCTTATTATAGTGTTGAGAAATTGGGGTAAGAAGATTTTTTAGGATAAAGATAAAAACCTTCCAGGTTTTCTAAACCCGAAAGGTTTGCGCAATCAAAAAAACCGCTTCATCTTCTCCAATCCCGTCTTCACCACATAGGTTGCGTCCATAGCGTAATAAGTTGGATTGAAGAGTTCGAGGGAAAGGATAATGGGTTTGCCTTTTGACTTCAATGTATCCGAAAGTTCCTTCATGGGTGCGCCGCCATCACCCGGGAAAACCCGGTCCTTATCCTGCTGCTCTGTTCTTGGGATCTCCATTGGAAAATCATTCATGTGAAAGATATCAATCGCATGTCCATCCAGCATTTTCATCCCCTCAAAGCCTGATCCTCCGCGGAAAAGGTGATAGACATCGGCAAGAATCTTGGCGTCTTTGTCATCAGCTGCAGCAGCGACTGCCATGGCCTGACCCAAGTGGTAGAAGGAAGGAAAAGCTCCCCAAAACTCCAGCTGTGGCATCACCCCCGTTTTTCTTCCAAGCTCCAAAAGCTTTTTGTATTTCTCTCCAGCTTTCAGGAGATCTATTGGTGCCTCTGTTCCTATGGCAGGTGCGGCAACTCTCGGACAACCTAAGTCAGCCAATATTCCCATTTCTTTTTCCATCTGCGCAAAACCGGCCTTACTTTTCTCCTCATCCTGCGCCATCCAAGTAGGGAACCCGATGCAGTCAAAAAATTCGATACCGGCATCAGATGCCAACTTCTTCAGCGAAGCCACGGTCTTTCCAGTTTCCAAGTACGCTTGAATCTCCATCATCCATGGCTCAAAACCATCGTATCCTGTTTTTGCACAGAGGTCAATGATCTGTGGAAGGCTGAGTTTTTGACCTCGGATCGTACTGGTGTTCAGGGAAAATTTGAACGAGCTTTTTTTCTTTTTAGCGTTATGTCCAAAAACCGGGGTGGCGGTAATTGCCAATGGTGCTAAGGCCAAGGTTTTTAATAGGTTTCTTCGGGTAGTCATAGCTTGCGTCATGGGTTAAAGTTTCCATCTATAAGAACAGAATGCCATTCATAGATATTTTGAATAAATCTAAACGGTTAGGATTTTCAATCGTATTTTACGGCATGCAAAAAATAATATTTTTTCTTTTGATCGCGACATGTTTTGTGAGCAATGGATTCTCACAAGTGGTTGGCGATAATTTATCATACCTTCCGGAGTACAAGGAACAGCTTCCTTATTTCCAGGAATTGATCACAGGAGGTCAATATGCAGAGGCCTCAAGACTCATCCAAGGTAATCCTTATTTTGCTTCTCGACAATTTGAGAAGGGCACTCTTAGTATCAATGGTATCGTTTACCCAGAAGTCCCCTTACTCTATGACAGTTACTTGGATCAGGTGGTGACATTTCATCCCATTTTCAACCAAAAGATCCTAATTAAACCGGAGAAAATCGATCGTTTTGTACTTTCTAATGGGGCTAGTTTCCGGTTTATTCCCGGTAATTCAGGATATCTCCACAATCAAAACGGAATTTATGAAATTTTGGGAGAGGGGGAGTTTATAGCACTTGTCAAACGATATAAATCCACTAAAGCTTTACGAGAAATGTCCCAGTTTGATGCGGTTTTTGTAGATAAAAGTGATTTTTTTCTGTGGAAGGATGGAAAATTTTCCCCTGTCAGTAAAAAAAGTCAGGCAATTGAAATTCTTGGATTGAATAGGAAGGAGATCAATAAACAGCTCCGCACTGCTGGCCTAAATTTCAATCAAAATCCCGAAACATTTCTTCAATTTTTAGTCACTAAATCTTCTGAGAATAAGTAATCCATGAGAATGTTTACCAAAGGATTAATCTGCATCCTATGTCTTCTTTCCCTGCGAACTGTAGCGCAGCAAACAACTGATCGAATTACGGGATTCTTCCCCGGAATTTCATTCGTGCGATTTATGGAGCTCACAGAGAAAGAGACTTCTTTTAAATTCTACTTCAAAGAAACAGACATTGACGGACTTACCGTAAACCTTCAGGCCAACAATGATAAACTTGAAGATGTCTTGAGTCTGATATTTCAGAATACTGATTTGAAATTTTCTATCTCCAAAACCGGAGAAGTTTACATAAGCAAGGGACAAAAGCTTACTGTGGATTTTCCGGAATCATTTTTTACCTCAACATCCGATACTCAATCCACGGCATCGCTTGGAGCAGAAGACGAATTTGTCAGAAATCGGAGGTATATAATTGGTGTACCAAGCGGATCCTCTTCAATTGCCAAAATTAGAGGTCAAGTCATCAGTCTGGAAAAGGGAGAGCCAATAGTCGGGGCTATCGTGTATGAAAAACTAAGCCAAACTCAGACAATTACTGATAAGGAAGGACGATATGAACTTTCGATTTTGAAAGGAAATCAGACCATTTTAGTCCAAAATATTGGTGGATACACAGAGCAACGGCTCATTGACCTTCAAGGTGATGGAGAGTTGAATATGAGTATTGGAGAAGGCATTTTCTCGCTCAGTGAAGTAGTAGTGCGTTCTGGTGGGTTGACTAATGTCTCCCGTCCTGAGATGGGAGTCCAGTCACTTTCCGTACAGCAAATGAGAAAGTTGCCTTCGGTCATGGGGGAAGTTGATATTTTAAAAGGAATCTTGACCATGCCTGGTGTCAACACCGCAGGTGAAGCGAGTGTTGGGTTCAATGTACGTGGTGGGGCAGCTGACCAAAATCTTATCCTTTTCGATCAAAATACTTTGTTCAATCCTTCCCACTTGTTTGGATTTTTCTCCTCAGTCAATTCGGATATGATTCAAGGAGTTGAATTGTATAAAGCAGGTATTCCGGCCAGTTTGGGAGGTAGATTATCATCTGTCCTTCAAGTCACTCCCAAGTTAGGCCGAACTGATAAAATCGGTGGATCAGGGGGAATTGGTCCGTTAACAAGTAGATTAAGTTTGGATGGTCCGATTGGGAGTAAAACCACATTTATCGTTGGAGCAAGAATGACCTATTCGGACTGGCTGTTGGATTACTTGGAAGATCGAGCTGATTTGGGTGCGAGTCGTGCATTTTTTGCCGATTTCAACGGAACTATCGAGCATAAATTCAATGAAAAAAACACACTCCGATTTACTGGATATTATAGCGAAGATAAATTCCAATTTGACCCCGATACGGTTTACAGCTATTCCAATCAGAATTTCGCACTCTCCTGGACTCATTATTTCAATGATCGGGTAGAGGCAACGTTTTCTGCCGGGCAAGATGCCTATGATTTTCAAGTTCAGGGAGAAGACAATCCGTTAAATTCTTACAGATATAATTTTGATATCCGACAGCGATTTCTGAAAGCTCAATTCCGTCAGGAAAAAGGAAATCGACACATCTTTTCCTACGGAGTTCATTCGATTTGGTATGATCTGAATCCCGGGAAAATTGCTCCATTTGGTGCTGAGAGTATTGTGATCCCTGAGACTCTTGCCACAGAACGAGCACTTGAAACCTCCTTCTTTTTCGGAGATGAGTTTGAAGTGAATGATCAATTGACAGTGACGGGAGGGCTGCGATATAACCTTTACGGTTACTTCGGCCCACAGACTTTACCGGTTTATGCTCCTGGAGAACCCAATTTGCCAAGCAATATTACTGGAGAGCAAAATTACAATTCAGGCGAATTGGTCAACTCTTATCATGGCCCGGAATTTAGA
This sequence comes from Algoriphagus sp., assembly GCF_046296635.1. Lineage (GTDB taxonomy): Bacteria > Bacteroidota > Bacteroidia > Cytophagales > Cyclobacteriaceae > Algoriphagus. The sequence goes on along the minus strand of NZ_JBKBKZ010000012.1, from coordinate 61,021 downwards.
CTTTCAGGCCGATATTCCCTGACCAATTGGTCCTCGATCAAAGCTGGCCTAAATACCATGCGTCAGAATATTCACCTTTTGAGTAATTCTTCAGTGATCACACCGACTGACACTTGGAAACTGAGTGATGCTTTCATTGCTCCGCAAAGAGGAATTCAATATGCGTTGGGCTATTTCCAAAACCTGAAAAATAACACGATCGAGTTTTCTGCAGAAGTTTACTATCGTACGATGCAAAATCTCTTGGATTACAGATCCGGCGCTTCAATCGTATTAAATGACCGTATCGAGCAGGATGTTTTGGTAACCAGAGGAAGAGCCTACGGTCTCGAACTCTATCTTCTGAAATCCACAGGAAAACTTAATGGGTCAATTGCATACACGTATAGCCGATCGCTTCTTCAGACCGATCCGAGTGAAGGAAAGGAACAAATCAATCGATCCGAGTGGTATCCGAGTAATTTTGACCAGCCGCATAATGCAAATGTGGTCATGAATTATGAGCTGAGCAGAAGACTCAATACCACCTTGGCCGGGAAGTATAGCACGGGTAGACCCGTGACACTGCCTGTGGCAAAGTTTGAATATGGAGGCTCAGAGCGAGTTTACTTTGGAGATCGAAATTCCATCAGAATTCCGGATTACTTCAGATTGGACTTTTCAGTAAATCTGGAGGGAAATCATAAAGTCAACAAATTGGCCCACGCTTCGTGGTCACTTGGAGTTTATAATATTTTAGGTAGGGCAAATCCTTATTCCGTGTATTACATTCCTGAGGGAGGAAAATTGCAGGGTTATCAGCTATCCATCTTTGCAAAACCGATTCCGTTTATCACTTATAATTTCAGGTTCTGATGAATATCAAAATACTTTTAGGTCCGAGTAAAATGATTTTCAAAATGAAATCCCAAAAGCTGAGAGGCCAAAATATTTTTTGTGCCTTACTGTTCATTAGTCTTACCCTATTTAGTTCGATTGCCCAATTATTTGCCCAGCAAACCGATTTGCCTAAAGAGACTGTGCGATTCAGCACTCCTAAAACGCTCTACCTAGTGGGAGAAAAGATATGGTTTGATGCGGAAGTGAAAATTGGCCAAAGTGCCAGTCCTTCTCAGGTACTTTATGCAGAATTGGTAGATCGTTTTTCCAATTCTGTGTCTCATACCAAAGTTCCTTTGGAGGATGGCAAATCCGCAAATTACCTTTTGATTTCCGATGGTATCCCCTCAGACCAATACTTACTACGGGTTTATACCCGCATTAGCCCTTATTTGGATTTGGATCTAGGAATTGCCCAACAATTTGTAACTGTTATCAATCCCAAAATCCCACCAAAGCTTACAAGCTCAAATTCTCCAATTAAACAAGGGCTATCAACAGCAGTCCTTGGTCAGGTAAGTCCTTCAAACCCTAAATCTGCTGAGTCATTTCAAATTTCTTTCACGAATACGGAGCAAATTATAGCCTCAGGTATTTCTATTTCCAATCGCTATCTGGATGGGGAGCAAATTCAGTTAAGTTCTCAAGAAACTTATGCATCAATTGAGCAGCGCACTCTTTTGCCGGAACTTTTCGGACATATCTTGGAATCCAAAGTACCTAAGGCCGATACAACATTGACTTATTTTCTTTCCCTACACGGGAAGCAAAGTGCACTTTACACGGATAGGGCAGATGAAAGTGGGCAGATTCTATTTGATGCAGGAGGACTTTCCCATTGGGATCGGCTGATTATCCAACTTGAGGATGGAGCAGAAATGGAGGGTTTGGAAATCATTTCTCCTGTCATCACCACTAAATTTAAGGAGGGATTTGAATTTCCTTCCCTTACCATTCCTCCAAGCGATCTTGATTATCTGAGCCAGCTTCAAAAAGCAGCAGTCATTGAAACATACTATTTGGAAAACTATTCCATGGATTCGCTGGAAATAGTCACCGGTTTTGTTGCAGACCACACCTACTTTCTGGATGATTATACTCGGTTTGAAACAGTGGAAACCGTCATCAGAGAATATGTCCCGAGTGTATTTGTACGGAGTCAGGATAAAAGAAAGGAGTTTAGGCTGGTAAATGAAGCAGTGAAATCGGTTTTTGAAACGAATCCGCTGATATTGATTGATGCTATGCCTTTGTTTAATTCGGATTTGCTTTCAACCTTTAATCCCAAATTTATTGCTAAACTGGAGGTACTAAACAGGGAGTTTTATCTCAATGAACGGGTTTATCCCGGAGTACTAAGCTTTACAAGTTTTGAAAATAATTTTGGACTATACCCCTTGGAGCCAACTGCGAGGTTTTTTGACTATTTGGGTCTTCAACCAAATATCGAACTTGACAAATCGCAGTTCAGAAGACCTAAAGTAGATGGTAAATTCCCGGACTATCGATCTGTATTGTTTTGGGGAAAATCCGAGAATGTACCTATTCAGTCCTCAATATTATCTGGAGATTTCGTGCTTTGGATCAGATATTTAGATGAGTCGGGACGGATTCAAGTGTCAAAGAATAAATTCACCATTGCGCCATGAAGCTAGAACAATTAGAAATAACCTTCCGACATATAGCTTTGGTGGCTGTTACCTTTTTGGGTTTTTTGGCATGCAGGGAACCTTTTGATCCTGAAATTCCCCAAACAATTTCTTCGGTATTGGTAGTGGAAGGGTATCTCGATACCGAAGGTCTGGAAAGTGAACTTAAAATCAGTCGGACTGTCCCGCTTAACTCTTCTACGTCATCCAGTTTGGTAGTTGGGGCTAGAGTGACTGTGTTTTCAGAAAATGGTACTGCCTATTCCTTAACAGAGGGGGAACCAGGGATTTATCTATTTTCACAAAATATTCCAGAAAATGCTACTTATCGAATTTTAATAGAACTCCGTGGCGGTGAGCGTTTTGAATCCTTACCGATTAGACCGATTGTAACCCCAGATATTCTTGACGCAGGTTTTGTCAAAGATGAAAATAGGGTAGAGGTATATGTCAATACTAAAGGAAATGAAACCGCCGATGACTTCCTGTGGACTTTCGAGGAAACTTGGATTTATCGTCCACGAATTCGAACTGCCTACATCTATGATTCAACAATCAGAAATGTCAGAAACCGAACCGAAGCAGAACGGATTTCGCTTTGTTTTAAAAGTGAGCAAAACCCCGGAATACTCCTTGAGACGAGTTCCAGATTTCAGGATCAGGTGGTCTTTAGAAAGACCATTACTGAAATTCCTACGGGAAACGAGCGAATCCAAGAGCGCTATAGCATTCTGATCTCTCAAAAAGCGATAGATGCCGATGCAGTAAAATTTTGGGAAACTCTAAAAAGGAACACCGAAGATATCGGTTCGATCTTCAGTCCCCTACCTTCTCAGATTACAGGTAATATTAGATCTCTGGATAATCCCGCAACTCCCGTGGTAGGTCAAATCAGTATGGGTGTGATCAAGCAGAAAAGGATCTATATCAATCTTTCGGATGTGTCTCCATGGGGTTATAGAGATCCACAATTTAATAATTGTGTGATTGGGGAAGATCTAGTATTAATTCCTGCTTATCAAGCGGTCTTTGGAAGTGGGGGCGTACTACCTGGCCGGGAGCTGATGGAGGGTACCACCATCATTGGATATTTTCCGGTGGATCGAAGATGCGCAGACTGTACCCTTTATGCATCTCCTATCGTTCCTGATTTCTGGGAAAATGACTGAAAACTGAAGCCGTTAGGAGTTTTTCTGACCTAATTCTGATCGAACAAAGTTTCCCAGGCGTGCTGTATATTCTTGCTCTCCAGGATAAGAAGGCGTGAGACCGGTTTTTTCAGGAAAAGAATCCATATGAAGTGTCTGAGTGGGGAAAGCAAATCGAACTCCCAAAACATTGGCCAATTTGACGATTTGGATCAAGATTTCATGTCTAGATTTGAGTTCTTCAGGCCAAGTCGGCACTTCGAAGAAAATGTAGAACATCACATCCTGGCTATAAGCAGACAGGTTATTGAAAAAGATGTTGAAGTAATCTTTTCTGGTATTTGGATGTGCCAAAACAATCTCATGTAGGCCTTTAACAAAGGCTTCGATCAATTCTGGCGGAGTGTCATAAGTGATGGTCAGGGTTGTGAAAAACCTTCGGTACTGTCTTAGTCCATGATTATCCACTACGGCATCGGCGATTTTTCCATTGGGGACATACATGACCGAATTTCTGAACGTTCGGATTCGGGTAGATCTGAATCCAACCTCTTCGACAGTTCCATCTATTTCACCGGAAGTCACCCAATCACCCACCTGAAAAGGCTTATCAATGAAGATCATGATAGAGCCAAAAAAGTTTTTGATTGTATCCTGAGCGGCCAAAGCAATTGCCACGCCTCCAATAGAAATCCCAGTCAAAAACGGAATGATATCAAAATTTAATCCATCTCTGAGCACGAATAATGTACCCACCAAAATCACCAATCCTTTGAGCGTTTTTCTAATCAATGGTACCAATTGATCATCTAAGGTGGATTCTGTTTTTGCTGCAAGACTGGCAAAATATGCGGCTACCACATCGACGATTTTATAGAAAATCACCGTGATCAAAAAAGGCTTCAATGTATCAAAGACTGGAATAATCCAGGCATAAATCTCCACTGGCAATTGCAAAATCCTGATCAGAAACGAAAGCAACAGAACTATTAAGTAAATACTGGTGATTTTGGCAACTGGAAGCAGGTAGTTTTCTCCGATGTAGCCATATCCTAGTCGGTCCAGGCCATAAATCAGGCCTTTATCAACAAGAAAAGTGAATACTAAATGAGCCAGAAATGTCAGGAAAATCAGAAAAGTAATTCCGACTAATTGCCAAAGTTGAAGTCCTAGATATTCTCTGGTTCCTATTTTTGGTAGGATATTCAGAAGTCGATCTGTTCCGTAAGGATACGTTTCTCGGTGTAGGTTCTCAATTTGAGACACCGAAAAGGCAGAAAATTTCCATTGATTACCTTTTTTTTCTAAAAAAATTGCTGGGAGTTTTATCCGGTCAAAGTAGAATTTCTGCTCCGAATTTAGAGTAGAATCTGCAAAATCTGGGTCATTAGGGACTTCACTAGTGCGGATGACTATTCCTTTACCCTCAAAAATCTGCTGAAGTTTCACAGTAAGATCTTCAGCATCCCCTTTTACACTTTTTAAGTCAAATGTTTTAGCAGCTCGATCAGGAAAGAAGTGGCCTCTTTCCAAGTTGTAAAAAAAAGTAAGTGTCGTGTGATATGGTGAGGTAAGGTTGATCCCTTCTTCTAATTCTACAAGCTCTATTTTATCCGTAATAAGCTGTGGATAAGCTAGATGTATAAAAAGCAAAAGCAAAAGAGGTGAAAGAAAAAGCCTTTTAATCATCAGTAATTTTATTGGATTAGAAGCTGCAAGTTACTTATTCCTGTGGGTCAAGCCAAGTTAGGAGTTTAGTCTGGCATCAGATATTCCATGATTCGACTACCACTGACAGTCCGGATATTATATCGATTACGAGTCGGCTGGTGGCTAATATGGATAGGCCCCTCGCTTTCCAAAGGTGTGGTAGTAAGCATCCTACCTCTAAGGTCGTATAAATATCCAAACCCCTGTTCTATATCTGAAACAGCAAGAATTCTTCTGTCTGCTCCAAAATCAAAATAGGAAAACCTCAGATTGTCTCCTGCCAACGGCAGCGTAAATAATTCTTTTTCTTGTTCATCAAGGATGAGTGTTTTTGAATATTGTCTTGACAATATCACCTCAGAGTGGCCTGATTGGTCTGCCAATAATTCAAATTTGGTATCTCTGTCAGCTTTGATTAGCTGAGTCCTATAGGTGATTTCACCTCCAAAACTCGCATGGATCAATTCTCCCGCTTGAGAAATTGCCGATATTTTTAGGGTGTTTCCACCGCTCCCAGTAGTCACATTTATTGGGGCGATAAAACTATTCCCAAGACTAAGAGGTGAGCCAGCTTGCTTTTCTCCTCGCCGATTAAAGAAATGTATCTTTCCTTCCAATGATTGAGCTACCATATAATCACCCTTTCCAGGGACTCGGATATGTCTTGGAGCTTGGGTCATCCTTTCACCTAACTTCAATGGGTTCCATCCATCTAGTTCTTTTCCTGATCGATCTAGGAGCCAAAGATTTCCAGATTCGGTTGCTAAAAAATATCGGTATTCCCGTGTATTATCATAGTCTACCAAGCTTAGATGGGTGATCCGTTCATTTAATGAAACAGGGAAACCAGCAAGCGGATTTCCCAAACGGTCAATTGCATAGACGTGTTCTGCTGTCGCAAGAAGTAATTGAAGCTTACCATTTTTCAAAAAATCAATTTGAAATGCCTCAGAAACCACTGGGCCAGACAGTTTCACTGAATAAACATTTTCTCCGCTGGAATTAATTAAATGAAGTATATGATTGGCGTCTTGGACGACAATGTCCTCTGTTTTGTCATTAAAGTTCAAGATGACTTTCGGTCCGTAGGTAATATTATCCGATAGGGTTATGGTTTTGGAAGGAGTCAAGCTCAAGCCAGAATTTTTAATTGTTGGAGCTTGACCTGTGACATTATATGGAAGGACCAAACTAGCTTCGGGTATGCCTCCGATTTGATTAATTCTAAAACTTAAGTAAGGGAAGGTTTTAAAAACTGAAGAATAGATTTGCAAAAAGGGGCTCCATGCAGGATTTGTGTTTTTTTCCCATTTTCCCCAGATTTTATCTAAGAGAAAAGTTTTCGAATACCCGGCAGCTGGATTGATCGCTCTATGCCCAGGTGAGTAATCCGGTGCTTTAGCCCAAGTATTTCCTAATGCGAAATCATCCAAAATCATTTTCATTCCAGGTACTGTATTGGCCATTATGAGTATATCACCAATCATACTGATATGGGTCTGGGGGAAGCCGATGAATTTCCCCCCAAATAGGTGGGCAGGGAATTCCTCTTCGGGAAAGAATAGAATTTCCGAATCCCGATAGTAGTCAGATTGATTCAAATCGGAATTATTTCTGAATTCCTTCAAAAATGCAAGCGTCTGTGCAGGATCTAGGATTTTTGCCAATACCACTTGGTTTTTGATTTGATTACCAAGGTTTTCTAAGTCTAAATAGTAAAACTCCCCAGAAAAGTTGTCCAGAAATCCACGGTCTGTGAGGCGGTTCTGAATTTCCCCACTTATGGTTGATTTTGGTGAAAATGCTGCATTTTGAAGTTTTTGAGTCTCAAAAATTCCGTCAAGATTGATTTGTGTAATAGCCTGAGTCCTATTTGAGATTAATTTTTGAATCTCGGGATAATTTGCCCGAAGAGAAGGCGTGAAATTTATTTGCTGTTCGAGAATTGCAGGCCCTTTGAAGCTTATTTGGCCATCTTCAAAAGTTAGGTTTAATGCAAAGAGAGATTCATTCAATGCAAGTTCCTTGCTGGCAAAATTTTCTCTGTCGGCGCTGATGCCATCCAAAAGTTTTGAAACTCCATTAGCTGAAAAAATCAGTCGCCCCATATCTGATTTCTGGTCAAGATGAGTTTCTAATTTGGAGGCCAGTGAATTTCGGTCAGCACTGATATAAAGTCTAATGGCTTCCTCAACAATAAAGGAAGAGGCAGATGCGAGCAAAATATTTCCTAGTACGGTTACAGTCCATTTGCGGGAGTTGTCTTTTCCAAAAAACTCATAAATCTCTATGTCACTGTATTTACGAGTTTGAATCCGAATAGTATGGGGTGCACGGCTTTTGATTTCTTCCAGAAAATCCAATGGAGATTTGGCTTTGAAATTGACAGTAAACAATAATTCAAAGCTTTCTATACCAGATGCATGATAGCTGACTGTCACTTGTTTTCCCCGGAGAATCCGGGAGATTTCACCATTTGATCCGGCGAGACTATCAAGGCTGACTAAATTTTCTGAAGTTTTGGCAAAAGCAGGAAATTTGGAAAGAATATCCCATATGGGTTGCTTGACCAATTCATTCCAAGTCTGATCAGCTTGGTATGTTTCAAAAACAAAAACCGCATCAGGGTGAATAAGTTGAAGGCTGTTAATTTTTCTGGACGAAAAATAATTCTGGTAAAGCCAAAACCCTCCCCAGGAGACGAGGAATATTAAAGCTAGGATTAAAAGACTTTTCCAGATTTTCACTAAGGTCCTAGGGATGATTTGGATGGCATTATACAAAAAATAGACCTAAGAACCCCCGTTTTTCAGTGGAGAATCTTAGGTCTTATTATATAGTTAATTTAATTACTTGGCCAGATTATCCAAGACATTCATTACTTCCTTCACATGGCCTCTAGAAGTTTCAAGCAAGGCTTTTTCCTCGGCATTGAGGTCAAGTTCGAGCACTTTTTCAACACCATTTTTCCCCAAAATCACCGGTACACCTAAGTAGCAATCGTCGATTCCATACTCGCCGTCCAACTTGATGCAAACAGGGAATACTCTACGCTGATTTTTTAATATAGCCTCTACCATTTGGGCCGCAGCCGATCCTGGTGCATACCAAGCAGAAGTACCCATCAGCTTGACCAATTCTCCACCACCAAATTTGGTGCGCTCAATAATGGCATCCAGCTTTTCTTTTGAAATCAATTCTGTAACTGGAATACCGGCAACTGTGGTATATCTGGGAAGTGGAACCATTGTATCCCCATGGCCCCCCATCAAAATAGCCTGAATCTCTTTTCCGGACACATTGAGTTCCTCTGCCAGGAAAGCCCGGTATCTAGCCGTATCAAGGATTCCAGCCATTCCTATCACTTTATTTCTGCTGAATCCAGAGGTAAGGTGAGCCTGATAGGTCATGACATCCAAGGGGTTGGAAACCATGATAATGATTGCGTTTGGAGAGTGTTTGACCACGTTTTCAGTCACAGACTTCACTATACCCGCATTCGTCTCAATCAGGTCATCACGAGTCATTCCTGGCTTGCGAGGAAGACCGGAAGTGATTACTATGACGTCTGAATTTGCTGTTTTGCTGTAGTCGTTTGTGCTGCCTATGGTGCGGCTGTCATATTGATTGATCGGGGCTTTTTGCCAGATGTCCAGGGCTTTGCCTTCAGCGATGCCCTCCTTTATGTCAACTAAAACAATTTCTTCAGCTATTTCGCGATAAGCTAAAACATCGGCACAGGTTGCACCTACGTTGCCTGCACCTACTACGGTTACTTTGCTCATGATTTTTATTGATTTTATAAATGAATACTGGCTTAAAAGCGCCGCTAAGATATTAAACAACCACTAGGAATCGAAGCTAGAGTAGGAATACTTTAGCCGGCTCTCAGGATTTTTGATAAATGAAAAGAGGGTGTGATGAATTGTTTACTCAAACATTTGTCGGAGACTGAAAAATCCAAATGATTCCCGATAAGAGCCGAAGAGCCTCTGATTATTTCCATTATAATATTCCGCCAAGGAGGTCATCATTTTGGCTTTGATCTTTGGGTTGCTGTCAAAAATCTCCTGAATCGCAAAATGTGGGATCACAATCAGTTCAGCCTCATCTGTGGTAACCAGTGCGGTATAAGTCCGCTTTGCATTTTCCAAAAGAGAATTTTCTCCAAAAGCCTCTCCGGGATTTACTTCCATGATAGTTTCAAAGTTATCTTTAATGTCAATCGTCAGATTTACCTTCCCTTTCTTAATGAGATATAATGCCTGACTCGGATCCTTACTGAAGAAAACTACCTCATTACATAAATATTTACGATGGTGCATGGCAGGAATAAAGCGCGCGAGTTCCTTTTGCCTGAGTCGCTCAAAAAATTTGATTCCCTGCATAAAATCAAACATAACCAGTTGATCCTCATCATAAGTTTTTGAAAATGGATTTATCATGGATCAGATTTTTTTGAAATACAGAATACGTTGAGTTGCAGGGGTACATTTAGCCCAGTCAGCAATTCTGAGTCCCACTACCCATGCGATTTCTTTGCCTGAAACTAAGACTTTTATGTCTTGTTTCTTAGCTAATGGAATTTTTATATCAATAAGGAAGTCAGAGATTTTTTTTGAAGTGTTCATTCCTAGAGGAATGAATTTATCCCCTTCTTGCCAGGTCCTTATTTCTAGCGGAAATTTCAATCTTGATGCATCCAATTGCGCATGGAGAGGATTTTTGTCCAACTCCTTGTTAAAATCCCTGATAGTCAATTGGTACTCTCCTTCAGGGAGTATTAGCTTCTGTTCTTCTTCTTCTGAAATAACAATAGGTGAAAATTCCTCAGTGATTTTTGATAGCACAAGTTCTTCTCGATCGAAATGGATCAGATAGTTCGCACTTTTGAATGTAGCACCAATCTTTGGCTTTACTAATCCCTCTGCGATTGATTGAGCTTGGTCAGAATTGAATCCGTATGGACGCAGCCAAAAGTAAAGCAAAGTAGAGGCCCCGGGTTGAGATTGAATAGCTGAAAATGGAAGGAATTGATAACCTGAATCTTCCCTGATGTTAGTTTTTTTCCAGTTTTCAAAAAGCCCGGTAAATGCTCTTCCTGTATCTTTCAACCTTTGGAAACTCGTAATTAGATTTTTTCGGGCATCCGGCTCGAGTCCGTATATAGCTGGAAGTCCGTTGATTCTGAGGTTATTTCTTTTGTAATCGGATTTCTCATTGGAACTATCTTCTCTCCAGGTCAGCTGATTTGTCCTCATGTATTCATGTATCTCAGCTCTGGAAAAGGGTAAAAGTGGGCGAATCAACCAACCTTTTCTATCTGCCATTCCGTAGACACCTTCGATCCCTGTCCCTCTAAGTAGATTCAGAAAAATCGTTTCCAGTTGATCATCTTCATGATGTGCTAAAATTATTCCGTCTAGCTGGTGTTGGGATCTGATTTCCTCAAAAAAGGCATATCGGATTTCTCTTGCTGCCATTTGTATTGAGATTCCCTTTTGCTGCGCAAAATCCTTCGTATCGGCTCGTTTGATGTGGATTGGGATTTCAAGTTCTTTGGCCCAAGATTGAATAAACTCTTGATCACCTTCACTTTCGAGGCCTCGAAGTTGGAAATTAATATGGACGACTTGGAAAGTGATGCCCAATCGAATCAATAGATTGCCTAGGCACATGCTATCCATACCTCCACTGCATGCGAGCAGGTAAGTAGATTGATGATTGAGAAGGTTTTTAGTGACTAAGTGAGATTGGAAGGCATCGAGCATTGATCAAAAATAAGATTTTCTTCGAGAAAAATGGAAGAGAAAAGTCGTGTTAAGAAAGATCAAAATCGATGCCTTCCACTAGCCATTGATAAAGTTTTACCGTGCTTTCTACTATTTTTGCCGACATCCGATTACTTATGAATATCCGTTTTCTCCATACTTCATTCTTTGTTTTCCTTATTTGCTCCATTTGGGGGCAAAGCTTTGCCCAGGAGTCGTCAACCTTGGAGATTATCAAGGCGGATCTGCTGAGAGGAGCCAACGGCTTTGATCGTTTGTTGGGCAATGTACAGATGAAGCATCAAAACTCGTTGATCTACTGTGATTCAGCATATTTTTTCAGAACAGAAAACAGAGCTCAGCTTTTCGGTAGGGTACGAATTCAGGATACTGAGGACCCGATTACCACAACCAGCACCTATGCTGAATATGATGGCAATACCAAAGTCGCAAAACTTCGAAACAAGGTTGTTTTTACCAATCAAACCACAACGCTTTATACTGATTACCTCGACTACAATAGAGAGACCAACGTAGCGACCTATTTCAACAATGGCAAAGTGGTGGACTCTACCAATGTCCTTACCAGCGAACGTGGAGTATATGAGGTAAATGTGGAGCGAATTACCTTCCGCCAGAATGTAGTCTTGGTCAATCCGGACTATACCATGAAGACGGATAATCTGGTCTATTTGACAATTCCCAAAACTTCCGAAACCAAGGATCTGACCAATATTGTTTCAAAAGAAGGTTACAAATTGGATGCTCAAAAAGGAAGCTTCTACGATACCCAACAGAAGCAGTTTCGGTTTTTTGATGGCATAGTGGAGACAGAAGAAAGTAGGATAAAAGCTATGGAATTGTTCTACGACGAAGGAAAAGCTTACTACAAAGGAAAAGACGATGTTAGGGTTCTGAACAAGGAACGTCAGGTCGAAGTGTATGGTGATAATGGAGAATATTGGGAAGAGCGAAAATACAGCCTAGTACATGGCAATGCGCTAGTGAGGAAATACTTTGAAAAAGACACCCTATTCATGACCGCAGACACCTTGATTTCTCAGGATAGTGAAGCTGACACCGCTAAATTCCTCCTTGCATTCAAATCTATTAAATTGACTAAAACAGACCTTGCGGGGATAGCTGATTCATTGGTTTATAATTATTCGGACTCATCGATTCGGTTGTTTCAGGATCCTGTGATGTGGAACCAAAAAAGCCAGATTTCTGCCGATTCAATGGTGTTTTTCATAGTGAACGAAGAATTGGATCGGGTTTATATGAAGGACAAAGCCTTCGCAATTATGTCTGATACATTACTCAATTTTAACCAAATGAAAGGGAGGGAAATGACAGGATATTTCCTCGATGGTCAAATGGAAAAACTTTTCATAGAGGGGAACGGGGAATCACTGTATTTTGCCTTGGAAGCAGATACCCTTACACAAGGGATCAACAGGATTTTGAGTGCCAATATTAAACTTACTTTTGAGGAAGGGGCGATACGAAAAGCAAATTTTGGAATCAGACCTGATGGGAAGTTTACGCCCGTTCAAAAAATCGATGAAAAGATTTCTCGACTGGATGGTTTTAACTGGAGAATCGAAGAAAAGCCCGATAAGCAAGCAATAGATGCCTGGAGAAAACCAGTAGAAATTGATCTAGATGCAAAAAATTTATTTAACGATCCTGATGTAAAACTTGAGATGCCAACTGATGCTCAGATACAGGAAAAACTTGGAAAATCGGGTTTAGTCCCAATTAAAAAGCAGTTGATTCCAGCGATGAAATAGGAAGTTCTGAACTTAGCAAAAGGACCATTTAATTTTTTCGAAAGGTTAACAACAATTAACCCTGAAATTTATTGTATTGCTAATCAAAAAAGTATTTTTGTACGTATATTAAATTTTAGAAAAACCAATCTCAGGACTATTGATTAAAGCTTTACATGAAATCCTTATTCAAGTTTTTAACATGGCTGTTGTTTTTTGCGCCACTTATGGTTGGTGCTCAGCAGGTGCGTGTTTTGAGTGAGGTGCTTGATTTTGCAGGAGAAATAGGATCTTCACAGCGCAAAACCATCATTCTTCAAAATGAATCCAATCAGAACAGAACTTATTTTCTCAAAAATTTAAGGGGGAGTGTTGGCTCCTCTCAAAAAGTGAAAGTTTGCCTCAATGATCAATGTTTTGATCCTAAAAAAGATCTTTCCAAGATTTCTATAAAACTGGCTCCAGGGGAGATTTTCACTGACCTATACATGGAATTTGAAATGGGGATCGCTGAAACACGAGGAAGCTTTGACTTATTTTTTGTTAACGTAGAAAATATTCGGGAAAACTTTGTCGTTGAGGCTAGGTATGAAGTGGCTTCGGGTTCTACCCCTGATTTCACCCACAAAGACATCAAATTAAGTGGAATCTATCCCAATCCAAGTAACAGAATAGCCCAATTGGATTATGAATTAGTTAATCCAAAAGCAAAAGCTAAAATCAGTATAAACAGCTTTATTGGAAACCCAATAGCTGAATATGAACTGGATCCAGATCGCAATTCCTTAGTGATTAATGTGACGGATTTCCAACCAGGCGTCTACTTCTATACCCTTTTTGTAGACAACAAAAATGTAGTAACCAAGAAACTACAAGTTAAGAAGTAAGAAATCCTAAATACTTCAGGCATTTGAATACGAACAATTTACCCGTATATTTGCGGTCTTGAAAATGAGCATGTTGTCAAAATCCTTCCAATTTCTATTTATTCTGATATTTGTCGCTTCCTGTGGCCCTTTTTCCAAGTTGGAAAAAAGCACTAACTGGGAAGAACTATACAATGGTGCAAACAAGTATTACCAAGAAGGGGAGTATGGTAAAGCGATCATTCTCTATGAGAAGGTGCTTCCAGTAATTAAAGGCTCTGAAAAAGCCGAAATGGCAGAATACAATCATGCCAACAGTCACTTTAAAATCAAGCGTTACATCGAGGCAGCAGGTTATTTCAACTCATTTTTCAGAACTTATAACCGTAGTCCTCTGGCAGAAGAAGCACTCTTTCTTCACGCTTATTCATTATATCTAGATGCCCCGAATTACAATCTGGATCAGCAAAGCAGTCAGGAGGCAGTAGCAGCCATTCAGCAATTTGTTACCAGATTTCCGGAATCAGCCAGCTACGAGCGAGCCATGGAAATGTTGATTGACCTCGAGGGTAGGTTTGAAGACAAAGCCTACAGTGAAGCTCAACTGTATTACAAATTGAAAGATGGTCTATTTCCAGGAGATTTCTATCGAGCATGCATTGTTAATTTTCAGAATTTCGTAAAAGATTATCCTGAAAGTAAGCGCAATGAAGAACTTAGCTACAAATTGGTTGAGGTTGGTTTTGGTTACGCTAGAAACTCAGCATTTGACAAAAAGGAGGATAGGTTAAAAGATGCACTTTCGTTCGCAAATTCATTCTATCGTAAATATCCGAGTAGTGCCTTTTCAGGTAAAGTGAAAGATTTCGAAGCCAGTACCCGGAAGGAGCTTGAGTCACACACAAAGCTCAAAAAAGAATATGCCGAAAGACTTGCAGCAGAAGAAGCTAAAGCACTCTCTGAGGCATTATCAAAGGAGAAAAATAATTAAATCAGAAATTTATAACTAAAAATAATATGGCTGTTAACCCATCTATTGTAACTCGTGACCTTGATAAAGTGGCTGATAAGACAGGGAATATCTACGATTCCCTTCATATCGTTGGTCTTCGGGCCAAGCAAATCTCCACCAACCTTAAGGAAGAGTTGAATAACAAACTTTCTGAGTTTGCTTCTACTGTAGATAATCTGGAAGAAGTGTTTGAAAACAAAGAGCAAATCGAAATCTCTAAGTTTTACGAGCGTATGCCAAAACCATCAACCATGGCAATGGAAGAATTTATGGAAGGAAAAGTGTATTACAGATTTCCCGCAGAAGAGGGAGCTGAGTAATCGCTATGAACCTTCAAGGTAAGCGGATTCTACTTGGAGTGACTGGCAGCATTGCTGCGTATAAGTCTGCTCATCTGACTCGCTTGCTTATTAAGTCCGGAGCTGAAGTGCAAATCATTATGAGTGCTTCAGCTCTTGATTTTATTACCCCCCTTACTTTAGCCACCCTATCCAAGCGTCTGGTCTTGTCAGATTTTTTCGATACTAAAACTGGGGCTTGGAACAACCACGTAGAACTTGGGCTTTGGGCAGATCTTTTTATTGTGGCCCCTTTGAGTGCCAATACCCTTGCAAAATTCGCAAATGGACATTGTGATAATCTCCTCTCAGCAACTTATCTCTCAGCACGTTGTCCGGTAATGCTTGCTCCAGCCATGGATTTGGATATGTATCAACATCCTGCAGTTCGAGAAAACCTTCGAAAGGTTCAATCCTTTGGAAATATCCTATTGGATGCAGAAAGCGGCGAACTTGCCAGCGGACTTTCTGGCCAGGGAAGAATGATGGAGCCGGAGCATATTTTATCGCAGGTTGAAAAATTTTTCAGCATTAAGTCAGATTTTCTTGGAAAGAAAGTTCTAATTACACTAGGACCTACTCAGGAACCGATTGATCCCGTCAGGTATATCAGCAATCATTCCTCAGGAAAAATGGGTTTAGCAATAGCAAATGCCTTCAAATCCAGCGGGGCTGAAGTTTTTTTGGTTTCGGGACCTATTTCCATTCCCCTTGATCCCGAAGCTTTTCACCAGACTCGGGTGGAATCAGCCACTGAAATGTTCGAAGCCGCCAGAAACCTTCATTATATGATGGATTTTTGTGTATTTGCGGCAGCTGTAGCAGATTATGCTCCTGCTGAAATAGCGAAAGAAAAGATTAAAAAGAGCGAGTCCGAAATGTCCATTTTGCTTAAAAAAAATGTGGACATTGCTTTTGAATTGGGGAAGCTTAAAAAGCAAGAACAGATCCATATAGGTTTTGCATTGGAAACTGAAAAAGAAGAACTGCACGCTAAAGCTAAATTGGATAAGAAAAACTTTGATTTGATCGTTCTAAATTCAGCCAATGAAGTTGGGGCAGGATTTCAGCATGACACAAATCGAGTAAAGATTTTTCATCGGGACGGTAGATTTGCTGATTCTGGACTTATTTCAAAAGTAAAAGTGGCCGAGTTGATTTTAGAAGAAATCAAAAAGGTCCCGGTTTGGATTTGAGCTGTTGAATTTTAGCTATTTTAGAGACATGACTAAGTTGAAACTTCTGGTATTCTTTTACTTTTTGTTGCAAACAGCGCATGCCCAAGAATTAAACTTCACCGTAATTATCAATAGTGATCGATCCCGAATCCAGAATACGGATATTTTCAACCAGATGAAGACCAATTTCGAGCAGTTTCTTAACGGCCGCTCTTGGTCAAATGATGAATACCGCCCGGAGGAGCGAATCAAAGGGAATCTTTTGATCACCATAAATGATGTCCCTCAAATTGGCTTTTACAATGCGACTGTTCAGGTTCAAGTGGTTCGTCCCGTCTATGGGACCAACTATGAGTCTTTGATTCTTAATTATGCAGACCGAAGTTGGAACTTCGAATATTTGGAATCTCAGCCTTTGGAATTCAATCGATTTACATTTTTGAATAACATCAGTTCACTTTTAGCATTTTATGCACATATCGCCCTCGGGATTGATTATGATACTTTTTCCAGTCGTGGAGGGAATCCTTATTTTGAGGTGGCAAATGATATAGTAAATAATGCTCAGAATTCCGGCAGGCCAGGTTGGGTACAAACTCAGGGAGACCGGAGAAGTCGCTATTGGTTGATTAATGATATCTATGTTTCCACGATTTATGGACCTATTCGTGATGCCTATTATTTGTATCATAGACAGGGTATGGATTTGATCCAACTAAACCCTGAAACAGCCTATAAAAATATACTTGAAGCAATCCGATTGGTGGCAGAGGCGAACAAGCTTCAACCAAATGGGATTTTCACTATCACATTTGTGGATGCAAAGTCCGATGAGATTTCCAAAGTCCTAAAAAGTGCACCTTTTGAAATCAGGGATGAAGCCGTCAAATTACTCTTGCAAGTGGATCCTAATAACGCCAGAAAGTACAACGAGCTCTTAAAAAGCTAAGATGGTTTTTTTAGCTTTGCCTTAAGCTTTTCCAGCATATGCTCAAATCACTTAGTATTTCCAATTACGCACTCATAGACCTGTTACACATGCAGCCCAGTAAGGGACTTAGCATGATAACCGGTGAAACCGGCGCTGGAAAGTCCATTATGCTTGGAGCTGTGGGGCTACTTCTTGGTAATCGCTCAGATTCTAAGGTGCTACTTCACGAAGATAAAAAATGTGTTGTCGAAGGTGTTTTTGATATTTCGGAATATGGGCTAAAAGATTTTTTTGAGCAGGAACAATTGGATTTTGAGGAAAGCTGCATCATCCGAAGAGAAATCAGCCCAAATGGGAAATCACGTTCTTTTGTCAATGACACGCCTGTTCTACTCGATTTTCTGAAAGTACTTGGGTCAAAACTTATGGATGTCCATTCTCAGCATGACACCCTTCAACTTGGAGAAGGAGGTTACCAACTCAGTTTAGTTGACGCATTTGCTCAGACAGGATTAGACCTTGTAGCGTTTCAGGAGAAATTTAAAGCTTTCCGAAAAGCGAAAAAACAATACGAAGAGTTAAAGCAGAAGGCCTTTGAAATGCAAAAAGAAGCTGATTTCAATCAGTTCCAACTGGATGAATTAAGTACGATTTCATTGCTGGCTGGTGAACAAGAGGAGTTAGAATCCACGCAGGAGGTGCTGGAGAATGCTGAAGAAATCAAGGTGAAAATCAACGAGATGCTTGCTCTTTTTCAAGAAGAGCAGTTTGGGATAATTCAGGGATTGGGGCAGATCCAACATGGAATGCAAAGCCTGGAGCGCTTGGCTCATAAATTTTCTGAATTGAAAGAACGATTTCAGAGTGTTTTTATTGAGGTAAAAGATTTGACTGAGTCACTCGTAGATGAAGAAAGCAAAGTAGAAATTGACTTTGGTAAATTGGATCAGATACGAGATCGATTGAGTAAAATTTACCAACTGCAGAAAAAGCACGGAGCGAATACTGTGGAGGAATTGATAAAGATTGAAAGTGAGCTTGCAGATAAAGTTTTTCAGTTTCAAAACTTGGATGAAAGCCTATTGGTGGCTGAAAAAAATCTGAAAGAGGCACAAGTTTCCATGGCAGAGTCCGGGCAATCACTGACAGAAAAACGCAAATCCTGTTTTGTGCAATTTGGAAAAGAGCTTCAGAAACTTCTAGCGGGACTTGGAATGGAAAATGCACGAATCCAATTTGAACACAAGCAAATTTCTCCGTCTCCTACTGGTTTGGATGAAGTAGAAATATTATTCTCTGCAAATAAAGGCGGTACATTACAACCCATGAAAAAAGTGGCATCTGGAGGAGAATTTTCACGATTACTGTTCGCTATAAAGTTTTTGATGGCAGATAAAATGGCCTTACCGACTTTGATTTTTGACGAAATTGACTCAGGTATTTCAGGTGAAGTGGCACTGCAGATGGTTCGAATGATGAAGGAAATAGCTTCTCGACATCAGGTGATTTGTATTACGCACCTTCCTCAAGTAGCTGCGAAAGGGGAACTGCATTACTTCGTCTATAAAGACAATTCGACAGAAAAAACAGTCAGTAAAATCAGGCTCCTCAGTCCCGAAGACCGGGTTTCTGAGCTTGCCAAAATGATCGCTGGTTCCAATCCTTCTGCTTCTGCTTTGGAGAGTGCCAAGGAGCTATTGTTGAATTGATCAGGGTAATCCCAAAATTTCTCTATTTTTACTCAAATTTTTGAAATCAATCCAAACGCCATATGCCAGAAAATTTGCTAAAAGGAAAAGTTGGAATCATCACAGGAGCCCTGGATGAAAATTCAATTGCCTGGAAAACTGCCCTAAAAGTAAAAGACCAAGGAGGCCGCTTTGTCCTCACCAATGCCCCAATAGCTATGCGGATGGGTGCTATTAAAGAACTTGCGGAAGAATGCAACACCATTGTTGTCCCTGCGGATGCCACGGTAGTAGAAGACATCGAAAAGCTATATGCTGAAGCAAAAGAATTTTTGGGGTCCAACTTTGATTTTCTTTTACATTCTATCGGAATGTCTCCTAATATCCGCAAAGGCCGTAGCTATGGAGATTTGAATTATGATTGGGCAATGAAATCTTACGATGTTTCCTCGCTTTCTTTTCACAAGATGATGCAGGTAGCAGAAAAGATGGACGTGATGAAAGAGTGGGGATCGATTGTCGGCCTTTCTTACATTGCTGCCCAGCGTGTTTTTCCTTTTTATACGGATATGGCTGACGCCAAAGCTTTGCTGGAAAGTATAGCGAGAGGATACGGTTATCGATATGGCAAGTTGAAAAAAGTCCGAGTAAATACTATTTCTCAGTCTCCGACTAAAACAACAGCAGGTTCAGGAATCGGAGGATTTGATTCCTTTTACAATTTTGCAGAGGCACTCTCCCCGCTTGGTAATGCTTCTGCTGAAGCTTGTGCTGATTACATCGTGACTATGTTCTCCGATTTGACAAGAATGGTGACTATGCAAAATCTCTTTCATGACGGTGGCTATTCCTTCACCGGCATTTCCGAGGATATCATGGAAAAGTTTAAAGATTTATAAAACCACTAACCTCCAACTAAAGGCCCGATTGATCTCAGTCGGGCTTTTTTTTGGTGCACCAACTGTCCAAATCCCGTTTTTTCCTAATCCAATTTATTCTATCTTATTGATCTAAATCTAGCCATCCAATCTATGCTTAAGAAAATTTTACTCACGGCCTTTACTGCCCTTGCTTTGGCCTTTCACACTTTTTCCCAAATCATGCCTGCACCTGCAAGAACAGAGGGTGAGGGTCCTTATACCAAATTGATTCTCCGCGGGGTGATTTTGGTAGATGGTACCGGTGCACCTCCCGTCGGCCCGGTAGACATCGTGGTGGAGAAAAATCGTATCACTCAAATTCAAACTGTAGGTTACCCCGGACTTCCGATTAGCGAAAACAGAAGGCCTAAAGCAGACGCAAACACTAAGGTTTTGGATTTGGAGGGACATTACCTGCTCCCGGGATTTGTAGATAGTCATGGTCATATTGGTGGTACGGGACAGGGTACTCCAGCTGAATATGTTTACAAACTATGGATGGCACATGGAATTACAACGATCAAAGACCCTTCTGCAGGCAATGGACTGAGTTGGGTATTAGACCAAAAAAAGAAATCCTTAGCCAATGAAATCACGGCTCCGAGAATTCTTGCTTTCACCTCTTTTGGACAGGGTTCAGAAAGCCCAATCACGAATGCTGAGCAAGCAAAAGCATGGGTCAATTCCAACAAAGCCAAAGGAGCTGACGGAATAAAGTTTTTTGGAGCAAAACCTGAAGTGATGGAAGCGGCAATTTCCGAAAATAAAAGGATTGGTCTTCGATCCGTTATGCATCATCAGCAGTTGGACGTGGCGAGATGGAATGTATTGAACTCTGCTCGAGCGGGATTGACGGGAATGGAACATTGGTATGGATTACCTGAGGCGCTTTTTCAGGATCGTACGATTCAGGATTTTAGATTGGATTACAATTATCAAAACGAGCAACACCGATTTGCTGAGGCAGGTAAACTTTGGAACCAATCAGCCCCACCTTATTCTGAGCACTGGAACAAGGTCATGAATGAATTATTGGAGCTTGACTTTACCCTTGATCCTACCTTCAATATTTATGAAGCCAACCGTGATCTGATGCGAGCTCGAACCCAAGAATGGCATGCGGTTTACACTTTGCCATCACTTTGGAAGTTTTACGCTCCAAGCAGACAATCCCATGGTTCTTATTGGTTTGACTGGACCACTGAGGAAGAGGTGCAATGGAAAAAGAACTACAATCTCTGGATGACTTTTGTGAATGAATACAAAAACCGTGGAGGACGGGTGACTGCCGGTTCAGATTCTGGATTCATCTATCAGCTATACGGATTTGCATACATCCGGGAACTGGAATTGCTCCGAGAGGCGGGTTTTCATCCTTTGGAAGTGATTCGATCAGCGACTATGTATGGTGCGGAGGCCTTGGGAATGGATAAGGAAATTGGAACTGTTGAGGTGGGGAAGTTGGCTGATTTTGTAATTTTGGAAGAAAATCCGCTTCAAAATTTAAAAGTTCTTTATGGCACTGGTACAATTCGCATTAATGACAATAATGAACCTGTGAGAGTCGGAGGCGTTAAGTACACTGTGAAGGACGGCATTGTCTATGATGCAAAGAAACTGCTTGAGGATGTCCGCAAAATTGTAGACGAGCATAAAGCCAGAGAAAATGCACGAATTACCCAGCCAGGATTGGATTGGGAATAAATCGATTCATTATTTTAAGGATACCAAATAGAAGGGGAGGGTAGAGTTCACTTCCTTTCTTTTTCAGTTATTTTCCAATTCCAAAACCAATCATACTTATGCCCATTATTGAGGTAAATGGAGTGAATCTTTTTTATGAAGAAAAAGGAGCTGGGAAAGAGACAATAATCCTCTCACACGGTTTGTTGTGGACTCACCGCATGTTTCGGGATCAGGTAGATTTCTTAAGCAGAAATTATCGAGTGATTGCCTATGATCACAGAGGGCAGGGACAAAGTGAAGTGAAGGCTCCATTTGATATGGATACAATAGCGGAAGATGCGGCCGCATTAATCCAGGAGCTTTGTGATAGCCCGGTCCATTTTGCAGGGTTATCCATGGGAGGATTTGTAGGAATCAGACTTGCAGCCCGTTACCCAGAATTAATCAAAAGTCTCATTTTGCTGGAGACTTCAGCCAATGCTGAACCAGTCGAAAATCTACCTCAATACAAAACGCTAAATGGAATTGTGAAATGGCTAGGAATCATACCACCCGTAGCCTCTAAAGTGATGCACATTATGTTTGCAGAAAGCTGGCTTTCGAATCCATCAAACGCGGCATTGATTAAACATTGGAAAAAGGAGCTTTCCTCCAATAAGAAAAGTATTACAGGCCCGGTAGAGGGAGTGATCTATAGAAAAGGTGTGGAGGATGAATTATCCAAAATCACATGTCCTACTATGATTATTGTCGGAGATGAGGATGTGGCTACCAAACCTGAAAAAGCAAAATATATCCAGATGGGTATAGCCAAAGCAAAACTTCACATCATTCCCGGTGCGGGTCATAGCAGTTGTATTGAAAAACCTGACCAAATCAATCGATTGATTGGTGATTGGCTTGAAATAGTTAAGTAACCTAAGAACTTCAATTTAATTTTATGTGATTATCCGCTTCTTTGGCAGTAGATAAAACAATTTATAAAAAATAGGTTCAAACGCTAAGATTCAGGCCCTCTTTTGTCTCTGGTCCTGCCTACCGCAGGCAGGCTTCCAGTCGATAATCTATGAAAATTCGCCTACTGGCAGAATAATTGAAATTCATATAATTTTAAGTTTCCTTCCCGTTTCACATTTTTTTTCAAAAAAAGAGCAAGATTCGAAACTTTTTCATACATTTAAATGTATATACATTTAATTCATCTGTAATTAATATGGGAAAGATAGAAGACGCTATTCAGCAAAAGGAATTTAAAGACCCTTATAATAAGTTGGTCGTAAACCTCCTTTACACGCATAGCTATATGGTGACTTCTCAAAGTTCGCTTTTCAAGCCACACGATCTGTCTCCGGAGCAATATAATGTGTTGAGAATCCTGAGAGGGCAAAATGGTACGCCTACCACAGTTTCCTCAATTCAGGATCGCATGCTCAACAAAATGTCAAATGCTTCGAGGCTTGTTGATAAATTGAAACTGAAAGATCTCGTGAAGCGGGAAGAATGTCCTAGTGACAGACGTCAAGTTGATGTGCTAATAACTGAAAAAGGTTTAGAACTTCTTGGTCAGTTAGAAGTTTTGGTTGAGGAAAATAATCGAAATTCCTTGCACCTATCCCTTGTAGAGGTTAACACCTTGAATGATCTCCTTGATAAATTGAGAGGGTAAAAAAAATTTTGAAAAAATAAATGTCTATACAATAAATGTTAAAACAATTCCAACAAACTATAACTTAAACAAACAAATTATGAGTACTGCAAAATGGATAATTGACCCAACACACTCTGAAGTTTCTTTCAAAGTAAAGCATTTGGTCATCTCAACTGTCACAGGCTATTTCAAAAGTTTTGAAGGGTCAGCGGAGTCAAAATCAGATGATTTCGAAGGAGCAAGTGTGAATTTTTCAGCGGAAATCGACAGCATCGACACCAATCAGTCTGACCGTGACAATCATTTAAAATCAGCTGATTTCTTTGATGCTGCAAATCATCCCAACTTGATTTTCGCAGGAAAAGTAGCTAAAAATGGTACTGACTATAAGCTGGTAGGTGAACTTACTATCCGCGGAAACAAGAAAGAGGTGACCCTAGACGTTGACTTTGGTGGTGTGGCAGGCGATCCTTATGGACAAACCAAAGCAGGTTTTGAAATCGAGGGAAAAATCAGCCGTAAAGAATTTGGTTTGACTTGGTCAGCCGTAACTGAAGCCGGAAATGTTGTAGTAAGTGATCAGGTAAGATTACATTTAAGTGTTCAATTGGTAAAACAATTGGTCAACGAGCCAGCGGAGGCAACAGCATAATTTTCAGAGCTGCCTTCGGGCAGCTTTTTTTCACTCCAAAACGAAAGGAAAACTCATGACACCATTAATCACCGGCATACATCACATCACAGCGATCGCCGGAAATCCGCAAAAAAATATTGATTTCTACTCTGGTATTCTTGGTTTGAGGCTGGTGAAGAAGACGATCAACTTTGATTCACCCGATGTCTACCACTTCTACTTCGGAGATGAATTGGGTAGACCAGGCACGGTATTCACCACTTTCCCGTTTACAGGAGCGCGAAAAGGCACCAAAGGAGCTGGTGAATTGACCTATACAGCTTTTTCTATTGGAAAAGATTCGCTGGACTATTGGATTGAGCGATTGAAAAAATTCGGAATTGCTGTCTCTGATATTCAAACCCGCTTTGGTGAAAAGCTCATTCGATTCGAAGATCATGACAGCATGGGAATTGAATTGGTGGCCAATGATCAAGATGATCGACCAGGCTGGACCTATGGGCACATCCCTTCTGAGCATTCTGTCAAAGGATTCTATGGTGCTACGCTTAATTTGCGAGCTAAGGAATTAACGGAAAAGTTACTTACCCAACACATGGATTATCGATTTATCGGTCAAGAGGGCGAGCGTTTCCGATATGGCACAGCTGGCAAGCCAGGAGATATTGTAGACATCGTCATCGACCGAACTGGAAATCGTGGTCAGCAATCTGCAGGAACGGTTCATCACATTGCTTTCCGCACCGCGAATACGACTACTCAGCTTCAGATTCAAGAGATCTTGATGCGAAACGGTTACCAAGTCACTGAGGTCAAAGACAGAAACTATTTCAAATCCATATACTTCCGGGAGCCGGGAGGCGTTTTATTTGAAATAGCTACAGATGGACCTGGTTTTGCAATCGATGAGGAGGAAGCGCATTTGGGTGAGTTAATCAAGCTACCTGATTGGGCAGAACCTAGCCGAGAAAAAATCGAAAAGAATCTGACACCTGTCAAACTAGACATTGAATCCTATGTCTGATATCAAAAGAGCAGGACTTCCTCTCGTGGAAGCCAAAAAAGCACTCATTATGATCCATGGACGCGGAGCAACCGCTGATAGTATCCTTTCGCTAGTTTCTAGTCTTGATTTGACCGATTATGCAATTTTGGCGCCTCAGGCGAACTCAAACAGCTGGTATCCGTTTGGTTTTATGGCACCAGTCGAAAGCAACAAAGTTGCATTGGAGAATTCGCTCAGTATTTTGAAAGAAACGTGGAATGAAATTGAAGCCGCAGGAATTAAGGCCGAGAACACAGTTTTGCTTGGGTTTTCTCAGGGAGCGTGTCTCACCCTTGAATTTTCAGCGCGCAGTGCTCAAAAGTTTGGCGGTGTTGTAGCTTTTACTGGAGGATTAATCGGAAAGCAGATTAAGCCTGAAAATTATTCCGGGGATTTTCAAGGGACTCCAATTTTCATCGGTAGCAGTGATCGTGACTTTCACGTTCCTGCCAAAAGGATTAAAGAATCAGCGGATTTGCTTCGCAAAATGGGAGCAGACGTGACAATAGAATTATTTGATGACCCGGATCACACGATCAGGGAAGAAGAAATAAACTGGGTAAACCAAAGGATTTTTATATGATCATTTCACAGTGTGTCGCTTCGGCGCCATGCCTGTCTGCTCAGGCAGGTTAGATTTCTTGTAAGGTCTATTTAGTTTGAAAAGTCCCCGGCAAGTGTCGGGGTATTTTTTTGTCTCTTTATTTAAAGTTCACCGAACTCTAATTTCAATTTAGGTCAGTTTAAGTGGGTTTCTAGCTTAAAAAATTATTTCATAACTCACTGAATATAAATAAAATGGACTGTTTATTTGAAATTTACTCAATACATTGAGTAAATTTACTCAGTATATTGAGTAAAATAGTCATGGCTTACCAAAGAGCTGAAAAAATCCAGATTCAAAATCGACTCCAGAATGAACCTCGCAGGTTTATACAGGTAATTTATGGACCACGCCAGGTGGGAAAAACTACTCTTGTGCGTCAGGTGATCCGAGATATGGACAGCCCGCATTCACTTGTTGCTGCTGACGCTGTCCCGGCAAGTGATCAGGTGTGGATAGCTCAGCAATGGGAAAATGCCCGTGCAAAGCAGCAGCTTTCGCCTGAGATGCCTTAGCTCTTGGTCATTGATGAGGTCCAAAAGATTGATAATTGGAGCGAGCAAGTCAAAGCGGAGTGGGATCGGGACACCAGGGAAGAGCGAGATATTCGTGTAATTTTGCTTGGTTCCTCGCGGTTGATGTTGCAGCAGGGATTGACGGAGTCCTTGGCGGGGAGATTCGAGGCGATGTATTTGGGGCATTGGTCATACGCTGAAATGAAAGAAGCATTCGGACTGACTCCTGCCGAATACATCTGGTATGGAGGATATCCCGGTGCGATTACACTCAAAGATGACGAAGACCGCTGGAAAAGCTATGTCAGGGACTCTCTTTTGGAGACCAGCATTTCAAGGGATATTCTAATGCTGACTCGTGTGGATAAGCCTGCATTGATGAAGCGGCTTTTCGAGATTGGCTCAGCTTATTCCGGACAGGTGCTCAGCTTCACCAAAGTCATGGGGCAGCTGGCAGATGCCGGCAATACCACTACGCTGTCTAATTATCTCGAGCTACTCAATGAAGCTGGTCTCCTGGGTGGACTACAGAAGTACAGTCCTAATTTGGTTCGGAAGCGCTCATCCAGTCCCAAATTTATGGTGCATAATACCTCCATCATGTCCGGGATTTCGAATGAGACCTTCGAGACACTTCAGGCGGATCACAAAGCTTGGGGTCGTTGGGTGGAGTCAGCAGTCGGGGCGCACCTGATCAATCAAGCCTTCAAAGACAAGAAGATCTCCATCTATTATTGGCGAGAAGCAAATTATGAGGTGGATTTCATAGTCGAATACAAAAAGCGCATCATTGCCTTGGAAGTGAAGACTTCAAAAGTTGGTGGATTGAGCGGCATGAATGCGTTCGTTAAGGCTCATTATCCGGAAAAATCTCTCCTGATCGGCACTGGAGGCATACCTTGGGAAGACTTCCTTCAGATGAATGTCCTGGATCTATACACCTAAAAGACAGTCAGTTTGGCTGTCTTTTTTGCTTAATAATTATTTTGTAACCTACTGTAAATCAATTGATAAAATCACTTTTCAGAAATTTACTCAATGTACTGAGTAAAATTACTCAATGGCTTTTTTTCGCCACTAAGTCGCGAAGGCACAATAGAGGATTTTTATAGGGTCTTATTGAAAACAGGATTCACTTGGGACTTTTATTGGAGCTTTTTCCCGCAGACCTGACTGCCGTCAGGCAAGTTTTTCGCAGAAAAAGACACAGATTTTCACGGATTTTTTAAACACTCCATACTAGCGCAAGTCTTTCGACTTGTGCTTAGAATAATGCAGTCTTCAGACTGCTTCAATAAAGAATTAATCATTAAACAGCAGCCTCCCTACCAGAGGAGGTAAATCTAAAGACTGCATAATTGTGGGTCCAAGTTTGAAAACTTGAACCAATTTGAGCCAAATGAATAGCAGTACTTTCTTCGCGCCTTACTGCCTTTGTGGCGATCCTTTCTTAAAACGAATAACTCACCTGCGAACCTTTTTCTGGGTCGAGTTCGATTTGGGCGTAGACTCCGACCTCCTGCTGCAGCTCTTCCACATGGCTGATGATGCCAACGATTCGGTTTTCGTGACGTAGCGATTTGAGCGTTTCAAAGACGACTCGAAGCGCATTTCGATCTAGGGCACCAAAGCCTTCATCGAGGAAGAAAAAGCTCTGATCGGCTTGGTTGAGTGCTTTTACTTTTTCTGCCAAAGCCAAAGCAAGACAAAGTGAAGCCTGGAAAGTCTGACCTCCTGAAAGCGTCTTGAGCAGGCGCCGTTTTCCTCCATTCAGATAGTCGATCACCCAAAATGTATTATCATCGTCGATCTCCAAGCTAAGGCTGTTTTTGCTCAGTTTCATAAATCGCACATTGGCGGTATTGCAGAGTTCCTTGAGGTAGATCGAGCTGACATACTTGACAAAACCGCTTCCGCGGAATAATACGTCCAACTCCCGGAGATAGCTTTCCCGATTTTGGAGTTTTGAAAAGACAGCTTCCAGTTGGGTCTTTTCAGCAAGATTCTTTTGGGCTTCCTTGATTTCCTGACCGAGGAGGATAAACTGATTTTGAAGATTTTCAGCTTCAGATTTCAGGAGTTGCAGCTTCGCTGAAAGCTTCAAAAAGGACTCTTCCTCAAAAAGGCTTACCGCCGGATTTTCTTCCAATTCCTGGATTCTGCTTTGTGTCACAGCCAAATCCTGGTCAAACTGAGTGATTTCCTTCAGAACCTTTTCCGCATCGAGCGATTGCTCAAAAAGTCGGATTAGCGCTGCTTCATCAGTAAACCCAAACTCAGTTTTCTTTTGCTCAAAACTCGCTTGTAGCTTGATGAGTTTTTCTCCCGTCTCTTTTTTCAAGCGCGAAAATGTATCTAAATCAGCCAGATTTTTCGTTTGTTCTCCACGCTTCTCTCGCAGGTGTTTTTGCTTTCCTTCTAATAGCTGAATGGCCTCTTCGATGTCTTTTTCGACTTTTTGAATGGTCTGAAGAATAGTTTCCCTGTCCTTCTCATAAAATCCATCACAGAAAACAGGATCCTTAATTTCCTCCTCTTTGGTTCTGATTCCGGTTTTGACAGATTCTACTTTCAGTCGTGACTGATTCAGATCAACTTCGGCTTTTTCGATCGCATCCTGCTCTGTATCATAGTTTTTTCGCAGGGTTTTGAAGTCAAGTTGTAGCTTTTCAAGTGCCTTACCTGAATCAGAGATTTGCTGGATTTGGTTTGAAAGCGACTCCTGCGTTTCAATTGCCAGACTTGCTAATCTTGATTTCAAACTGGCTATTTGAAGTGTAAGCTGGTCAATTTCAGATTTCTTGGATTGGGTATTTTTGAGGTTGTTTTCTTGGTGGATTGCTAATACATTCTTTCGTTGAATGGAATTGGTGATTTGTTCTAGAAGTGCTTTTCCACTTGAAATTTCCTTGTTTTTGTCATTCAATCGATTGACTTCGCTTTCTGCTAGCAAAGGATCCGGATGCTCCAAGGCTCCGCAAAGCGGACAAGCTTCTTCATCATGCAGGAGATGAACATGCGCTGCAAGTCCCTGCTTTTGAATCAGTGTATCCCGTTCTGATTCAAGTGCAGTTAGCTTATTCTTTTGGGATTGAAGCCAGTTTTCGAGCGTCTCCAATTCCTGAGGAACTGTCCGAAGAAGTTGATCGGATTCTTGATTAATTACAGAAGAAGCCTGATTCAATTGCTCCAATTCATCGGTAAGTTTCTTGAGCTGGATTTCCCATGTTTTCCAATCCCGCTCTGCGGATTTCAATTCTGCCAATAGTGAACTGTCCATCGAAGGCATCTTTTCAATTTCCTCTTCCAACTGCTGAATTCGAAGTTTCAAGGATTTTTGCACTTTCTTTTTCTCTTCAATGGAAGGCTGAAGAGTATCGAGTAGATGCCGAGCGGCATTTAGATTTTGACGTAAAACCTGCAATTCCAGCACTTTTTTTAGATCACGGATTTTCGCTTCCCGCTGTGGTCTTTGCTGGGTTTTCTCCTTCAAGATCACTTCTTCTTTTTCGAGTTCAGCGACTTCTTTTTCAAATCGGTCCTTGAACCTAATGCAATCCTCGACACTTACAGTGTACTTTTCCAACTCGACTCTGGCATCGTTTCGCTTTTCCCAAGTGGGTTTGAGATGGGTCTTAGCCGTAATAAATTCCTGATGAAGTTGCCTTTTGGATTCGATGGCTGGCTTTTTCTCCAAAAGCTCAGTTTTTATTGCTTGATATTTGAGAAGTTCTTGGTGCTTTGTTCGCATTACTTCTTTTGCCCGATATGCTGTATCGACAGCTTTGACGAGTTCCTCGGCTTGGGTTAAGTTGGCTTTCAGTTTTGAAAACTGATCTTCTTTTTCCTCCAAGTTTTCTTTGGTGAAAGATTCCAGTGCGGAAAGTTGTGTCTCCAGTCGGATTTTTTCCTCCCGAACGACTTTGAGCAACGAACCGGTTTTGCCTGAAAGATCAAATCGTTCCAGGCCAAAAAGCTCCTTCATCATCTCTGCCCGTGGGCCGGGAGTGAGGTCGATGAATTCCCTGAATTTTCCCTGAGGGATAATTACCGTCTGCTTGAAATGCCCTTTTTGCATACCGACGATTTCATCGCCGCGCTGGCTTAATGCCTCCCAAGTTTCTCCAACTCTTTCATAAAAAGTATGTTCGGCAGGTTTTACATCCTCAAAGTTCTTGGGATTTCGCTTGGCACAATAGCGGGCCAAATAGGTTTGAGCGTTGTTTTTTCCGGCACGGAATTCAAAATTGATCAGGACCTGATCGCTTTGGAGATTCAGCATGGAGTTTTTTTCTCCCCGGTCAGAAAGCCGCTCTGTACTGCCATACAGCGCCAAAAGAATAGCTTCCAAAATCGAGGACTTCCCACTTCCCACCGCTCCAAAAATCCCGAAAAGCCCTGCACCTGTGAGTTGGTCAAACTCCACAATTTGCTTTTCTCGATAGGAATATAGGCCTTGAATTTCCAGTCGTACAGGGATCATAGGTGGTCGTTTTGGCTGATGACTTCTTTAAAAATGCCCAACAGTTCTTCATTGGGTTCCTGGCCTTTTTCACTTTTGTAGAAAAGCTGAAAAAGTGTGACCATGTCCTTGCCTAGATCCTCGACCTGCAGGCTGTAGTTAAGCTGGTCAAGTGGTTTTTTGATTTGAGGAATCAGATTTACGATTCCGTCGTGAGCTTTTAAGATTGCTTTTCGAGTGGGGGCGTCGATTGAATGCTCCGTTTCGTAGGTCATTTCGACAAAGCAATAGGGGTTTTCTTCCAGCCATTGAAGTGCTTTGGCGAGTTCGTCAAACTTGACTCGACATAAAGGTCTGCCTTGAGTTAGGCCGATTGGTTGATAGTTTACAGGTTTGGCTGGCTCGGCTTCTATGATCACGACTTTTTTCTCCTGATCCGCTTCGCTGAAAGAGTAAGCAAGCGGGGAACTTGAATAGACTACCGGAATCTTGAGATGGGCGACTGCATGATAGCGATGCAAGTGACCCAAAGCCGCGTATTGGATTTGTGCTGGTAAATGATCCGTAAAAAGTGCCTGTGTGCCTCCAACATGGAGAATCGGACGCTCGGATTCTGGTTCGGCACCGATGGGTATCGGTGTGCCTTCTTTAATAAAAAAGAAGTGGCCCATAAAAAGGTTGACTCCAAATTTATCACAGTACCGGTCTCCCATATTTTGCCAGTTTTTAGCCAGCAAGTTCCTGAATTCCGCTTCCCGATCTTCTTCTCCAAGATGAGTTCGCAAACTGACTTCATTAGCATATGGTGCCAAAATCAAGCGGATGGGAAAATTAAATTGTGGCAATTTCAGCTCGAGAAAGCCACTTTCCGAACGGGTGATTTCCACCCCCGAATCGAGTTTGCCAATAGGAATAATGGTGTCGTAACGACTGTAAAAAAAGATTCCCAATTCCCTCGCCAAGGGATCCGGCGCTTCGACAAACTGCGTGCTGTCGTGATTGCCCGAAATGGCAACAATTGGGCGAGTCCCGTTTTTAGAAAGTCTTCGAAGTGTTTTATAAAGCAATTCGACGGCTTCGTGAGTGGGGTTGAACGTATCGAAAATATCTCCTGCCAGGAGCACGAGATCGACATCTTGCTGATCGGCAATCTGGCAGATTTCATCCAGTACGAGCTTTTGTTCTTCGATGCGGGAATATTCCTGAAGTCGCTTTCCGAGGTGCCAGTCGGCGGTGTGGAGGATTTTCATCATTTGGAGTAGGCAGTTTACAGTGGCAGTTTGCAGAATAGGGAATAAAAGTTGGTTTTTTTAATTCCAAATTATAGACTTTCGGCTGCTGACTAAACAATATGTACTAAGATAAGCTTCAAGTCCGCATCCTGCAAGAGAACTTAGCAGCTTGACAGGAATTGGCATTCTTATTGGTAAATCGGGCGGAAATGGTAGATTCGGCAGTGAAAATTCGTGTCCTTTTGGTTTTTCTTTTTGGGCTTTGGGCTACTTTGGCGGAAGCGCAGGTCGATTCATTGCTGATTCAAGAGGGAACGGCGAGCTATTATGGCAAGCGATTCCATGGCAAAAGAACTGCTAACGGGGAGATTTTTTCGATTGATAGTCTGACCGCAGCACATAAGCGATTACCACTGGGCACAGTAGTCCGTGTAATCAATCAGAAAAATGACTTATCTGTAGTCGTCCGTATTAATGACCGTTTACCTATTTACTCGAAGCGTCAGATTGATTTGTCTCGAGCAGCGGCAACTCGTCTGGAAATGATTCAGGATGGTCTGGCAAAAGTCCGGATCGAGGCAGTGGATCTCGGTCAACTTGAAAAACTGGTGGAATACTATGCCGACAAAGAGCATCCAGGATTAAGGATAAGACCTTATTATCAGGGAATTTCATTACTAAAACGAGAGTTAAATCTGAATTTGGTACGTTACACCCCTGATTATAATAAAATTTTTACAGCTGATTTTCAGTTAGTTAAAAACTAATTTCGTTTTTTTTTTCTCACTTGCTTTTTTGAATCTGGCGGGATAGTTTGACTAACGAAAGATCAAGGTCGGCGCGCAGGTTCTTTATTTTTCGATAGAACCAAGGGTTGGTTTTATATAGTTTTGACTATAAAATTTATAAACATGAAAAAGATTTTTGTATTCGTTTTTGGTCTAGCCATGACCTTAGGTTTCGCCCAAGATGCAAATGCTTGGTGGTGGAAATCGCAAACATTGACATGCACTATAACAGAAACAGTTAGCTTTTTTTTTTTTTGAGGAGTCGGCTACTTATCCAGGCACCTTTAGTAAATGTATAGATGGTAATGAATGGTGTTTACCTGAAAGATGTACTAAATAATTTATGAATAGACTTAAGTTTGGGGTGGTATTGATTGCCACCCTGTTTTTGTTTTCAGCATGTAAAAGACAGAAAAATGAAGTTACAGAAACAGGAAACAGCAAATTTCTCAGTTTTGTAGGTTCTGACTCTTTGAGTACCGAATTTATCTTTTCTGAAGGTGATCCTGTTGTATTGAATCTCGACCAAAGTCAAATAGATGCGAAGATTAAGCTTTCAGATTTAATGAAGGATTACCGCATGTTGAGTTTGAAGAATTGGGAAGGTGGCGTGGTCGGCAATATTGATAAAATCCTTCTTTCAGATTCCTTGGTTTTTATTTTAGATCAGAACACCTTCAACTCGCTGCAGATTTTTGATTTATTCACAGGAGAGCAAGTAGGCTTATTTTATCCTACCGGGGAAGGGCCTGGAGAAATGAAGATAATTTCTGAGTTTGATTTGGATGAAGCGAATCGAAGAATCCTGATTTATGATAATTCTTTGGCAAAAGTCCTGTCTTTCAGTTTTTAAGGAGATTTTCTTTTTGAAAAGAGACTTCCGCTGAGAGCACATTCTTTTAAGGTAATTTCAGAAAATCAATTGCTTTTCTTAAGTATTATTGATGGGAATGAGCATTTGGGGAAGTCTGGTGCTAGCGATCTTTTTTTACTGGACAGTAATTTTATCATCCAAAACACTTATAAATACCCCAAAATCGATAATAAGCTTTCAGATTTTGTTCCTCGGGATGTAATCAGAGAAAATGGAGGAGTTTTAACTTTCTTTCCAAGATTTTCAAATGAACTTCTTCAAATAGATATTGGAAGTAATAAAATTTTCCCGATTCTTCAGGTTGATCTTGAGTCCAAAGGATTGTTAGAAAAGGATTTAAAAGACATTGGTCTCGATTTTATTTCTGATAGAAAAGAAGATGGGAAATTCTATGGTTTTGGGCTTCATTTTGTTACTCCAACTTGGATGGGAATGGAATTTGATCGGTTTGGCGGGCCCGATCTTCGTGTTTATTATAATAAATTGACAGGAGAGGTTATTTCTGGTACAGGAGTAGAATTCGATTTTGAGGATTTGATGTTCTATGGCTTCCCTTTGGCATGTGACGATCAACAGTGTGTTTCTTTTATAAGTTTGGGAAGTATTAATCGTAAAAATTATGAAGAATTCTTCCAAAAGATGGAGGGAAGTGGGAGGGAATTCACTAAGGTTAAAAAATTCCTGGAATCTGTAGAGGATTTTGAGCAGCCAGTTTTGTTGGTCTTTATTTTGAAATAGTTTGACATTGGAAGGAATTTTAATAAGGTTTGATTAAAAAAGGCAGCAAACCTTTGAAGGTTTATTTATGTGCTTTAATCTAGTTATAAGCCAGAAAAATGGCTTAGCGGTAGTCGTTCGAATCAATGACCGATTACCTATTTACTCGAAGCGTCAGATCGATTTGTCTAGAGCGGCGGCAACTCGAATTGAAATGATCCAAGATGGATTGGCAAAGGTGCGAATTGAGGCAGTGGATCTCGGTCAACTTGAAAAACTGGTGGAGTACTATGCAGACAAAGAGCATCCTGGGCTTAGGATTAGACCTTATTATCAGGGGATTGTAGTATTAAAAAGAGAGTTAAATCTGAATTTAGTGCGTATTTCACTTAACTACATTAAAATTTTTCCTACTGATTTTCAGTTAGTTAAAAACTAATTTCAAGATTTCTGAAAACTACACTTGTTTTTTTTTTTTTGATAATTAAGTTGGATCCGAAAGATTAAGATCGGCGCCGAAGTCTAGATTTTTTAGGGAATGTGACCTCGCCCTGCATGGTGTGAAAGAGGAATCTAAATTAATGTTTTATGAAAAAATTAACATTTCTTATTTTGAGTGGATTTTTGGGATTTGTAAATCTAGCAGATGCTAGAATTCTTGCATCCATGCAAGCAACCCCACTTTATGAGTACACGGTTGAAGTAGATCTTGAAGTTTCTATAAGCGGTTCAGGCATTGGTCTGGGTGGAGGTTCGGCAAAAGCTACCCTTGTTGGAATTAATTATGAATGTGGGTTTGCTTTATCATCTTGTGATGAAGGGGCGCAAAAATTTGTCGCGGTAAAAAGATAATGAATAGACTAGTTGATTTCTACCTAGGAACAATACTTTTGTTCCTAGGTATAAATATAATTTCTTGCGCTGAAAGGAGTGAAAATGAAATTATTCCAAAATCTAAAGATTTTAAGGTTATTTCACTAGATCCAAAGAAAGAAATAGAGTTCAGTGATTTTGGAAAAGACCTTGAGTATGTTGTATTGGAATCCAGACCAGATTTCTTCATTGCAGCTATTGATAAAATTAAAATTAATGAAACAAGAATACTTATATTAAGTAAACTTCAAAAATCAATCTTTATTTTTGATAAATCTGGTAAAATAATAAGTAAAATTTCAGATTTTGGAGACGGTCCGGGAAAATATTCAGGAATCTCAGACTTCGGGTTTATGGATAATTTTCTCTATTTGTTGACTAGCCCTTCACGATTTGTATTTAAATATGATCTGTCAGGGAAACTTTTACAAATTATTCCTACTAATAATAATTACATGTATGAATTAAGTCCTGTTAATAGTGGTTGGATTTCTCATTTAAGAGATGCTTTTGATAGTGAGAATAACTTTAATATTGTTAAATGGGATAGTAGCTTCTCAATAAGGGAGAATCAATTTTTATTTATTGAATCTGAAAGAAGAAATAATTCACTTGTAGTTGATAGTTATATGTCAGGAAATGGTGAAAATTTATTTATGACTCAGAATTTCTCTAATCAAGTTTATAAATTTAAAGGCGATAGTTTAGAACTATCATTTGAAATATTGATTGATGGACGAGGTGTTGATAATGATTTTATGGAAAAGTTTATATCAAGCCCAAATCGAGCTATGAGTCTTGCGGTTGAGGAGAATTCCTTCACTGGGTTTAAAAAAATATTATCAACAGATGATGTTTTATTTCTGGAGTCATTGAAGGGGTCTGGAACTGTTTCGAGTTTCATTTCTATTCCATCAGCTAAATCGATTTCTTACATTGGTCTGAATTTTAAATTTGAGTTTGGAATTGCTGGTAAAATTATTGGAAGCGATAATGAAAAATTTGTTATGCATATTTCTGAGAAGATTTTAAATGATTTAAAAGATTTAGACCTAAAGGGTCAAATCAATGATAAAAGTTTAAAAAATGAAACAATTAGAGATGTTATTAGATTTTATGAAAAAGAATCAAATCCTGTTCTTTTGTTCTTTGGTGTTGATTTTAGTAAGTTGTAGAAATAATTCCTCAATCCAAAGATTAAGTGATATTGATATTTCTAAATTAATTGATTTAAGGTTAGAGAAAAATGGTCAAAAATTCACCTTTATTGATTTGAATCCGGGATATTATTATTTTGTGTCAAATGTTTGTTTGGCTTGTTTAGACGAAGAATTAGCGAAAATTGAAAAATTTAATTCTTTAAGCGACATGGATATAAGGCTTGTAATTTTTGATGATGAATTGATAATGCGACTGTCTTATTTTATTACAAATACAGTTGTTTATAAAAGCCAGAGTAATTTAACAAATTTAAATTTTGTTATAAATAAAAATGATGAAAATGAGATTTCCTTGGTAAAATTAGAAGATATTATTTATTGATTTTTTGTTTTGACTTTTTTTTGTTATTAATATATTATTTTTTGTTTTTTTTAAATTTAATTTTTAGAGCAGGAGTTTGAAATGTGAAAAAATAAGAAATTTTAAAGACCACAAATAGATAACTCTGATTTTTTCTCATATCTTAGTTCCTCTACTTTGAAATCATTAACCAATGAATGTTTTTTCTACGATTCGATTAGGGATTCTCACCCTTTTGCTTGCCTCTTGTACCAAAGCCGAGGAAAGTTCTCAAGAAATCCCTTCTGAAAATTTCCGAAACGAAGTGGCTGCTACCGAAGTCCGGACCGCAACTGCAGAGCGTAAAAGCTTCGATTACCTGATCAATGCCATCGGGAAACTGGAGGCCCAAAGCGAGGTCAAAGCACTTGTGGAGCGTGAAGGCTACCTCGAGAAAGTTCAGGTGCAGGAAGGTCAGTATGTCCAGAAAGGACAGCTTATTGCCACTTTGGATCGCCGAGAAGCAGAGTTTGCACTGGAAAAGGCAAAAATCGCCGTAATCAAAGCACAAACAGAATTGGATGTTCTCAAAACTCAATTTCACCTTGCATTGGAATCGGCAGATTCTGCTGTAGCCAAAAAGGTTCAAAGTCGAATTAGGGTTGATAGCGGACTTTCCTTGGCTGAAGTAGAGTTGAAAGAAGCTGAATTGAACCTTTCCCGCTGTGAAGTCAGAGCACCGATCTCGGGTAAAATCGCTAATATCAAATTTCGTCAAGGCAGTTTGGTTACCAAGAATGCTGAGTTTGCTGAGATACTTTCCACAGATCGACTTTTGCTTCGGGTGAATGTATTGGAATCTGACATTCCTCTGATTTCATCCAATCAGCGTGCGGAGGTTTATCCTATTTCTGATTCCCAAAATGCCATCGAAGGCCGAGTATCCGCTATCAATCCCCAAGTCGATGAAAATGGCTTGGTGCAGGTTTCGATTACCTTGAATTCTGTCAAAAATCTACTTCCCGGCATGAACGCCCGAGCGATAATCAGAGCTCCGCAAAGCAATAGTTTGGTCGTGCCCAAAGACGCAGTGGTTTATCGCTCCGGCAGAGCCGTTGTTTTCACAGTCGAAAATGGAAAGGAATCCAAGTGGAACTATGTGGAAGTGGGCAAAGACAATGGGCAGGAAATAGAAATCCTCGACGGAATACCCGAAAATAGTACCGTCATCACCACTAATAACCTTCAGCTCGCTCATCAGGCACCTGTTCAACTCGTAAAAGAATAAGCCATGATCCGATTTTTGCTTGAGCGGCCGATCGCGGTGACGATGTCTTTTTTGGCTTTGATGGTGTTTTCGGTGATTGTCTTTCGGCTGTTGCCGATTTCGCTTTTGCCGCCTATCGATGTGCCGCAGATCGTGGTCAAGGTCACTTATCCCAATGCTTCACCAGAATCCATCGAACAAAACGTTCTGCAGCAAATCCGTGAGGGTTTGATTACACTCAATGGCTTGGAGGAAATGGAAAGCAAGGCAGGTTCTGAGATTGGGACAGTCCGATTGACTTTTGACTATGGGACCAAAATGGAATTGGCCTACATCGATGTCAATGAAAAGATTGACCGCCTGACCAATTTCCTTCCTAATGACCTGCCGCGACCGGAGGTCATCCGAATCAATACATCTGACATTCCTGTGGCCCGAGTGCAGGTCATTCCAAAAGCAGATGTGGATCAGGTCGAAGTCAGTCTACTTGCAGAGAATGTCTTAAAGAAGCGCATCGAGCAGCTTCCCGGCGTCTCCTTGGTTGATATCAATGGGAAAAGAGAGCGCATCATTTCTGTCAAACCAAATGACGATGCTTTGGCTGCACTCGGTATGACACAAAAAGATCTGATTGAAGCCATAAAATCAGGGAATGCCGAACTTCCGGGTATCAGTGTAAAAGACGGTCAGTTTCGCTATTACCTACGACTTGCTACTCGGGTGGAATCTCCTCAAGACATTGAGTCCCTGCCCATTCGTTCAACAAAGGGTTCGATCGTCCCACTTGGACGAGTTGCCAATGCCCAATATGAAACACAGGAAATGTTGGGTTATCATCTTTTTGGGCAAAATGAAGGACTCGTAATCACCGTTCATAAGCAAGCCGCGGCCAAGATGAATGAGTTGATTCCTGAGTTGAAAAAGTCACTCGAACTTTTCAGGGAGGACTATCCTCAGGTGGACTTTGAGATCACCCAAGATCAGAGCAGCTTATTGAATGCTGCGATTTCCAACCTTCAAACCAGCTTACTGTTCGGTGGAATTTTCGCTTTTGGAGTGCTTTTCCTTTTCATCAAAGATTATCGGATTCCGCTGATCATGGGTATCAGTTTGCCATCTTCTTTGCTGATCAGTTTTCTGGTTTTTTACTTTTTCAATATTTCGATCAATATCATTTCGCTCTCCGGATTGGCTTTGGGGATTGGGATGCTGATAGACAATGCCATCATTGTGCTGGATAATATCACCCGAAAGCGGGAAGCCGGGATTCCATTGTTTGAAGCTTGCGTGCAGGGCTCCAATGAAGTAATGGGTGCGCTAATCAGTTCAGTGCTTACCACACTCGCTGTTTTTGTGCCGCTGGTATTTCTGAGTGGGATTTCGGGAGCTCTGTTTTATGATCAGGCGGTCGCAGTAGCGGCCATTTTGTCGGTTTCACTTTTGGTAGCTTTTGTCTTGCTGCCGCTGTTGTATTGGCTGATTTTCCGGGTGGGAAAAAGGAATTCACTCAAGGGCGAACCCAAGGCGTATAAGTGGGCTTTAGGAGTTTATGAAAAAGGATTCCATTGGGTTTTTGGAAGAAAAAAAGTTGCGCTTTTAGCATTCTTCATTATCATTCCTTTGGGTTTGGGACTGAGCCTTTTGCTCAAAACTGAAGGATTGCCGGAAATAGAAAAACCGGATGCTACGCTTGAAATCGACTGGAATGAGCCCATTTCCGCAGGTCAAAATCGGGATCGATTGATTGGGTTGATTCGGGAAGTCAAAGATTATACGCAGGCCGAAGCGGATATCGGTGTACGGCAGTTTTTGCTTTTTGATGGAGATAATTCCATTCAGAAGTCACTACTTTATTTGCTTTTCCCTTCGGAAAATGAAAAGGATACCCAACTCGAAATCCTCAGAAAACGATTGGAGAAGGATTACCCTTTGGCCACATTTACGCTGGGCGATGCGCCAAATGCTTTTGATCAATTATTCAGCTCGAGTTTACCTTATTATGAGGTGCGTTGGAAAGATTTGAAGGCCAAGAAACCGATCGAGGCTGCCAAGATGAAACCTTGGTTGGAAGATTTTCCGGCGGAAAGTTGGGATCATGGACCGGGCTTACAGGAAGAACCATCTGTAGTTTTTTCTTTGCTGGCAGAAAAGTTGGCTTTGTATAAGATTCCGATTCAGAATGTTCAGGATCAATTGTCTCGACTTTTTGGAGTATTCACGATCACTGATATTCGACGATTTGGAGAGGTGACTCCAATTCGTCTAAGAGAAAATCAGGATCGATTTGAGGATTTGCTGAGAAATACGCGGGTTTATGCCTCAGACAGTACGTCCTATTTGCTTCGTGAATTTGTCGACTATCGGTACGCTGACCAATACAAATATGTGACTGCCGATCGGGGAGGAATTTTTCAAAGTGCATTGATCACTTCTGAAAATCCCCATGACCAAGTCTCAGAGTTTATCAAATGGGGTGTGGAAAAAAATCTGGCAGTGGAAACCAAAGGTCAATACTTCCAGGATAGAGAGAATATCAGGCAATTGATTGGGATTTTGGGAATTTCTGTTTTGCTGCTTTACTTTATTTTGGCGGCACAGTTTGAGAGTTTCGTCCAGCCGCTGATTGTAGTTTTCACCTTACCTTTAGGAATTGGCGGTGCATTTTTGGTGCTTCTGATTTTTGGAGGCACATTGAATGTGATGTCTGCTATTGGACTTGTCGTGATGCTCGGGATCATGGTCAATGACGCTATTCTCAAGATCGATACGATTAATCGATTGAAAGTTGAGCTGGCTGAAAATCAAGGTTTGACTGGAAATACGCTTTTGGAAACAGCTATCCATCAGGCTGGAAAGATCCGCCTTAAACCAATCTTGATGACCTCAATTACTACGATTTTGGCACTTAGTCCGATCATCTTCAGTGGTGGATTGGGTGCGGATTTGCAGCGACCTTTGGTTTTTGCGGTGATTGGAGGTTTGACAATCGGTACGGTTACGGCCTTGTATTTTGTGCCCTTGATGTATTGGTTCTTTGATTCTTTGGTGGGGAAAAAGGAAAAACTATGACGGCATTTCGGGTATTGATTGCATTTGTGGTTTTAGGAATTTTGGGCTTTGCTGTGGTTCCATTGCTATCTGTGGATTTGAATCCTCGAGAGCGCGAACCTGTCTTGACGATCGGTTTTGGAATCCCACGGTCTTCTCCCGAAATCATCGAAAAACTAGCTACTTCACCGCTTGAAGGGGCTTTTTCCCAACTCTCCGAACTCAAAAAGATCAAGTCAGTCTCCAATTATGACAGGGGATCCATAACCCTAACTTTTGACAAGAAGGCGGATATGGAGATGAAAAAGTTTGAGGTCTTGGCTCTGATTCGACAAGTTTATCCTCAGCTGGATGAGCGGCTTTCCTATCCAATAGTAACTCAGACTTCTCAGGCTCGAGATGATTTCAAAACGCCGATTCTCACATACAGTGTCAATGGCCCTTTTGCTTCCTTTGAAATCAAAAAGATCGCTGAGGATGTCCTAAAACCTGCTTTGACTCAATTTGCCGAGGTGGAAGAAGTTCAGATTCGCGGTGCAAATGACTTGCAGGTTTTTGTGACCTTCGATGCACAGAAGATGCAGTCATTCGGCATTTCCAGAAGCCTGCTCAATTCCCAAATCGGCCAAGCTTTTGGTCAACAATACCCTGGAACGGTCTATAACAATAAGGGAGAAACACTTTTTGTCACGCTGGATCGCAAGCTGAATTCTCTCGATCAGC
Source organism: Algoriphagus sp. (assembly GCF_046296635.1). Taxonomy (GTDB): domain Bacteria; phylum Bacteroidota; class Bacteroidia; order Cytophagales; family Cyclobacteriaceae; genus Algoriphagus. Next base: position 19,543 of record NZ_JBKBKZ010000012.1, on the reverse strand, counting down.
TTGAAAATCTCAACATCCGCCAAGCAGGAGGCATGGAGGTACGGTTGCGGGATATCGCCAAAGTGACTATGGAGGAAGGCGAAGCCACCAACTATTACCGGATCAACGGAAATAATTCAGTGACTTTGACGGTTATTAATCGGGACGGAGTAAATAAGGTCTTACTGGCTAAAACACTGAAGTCAGCCATCGAATCTGCAAAGGCGAATCTCCCTCAGGGTTTCCAAGTGCGCTTGGAAAATGACGATACGGAGTTTCTCGAGAAGGAATTGAACAAAATCTACAAGCGCTCAGGCTTGTCAATATTGATTTTAATCACCTTCATTTTCCTAATCAATCGCAACTGGAGGTATCTCAGTATTCTGTTTTTGGGAATTGTGGTCAATCTAAGTTTGACGGCGATGGTGCTGTATTTTTTGAAAGTGGACATTCACATGATTACGATTGCAGGATTGACGATCAGCTTTGGATTGATCGTCGACAATGCCATCATCATGATGGATCACCTGCATAAGTATCGCAATCGGAAAGTATTCGTCGCACTTCTTGCGGCTTCTTTGACAACGGTGGTTGCTTTGATGATGGTGTTGCTATTGCCGGAAGAAGATCGTCGAAGTTTGACTGAGTTTTCGATTGTGGTTTCAGTGATGTTGGGAGTCAGTCTCTTGGTTGCACTCTTTTTTACTCCCGCATTTTATGAGGTTTTATTCAAAGAGTCTGTTCAAAAGGGAAGGAAACTTACCCTTCCCAAACTTAGAAAAAGGGTGAATTGGCTGCTGCGCTATGACAGGGGAATTGCCTTCACAGCGAAGTATAAAAAGACTTTTTTGATTGCAGTTCTGCTGCTTTTTGGGACACCGATTTTCTTTCTCCCTGCAAAATGGGAAGGTCAGGAATGGTACAATAAGACTGTTGGGAATACATTTTACCAGGAAGAAATCAGGCCCTATTTGGACAAAGCACTTGGTGGTTCGCTTCGAATGTTTGTGCGTGGTGTCTATGAGAAAAGCTCCTATCGTGAGCCGGAAAAGACTCGATTGTACGTGTCGGCGCGGCTTCCTTTCGGCAATACGTTGGATCAGATGGACTTTATCATGCGGGAATTTGAAGCCTACCTCAAAGGAGTGGAGGGAGTTGATCAGTTTGTGACTTTCATTAGGTCAGGGCAGTATGCTCAAATCGTGATTACATTCAAGGAAGCCTATGAACGTGGTGCTCTGCCTTATCAACTGAAGGGAAAACTCTCCGTGAAATCTACGGATTGGAGTGGCGCACAGTGGAATATCTACGGTGTGGGGCAAGGGTTTTATACAGGAGGAGGGGGAGAAGGAATTCCAAGTTTCCGGGTAGAAATGAAAGGCTATAATTTTGACGAACTGGAACGTCAGTCGGAGGTTTTGGCAGAAAAACTCAGACAGCATAAGCGTATTCCTGATGTCAATACCAACGAGCGACTAGGCTATAACGAGCAAAAAACTCAGGAATATGTGCTACGACTTGATCAAAATCAAATTGCGTTGGGAGGGACTAATCAGTTTGAAGTGCTCAATACCCTTCAAGATCTTTCCAAACCACAAGGGCCATCGGTCTATTTGGAACTGGCAGATCAAAATTATGGCATGATGCTTCGAGAGCGTCAATCAGAGCGCTTTAGCAAATTTGATTTGGAGCAAAAAGGACTGTTCAGTGGTGAAGATAAGATTTTGAAAATTTCAGACTACGGTACCCTGAATCTGGAAAACACGACCAATGCGCTGCATAAAGAAGACCGACAATACATTCGAGTGGTTTCTTTTGAATACATGGGCTCGGGCAAGTTTGGTAACGAATACCTGGATGAAGTGCTGAAGGAAATGAAGGCTATCATGCCTATCGGCTACGAAGCTAAAAAGCAATCCTGGAGCTGGAATTCTGACAAAGCCAAACGTGAATATGGGCTTTTAGGTCTCTTGGTGGTGGGAATATTCTTTATTTGCACGATCCTGTTTGAGAATTTCAAGCAACCGTTTTACATCATTTTCCTGATCCCGATCAGTTTTATCGGATTATTTTTGATCTTTTCACTGTTTGATTTTTACTTCGATCAAGGCGGTTATGCCGCATTCGTGATGCTTGGAGGCTTGGCGGTGAATGCGGGGATTTTTATCCTAAATGACTTCAACAACCGTAAAACCGGAGTTTATAACCGAAACATTCTGAAATCTGTGGCGGGCAAGGCAATTCCAATTTTGCTGACTGTTCTTTCGACTTGCTTTGGCTTGGTTCCCTTCCTGATTGAAGGACAGAATGAGATCTTTTGGTTTTCACTTGCGATCGGCACCATCGGAGGTTTGATATTCAGTATGGTGGGTGTTTTTTGGGTTCTTCCAGTATTGATGTGGAAGAAAAGATTGGAAAGAAAAGCAAAGCCTTTGCTTCAGCCAGTGGTGTAAAAACGACATTTTGTCGTTGATCCAAAATTTATTGTGGGTATTTTTTGGAATCCACTAAGTTTTATAAGCCCATGAACCCCTTTGATTCTCGTCGTGATTTTATGAAAAAAACTGCTTTAGCGACTGCTGGAGCAAGTTTGGTTCCCTTGTCATCTTATGCGCAAGCGAAATCAAAAAATAAACTTCCAGCATGGAAAGGCTTCAATCTCCTGGATTTTTTCTCCCATAATCCTGATCAAGGCAGACCGACGAAACCGGATTATCTCAAGTGGATCGCCGATTGGGGATTTGATTTTGTCCGAATCCCAATGTCGTATCCAAGCTATTTGGATATTGATCGAACTCGCCCAATCCGACCGGATGAAGTGCTGAACTTTGATGAAAGTAGACTGGAAAAAGTAGATCAACTGGTAGAGAAAAGTATCAAACAAGGGCTTCATGTCAGTTTAAACCTACATCGCGCACCGGGATTTTGTATCAATGCGGGTTTTGAAGAGCCCTATAATCTGTGGAAAGATCAGGAAGCCTTGGATGCATTTTGCGCGCACTGGGAAATGTGGGCGAACCGATATCGGGGAATTTCATCTAAGAAACTAAGCTTTGACTTGGTCAATGAACCTTTTCAGCGGGAGAATCCAAATGACCAACATAGTCCGGGTGGACCGGTAGATGTGGTGGATTATCATCGCGTGGCGAAAGCGGCTTTGGGCCGAATCAAATCTGTGAAGAAATCCCGATTGGTTATTGCAGATGGAAATGGTGGTGGAGGAATGGCTGTTCCTGAATTGGCTTATTTGGACTTGTCTCAAAGTTGTCGTGGATATCATCCTTTTCCGATATCACATCACAAAGCAAGTTGGGTTTACAAAGATCCATCGGCTGTGCCACCCGTTGATTGGCCGCTTCAACAGGGTGAAAAGATGCTTGACATCGATACCATCCGCCAATACTATGAGCCCTGGAAGGACCTGATTGATCGCGGAGTTGGCGTTCATTGTGGGGAATGTGGCTGCTACAATCAAACGCCTCATGAGGTGTTTTTGGCTTGGTTTGGGGATGTACTTCAGGTATTGAAAGAGATGGAAGTTGGATTTGGGATATGGGAGTTTTCAGGCGCTTTTGGAGTAATGAATTCCGGGCGAAAAGATGTGGATTATGAAGATTGGTATGGAGAGAAGCTGGACAGGAAATTTTTGGAGTTGCTGAGAGCTCAGATTTGAAATAAAACGAATTTTTTCATATTGCCTGTCATATAAATGACTGATCTGAACGATTAATCATTTAAAAGTATAACTATGAGAAAATTGATTTTTGCAATAGCTTTTTTAATCGTTCTGGGAAGTTGCAATTCTTCATCCGACCTGGTTTCATCCGAGACCAAAGCGGTTCAATTTCAGCTGATTGATTCATTGGTTGTTGAATCACTATTTGAATTGTATCTGGTAGGGAAGAATGAACAAACTGGTCAGTATTTGTTCAAGGATAAAAATGTCAAAGAGATACTTTTAACCGATGCAAAAGGGGGAATTCTGGCCCAGCCCAAACTTAAAGGAGTAGATCCCGATCAAGTAGCCATTCCTTGGGAAATCGGTTTTGCCGGAAATGAGATCGCTGTCAAAGAGTTTTCAGCAGAGTCTAAGGTTCACTTTTTCGACCTGTCATTTAAAAAACTACGAGTTTCTGACCCAATTGCCGGTGGTTTGAATACGTTTGAAATTGCTCCAACCAGAAATGGAGTTTCATTTCTAAAGATCGACGAAAAAAGTCTTTTGATTGGCTCTGATCCTAATGCGGTAAACCCTGAGTTGATGGCAAAAAACCAACAAAATTCAGGATTATATGAGAAGTCAACAAGCGGATTTATTGTTGATGTTAATTCAGGAAAGGTCGTAAAGTTGAATCTTTATCCTGATTCATGGCAACCGAGAAGAGAAGGGAAGTGGGTCGGACCAGCTTATCCTTTTATAGCAGTGGGTTCTAAAAGTAAGATAATTGCAGTTTTACCAAGAATTGGAGATCAATTGTTCTTTTATCAGCTTGTAAATAATGAGTTAGTGCCAAAAGGTGAAACACTGATCAATCACCCGAAACGAAAGCGGGGGCTAGTTTTTAATCCTGAAGATGAACCATTGCTTTATCCCAACTTTTTTGATTTGAAGGCTGGTGGGAATTTGTTTTTGATCCATTTCTACACTGAAGTTCCGAGAGATTTGTATTTGCCAATGAAGGCGCAGGGTATCGATAACGCTAAAAACCCTGAGCATGTCGAGCTTTTGAGGAGGACTAGGAGATCAAAATACATTCTGTCTGACGATAAAGGAAACCAAACCCCAATTGAAGATTTGCCTATCGAGGGTCAAATTCATTACATGGACGCCAATGATGTGATTTACATCAAGCCCGAAAGCAAAGAAGAAAAAGACTACAATGTTTTTTATCGATATCGTGTAAAAATGTAGGTGACGATCAAAGGGCAGTTTTCATAATTAGTTTTGTTCAATAGCCGGAAGCATTGAAAAATATATATCCGTAATTCTGCCAGTAACCAAATTTGATAAAATTTCACCTCGACTTCGCTCGGTGTCCGTTGATTTTGTTTTTGGGAGAGGGGAGGAATATGCGGCGCAGCCGCATATTCCTCCCCTCCCTGTAATAATCTGGAATCCGGTGGCCGAGCGAAGTCGAGGCCATTTTGATCTACTGGCAAAGAAGGGGATGATCACATTGAAAAATTTCAAAAAAGGTCGATGTAGACTAGACCAACCGAAAAGACAAGGTTTTCCATTGGGGCTCGTCGATAGTGATAATCGAATGTGCCTCCTCCTCCAGGTTCTGGTACATAGGTTACGTCTCCTTTTGTAAGAAAGCGCAGGGAATTTCCGGTTTGATAGTTGCCTTTGATTTCCAGAAAGAGTCCGGGATTGCTTGGAATGGGGATTTGTATCCCTGTCCCAAAACTATATGCTAGAGTCCAACTTTGGTGATCTTTGCCGGACTCAATTACTTCATCCGAAACGATCGAATCTCGTATTTGGAAACGAGTGTAAAGGTAGTTGGCTCCAAATTTGGCTTCCATGAAATGCCTGATTTTCCCAAGTGGATTGGTTTGATAACGCATCACGGCCATTCCCGTCAGAATATTGTTATTGCGCCTTAGCCGAAGTTCATCATTGAATCCTTGATAATAATCTGTTCGCTTTTCCAACTTGCTCCCATAAATTCCATAGCCCAATTCAAATCCAAATTGAATGGGGATAGTTTGGGCTTCATGAAGGAAAATGCCTGAGATCGTTGGAATGAAAAGTCCATTGGTCTCGTTTTTTAATTTTCCTTGGGCAAACCCACCATTGAAATGGCCTCCAGCCGACCAAAACTGTGCATTAGCAGCAAATCCAAAAACCAGAAAAAACAGGGTGATTAAAATTTTTTTCATTGGCAAAATGGTTACTCTTTGTACGTTAATTGACCTTCAGGTGGTTACTTAAATCAAGTTGAACTGAGGTAAATTCAGTATTTTGGTTACTTGGTGTTGTCCAGAAATTGCAAAAATCCACGAAGCCCAATTACTCGGACATTTTTAGCTAGAGGGTAGTTTTCGGCCTTTGGTACAATGACATGCAGTTGTTCGATTCCGAGGTCTTGCATAGCGATGTAGGTACCTTTGGTCAGTACCGGGGCCGAACTGAATTTTATTTCTGCCGCGGCAAGCCATCGGTTATTTCTTCGGATTAGCAGGTCGATTTCCGCGCCGTCATGAGTCTTATAATAGAACATTTCATCATCTGAGTATAGTAGCATGGAGACTTGTGCAATCACAAACGCCTCCCAGGATGAACCCAAAATCAGATTTCCGAAAACTGAATCCCTGTTATAGATACCTAATAGATAATGCATCATACCTGTATCTCTGTAATACAGTTTGGGAGCCTTTACCAACCTTTTCTTTGGATTCACTGCCCAAGGATATAATTCTCGAATTAGAAATGCTTCTACAAAGAAGCTGAGATAGGTTTTTACGGTTGGGACGCTCAGTCCTAGGGATTTTGCAAAAGTGGAGTAATTTAAAATTCCTCCGTTTGAGGAGGCGATCATCATTAGGAATTGGCGAGTTACTTTGGAATCGGCAGGTAGTCCATATTGAGGCAAATCACGATGGATATAACTTGAGACAAAATTTCGATACCAATTGCTTTTGGATTTTGCATTGGAATAAAGAAATACTTCAGGAAATCCTCCAAAAATCCATAGCTCTTCCCATGATTCAGTTTGATCGATTTCTAAGAGAGAAAGCGGCATCATTTCGATATAGGAAATTCTTCCTGCCAAACTTTCAGCACTTTGTCTAAGGAGAGCAGGTGACGCTGAACCAAGGATGACAAACCTTCCAGGCTTTCTATGAATATCTACCATGGCCCTGATCAATGGAAATAGGTTTGGCAAATGGTGGATTTCATCCAGAATGATGGTTTTGTCCTGATTTTCTTCGAAAAAAAATTCAGGATCATTTAGCCTGTTGAGATCGGAGATTTTCTCCAAATCCAAATAAATCGACTCAGACTGATAAATAGCAGATTTGGCAAGAGTGGTTTTCCCTACTTGTCTTGGCCCAATCAGTCCTGTGACAGGAAACTGATTGATTGATTCATTCAAATCTGATTCTATTTTTCGCTTAATCATCCCCGTAAATTTAAAAATAAATTTTAGATTTACGGGGATAGATTATTTATAAAATATTGATATTCAATAAAAAAATGATTTTATTTCTTTTAAATAAAAAAGCAAACTCCATCGATATAGAAAGAGAATTACGGGTATCATCCCTGCATTTCTAAAATTTTTTTTTAGAAATGCAGGGATGCGATTTTGTAAACTGTTCAAAAATCATTGCCCAAACATATCAGGTTTTCAAAACCTGACATGTCTGATATTCATGAAAAATGAGGCTGTCTCATTAATGCTTAATGTCACATTGAGCGAAGTCGAAATATTGTCCCATTCCCTAGAAATGGCCTTTGACTCCGCTCAGGCTGACACTGGAGCCCTTTTTTGAGACAGCCTCTTATAAATTTTGAAAATGAAAACTCCAATCAAACGTTTTTCGGCTCGGGGTGAACGTAAGGAGCACGATAAGGTCTGCGTAGTTTTGCAGTGGCTTCCGGATCATCAAGCACGGTCATGGTTTTAGGATCGTAGCGAATGGCTCGACCTCCGAGTTCCATCGATATATTGGCCAGAATACAGGAAGCTGTTGAGATATGGCCGTCTTCTACATCCGCAATTGGTAAGGTGTCTTTGTCAATGGATTCCAACCAATCTTGCATGTGGATTCGGGTGGCTGGAGCAGCATTGAGTTCAATTCGCTCCTCGGTCAAATCCTCCGGATACTTTTCCCGCTCAAAGAAGCAATCGAAGTGGATTTTTTCTTCTTTGGTATCATAAGGAATATAATCTGCCTGCATGGTACTTCCTGCCAGCATCCCTTTTTCTCCAAAGAGTTTGAAAGACCATGGGTATTCCGGATCCGGAGCGTTGCCCCATGTGCGATGTTGCCAGACAACATTGAGTTCGTCGAATTCAAATATTGCACTTTGGGTGTCAGAGATGTTGGATTTTCCTTCCTTTTGCACGTAGATTCCACCGGTGGAAGAGATTTGTTTTGGCCAGCCAAGGTCCAGCATCCATCTTACGGTGTCCAGCATGTGGACACACATATCGCCGGTGATGCCGTTACCATATTCCATGAAAGTTCTCCACCAGCGAATATGCGGAAGACCATCGTATGGTCTCATTGGGGCAGGCCCAGTCCAAAGCTCATAATTCAGGAATTCAGGAACTGGCTCGACAGGTGGATTGCCGTTGGCACGCATGTGGAAATAGCAGCAGACTTCGGCGTGACTGATTTTCCCAAGTTTTCCGGTGTCAATGATTTGCTTTTTAGCATCGATCAGATGTGGTGTGCTTTTTCGTTGGGTGCCGATTTGGCACTTTCGATTGTATTTTCTAGCGGCGGCCAAAATTGCTTCCCCTTCAATTACATCGACTGAGATTGGCTTTTGCAAATAAACATGAGCTCCTGACTTTAATGCGTCGATTGCCTGAAGTGCATGCCAGTGATCGGGCGACCCGATGAGCACAAGGTCACACTTATGTTTTTTGAGAAGTTCGCGGTAGTCTTCGAAAAGCTCGGGGACTTTTTTGGATTTTTGACGTTGGGAAACAAGCTCGCCCGCAGCTGTAAGGAGTTTTTTGTCCACATCACAGAGTGCGACTACTTCCACATCGGCCACTTGGATCAGGCGGAAAAGATCCGACTTTCCGTACCACCCGGTTCCGATCAGGGCAACTTTATATGGGCCATCGTGGTCTTTGAAATCCATTCCAAAGAGCCCAAAACTTGCCAAAGTCATCATGGCAGAAGAGCCTTTCAAAAAGTCACGTCGATTCAATTGATTCATAGGTTTTTGGGTTAAGGGATAATGCGAGTTTCAATTTACAAAAAGGGGGGACAGATGCAAATCTGGATAGGATGGAAGGGAGAAAGTTGGAAGGTAGCAAGTTTGAAAAGTTGGAAGGTATTAGCTTGATTTTGGAAAGAGAAAACGTGATTTGGGATAATACTTAACTCTTCTCCAGATTTTCCAAGTCGTCTAGGTCTTTTGATCTTCGTGAAGCACTTTTCGCATCCATTAAGTCATTTTTGTGAAGTGTTCGGACCAACAATCCACCATCATCATAGATTTTCGATTTTCCATAAGCCAAGTCAAAATCCAAGCCTTTAACTTCAGTCATTATATCAATTGCCACAGGGGATCGTCCATAAGAAAAGACATTCCATTCAGGATGGTTTAGGAAATTGTCTTCATTCATGTCAAATAAAGGCATTCCAAATTGAAGGAAAGCATTAGTGATTTTCCTATAGTTCTCCTTAGTTCTCCGTACCCAAATATCCATGTCTCCGGTTGTTCTGGAATACCCATGAATAATTACTGAAAAGCCTCCCACTAGGATGTATTCGACACTTTGATCGTTTAATGAATTCAAAAAATCCCTGAAATCTTCCTGAAAGATATTTCCCATTACTCCCTTTTTTTGATCTGAAAAAATGTTTTATCCATCCTGGGCGGATTGTCCAAATCATAACCATAGGCAATACTATTGAGGTATTGGTGAATTCGCATTCTTTCCTGCCAAGTCAGTTTTTGGTGTTCCTTTCCATAGTTTACCTGTTCGGATGCATTTCTGGCTTGAAAAGCGGTTCGGTCAAGTTTGTATTTTTTTGGAGAATCACTCATGTACTCTTAAATTAGAAATGTTGGCAATATGATTTACAAGTCGAAGCTAATTAATGTGTGACCAAGTTTTTTCGCAATCTGTATTCAACCCCTCAAAGAACAAGTTCAATAAGCCCGTTGTCTGATCGAGTTTTTATCGATGACAGTTAGGGCATTTGCAAAAGAGAATTTTTTGGAGATTAAGTCTAGAAGGATTTTTCGGGGATCTTTTGGCTCAAATTCATTCAGTCTAAAAAAGACAACTCCTGACTCTGGTTTAAGTCCATATTTGAAGATTAATTCTCCATAATCAGAATCATGCGTAGGGATAACCAGATTCTGAGAAATGGCAATCTTCATCACTTCATTATCTGATATTCCTTGAAATTTTTCAGCGATTGAGGTGACTTCAATTTTATTTTCCCTCAAAAAAATAACACTTGGCCAAGGGAAATTTTCATTTGCTAAAAAACTCATTCGGAAACTTTGCTTCGAATTTCAACCATCAATCCATCTTTTACAAAATCATTTAAATAGGAAAATACTGCCTGTAAATCTTCCTTTTTCAAATGCGGGTAAGATTCTAAAACTTTAGACTCTGACCAACCATCGGCTAATCTTTCCAGAATGAATTCAACTGAAATGCGGGTTCCATTGATTATTGGCTTTCCAAGCAGGACATTTTTATCAGATACTATTCGATTTTTCCAATCCATAGTTTAAAATACAGAAAATATTATGAATAGGTTTTGATGTGTTCAATTACTTATAAGATTCTGTTGATCTAGCTGAGAAAATCGTTTTGTCCATCCTTGGAGGATTGTCCAAATCATAAAATCACCCCAAACCTTTCCCCAAGTTCCGTCAGATCCTTCACCACAGGATCAAGCAGGGGAATTCCTTCATTTCTGCGGATGCCTTCCAATTCTCGCTCGGGATCACCGGGAATTAAAACTCTTTCGTTTCCTGGAGTGGGAGTTGCTGAGCGAAACCGAGTAATCCAATTATCCATGTGGGACTTGAATTCATCTGCCGGACGAAAAGCATCTACACGCATGGCGCCGAAAAAGTGACCGATTCCTTCCCCGACTAAGTTTGGCAAAGGATCCAAGAAAGCAACAAAAGGTGGAACCCAAGGACCATAATTTGCACCTGATAGGACAGCAGAGAAAATGTCCACAATAGCACCAAGTGCATAGCCTTTGTGCGAGCCGTGTTCTTTATCGCCTCCCAGCGGAAGCAAAGCTCCACCGTCTTTTACTCCATTCGCAGAGGTTGTTGGACTTCCGTCTTTGTCCTGAACCCAGCCAGTTGGAGTGTCGAGCCCTTTTCGTTGGAGAATTTCTAGTTTACCGTTGGCCGCGGTGGTAGTTGCCATATCTGCTACAAAGGGCGGTTGGTCTTTTGCCGGAATGGCAACTGAAATCGGGTTGGTGCCAAGAAGTCTTTCTTTGGAAAATGTCGGAGAGACAAGAGGACTTGCATTAGTAAGGGATATCCCGATCATGTCGTGTTCCAAAGCCATCATGGCATGATAGCCGGCGATTCCGTAGTGGTTGGAGTTTTTCACCGAAACCCAACCTGTTCCAACATTTTTTGCTTTTTCGATAGCGACTTTCATCGCAAAAGGAGCAACGACCAATCCCAAACCACTATCGCCATCCACCACTGCGGTGGAAGGGGTTTCGTAGCTGACATGGATATTTGGAGTTGGATTAATTCTGCCCTTTTCCCACAATCTCACATAGCCGGAAAGCCGCGCAACCCCATGGCTGTCCACCCCGCGAAGGTCTGCCGAAAGAAGAACTTCCGTCCCGATCTTGGCATCAGTCTCAGGGCAGCCGATTTTAATCAGCATTTCAAAAGTAAATCTGTAGAGTTGTTCGTAGGAGAAATTTTGCATAGGAAGAATTATTTGCTGGCGCAAAGATAGGCTCAAAGGCCACAGATGCGCAGATGAAAATGGTTGAAATGGGAATCTTAACTCAAAAAAAATTCAGGCTTTCAGAAAAATCTGCGGTTATCTGAGAAATCTGTGAGAAATTGGTTTTTGTGCCTTTCCGCCTTTGTGGCTAAAAAAACTTAAACAGTCACTTTTCCAGCGATCAACCGTGCCACGGCCCCCTCTTTCAAAGAATAATGTGAACAAACTATGGCTTCAACAGGAACATAACGAAGGATAAATTCAATCAGGCAGCTGGCAACTACAATCATATCCACTCGCATGGGGATCATTCCAGGAATGTTAAGTCGTTGTTGTCTGTTTTTAGTTTTCAGCATTTGAAAAATCTGCTCAAAATCCACTGTGGGCAGCTCAAAAACATGTTGACCTGTCAATTTGCACTGAAGCATGGACTCAAAATAAATATCAGTAAGCGTGTCAAATGTTCCTGATGCACCAACCAAACCTGTCGGTTTGAATTTTTCAATCGCTTCGATTAGAGGTTGGAGTTTTTCCTGGCAATAAACCTCCAGTTTTTCTACTTCTTCTGGTAGGATTGGATCGTGATAATGAAAAGCATCCAGAAGTCGTTGTCCTCCAATTTCAAAGCTTTTTTTCCAGAAGACTTCCTGGGAGGTTCCGATGATGAATTCCACCGAACCGCCGCCAATGTCCATCATCAGGTTAGTATGCCCATTGAGCGAACCGGAAAGATTGATTCCCTCATAGATGAGTTGGGCTTCTTCTTCACCGGAAATCACATTGATATGGATTCCAAGATCTGATTTAACTTTTGCGACGAATTCCGGGCCATTTTCGGCATTTCGTACCGCACTGGTAGCAAAAGCAAAAACCTGATCGATGTTTTCTCCGTCGATCAGGTTTTTGAAGTGTTTAAGTGTATGAAAAGCCCTTTTTTGAGCTTCAGGAGCAAGTTGGTTTTGGCTGATTCCACCTTTACCAAGTTTAACCGCAATTTTTTCCTTGTAGATTGTCCTAAACCCAAGTCCATTCACTTCCACCAATAACAAGTGAAATGTATTGGTTCCCATGTCGATCAATGCAGCTTTTCGGGTACTCATTTTTTGCTAAAAATTTTCGATGGGCGAATATAGAAAGTTTTTTAAATGATCAGGTTAAGATTTCGTGAAGTACAGAATTGAGCATTTTCAGGATTCAATTTTTGCATGTTCCAATTTTCCATTCCAATCAAGGGGCTATATTTGGTCAGAATAAAAAATTGAGAAATGGCAGAATTGAATAAACCCATCTACACCCTTCCTGGAAACAATGAAAAACTTGAGCTTTTGCAAAAGAAAAATGCGGAAGCCTTAAAAGGTGGAGGAGATGCCCGAATTGCGGCCCAGCATAAAAAAGGAAAATTGACCGCTCGTGAGCGCATTGATCTCTTAATGGATGAGGGGACTTTTGAGGAAATCGACAAGTTTGTAATGCATCGCTCCAAGGATTTTGGACTGGACAAAGAGCATTATTTGGGAGATGGGGTAGTTACTGGATATGGCGAAATAAATGGGCGTTTGGTCTATGTTTTTTCGCAGGACTTTACGGTTTTTGGAGGCTCACTTTCTGAAACGCATGCGGAGAAAATCTGTAAAATCATGGATATGGCCATGAAAAATGGGGCTCCTCTGATTGGATTGAATGACTCAGGTGGAGCGAGAATTCAGGAAGGAGTGAATTCTTTGGGTGGATACGCTGATATATTTTACAGAAATACCTTGGCTTCCGGTGTGATTCCACAAATCTCGGCGATCATGGGGCCATGCGCAGGTGGGGCAGTTTATTCTCCTGCGATCACTGACTTTATTTTGATGGTGGAAAATACCTCCTATATGTTTGTGACAGGGCCGAATGTGGTAAAAACGGTGACCCAAGAAACTGTAACCGCTGAAGAACTTGGGGGCGCTTCCACGCACAGCACGAAATCGGGGGTGACACATTTTGCTTGTGCCAACGAACTGGAAGCGATTCGGCACATCAAGCGATTGCTTAGTTACATTCCTCAAAATTGCGAAGATCAGGCTCCGGTTTATCCTTATGAACTGAAAAAAGATGAAGGCAGAAAAGTGCTGGATTCGATTATTCCGGAAAACCCAAATCAACCTTATGACATGCGAGACGTGGTCAGGGGAATCGTGGACGACGAGTCATTTTTGGAAGTTCATGAAAACTATGCGGACAATATTGTAGTTGGCTTTGCAAGGATAGCAGGCAGAAGTATTGGAATTGTAGGAAACCAACCGCAATCAATGGCTGGAGTTTTGGACAATCACGCCTCGGTGAAAGCAGCTCGTTTTGTTAGATTCTGTGATAGTTTCAATGTGCCATTGCTGGTTTTGGTGGATGTACCTGGGTTCTTGCCTGGAACTGATCAGGAATGGAATGGGATCATCACTAATGGAGCCAAGTTGCTTTATGCATTCTCAGAGGCTACAGTTCCGCGAATTACTGTAATCACTAGAAAAGCATACGGAGGAGCGTATGATGTCATGAATTCCAAGCACATCGGAGCAGATCTAAATTATGCCTGGCCTACTGCTGAAATCGCAGTTATGGGAGCAAAAGGTGCTGCTGAGATTATTTTCAAAAAAGAAATCGCAGAAGCTTCCGATCCTGAAGCCAAGCTCCAAGAAAAAGTCGATGAATACACAGCCAAGTTTGCAAATCCATATCGAGCTGCGCACCGTGGATTTATTGATGAAGTGATTTTGCCTTCAGATACGCGAATCAAACTGATCAAAGCTTTCAAAATGCTGGAAAACAAAGTGGACAAGCTGCCTAGGAAGAAGCATGGGAATATTCCATTGTAGGAATTTAGTTATTAGTTGCTTTCGATGAAAAATATATCAATGATGCAGAATTAAATGAATTTAGAGTATTACATGATAATTGTTTAAGGCTGCTAAAAGGGTACATCAGCTATCTACAAAAAGCGAAAACTGGCGCCTCAAACCAATAACTTAATAACCAATAACTCACTTACGATACTAAATGAATAAATCTAACACCTCACTCCACTTCCTCACCACCTACCTCAACAACGCATCACCAACTGGCTTCGAAGCCTCAGGGCAGCAAATTTGGTTGGATTATGTCCGCCCTTTTGTGGATACCTATTTTACAGATAATTACGGAACAGCAGTTGGCGTCATCAACCCGAAGGCAGAATACAAAGTGGTGATCGAGGCTCATGCTGATGAGATCAGCTGGTTTGTCAATTACATCAAGGACGATGGCTATATTTATGTCCGTCGAAATGGAGGATCTGACCATATGATTGCGCCCTCCAAGCGGGTGAATATTCACACGGACAAAGGAATAATCCCAGGTGTTTTTGGCTGGCCGGCGATTCATGTGAGAAAAGAAGGAAAAGAAGATGCACCAACTTTGGATAATATTTTCATCGATGTCGGAGCCAGATCCAAAGCAGAAGTGGAAGAGATGGGAATTCATGTCGGTTGTGTCATCACTTTCAAAGATGAGCTGATTGAGCTTAACGGAAAGTTTTGGTCCGGCCGTGCCTTGGACAACCGAATCGGCGGTTACATGATCGCTCAAGTAGCTCGAAAAATCAAAGAAGAGGGAATCCAACTTCCATTTGGCTTGTATATCGTCAATGCGGTACAGGAGGAAATAGGGCTTCGCGGTGCAGAAATGATTGCTCATCGAATTAAACCTAATGTGGCCATCATTACCGATGTTTGCCATGACACGACAGCACCTCTATATAATAAGGTGACAAGTGGCGATCAAACCGCTGGTAAAGGGCCAGTCCTGACATATGGAGCTTCTGTTCATAAGAAATTGTTGGACTTGATCATTGATACTGCTAAGAAGAAAGCGATCCCATTCCAGCGTGCGGCTGCTTCACGGGTAACTGGTACAGATACAGATGCATTTGCTTACTCAAACGAAGGTGTACCGTCCGCCTTGATTTCACTGCCTTTGAAATACATGCATACTACTGTCGAGACAGTGAGCAAAGATGACATTGAGCAAGTGATCAATTTGATGTATGAATTCTTATTGGAATTTGATCCCGGTTTTGATTTTAGATACATAAGTTAATGGTAGATTGGTTATTAGTTATAATAGGAAACCTCAGTCCAGGTTTCTTTCAATAACAAATAACCAATAACTTTTTCCTTTATGCATTTCACCGATCATATAAATCGTAGCATTTTCCTCCCAAAGCCCCCTGAGCGAATCATTTCTTTGGTTCCGTCTCAGACTGAATTGTTGGTGGATTTGGGTTTGGAAGAAAAGATCGTAGGGGTGACAAAATTTTGTGTTCATCCTACACATTTAAGAAAGTCAAAAACGATTGTAGGAGGCACCAAAAACTATCGCTTTGACGTGATCGATTCTTTAAAGCCAGATTTGATCATTGGCAACAAAGAGGAAAATGATCAGGAAGGCATTGAAAAATTGGCAGCCAAGTATCCAGTTTGGATGAGTGACATTTTTGATTTGAAGGATTCCCTTCGGATGATTTTTGATTTGGGAGAAATAACCGGTAAAAAAGGCAAAGCGGCTGGGGTCATTTCTCGAATCGAGAAGTCCTTTGCGCAGCCTGTAGTCAAAAAAGGTAGTTGCATCTACCTGATTTGGGAAAACCCAAAAATGGCCGCTGGCAAGAATACATTTATAGATTCAATGCTTTCTATGGCGGGTTTTGAGAATTTGGCAGAAAAATCCAGATATCCAGATATTACTGAGGAAATACTTATCAATCTGTCGCCAGATTATTTGCTCTTAAGCTCGGAGCCATTCCCTTTCAAGGAAAAACATATTCAGACTTTTGAAAATATTCTTCCAAATACCAAAGTTCAATTGGTAGACGGAGAGCTCTTCTCTTGGTATGGAAGTCGATTGCTCCACGCAGCAGACTATTTTAAAAGATTATAGCAGAATTGCATCTTTAAGACGGATTTCCACTTGTAAAAAATAAGCTTTGTATCAGGTACTTTCTTAAAAAATTCAATTAACTTTTGAGCGTTAACATTAATCCTCTTTCATTTCCATGAAAAATAATCGAAGGAGCTTCCTAAAAAAGCTCGGCCTGACAACAGGCATTGCTGCAATTGCTCCGGCATTTTTGGCAGAAGCAAATACCGTCAATCAGGAATACCTTAAAAGAACTGAAGGATTCTCAGCAGATCAACCGATCCGATTAGCCTTAATCGGTGCCGGAATTATGGGGACTGAGGATACCAATTCTGCCTTGAAGCATGTAAATGTATCACTGGTTGCTGTTTGCGATCTATATGATGGACGACTCGCCACGGCAAAGCAAAAGTGGGGAGATCATCTTTTCACTACAAAGGATCATAAGGAGATTCTGAAAAGAACAGACGTAGATGCAGTGATCATCGGTACACCAGATTCTTGGCATAAGCAAATTTCCATTGATGCTTTAAATGCTGGAAAGCATGTTTATTGTGAGAAGCCGATGGTTCATTCTGTAAAAGAAGGCGCTGAAGTTATTGAAGCCTGGAAAAATTCAGGTAAAGTTATGGTTGTGGGCTCTCAGGGAATTTCTTCCTTGGGAAATGAAAAAGCAAAAGAATTACTTGCTGCAGGAGTTATCGGGGATTTGGTTTATGCGGAAGGATTTTGGGCGAGACATTCGCCTGAAGGTGCTTGGCAATACAATGTGCCAACAGATGGGAATGAAAAAACAGTAGATTGGAAACGATATATTTCAAATACAACGGCTAGAAATTGGGATCCTTTGCGGTTTTTCCGTTGGAGGAATTACTTAGATTATGGAACTGGAATGTCTGGAGACCTTTTTGTGCATTTATTTTCCAGCTTGCACTTTATCACCAATTCCAAAGGGCCGAATAAAGTCTCTTCTATGGGTGGACTGAGGTATTGGAAAGATGGAAGAGAAGTGCCGGATGTTTTGCTGGGAACGTTTGATTATCCTGAATCACCGGAACACCCTGGATTTAATCTTTCGCTCAGATGCAATTTCGTAGATGGAACAAGTGGCACAACCTATTTGAGAATTGTTGGCACTAAAGGTTCGATGGATGTCAAATGGGAAGAAGTGGTCGTGAAGCTGAATAACAATGCTGAAAGCGATGACCCGTTTATGAAAGAGCAGGCAAAGCTTAGAGCAGCTTCTGGTCAGGAAGAAAGAGCTAAAATCCTTCCTCCTCGTGAGACATCTTATATGGCAGAACGCTCATGGAAAGGTGCCCATTATGATCACTTTGGCAAATGGTTTAATGCAATCAGAACTGGCGGGACTGTCGTAGAAGATCCTATCTTTGGATTTAGAGCGGCAGCTCCTGCACTTTTATGTAATGACAGTTACTTCCAGGATAAATTCATCAAGTGGGATCCCGTTAATATGAAATTGATTTAAATACTATGAAGGAAAGAAAACTAATTTGGATGGCTCTGCTCTCCCTAGCATGGGCTTGTGGCCCAAAAGAAACTACTGAAACCACCGAGGTGATCGAAGAAGTGGTAATTGCTGATAATTCACTTTCGGAAGAAGAGAAAGCTGAAGGTTGGTTTCTTCTTTTTGACGGTACTTCGATGGAAGGCTGGAGAGCTTTCAACGGTGATTCTACACCTCCTAATTGGATCATTGAAGATGGTGCAATGAAAGGACTTGGATCTACTGGAGGGGAAGATTTTGGAGGGGATGTTGTCTTTGGGCCGATGGAATTTGAGGAGTTTGAAATGGAATTTACGTGGAAGATCTCTCCCGGTGGTAATAGCGGGGTGTTCTATCACGTAGTTGAAGGACCAAAATACAAGGCACCTTATTATACGGGTCCAGAATATCAAGTGATCGATCAGTTGGGATTTGCGCAACCATTAGAGGATTGGCAGTCATTGGCTGGAGATTATGCGATGTATGTGCCGGATTATGAAGGTGTGGTAAAACCAGCCGGAGAATGGAATACCTCAAAAATCATTTTTTCAGAGTCTGGCTCTAGTTATTGGTTAAATGGTAAGAAGACAGTTGAATTTGTTCCCTATTCTGAGGATTGGACTACAAGAAGGAATTCAGGGAAGTGGAATGATTTTCCAGATTATAAGATTGCAAAAAAAGGACTGATTGCTCTACAGGATCATGGCGACCCTGTATGGTTTAAAAATATAAAAATAAGACCTCTATGAAGAAGATAATTATTGTTGGCCTGATGTTAATTATGGCCCAAACATCATTTGCCCAAAAAGCCAAAAAGTTGTTCAATGGAAAGAATCTAAAAGGATGGGTAATATATGGCACTGAAAAGTGGTATGTCGAAGAGGGGCTTTTAGTTTCTGAGAGTGGTCCGGACAAAGGTTACGGTTATTTGGGAACGAAAAAGGATTTTGAGGACTTTGAAATTGACCTAGAGTTCAAGCAAGAAGCCAATGGGAACAGTGGTGTATTCATTCGGTCTACAGTTGATGGAACAAAAGTGTCTGGTTGGCAGGTAGAGGTTGCTCCTCCGGGCAGTGACACCGGCGGGATTTATGAATCTTATGGTAGAGGTTGGCTAATTAAGCCTGAGCCAGAAAAAGACAAAGCCTTGAAGTTTGGAGAGTGGAACAAAATGAAAATCGTTGTCAAAGGCGATAATGTAACCTCTTATTTGAATGGTGTGGAGATGGTCAATTTTTCTGATGCAAAAATCGGTGAAGGAAAAGGTGGTGTTTTACTTCAAATTCACGATGGTGGAGGAATTAAAGTCTACTGGAAAAATATCGTATTGAAGAAGCTTTAATGTTTTTAAATCTCATATTTCAACAGCTCTGGGAGTATAAACTTTCAGAGCTGTTTTATTTTTGAATTTTTCCCAATCATATTCAGCGACTTAGGGCGTATCTAGATTTTTTTTGAGTGTGGGTGTTGTTGTGGAGAAAAA
>NZ_JBKBKZ010000011.1:54692-153737 GCF_046296635.1 Algoriphagus sp. | reverse complement strand
CAACCTAATTCCCTCTTGCCCCCGACGCCGCTCGCCCACCGTGTTTTTTTATATTTGGCCGGGTGGGGGCATGGAGCGGCTCCCCCGCTCCATCCCCCCTCCCAACTTCTTTTAAAATAAATTCCGGACACCGAGCGGAGTCGAGGTGCTTCCGATATAATTAATTTTTTTTCTTCAGATTTAGCACAAATAATTGTCGTGGAGTTGAGTCTAGAACAACTGACTAAAAACAGTCCCACATTTCGACTTGGATCAATGTCGAAATCGGTTATTATGAGGTCCGCCCCTTTTATTTGAATTAATTATTTCCTTAAAAACTCTTTCCGCAAACAGTAATCTTGGAAGGATCAAATCCTAACTCGGGATTGAAATTAGCACCTACATTCCCAGCAACTAGAATCACTTGGTAATCGGGCCCCTCATTTGCCAAATGTATTTTGACATGACCATCGAAATTTTTCATCTGATCAAAACTTACTTTTGATCCATCCGACAATGTATTTACCACAGATACGCTCTTGAGATCAGATCCAGAGACAGGAGTTAAAAGTTGAGCTATTGGTGCATCTGCCTGATCATAGCTACCGAAGTGAAGGTGGGCTGGATAAGAAATAGAGCTCGTCGAAGTGGCTCCATCCAACTTTATTGTGAACTCCAGATCACCAGTTACCAATTCCTGAACCACCAAATTTCCGCTGTAATTAAAATCGCTCGATTTGAACAATTCAAAATCCAAAGATTGACCGGTGTATGGATTTGGTTCCTGATCACTACAAGACCAAAGTCCGACTGAGATCAATAAACCAAGGAGTAACTTTTTCATCTGATTAGAGTTTGTTTAACTAACGAAAAGCTTTCGCTTCCTGTTTTATTCAGATCTAAATTTATCATTTTCAAGAACAATCTTGGTATCCTAGTTCTCCAAATCTCAAATCCCCTATTTTTTTTTCACATGAAGCATTTTGCAGAACTGATCACCAAACTTGACCAAAGCAATAAAACCAATGATAAAGTCAATGCTTTGATTGATTTTTTTGAGAAATCAGTAGATGAGGAAAAGATTTGGGCAGTTGCGATTTTTTCCCATCGTCGACCGAAAAGGCAGATTTCCACCAAGCAGCTTCGGGAGTGGTGTCAAGAACTTGCTCAAATCCCTGATTGGCTTTTTGATGAATCTTACCATGCTGTCGGTGATTTGGCAGAGACGATTGCCTTGCTTTTACCATTGCCCACTTCGGAAAACGATAAAAACCTCGGTCAATGGATCCAATTTCTTCAGGATTTGGAAAAACTACCTGAAGAAGACAAAAAGGAAGAAATCCAAGCCGCTTGGTTTCAATTAGATCGAACCGAGCGCTTTATTTTCAATAAAATTATTACTGGGGGATTTCGGATAGGAGTAAGTCAAAGTTTGATGAGTCAAGCCCTCGCCAAAGTGCTCCAACTAGACAGATCCAACATTGCGCATGCATTGATGGGAAACTGGAATCCTAAGGAAACCAGTTTTATCACACTTTTTGATCAAGAAGAAATGAAACTTGACATTTCGAAGCCTTATCCTTTTTTTCTAGCACATCCTTTGGAAATTGCTCCAAATGAATTAGGTGACGCTTCAGAATGGCAAGCAGAATGGAAATGGGATGGAATCCGTGGTCAGCTCATTCGCAGAAGTGGAGAAACCTTCCTTTGGAGTCGTGGTGAGGAATTGGTGAATGACAAATTTCCGGAGCTTTTGGAATTTGCAAAAGGGCTTCCCGATGGAACAGTCATTGATGGTGAAATCATGGCTTTCCGGGATGGCTCTCCCCTGCCCTTTGCTCTGCTTCAGACACGGATTGGAAGAAAAAATCTGAGCAAAAAGCAGCTTTTGGAAGCTCCAGTTAGTCTTTTGGCTTATGACCTGTTAGAATTTGGGGGAAAAGACATCCGAGATCTACCGATACAAAATCGCCGAAGTCTCTTGGAGCAACTTCACCTTGATTTTCCTCATGACCGGCTGCAACTTCCAGCTATAATTCAGGCAGAGTCCTGGGAGGAATTGAGTGAATTACGAACGCTTTCCAGAGATCATTTGGCCGAAGGCCTGATGCTCAAACGGAAAAACTCCAGCTACGAAGCGGGACGAAAGCGTGGGAGTTGGTGGAAATGGAAAATTGAACCGCTGACCATCGACGGAGTGATGATCTATGCGCAAAAAGGTCATGGTCGACGATCAGATTTATACAGTGATTACACCTTTGCAGTTTGGGATGGTGATAATTTGGTGCCATTTGCGAAAGCTTATTCGGGTCTGACAGATGCTGAAATGCGCCAAGTGGATGCTTTTGTGAAGAAAAACACCCGGGAGCGATTTGGCCCTGTACGAACTGTAAAAGCAGAATTGGTATTTGAGATTGCCTTTGAAGGAATTCAGGACAGTCCGCGTCACAAGAGTGGGATTGCACTGAGATTTCCACGAATATTGCGCTGGCGCAAAGACAAACCAAAGGAAGAGGCAAACACTTTGGATGATCTGAAAGCCATTCTGAAAACCTATGGAGGATAAGCGCTTAGCAGTTGGGCTGGAATATTTTGAGAAAAAAGGCTGGACGCCCTTTCCTTTTCAGATAGAGACTTGGCAGGACTTTTTGGATGGCAAATCCGGACTGCTCAATGCGCCTACAGGTTCGGGAAAGACCTTTGCGCTTTGGTTTCCTGTCCTTTTGGAATACATCCAAAAAAATCCAGATACTTGGCAAAAACCTCAGAAGAATGGAATTCAGCTGATTTGGGTCACACCACTCCGAGCTTTGGCACAGGACATCCAAAAAGCCATGCAGGAAGTCTGTGAGGTCATTGGACTACCTTGGCAAGTAATGGTCCGAAATGGTGATACGGATCCCAAAACTCGGGCTGCAATGAAGCGAAATCCGCCAGAATGCCTGATCACTACGCCTGAGACACTTCATGTACTGATTTCCCAGAAGGATCATCAAGGCCTCTTTCAATCGATCCAAGCTGTTGTTGTGGACGAATGGCATGAGCTGGTTGGAAATAAGCGTGGCGTCCAAGTGCAGTTGGCCTTGGAATACATTCAATCGATCTGTCCGGGTACGTTTAGAAGATGGGCAGTTTCGGCGACGATTGGCAATCTTAAGGATGCTGCAAAAGCACTTTTGGGAGAAAATCTTCCTATGCATATCGTCAAAGCCAAGGTGAATAAGGAGATTCTGATCCATTCTGTTTTTCCGGAGGAAATAGAAACATACCCCTGGCATGGTCATTTGGGCATCCGGATGATGGACCAGGTCATCGAGATTATTGAAGCTGGAAAGACGGTTTTGCTTTTCACCAACACGCGCTCGCAAACAGAGATTTGGTATCAAAGGATTCTTGAAGCGAGACCGGACTGGGCAGGCTGGATTGCGATGCATCACGGTTCGCTGGATAATTCTGTACGCGCTTGGGTTGAAAATGCGCTACATGAAGGAAAACTCAAACTGGTCGTCTGTACCTCGAGTTTGGATCTTGGGGTCGATTTCCGACCTGTGGATCGCGTGATTCAGATCGGCAGTCCAAAAGGTGTTTCTCGCTTTGTACAGCGAGCAGGACGTGCAGGACATCAGCCGGGTTTACCCTCAGAGATCTTTTTTGTCCCGACCAATTCTCTGGAATTGATCGAAGCGGCAGCACTTCGGGACGCGATCGAAAATGAGGAAATGGAGTCACAATTCACTCCACAATTGCCCTACGACGTTTTGATCCAGTTTTTGGTGACATTGGCAGTTGGCGAAGGTTTTGACCCTGAGGTAATTTATCCGGTGGTAAAAAGAGCAGCCTCATTTACTCAGCTTTCTCAAGAAGAGATGAACTGGATGATGGACTTCATTACAAAGGGTGGAAATTCTCTGGGGAATTATGAAGATTTCCTGAAAGTCAGTTTGGATGACGATGGCCTCTATAAAGTAAAAAGTAAGCGAATCGCCATGAAGCATCGGCTGAGTATGGGGACGATCGTCTCAGATGCGATGATCAAGGTAAAATTTAAAAATGGTGCTTACCTCGGGACCGTGGAAGAGTATTTCATTGCGAAAATGAAGGTAGGTGATCGGTTCTTTTTTGCGGGAAGACCCTTGGAATTGCTTCAGGTGAAGGATTTGAACGCTTTTGTAAAATTATCCGAGAAAAAAACGAACAATGTCGTGAGTTGGATGGGAGCAAGAATGTCACTTTCGTCCATGCTTGCAGACAAAATCCTTCAGATCTTTCAAGAGTATAATTCAGGGATCATCAAATCTGAGGAAGTAAGAAGGGTTTTACCCATTCTTGACTTACAGGACAAACTGTCAATTGTACCTGATCAAAATACCTTCTTGATCGAGTCCCATCGAAGTAAAGAAGGCTATCACCTATTCTTTTATCCATTCGAAGGGCGAATGATGCATGAGTTAATGAGTGCCTTGATCGCGTACCGAATTTCATTGAATTTCCCGATTTCATTCAATATGGCCATGAATGATTATGGGTTTGAGTTGCTTACAGACTCTCCGATATCGGCAGAAGATATTTTGGAGGAAGATATTTTCTCTATGAAAAACATCGAAGAAGACATCCTTCATTGCGTGAATGAAAGTGAAATGTCGAGACGAAAATTTCGGGAAATTGCCAGCATAGCAGGATTGATTTTTCAAGGTTATCCCGGCAAACCCATGACTTTTAAGCACATTCAGGCGAATTCAGGATTGCTTTACCAGGTATTTGAGCAGTATGATCCTGACAACCTTTTGCTCAAGCAAGCCAAGAAGGAAGCGCTCAATCAGCAAATGGAGCAAGATATGTTTTACCATGCTTTGCGCAAGCTGAATCAAAAGGAAATCGTGGTGAAGCATCCGGTTCAGTTTACTCCATTTTCCTTCCCGATCATGGTGGACAGACTCAGCCGAACCAACATATCATCCGAAACGATAGAGGATAAAGTGGCTAAAATTATGGCGCAGTTTGAGGTGATGGAATAAAATTTTAACCAATATTTGCATCATATTGGTTAAATTTGAAGATGGATTCAAAAAAAACTTCAAAAAAGCGAGTAGTAATTGCAGTTTGGAAAAATCGTATTGAACGAGCAATTGAGGTGTTTTCAAACCTCAAGGTTTTCTGCGAATCCTATCCCGGTTTCAGTTACAACACGTTGAATAATTACCTAGGAAAGGCGAAAAAACCATTTGAAAACGAACAATTATTTCTCTCCAGAAAAGAAGTTTTTACAAAACCAATCGTAAGGAAAGTTAGATCAATCCAACCCGTTGTAAATCGATACGAACTAACAAATCATGACGAAGGAGAACAAAATCTGGACTTTTGGCTTGCTGCTGACCCGGAAACCAGGATTTATGCAGTGACTAAACTTGTTGCGGAAGGAATTCCAAAAGAGACCAAAATGGATAAGAGTATAGTACAAAAACTTAAAATGAGAGAATGATACTATTCCCCGACTTTGAAGATTTTATTAAGCTATTAAATGCTCATTCCGTAGATTATATGGTTGTAGGTGGATATGCTTTGGCATTTCATGGGAAACCAAGAAACACTGGAGATTTAGATATTTGGATTGAAATTTCAGAAACTAATGCGAAAAAGCTACTTCAAGTTCTTGATGACTTTGGCTTTGGTAATCTGAATTTCAAAAAAGAGGATTTCACAAAACCTGGATACATTTCCCAAATAGGTTACCCCCCTCTTCGTATTGACATTTTAAACAATATCGATGGTGTGGAATTCAAGGACGCATTTCCTAACTCAAAAATCCTGACAACAGAAAATTTAGAAATCAGATTTATTGGTTTAAAAGACTTTATCCAAAATAAATCTGCTTCAGGAAGACCACAAGACCTTGTAGATATTCAGGAAATCAAAAAGAGAAGAAAATAAGGAAATCTAATTCGCTCTCCAGAAAAACGGCGTAAACAGGATCAGAATGGTGAATAATTCCAATCTGCCAAGGAGCATCATGAAAGACAGAATGATTTTTGCAACTGGTGAGAAAAACGCGAAATTATCTACTGGACCAACCTGACCGATAGCAGGACCGACATTTCCCAAACAAGTCGCCACTGCGCCTAGCGATGTGGCCAAATCATAGCCTAGCAAAGAAATTAATAGCGAACCTATCACAAAAGTACTCAGGTAGATTAAGAGGAAATTCATGATGTTATTGATGATCCTTCCTGTGACTCGCTCTCCATTGATAATCAGGGGCACGATCGCTCTTGGATGGACAATACGTTTGAACTCGAGCCATGAATTTTTAAGGAAGGTCACATGTCGGACAAACTTGATTCCACCTGCCGTAGAACCTGCCGAGCCACCCAAAAAGAGTAACATAAAGCAAATAAAAATAACTCCTTCTCCATATTGGGTGTAATCATCAGAAACAAAACCTGTCGTGGTGACCAGAGAAACTACCTGAAAAGCTGCCTTTCGAAAGGCAAACTCGGCACTGATATCCGATTGAGAATAAATGGGTAAGAAGAGAATAATTGAAAGACCGAGGAGTGCGAAAGAATAGGCTTTGAATTCGTCACTTCTGATCACTTTTCTAAACTTCCCAATCAATCCAAAGTAAATCAGCGTAAAGTTGGTCCCTGCCAAAAACATGAAAAAGATAGCTGTGTATTGTATAAAAGCAGAGTCATAGTAAGCCATAGAGGCATTTTTTGTCGAAAATCCTCCTGTAGCCAAAGTGGTTAAACCATGATTGACTGCATCGTAAAAAGTCATTCCACCCGCCCAAAAAAGCAGGGAAGCAGCAACAGTCAAGCCCACATAAACATACCAAAGTCGCTTGGCTGTCTCCGAAATTCTTGGATGAACTTTATCTGAAGTCGGGCCCGGAGATTCGGCAACAAATAGTTCAATTCCTCCGATTCCCAACAAAGGAAAAATTGCGACAGTCAAGACGATAATTCCTAATCCGCCTATCCATTGGGTCATACTTCTCCAGAAAAGAAGCCCCTTCGACATGGCCTCTATATCTGTTAAAATAGAAGCCCCCGTGGTAGTAAGTCCAGAAACCGTCTCAAAAAGTGCATCAGCAACTGAAGTAACTTCTGAGGAGAGGATAAATGGGAGCATCCCAAATCCGCTCATAAAAACCCAACTTAAAACCACAATCAGGTATCCTTCTCTTTTTCTGACCAGCTGATCATATTTAGAAAAAGAGAAAAATGCAACCATTCCTATGAAAAGAGAGATTGCCGCAGAAATCATAATTGGAGCAGAATTTTCCTGATAAATCCAAGAAATGGCCGCAGCAGGAAGCATCAATACCCCAATCAAAAAAAGAAGGGCACCCATGATTTTACCTATCGCCTTGAAATGCAACATCCTTTAATGGAAAAGTTTTTCTAATGGCAACTTAGCCTCAGGCAAAGCCAATACAATGGCCTTATCATTCATTTGAAGTAAAAAATCACCGTCAGGAATAAAAACCTCATTCCCGCGAATTACTCCGGCTACAATTGCCGTTTCAGGAAAGTGAAGTGCCCTAAGTGGATACTTGGTGAGTCTGTTGTTTTTATTTACACTGTATTGAATAAACTCCGCATCAACACCATAAATCCCAGAAACAGCCTCTACAGTCCCCTTTTTTAGATAGCGGGAGATTTCATTTGCCGCTACCAGCTTTTTGTTGATCAAGGAATCCACACCGATGCTATGAGAGATATGAATGTATTCCCGAGTGTCAACGTGGGCAATGGTCTTGTAAACACCGTGATTTTTGGCTGACAGACTTGTAATAATGTTAGTTTCGGAAGATTCAGTCAAGGCTAAGAACGCATCCATCTGCTCCAACCCTTCCTCCACAAGCATTTCAATGTTTTTGTAATCCCCGTTGATCACCAAAGTATCGGGAAGATGTTCGGCCAGCCATTTACATCGTTCCTTATCTTTATTGACAAGTGTTACTCGATATTTATCCTGAAGTTTGATTGCAGTAGTGACGGCCATATCGTCGCCTCCGATGATCATGATATTCTTGATCTTGACCTTTTTTTGTCCGAGGACTTCTTGGATCGTTTCCGTGTTTTTCTTATTGGAGATAAAATAAACGTGATCATTGTTCCGAATAATCGTGCTCCCTCTAGGAATCATTGTCTTCTGATCACGAACAATGGCAATTATCCTAATGTCCTCATAAATCGGATCCGATTTGGTATCCATGATCCGCTGATTAACAAGCGGGCTAAATTGATCCAGAGTAATCCCAACGATGTTTAATTTTCCACTGCCAAAATCAAATACTTCGGTAAAACTGGAGTTTTCTATCATATTGAAAATCTCCCGTGAACAAAGCATCGTGGGTGAAATCAGATTGTCAATGCCCAGATTATTGAAATAAGGCAGGTTTTCTTCATTCAGGTAAGAATGATTTCTCACACGAGCCATCACTCGCTTGGCCCCAAGCTGCTTAGCTAGAACAGCGGTGACGATATTTGTTTTCTCAGAGGTGGTGACTGCCAGCACCATGCTTGCCCGTTGGACATTTGCCTGTTGAAGGACATCAATTGAAGTGGCGTCACCTTCGATCACCATCACATCAAGCTTAGATGCTACATAATCCAAAACATCACGTTCTGTATCAATTAGCGTGATATCCTTGTTGTCAAAACTTAATTGCTCGGCCAGGTGGTATCCCATGTCTCCTGCACCGGCAATTACTATATGCATCCCCATAGAGGTAGTAAGTGTAATCTGAAAGGGTGGCAAAATTAGAAGCTTTCTGAATGATTTTCAGTGATAAAGCTTTTTTCTTTTGATTAACAGCACAAAAGGTAAAAAATAGACATCATCAAAAGCGATTACCTCCTGATTTTTTCTAAACAATATATACCTAAACGTCCATCAAGGCTTTGCTTTCCTCCATCCAAGGACAGAAATGATTTCTTTCTTAACTCCGATGAATTTCTTTAGGAGCTTAAAAAAGCTTTAGCTTTTTTACTTTGTGCCCTTGAAAATGATTGATTCATTAAGAAATCCTGAAGTTTGGAAGGAGTTTACTACTTACATTTCTCTCTTACTTTGTGCAATCTTTGCGGTAAAAAAAAGTAATAAAATGGAAGTTAAGGTTTGAATTTAATGTATCGAAAAACCACTATCATCCCTCATCAGTAATATCTAAGTTTTTCTATTCAGCAAATTGATTGCTTATTCGTCCAGCAAGGCTTTGCTTTCCTGCTCCGGCAGTTCCTGAATTTCTTTCAATTTTCGTTGAATCACACGAGTTCGCACTCCGACCAATTTATCCAACTCAGTATTGGCCTCATGGATCTTTCGTTGGGTCTTTTCGAGCAGATGCCCAAAAGTCCCAAATTCGGTTTTGATTGCTCCAAGAACCTGCCATACTTCAGAACTCCGCTTCTGAATCGCCAAGGTTCTGAAACCCATTTGAAGCGAGTTTAAGATTGCCGAAAGGGTCGTAGGACCAGTTACAATCACTTTGAAATCCTGCTGAATCTGTTGTGCGAGGCCGGCTTCACGCAAGATTTCAGCATAAAGACTTTCCACCGGCAAAAATAAAATCGCAAAGTCGGTGGTCTGAGGTGGATGGATATACTTGTTTTGGATTTCCAAAGCTGATTTTTTCACTGCTTTGATCAATTCTTGTCGGTAAAAATCAATAGAAGCTTTGTCTGCAATCTCATAAGCATCGACTAAGCGCAAATAGGATTCTTGAGGGAATTTTGAATCCATAGGCAAAAGAACGGTTTCATCTTGTCCTGGCATTTTCACTGCGAATTCTACGCGGTCTCTCGTTCCATTTACAGCTGCATTTAGGATATATTGATCTGGTGCAAGCATATTTTCTAAAAGTGCCTGAAGCTGGTATTCACCCAGAATTCCCCGACTTTTTACATTGGTAAGGACCCGCTTAAGGTCTCCTACTCCATTCGCTAGCGACTGCATTTCTCCCAGACCTTTTTGCACTGCTTGCAATTGATTACTTACTAACTCGAAGGATTGCCCAAGCCTTGTTTCCAGGGTTTTTTGGAGCTTTTCATCCACAGTTTCCCGGATTTTTTCCAGGCGCATTTCTGTGTTTTTGACCAAGTCATCCTGACGCAGTGTAAGCTGTCCAAACTTTTCTCGTTGGAGATTATTCAGGTCCTGCATGGTCGATCTCACAACCTCGCCAAATGCCCGAAGTGATTCATTTTGCTCTTTTGAACTCGCTCGTTGATTTTCAAAAATGAGACGAAATTGCTGTGACAGATTTTCGCTGGATTCCTTTCGGGCTTCGCCCAAAGCTTGGGCAAGTTCCTTGCTCATTCTTGCCAATTCGGACTGAAGGAAGATTTTTTCCTGATCACTCTTTTTTCGGAAAAATATCAAGCCCAAAATCAAAACTTGAACTGCAAGGACTACGAAAAGAAGGATCTCAATCGGCATATACCATTTGTTTGTTGGGATCAAGGTACTTTTTTCTTACCTCCACCCCTAAAAAGGACAAGTATTCTGCGACAGATTCCGTCGGGATTTCTTCCATTGGCACATGACCAGCATCATCAAAAATAATAAGATTGGAGCCCGGAATAGCCTTTTCCAGTGCATAGGCTTGTGAAACAGGAATCCAGGAGTCTTTTCCACCCCAGAGAATCAAGGTCGGCATAGTCAGCCTTTTAAAATCCACGGAAGATTTTCTTGGCATACTCAATCGATCCAAAGTTGCACGTCTATTTCCTTCACGGAGCATCAATTCAAAGTATCGGTCGGTCGTTTCGGATTGAATCTTGGACTCATCACCATAGACCTCCTTTATATTCATAGCGAATAGAAACTTTGGGGTACATTTCAGAAAAACCGTTGAAATAATGGGATTCTCAATCAGTTTGAAAACCCATGCACCTCCACCACGAGAGGAAGTTTGAGTCGAATCCAGACTCCGCGCTTCCATTCTAGGTGCACCGGATGAATCGATCAAATTCAGGGTCAGAACTTGATCCGGCCTTGTAGAAGCCACCTGAAGTGCCACAGCACCTCCCATTGAATTTCCCGCAAGATGAAATTTTCTGAGATTAAGCTTTTCTGCCAAAGCAAGAATTAACTCACTGTAATCCTTAACACTATAGCGCTTCAATTCATCCGGACCGGTCAGACCATGGCCGGGGAAGTCCAGTGAAATTGTCAAATAATATGGGCTAAGTTCCTGCTGCCACACATCCCAAGTATGAAGTGATGAAAAGCTTCCATGAAGCAGGAAAATGGGTTCTCCTTCACCCAAAAATCTTACATGAACATTGACTCCATCGACTTCAATAAAATGAGATTGTGGAGTTTGGTATTTTGCATTAATTTCCTCCGCCGGGATATCCCTTCGATAGAGCAAAAGCAAAAAGAATACAACAGTCAAAAGTAGGCCCGCCAAAAGTTTTCCAATTCGCTTTATCCAAATCATAGTATCGTTTCTTATCTATTCTTGCTTCTCAACTCTAAAACCTACAAAAATTCTTCTCAATTCTCTATTTTCAGAAAAATTTACCTTTGATCATCAAAAATCCATTTCGAAATCTAGGCCCGGGTCCATTGATTGCAGCCGCTTTTATCGGGCCGGGAACGGTGACAGTTTGCACCCTTGCCGGAGCAAATTTTGGATTTTCGTTGATATGGGCATTGGCCCTTTCAATCATCGCCACGGTGATATTGCAGGAAATCTCAGGCAGGATCGGAATTCTAACTGGATCAGATTTGAGCACTTTGCTCAGAAACCAAAAAGGCAATCCAATATTTCGGCTTTTTTCAATGGTTTTGGTGCTTTTAGCGATCGTACTTGGAAATGCTGCCTATGAATCGGGAAATATCTCAGGCGCAAACCTAGGGTTAGCTTTTTATTGGGAAGCTCCGACCTTGAAGTTTCTCGGTTTGCAACTTCAATCGGGGAATTTCATCTTGGGATTAATTGCTTTTTTACTCCTTTGGACGGGCAGCTATAAGGCATTGGAGCGGATTCTTGTTGCATTGGTGATTTTTATGTCTATCGCATTTTCAATCACAGCCATTCTTACAAAACCCGATCTTTCTTTACTATTAACTGGCTTTGTTCCCAAATGGAACACTAACGAAATCCCCACTTTGGTAGCGCTAATTGGAACTACAGTCGTTCCTTACAATTTATTCTTATATGCATCATTAGTAAATAAGCGCTGGAAAAAGGAATCCGACCTTCCCCTGATGCGTAGGGATATCGCAGTTTCAGTAATTCTCGGTGGCATCGTATCAATGGCCATTCTTATCGTGGGTGCTGCAAATACCAGTACCGAAATCACATCAGCAATTGATGTCTCCAAAGGTTTGGAAACCGTATTTGGCAGCTTTGCAGGCTACATGATGGGCTTTGGTTTACTTGCAGCAGGTTTGACTTCATCACTCACTGCACCTTTAGCAGCAGGATTTGTAGTGTGCGGAATTATGGGTTGGGATCAGGAGATCAAGTCCAGATCCATGCGAATCAGTATGGGCATCATCGTCGGCCTGGGACTTTTGTTTTCTTCCTTTGGAATCAAGCCAGTTCAGCTTATTACGCTGGCTCAACTCGCTAATGGAATCCTTTTACCAATCATCAGCGGCTGGATTATTTGGATTGCTTCGCAAAATTCGGTTTTAGGCAAACACAAAAACACACCTATAGCAACAGGAATCGCAGGATTTATCTGGTTGATTACGCTGGTATTGGGCTTGAAAAGCGTGGGGACTGTATTTGGTTGGTTTTAGGTTTTTTACCATTAAGAAGATTAAGGAAATTAAGAATGAAGTCCGAATTGGAAACATATCGGATAGATAAATTTCTTAAATCTTAAATCTTAGATCTTATGTCTTTATAAAATCTAACCTCAAAGATCCCTGGTATTAAACGTATCCCCTTGTTTCAGATCACCCGTATCAAACCCTTTTTTGAACCACTTCATTCGCTGGGCGGAGGTACCGTGCGTGAAAGAATCGGGCACTACTCGACCAGTTGATTGCTTTTGAAGCCGATCATCTCCGATAGCATTCGCAGCTCTCAAGCCTTCTTCCAGATCTCCAGGTTCCATCATTCCAACTTTGCGCTGACTGTGATGCGCCCAAACTCCCGCAAGAAAATCTGCCTGAAGCTCTAATTTCACAGAATTTAAATTATATTCTTTTTCACTGACTTTACCTCTGAGGCTATGAACCTTCTCAGTTAATCCCATGATTTTTTGGATATGGTGCCCCACTTCATGTGCAATAACATAGGCATAGGCAAAGTCCCCGCCTGCTTTTAAGTTCTTTTCCATATCTTGGAAAAAGCTTAAATCAATGTATAATTTTTCGTCTCCAGGGCAATAAAACGGACCTGTTGCACTTGATGCTGATCCGCAGGCAGATGACACCGCACCAGTGTACAAAACCAAGGTTGGTTCTCTATAATTTTGCAATAGCTCATTCCAGACAGTTTCCGTATCTGCCAGCATTGTAGCGGAAAAGGCAGCGAGCTCATCTTCTTCAGCCGTAGGGGTATAATTAGACTCGGTAGTGAATCCCTGTCCGCCTCCACCCACTAACCCACCCAGGAGGCTGAGTGGATTGTATCCCATTATGATCGAACCAACGATAAAAATGCCCGCGATGATCATCCCGGTTTTGGAAAATAGCAATTTCAGCAAAGGTGCAATTAGCATAGGACTGAATCCGCCAGCCCCCATTCTTGGGCCACCCTGCCCCCGTCTGTCATCCACATTGGAGCTTTGTCTTCTACCTTGCCATTTCATATGATTATAATTTGATTTTTAAAGGCCATATGGAATCTTCGCATGAATTATAATCATCCCTCTGTGTGTCGCCGACAGGGTCATGCTTGATTTCATTTGTTTATAATTTGTTTTTTTATTGCCACATGGAATCTCGCATGGTTTATAATCATCCCTCTGTGTGTCGCTTTGGGTCATGCTTGATTTCATATGATTATAATTGTTTTTAAGCGGTCATATGGAATCTGCGCATGTTCGATAATCATTCCAGTGTGTGTCGGATACGACATGCTTGATTTCATGTGTTTATAATTTGTTTTTTAATGGCCATATAGCCTGTCCCGGACTCGATTCGGGAGAATCTCGCATGTAGCCCCGATAGCCATCGGGGCATCCTAGTGTGTGACGTTCTTGTCATACTCGATTTCATTATATTAAAAGATTAGATTTAAGCTAAAATTAACCAAATTGAATGCTGAAACACTAGCCTACTTGGATTTTCATCAACAATATATTTAAAACCCAAAACCTATGAACCTAAAAATATTTGCAAGTGCAATTGCACTCCTAGTTTCCATATCCGCAATAGCTCAAGAAGCTTCATATCTAGGAACAAAAGCCCCAAAAGGCGCAAAGATTTACCTCGACGGTTCAAGCAAATCTTTACACAAAAACTGGAAATACTGGGAAGGACCGCGTTTTTCGGCAGAAATGCCAATCAAATGGCCAGAAGTAGTTGATCCTGTAACAGGTGGGAAAGCCATCAGTAGCAATGACCCGGCAGGTGCCGGGGGCAAATACGGAGCAGCTGATATCGTGACCAAAAAGGAGTTTCGCGATTTTGAAGCTCACGTGGAGTTTTTGATTAAAAATGAAGGCGGAAACAGTGGGGTTTACCTTCAAAACCGATACGAAATTCAAATCCTGGATGGAGATTACGGACTTCATGGCTTGGCAGCTGTGATCAATGAGCACCTACCAACTTCAGAAGAATACAATGGGGTTGGCAAATGGAATGCTTACGACATTAAGTTTCGGGCTGCACGATTTGAAAATGGCCAAAGGACCGAAAAAGCTCGTGTCACGGTCTTTTTCAACGGAGTCAAAATCCATGACGATGTAGAAATCACCCAAGTCTGGGGCGGACCCAACTCAGGAATCGATGGCGGAAATGATGGTGGAAAAGGAATAACCGATACTCCTGGAGGATTGAAACTTCAAGCTGAAGGGCATGATGTGCTGTATAGGAATATTTGGATTAAGAAAGTGAAGTGAGTGAGATGGCAGTGGTCAGTTGGCAGTCTCAGTGATCAGTGATCAGTCGCAGAATCCAGTCATCAGTAAATAGTCGCAGTCTTAAACATCTAATAACCTAAGCTTATGCAGCTTGGGTTATTTTTTTTCATTTTAGTAGATTTAGTTTCACTTAAAGACTACAATCATGGACTTCAAAGAACTATTAGCTTACAAAAAAGCATTTAACCTTGCGATGGAGATTTTTCAACTATCCAAAAGCTTTCCAAAAGAAGAAAAGTACGCTTTAACAGATCAGATCCGAAGATCCAGCAGATCAATTTGTGCCTGCATTGCTGAATCTTACAGAAAAAGAAAGTATCCGGCACATTTCATCTCCAAACTCAGTGATGCTGATATGGAAAACAGTGAAACACATGTTTGGCTTGATTTTGCATTTGCATGTGAATATCTAGAAAAATCAACCTATGACCGATTGTTATCAGAAGTAATAGAAATTAGAAAACTCTTAAACTTTATGATGCTCAATCCAGAGAAATTCGGATCTAAAAAACTATTGTAAAGTTAAATCAATCCCGAAATCCAAGCTTTTGTACCTAAACAAAATAATTTTGTTTACTTAACTGTAAACAAACTAATAACTGTGACTGACCACTGCAACAGAAAACTGATCACTGCGACTGAACACTGATCACTGCAACTGAACACTGCGACTGAATACTGAACACTAAAACCCTCCTCTAATCATATCCCCCACTTCAGCCAATTCCTCGGAAGTCAATTTCAACTTGGGACGGGTGAAATTGATATCATCCATTGTGCGTAGAGGAACTAGGTGAATGTGAACGTGAGGTACCTCCAAACCGATAACGGCAACTCCGATTCGAGTGCATTTGATCGTTTTTTCCATAGCCTTCGCTACTTTTTGAGCAAATAGATGAAGTCCCGCTAGTTCATTGGGCTCCATGTTAAAAATGTAATCCACTTCCTGTTTTGGAACCACCAATACATGTCCTTTCACCAAAGGCATGATGTCTAAAAATGCGATGTATTTCTCGTCCTCGGCAATGATTTGGGAGGGGATCTCTCGATTGATAATTTTGGTGAAGATGCTTGCCATAATTTTCTAAAAAAAATCCCGGAACATGCCGGGATTTGAATTAATAAGTAATGTCTAAGATTTCGAATTGTAATTCTCCTGCCGGGGCATTGATTGTAGCGATATCGCCAATCACTTTTCCAACCAACCCTCTTCCAAAAGGTGAGGCAAGGGAGATTTTACCTGCTTTCAAATCAGCTTCTTCCTCAGAAACCAGCTTGTAACTCACAGTCATTCCGTTCTTGACGTTTTTGATTTTCACAGTAGACAGAATTCCAACTTTGGACGTGTCCATCTGAGAATTATCTAAGATTCTCGCATTCCCAACGACTGCTTCCAACTTAGCGATTTTAAGCTCCAAATGACCCTGAGCATCTTTTGCAGCATCATATTCTGCGTTTTCACTTAAGTCACCTTTATCTCTCGCTTCTGCGATTTGTTTGGCAATATCCAGACGACCTTTGCCCTTCAATTCCTGAAGTTCGTCTTTCAATCTCTTAAGTCCTTCTTCGGTGTAATATTGTATTTTTGACATAATTTAAATCTTTTCGAAAGGGACAAAAAACAAAGTAACGGTCACGTGGTGGAGACCGTTACTTTGCTTTTCCCTTTAATTACGTCCAAAGATAGGAAAGCTTTTTGACAAAGCAAGTCTTTAGAAATTGGGCCTGCTTTTCATAAAGCGAGATTTTAAATAGAAAAGGCGTTTTTTATCTTCTTGACTAATACTTTGTTTATTTTCTCATATGATTCAAAAGTCCATCCTGCGACGTGGGGAGAAAAGATTACATTATCCCGCTGAGATAACTTTTCAAATTCAGCTTTTTGCTCTTCAGTAAATTTATTAAACTTCTCGTTTTCCAATACATCCAAGACTGCTCCACGAAGAATTCCCTGATCCAAAGCCGCATTTAAAGTGGCAAAACTCACCACTTCTCCCCGAGCAGTATTGATAAACCAAATTGGTTTTGCAAACGAAGCCAATTCCTCTAAGGTAAAGTAATTACGGGTCTCAGAAGTAAGAGGCACGTGGATACTCAAGATGTCCACTTCAGATTTCAACTTTTCCCACATTACCTCTTGAACTTGTTCAGTTCCAAAGTCGAGTTTGAATTTATCGTAAGCCAAAATTTTAACTCCAAAGCCACTAAGCCGTTTGGAAAAAGCTTTACCCATATTGCCAAAACCCATGATTCCGACCGTTTTCCCCATCAGTTCGTATCCTCGGTTTCCTTCTCGGTCCCAGATACCCTTTCGGACCTCGGTATCTGCTTTTTTCAATTGGTTGAAAAGCGCCAGCAATCCTCCTACGGCATGTTCAGCCACAGCATCACGGTTGCCCTTGGCTGCGTGAAAAAGCTTTACCCCGCGCTCCACTAAATAGTCCAGATCGATCTGATCCAAACCAGCACCCGCCCTTCCAATAAATTTCAGATTGACAGCCTTCTCCAGAAGTTCCCGATCCATCGGAGTCTTGGATCTAATGATGAGGCCTTGGAACTGAGAAACAATTTCGAGAATTTCATCTCGGGTAATTTTTGGTAAATAAACAACCTCATGCCCCAGTTTTTCCAGCATAGGAATGATACTGTGGTGCATTTCGTCAATAATGAGAACCTTCATTTCCCTACAAATTCAATAAAGACACTGCAATTAAAAAGTAAACTGCCAAGCCAATTAGATCATTCGCAGTTGTGATAAATGGTCCGGACGCCAAAGCGGGATTGATTCCAAAACGATCCAAAACGATTGGGGTCAAAGTACCCATAAATGAGGCCAACAGGACGACTGAAAACAAGGCTATGGAAACAACCATGGCGAATTTGGCTTCATTTTTATAAACCAAAACCACCACCCCAAAAACGAAGGAAGCCAACACCAAACCGTTGATCACGGCTACTAATAATCCTTTTATAAATCGTCTGGATAGACTATCGTCAAAAGCGGATTTGTTAGCCAAAGATTGCACCACAAGCGTAGAGGACTGTATCCCAACATTGCCACCTGTAGCTGTAATCAAGGGAATGAAAAAGGCCAACGCCGTAACCTTACTTAGTCCTTCTTCAAAAAAACCGATGAATCCCGCACCGAAAAGCCCTCCGATTATCCCGATCATCAGCCAAGGTAGGCGAGCTTTAGTCAGTTTAAAAACACTGTCGTTTTCATCAACCTGATCCGAGATACCGGACATGGCCTGGATATCCTCGTCAGCTTCTTCCTGCACGACATCCAGGATATCATCGACGGTGATTCGACCTACCAATTTGTTTTTCGCATTGATGACAGGAACAGATTCCAAGTCATATTTCCGCATCATTGAGGCGACTTCTTCCTGGTCCATGTGAACAGGTACAGCAATCACCTCGTCATCATAAATATCCTCGATTTTAGTATCAGCACCGGCAAGGATAATCTTTTTTAGAGAAACCCTGCCCAAAAGATGTTGTCTATTATCGACTACGTAGATAGAGTAAATCTTTTCGACGTTTTCGGCCTGACGACGAATCTCATTAATGGTCTGAATTACATTCCAGTTTTTGTTTGCTCGGATAAATTCCTTCGCCATGATACCCCCAGCAGTATCTTCTTCATAGCGTAAGAGTTCAAGAACCTGCTCAGATTTAACTTTATCCTGAAAATCGGCGATAACCTCTTCTCTATCCTTTTCCGATAAAAGAATTAAAATATCCGCACCATCATCGGAATCCATCATCTCGATCCAAGTGGCGATCTCGGAATTTTCAAACTCCTTCAATACTCTAAAAAGTGTGACATCGTCCAGCTCGATCAGAATATCAGCTGCATGTTGCTTTTCCAGAAGGCGTAGGACATACACCGACTCCTGCATACTCAGCTCATCCAGAAGCGCGGCAATATCCGCTACGTTGACACCATCTAAGGATTCTCGGATGAAATCTACCTGCTCATTTTCAATCCCCAACCGGAGACTTTCAAGGTATTCTTTTGATAATTCAAATTGCTTAATTGCTTCCACGTCCTTTTTCGATTTGTTGGGTCAAAAACACAAAATCCGCTACACCTAATTGCTCAGCCCGCTTATCCAAAATTGGATTTGTCTTGAATTCTTCTGTTAGCTCAAAAGATTTCAATGCGTTTCTCAGGGTTTTTCTTCTCGTACTAAATCCGCCTTTCACAACTTTAAAAAAAAGCTTTTCATCACAATCCAGTTTCTCCACAGAATTTCTGGTGAGACGAATTACTCCCGAATTGACTTTGGGGGGCGGATTAAAAACAGTTGGTGGCACTGTAAATAAATATTCGATGTCATACCAAGCCTGTAGAAGCACGGACAAAATCCCATAATCCTTATTCCCTTTTGGAGACGCAATCCGCACGGCCACTTCTTTTTGAAGCATGCAAACGACTTCTGTCACTCGATCTTTCTCTTCCAATACTTTAAAGAAAATCTGGGAAGAAATATTGTAAGGAAAATTGCCCGCAATGGAATATTTGTCAGGCAATACTCTAGATGCATCGTATTTCAGATAATCCCCTTCAATGATCCGATCCCCGAATTCAGGATATTTCTCGTGCAAGTAGGCGATACTTTCCCTGTCAATTTCGATTAGGAAAAGCTCTTGCGGGTTTTTCAAAAGAAAATCCGTCAACACCCCCATTCCGGGACCAATCTCCAGGACTTTGTTCACTCCCTGATGACCTTTGACAGCCTGAGCAATTCGCTCAGCAATACTCAAGTCAGTCAAGAAATGCTGTCCAAGATGCTTTTTAGGTTTGACTTTTTCCATCCTCAGGCTGAGATTATTTTTTATAACTTGCGGGCCTAAAAATAAGGGAATATTCCTAAAGGTTCGGGAAATTTGTCCTATCCTACTTATACAGCAGACCAGAATATGAACGCCAGAAAACAAAAACCCATCATAGGAATCAGCATCGGAGATATCAATGGAATCGGAGTGGAAGTGACCCTGAAAGCATTGGCTGACAGTCGGGTGTATAAGTCTTTTACTCCTTTAATTTACGGCCATGGCAAGGTGATCACATTTTATCGAAAGCTGATGAGTTTGGAGGATTTCAATTTTTCTCAAATCCGTTCTTTGGATGAAATTCAACACCGAAAAATCAATGTGATCAACGTGATGGAGGAAGCTCCCGAAGTGATTCCTGGGGTGGAAACGGCAGAGGCTGCTAAAATGGCTTTGGAAGCACTCAAAGCTGCTGTAGATGACCTGAAAGATGGGAAAATCCAAGCATTGGTCACGGCACCATTAAATAAGAATAACCTTAACTCTGAAAACTTCCATTTCATAGGTCACACCGAGTTCATCACCGAAGCTGTCGGGGCAAAAGAAAGTCTAATGATGATGGTAGACGATTCGCTTCGGGTGGCCATGGTCACAGGTCATTTGCCTTTGGCCAAAGTTTCAGAAACAATCACAAAAGACCGAATTCAGAAAAAAGCTAATATTTTTCTAAAAAGCTTGGAGGATGATTTTGGTATAATAAAACCGAAAATCGCCATTCTGGGACTGAACCCACATGCAGGAGAAGATGGGCTTCTTGGCGAAGAAGAAGAAAAAATCATCAAACCGGCAATCAAAGAACTGAAGGACCAAAACAAATACGTTTTTGGACCCTACCCTGCTGATGGATTTTTCGGAATGATGCATCAGCAGAAGTTTGATGGAGTTTTAGCCATGTACCATGATCAGGGATTGATTCCATTTAAGTCTATTGCATTCAGTTCTGGGGTGAATTTTACGGCTGGTTTGCCAGTCGTTAGAACTTCCCCAGACCATGGCACAGCATATAATATTGCCGGAAAAAATATCGCGGACGAAGGTTCTATGCGAGCTGCGTTGCACTTAGCAGCAGATATCATTCAGCTGCATGAAAGTGAGGAAGTTGAGGCTTAGCCTAATTATATTTAGAAAAACAGTGCCTTGCCAAATATAATTTCAAGTTCTGTTTCAGCTATTTTAAAATATTACCTACATTTGCGGTCTTAAATCGGGAGGACAAATCGTGAAATTCTGGAAAACCTTTGATATTGAAGTAATTAAGTTCAAGGAGGGAAGGCACGAAATTGACTTCGAGATTGGAGACGCGTTCTTCCAAAATTTCGAAGACAATGAAATCGTCGAAAAAGGCAATTTGGCCGTAAGGGCCATTTTGGACAAGGGAGCAAATATGATTGAAGTCAATTTCCACATTCATGGGAGTGTTCAATTGACTTGTGATCGCAGCCTGGAAGTATTTGACCATCCGCTAGATTTTCCCGAAAAGATGATCTATAAATATGGATCTGAGGTAAAAGAAATAGATGAAGAAGTCTTCATGATCACCAGAGATACTCCGGTAATCAATGTGGCTCAATTGATCTATGAATTTATTTTGCTCGCACTGCCACTTAAAAAGATTCATCCGGATCACAGAAATGAACTGGATGATGAAGAATTGGAAGTAGAAGGAGGATATGTTTACATCGATGACGAATTGGAATCGGAAGATGAAAATCCAGAATCAAAAGAAGAAAGCAAGCCTGTCGATCCACGATGGGAACAATTAAAGAAACTTAAAAACAAAGAATAATCATAAACCACGCATAAAATGGCACATCCTAAACGAAAAATTTCGAAAACCAGAAGAGATAAAAGAAGAACTCATTATAAATTGGAAGCTCCTGGAATGGCGAAATGCCCTACAACTGGCGAAATGCACCTACCTCACAGAGCTTTCTGGCTTGAAGGTAAATTGTATTACAAAGGTCAAGTAATCATCGAAAAAGAAGTAAAAGCATAAGTTACTTTTGAAAGATATTTGAAATCCATTCCTCAAAAGGGATGGATTTTTTTATGTCTAAAAACTGAAAACACCTGACTTGCAGTAATTTGGACGGGAGAAGTAGGATTGGTTTTGGTGGACAGAGGTCATTATGCTATTTTTGGCTTTTCTCAGTAATTTTCTGAAAAAACTTCAACCCAGCTTGAGGTATTTATTAACGTAAATACCTCTTTCAAACCTATAAGAATGGATAGAATCAGAGCCAAAATCACCGGAATCCAAGGTTATGTTCCTGAATATCGTTTAACAAATACAGAACTTGAAAAGCTCGTAGAAACCAACGATGAGTGGATTACATCTCGTACTGGTATTAAGGAACGAAGAATCCTTAAAGGCGAAAATCAAGGGACGTCCGTAATGGCTGTTGAGGCTGTCAGAGGTCTATTGGAAAAAACCAACACTGACCCGATGGAAATCGAACTGATCATTTGTGCCACTGTAACTCCAGATCTACCATTTCCAGCAACAGCAAATATTATAGCCGATAAAGTTGGGGCTAAAAAAAGCTACAGCTTCGATGTGGCCGCAGCATGTTCGGGTTTTTTATATGCTCTGCAAGTAGGCGCTCAGTTTATACAATCAGGAACTCACAAAAAAGTAATAGTCGTAGGGGCAGATAAAATGTCTGCAATCGTTGACTACGAAGACCGGACTACATGTATTCTATTCGGTGATGGGGCTGGAGCAGTATTGCTTGAGGCTACCACCGAAGAAACCGGGATCATGGATGCGATACTCAAATCTGATGGATCCGGTGAACCCTATCTTCATATGAAAGCCGGCGGAAGCCGCAGACCGGCTACACCGGAAACCCTCGCCGCTAGAGAGCACTTTGCCTACCAAGAAGGAGCTTCTGTTTTCAAATTCGCAGTAACCAATATGGCAGACGTAAGTGCTGAAGTCATGGAAAGAAACGGATTGAAGGGTGAAGATGTAGCTTGGCTTGTTCCTCATCAAGCCAACAAACGAATCATCGATGCTACAGCAAATCGAATGGGAATCGGGTTTGATAAAGTCATGATGAATATTGAACGCTATGGAAATACCACAGCGGCAACCATTCCTCTTTGCCTATGGGAATATGAAAGTCAACTCAAAAAAGGGGATAATCTTATCTTGGCAGCATTTGGCGGTGGTTTTACCTGGGGCTCCATTTATGTAAAATGGGCCTACGATCCAAAGAAATAATATTAAAAATTCTATACTTATAACTATGGCAAGTACTGCAGATTTTAAGAATGGCCTTTGTCTGGAAATGAATAACGACATCTACTCAATTGTCGAATTCCAGCATGTTAAACCAGGAAAAGGAGCAGCTTTCGTCCGAACAAAATTAAAAAGCCTAAGATCTGGTAAGACCTTAGAAAAAACCTTCAACGCGGGTGAAAAAGTAACTACCGCAAGAGTAGAAAAGCGACCATTTCAGTTCCTCTATGCCGATGATATGGGGTATAACTTCATGAATACAGAAACATTCGAGCAATTATCTTTGGAGGAGCGCTTAATCGAAAGGCCAAAACTCCTAAAAGACGGTCAGTATGTTGACATCCTGATTCATGATGAAACGGAAACCCCGCTTTCGGTAGAACTACCCCCTTTCGTGGAATTAATGATTACCTATACCGAACCCGGAATCAAAGGTGACACTGCTACCAATGCACAGAAACCAGCCACTTTGGAGACAGGTGCAACAGTGATGGTGCCTCTCTTTGTAGAGCAGGATATCATGATTCGAGTGGATACCAGAGACGGATCCTATTCCGAGAGAGTAAAATAACTTGTATTTGGCCTTGTGATTTATTTAAATTACAGGGCTTTATTGTTTTTAAACCCATAAAAAATGTCACTCGACATTTTATCTAACTAAAACCCTATGAAAGCTAAAGAGATTCAGGAATTGATCGACTACATTTCCAATTCCGGCCTTGCAGAGGTCAAAATCAAAACTGAGGAATTTGAACTTTCCATCAAGAAGTATGCAGAATCTGCTCAGATTGTACATGCACCTGCTCCGGCACCTGCGCCAATTGCAGCTCCTGCACCAGTAGCAGCTTCAGCACCTGCAGCTGCCCCAACTCCGGCTCCTGCTCCAGCGCCTTCTAATTTAGTCGAAATCAAATCACCTATGATTGGGACCTTTTACCTTACTCCCAACCCAGACTCTGCTCCGTTTGCCACTGAAGGGGCTACTATTAAGGCCGGTCAGACAGTTTGTATCATTGAAGCTATGAAGCTTTTCAATGAAATTGAATCCGAGATTTCTGGCAAAATCGTCAAAATCCTCGTTTCCAACGCTACTCCTGTTGAATACGA
Source organism: Algoriphagus sp. (assembly GCF_046296635.1). GTDB lineage: Bacteria > Bacteroidota > Bacteroidia > Cytophagales > Cyclobacteriaceae > Algoriphagus. The sequence goes on along the minus strand of NZ_JBKBKZ010000011.1, from coordinate 129,506 downwards.
TCAGCCATTGTTCTTAGTAGATCCGGCCGGTTGATTTTTTCACTAAACCAATATAGACCGTGTTTAAAAAAATACTAATCGCCAACCGTGGTGAAATTGCGCTCCGAATCATCCGCACCTGCAAAGAGATGGGAATCAAAACGGTAGCAGTTTACTCCACCGCAGATAAAGACAGTCTTCACGTTCGCTTTGCCGATGAAGCTGTATGTATTGGGCCGGCACCTAGCCGTGAATCCTACCTAAATATTCCAAGAATCATCGCAGCGGCAGAAATCACCAATGCTGATGCCATTCACCCGGGATATGGCTTTCTCTCTGAGAATGCTGAATTCTCAAGAATTTGTGAAGAATACGGCATCAAATTCATTGGAGCTTCTCCGGATATGATTGCTAAAATGGGGGATAAAGCTACTGCCAAAGCGACCATGAAAGCGGCTGGGGTACCTACTATCCCCGGTTCAGAAGGTCTAATTGACACCATCGAGCAAGGCATGAAACTGGCCAACAAGATGGGTTACCCGATTATCCTCAAAGCCACTGCAGGTGGTGGAGGAAAGGGTATGCGTATCGTCCGAGAAGACAAAGACTTCAAAAAAGCCTGGGATGATGCCAAAATGGAATCCAGTGCATCTTTTGGAAATGATGGGCTTTATCTCGAAAAATACGTTGAGGAGCCTCGTCACATTGAGATCCAGGTCATCGGTGACAAAACAGGTAAAGCATGTCACCTCTCTGAGCGAGATTGTTCTATTCAGCGGAGACATCAGAAATTGGTAGAGGAAACCCCTTCCCCATTCATCACAGATGAACTTCGTGAAGCAATGGGCAAAGCCGCTATCAAAGGAGCGGAGGCAATTGGCTACGAAGGAGCGGGTACCATCGAATTCTTGGTAGACAAGGACCGCAACTTCTACTTCATGGAGATGAACACCAGAATTCAGGTGGAGCATCCAATTACTGAAGAAGTCACTGACTTTGACCTGATCAAGGAACAAATCAAAGTTGCCGCCGGTGAAACGATCTCAGGCAGAAACTACTACCCAAAACTCTTCGCAATGGAGTGCCGAATCAATGCGGAGGACGTAGCCCACAACTTCAGACCTAGTCCGGGAAAAATCCAGAATCTTCACATCCCTGGAGGACGTGGAGTCAGGATTGACTCCCATGTGTATGCTGGGTATGTGATCCCACCGAATTATGATTCAATGATTGCCAAGCTTATCGTGAGCGGTCAATCCAGAGAAGAAGTGATCGTGAGAATGAAGCGAGCCCTAGAGGAATTCGTAATTGATGGCATCAAAACTACCATTCCTTTTCACATTGCCTTACTGGAAGATGAGGAGTTCAAAGCCGGAAACTTCACCACGAAGTTTTTGGAAACCTTTGATTTCTCTAAAGTCAGATATTGATTTTCGGTAATTGTATTTAGCAAAAAGCCACTCGAAAGGGTGGCTTTTCTCTTTCCAACCAAATCCTCCACCATTTGACCAGCTAATTGCAACAATTGCAATTGAAATTCCCAACCCTCCCAAGGCTACAAGTGGGGCAGTAGCGGCAGCACTCACCCTTCTTACGTACAAAGTTTCAATTTCATCAATGGGAATTTCCTTAATTTCCTCAACCAGGATTTTGCTTTTATTCACCTTTTGAATACTCCCTCTAATATTTACTCCGTTTACATTCGAATAGGTCATATTATACCTAAATCCTGAAATAGTGAACAGTATAATTTCATCGCCAGGAACCAACTTATTTAAAGCGCTTTTATCAAATGGTCCTTCCTTAATCTCTTCAGAAGTCCTAGGCTTTAGGTTTTCAACATTTCTATAAGCCTTACAAGAACATAGAAAAAGCGATAAGATTAAAAGTCCAAATAGAGTAAATCTTTTATTTTTCATGGCGGCTTTTTTTCTCAATTTACCCCGACTCGAAATCAAATCTTAAAAAATCAATCAGAATAATTGGCAAAAATCGATTATCCTACACTTTTATTTTGCAAATAATGCGAATTTCAAAGGTTGATACTTGATTTAAAGATTTTCTAAACCCCTAGAATTTCAATGTTAAGGATCAATTACTACCCGCTTCTGAATTCTTTCAAAACCGGAGTTTCCAAAAACCCAAGCTTCTACCAACCAGCTACCGGCCGTATCGAATTTGAGATTGCCTGATTTGCTCCTTCCACGATAAAAGGTCAAACCTGAATCCAAAAATTGCAGTGCATTGGCACTGATCTTTTGGGTGCTCTTCCCGGAATAATCCGGTCGGCGGGGCACACTGACATCCGCTAAAAAATATCGATCCTTTCCAAGATTGTTTTTCAGAAAATATTCATTGTTTTTGGTGTACACCACAATCAAACCATCACCCGATGCTTCTCCAAGGTTAGTCTTCTCTAGAGTGGAACGATGATAATAGAGCTCTATCCGATCTACAGAAACCATGTCAAGCTTCCAAAATTCCTCCAGAGAAATCGGTCGGTAAAAGTCTACTAGAATCAAAGGCTTCTTGTTGAATTTTACGTTTTGATTGTCGGTGTTTGCTACAAAAATCTCTTTGACATCCTGTGTTTTAGATTTTCTGAACCGAACCTGTGGAACAATCTCTTTCATGAATACTTCCAAATTTGGGAACTCGAAATAATCTTGGATGTAATAAACCTTGTCCGCCTGAAAAGGAGACTGTAGCGCCACTACTTCTTCAGCAATCTCAAAATGCTCCCTATAGATCTTTCTATTGATAAAAGGATCTAAGAGTTGATCCGAAATTGAAAAAGAAAATCCAGTTGGGTTTACAGAGCTTTTGAATCGACTAGAGATATCCGTAGACCAAATCTTGTAATCGAACATGGGACTGTAGTCTTTCAGCATCAATGGATTTTCTACAGCACGGCTCAGCGAGGTTACCAAATTTGGATTATTAAATTCTGAGGTTAGATTCTTCCAATTGGGATGATTCAAAATGTCGACAAAGTCAGAAATCGAGGTTTCCCCTTCCTCCTTTGCCATTACAATTCCATCCTGGTATTGAGACAGAAAACCCACCAAATCCAAGGTCATTGCCTCTCCTGTTTTGCCGCGGGAATTTACAACCATCTGACCAGAGGTCTTGGTAGGAAGTTGAACCTGATAGCTCCAGACTAGCTGATTTGATTCGTTAACAATCGAAATATCAAAGGAACTCAGGTTCTGATAAAATGCTTTGTTGAGTTGAGATTTTGCTTGGTTTAAAGCAATATCTTCAATCACCATCCAATTCGAGTGCGTGATGATTTTAAGCTTTTCAGCCCCAGAATTAGCGACAGAGTTCAAGGTAAAACCGGAAGGTTCCCAATGCCATTTTTGTGGTTCAATCTCAAAAGTGGAATTCCTGAAGACGATTTTATATCCTTCCTCGGGTTTAACCCTTGAAAGTGTTTTTTTCAACGGAAAAACTGCCTCCAGAATTTCAATGGTTTTCCCATCCTTATCCTGAATCTCCACAACCTCCTTCTGATCCGAAGTATGGAAAATACTGATTGGTGCATTTTCAAACGGAATTTGCTCCCAGAACAAGGCCGGTTCTCCCTGAGCTTTTGGCGCATTGGGATTCGCCACCAGAAATTCCTTTTTAGCAATTGGAAAATCGTCAAAATTGGCCATCCACATGGTATATACGACTATTGAGAATACACCCGTCTTAGAATTTTCGGGAATAAAAAAATCGCCATATACCATGTCTTGGCCAGTCAAAAGCATTTTTTCCTGATGGATTGGATTTCCTGCTCCATCCAAAACAGCGATGTAGGCAAGTTTGCTGTAGCGGAAGCTTTCATGATTTTTCAAAAGCTTGGCTGCAAACCAAACACGGTCACCCGTCAAGTAAAAATCCTGGTCAGTGATTAATACAAAGTTTTCCAATTCTAAATCTGCAGCCCTCTGCTTCTGACCAAAGGAAACGCTTTGGAAAAAGGCACTCAGAATAAAAAGAAAGATTAAGGTGCGCTTCATGGTCTAAATGCTGGAGGAACAATCGGAGATGCATTAATATAAAATTCGGTGCAAATGCCATTGACAAATGGAAGAGCGTCTATGGTATGGTTGAGGCTCAATGACTCACTTCGGATTTGAACACGATAAAGGAGCTTCTCGAATGTGCTTTCCTGAAAAAGAAAAAATCCTCCCAAAACCTGCTGATTTTCAGCTCCTCGTTTTTTTATATTTCCCTTGATTCGAAAAGGCGCCGGATCAAAAATACTTCCTGAATTTCGCTGTTGCTGATCCACCTGTTTGAGGTAATCATAGCTTGACTTATTCACTACTTTAATCTTTGTGCTTACAAAGAATCTACCCAAAGAACTGAGTGGTATTTCACCCAATGACAGGCCAAAACTCCTCCCCTGAAAAGGTTGATTAGAAGTCAAATTAATTCCTGCAAAAATATTCGGAACCCTTTCATAGCAGGTGCAAGCACAGTTATCCACGTTTGCGTCAGTGTAAAGCTCGGTGATCCCTGAGGATTCTATCAGGTAACCTAATTCTCCAAGACCGGGGTCGGAAATTTCAGCCTGAACATCAGCAAAGGTTTTGACTTGAAAAAATTGGGTCTGACCGACAGTAGTCATCACCTGCTTTTGAAAAGCCTGCGCATTAATATCTTCGATTTCTACAAGTGGGGGCATGCTTTCCCAAGTGCTTTCAAACACTTCTCCCTCCAGCGTCTCAATAAGCAATCTATAGCTCCTACCGGGAATTGGGGTGAAACTAGTCTGGGGCCGAAATATATTTCCTCCCACTTGTCTAAATGGTATATTCCCCCCTTCTCTCTCCTCCAATAGAACTGACCTGACAGGAACTGACAAGTAGGAAGGATTGAGAACTCCCGACACATAAGGGGCCGTCCGGTAAATCTTCACATAGGTCTCTAAAGAATTATTCCCTATCCAAGCATCAATTACCACTGCCTGATTTGATTGCTCAAGAGAAAGATTGATCTCATCCACACAGGAAAATGTCCCGAGAATCAACGCAAATGCGAACAAATTTTGAATAAACTTCCTCATCGGATCGAAAAATTATAAGTCACAGAAGGGATTACAGTACCTATCACAGCTAAGCGATAGGATTTGGGAATTCCGAGTTCAGGTGTCGGCTGGAAGAACCAGGAGAACGCATTCCTTCTTGCATACACATTGTAGAAAGACAGGCTGACAGAGCTTTTGTAATTGCTATTTTTCTTCTGGTAGAAATAGTAAGTCATCCCAAGGTCCAATCGATGATAGTCAGGAATTCGAGCCTGATTTCGTTCCTGATAGTCGATGACAATATTGCCTCCAATATCATAAATTCCGCTTGGAAGCGTAATTGGTCGGCCAGTCCGATAGTTGAATGTTGCATTGAATGAAATGCGTCTAACTGGCTGCCAAGCGGCAACCATGGATAAATCATGCGGCTGATCCCAATTAGCAGGAAAGTATTCGCCCTGATTTACTTCTTGTCCAAATTCTGATTCTACTTTTCTGAGTGTTTTGCTGAACGTGTAAGAAATCCAACCATTGAGTTTGCCGGAATTTTTCCTGATTAGAAATTCCGAACCATATGCATATCCTGAACCCATCACCAAATCTGTTTCCAAAGCTGGATTCAAAAACAATTGAGCGCCGTCCAAGTATTCAACGATGCTGGGCATATTCTTGTAGTACACTTCGAGAGAAGTTTCAATCTTATTCTGATTGATATTTTTGTATAGCCCCAGCGCATATTGCCAAGCTTTTTGAGGCTCGATGTAGGAATCACTGAGTTTCCAAAGATCAACAGGAGCCGAGGCAAAATTATTAGTCAACAAATGAAGGTATTGTATACTTCTGTTGACTGAAGCTTTGACCGAAAAATCATCTGTTATGGCATACCTCACTGTTATTCTCGGCTCAAATCCCCCGTAGGACTTGATCAATTCTCCAGGGCTGTAAGAAATGGTATCCTGAATGGTACCGGTTTGCCTCGATGCTCCAGGCTGATATTGGTAAACATCCTTTTCTCCAAGGGCGAAAAAGTGAGAATAGCGCATCCCAATTTGCCCTTGAAGTTTGTCACTGATTTTCCAAGGCAATTGGAAATAGGCTGCACTTTCTATCCCACGTTCATCTTGTATGGAAACGGGTTCAACAAAGGATTCATTTGAATTGGATTTTAAATCCCCCATTCCCATTTGATAGGAATTGGCCTGAAAGCCGAACTGTAATCCCCTTAATCTATCTCCGGACCACTCAAACTGCTGCTGGAAACCAAGAAAATCAATGGATGACTGCAACTGAAAATTGAGTGGATCAGCTTCGCCGATTACTGAATACCGATATCCGGAGTAAGTCAGATTCGTTTCACTTCCTAGGTTTTCTCCCCAATACGACTTCCACTTTAAACTGGCGAGATTGGTCTGCCAAGTGTAAGCTGTATCGGTACCAAATTTGAAATAATCCGAACTCGAATATCCACTGATGATCAGACTATTTCGGTCATTAATCCTGTGATCAATTCTGAGATTTCCGTCTAGAAAATTGGTAGCACTTTCGTTAATACTTGGATTGGGTACGCGTTGCAGAATCCAAGTTGGATATGCCGCACGAATTGTTGCCATCAGCTGGGTTTTATCGCTTATCGGACCATTTGCGCCTAATCTACTGGACAAAAATCCCACACCTCCATTTAGATACCAGTCTTGCGTGTCTCCTGCTTTGGTGTTGATATCCAAAACTGAGCTCAGCCTTCCTCCAAACTGGGCAGGAATATCTCCTTTGTAAAGTGTAGCATCATTGACCGCATCCTGATTGAAGATGCTAAAGAACCCAAACATGTGCGAGGGATTAAAGACGGGTGCTCCATCCATCAAAATCAGATTTTGATCCACTCCACCACCTCTGACATTAAAGCCGGAAGCACCCTCTCCCACGGTAGATACGCCAGGCAGCAAGAGCATACTCTTCACCACATCTACTTCCCCAAGAAGTGGTGGGAGGAGTTTCATCTGCTCCATAGGAATTCTGGTCGCACCGGGCAGTGTACTCATCACATTGGCATCGATCGCTCGGTCAGTCACCGTGACCAAGTCCAATTCACTGATCGTCTCAAAAAGCGTGACATCAAGGTCCTGATCCCGATACACTTTGATGATTTTTTGCTCGGTTTGCTTGCCCATCGAACTGAAATATCCAATGTAAGTTCCCTCTGGAACTTGTGCGGAAAACTCTCCTTTTTCATTGGTTAAGAAAGCGAGTTCAAGTTGAGGAATTGAGAAAACCGCACCTGCAATGAATGTTTTCATTTCATTGTCCCGGATTTTCCCTTTTACTTCAAAAACCGACTTTTCAATAACACCAACATTCTTTTCATCTTTCGCTATATAGCTTTCCCGAAGGTATTTGGGATAGATAACCACATACTTTTGCTGGAAAATGAAAAAGCTATAATCTGATCCTTCGGTTAAGATAATCGGCAAGTTTTTCAATTCACTTTTAGAAATGGGATTAAGCCCTGAAATGTCTTTGTCAAGAATCAATATCCGTTGACCTGATAACTGGAAATATGTTTCCATTTGTCGTGCAAGCTCACTTTCATTTGTTTTGACCTGAGCTTCGGCCGTGAAAATGAAAACAAAGCACGCCAAAAACGTGAGAAAAAACTTCATGCAATAGTTGGTTGTCTTCTTAGAAAGCCCGAAACTGTCTAAAGTATTTTTTTTTGAATGATGAAATTGGAGTATCGGTAATTAAACACTTCAAATGGCATTTTGAATTAACTCCATTTAGGCTTTAAGCAAATCGAAAATCCTCTGGGTTAAAACAGAATTTCTACCCCAAACGCTACAAGAATTCAAAATGAATTTCCTACACAACTAAATCCATGTATGATTTCGATCATTGAGATATTTTTAATCTTAACCGTTGAAATTTTCATTTTAGCAATCTATCCTGCCTTTTTTAAATTTTTTCAGTAACTTTTTAATTCCTAAATAATTGCCCAAATGCCTGTCCAAAAACTTCTTTCTCCAATTCTGTTTCTTCTAATTTTATGTGGGATATGGAGTTGCGGAAAAAATCAAGAGATGGAACTTGATTTGACGGACTCCGATCAAATCAGCTATAATTTCCACATCCGACCCATCCTCTCCGACAAATGTTTTGCATGCCATGGTCCCGATGCCAACAAGCGTGAAGCAGATTTAAGACTTGACACTGAAGACGGTGCTTTTGCAGGGCTAAAGGAAAGTCCGGGGAAATTTGCTCTGGTCTCGGGTGATCTCCAAAAATCAGAAGTTTATCACCGTATCAATTCCACCGATTCCGGTGAAATGATGCCTCCACCTGAATCCAATCTATCCTTGAACCCTGAGGAAATCGAACTGATCAAACGCTGGATAGAGCAAGGTGCTAAATACGAACCGCATTGGGCTTTTTTGAAAATAGAAAAACCTATAGTTCCAAAGGTCGATTGGGGAACCAATGAAATCGACGCATTCACCTATCGGAAAATGCGCTCCAAAAAGCTGAAGCCGAATCCTGAAGCCAAGCCTCATGAGTTAATCAAGCGGGCAAGTTTGGATTTGACAGGCCTCCCTCCTTCACCGTCGATTTTGGATAAATACTCAGGTTTTTCAGGTGAGAATACTTACGAAAAGCTCTTGGATGAACTTTTGGCGCAGCCAGCCTTTGGCGAAAAGCTAGCGATACTTTGGTTGGACATTTCGCGCTATGCAGACAGCTACGGCTACCAAGATGATGAAGTCCGATCTCAATGGCCCTATCGGGATTGGGTGATTCATGCATTCAATAATAATCTGTCCTATGATCAATTCCTGACATGGCAGCTTGCAGGCGATTTACTTCCCAATGCTACCAAGGAGCAGATTTTGGCTACTGCTTTCAACAGAAATCACAAGTACACCGAAGAAGGCGGAATCATCGAAGAAGAATACCGCATTGAATATGTTTTGGACAAAACGAACACCTTCAGCAAAGGGATTTTGGGTATCACCATGGAATGTGCCCAATGCCATGATCACAAATACGATCCGTTTTCCCAGAAAGAATACTTTGAGCTTTTTGCTTTTTTCAACAACTCAAAGGAAAAGGGATTTGAAGGAGACATCAGCAGAACCAAACCTGCAAAAAATCCGATTCTCTGGATCGAACGAGATGATCTCGATGGAATAATGAGTTTCATAAACCATCCTGATACCACCAAACTCATGGTTTCAGTGATGGGCGAAAATGATGAAAAACGAACTACCTACATTCTGGACCGCGGAGTTTATGATGCTCCCACTATTCCAGTCGAAGTCTCTACTCCTTCATCAATCTTGGAATTCCCAAATGACATAGAGCAAAACCGCCTCGGTTTAGCTAAATGGGCTACAAACCGTAATAATCCACTTACCTCTCGAGTTTTTGTCAATCTGATTTGGCAGGAAATCTTCGGAAAAGGAATCGTCAAATCTGCAGGAGATTTCGGGATGCAGGGAGATTTACCCACTCATCCTGAATTGCTTAATTGGTTGGCTGCAGACTTTATGGAAAATGGCTGGGATATCAAGCGTCTGCTCAAACAGATCATGACTTCGGCAACTTATCGTCAGTCTGCTGTGGTTTCAAAAGATCACTTAACCAAAGATCCTGAAAACATATACTTGGCCCGAGCACCAAGAATGAGACTTCCTGCCGAAAATATACAGGATCTTGTTTTGGCGAGTAGCGGACTATTGCAGACTTCCATCGGTGGACCAAGTGTAAAACCTTACCAGCCTTCCGGACTTTGGGAAGCTGCCACCTCCGGTAGAGGAACCTTGGCAACTTACATTCAGGATTCGGGAGATAAGCTTTACCGCAGGGGAATCTATAATTTCATCAAACTTACAGTCCCACCTCCCAAGGCAATCATATTCGATTCAAGCAATCGGGATCGATGTGAAATAGGTCGAAACCGGACCAATACTCCACTTCAAGCATTAGTAATGATGAATGACCCAATGGTATTGGAAGCTTCCCGAGTTTTGGCAATTAAGCTTTCTGAAAATCAACCTGATGATGAACTTGCCATTCGGGAAGCTTTTAAACGTATTGTCTGTAGGGAGATGAAATCCAAGGAAAAAGACCTGCTTTTGGGATATTACAAAAGTCAATTGAAAGAATTTGAGGATAATCCTGAATATGCTATAAGCACATTGGATGTGGGAGAATATCCGATGAATGAAAAAGCAATAACCCCAAGGAATGCAGCCCTCATGCAGGTGATTGTGAGTCTGTATAACCTGGAAGAAACTATAACCAAAAGCTGAGATGGAAAAGGAAATTTTTGAGCAGGGGCTGAATCACAACAGAAGGAAGTTTCTTTCGAGGCTAAGTCTGGGAATCGGAAGTGTCGCTTTGGGTTCGCTTTTGATACCCGATTTATTTTCAGGAAAACAAGAGGCGGAAGATGGCTTGATGCGTGCCTTGCCGCACTTTGCTCCAAAGGCGAAGCGCATTATCTATTTGTTCCAAAACGGCGCTCCTTCCCAATTGGAGACCTTTGATTACAAACCGCTTTTGACCAAAAACTTTGGACAGGAACTTCCTGAGTCCATTCGTGCGGGACAACGTTTGACCGGAATGACAGCCGGGCAAAGTTCTTTTCCGCTTGTGGGTTCTTACTTCGGTTTCAACCAATATGGACAAAGCCGAGCCTGGATTTCCTCGCTTTTCCCACACATTTCCAGGGTAGTAGATGATCTCTTGATCGTCAAATCCATGCATACCGAAGCGATCAATCACGATCCGGCCTTGACTTTTTTCCAAACAGGAGCTCAAGTAGGTAACCGTCCAAGTATGGGTTCCTGGTTGAGCTATGGATTGGGAAGTGAAAATGCCAATCTTCCTGCATTTTGTGTTTTGCTGAGTAGAGGTAAAGGCAATGGTCAGGGCGTTTATTCCAAACTTTGGAGTAATGGTTTCCTGGACGCCACCCATCAGGGCGTTCAATTTTCTAATTCAGAAGATCCTGTCCTCTACCTCAAAGATCCTGAAGGAATGAGCCGAGCTCAACGCAGGAAAATGATCGATCAGATCGCCGCATTGAATGAAATGAACTATCAGGAATTCAATGATCCTCAGATTACTGCTAAGGTACAGCAATATGAAATGGCGTACAGAATGCAAACCGCCGTTCCTGAGATTACCGACACTTCCAAAGAACCTGACAGTGTCATCAAACTCTATGGACCGGATTGCTTGGTTCCGGGAACTTACGCGGCAAACTGCCTTTTGGCGAGAAAACTTTCAGAAAACGGCGTTCGATTCGTTCAGCTTTACCATCAGGGATGGGATGCGCATGACAATCTCCCCAATCAAATGATCGGTCAGGCAAAAGACGTAGATCAAGCCACAGCTGGTTTGATTACCGACTTAAAACAGCGAGGACTTTTGGACGAAACTTTGATAATCTGGGGAGGTGAATTCGGCAGGACTAACTATTGCCAAGGTAAGATTCAACCTGAAAATTATGGCCGAGATCATCATCCAAGGGCTTTTTCCATTTTTATGGCTGGTGGAGGAGTGAAATCAGGAATGGTCTATGGAGAGACAGATGACTTTGGATACAACATCACCGAAAATCCGGTACACGTGCATGACTTCCAAGCCACGGTGATGCATCTGATGGGAATTGACCATGAAAAACTCATCTACAAACATCTCGGCAGAAGATATCGCCTCACTGATGTCCATGGCAGAGTAGTAAAAGACCTGATCGCTTAATTTCCCTTTATGCCCAAAGTATCCCGGATCAATTCGATTCTCGAAAGTCTTCTCTTTTTCTGGTTAGGACTGGCATTCATCCTGAGTATAGCAGGAGATTCATTACAAATCCCAGCTGCACTTCAAGTATTGGGAAGGACCCATCCACTCCTACTCCACTTCCCGATTGTGTTGCTTTTGATGGCAGTGATATTGCTTTGGCTTCAAGACGAAAGATTGAAAAAGGCTGGTGCTCAAATCCTGCTACTCGGAGCAAATTTGACGGGGATTACCGTTGTGGCCGGGTTGATTTTGGCAAGTGAAGACTATGAAGGCGATGCATTAGGTTGGCATCAATGGCTGGGTGTTGGCTCCCTTTTTCTTGCGGTATTGATTTATTTTTTCAGAGAAAAGTCTACTGTTTTTCTACGGGCTACCTCAGCAACTTTAGCTGTTTCAATTATTCTAACCGGTCATTTTGGAGCAAATCTGACTCATGGTGAAGACTTTCTCCTTGCTCCGCTTCGATCAAATGAATTGGAACTGGTTGCGTTGGAAAACGCTGAGGTCTTTCAACATTTGGTGCAGCCCATCCTAGAAGCCAAATGCATCGCCTGTCACAAGGAAGGCAAAATCAAAGGCGAACTTCGGATGGATCAATTGGCAGGATTGCAAAAAGGTGGAAAAAACGGGCCACTTGTAATTCCGGGAGACATGGAAAAATCGCTCCTAATTCAACGAATCAATCTACCAAAAGATGAAAAGGAGCACATGCCTCCAAAAAATAAGGCCCAGCTGACAGACGAGGAAATTGAAATTTTGGAGGCTTGGGTTGCAGCAGGAGCTTCTTTTGATCAAAAGGTGACTGAGTTGAAATCCCAGGAAGTGCTATTTCAGCTGGCCTCCAATAAATTTTCCAATCAGAAAGTCTACACGTTTGATCCGGCTTCAGAATCAGAGATTAAGAAACTAAACAACTACTTCCGAAAAGTGAATCCAGTATACCCGGGTTCTCCAGCTTTGGAAGTGGCTTATTATGGCATTTCAACTTTTGATCCTGCTTCACTCAAGGATCTGAAAAAAGTAAAAGAACAGGTTGTTAAGCTAAACCTGAACCGCATGCCCCTCGCTGAAGTCGATTTGGGTTTTCTTAAGGATTTTTCCAATCTGGAAGAATTGCAACTAAACTTCACAGGAGTTTCTTCAACCCAACTTTCCAGCTTGGAAAAACTAGAAAACCTACAGAATTTGGCCCTTTCAGGAAATCAGTTTAGCGGGCAAGTTGTGAAAGATCTCAGCAAACTTCAGCAAATCAGAAAGCTATTTCTCTGGAATTCCGGTTTAAGCGATTTGGAAAAAGAAGAATTAAAAAAGGCAATCCCCAATGCTCGAATCGGCTTTGGGTTTGATGGTAAAGGAGTGATCTATGCACTCAATTCACCAAAGATAGAATTTGACAAAGTGCTTTTTCAGGACTCTATCGAATTGGTCATTTCTCACCCTATCAGAACTGCAGAAATCCGATATACCTTGGATGGTTCAGAACCTGACAGTATTCAAAGTCCGGTTTATTCCAATCCAATTTGGCTAAAAAAGACCACTCAAATCCGTACCAAAGCATTTGCAGCAGAGTGGAATGGAAGTCCGACGGTCTCGACACTTCTTTTCAAAGAGGGAATTAAACCTCAATCCTATAAGCTTGCCTACGAACCCCACACTCGCTATTCAGCCAAGGGAGCCTCAACTTTGTTTGATGGAATAAAAGGCAAAACGAACCACGGTTCTGGCGATTGGCTTGGATTTACAGATACCCCATTAGAAATCGAGATATTTTTGGAGAAAGACTCCAAACCTAAAACGATGGATTTGAGCATCTTGATCAATGAAGGGGCTTACATCTTTCCTCCGGAAACTGTGGAAATCTGGACGGGAGATCAATCTGGATGGCAAAAAATACCTGAAACTCCGACACAAAGCTCTTCGAAACTTGAGGAAAAAAGATTTGGCGTTTTGTCTTATTCCCTTCCTGAACCAAGTTTTGAAAAGCTTAAAATCAGACTCAAACCTATTTCCAAACTTCCTGCTTGGCATCCCGGCGCAGGTGCAAAAGGATGGGTTTTCGTGGATGAGATTATTTTGAATTAAGAATTGGCCCAATCATGAGCATTGCACCCTACAAACTATATCAACAAGTGGTTTTTGAAAAACTCCAGCTTGCCTTTCAACAAGAACGAGAAATTGGTCTCGCTGCTGGATGGATTGCGACTGCCTTGGAAAATAAAGGTTGGATCTACACCAGTGGCACAGGTCATTCCCACATGCTTTCGGAGGAGATTTTTTATCGAGCTGGAGGATTTGCTCGAGTCATACCAATTCTGGATCCTGACTTGATGCTGCATAAAGACGCTTCAGGAAGTACAGAAGTGGAGCGCCGGGAAGGCTATGCAGATAAACTTTTAAAGGAATATAAAATGACTGAAACCGATGTTTTCATCATTGCTTCAAATTCCGGCAGAAATTCAGTTAGCATCGAAATGGCTCAATTGGCACAAAAGTCGGGAGCAAAAGTCATAGCATTGACTAATTTACGTCATAGCAAATCAGTGGATTCCAGACATTCATCCGGCCTGAAATTGTACCAAGTCAGTGATGTTTTCTTGGACACTTATGGCGAAATTGGTGATGCTTCCATTAGTCTACCTGGTTTAAAATCCAAAATGGGAGCGACTTCTACCGTCGTTGGCACAGCATTGCTTCATACCATTTTGATTCAATCCGCTACAATTTTGCTGGAAAAAGGAATTCAACCGGAGATTTTCAATAGTTCCAACTCAGATGACGGTGAAGCTTACAATGATTCTTTAATCGAGAAATATAAAAGACAGGTTAAGATTCTTTAATCTAGGGAAACGTTTTTTTTAATTCCTATTGCTGATTTTTTGGGCAATACCTTTCATTCGAAAATCATACCTATTGAAAATCAAAATCAGTAAACTATGGCATGAACCCTCTTTTGAAAAGCCAATGTTACCGATAGTGATCCTCTTAGGGCTTAGCTTAATCTCGTCATATTAGCACTGTCCAAAATCGTTTAAAAAAATGCCCTCTTGTGATTTTCGTTTATTGGGTCGGTTTGTGTGGCTTGCAATATTGAATATTTTATCCAAGGTAAATTGTTCATTAATATTGGCAACAAACAGAAAATGAGTCGGGATTTAAAAGGTTTAAATTATTACCTTTGAATGAAACGATGGAAAAAAAAATTGGCATATTCTCATTTTTTGCGGGTGCAGGTTTCCTTGACTTGGGTTTTGAAAAAACTGGTCACTTTGAAACCCTATTTATGAATGAATATCATAAAGCGTTTGCCGATATATATGTTGCATCAAGAAAGAATTTAGGAATAGCACCACCTGTTTTTGGTTATCAAGTAGCTGATATTACAGAAAACTTGATTAATCTAAATTCAATCTGGTTGGCAGATAATTTAAAAGAAGCAAAAAAAAGTCACGATATCGTTGGATTTATTGGTGGCCCACCTTGCCCAGATTTTTCTGTTGCTGGAAAAAATAGAGGTCAGTCTGGTGAAAACGGAAAATTATCGGGCACATTCATAGAGTTGATCTGTAGAAATAAGCCCGATTTTTTTTTATTCGAAAATGTCAAAGGCCTTTACAGGACAACTAAACACAGAGAATTTTTTGAGGCCATGAAATTGAAGTTGATCAATTCGGGTTATTATCTTACCGAAAAGCTAATCAACGCAATTGAGTTTGGCGCACCCCAAGATAGAGATAGAATCATTTTGATTGGATTTCAAAAAAATTCTTTAGGTGATTTTGGTTTTAAATTAAATGGCACACCATTAATAAAAAACTTTAATTGGGAAAAGAATACTTTGTTCAAAGCCGATGAAGTTTTTAAATTGAATTGGCCAGCGTTAGAGAAGTTCGAAGAAGATTCTTTAAAGCCTATACCGTCCAATATTCCTATAGAATTAACAGTTGAACATTGGTTTAAAAAGAACGATGTCGAACAACACCCAAATAGAAATCATTTTTTCACTCCAAGGGCAGGCCTCGCAAAATTTAAAGTAATTGATGAGGGTGATGATTTAAAAAAATCTTACAAACGTTTACATCGGTGGCGTTACTCACCAACTGCCGCTTATGGAAATAATGAAGTTCATTTACACCCATATAAGGCTAGAAGAATTTCTGCTGCAGAAGCGCTGGCAATACAGTCTTTACCCAAAGAGTTTGTAATACCTGATAATATTACACTTACGGATATGTTTAAGACAATTGGAAATGGAGTTCCATATTTGGCAGCAAAAGGTCTAGCCGAAATTATTTTTGATTTCATCTACAACAATCCAATAAAAGATTTGAAAACATCACATGCGGAAATTAACAGCAAGCAATATTGTAGAATTCATCAATCAGCTTGATAAAAATTCCACCTATAACTATTTAAACCCAAGAAATAAAGGTGTAATTAAAGTTGAAGAGGTGGAATTTCCAGAAGGCCCGGTTAGAATTAAAAGGTGGGATCCATCCAAAGGTGAAATTTCTGAGAGAAAAAAAGTTGAACCAATTTCAACCGAATTGATTTGGAGAATCGCAAATGCGTTTACGGTCAATCAACCAATAAATTTTGATAGAGTTTTAGGAGGAAGTTACAATACGCGAAGTGTGTTAGAAGCTTTGCTTGCTCACACTCCACAATTCCAATTTTGTTACCCCGGTCGAATTGAAACTACGGGTGGTAATCCAGTAATAAAAAGAGGTCATAAACACTTAATGTGGACACCAGATGAGCCACACAAAAATGGAATTATTAAAGAAACGAAAACTGAAATTGTTATCTCTGAAATTCCAAATCTTGAAGTATTTTACGATGCACTGGTTTTGCCATCTGAAATCAAATCCAATAACATTGATATTAATGTACAAAGGCGACATGCACAAATTCAAATTGCTCTGTACCATATCGGATTACAATTAGGTTTTAGAACTTGGGTTGCACAAAACGATAAAGGTATTTTATACCAAAATAAAAAGTTAGGCGAGTTTGAGGGAATAATAGTATCATTAAAAGATGAAAAATTGATGTCTGCTTATGATGACGCAATTCGAGCGGCACTGTTGATTGATTGCATTTGGTTTAAAAATGGAAAATTAATTCCCGCTGTAATGGAAGTCGAACACTCAACTGGAGTTATAAGCGGATTGTCAAGAATGAAAAACTTTAAAGACAAGTTTCCTCCATTTCCTACAAGATATGTAATTGTTGCTCCAGATGAGGATAGAGATAAAGTAATAAGGGAAGCTAACAAGCCACAATTTAAGGATTTGAACACTCGGTTTTTCCCCTATTCTGCAGAAGAGGAATTGTACGCCCTCTGTCAGAAAAGAAATCTTAAGGGTGTTACGGAAGAGTTTTTAGATTGTTATATGGAACCTATATTGGAGAATTAATTACCAAATATTTAAGACTAGCACCATTGCCGAGTGATGTGAAAATTTAATTCTTTGTTTTTGCAAAGTTTAAATTAAGTTCAATTAGCCGTAACTACCAGGCCTCCGTTTCCCTTTTGGCTAAAAACCTGAAACCGTTCCCCTCCTTTTTGTGGAATAGGATCATTGTAAATTGGAGAAGTCGCAACTGGATCAGTACCATCCTGAGTATAGCGAATGATCAATCCAGGTGTCTGAACATTGGCGTGAATCATCCCATTTTTGACGATTACACCAGGTTTTGGGATTCGATGATTGAATCCACCAAGAATTGTTTCCAATCGGGGAATTTCTCGCTGCCCGATTAGATTGGCGAAGACATTCCATTCCTCCGATCTTTTCTTCTTCATTTCGACTTCAGTTTTGCTTTCAGACCAGAGTGGGTCTCCTACCCAAGCACGCTCCACGTAGCCCAGCATCTTTGGAAAAAGATAATATTCCAGCATCTCGGGGCTTTTTACAGTTTCTGTCCACAGTTGCCCGGAAACTCCGATGATATTCTTCTTCCCCTCGGGAGTAAGCTTGGTGAAGTTTTTTTGGGCCTCAGTCCAGTTCCACTCATTGCCTTCGATCGTCTGATCGTGAGAAAGGTAGAGCTTGCCGGGTACAGTTTTCCATGACTGATACATATCCGTCACTCCGCTCCAAGTATGTCCTCGCTCCTCAGGATCCCAGTCGTATGCTAGGTCAAAATAGAAATTGGCGCTGGAACAGATCACCACAGGATAACCTGCATTCGCCAACTGATAGGCCATATCTTCACCTCCCCAACCAGCGACGGCATTCCAGGCATAAAGCCTCCAATTATGATCCGAAAACTTTGTATTCGGAACCACTATGTTTCCTTCATAAGTTTGTCCGATTTCCTCCCAACCTCCCATTTCCAAACCATTCTTTTTTAATATCTCAGCGGCTCGACTTCTGAAGTAATCATTTAGATCTTCCAATTTAATGTCTGGATTTTCTGCCACAAATTCCTTGCAAATTGGAGATTCCGTCCAGACTCCACTTGGCACTTCATCCCCTCCAGTATGCCAATTTTTCAATTCAACCCCAGCTTCTTGATACATGGCTTTGACCTCAGTGACCAACTTTTCATAAAAAGCATAAGTCGATTCCTGACAGACACAGATTGTATTTCCTCGGAAGTTTTGAGCGGAAAGGTATCGGCTTTGATCTTTTGGATCTGCGAGTCGGTATTGAAGCGCTTCAGTGGTTTTGCCTGCTTTTAGCAACTTTTCGAATCGTTTTTCCATAGCCAAAATGGCTGCTCGGGAATGAGCCGGAACACCCAATTCCGGGATTACTTCAATATTTCGAGCCTTTGCGTGAGTCAGGATTTCCTGAAAGTCCGCCAAAGTGTAGAATCCGGTTCCCCTTTTACTGATTTTTGAATCTGCACCTGAAGCATAATACGGCCAGAGAAATTCCGATTCATCTTCAGAAAATCCTCGCTTTGATCCAAAATCAGTCAATTCTGGTAAACCTGGTATTTCCAATCTCCAGCCTTCATCATTGGCTAGATTGAAATGGAAGACATTGAGTTTGTAAATGGACATCAAATCCAGCAGTTTTAGAATCTGCGATTTAGGCTGGAAATTGCGTGCTACATCCAAGAAAAATCCCCGATATCCATAGGCTGGCTCATCCTTGATTTCTACTTGGGGAAGGATAATTTCATTGCTCTGATTTGTAGAAAAGGTTGGAGGCATCATTGCCAAAAAGGATTGAACACCATAAAAAGCCCCTTTTGGAGTTGAAGCGGAAATCACCACTTTTCTTCCTGAGATTGAAATTCCATACCCTTCTTCGGCTAATTCCGGGGATTTGACAATTCTGATGTTAATCGGCGCTTCTGCCTTATTTACCTCGGGCTTATACCCGTCTTTGATTGCCAAAAGAAGATGTTTGGAAGCATCTATGAATTCCGGTATTCCAACAACTGCTAGTCCGGCATTTCTAATTTTTAGTGTTTCGCCTGTGTATTTCCAAGATTTTGGACTTGGCAAATAAGGCGGTATTTTATTTTCTGGAATGATGGATAATCCTTCATTTTGCTGAAAAATGTAGGCTGGTGTCGGAATAGGCAAAGGGGTTTGTGATGCCATTTTTGCCAGTTGATCCACACTTATGTTCTGGACGTGGTAATCTTCAATTTCGAAATGAGTCCCGTCTGCCCTTAGTAAAATCAAACCTCCCGGAGCATAAGAATTTTTCAGAAAAGGACCTTTGGATCGATATTCAATGCTGATTTCTCCAGAGATAGGAATTGTTGGTGTTTTCCCTTTTCCCTCCACGACAAAAAAGTCTCCCTGTAGATGTTTGATACTGAAATTAGGGTCTTGTACATCTGGATAGATGGATAAAAATGGTGTATTAAAATAAAGTTTCCATCCAGACTGAATTGGTGTCGAAGAATTATTTTTCAAAACAAGCCTAGCGACATGGTGTGGGGAGTCAGTAAATTTATTTTCTAACAACTGCCAAGATACAGATACTTGTCCTGTGGATATGGAATCTGTACAACTAAAGAGTATTAGGGAAATTAAGAAAATCCTCATCATGAGACAGAAAACTTAGGGCTGGGTTGGAATTTATATAGATTCAAAATAAAGGCGATTAAGTCGTAAATAGCACTTTTTACAGAAATTTTGATCTTTTTTAATAAGTCAAAATTCCCTAGCTTGGGAAGTTAGAAACAAAATAGCATATCTGAAATACCAAATTTTTTATGAGTCAGGAGCTTAACCGTAAACAGTCTGTAGTTTTCTTTTCAGATATCGTAGGCTACACCCGTCTGATGGGGCAAGATGAAAATGCTGCATTTGAGCTGATGAAGTTGAATCTTCAAACTCACCAAGAAATCTTCGGGAAATACAATGGACAAATAGTTAAAGAACTTGGGGATGGAATATTAGGAGTATTTGACACCCCGGGTGAAGCTTTAAATGCATCGATTGAAATTCAAGAAGTCACCAAATCACATCGAAAGTTTGAGCTCCGGATCGGAATGCATAGCGGAGATATCATTCTTGATCATGGAGATGTTTTTGGTGATGCAGTGAATCAAAGTTCAAGGATTCAAAGTGTGGGCGTGCCTTCAAGTATTTTGATTTCCGCAAAACTTCACGGTGAAATCGACAATGATGTAGACTTTAAAACCGTAGGTTTAGGGTTTTTCTCTTTAAAAAACGTGGCGAAGCAAGTTGAGCTATTTGCAGTGACAAATCCGCCATTGGTTATACCAAAACGGCATGAAATTCTAGCGAACATCAAGGTTCAGGAGGAAAAAAACTGGAAATTTTGGACAGTGTTAGGAGTTGTTTTTATCCTATTGCTCGCATTTCTCTATTCGGCATTTTGGAAGGATTCAGTGTGGGAAAAAGAAAAATCAGTAGCCGTGTTGCCCTTCATTAATCTAAGTGGAAATCCAGAATTAGACTATTTCACTGATGGATTGACTGAAAATTTGATAGGGCAGATTTCTAAAATCAACTCCATCAAGACGATTGCATATAAAACGATGGCCGTTTTTAAAAATCAAAGCCAATCTCTTGACTCCATTTCGGAAGCTCTTCAGGTGTCAACTATATTAAAGGGAACTGTAGAGCAGCTTAATTCAGGTTATCGGTTTAAGTTGCAATTAGTTGATGCGAAAGAAAATAAAAACATTTGGACAGATGAATACACTCGGGAAGGAACAGATTTAACTCAGCTTCAAAATGATATCGCCCGAGAAATAGCTAAAATCCTGGATGTTAAATTAACAGCCGAAGAATCTATCCAAATTGGAAAAGGGGAAACCACTAATGCAGAAGCCTATGACTTACTTTTCAAGGCAAAGCAAATTTACAATGAAGGATTTGAGGATCCTCAAAAGTTTTTTGAGGCCTCTGAACTCCTCAAAAAAGCAATAGCATTAGACCCAAATTATGCTTTGGCTTATACGATTCTTGCAAAAACCTATTATCAAATCGCCTTTGATGACCCGAATGGCCCTTGGTACGATCAGAGTTTGGAGATGAGTTCAAAGGCACTTGAGTTAGAACCCAAATTAGCAGAAGCTTATAATGCTCAAGGAATGGTTTATTATGATCAGGGTCAACATACTAAAGCAAAAAATTCTTTTGAAACCGCCCTTTCTTTTTATCCCAACCTAAGTGATGCTATAGGCAATCTTGCCACTATACAATTTGTCAAAGGGAATCTAGAGGAAGCCATAAAACTTCAGACAAAATCATCCAAACTTGGACCAATATCTCCTATTCCTACCCAGAATCTTGGCTGGACATATAAGATACTTGGAGATTTTGAAACTGCACAACGTTTTTTTGACAATTCTCTTCAGCAATCTAAACAAGCTGGAACTTATGAACTCAAGGCATTTTCGTTCATTAAAGAAGGAAAATTAGATTCAGCTTGGTTCCAAGCCGAAAAAGTCAAAAAAATGGACTATTTGGATTCTAAGGTACTGGGATATATCTACTTCTACAGCAATCAGCTTGACTCGGCATATCGTTATTTGGCCAAAGAAATGACCCATTTTGAAGGCGCTAAGTATCCAAAGTATTCCTCAGTACCTCTTGCATTTTCCTATCTTTTGAAACAAAGAGAAATGTCACATTTGGCAGATTCTATCCTGAAAGAATGTACTCAAGTAAAACTTGAAGCGATGAGTTTAGGATACGAGGATTATTACCTACCCTTGGATCTGGCTGTAGCATATGCCGTCAAAAACCAACCTGCTGAATCCTTAAAATACCTTCAAATAGCGTATGAAAGAGGCTGGAGGGATACTTTTTTCACAGAATACAATCCCATTTTCGCTGAATTAAAAAAGGACATGCGTTATCGTAATATTATTACCCAAATTCAAAATGACCTAAAAGTAATCAACAAAAATCTTTCTTCTAAATCCTCAGAAAGGGAAAGATGAAAATTAACTTGATATTCTTTTTTCGCCAATTATTCATTGGATCTTAGCTATAGGATAATTAGTGTTTTCATCTGAACCATTTCCCCTAATATTTTCTGTTCCTACAGGTAGTTCTCCACCTTTAGCATAGATAATACCAGAAACAATAGCGGCTGAGGCTGAAGTACCGCTTCTGATTTCATAGCGATTATCACCGCTTGTCGTGGAAAAAACCTTAAACCCAGGAGAAACAAAATCGATTGCCGGAATTCCCAGATATGAAAAATCTGAAAAAACCACATTATATCCTCCTGTCATCCCCGTAACAGAAATTGATCCTGTAGTTATAAAATTATCTCCACGAAGGCAACCAGGGAAGTTGATTGTGGAAGAATTTTGTTGCTGAGGATTACCGGTTTCATCAATGTTTCCGGCGGACATAACGACGTAAACTTTCCTGTTTGCTACTGCTTGCCTGAAGGAATTAAACCAAGAGCCATTGAAAAACTGGCAAGCTTCAGGATAATCACCTCCCAAACTCATTGAGATGATATCACCTTCGCTCGATTTTTGTAAGGCAAAGGTCAATCCTAGCATTACTCTTCCCCAAGATCCTTCCCCAAAAGAATTCAGAACTTTAACCGACACTAATTTGGCACCTGGGGCAACACCGTTCATTCGAACATTTAGATCAGAGGTATTGGTTGATTTTGCACCTATGAGACCTGCACAAAAGGTCCCGTGTCCATTTAGATCTTCGTAAGGATCCTGTTCTGAAGGCACAAATGATCTTGCCAATCCTCCATTTACAATAACTTGAGCTGCCAAATCCTGGTGCATTCGGTCAATTCCCGTATCGATAACCCATACTTTTCGACTAAAGTCTGATGGCGTCACAGGACCTCCCACGTAAACTACTCCGGGAGAACTTTGATAAGTGGAGTCATAATCGCCTTGCATCCTCGCCCGAGTGCTTTGTGGTATTGGATTTGACTGCATACGAGCCCGAGTAGACTGAACTGAAAAATCTGGCCTAATCTCGGTCACTGGAGTGAAAATCCCCGTCCAATACATAAATCCTTTAAGCGATTTAATTTGAACTTTATTCAGTCTAGCCACAAACCCAAACGATCCCTCAGAAAAAATCTGTAAGGTATCGAGGTTAATGCCCTTTCGTTTTGCGAAGGCTTTTATCAATTCAGGATTGGAAAGCTTCGGCTTCAAAAAGACGATGTACTCATCTGTAATTAATTTTTCATTCTCAATAGTTCGCCATTTATGGGCTCTATCTCCTATTATAAAATCCAATGAAAATCCAATAACTAGTAAAAGCACTAAAACAGCTATGAGCTTCTTCATTTTTCATAAAAATTTAAATTGTTAAAAATCAATTCTTTGAACGCGCTTCAAATTAGTAAAACCCCTTATAAATTTTAAATCCTCTTAAAAATATTTTTAGGATTTTTTGCCGATAAAGGGAAATTATATTTTGCTGAACATCATTTTTTCAGTTATTATCAACTTAATCAGGTCTTGCTTCCCAATTTTTTCCAATAAACTTTTATCTTCGATTCATTCATATTACCCAAAAAACCACCTATGACCATTGATTCACAAGCCAAGGTTTTGAGCAATCGATACCTTGCCCTGGATGTACTCCGGGGTATGACGATTGCATTCATGATTATCGTCAATACTCCGGGAAGTTGGAGTGCAATGTATGCACCTTTAGCCCACGCTGAATGGCACGGTTTCACACCGACAGACTTGGTGTTTCCGACCTTCCTTTTTGTAGTGGGGAATGCGATGAGCTTTGCCATGAGGCGACTTCAGGAAATTCCAAAAGGCGAGTTTTATAGAAAAGTATTAAAGCGAACTTTCCTGATTTTCCTGATTGGATGGTTGCTTAATGCATTTCCGTTTTTCGACTATAATGAAGCTGGAGAGCTCGTCTTTATTAATTTGACAGAAGTACGGCTCGTGGGAGTGCTTCAGCGAATTGCTTTATGTTACTTCTTCGCCGCATTAATTCTTTATTGGGGTGGAGAAAAACTAGGATGGATTTTTAGTGCTATGGCCTTGCTAGCTTATTGGCCAATCATGTATTTCTTTGGAGATGCGGGTGATTCATATAGTTTAACTGGTAACGCTGCAATCAAACTTGACCGCATATTGATCGGTGAAAGCCGAATGTACATGGGTGAAGGTATACCATTTGACCCGGAGGGGATTCTAAGCACCCTAACATCCATTGTCAATGTGATTGCAGGATTTCTTGTTGGAAAAATGATCCAACGGAAAGGTAACACCACGTCAACTGTACAAACCCTTTTCATCGCTGGCATAGCATTAATAGCTGTCAGCTACCTGTGGGATTTAGCTTTTCCGATCAATAAAAAAATCTGGACGAGTCCTTATGTGACATTGACTGTTGGTTGGGATTTATTGATTTTAGGTGCATTGATTTTCATTGTTGAAATCAGAAAACAAATTTCTTGGACTTACTTTTTCCAAGCTTTTGGCAGAAATCCATTGATTCTTTATGTGCTTTCTGGGGTAGTTATCTCCATTTTCTCAATGATTCCTATCGGTGACACAAGTCTTCAGGGAAAAATTTACTCCAGTTTATTTACCAGTTGGCTAAGTCCAAAAAATGCCTCATTTCTATTTTCAATCTGCTATATGCTACTGATTTGGCTGATCGGGTTTTGGATGGATAAGCGAAAAATCTACATCAAAGTCTAAAAAATATATTCCTGAAATTCAAGCTATTAAGGTAAAGTGGTAAATTTAACAACACTTTATTTTAATAGCTTTTTTTATGAACCTTAGAATCGGAGTCTACAACGTCCAATGGATGCGCGACTTGTTTGAATCAGACGGCAGTCCAAAAACAACGGGTAAAGAAGGAAATCGCAGTAAACATCTCGCTGAAATAGTTCAGGCAATGAACTTGGACTTCCTCGGAATAGTGGAAGGACCGGACACCTTGGTAAATGGGAAGAAAACCGCATCTGGTCAACTGGAAAGCTGGGCAAATCATTTCCTTCCGGGAAATACTTTTAAAGCAATTCATGGATTTCCTTCCGCTGGTCAACAGGAATTAGCCGCGATCTACGATTCATCCAAACTGAAAGTCCTTTTCACACCTGAGATGAAAGATGGCGAGCGATTCAATGAACCATTTCTGATGGATACCACCAACAGGATGATCAAGGAACAATACAAGCACTACCGTCCGCCGCTGGAATTAAGCATTTTGGGTATTGATGATACTTTCATTTCACGGGTGATTATAGCACATACCAAATCCAAGGGAATCTTTGACAGGGTGGACTACGCCCGTTTTGAGCAGATTTCCCAACGAGATCGGCTGAAGCTTTATGGAGAATGTATGCACATTAGAGAGCGTTGCGAACAGTATTTAGCGAAAGGTCAGGATGTCATCGTTATGGGTGACATTAACGACGGTTTCGAACTTGATTTTTATGAAAATCGATTCTCCAAAAGTGCTGTCGAGCTCATCCTAGGTTCCATCTGGAAACCTGAATGGATATTAAAAGCAGCCTTGCCCAAACCCAAATTGACCAGTTATGGCTGGACTCCTTACTCTTCTAAATTCAGGGATCGCATCACCGGAGATATTTTCAACGTGTTGATTGACCATATTCTCATCAGTCAAGGCCTTAAATTGATCAAAGGACAAGTATGGAATCCAATATTGGAGAAAGACGATCCAGCGATTCAAAGCGTGAAAAGCCAGCTTTTCAGCGCAGCTGACCACTATCCAATCGTAGCTGAAATAGAAACCTAAAATCTCCAAACAACAGGATAAAATTATTTCACCCTTCATATCTCATAGGATCAACTCATCCAAAAGCAGGGTTGATCCTATTTCTTTTTTTATAATTTAATCTTCCTTCGATTAATCAATTCATAAATGAACTCTCAAAGACGATTCACCATCACGATTTTGCTCAGTTGGTTTGTCCTCGGTATTTCACAGCAATTGACAGCACAAATTACTGAAGCAACTTATCAACGGGCAGCTTATTTTTTGACGGGAAATCTTGAAAAGCAAATCTATCACCTGGAAGTAATTCCAAACTGGATAGAGGGAAGTAAAGGATTTGTCCATTCGACGTTCACGCCCGATGGAAAGCGATTTTTCAAAACTAATACATTGACATTTGAAACTGGAGTTGCTTTTGACCATGAACTTTTGGCGAAGCTCCTTCAAGAAAAAACCGGTGAATCCATAAATCAATCATATCTGCCCATTGAGCGAGTTTCTATCGCCAATGGAAAAACAGTGACTTTTCTATGGAGAAATCAAAACTGGACTTGGAATTTGGATAGTGGTTCTTTAAATGCTATCCCGATTACAGAACGTAACGAAATGGAATCTTTTTCACCTGATCGAAAATGGAAGGCATTCAGTAGGAATTACAATCTTTTCATTAAAAATCTCACAACCGGGGAAGAAACTCAACTGAGTCTAGATGGTAAAAAAGACTTTGAATATGCTTCATTTTGGGGTTGGAGTGATATGATCTATGGAGAAAACGGTGAGCGTCCTGCTCATTTTATGGTCACCTGGTCACCTGATTCCAAAAAGATTTTCACACAGATAGTGGATCTAAGGATCGCTGAAAAAATGTACCTGTTAGATTGGAGCAAAGACGAAAAATTCCGACCGGAATTACTGTCCTACTACCGAGGATCTCCCGGAGACAGTACGGTGGTCAAGTATATTCCGGTAATTTTTGATCTGGAAAAAAAGAAGGAGAAAAAGCTTCCTGAACTGACTTCGCCGCATTTTATCGGAATCAATCTTCGCTGGTCCGACGACAGTAAAAAGCTAAGCGGTTTTCATATCCTCCGTGGATACAAGGAATATCACTTACTCGAAATTGATGTAGAATCCTTGGAAACGAGGAAAATTTTCTCCGAATCCTCTCCTACTCACGTCAACCGGGATAATGTTTTCCGAAGGTTGAAAAATGGTCACTTCATTTTAGGTTCCGAAAAATCCGGCTGGAATCAGTTGTATTTAATGGATTGGAATACTGGTAAAGAAATAAATGCAATCACTTCCGGCGAGTATGTGGTCAACAAATTGAGTCATCTCGATGAAGAAAATGGGGTGATTTATTTTGAAGCTTCAGGAAAAGAATCGGGAAGAAATCCTTACTTCAACCATTTGTATCGTGTCAATCTCGATGGCTCAGACCTGCAATTGTTAACTCCAGAAAATGCTTACCATGAGATTTACATTTCCTCCGATGGTAAACTTGCAGTTGATAATTATTCTACTGTAAATCAACCTACGCAATCCATTCTGATCGATCTGAAAACAGGGAATCATCTGCAAAAAATTTCAGAGGCAGACATTTCCAAGCTAAAAAGTCGAGGTTACAAATCTCCGGTTCCATTTATGGCAACAGCTAAGGACGGAAAAACTGAAATCCATGGAGTTTACTTTCTCCCGACAACTTTCAGTTCCAAGAAAAAGTACCCAATCATCGACTATACCTACTCTGGGCCGCATACTTCTACTAGTCCCAAAACCTTCAAAGCTGGACTTTTTGGTCATCAGCAACCGATGGCTGAGCTTGGATTTATTGTCGCGACTGTGGATGGTATGGGAGGATTTGGCCGATCAAAGGCTTTCTCGGATGCATCCTACCGAAATCTTGGAGATGGCACCACAGACCATGTGCTTGCAATCACTCAATTGGCAAGCAAAGTGCAGTTTATTGACATAACTAAAGTCGGAATTTTCGGTCATTCCGCGGGCGGATATGATGCCGGGAGAGCGATGCTTTTACATCCGGATTTTTATAAAGTAGGTGTGGCCTCTGCGGGTGATCACGATTTCCGGATGGAAAAAGCCTGGTGGCCGGAAATGTACATGGGTTACCCTGTTGGGGATTATTATCACGAACAATCCAACATCACCAATGCAGCCAATCTTAAAGGGCATCTCCTCTTGGCCCATGGTGGAATCGACGAAAACGTCAATCCTTCAGCCACATTTAAACTTGCAGAAAACCTAATCAAGGCCGGCAAAGACTTCGATCTGTTCATTTGGCCAAGCCGAAATCACAGTTTTGGACGTCCACCGGGTGATTATTTCACTAAAAAACGATGGGACTACTTCATAGAGCACCTGATGGGCGAAAAACCGATCAGGCATTACCAGCTACAAATGATAGATTGAAAGATAGTAGCTAGTATAGGGTATCAAGTATCAAGACTCGGCAAAAATCTACGGAAACCTGCCTGCGGAAGGCAGGTCTGTGGCTTTTTCTGTGAAAAACTTGCCTGACGGCAGTCAGGTCTGCGGGAATTTAATTTGAAAAATCAGGAGATTACATCCGCTTACTTGCGTTTAAAACTGTTATTCCAACCACTTCACCTTTTTCATAACGAATAATTAAATCGTCGTCCGTGATTTCAGAATCATCTGAAATTGCCTTTTCCTTAAAATGAACATATAAAACGTCTGCTTTATCGTCATAATTTGTCCACAGAAATTTATGCTTTAGAAAATAAGGTAATACAGCTTTTATGTCTTTATATGCTATTTCTTCCATATCATTTTTTTCTTTTTTAATCTACTCAATTTTGAAGTCAAAAAAGAGGTTACCAAAAACCCATCCTCTTTATTCAATTCTTTGTAGACAACAACGATAAACTTGCCTAAGTTGCTTAAATAATCTTTAACCGCAATTTTCTCCAAGTTTTTTCCTTGAAATATAAAATCAGGATTTTTAATCGTCTCAAGCACCTCTAATTCTAAGTCGATCATTTCAGGGTGGCCTAAAATAACATGTTCCCAACGTTCCGTTGGAATTCGGATTGGTATCTCGCTGATGGAATATACAATAGCCATAAGATGAAAATAAATGATTTTTCTTCTCGCCCAAAAAAACCATTTCCGCCCTTGCATGTTCTTTTAGCAATTCTATCTTTGCGCTCTTAAATGGAAAACACCAATAGAAATATTGAACTTTTAGCTTTTGATCTGCACGCAGATGTGTTGCATCATATCCATCATTCCTCCTGAGGAAGATACATACACCCCCACCCGGTGATGCTGATGACAGGGATTCGGCCATTCACCAAAATTTAATTTAAACCAAAACTTTCCTAGCGTAACTTGTCCCCATGGAACAAATAATCCGCATTGCTGTCCAAAAAAGCGGCAGACTTTCCGATGACTCACTTAGCCTAATCAAGGAGTGTGGCATCAAATTTTACAATGGAACGGGCAAATTGAAGTCCACTTCCACCAATTTTCCGGTTGAATTCCTATTTCTACGTGATGATGATATTCCGGGCTATGTAGCCGACGGAGTTGCTGATTTAGGAATCGTAGGACAAAATGAGGTTGAGGAAAAAGGCAAAGATGTTCTTACATTAAAGACACTTGGTTTCTCCAAATGCAGACTTTCGCTCGCCATCCCAAAAGGTGAAGACTTTGAAGGTCTCTCTTATTTTCAAGGAAAAAACATCGCAACCTCCTACCCAAAAATCCTTGGAGACTTTCTCAAATTAAAAGGAATCAATGCCGAAATCCACGAAATCAGTGGTTCAGTGGAGATTGCTCCAAGTATCGGATTGGCTGAAGGGATATTTGACATTGTGAGTTCAGGTTCCACCCTAATGATGAATGGCCTCAAAGAAGTCGAGGAAGTATTCAAATCAGAAGCTGTACTAATCGGGAACAAGAATTTAGCTGATTGGAAGAAAGTCATTCTCGACAAACTTCTGTTCAGAATCAACGCTGTCCAAAAAGGCAAAAGCAGCAAATACGTATTGCTCAATGCGCCAAATGAATCCCTGGCAAAAATTATCAGCTTGATTCCGGGAATGAGAAGCCCGACGATTTTACCTTTGGCACAGGCGGGTTGGTCTTCAGTGCATTCTGTACTGAGTGAAGATCAATTTTGGGAAAATATTGAGGAACTCCGGGCTGCAGGTGCAGAGGGAATCCTAGTCGTCCCAATCGAGAAAATGGTTATCTAAAGAAATTTTAAGCTATTCAATTCAATAATTATGCAACTCCTGGTCAATCCTTCTCCTGAAAAGTGGAAAAAAGAACTAGCACGCCCTGTGCAAAAAACCAAGGAAATCAATAAGATCGTCAAGCCTATTTTGAAAAAAGTAGAGCGCAGTGGCGACAAAGCGTTGAAGAAATTTGCGCAGGAATATGATCATGTTCATTTGGAAAACCTGTTGGTTTCTGAGGCAGAAATCCAAGCCTCAGCAGGACTTGTCAGTAAGGAATTGAAAGATGCGATCCAAGTTGCCAAGGTAAATATTGAGCGATTCCATGCTGCTCAGGTGCAGCCTGAACTTATAGAGGAAGTGATGCCTGGCGTGATTTGTAGAAGAAAAAGTGTACCTATCCAGCGGGTAGGTTTATACATACCCGGTGGCACAGCTCCACTTTTCAGTACGGTCTTGATGCTGGGCATTCCGGCAAAGCTGGCAGGTTGCCCTGAAATTGTAATTTGCTCGCCTCCAAATCGGGAAGGGAAAATCCATCCGGCGATTCTTTACACAGCATCACTTATTGGTATCAATAAAATCGTCAAAGTTGGAGGCGCCCAAGCAGTTGCTGCTCTTACTTTCGGGACAGAAAGTGTTCCCAAAGTGGACAAAATCTTTGGTCCGGGAAATCAATACGTAACTGCCGCCAAACAATTGGCTACCAAATACGGTGTTGCGATCGACATGCCTGCAGGTCCGTCTGAGGTTTTGGTTTATGCCGATGAAACCGCAGTTCCGGCATTTGTAGCTTCCGATTTACTCTCTCAGGCAGAGCATGGCATTGATTCACAAGTTGTTTTGGTGACTCCTTCGGAGAAATTTGCCAAAAAAGTACTAAAGGAAATCAACGATCAGGTGGAAAAATTGCCTAGAAAAGATATCGCCTACAAGGCGCTAGAAAATTCAACTGCTGTCGTGATGGAAGATCAGGAAGAGGCATTGGCATTGATCAATGACTATGCGCCGGAGCATTTGATCATTGCAGTGGAAAATGAAGAGGAAGCTGCTGCTGCGATTTATAATGCAGGTTCAGTATTCATAGGAAATTTCACTCCTGAATCAGCCGGTGATTATGCCTCAGGCACCAATCACACGCTTCCAACTTATGGCTATGCCCGTAATTACAGTGGCGTGTCTTTGGACAGCTTTGTGAAGAAAATCACCTATCAAAAAATCACTGCAGAAGGACTGATAAAACTCGGGCCAGTAGTGGAAGTGATGGCAGCCAATGAACTTCTCGAAGCCCACAAAAATGCAGTGACCATTCGACTCAACTACCTGAAAGAGAAGAAGAAATGAGCTTTGATCTAAACTCACTTTTGCGACCACATATTGCAAAACTACAGCCCTACACTTCAGCTCGAGACGAATATACCGGCAAAATTGGAATCTTCTTGGATGCCAATGAAAACCCATTTGGATCAATCACGGATCAGGATTTCAACCGATATCCGGATCCTTATCAAAGTGATCTGAAGGAGAAAATCTCGAAAATAAAGCAAGTAAGCCCAACTCAGATTTTCTTGGGAAACGGTTCGGATGAAGCCATTGATTTGCTTTTCCGTGCATTCTGCAACCCTGGCAAAGACCATGTCATTCTTCTTCCTCCAACCTACGGCATGTACGAGGTCAGCGCGGGAATTAATGACGTGGAAATCAGAAAAGTCTCGCTTTCCGAAGACTTCCAACTCCAGCCGGAAAAGACCTTAGCAGCTGCCGACGAGCACTCAAAAATCTTGTTTATCTGCTCTCCAAATAATCCATCAGCCAATAAAGCAAAGCGGGAAGATATTCTCTTTTTGCTCAATAATTTCAAAGGATTGGTGGTCGTGGATGAAGCTTACATTGACTTCAGTGATGAACCAAGCTTCACTACAGAATTGATAAACTTCCCGAATCTGCTCGTGATGCAGACCTTCTCCAAGGCTTGGGGATTGGCTTCTCTTCGACTTGGGATGGCCTTTGCAAGCGAGGAAATTATACGGATTTTGAATCGTATTAAGCCACCTTACAATATTTCCGGCCTGACTCAGGACACGGTTTTGGCAGCAATTCAGAATAAAGGGAAAGTCGATCAGATGATCAAAGAGATCCTGGAGGAGCGGGATTTTCTCCAAAGCGAATTGGCAAAACTCCCATTTGTACAGAAGATTCATCCATCACACGCCAATTTCCTTCTGGTCCGAATCCCAAATGCAACCCAAGTCTACAATGATCTGATAGCAGAGAAAGTAATTGTAAGGAATCGTGCTAAGGTTCTGCTTTGTGAGGATTGCTTAAGGATTACCGTCGGAACTCGGGCAGAAAATGAGGCGCTTTTGGGGGCGTTGAGGAAGGTTTGTTTGGATTGAAAAATTGGAAGATTCAAAAATTGGATTTACTTCTTTATTCGAAATTCAGCATTCGATATTCGATATTTAAAAAATTCCGTTATCCTGCTTCTCCAGAAGCAGGATATTGTTAGAAAACTCAGTGCAGGTTCTGGAGAAGCAGTACAATTAAGAATAAGTTAATATTGAGCGAATAAGGTAAAACTTTCCCTTTCAGCTCGTAAGGCTAAAATCGTAAATCGTAAATGAAAAAATTACTCTTCCGTTATCCTGCTTCTCCAGAAGCAGGATATTGTTAGAAAACTCAGTGCAGCTTCTGGAGAAGCAGCATAACTAAGAATAAGTTAAGATTGAGCGAATAAGGCAAAACTCTCAATTTCAGCTCGTAAATCGTAATTCTTAAATCGTAAATGAAAAAGTTACTCTTCATAGATCGTGACGGCACGATCATCAAAGAACCGCCAACAGATTTTCAGGTTGATAGTTTGGAAAAACTTGAATTCCTTCCAAAAGCCATATCTAACCTTCGCAAAATTGCTGAAGAATTGGACTTTGAATTGGTTATGGTGACCAATCAGGATGGTTTGGGAACTGATTCTTTCCCGGAAAAAGACTTTTGGCCAGCCCAATACAAAATGCTCAAAACACTGGAGCAGGAAAATATCTTCTTTAAAGCAATACATGTTGACAAGTCCTTCGAACATGAAAATGCCCCAACTCGGAAACCACGGACTGGACTATTGACTCAATATTTCACTGACGAATATGACTTAGCAAATTCCTATGTGATTGGCGATCGTAAAACAGATGTGGAACTAGCGAAAAATCTGGGCTCTAAGGCTATTTTCATTGGTGATCCAAATTCCGAGGCAGCACTTTCTACCAAAGATTGGGACGAGATTTACAATTTCCTCAAGATGCCTCCCCGCTCGGCTGAAGTGAACCGGAAAACTTCAGAGACTGACATCTACATCAAATTAAATTTGGATGGAAGTGGTCAATGCAAGATTTCCACCGGACTGCATTTCTTTGACCACATGCTGGAGCAATTGGGAAAGCACGGAAGCACTGATTTGGAAATTAAAGTCAACGGAGACTTGCATATTGATGAACATCACACGATCGAGGATACGGCTTTGGCTTTAGGCGAAGCCTACCTTAAAGCACTCGGAGACAAGAAAGGAATCTATCGCTATGGCTTCTTGCTTGCGATGGACGATGCGCTGGCGCAGGTTGCGATTGATTTCGGTGGCCGTCCATGGTTGGTTTGGGAAGCTGACTTCAAGCGCGAAAAAGTCGGTGACATGCCTACAGAGATGTTCTATCACTTCTTCAAATCCTTCTCAGATACTGCAAAATGCAATCTGAACATCAAAGTTGAAGGCGAAAATGAGCACCATAAAATCGAAGCGACTTTCAAAGGACTTGCCCGAGCCATCAAAATGGCAGTGATGCGTGACCCAAGAAATATCAATCAGTTACCTAGTACCAAAGGAGTTCTTTGAGAAATTTTAGTTTAAATCAAATTCATCGAAGGAAGTTATAATAAAACTATTGACAAGAAATTAAGGCAACTCCCCCTTTTTAAGTGGGTTAGGGGGATTTTAAAAAGTTAATATTTCTAAAGAAATTCTTATCATCTCTCCTGTTATTAAACAAATCTTTGATGAATCAAGATATGGAAAAAGTCAATCTAAATCAGAAATTCGGGCTTTTCAGCGAGCATTGGTCGCCAAAGATCGCGGGAGAACTCAATGGGCAGCAGGTTAAACTAACAAAGCTTCAAGGTGAATTTGTCTGGCACAAACATGATGAGGAAGACGAGCTTTTCTTTGTGGTCAAAGGCAGCCTTAAAATGGAATTGCGGGATAAGACGATACTCATCGAAGAAAATGAATTCCTGATTGTTCCAAAAGGAATTGAGCATCGACCGGTGGCAAAGGAGGAAGTTTGGTTAATGTTATTTGAACCCGCTTCTACTTTGAATACCGGGGATGCGGAAAGCAACTTGACAAAAAATCATCTCGACTGGATTTAGAATACAAAGAGGCTGTTTTAGAACAGCTTTTTTGCTTTAAAAGAAGTTAAAGACACATATTTTTTTTCAAGTGGCATTTTACTTTTTCTAAATATATTTGTTTATTTCGTTATGAAACGACTCAATCATATATTTACGATATTTTCATCTTTACTTTTATTATTTTCCTGTTCTGATCCAGCAGAAATTGAGGTATTGTATAATTCAGGGAACTATGAAAAGGCGATTTCCGGGATCAATCAAAGGCTATTTTTTCATGTTACTGATATTAAATCATTGCACATGAGAGCTAGATCCTATGAAGAATTGAAGCGACATGATGAGGCTATAGTAGATTATAAACGAATCCTGTCTATTGACAACAATTATTCACAAGCACATGCAGGCATAGGCAAGATCCTATTTGAAAAAGAACAATACACCAAAGCTGAATTATACATTTTAAAAGCTTCCAATATTGACCCGGAAGATTTTGAAATCCTGTACTTGGCAGGGCGCTGTGAATTGATGCTGGAAAAATGGGAAAAGGCTGAACTTTTCCTCAAGCAAGCCGAAAAGATGAACCCGGATTTTGCACCAATTTATTACTACACAGGCATGGCCCGTGCAAGCCGTGGTGATATTTACGGTGCTGCGGCCTCCTTCAATACTTATCTCAAAAAAGAGCCAAACAACATTGTAGCTCGCTATAATCGTGGTTTTGCAATGCTAAAGATTGGCTATCTCAATTGGGCTTTGGAAGATTTCGATTTTGTATTGAAAAACAATCCGGATCATTACGAGGCACTTGGAAAAAAGGGAATCTGTCTTGCCAAGATGGGTAATCCTGAAGGTTGCGGTCTGATTCGAGAAGCTGCTAAGAGAGGAAGTGATTACGCAAGTAGCAGAATGGAGGAATTTTGTTCTTAAAAAAGCTTTAGCTTTTTCTCTATAGGCAAAAAACTCCGCTGCCTCTGCGTCTCAGTGGTAAAAAAACAGATCGTGCCTTCAGCACTCTAACCTTGACCATTCCCATTTAACCCAGCATTCCATACTGGGCTATTACGGGACGTGCCGTTGGCACTTTTAAGTCCTCAAAACCAATTACTCATTTCCCTCTTTGTGGTGAAAAATCTTTGCGTGACTTTGCGAACTCCTTGCGGTTAAAAAAAGTGCATAAGGCAGTTTAGGATTGGAGTTTAAACCGACATTCCTTTTTTGTAAATCATATGTATTTCTTATTCAGGTAGAGCTCCAAAGCCCAAAAGCCGCTCTTTCAATGCCTCCTTATAATTCGGAATGGCATCTTCGGTAAGTGCCAGAAACAAGTACGGTTCGATCAGTTCCAATTCCATCAGATGGAATACTCCTTCGATTTCTACTCCGTCCACTCTTCCATAAAGCGTGTTTGGCGCAAAAGTATTCATCAGTTTCTGGCAAGATTCCAGCATTTCGGGTTTGGGATCAATCACTTGGATCGTTCCACCAAAATAATGCTGTACCCGAAAATCTGACTTTGCAGGAGTTTTGAGTACTGCATGCGAAAATTTTCCATTGAAAAAGAGGAGCGAATATTCTCCCACCTCAGCCACTTCTGAAACGTAAGGCTGTACAAGAAAATCTTCCTCTTGAAGCAAGTCTTCAAGTTTTTGGGAATAATTGTCCCACTCGGAAAGCTGGATTTTCAGGGTGTTTTTCGCTCCACCACTTACCAAAGGTTTGACGACAATGGTATCTGATTTTATTTTTTCCCGGATCAAATTCAAATCGGGTTTTGATTCCGCTTCCAGAATCAAACCTGAAATCACGGGGAAGCCTTTTTCCTCAATTTCTAATAAATACTCTTTGGAAGAGTTCCATAAAATCGTGTCTAAACTATTCCAGACAGGGATATTCAGCGTTTTCATTTTCTCAATCCAATCCAGAAACTCAGGATAATAGTCGAAATAATCCCAAACAGATTTGATCAAAAGCGTTGAAAAATTCTCCCATTCCACATCTGGGTCAGACCAAATCACAACTTCATGGGAAATGCCAAGTTCAGTCAAAACATCTGAAAGGATTTTGTCCTCATCGACAGTTTCTGTATCATAGGCTCCAATTGAAAAATAACTAACGATCGCTACGTGGCGGGGCATTTGTGGGGTCATTTGATCCGGATTTTATAAAAGTAATTTTAGCAGTACAGAACTTCGTGAACAATTACTGGAGTGTTTTTATGAATTAGGTCTTTTTGTTTACCTTCTAAGATTGACAATTGAAGATCGGCTGTTTTTGTCCAAACTACTTTGCGTTTAGCCATTCAAGATTCCTTTTTTCGATTGCCTCTTGAGAAATAAGCCTTCCATTTAAGATATCCTCCTCGCTCATTTCCAGCATGATTTTCTGGTCAGAAGTTAGACTCTTAACTTCTATCTTCTTGGTGTTGCTAGAAATAATTCTGTCTAATGCTTCAAAAAGTCCTTGTTTTGGATAGAAAGAATTTTATCAATCAATCCATTTCTGATATTTTCAATTGTAGGCATATTTTTATTTTCTAGATTCTCCAAAATTCAGAAATGCATTCGAGCTTTCCAATTGAAACAAAACTAGCTTTTAAGCAAAATTCATCTCGACCACTCTTCAAAAATCGCAGCTAAATCTTACTTTTGCCCATTGACTGCACTATGGACCACCGAAAACTCGTCATCATTCCAACTTTCAACGAACTGGAGAACATCAGTGAAATGGTTCAAGCAGTTATGGAATTGGAAGGCAGTTTTGAGCTTTTGGTCATCGATGACGGTTCACCCGATGGTACAGCTACTGTCGTCAAAACCCTGCAATCTACTTATCTTGATCAGCTTCACCTTATAGAACGAAAGGGGAAACTAGGATTAGGGACTGCCTACATCACCGGTTTCAAATGGGCCTTGGAGCGGTCTTACGATTTCATTTTTGAAATGGACTGTGATTTTTCTCACGACCCGAAAGATTTGATTCGACTCTATGATGCTGTGAAAGAGCGGAATTTCGACCTTGCAATCGGCTCTCGATACATCACAGGAGTGAATGTGGTCAACTGGCCCATCGGCAGAGTCTTGATGTCATACTTTGCTAGCGTGTATGTGAAGTTTATCACCGGACTTCCAATCAAAGATGCCACAGCAGGTTTCAAATGTTATCATCGCAGTGTGTTGGAAGGTATTCTCTTGGACGAAGTGAAATTCATAGGTTATGCCTTTCAGATCGAAATGAAATTCACAACCTGGAAACTTGGATTCAAGATCATTGAAGTGCCAATTATTTTCACTGACCGGACTAAAGGCACTTCCAAAATGAGTAGAGGGATCTTCAAAGAAGCTGTCTTAGGAGTGATTTGGATGAAAATCAAGAGTGTTTTTTCTCCCTACAAACTCAATCAAATCGGATCGACTTGATCGGATCAACTTTGGAAATCACTAAAACCGGAATCCAAAGCACAATAGCCGTCAAAAGAGCAATCCCAACATTAAGCCATATGAATACTGGCCAATTCCACTCAATCGGAACATAACCCATGTAGTAACTAGCTGCATCCAGCGGTACCAATTTGAATTGGTCTTGCAAAAACCCGATTCCAAGTCCAAAAAGATTTCCCAGAAGCAATCCCCTGCCCAAAATTTTCATACCGTTCCAAAAGAAAATTCGCCTCACCTGAGCATTTCTTGCTCCCAATGCTTTAAGCAACCCAATCATTTGAGTTCGCTCCATGATCAGAATAAAAAGTATAGCACCCATGTTGAAAATCGCCACGAAGCCGATTAATGAAATGAATACAACCACATTGGTATCGAGCAATGATAGCCAATCAAAAATCTCCAAAAACCGATCCTGACTGTCGATGAGCTTTAGGTTGAGATCCATTTCCTGTTCGATCAAAGGAAAGTAAGTCGCAGTCTTTTTCGGATTGTCAACAAAAATCTCCAAGCCACCTACCTGATCAGCAGTCCAGCCATTCAGATTTCGGATGGTCTGCAGTTCGCCAATCACGATTTTCTCATCGAAGTTTTCCAAGTAAGTTTCAAATATCCCCACCACTTCTACCCTTCTGAATCTAGGCGGATCCTGGACAAAATAGAGCGTTACCTTGTCTCCAACCTTCAGCAGCAACTTATTCGCAATAAACTTGCTCAGTAAAACCTCATTGCTCGTGCCAGAATCAGGCAAATGCAACATTCGTCCCTCCGTCAGATACTTTGCGAAAGAAAGTGTGTCAAAATCCCGACCCACTCCTTTGACCAAAACACCTTCTACCTCCTCATCACCTTTGAGCAAAGCTGCTTTATGTGCGAAAGATTGAATTCTAGTGAGAAATGGCAGGTTTTTTGACTTTTGAGCAAATTCGGAATTAAGTGAAAAAGGAGCTTCCTCGAAAGCGTTGCTCATTTGAAAGCGCTGAACCTGAAAGTGCCCAGTAAATCCGAAAACACGGTCCGAAACTGTGCTTTGAAAGCCACCCAAGACCATGATTGCCAAGATTGAAACACCGAGTCCCAAGGCTAAACTTCCGACAGCAATCCGATGAATAGTACCCGAAAATCCTCCGGCCTGTCTGAAGCTGATTCTTTTGGCAATGAAATAGGAAAGGTTCAAGGGCTTGATTTAATTTGTTCAAAATCCCCGCAAAATAGCATGAAGCAAACGAAAAATTCATTCCTGATTTACTTTTTGGTTTTTTCTCTTTTCCATTGCCACCCAAAATTGTCAGAAGCACAACAGCCTATATTGACTGGTGCGGAACAGTCTGAACTCTATCTCCCACTTCTTGAGGGAAAAAGAGTCGGTTTTGTCGGAAATCAAACCAGCATTATGCCTCAGTCAGCAAACAAACATGTGGTTGATTTTCTTTTGGAAAAAGGCGTTCAGGTGAAAAAAGTTTTTGTGCCAGAACATGGATTCCGAGGAACTGCAGATGCCGGGGAGAAAGTCGATAATAGCATTGATCAAAGAACCGGCTTACCGATAGTTTCACTTTATGGAAATAACAAAAAACCATCAGCGGCGCAAATTGCAGACCTTGATGTGGTGATTTTCGACCTTCAAGACGTAGGAACACGCTTTTTCACCTACATCAGCACGATGCACTATGTGATGGAAGCTTGCGCAGAGCAAGGCAAAAAGGTCATTATCTTCGATCGTCCTAATCCAAATGGTGGATATATCGATGGGCCGATGCTCAAGCCGGGCTTCGAATCATTCGTCGGAATGCATAACATCCCGATTGTCCATGGTTTAACCGTAGGCGAACTGGCCAAGATGATCAATGGAGAAAAATGGCTGAAAGGTGGTTTGACAGTGGATCTTGAAGTGATTCCTGTGACAAACTGGAATCGGCAAATGGCATACAGCCTTCCAGTAAAGCCTTCACCTAACTTGCCCACCGATCTAGCTATCAAGCTTTACCCAAGCACTTGCCTTTTCGAGGGCACAGTCGTTTCCTTGGGTCGAGGCACCTACTTCCCTTTCCAAGTTTATGGATATCCTGATCCCAAATTCGGCGATTTCCAATTCACACCTGTCAGCATTGATGGCATGTCCAAAACACCACCGCTTCAGGACAAACTTTGCTATGGGAGAGACTTAAGAGGAGAATCAATGGATCATCAGTTTACCCTGGAATATCTCCTCGAAGCCTACTACAAATCCGGGATGAGGGAGAAATTCTTCAATAATTACTTTAATACTTTGGTCGGAACGGATGAGCTTAAAAAGCAGATTCTTGCGGGGAAAAGTGAATCAGAGATTCGAGAAAGCTGGAAGGCTGGATTGAAGGAATTTGAGGGGAAAAGGGAAAAGTATTTGATATACTAACAATTAATTATGAATTCGTAATTTACAACATGCTTTTAGAAAAATTTGAGGAACAGGATTTAAACATCGACTTAAAAAAAAGCCAAATAATCTTAGGCGATTCGAGGAAAATTATTGAATCATTACCCAATAATTTTTACTCGAGTTGCATAACTAGTCCACCCTATTGGGGACTTAGAGATTATGGATATTTTGGTCAAATAGGAGCGGAAAATGACATCAATGATTACATAAGTAGTTTGGTTGATGTCTTCAGAAAGATTAAGGGGAAATTAAAAGATAATGGTACTCTTTGGATCAACATTGGAGATTCTTACACTAGCGGAAATAGATCTTGGAGAGCAGAAGATAAAAAAAATCCGGCAAGAACAATGAGTTATAGACCACCCACTCCCAAAGGACTAAAGCCAAAAGACTTAATTGGACTTCCATGGAGATTAGCGTTTGCTCTTCAAGCCGATGGATGGTATTTACGTTCGGACATAATTTGGCACAAACCAAATTGCCAACCAGAATCTGTCAAAGATAGACCTACTCAATCTCATGAGTATATATTTTTACTTTCTAAATCAGAAAAATACTTTTTTAATCAAGAAAGTATAAAAGAGCCGTCAGTTGATCAAAAAAAATCTAGAAATAAACGAAGTGTCTGGTCAATTAATACTGAACCTTTCTCTGGAGCTCATTTTGCTACTTTCCCTGAAGAATTGGTAAAACCAATGATCTTAGCCTCATCATTAGAAGGTGAATTCATATTAGATCCATTTTTTGGATCTGGTACGGTGGGTGTTGTTTGTGAAAAATTATATAGGAATTTTCATGGTATAGAATTAAAAGACGAATATATAAGTATTTCAAAAAAAAGAATAGCTAATGAAAAACCAAGCATTAATTTTAAGCACTGAACTTCAAATTAATTTTTTTTATAGACTGAAATTAATAAAGGAACAATACTTTAAAAAATCTCTTACTGCAACAGTTTCAGTTTTAGATATTGAGGAAATTAACAGTGAGCTGTCTAAATTTATCAATAAAAGTTCATTGAACAAATTAGCTGCTCATGGATTAAGAGGAGAATTGTTTTTCTCTTCACCCATCATTCTAAAAACGAATCCATATTTACTAGGATATTATCGTTTACTTTATGGGTTTTCACAAAAAGAATTTTTCAGTAAAGGCCCATTCGGTGGATTCAAATTAATGGAAGAAAAAGGAATACTCTCCAAAACGGCTGCATCAAATCTTGAATTCTTATGCGAAACACTTGCTAAGTGTGGGGAAAATATCGTCAATGGAATTGATGAATTTACTTTTGAAACTATTTCAGATCTTCAACTTCTAACTTTGGGACCTCAATTCAGAGGGTCTAGAAACAATGAGTATGGTCAAATTGCATCTCAAAAGATATTTTATATGATTAAGGAAATCGTTTCCAAAAACATTATTAATTCTACACCAAATAAAATTACTCTAATTAATGATACGGGTAGGGAGGTGGAAATAGCATTTTCTGCAGATCCTGATATAGAAATAACAGAAAAACTCCTTTCTCAAAAGAGAGGGTTGATATCCATAGAAATAAAAGGGGGAAGGGATTATTCTAATATTCACAATAGAATAGGTGAAGCTGAAAAAAGTCACCAAAAAGCGAAAAAAAGAGGCTATTTTGAGTTTATGACAATTTTAAGTGTGGAAATAGACTATTTAAACTTAAGAAGCGAATCACCTACAACAAGTCATTTTTTTAACCTCGATAAGATTTTAGATAATAATTCATCTGAATTTTTAAGTTTTAGAGATATCCTTACATCTATAATAAGTATAAAATAATCTAATTAATAAAACAGAAAATACATTGAGCCCCAAAACTTGGAATACAATCAAGAACGAGATCTATGGAGAAAAGGGAACTCCACGAAGAAATGGTCTTGATCGCGATTTTGAATCCCTCAAAATCAGACTGAAACTATTGGAAATACCTTAAAGCCAAGCTCAAGAAAGATGGAAGTCAAGTGGTTAGTCTTACTACCCAGTTGAAATTACTTTCTCCTGACGGAAAAAACACTTGT
The DNA here is from genome assembly GCF_046296635.1 of Algoriphagus sp. GTDB lineage: Bacteria > Bacteroidota > Bacteroidia > Cytophagales > Cyclobacteriaceae > Algoriphagus. The sequence goes on along the minus strand of NZ_JBKBKZ010000011.1, from coordinate 87,023 downwards.
CTGACATGCTCCACTACGAGGGCATTATCGCTTTAGGAAAAACTTTTCCCGGCATCAAGGGCTGTTCTTCGGAATTTGCAATTCCGAAGCAGTATTATAGGATTTCTAATCCGACAAAACTAGTCTCAGGATTCCCAAACATTCGGACAATAAATCCCAAGAAACAAAAATCCTTAAAATACCTTTGGGATACTCAAATCTCAAATTTCAAATTTCAAATATTGAACACCGAACACTGAAAGTCGAATAACGAAGTGATAGAAAAGGATCTTAGAATAATTTACATGGGCACCCCGGAATTTGCCGTGCCAGCACTGGAAAAATTGGTGGAAGCAGGTTGGAATGTGGTCGGTGTCCTCACCGCGCCGGACAAACCACAAGGCCGAGGACAGAAACTCGTAGGTTCGCCTGTAAAGCAAGCCGCTGAAAAGCTTGGACTCCACATCCTGCAACCTACAAACCTGAAAAACCCGGAATTCCAGCAGGAATTAAAGGATCTAAATGCTGATCTTCAAATCGTCGTCGCCTTTCGAATGCTGCCGGAAGCTGTTTGGAATATGCCGCCTTTGGGCACATTCAATCTCCATGCCTCTCTCCTACCCAACTACCGGGGTGCCGCACCTATCAATTGGGCGATCATCAATGGAGAGAAGGAAACCGGTGTTACAACATTTTTCCTCAAGCATGAGATCGATACGGGAAGCATTATTTATCAGGAAAAAATCACAATCTATCCTGAAGACGATCTCGGGACGGTTTATGAAAAATTGATGACCATCGGTGCGGATTTGGTTGTCAAAACTGTAGAAGCAATTTCGAAAGACGAAGTCAATCCGAGTATTCAGGATGAATCTCAAGCACTCCATCACGCCCCTAAAATTTTCAAAGAAACCTGCAAAATCGACTGGACGAAATCAGCCGAATCCATTCACAATTTGGTAAAAGGACTTTCTCCCTATCCTGCTGCTTGGACGGAATTTCAGGATAAAACCTGCAAGATTTTTAAGACCGCTTTCAGCGAAGAAGATCTGCTCGGCAAACAGTCAGGCGACTGGGAAACGGACGGTAAAACCTTTCTGAAATTCCAAACTGGCTCAGGAATCTTGGAGATTTTGGAACTCCAGCTGGAAGGGAAAAAGCGAATGAAAACAGATGAATTACTGCGAGGGCTTAAATTTTAAGCCTTTTTTTTAGTACTTTACTTTTGTATCTAATTCATTTTTAGGAAATTGAATCAAATTTTTAACCATAACTTTTATGAAAAACTCAATTATAATTCTAATGGTTTTCGCCGGAACCTTATTAGCAACCCCTTCCCAAGCGCAACTTTTGAAGAAAATCCAGAATGCTGCAGCCCAAGGAGTAGAAAACGCAGCTACAAAAAGAGCGAGTGAGGCCTCAGAAAGGAAAACCAATGAAGCAATTGATGGGATGTTTGGTGGAATGATGAAACCTGCACCTACTGAAGCCGAATACGATTTCACCGGATACATGGTGATGGAAATAATAACTACCGATAAAAAAGGAAAAAAAGAAGATCCGGTGAATATGCAATATTTACTTTCGAATAATTCCGAATTTATGGGTATGGAGTTTAAAGACCCCAAAAGACCTGGGAGTTCAACAACCTCTATTATGGACACCAAAAATCAAGCTATGGTCATGCTAATGGAAGATAAAGGCGAAAAGTCAAGCTTTGCAATTAAACTGGACTATGATAAAATTCAAGGAATGGTCGATGAAGAACTTGAGGACCAGGCTGAGGACACTAATTATAAAATAACCAAAACAGGAAATAAGAAGACTATTTTGGGATACAATTGTGAAGAATACGAAGTCACTTCTGATGATGGAAGCGGTATTTATTGGATCACCGAAAAACCCATTGATGGACTGTCCATTTTTTCCCCACAGAGCAATCCAATGGTGTCCAATAAGACGATGGACCGGTATAGCTCCATGTTTTCAAATGCTCCAAAAGGTAGTTTTATGGAAATGCTTTTTACCGATAAGGATGGATCAAAGACAGATATGAAAGTGATCGAAATCCAAACCAACAGTCCGCGAAAATTCAATATGGCCGAATTTCCAAACCCCATGGCAAATGCCGGTAATTAATTGTTAAAAAGGGCAGTTTTTCTGCCCTTTTTCATTTTTTACATACTAAAGACTGGTAACTTCAAGCCAAACATTGAAGTCCTGTGCAAATCGAGCTTGACGAAAAACGTCAGTTGAAATTCAACTCTTGCTTCTGAGAGATTCGTTCTGGCCGATAAATCAATTACAAACAGATGCAAATCACATTAATCGTAGCCAAAGCAAAAAACAACGTCATCGGCAAAGACAATCAGCTTATCTGGAAACTATCCTCCGACCTTAAAAGATTCAAAACTCTGACTTCCGGACATTACATCTTGATGGGTAGAAAAACCTTTGAATCTTTGGGGAAGCCACTTCCAAACCGAACTCATTTAATCATCACTCGAAACTCTGATTATCAAGTTCCTGAGGGTCATTATGCTTTTCAATCTGTAGAGGAGGCGTTTATTTTTTGCAACAAAAAAGACATAGAACAACTTTTCATAATCGGAGGAGGGCAGATTTACGAGGAGACAATCAACATGTGTGACTGTTTGGAAATCACGGAAGTAGAAGCTGAACCTAAAGGAGACACCTTCTTTCCCGAGATCAATCCAAAGATTTGGAAAGAAGTGGAGCGGGAAAGCTTTCCTGCCGATGAGAAAAATGAATTTGCCTTTGATTTCGTTACATACGAGAAAATTAAAAATTAACCATGCCAAAATCAGTTATTTGGATCACTGGAGCATCTTCCGGAATTGGTGAAGCTACCGCAAAAAAGTTTTCAAAAGAAGGTTTTCAAGTGATTATCTCCGCCAGAAATGAAGGCGAGCTCAACCGAGTGAAGCTTGAATGCTCAAATCCCTCAGAGGTTCGGGTATTGCCATTGGATTTGGTGGAAATCAATACTTTCAAAGAAAATGTAAACCAAGCCATTTCATTTTTTGGAAAGGTGGATATCGTACTTCACAATGGTGGAATCAGCCAACGATCTTTAATCAAAGAAACTGGTTTAGAAGTCGATCGAAAACTAATGGAGGTCAATTTTTTTGGAACTGTAGCATTAACAAAAGCAATATTACCTCATTTTATCTCCCAGAAATCCGGGCAATACGCAATAGTGAGTTCTCTGGTTGGAAAGTTCGGATCACCGTATCGCTCCTCTTATGCAGCCTCTAAGCACGCACTTCACGGTTTCTTTGATACGTTGAGAGCGGAGCATTTTCAGGATAATATCGCTGTTACCATGATTTGTCCCGGTTTTATCCGCACCAATGTTTCCATCAATGCCATCACCGCCGATGGAAGTACACTTGGAAAAATGGACGAGGCCCAAGAAAAAGGAATGAGTCCGGAGAATTGTGCAGCCGAAATTTTCTCAGCTGTTACTCGAAAAAAGGAAGAAGTCTATATCGGGGGTAAGGAAACTTTTTCAGTTCATCTCAAACGATTCTTACCAAGTATTTTTTCCAAAGTCATCAAAAAAGCTAAAGTCAGATAAAAATAGGCTGGCAGCCTGCCCGCGGAAGGCGGATCGGGATCAGAAGACCGAAGAAAGGAAAAACCAATTATTGCGCACTTCCAATTACACATTCTAGTTCTAAAAAATAAATTTTACACGGGAATGCAACTCGTAAAAGCAGAAATTATAGCCATCGGAGACGAATTGCTCTATGGACAAATAGTAGATACCAATTCTCATTGGATCAGTCAAGAACTTGATCTGATGGGCGTGAAGGTTGTAAGGAAAACAACGGTTGGTGATAACAGAACTGACATCCTTTCGGCATTTGGAGAAGCAGAAAAACGTGCTGATATCGTGTTAATTACCGGTGGACTGGGACCAACTCAGGATGATTTGACCAAGCCGCTTTTAGCCGAATATTTCGGATGTGATATCGTGGAGGTTCCTGCCGCAGTCGAGGCTGTCACCTCTTTTTTCAAGAAAAGAGGACGAGAAATGACGCCGCTGAATATTCTTCAAGGCCATCTCCCCTCCTGCTGCACCTATGTGCCAAATGAAGTCGGTACGGCACCGGGAATGTGGTTTGAGCAAAATGGAGCCTTTTGGATGTCTATGCCGGGAGTGCCTCATGAGATGAAAAAACTCATGAAGGACTTTGTTCTCCCAAAACTCCCAAGCCTTTTCACCCTTCCTATCATTTTCCACAAAGTCATCAAAACCGTTGGTATTGGAGAAAGTTGGCTGGCAGACTTGATCAAGGATTGGGAAAATTCACTTCCTGAACATATCAGACTGGCCTATTTACCTTCACTTGGACACGTGAAACTCCGTCTGACTGGATTTGGTGACGACAAGTCCAAATTGGAACGGGAGATTGATCATTTGATTGATGTCATCTTGCCGACAATAGGCAAGTATGTTTATGGTTATAATGAGGAATCATTAGAAACTGCTATTGGAAAGCTTTTGAAGCAAAATGGGAAAACTGTAGCTTTGGCAGAGAGCTGTTCGGGAGGTTATATTTCACATTTGATTACTTCAATTCCCGGAAGTTCCCATTATTTCCAAGGGGGAGTTATTCCATACCAAAATCAGTTCAAGGAAAAAGTCCTTGGCGTCAAGTCGGAAACTTTGAGAAAACATGGTGCTGTCAGTGAAGAAACAGTGCTGGAAATGGCAAAAGGTGTGAGAACACTTTTTAACTCAGACTTCGGTTTATCCAGCAGTGGTATCGCTGGCCCAGAGGGTGGATCTGAGGAAAAACCTGTAGGAACAGTCTGGATTTCTTGCGCCGGAGAAAGCATTAACGAATCAAAAAAGCTACAATTGACCCAAGACCGAATTCTGAATATTCAATTAACCGGCGTTGCTGTTTTGAATTTGCTAAGAATTTGTATCAATCAGAATAACAAATAAAATTTTACTATCAAGGTTTGGGTAGGAGTAAAAGAAAATTTAATTTTAAATCTTGAATTTAAACCCAATTTAATTACCTCAATCACTATGGCCAATGTAGAAATGCTGATGCCCAAAATGGGCGAAAGTATCATAGAAGGAACCATCCTCACCTGGCTAAAAAAGGAAGGAGATTCCATTGATCAGGATGAATCAGTCCTAGAAGTGGCCACTGACAAAGTGGATACTGAAGTTCCTGCTACGCATGCAGGCATTTTAAAAAAGATCCTTGTAAAAGAAGGTGAAGTGGTCGCCGTCGGAGCACCTATCGCTGTGATAGAAACAGCTTCTGAAAATGGAGTAGCTTCCCAACCGAAAAAGGAAACCCCATCTGTAAAGGAAGAACTTGTAGCTAATGCACCTTCAAATACAGCTGCAATACTCCAACAGCCCGAACCCATCAAAGAAACGCCTTCGGAAGACGGTCGGTTTTATTCACCGTTGGTTAAAAGCATTGCCAAGGAAGAAAACATAACTTTTGCTGAACTTTCTAAAATCCCCGGTAGCGGAAAGGAAGGTAGAGTCACAAAGGAAGACATGCTCGCATATCTAAAAAAGCGAACAGAATCTCCTGCACCTTTTCCATTGGATAGATCAATCCCTTCTATTTCAGCACCCAAAGTTCAGGTCAGCATCTCGGCAACGGATGAAATCATAGAGATGGATCGAATGCGAAAGATGATCTCCCAGCGGATGATCGAATCCAAGCGCATCTCGGCACATGTGACCTCATTCGTTGAAGCTGATATGACGAATATTGTGCTTTGGAGAGAGAAAAATAAGCTTGCTTACAAAGCAAAGTACGGTGAAGGGATCACTTTCACTCCATTCTTCATCGAGGCAATCGCTAAAGCAATTCGAGACTTTCCGATGATCAATATTTCAGTGGACGGCGAACGAATCATCAAAAAGAAAGATATCAACGTGGGAATGGCAGTGGCACTTCCTTCAGGGAACCTTATCGTGCCAGTGATAAGAAATGCAGATCAATTGAACTTGGTGGGCATTTCAAAAAAAGTAAATGATCTAGCCAACCGAGCCCGAACAAATAAACTAATTGCCGACGACCTCGCTGGAGGCACCTACACGGTTTCTAATGTTGGTTCCTTTGGAAATGTGATGGGTACGCCGATCATTCCTCAGCCACAAGTCGCCATCATGGCTGTAGGCGCCATTGTGAAAAAGCCTGCTGTAGTAGAAACTCCTACAGGAGATGTGATCGCTATCCGGCACAAGATGTTCCTGTCACACTCTTATGACCACCGAGTGGTAGATGGGGCACTTGGAGGAATGTTTGTGAGACGTGTGGCTGATTATCTCGAGGGATTTGATCTCGATACCGCATTGTGAAAATTTAGAATGGCTCTGGGATTGTTCAGAGCCATTTTACCTATACTTTTTCCTTCACTTTTCTATAATAATACTCCAGCTTATCTGCCAAAGCTGCAAGTCTTATGGGTTTGGTCAGATAATCATCCATTCCTGATTCTAAGGCTTTCTTCTGATCTTCTTCAAAGACGTTGGCAGATAAGCCAATGATAATGATTTGATCAGTTCCTTCCATTTTTCGAATCTCACGAGTAGCCTCTAGTCCGTTCATTACAGGCATTTGAACATCCATCAGAATTACATCAAACTGTTGAATAGTTACCTTCTCCAAAACCTCGGCTCCATTTTTTGCCACCTCAAATTGAAAACCCAATTGCTGAAACATCAGGGTCATCAGTTGCAGATTGAGGTCATTATCCTCAGCAAGTAAAATTCGGAGAGGAAAAACAGCACCCATATCTTTGATATCTTTCCAAGTCAATTGATGGCTTTCAGGGATAAGGTTATTTTCATTGGATTTTTTGACTACGACTGAAAAACTAAATTTAGAGCCTTTGCCGGGTTCACTTACTATCTTTAGCTCGCCTCCCATCAGTTCAATGATTTTCTTCGCAATAGCCAAACCAAGACCTGTTCCCTGATAGGTCCGCGTGTTTGAGCTTTCAACTTGAAAAAATGGGTCAGTAAGATGTTCGAGGTGCTCCTTAGAAATCCCAATTCCAGAGTCTGAGATCTGAAATGATAAAAAGTACAAATTATCATCAATCGGACTGAGTTCCATCTTTACATCGACCGAACCTTCCTCCGGGGTAAATTTGATCGCATTCCCGATCAGATTGAGCAGTACTTGATTAATTTTTCCTTTGTCGGCCTCGAAAAGCAAATTTTCAGAGTTTTCATGATTACTGACAAGATTAATCCTCTTTTTACTTGCAAGACCTGATAATATCTTGATTTGATTTTTCAGCTCTTCCACTGGATCAAAGACCGTAGGCTGAATATCAATTTTACCGGATTCGATTTTTGAGTAATCCAAAATATCACGAATGATATTCAAAAGTGAGTTGCCTGAGTTTTTGATGATCTCCACATATTGTTTTTGGATCTTATTGAGATTGGTACTTTCCAGCAAATCAATGATTCCGAGCAAACCGTTCATTGGAGTTCTGATCTCATGGCTCATATTGGCCAAAAATTCCGATTTTAATCGACTCGCCTGATCTGCTGCATTCATTGCTTCCACCAATCCTTTTTCCCAAATTTTCTGACCGGTTATATCCTTGGAGATAGACATTACCTGATTTTCATCCAATGGAAAAAATCGCATCTCGTAATGCTTATCCCCCATTGAACTATGCCAAACCACATCTTTAGTCTGAATGCTATTAGTCGTTTTAGCAAGATTAAACACGCGAATGATCTCTTCGGCTTGCCCGTGGGGAACAAATTCCAGTAAGGATTTCCCTAAAGTGAATTGTGCAGATGATTGTAGGTTTCTCTTGTCCTGAACGTGAAAATCAAGAACTTTTCCCGTGTTATCATAGATAAATATGGTATCGGGTATACTGTTGATGAGTGTTCTGAGTCTGTTTTCGCTTTGTATCGTTTCTTGCCTAGCGAGGTATTGTTCTGTAATGTCTGTGCAGATTCCGATTCCACCTGAGAATCTTCCCTCCTTATCGAACATTAATTTTTCAAATACCCTAAGCCGTATTTTTTCGCCAGTTGGCTTAGTAAAATCATCCTCCAAATCCACAAAATCTCTTGATTCGTTCAGCGCTTTCTTAGCTTCCTCTTTGATCATATTTGCCTGTAAGTGGACAGAATCAGACCTGAAAGCAACAATAAAATCTTTTTTTGGATGGCCAAGAATGTTTTCAACTTCATCAGATACCTTGGTGATTTCACCTTTGTGATTGTGAAAAAAAACGAATCCTTTAACCTCCTGCAAAAGTAAATTCTGCTGATCAAACAGTCGCGATATCTCATTGATATTGGCATCCTGAAGCTTAATTGAATCGAAATTTCCTTTGAGAGAAATTATAAAAAAGGAGACTGTCCCAATCAAAAGTATCACCACACCAAGAAAAAGTACCAGATAAGTACTATAAAACCCAGAAGTCAAACCTTCCATTGGCATAAAAAATACCAAAGAAGCTGGTTTTTCTGAACCGGCGTAAGAGAATGGATATTGTGCCAATATTCCTGAAAACCCCATTTCTCCACCGTCCTCAGAAACTTCATAGAACCCTTTTAAGCCAAGGTTAATGTCATTTTTGACCAGATTAAAATCATTTTTACTTAATAATACTGATTTTTCTTTTTTCTTAGGCCCGATTGAAATAAGGTTTTGTTCATAAAAAAGATACTTTTCTCCACCCGGATTGAGATAAAAATTAGTAACAAAGTCCTCACTATATTTGGGTATATCCATCGAAAATAATATTCGAATACTGGATTTCCCTTCCAACAGGATTTGAGAACTCCTTATTTTTCGAGGAAAACCCTGTGAAGATTTTTTTCCCAAAAAATCATTTCGCTCCGTCATGGTAAAAATGATAATAGAGTCATTCAAATCAACCCAAATAGAATCGACCAACCTTGGAAAACTTGTGAATGTCCTCCTTGCTACAACTGTAAACTCATCCTGAAGACCAGACTCCTCCAAATAAGGTGCTTCAAGAAACCCAAGCAATAGCTTGGACTCATCCTTGAATCTATTCAAATCCACCTCCAAGCCCCTTGCAGCTAGCTCGGTTTGACTGATCAAAAACTCCTTGCGCGAATCAACTTGTGCATGATAGATTGCATTGAAGAAACTAATCCCCAGTGCAATCACAAGAATCACCAGCAAACTGCCGATGACAGTAATCCGCCAGAAATTAGAGCGATCTATGAAATCTCTAACCTTCATCAGTAATTAGGGAAAACCTCGATAAGATACCATCCAATAGCTTGGAATGGGACACAAACTGCATGTGTCAACCTTGGTTCATTCTTAAATTTAAACCGACCCCGTTTCTGAAGAAGAAATACCTGTGCCATTTCCCTTACTTCTTTGCTTTTGCTGTTGAATAGGTTAAAATCTGAAATCCTGAAATTATCTGACTGGACAGTTTCCCTATACACATGATTTTTTAAGGGGGGTAGACTTAGGCTTTCAATTGCATCAGCTTTTCCGGCCACGATATCACCTTTCTCATTGACCATTACAAACTCCCCTTCTTCGGAATTCAAATAATTTTCGATGATATCGCTGACGGTATAATCTACACCCAATACTGCAAAAAGCTCTGAGCCATCATACACAGGATGCAATAAGGATAAAATCCATCCCTTACCGGCGGGATCTACGTAGGCATCCGATATCCATACCAATCCTTTACCGGGATTATGCTCCAAATCCGCTTCGTAATAAAAATTAAACTTCGTTACATCAATATCCGGATCAACAATGTTTTTGGTATCATAAGAAGGATATACCCTACTTACCTGCATCACAGAATTCGAATAGATCTGTACTGCTAGCGGATTTTTTCTCATAAATGAGGAAAATACACTATCCAGGACATTCGTCAATACTACTTCTTGTTCTGCCTTATTACGATCAGGAGTAGGATTTAAAATAATAATTGAACTCAAAGCGGAATCTTCTCCAGGTTCATTTATCGAAAACGCCCCCTCGTATTGATAGGGATTTGATTTTGCGTTTTTTAAAATAGAAACTTTTTTACTCAAAAGTTCTTCATAAAAATGGGCTACCGTATCCAGTTGAAGGGCCATTTCCATCCCTCCAGCTTCCATCCTTTGAATCAAAGCCTTGACCTTTTCAATTTCCTTCATCTTCACTTCTTGCTCCGAAATATTACAGCCAATACAAAAAATAAATGCAGCGAAGTAAATAAATGAAAAGCTAGACTGACTCATGATTTATTCTGATTTCTGGGAAATTAGAGATTTTCCAGCTGCGAACGAAAAGATATGCCCATTTCGTTGAATCGAAACTTTACTTTTTCAAAAAAATCGCCAGACATAAAAGAATCCAGTTCTTTCTCTTCCAAAATATCAGTTTCGCTTAGCTTAAAAGTCTGCTCCATTGGGCCAAGCTCAAACTTGAGAATATATTTATTGTTCCAGGAGAAAATACTAATCCGTATTTCCTCCTGAATCAGTTCTTTGACGACTCTCATTCGGGTCTTCGGACTTCTGATTTGTAAGTGATTGTCGACTTAAGAGTTGAAGCTACTGAGCAATATTTGTCGACTGAAAGTGCTACCACTTTTTCAAATTCCTCCGATGTCGCATCAGGAGACACCAATACAAAATTCAATTGGATGTCTGTGTAAAATGCAGGAATTCCATCATTCCGAGTCCCTTCTGCTTCTACAAAAAAATCAACAATTTCCCTGCGCTTTTTCTTCATCATCAACACCGCATCCACCGAAGCACAGCCTCCCAAAGCTGATAGCAGCAAATCCATCGGAGACTGGGCATGCTTATGCTCAGGATCATACATATCGATATTGACGACATTTCCTTGAGGATTACGAGCTTCATACTCCAAATCCGCTTTCATGCGGACAGTAATGTTTCTTTTATTTGACATTTTGATTTACGATTTACGGTTTTTGATTTACGACGTTTAGACTAAATTCAGAACAAGTATTTGATTTTTGGAGCTGGTTGTGCTGCTTCTCCCGAGGCAGCACTTACTAATTAAATATCCTGCTTCTGGAGAAGCAGGACTTTTTACCTCTTACCACTAACTACTTACTCTGGTTGTGTTGCTTCTCCCGAAGCAGTCCAAAGTTATTGAACACCTCTGGTTGTGCTGCTTCTCCCGAAGCAGCACTTAGTATTGAACCTGAATATCCTGCTTCTGAAGAAGCAGGACTTTTTTACCTCTTACCACTAACTACTTACTTTTTACTTCTGACTCATTACGTCTTCCGTCTCCTATCTTGATACTTATGTCTTGATACTAATATCTTTAGTTTACATATTCCTCCTGTACTGCCCACCTACTTCATACAATGCATTGGTGATTTGGCCCAAAGAACAATATTTAGCCGCTTCCATCAATCTCCTGAACACATTTTCATTCTTCACTGCGGCGATTTTTAGCGCATTCAATTGTTCGTGCTCCAAACCTTCATAAGTCTTATGCAAGTTCTTCAAAGTCTGAATCTGAGCTTCTTTTTCCTCAGGATTCGCTCGAATGACTTCGCCGGGTGTAACAGTAGGAGAACCATCAGAGGAAAGGAATGTATTCACGCCAATTATCGGGAATTCTCCGGTATGCTTCAGCATTTCATAATGAAGACTTTCTTCCTGAATTTTGCCACGCTGGTACATCGTTTCCATTGCTCCGAGCACTCCGCCTCTTTCCGTAATTCGGTCAAATTCAACATAAACTGCTTCCTCCACAAGGTCAGTCAACTCTTCAATAATAAAGGCTCCTTGAAGAGGATTTTCGTTTTTCGTCAAACCCAGTTCCTTATTGATAATCAACTGGATAGCCATCGCTCTACGAACTGAAGCTTCAGTTGGCGTTGTGATTGCTTCGTCATAAGCATTGGTATGAAGTGAATTACAATTGTCATAAATCGCATACAAAGCCTGAAGCGTAGTTCGGATATCGTTGAAGTCGATTTCCTGCGCATGGAGCGATCGTCCAGAGGTCTGAATATGGTATTTCAACATCTGTGCTCGTTCATTTGCACCGTATTTCAACTTCATAGCTTTCGCCCAGACTCTTCTTGCCACCCTTCCGATCACGGCATACTCCGGATCGATTCCATTGGAAAAAAAGAAGGATAGATTCGGTGCAAAATCATTGATATTCATTCCTCGGGACACATAATACTCCACGTAAGTAAACCCGTTGGAAAGTGTCAAGGCGAGTTGGGTAATCGGATTGGCACCTGCCTCAGCGATATGATAGCCAGAGATGGAAACAGAATAGAAATTTCGGACTTTCTGATCAATGAAATATTGCTGAACATCTCCCATTAGTCTCAATGAGAATTCAGTGGAGAAAATACATGTATTCTGGGCTTGATCTTCTTTCAAAATATCCGCTTGGACAGTTCCCCGCACTTTGGAAAGCGTATCCGCTTTTATCTTTTCATAAATCTCACCAGGCAAAACCCGATCTCCAGTCACCCCGAGAAGCATGAGGCCTAGGCCATTGTTGCCTTCAGGAATTACTCCATTGTAAGATGGTCTTGGAAGTCCTTTATCCTTGAAAATCGCATCAATTTTCGCATTGATTTCTTCTACCAATCCATTGGCTTTGATGTAAACTTCGCATTGCTGATCGATCGCTGCATTCATAAAAAATGCTGTCATCGTTGCTGCAGGACCATTGATCGTCATGGAGACGGATGTCATCGGATCGACCAGATTGAAACCTGAATAGAGCTTTTTAGCATCATCCAGGCAACAAATATTCACTCCGGAGTTTCCAATCTTTCCAAAAATGTCCGGTCTGTAATCCGGATCTTCCCCGTACAAAGTTACCGAATCAAAAGCCGTGGAAAGGCGCTTTGCAGGCATTCCTTGAGAAACATAGTGAAAACGCTTATTCGTCCGCTCTGGTCCGCCTTCACCGGCAAACATTCGCGTTGGGTCTTCGCCTTCCCTTTTAAATGGAAAAACTCCAGCTGTGTAAGGAAATTGGCCCGGCACGTTTTCTCTCAAGCCCCACTTTAGCAATTCTCCCCAAGCTTCATACTTTGGAAGAGCAACCTTTGAAATGCGGGAATTGGAAAGTGATAAAGAATAAGTCTGAATTTTGATTTCCTTGTCCCGAACTTTAAAAATGTAAAAGTCATCCTGATACTTAGCAGATTCTGCCGGCCATTCTTCCAGCCATTTCTTGTTTTTAGGGTCCAGGTTGAGTTCGACCTGCGCATATACTTCCTGCAATTCTTTGGTCAAGCGATCCATATCTTCCACTTTGGTGGATTTGATGGCTTCGATGGATTTTTGGATACTGTAGAGTTGCTGTGCAATTTCCTTTTGCTCCTCCACCCACTTATCGTAGTTTCGATTGTTTTCGGTAATCTCGCTCAAGTACCGAGTTCGGGCGGGAGGAATGATGTAAATCTTCTCTGAAGAACCGGCTACGAGCTCTGAAGTACTTTCCCAGCCTTGGAATTTCTCGGCGACTTTTCCAATCAAAGCCCGATAGAGCTGATTCATTCCAGGGTCATTGAATTGAGAAGCGATGGTCCCAAAAACCGGTAGCGTTTCATCCGCCACATCCCATAAGTTGTGATTACGCTTGAACTGTTTTTTCACATCCCGAATCGCATCCAAAGCTCCACGCTTGTCAAACTTGTTGAGCGCAATAACATCGGCAAAATCGAGCATGTCGATTTTCTCCAATTGAGAGGCCGCTCCGTATTCGGGAGTCATCACATACAGCGATAAATCGGAGTGTTCTATGATTTCTGTATCCGATTGCCCAATGCCGGAAGTTTCCAAAATTACCATATCAAAACCTGCGGCCTTCACTGTATCCACAGCATCCTGCACATATTTGGAAAGTGCCAAATTGGATTGTCTAGTTGCTAAAGAGCGCATAAAAACTCGTGGATGATGGATTGCATTCATACGAATCCGATCTCCTAAGAGGGCTCCACCTGTTTTTCGCTTAGAAGGATCAACTGAGATGATTGCCAGTGTCTTATCTTCAAAATCAATAATGAATCTTCTAACCAATTCATCTACTAAAGAAGACTTGCCAGCTCCGCCTGTTCCTGTAATTCCAAGGACTGGAGTTACTGCTGCTTTACTTTGCTTTCTAACAGTTTCTAGCAAAGCCTTTGAGTTTTCCGGGAAGTTTTCGAAAGCAGAAATGGCTCTGGCCACATGTTCTTTTTTGTCCTGAACCAAATCAAAACCTTCCGGTAATTCATCACCGATTGGAAAGTCACATTTCTGCACCAAATCATTGATCATTCCCTGCAATCCCATAGAGCGACCATCATCAGGAGCATAGATTCGGGTTATTCCGTAACCGTGCAGTTCTTTGATCTCTTCGGGAAGGATTGTTCCTCCTCCTCCTCCAAAGATTTTGACATGTCCTGCTCCTCTATCTCGAAGCAAATCATACATGTATTTAAAAAATTCCACATGTCCTCCCTGATAGGAAGTGATTGCGATTGCCTGTACATCTTCCTGAATGGCACAATCCACAATATCTTGCACAGATCTATTGTGCCCGAGGTGAATTACTTCACATCCTGTGGATTGGATAATCCGCCGCATGATATTGATTGCCGCATCGTGTCCGTCAAAAAGTGAGGCTGCGGTGACGATCCGAATATGATTTTTGGGTTTATAAACTTCAACAGGCGTAGTCATGACTTTGGGTTAATATCCTTTGTTTGGTTCAGTTTTTAAGTGCTTTGGAGCTAAAATTATCCTAAGCTTTTATGCTTGCGAATATAACACTTTTAAGGAAGGAAGAGGTTTTGAGGTGTATTCAAAACAAAATATTCTTTGGTAAACATCTGATTTTTTTTAATTTTCATTCGAAAAAATGTTCTATAAATTTTGAAATTTGAAAATATCATTCTGCCTTTTCAGGATAATAAGTCCTAAATCCACTGAATTACATCTCGTAGATTTTGATTTATTCTGCTTCTGTTTAGTTTAGTGATCCAATCGACCCATTCCTACATGTCTTCAAAACAATACGCGTTTTTTGTCTCGATCACGGCTGCGCTCGGCGGCTTTTTATTTGGATTTGATACCGCTGTAATATCTGGTGCTGAGCGGGATATTCAGGAAGTCTGGCAACTCAGTGACTGGGTTCACGGACTGGCTATTGCCTCCGCACTCTATGGGACAGTAATCGGAGCCTTGTTTGGTGGGATTCCTGCAGATCGATTTGGGAGGAAGAAAAGCTTGCTCTGGATTGGATTATTTTATTTCATTTCGGCTCTTGGATCCGGTTTGGCTTGGGATGTTGAATCATTTACCTTTTTCAGGTTTATTGGAGGACTTGGAGTTGGGGCATCTTCTGTTGTCGCTCCAATGTACATTTCGGAGATTGCTCCAGCCAAAAACCGGGGGCAATTGGTAGCACTATATCAATTCAATATCGTCTTCGGCATCGTGATAGCCTATATTTCCAACTACATGATCGGCACAGCCGGACTGCCCGAGGATTGGAGATGGATGCTAGCAGTCGAAGGAATTCCTGCTTTAATATATAGTGTGATGATTTTCAGAATTCCTGAAAGCCCACGTTGGTTAATCGCCAAATTCAATGATCAAGTAAAAGCACGGGAGATACTGACCCGAACCGATCCCGATGGAGTCGATGAAGCCATCAGATTGGCGATCGCTGAAGAAAAAAGCATGAAACAAAAGGCAGGTTTTGGTGCCCTGTTTAATTCAAGGTTCTTTTCAAGCACCATGCTGGCAGTAATGATAGCTTTTTTCAACCAAGTTTCTGGGATAAATGCAATCATCTACTTTGCTCCCAGAATCTTCGAAATGGCTGGCATCTCTACCGAAAATGCACTGATCTCCACGATTGGAATTGGAGTTGTAAACCTGCTGGCGACTTTCATTGGACTTTATCTTATCGATAGACTCGGGCGAAAAAAACTGATGTACATCGGATCCTTCGGATACATCATATTTCTTGGATTGATGGCTTTCAACTTCCTCGGCCCGGGAATTCCTACGTTTTGGCTACCGATATTCGTTTTTGGGTTTATTGCATCGCATGCTGTAGGTCAAGGCGCAGTGATTTGGGTCTTCATATCAGAGATGTTCCCCAACGAACTTCGAGCCTCCGGTCAATCTTTGGGTTCCTTTACACACTGGATTTTGGCTGCGCTGATTGCAAATGTGTTCCCCTTCTTTGCAAATAGCTTTGGTCCGGGATATATCTTTGCGTTTTTCTGTGCAATGATGATTCTTCAGCTGCTTTGGGTGAAGTTCAAAATGCCTGAAACCAAAGGACGTTCTTTGGAAGAAATTCAAAACGATTTACATAAAAACCATGCGTGATCAAGTCATAATATTCGGTGAAATGCTTTGGGATTGCCTTCCCACTGGACCAGTAGCTGGAGGTGCTCCTATGAATGTTGCGCTCAATTTGCATCAGCTTGGTTTAAATTCCAGCCTGATTTCGGCCGTGGGTGATGATGAAGATGGAGAAAAGCTTTTGGATTTTTTGAGGGACTTTGGACTTCCTCTGAATTTAATTCAAACCAAGGCTGATCATGAGACTTCAAGGGTATTGGTAGATACCACAGATCCGGAGAATATCAAATATAATATTGTCTCACCGGTTGCATGGGATTTTATCGAGTGGTCCCCCGAGAACGACAAAGCTGTCGAGGAAGCTGATGCTTTTGTTTTTGGAACCCTTGGAGTAAGAAATACTCAAAGCCTCAAAACATTGATCAAACTTCTCCAACATCCTACCTTACGAATATTTGATGCCAACCTTCGCCCTCCGTATTATGATTTTGAGGTGATAGAGACACTTTTAGGTTTCACCGATGTACTCAAAATCAATGAGGATGAAATGGAGATTTTTGCGGATTATTTCGGAACTGAACCTAGTGTAAATTCTATCTGTGGTTATTTAGATCAAAATTTCCCAATGGAAATTATATGTATTACTCAAGGTTCAAAAGGGGCTTTGATCTATCAAAAGGGGGAAATTTTTTCGCATTCGGGTTACAAGGTAAAAGTGCAGGATTCCATAGGAGCGGGAGATGCCTTCCTCAGCGGTTTTATCAAAACCTATTTGGAAGAAAAAAATCCGAAAGAAATCCTAGACTTTGCCTGTAAAATTGGGGGATTTGTTGCTACTCAAAAAGGTGGAACACCAAGATATACTGAGGCTGATATTGAACGGATTGGAGAGAAGTGAATGGTAAAAAGTAAGTCGTAAGAGGTAATTAGTGAGGATAGTAACTAGTAATATGATTTAACTTAGCCCTGTAGAATCAACTTACCCTTAACCACTTACAATTTTTACAAAAGCTCATTAGTAAGCCTAAAGCTTCAAAAAACTACCGAATCACCTCTTTCAAGGTCCCTGTCCCCATCCCTATCATTTTCCAATCACTGATTTCCAAGTCCAAGACTGCCATCGATCCAGGTTGAAGCCCTATATAATTAGAATGCGTCAAATGAGAGGCTAGCACACTTATAGTCGGATTATGCCCAATCAAAACACAGGATTCAGCGTCCTTTGGTGTGTTTTCCAATAAATTGAGAACAGACTCCAAGCTGCCTTCATAGATCTCTTTGGAATATTCTTCCTCCCCTACCTCAATGTATTTTTTGATAATTTCGGCGGTCTCACGAGTTCGTGTAGCCGAAGAGCAGTACAAAAAATCTACTTTGACGTTTGCACCAAAGAGATTTTTACCTAAGCGGTCCAAGTGTTCTTTTCCTTTTGGCGTAAGTTTTCTCTTGAAATCCACTCCATCCGAAAAGCCTGCCTCACCGTGTCTCAAAAGAATTAAATGTTTCATTTCACAATTGATTTATCTTATTATGAAGATCGAAATCCTCAAATATTCATCCAAATCCAACGCAAGCTTTTTTTTATTATTTGGACAAGAAAACTAGGCCCTCTATTTTTAGCTTTTCATAATTGGCCATTTGGTCATGAATTTCAAATTTTCTATATGTCAAAAAATCTAGTCATCGTCGAATCCCCAGCCAAAGCAAAGACCATTGAAGGCTACCTTGGTAAGGATTTCAAGGTGGTCTCCAGCTACGGGCACGTACGGGATCTTCCTAAAGGCGACAAAGCAATAGACATTAAAAACCGCTTCAAACCTACCTATGAGGTCACTGCCGATAAAAAGGAAGTGATCAAAAACCTCAAAGCCTTGTCTAAAGATGCCGAAATGGTCTACCTAGCAAGTGACGACGACCGTGAAGGAGAAGCTATCTCTTGGCATCTCAAAGAAGTACTCAATCTGAAAGAAGATCGTACCAAACGAATTGTCTTCAGAGAGATCACCAAAAATGCAATCACCAAAGCGATCGAAAATCCCCGTGGAATCGACTATGACCTAGTCAATGCTCAGCAAGCGCGAAGAATTTTGGACCGTCTTGTGGGTTTTGAGCTTTCTCCTATCCTTTGGAAAAAAATCAAGACTGGTCTCTCAGCAGGACGGGTTCAATCCGTCGCCGTCCGATTAATCGTGGAGCGTGAGCGTGAGATTGAATCACATAAGTCCAAGTCCTCATTCCGAATCACAGCGATTTTTGAAGTAGAAGGCAAATCCTTTCAAGCCGAGCTTCCAAAGAAGTTTGAAACCAAGGCCGAGGCAGAAGAATTTCTGAAGAAATGTCTGGATGCTTCCTTCTCTGTAGCCAATCTCGAGAAGAAGCCAACCAAGAAAACTCCTGCTGCACCTTTTACCACTTCTACTCTTCAGCAGGAAGCTTCGCGAAAGCTGTATTTCTCTGTCGCTCAGACTATGTCCGTGGCTCAAAAGCTCTATGAAGCCGGTAAGATCACTTACATGAGAACAGACAGCACCAACCTATCAGATGATGCTATGGGTGCTGCAAAAGCTGCAATTGAAAATTCTTTCGGTGGAAAATACCATAAGTCACGAAAATTCACCACCAAATCCGAAAGTGCTCAGGAAGCTCACGAAGCTATTCGTCCGACAGATTTTTCAGCCAGTCAAGTTTCCGGTGAGCGAAATGAGCAGCGACTTTATGAATTGATCTGGAAGCGTGCTATAGCCTCTCAAATGGCTGATGCTGAACTTGAGAAAACAGTCATCACGATTGCTATTTCCAACTCAGCACTGAATCTTGTTGCTACCGGAGAAGTGATCAAGTTTGATGGATTTCTGAAAGTCTATTTGGAAGACACCGATGACGAGCCGGAGGATGATGAAGAAGGCAACAAGTCACTTTTGCCTCCGATCAACATTGGACAAGGTTTGAACCTTCAGGAAATGAAAGGTCGGGAAACCTTCAGCAGACCTGCACCGAGATATACAGAAGCATCCTTGGTGAAGAAGTTAGAAGAACTCGGCATTGGCCGACCTTCTACCTATGCACCGACCATTTCTACGATCCAAAAACGGGAATATGTAGTCAAAGAAGCTCGGGACGGCACTCCACGAAATTATGTGGAAATGAAAATTTCCCAAGGGAAGTTTCAAGATTCCACCAAAACAGAAAACACTGGAGCAGAGAAAAACAAACTCTTCCCTACGAATATTGCCATGGTCGTCAATGATTTCCTTGTGGAACATTTTCCAAATGTGATCGACTTCCATTTTACCGCAAGGGTAGAAAAGGAATTTGACGACATCGCATCAGGCGGACAGGATTGGCAGGACATGATCGATGGATTTTATGGCAAATTCCATAAAAGCGTTGAGGATACAGATCAAGTTTCCCGTCAGGATGTGAACACAAGCCGATTGATTGGAGAGCATCCAGTTTCAGGGAAAAAAGTCTATGCCCGTTTGGGAAGATATGGACCTCTAGTTCAGATCGGAGAAACGGAGGATGAAGACAAGCAGTTTGCAAGTTTGAAAAAAGGACAATTCATCGAGAATGTCACTATTGAGGATGCCTTGGAGCTATTCAAACTTCCACGTGAAGTAGGATTCTTTGAAGACAAAAAGATGACGGCTGCACTCGGGAGATTTGGGCCTTATATCAAGCATGAAAGTGCGTTTTATTCCTTAACCAAGGAGCAGGATCCGATGTCCATCACCGAAGCAGAGGCGATCGAGTTGATTGTAAACAAGCGCGATGCGGATGCCAAAAAGCATATCAAAAGCTTTGATGAAAATCCTGAGATTCAAGTCTTAAACGGTCGTTGGGGTCCATATATCAAGTTAGGCAAACTCAACTATAAAATCCCAAAAGGTAAGGAAGCCGAAGAACTTACTTATGCCGAGACGATCGAAATCATCGAATCTCAACCGGATGCAGGTAAGAAAAAAGGAAAGTTTCCTGCTAAGAAGAAGTAATCCAGAACCGACCTCAAAAGGGTCGGTTTTTTTTTGGGAAAATGATTTTTAATGAGAAAAATTCCTTTGGTAAAAGCGATAGTAATTTCTAAACCAAAAAAGGTTCGACCCGCTACGGGCCTGCCTGTCGGCAAAGGCAGGGTCGAGGGGATGGTTGCGCCATTTTGTTTTCCACGGGTTGCACCTGCCTACCGGCAAAGGCAGGCCCGCGGTTATTGAGAAGTTTGACCCCTTATCAGGGGTCAGAAAATTACATTTCGAGTGGATAGGAAATTAGTATAATGACCACGGAATAGTCGAACCTTTCAATACTTGTGCGCCACTCCACAGGCGCGGCGGAGCACTATAGTAAAAAAAGGAGACCAAAACCAAGGACATCAATCCCGTTTGGAGAATTATTCAAAAGGTAAAACAAGGAATTAAAGATCCTGAAAGGATCGAACCTTTCAATAGCCCTAGGTGCAACCTAGGGAAAAATGTAAACGATAATGAGGACGACAACCCCGAAGGGTGTTGAACATTTGTGGAATAAGATTAGACACCTTCCTAGTCTGGCTCAGCGCTGAAATTTTCCTATTTTTCCCTTTCAAATATTCTTCAATTCCCATGAACCAAAAAAAACTAGTTGTCCTCTCCGGTGCCGGGGTGTCTGCCGAAAGCGGGATCAGTACATTCCGTGATAGCAATGGCCTCTGGGAAAATCATGACGTCATGGAAGTAGCTTCCCCGGAAGGCTGGCGGAAAAATCGAGCGCTGGTTCAGGAGTTTTACAATCAACGAAGAAAACAAGCACGCAAATGCCAACCCAATGCTGCGCATTTGGCTTTGGCAAGCCTTGAAAAACACCTTGAAGTACAGATCATTACCCAAAATGTTGACGACCTTCACGAGCGTGCTGGATCTTCCAATGTCCTTCATCTGCATGGAGAACTCTCCAAAGCCCAAAGCACCTTAGATCCGAAATTAGTCTATCCGATGGACGGCTGGGAAATCAAGGAAGGTGACAAATGCGAAAAAGGAAGTCAGCTTCGACCCTTTATCGTCTGGTTTGGAGAAGCTGTACCCATGATGATTCCAGCCATGAAAATTGCTGCTAAGGCTGATTTTTTTCTTGTTTTGGGGACTTCCATGCAAGTTTATCCTGCAGCTAGTTTGATTGATTATGTACCGAGAAATGCCGACAAATACCTGATCGATCCCGCTCAACCTGACTTTTCACTTCCAAAAAACCTGATATTCATCCAAAAGAAAGCAACAGAAGGAATGGAACTTTTTACAAAATTAATTCTTGAAAAAATAGCCTAAAGCATGTTTAACTAAGGACAATGGAACTGATTTCAAAATTTTTATTCTAGATTATAAGCCCAATTAAGAATTAAAACCAACCCAAAATACGATGCATTTAAAAGTTGCTGTGATAGGTGCCGGGCCTTCGGGAATCACTGCTTTGAAAAACCTTTTGGATCAGGGAATAGATGCCCTTGCGTTTGAGAGAAACGAAGAGGTAGGAGGCAACTGGATTTATTCAGAAAATGAAAGCCATTCGAGTGTTTTTGAAAACACCCATATCATTTCATCCAAAACGCTGTCCCAATACGAAGACTTTACTTTCGACGATTTCGATCCCGAAGCAGCCGATTATCCGGATCACGACACCCTAAGAAGGTATTTTCAGGCATATGGTAAAAAATTTAACCTTTATCCTCATATCCAATTTGGCACTTTAGTTAAGCACTGTCAGCGAATCGACGGAAAGACTTGGCATATCACTACAGAAAAAGATGGAGTCGAAGCCACGCATACCTTCTCGCACTTGGTGGTGTCAAATGGCCATCATTGGAAACCACGATATCCTGAGTATCCTGGAGATTTCACAGGGGAATATATCCACTCTCACAACTTCAAAAAGGCCGCTCCTTTTGCAGAAAAACGGGTTTTAGTAATCGGTGGAGGAAATTCAGCCTGTGATGTAGCTGTGGAGACGAGCCGTGTTTCAAAAATGACAGCGATCAGTTGGAGAAGAGGCTATCAGATTGTTCCCAAGTTCTTTTTTGGCAAACCCTCGGACAAATTTGCCGAAACCAGTAAATGGCTTCCCATCAAAATTCGGGGATTCTTCAACAAAATTTTGCTCAGAATCATGCTGGGCGACAACAGTCAATATGGATTGCGGCCGGTTACTGGCCCATTTGGCGCAACTCATCCCACTATAAATGACGAGCTTTTGCATAGAATCAGGCACGGGAAAGTGAAGCCAAGGCTTGATATCAAGCGATTCGAGGGGAAAAATGTAATTTTTGAAGATGGCAAATCAGAAGAATTTGACTCCATTATCGCCTGCACCGGATATTGGCTGAGTCATCCGTTTTTTGACAAAGAATTCATTGATTACTCCGAAGGTCCCGTTCCGCTTTATTTGAAAATGTTTCATCCCGAGTATCAAAATCTTTACTTCATTGGGATGTTTCAACCTTTGGGCTGCATTTGGCCTGGGGCAGAGTTGCAGAGTAAACTCATGGCTCAGGAACTGATGGGGAAGTGGAAACGGCCTGAAAATATCCGTGAGCTTTGCGAAAGAGAAGTCACTCATCCCCATTTTCAGCAGGTAAATACTCCACGGCATACGATCACGGTGGACTATCATCTTTTTGTAAAAGCCCTCAAAAAGAACCTACCAAAAAGCTACGTTTCCAAAAACCCAAAGAAAGAAAACCGGTCTAAGACCGTTTCTACCTGACCTAGATGAAGCGGACCAAGAAATATATCTTATTAGGACTGGCGTTTTGGGTCTTCCTTTTCCTGGGATGGGAGTGGTGGAATAGTTTTCCAAAAGTCCGTCTCACCCCTATTTCATATCCGGAGACCAAAGAAGCTAAAATTGACTCCGTTTTAATCCAAGGTTTGAGCCATTATTTGATTCCCGGGATGGCAGTAGGAATTATTGAAAATGAAAAAGTCACCTACCTCAAAGCTTTTGGTTTCGAAAATCTCCAAACCAAAGATTCCTTAACTGTCCAAAGCCTGATTCCTGTAGCTTCGGTTTCCAAGATTTTTACAGCGCTTACTTTAGCCAATTTCGCATTAGAAAATGAATTAAGTATTGATACGACCATCAATTCAATTTTATCCTCCGAAAAAAGAATGTCGGCAGAATTCAATGACATCACTTTAAAAAACCTGCTAAATCACACTTCAGGCCTTTCTGACAACAGGGGTATTAGCTCCCTTTTCATCAATAAAGACAAAAGAAATCTTGCTCATCTCCCCAATCAATTGAAAGTTCCCAATCTTTCAAAGCTGGATTTTCAATATGCTGATGCAAATTTTGACTTGATCGGATATTTGATGGAAGCCATTGAGGGGCGACCTTTTGAGGAAATTGCAAAAGAACGAACGCTTCAAGCTGGAGGGATGAAAAAAAGCCATTTTGTAACTGAATGGCCGACAGACACCTTAGGCATCACGGGACATCAACGAACTTTTCTATGGAAAAGAATCGAGAAAAAAGTGTTGAAATTAGAGCGATTCCCCTCTCCTTCTTCCGGGTTAATTCTTACACCTCATGACCTTTCAATGGCACTTCTCCACCTCAGCCGCGAGGATATGGGGATTTTTGGAGATGAACTTGCCTGGCTCAAAAACGATACTGATTTTCCGGTAGGATTTCAATCAATTGACCTTAACGGTTCTATATTTATTGGGCATTTTGGTGATCAAGGAGGATACAGTTCACTGGTCGTTTACTCTTCTGAATTAGAACTGGCTTTTTTTTTAGTAGCAAATGCGGAGGATCATCCTGACTTTCGAAAGGCCATTGCTGCCGAGGTTTTGAAAATTATCCTGAATTAATTCACCGACTATGAAACTCTCATTTCCACATCCTCTAATCATCCTACTGGGATTTATTGTTGTGGCTGCGCTGTCGACTTTGTTTATTCAGTCGGGAAGCTTTGACAGAGTGTTGGATGAAAATACAGGACGCGAAATTGTCGTTCCGGGAAGCTTCAGAGCAATTGAAGACATCAATCCCAGCTTTTTTGAAATTTTGAAGTCCATTCCCGAGGGATTTGTTGCCGGTGCTGATATCATTGTGTTGATATTACTAATAGGAGGTGCCTTCTATATAGTTGAAAAAACAGGGGCACTTCAGGCAGGAATCGAAGCCTTGATTTATCGGTTTCGTAGCAACCAATATTTACTTTTTTACTTGTTGGGGACGGTTTTTGCGATTGGAGGGGCGTCGATTTCCATGCAGGAAGAATTGATTCCTATGGTTCCTATTTTTGTGATTTTGGCTGCCAAGCTGAATTATGATCTTCGGGCGATTATCGCAATTACTTTGGGTTCATCATTAGTCGGAGCAGCATTTTCCCCTATCAATCCTTTTGTTGGACTGCTCGCGCAAAACATCGCTGAAGTTCCACTTTTTTCAGGGGTGCTTTTTCGGAGTATTTTTATGGTTTTGGCGGTCTTTGCCTGGATTACCTACCATATTAAATTAGGAAAGCTTAAAAATGGAGATCAATTGAATGCAGATTTCAGACCAAGCCCACTGTCCCGGAAATATGGAATCATTCTACTCCTTTCCTTCGGAGGAATAGGAGTTATGATCTATGGGATCACTTCTTTGGATTGGGGATATATAGAAATGTCAGCTTTATTTTTTGTCATCGGGGTGACTTGCGGATTGGTTGGTGGGATGGGTCTCAATGGTACTGCAAGAACTTATGCGGCCGGATTTGGAGAGATGATTTTTGCAGGAATGATCGTAGGTTTAGCCAGAAGTGTTTATTTGGTTTTGGAAAAAGGCGAAATCATCGACCCTTTAATTCAAGCACTTTTTTCTCCTCTGGAATCACTTCCCGAGACTTTGGCTGTGGCGGGAATTTTTGTCAGTCAGGCGTTAGTACACATTCCTGTACCAAGCACCTCGGGACAAGCTGTTTTGACAATCCCTTTGACGGCGCCTTTATCAGATCTTATTGGATTAAGCAGAGATGTAGCTGTACTTGCTTTTCAATATCCGGCAGGCCTCATGGACATACTTACCCCTACCAATGGTGGAATGATGGCAATTATCACAGGTGCTGGAATCAGCTATAAAGACTGGATTGCTTACATTTGGAAAAGTTGGCTTTTCATAGCCATTTTTGCCCTTATCGCTTGTTTCTTGAGTATCCTTTTATTCAAATAAGTAAAATTTCAGTTTATTGCTCCCAGTAAAAATGACCTCGACTTCGCTCGGTCACCGGATTGGGATTATATTTGGAGGAGAGGAATATGCGGCGCTGCCGCATATTCCTCTCCTCCTTTAAAACAAAAACCTCCGGGCACCGAGCTTGTCGAGGTGCGGAAATAATCTAATTTCACCGTTTTTTCCATTTCTTATTTACAAATTCAATTAATCCTAAAACCTATCTAACCCATGCATATCAACGATCACAACCCACTCCTTCCCTATCAGCCGGCATCCGAACGGTATGATCAGATGAAATATCGCTATTGCGGAAAAAGTGGACTACAGCTACCCGAAATCAGTCTTGGCCTTTGGCACAATTTCGGACACAATGCCGACTTGACTTTGGGTAGAAAAATACTCCGAAGAGCCTTTGATCTGGGTATTTGTCACTTCGACTTGGCCAATAATTACGGACCTCCATTTGGCTCTGCTGAAGAAAATTTTGGCAGAATATTAAAGAAAGACTTTCTCCCTTACCGAGATGAATTGCTGATATCCAGCAAAGCAGGTTGGGATATGTGGCCTGGTCCTTATGGAAATTTCGGTTCCAGAAAATATTTGATCGCGAGTTGTGACCAAAGCCTAAAGCGAATGGGGCTGGAATATGTCGATATTTTCTACCATCACAGGCCCGATCCGAAAACACCACTTGAGGAAACTATGGGAGCTTTGGATCAATTGGTACGTCAGGGAAAAGCACTGTATGTGGGAATATCCCAATACAGCGCTGAAGACACTGCGAAAGCTTACGAAATCCTAAAGTCTCTTGGTACCCCACTTCTCATTCACCAGCCTCGCTACAGTATGATCGATCGTTGGGTTGAAAATGGTCTGATGGATGTATTGGGTCAAAAAGGAATTGGAAGCATTGCCTTTTCCCCATTGGAGCAAGGAATGCTCACGGACAAATATCTGAAGGGAATCCCTGAAGATTCACGAGCAGCCAAAGATGGACGCTATCTTAAGCCTGAGTCACTCGTTCCTGAAAAAATGGAAATGATCAGCAAACTGAACGATATCGCTTTGAAAAGAGGTCAGTCATTAGCGCAAATGGCTATAGCGTGGCTCTTAAAGGATCCTAGAATTACTTCTGTACTGATTGGAGTCTCAAAGCCCGAACAGTTAGATGATAATGTAGCCTCAGTGAAAAACTCGAATTTCACCTCCGAGGAAATCACTCAAATAAAAACAATTTTGCGGGCCTAATGCCAACACTGACTTCATCCCGAAGTGCCCTGATTTTGATTGTCACCGCTCAATTTCTGGGCACTTCGCTTTGGTTTGCAGGTAATGTAGCTGCTCCGGAAATCGAAAGTCTTTTAGGCGCATCCGGAATGGTTTCATGGATTACTTCGGCCGTTCAACTTGGGTTTATTGCTGGGACATTTTTATATGCTATAGGGTCTATTGCAGACCGTTTTTCACCTTCGTCTGTTTTTTTATTCAGCGCCCTATTGGCAGCCACTTGCAATCTTTTGATTACTATTCTTCCATTGAGCCTATTTTCCGTTTTGGGTTTTCGGTTTCTCGTGGGCCTATTTCTTGCAGGAATCTATCCTGTAGGGATGAAAATCGCTTCGGACTACTTTGAAAAAGGATTGGGTTCAGCCTTAGGTTTTTTGGTTGGCGCGCTTGTTTTGGGAACAGCATTTCCGTTTCTTCTAAAAGTGCTAGGAACGGCAATTTCATGGAAAGCCATTCTTTGGATCACTTCGGCTTTGGCATTGGTTGGAGGAGCTTTGGTAGGACTTTTTGTCCCTAATGGGCCCTTTCGTAAAGAGAATTCAGTTTTTGATTTGGGGTTAATTCCCAAACTTGCCAAAATCAAATCCCTGAGATCTGCTGCCGCTGGGTACTTTGGTCACATGTGGGAGCTCTATACTTTTTGGGCTTTTCTTCCATTTTTGATAATGGACTTGAGGAATGAAACTGAGCTTGGGAATCAAAATTCAGCTTGGACATTTGCTATTATCGCTATTGGAGGAATTTCCTGTGCTGTAGGAGGATTTCTGTCGGGAAAAATCGGGAGTGAAAAAGTAGCTCTCTTCAGTTTAGCTGGGTCAGGGATATGTGGAATAATTCTGATTTTATTTCCTGAAGTATCAAAGAACCTAATTCTACCTTTTTTGCTCCTTTGGGGAATTTTGGTCACTGCTGATTCTCCTCAATTTTCTACGTTAGTAGCGCAAAGTGTGAGACCTGAATATCGCGGAACAGCTCTTACTTTAGTCAATTCCATTGGTTTTGGCTTGACTATCATCAGTATCCAATTCAGTCAATTTTTAAGCAATTACTTTTCCCCTAAAGAGTTTCTTGGTTGGCTGGTGGTTGGACCAATTCTGGGTATATTGGGATTTCGGGTTTTTAAAAAATGAAATAAAAAAAAGAGGCCTCTTTCGAGAACCTCTCTGCTAGCAAGTCTAACCGGACTACTATCTAACTACATTTTCAAGATTTGCAAGGTAAATCCACTTTTGATCCCTTGAATTTAAGCCTGCATTTACAGCTTTACGCTGCTCTTCGGTCTGATTCATGTCTTCATACGCTTGCGCATTGAAAAACTGAATATAATCTTTATACAAATTTACAGTCAAGTGAGTGGATGGTGCTTCTGAACCCTGTGGAAGTGCTGCTCTGAGAAAACTCCAATGTCCCATCATTCCCTGGTTTATTCGGTTTTGGTGGATGGGTTTAAACACCTCAATTTCGGATTTTTCATAATCGTTAAACTTGCCCTCAACTGCCTTCATTAGATCGAATGAAGCCAAGACGCCGGGTTTATACTGGAAGTTGTCATTAGTCGAGGCAAGTTCTCGCATGTATAGCCTCACTGGTAACTCCCTAATCGCAAGTGATTGTTGAAACAAAGTCCGAACTTGAGAATCTGAAAGATGCGGATAGGCAATCTTCGTGTATTCAATCATCGCCTCATCGTCCAATCCATTCATCATTTTCACAGGATCATCATAATGCGTCACCATGATGTATTGATATTGACCATGATCGGAACCTGTTTGGACCTTCCAGAAATCCCAACCTTTAATTCGCTTGTCGTTAAGTGCTTGTCGATAGACTTTCTCTGTCAAATCTTTAAATTCGATGTAGTCAAAAAGCTGGTCTTTCTCCACCTTAATGAATTCGAATACCGAATACTGAGTTTGCTGGGCATGAAGTACACTTGTCCAAACCAACCCACAAACCAAGAATAATAAAAACTTTTTCATATTGAATTGAGGTTTAGGGTATATTGTGCAGTCAATAATTTAAAAATTAATTCTGTAAAAAATCAAATACCAGAATAAAAACTTTTTTTATTCATAATTAACCCACGATTCTATTATCAAAGAAAGTGCTGGCAAAAATGTAATTTTATCAATACGATTGGGGAAAGCTTAGTATTTTAACAATTAAAATAGAAAATCAATGAAAGGACTATCAAGAAGAGACTGGCTAAAAAGAACTTCGCTTGGAGGTGGATTGGCACTTCTAGGGGGTACTGGAATCGCATCTTCCCTTAGTGCGGAAGAAATCAAGAAGTATAATCCACGTCCTATGGTAGGACCAATCAGGCTAGGATCCAATGAAAATCCTTATGGACCATCGGAGTCTATGCGAAAAGCCATGACGGCTGCTTTCGAAAATGGCTGTCGCTACCCTTGGGGCTACAATGCATCCTTGGTTAAAATGATCGCTCAAAAAGAGGGCGTTCCTGAAGAATATATAGTCCTTACGGCCGGTTCTACTGAGGGACTGAAAGTCGCTGGGCTAACATTCGGCAGGGGTCGAGAAATCATCAGCTGCACTCCTACTTTTCTTTCAATGATGGAATACGCCGAACTTTGGGGTACGGAGATCAATTGGGTTCCATTAACCAAAGATCTGGATTTTGACCTCCAAGAAATAGAAAAACGCGTGAGTTACGAAACTGGATTGGTTTTCCTCTGTAACCCAAATAATCCCACGGGAAAGCTTTTGCCGGCTAAAAAAGTGATGGACTTCTGCGAAACGGTAAGCAAAAGAACCGTAGTATTCAGCGATGAGGCTTACTATGATTACATCACCGAACCCAACTATCCATCTATGGTGGAATTGGTAAAAAAAGGTCATGACGTGGTGGTTTCCCGCACGCTTTCCAAAGTGTATGGACTGGCAGGAATCCGAATGGGATACCTGATCGCCAAACCGGATTTAGCTCAGAAACTGAAAGACCGTGTAGTTGCCAATACCAACATTATGGCAATAGAAGCCGGGAAAGCAGCGCTTGCAGATGCTGATTTCTACAAGTTTTCTCTTCAAAAAAATGAAGAAGCCAAAGCTATGATTATCGCAACGCTCAACGAATTGAAATTACCTTATCTTCCCTCACATGCCAATTTTGTGTTTTTCCAATCAGGAAGAGATGTTAGCCAACTGGGCAAAGCCATGGCAGAAAAAGGATTTATCATCGGTCGTCCTTTTCCTCCGCTCAACGATTGGTGTAGAATCTCCACGGGAACCATTGAGGAGATAGCGCTTTACAACAAAGCAATTAAGGAAGTTTTGGGCTGATGATTGATCGGAACCTTATTCTTGAAAATGAAAAAGTCCTGCTGAGACCTATGACTCGGCAGGACTTTCCTTTGTTGCAATCGCTCAGTTTAGATCCTGAGATGTGGGTGTATTTCACCCATGATCTCAGTATAGAAGAAGAGTTTGAGAAGTGGGCAGCGCCTCATTTTTTAGAAGATCGACTTCAATTTACCGTCATAGAGAAATCGAGGGGAAAGATCGCAGGTGCCACCGCCTTTGGGAACTATTCAGCACGAGATCAGCGGGTGGAGATTGGCTGGACTTGGTTGGGGAAAGAATTTCACTCATCTGGAATCAATCAATCCATGAAAAAAGTAATGCTCGATTACTGTTTTGGAGAATTAAATTTGAAGCGAGTCGAAATCAAAACAGATGTACTGAATATGCCCGCACGAATGGCACTTTTGAAATTTGGAGCTGTGGAAGAAGGTGTACTGCGAAGTCATACCCTGATGACACATGGTAGAAGGAGAGATACGATCTATTATAGCGTTTTGCCGGAGGAGTGGGTGGTTTAAGTAGGCAGTGATCAGTTGGCAGTCGCAGTTGGCAGTTTTCAGGGTGAAAAGCCAATATTTCTGTCAATGAAAAGGGTGAAAGCAATCTTGACTATAAGTTAAAAAGCAAAAGTGAGAAAGCTGAAATGGAATCTGGGTTAACTGACAGAAAAAACCCGGATTTTCTCCAAATCAATCTGGTGAATGTATTGTCTGAGAATGTAGAAAGTCTCGGGGACCTTGGGCACGATCTCTAACTCATCAGGTTCAGGAAAATCTTCACTTTTCAGATAGGAATAGCGACTGAGCATTCCACCTTCGAAATAACAATACGCATTCTCCCCCACTTCTCTTCCCGGCAGATTCAGCATCAAATCCCGTTTTGATTGCTTGATCAACTGGACAAATCCCTCCACCCGCTCGTTGTAGAACTCTGGATTCTCAGCCGATTTGCAGGCCCCCAGACAGGTATGATCCTGTAAGGTTTCGCAAGATACTTTTCGTAAACCGCTTAGTTTTTGACAGAGTTGGTAAGTTTCAATTCCCGTCTTGAGAAATTGATTGGCTTCCTCAGCAGAGAAAAAAGTTTCCAAAGGGCGCAGGTTTTTGGTCACTTTGGCCACTTGAAATCGGTAATATCCCGAGCCATCCTGATAATGAAACAAGCCCCAAAGTGTCCTAGGCATCTTCAAGGCTGAATTATAAGCCGGCCAAAGTCGCTTAATCTCCAAAGTTTCAAAGAGCAAAGCCATAAATTCTGAACCAGTCAGTTGCCAATGCAGATCCACCACTTCAGTTTTCAATTGCTGCTTCAATTGAGGTAAAACCTGACCTGAAAAATGCCCCTTGAAACGCTCCCGGATATTGAGCGCTTTCCCGACATAAATAACTTTCCCTTTGCTGTTGAGCATATAATACACTCCGCAGGATTCGGGGATTTGCCTGAATTTGGAAAGTGGGAAATGTGGAGGTAGAAAAGCTTCACCTGAATTCTTTTTCAAGGATGAAAAAATTACGTCTTGCCTTTCTTTGATCATCCGATCAAAAAGTAAGGCCGTTGCTTTGGCATCTCCCATCGCTCGGTGACGAGCAAGAATGGGAATTTTTTGATTTTCACATATCCTTCCCAGGCTGTAAGAACCCAAACCAGGAAATACCTTTCTGGAAAGCCGGACAGTGCAGAGTTTTTGAGAATTCAACTCTTTACCCAATTTTAAGAAAGCTTCACGGATAAATCCAAAGTCGAAATTCACCGAGTGAGCAATGAATACTCGGTCGACTAAAAGCTCCCAGAGTTCCTCGGAAATCTCTTCAAAAGTAGGTGCACTTCGAACCATTTCGTTATCGATACCTGTAAGACCAGTGATATAGCCTGGGATACTCATTTTCGGATTGATGAGGGTCTGCCATTCGCTCACGATTGACTCACCATCATGAATCAAAACCGCAATCTCCGTTATCCCCCCACCTCTCGGCGATCCTCCTGTAGTTTCAATATCGACAATGGCAAATTCCATGATTCAAAGGTAACTCAATGAGGCTAGTAAATACAGTTTAAGACATGAATTGACAGCTTTTGTTGAAATCTGGAGTATTAGTTATTTTGACTTGAAGATTTTAACCATTAAGAAATTAAGGGCATTTAGAGCTTTAAACCAATCTACTGTTTATCAATTTGTTACAAGTATAAATGAC
>NZ_JBKBKZ010000011.1:0-54592 GCF_046296635.1 Algoriphagus sp. | reverse complement strand
TTAAGAAATTAAGGGCATTTAGAGCTTTAAACCAATCTACTGTTTATCAATTTGTTACAAGTATAAATGACTCTAAAATTAACATGTGCTAGTGTCTTAATTCTTAATTAACTCAATTACCTAAATGGTTAAAAATCAATACTCTTCCACCTTGATCACCCATTTTGATTTCTCAAATAGTTTCTAACCATTAAGAAATTAAGGGCATTTAGAGCTTTAAACCAATCTACTGTTTATCAATTTATTACAAGTATAAATGACTCTAAAATTAACATGTGCTAGTGTCTTAATTCTTAATTAACTCAATTACCTAAATGGTTAAAAATCAATACTCCTCCACCTTGATTAACCATTTTGATTTCTCAAAGAGTTTCTAACCATTAAGAAATTAAGGGCATTTTGAGCTTTAAACCAATCTACTGTTTATCAATTTGTTACAAGTATAAATGACTCTAAACTTAACATGTGCTAGTGTCTTAATTCTTAATTAACTCAATTTCCTAAATGGTTAAAAATCAATACTCCTCCACCTTGATTAACCATTTTGATTTCTCAAAGAGTTTCTAACCATTAAGAAAATTAAGGGCAGAGAATTATGTAACTTCCTGTCCGACATTTCATATAAAAAAAGCCACCAAACCAAACCCCATGAAAAACAAAAAGCTTGTATTAACCTGTTTGATAGCAACAATGGCCTTTTCGCCACTGCTAGCTCAAAAAGCCCCCAAACCCAATCCTCTGAAAGGTTCTGTTCAGCAAACCATTGACACACGGTTTGCAGCCATGACTGATCTCAGTGATCAAATTTGGGCCTTCGAAGAAATTGCATTTAAGGAATTTAAATCATCCGCTGCGCTCTCCGCTTATGCAGAAGAACTCGGATTCAAAGTCACTCGGGGTGTGGGTGAAATTCCTACAGCTTTTGTAGCGGAATATGGCTCAGGATCTCCGATTATCGGAATCATGGGAGAATTTGATGGACTTCCCAGACTCTCTCAAAACAAGGTCCCCTATAAAAGTCCTCTTCACGAAGATGCACCCGGTCATGGCTGTGGGCACAATCTTTTTGGAGTAGCCTCACTCAGTGCAGCTGGCGCCATAAAGGATTTGATTGCTGAAGGCAAACTCAAAGGAACTATCAGGTTTTATGGAACTCCAGCGGAAGAGAAGTTTTTTGGAAAACTTTGGATGCTTCGAGCAGGATTGATGGATGATGTGGACATTATGATGGATTGGCATCCTGAAGATCAGACCAAAACAGACGTACAAAAAGGTCTGGCCTTGGTGGATTTCATCGTAGAATTCAACGGTCAGGCAGCACATGCTTCGGCGGATCCTTGGAATGGACGCTCTGCATCTGACGGACTCGAACTCTACACTAATGGCATCAATTACTACCGGGAACATGTCAAGCCAACCGTTCGGATTCATTATCATATTCAGGATGGTGGCCAGGTAGTCAATGTAGTTCCGGATTACAGTAGACTTTGGGTGCGGGTAAGAGATACCAGCCGAGAAGGCTTGATGCCCGTATGGAAACAAGTCGAGAAAATGGCAGAGGGAGCTGCAATCCTCGCTAATGTAAGCCACAAGGTCACCCTAGTCTCCGGTGTACATGAAATTCTGGTAAACCGAAAAGGCTCCGAGGTAATGCAAGAAAATCTTGAGAATTTAGGACCGATCAGTTATACAGCGGAGGAGCAGGAATTTGCCAAGAAGATTCAAGAAGCAACTGGAAAACCTCAAATCGGATTAATCTCAGAAATCAAACCCCTTGAAGCAACGCTAGAACACAGCATGGGAGGAAGCACAGATGTCGGTGATGTAAGTTGGGTGGTACCCACGATCCGAATGAGCGCAACTACTGCACCAAATGGCACCCCTTGGCACTCTTGGGCTGTGGTAGCTTCCGGTGGCATGTCGATTGGACACAAAGGCATGGGCTATGCTGCAAAAGCGCTGGCAATGACCATGGTGGATCTGTATCAAAATGAAACCTTGAGAAACGAAATCAAAGCTGAATTCAAGACCAAAAAAGGAGATTATGTTTACAAAGGGATTGTTCCCGATGGACCTCCGCCTTTGAATGCAGGGTATTGATCGGAAAAATCCTCCAAAGAAAATGAGCTTTGGAGGATTTGATTTTAACTTTGAAAAAATGAGGATTTCTGCCAATAGATTTAGCTATCCATACAGTTATGAAAAATGTACTCCTTCTTATCTTCCTTTTACTTGGATTTTCTCCTCTTTCCCAAGCTCAAACTTCGGATGAAACCGAAATCCAAAACTTGATTCAAAACTCTTTCGATGAATTGTTTTCAAATTTGGATGCAGAAAAGTTGGGAGACTTTTACACAGATGATTTTCTATTGCTGGAGCAAGGGGAGATTTGGGATAATGCAATCATTCTTGGCTATTTTGAGCGAGCGAGCAAAAACCCAAATCGTCCGATTAGAACCAATCGCTTCGAATTTATCCAAACCAAAGTAGAAGGAAATCGTGGTTGGGTTGGCTACTGGAATTTTGCTACTTTAACCCGGGACGGTCAGGTCATCCAAGAAATCAAGTGGCTGGAAAGCGCCACAGCTGTAAAAACCGACAAGGGTTGGAGGCTGGATATGCTTCACTCGACTAGAGTAGATAAAGAATAAAAGCTTTAGCTTTTTTACTTTGTGCCCTTAAAAAGGATTGGTAACCTTAAAGGCATGAGGTTCAGGTAGAGATTTGTCCTGCCTTTTTTCTATTTCTTTACGCAACTTTGCGTTAAAAAAAGGGGGATTAATTCTCTCCAAACAGCTTCTCCAAAATTTTGTAAGTAATCAAATAAGTCGGCCTAACGCCTTCCATTCCTAAAGCACCTGAGGCAAGTGTACTGCCAGTTTCCAGTGGATTGTCTGAAGCATAGTAAGCGTACAGCACCTTTACATTGGAACGGATGCTTTTTCGAATTTTCGAGGCTGACTGAATTGCTTTTTGATAATGGGCACCTTCCATTTCGAGTCCCACAGCATGCCATGAGGACTTCATGAAATAGGTTAAAATATCCCGATTTTGGAGTGATGTGCCGAGCACTGTCACCATTGAACCGGTATAAACTCCAAGTCCATATCCCTCAAAATCAGCTTTTTTCAATTCATTTCTGAAAGGATAATTATCAGCAGTTCCTTCAAAAACGTGAGAATCCGGGACCATCAGGTCTCCTTTGCCACCATGAAGGATTCCGGCCTTGCCCATGATGGAAGTGGAAACAATATTCAGCGGATATTCCTTATCGTCTACATTGTATTTTTTCAGCAATTCATCAAAGCATTCATAGGCTTGCTCTCCAAAGGCATAATCCATCACGACAAAAACAGGACGCTTTTCTTTGTCCTCGGGTAGGGTTATTCCTGGAATCAACGTGGGATTTTCAAGCCATGCAGTATCAATAATCTGAGCGCCTATATTGGTTCCTGATTCATCGGGAAGGTCAATAAAGCCATGTTTTTCGGCATAATCACGGATTTTCTTACCATGATTATTTTTGGCTTTGACCGAAATATCCATCACCACTTGCTCTATTTCTTCATAGGATTTAAGACCAAGGGCCTGATGTCCATATATCGTATTAAGGACGCTATGGAGATTTGCGGAAATGATATGAATCGGTCGCTTGAGTAAATCCAGATTCAAAAGTGTTTCCTTAATCCGGTCCGACCACAATTCCCCGTAAACGTGATGTCCCACTCGCTCCCGAAGTGTAGCAGAAAAACTAATCTCTCGGTCCAAGCCATTCATTAATTCATCCATGGCGAGCTTACCCAAGTAATAAACCACTGAGAACAAACTGTTGGAATTACCACTTTTGGCGAATTTATCGACCGCGTACTTCGTCTCTTCAAAAGTCCTCCCAATCAGGTGACTGAGATAGGCACTAGCACTTTCAATTTCAAACTCCTCTCCTGCCTGTTCCTTTTTTACAAAATCCTCCAGCATGATCCAATTGGAAGAAATTCTTCCCTTTGGATCTGTACTGTTTTTTAGAATCTTCCGGGATTCGATATACAGGAAAGTCAAGTGAGTCAAGATATCATAAATATCAGACCTGCCTCGGGTCATTTCCACATACATGATCTGCTGATCCAAGCGGTAGCAGTTCCGCTTCCTTCTTGGTGGAATAAGTGGAGTTAAGTGCGAAGTCTCATATCCTTCTCTGCTTATCAATCTGACATAGCGGCACTCCTCTATTCCTCTTGGTAATCGCTCCATCACATAGAGCAAACCATCCAATTCGATCTTTTCTGGATCTGTCAGTGAGCCATAGATTTCCGGACTTAGGGTGATCAGAGCTTGAATCAGGCCTTCACCGGAGATCCCCATCGGCTTGTAGCTACCCCTGTTGAAAAGGTGTCGCATGGTGATATACAATCGCTCGATGGCTGCTCTGGATTCTTGTGCTCTGGTTCGTTTCATATTTTATACTTGTTCTTTAAACGGTCAAACCCGACTGCCTTCAGGCAGGAGCTTGTCCCCAACCTGTCTGCCCAGGCTCATTTTATAAATTTTAAAAAGATTAAATTCTGCGAAATTAGGTAAAATCACTGATTTGTCATGTCAATTTGAATGTCAGTTGATAAACTGGTCAATGAGAAAAATAAAGTTTTGTGTTTAAATGACTGATAGACAACGCAGCTGAACTTCGATATTTCACAATCCGACAAATCAAATTTTCACTTCAATCGTTCAGCAAAATACTTCTTTAACTTATCCACTTTAGGTTTCACCACAAACTGGCAATAGGGCTGCATTCCGTTGAGATTGAAATAATCCTGATGGTAATTTTCCGCAGGATAAAAATTGCTGAATGCGGTGATTTCAGTGACTATTGGTTTATCAAATACCTTTTGGGCATTTAGTTCCGCTTTAAGTTTGGAAGCGATTTCCTTCTGAGATTCATTTTGATAAAAAATGCCGGAGCGGTACTGTGGCCCCGCATCCCCACCTTGTCTATTGAGCGTAGTCGGGTCATGTGTAGCCCAGAAAACTTCCAAAAGACTTTCCAAGCTTGTTTTATTTGGATCAAAAAACACGTTGATGACTTCGGCATGGCCTGTGGTCCCTGTGCAGATCTGCTTGTATGATGGATTGGGGATAATTCCTCCTGCATATCCTGAGACCACTTTTTCCACTCCCGATAACCGCTGAAAAACTGCTTCTGTACACCAAAAACAACCGGCACCAAGTGTGATTAACTCGAGTCCTGCGGGAATTTCAACGGTTGTTTTTGGAAGTGCTTGATCTAAATTCATTTCGCTGGATTTTTAGAGATAACACCAGACTAATCACTTTGGTTTGGCGATTCCTGATATCCTCACTGGCCCTTTTGGATTTTCTTCACGATCAACGGGAATTCCTTTTTGGGATACCTGAATCAGTCCTTCGCGGTACATCACCATCATCACCTCCCGAATATCCGGCATAAAAAGCGCCCAATCCTCGGGAAACATCTGACGGACGACCTCTGAGGGGCAAAAGGATTTCGCTTTTCTTCTGTTACAAAAATCAAATATGGCTGTTCGGAGTACTTCCATACCCGGATTACTTTAGTTACAAATCATCACAAAGGCAGGCGGCAAATTACGGATAGTGAATTTAGTCTCGACATTCGGGAAGTATTTCCCAAAAAGCTTCTTGAGTAAAAAGGAATAGCAAATCTGGATAAATTTACCTTTACCATTCAGGGAGTTTTTCGAATGAATGAGAATTTGATCCGTAGCTTCTTTCGAAATCAAACTAAAGGGTAAAGAAGATAATACATAATCTACCTTTCTCCCATTTAAATATTGCTCTAAATTTTCAGCTGAATCACAAATAATCCTGACATTTGACATGGGAAATTGCTTTTCCATTGCATCACAAAAAGACCTATTGATTTCAAAAACTAAAAGCTCTGCATTTGGAGATAGTCTATCGCTGATTCCCTGAGTAATACTTCCATCCCCTCCCCCAAGTTCTACAATGAGATTTGCTTTTTCGATGTCTGTATATGAAAGCATTTTATTAACTAAAGCCTTGGAACTAAATGTTAGTGCTCCAGTCGTACTTAAATTGGAAGAAAGCTCCAACCACAAATCTGATTTACTCATATATTTATAATATAACGGAAAGATACCCGAAATTTGACTTATATTCTGTCACTCACACGAAAAACTTAACACCTTTCTATGGCCCAAAAGGCTGAAATTCGCTCGACTTTACCGCTTCGCATACAGAATATTTTTAGGAATTTTTGGGGTATGGCCTTTATTTTTATGGCCTTAATGCTAGTGTTCAGAGTAGCTGAGACTTTCCTTGTATTTGAAAATCATGTTTTAGGATTTTCATGGAAAGATATTTTTTTTCAAGGCCTTGTTGAAGATTTGGGATGGTTCCTTTATTTACTCGGATTGCTTTTCATTATCCATTTTTCACTGAGTTTAATCTCTGCAAAGTTCACCAGATTTTTTATTCAGATAATTATGATGCTATTCATGATTATCCATCTGGCCTTGGTTTTTTATTTTATGAAAACACTCTTGCCGCTAGGTAAAGATCTATTCGCCTACAGTTATAGCGACCTAGTGTCTACAGTCTCCGCTTCTGGGCAATTAAATGCAGTCAATTTGGTCCTTGGACTAGTAGCATCAGCATTTTTGATGGGCTTACTCTATTTGGGAATAAGGATCGTTCGATTTAGTCTTACTACTTATTTGGTTTTGACAGCCTTCCTTTTTGGAGGCCTGCTTGCCTTCACTTTTTTATTGGAATCAAGAAAATTGGAAGCAAATGAGATCAGAAGAAATATGGAGTTAAACAAATCCAAATATCTAGCTGAAGAGGCAATCAATCATTGGATGTATGGTGGGGAATTCTATTTTGACTTCTATCTCAGAAGTACTAATGATGATTTACTCATCACCAAAGAATTCACAAATGAAGAATATCCTTTCCTCCATAAAAATAATTATCCGGATGTTTTGAGTCCATTTTTCGACAGTTTGACACAAGCTCCTGATTTTGTCTTCATTTTTTTCGAAAGCCTTGGGAAATCTTATTCAGGCAAGGATGCCCCACTTGGAAGTTTTACCCCTTTTTTGGATTCTTTGGAGCAACACAGCTTGGTATGGACCAATGCGCTATCTTCCACCGGGAGGACATTTGGACTACTTCCGGGAGTCTTTGGAGGACTTCCTTTTGGTGAAAAAGGTTTCTTGGAACTTTACCAAGAGTTTCCACATCATAACTCGCTTCTGAGTGTGCTTCGGGATAATGGCTACGAAAACCGATACTTCATCGGTGCGGACAAAAATTTTGACCGTGTAGGCGATTTTATAGGCTATCAAAAACCGGTACAGCTTGAGGATGAATCCAGCTTTGATGCGTCATTCAACAAAACCCCCTCAACCAACGGATTTTCGTGGGGATATCCGGACAAGGCCCTTTTTCTAAACGGACTGAAAAAGCTTCCAAAAGAGCGAAATGCACCTCAGATGTTGATTTTTCAAACTCAGACCTCACATGATCCTTATATCGTTCCAGAAAAAGAATTCTATCAACAAAAACTGCAGGATCATCTTACAAATAAACTTAAGCTGAGCTCAGAAAAAATCAACGAATACCTTTCTTATGAATCCATCTACATGACGGTTTTATATGCTGATGATGCGATTAAATTGTTTTTTGATGCATATAAAAATCGTCCTGAATACGCCAATACTATATTTGTAATCACAGGTGATCATCGACTTCCTGAGATACCGATGTCTTCCCGGCTAGATCGATTTCATGTACCACTATTAATTTACTCACCATTATTAACCCGTCGAGACTATTTCAAGGGAGTCACAAGCCACTATGAAATTACGCCTTCACTACTTGCTATGTTGGAAAAGCAAAAACTGATTGAATTGCCAGAGGAAGTAATATGGCAAGGGCAAGTTTTAGATACCGCTAGGACCTTCCAATCTCTCATTGCCATGCCACTCATGAGAAATAAGAATCAATTGGTTGATTATATTCATGGAGAGTTTTTATTATCTGACAGTCAGACCTTTATTGTTTCTGATGGGCTGAATATTGACGCGATAGAAGATGAGAACATTTTCAACAGGCTAAATGGAGAATTTGAAGAATTTAAAAACAGGAATAGTTATATGGTTCAGACTAGAAAGCTCTACCCCATTCCTACCCAGTCAAGGAACTAATCAGATTTATCCAATGACCTACGAAGAACTTGGTTAATCAAAGGATTATAATAGTTCCAAAAAAATCCCTGTCGATCAGTGTAATCCGAAGCAGCATAAAGGCCTCGCCAAAGTGCAGGCAATCCATAAAAATACGGCGACCCAAAATCTCCCGGAATATCAGAAAAATCTCCTGCAAAATAATACTGATGAGCGTCTCCAATTTCCCGCAAGACTGAAGCAGGAAAAAACCGTGGCAATCCCATACTTCTCAGTCGCTGAAGACCCAAAGCAGTGGGATCAATATCATAGTATGAAATTACCTGATAGTCCCGTTCGATCAAGACTACATCAAACCAATCGGGATATGGAACCACTTCAGGAAGCTTGAAGCCATGCTTATTGAGTTTCTGGGTCCTAACGAGGGGTATTTTATTTTGATAATCCTTGGTATGAAGAAAGGCTTCAATTTCCCCGCTTTCTTTTATAAAGATCAACCCCGGACCACTCAGATTCCAAGAACTATGCTGTTGAGCATATTGTCGGATCATCCATCGGGGAATCTCAGTATTAATCAACGTATCGAGGTCATCAAAATAGCGGCCTATCCAACCAGTCCATTTAACCCCCATTAAATTTTCAAATTCTGTCCTAACAAGT
The DNA here is from genome assembly GCF_046296635.1 of Algoriphagus sp. GTDB lineage: Bacteria > Bacteroidota > Bacteroidia > Cytophagales > Cyclobacteriaceae > Algoriphagus. Next base: position 45,731 of record NZ_JBKBKZ010000011.1, on the reverse strand, counting down.
TTGGGAGTAGGAGAAGCCATAGAGTTAAATTCAGCAATCATTACTTTGCCTTCCTCTCTAGCCATTCTTATCAATTGGATTTCCGAAAGGTCAAGCCCACCATAAATCTTTTTGGTGAGTAGGACATCCTGATTATTTGAAAAATCACCTTCATAAATACCGTATGAATCCGCCAGATAGATTAAATCATGCTTCTTGGCTATAGATCTAATTTCACTTTCTGATTTCCGTTGTAAATCTTTTATAGTCCCAAGGCCTTGGGTGTTGTTCGGGAAATATCCGAGATAATCCTTTTCCAAATTATAAAAATCACCAGTTGACTTTTTGTATTTCAAATGATTCAGTGTCCAGAATAAGCCTGCATGCTCTTGAAAGGAATTGTCGGGCACAGTTTTATCTATCACCAAAATGTCAAGAGTCTTAGAAGGCGAAAAGAACCAAACTGCCAAGCTTAGAAGTGGCAATCCTAAAAAGATGAAAAGGAACGGCCAAAGCTTAAATAAAAACAGTTTTAATTCTTCCTTCATATATAATGATAGCTTAAAAGCGGTATTCAAACCCTAGAGACAAATTGATGTTATTTCTATAATTATCAGTACTCAGTTCGTCCCTGCTAAATCCGGTAAATCCATAAATCATAAATTTTGGGGAAATAAGTTGCTGGTAACCAATTCTTGCTCGGTAAGAGTTGAGCAATTGGGTAAGGTCCCTTGTTTCCTCATCAGGTGACACGCCGGTCCCTAATTGAATGCTAAAGAAGTCTTCAGCGGTTTTGAAATAGTATCGTGCTGTAAATTGGGTAGAGGAACTTGTCCCAAGAGTTGGATCCGGGATCACATTTAACCGCAAATTAAGCCACCAGTTTCCTGTGTATTTCCCAACCGACCCGGTAATAATATGAGTCGCCGCTGCAAAACCAAGGTATCTGTAGCCGCCTTCAAGTTCCCATCCTCTTTCAAGATTATGATAATAGGAAGCTCCAAGCCTTAATTTTGGAAAGAATGAAGCACCTGAGCCCCCGACATTGAGGTAAGCGTAGCCATTTTTTCCAATGGACGGGTAAGCATCAAGTTCGACCAAAGTCCCAAAATCATCAAATCTGACTGATTGGGTCACTCTTGCTATCAATGCACCCGTGAGTTTGGTGCGGGTTCTTCCATAGATTGACCAAGTATGCCAGGGTGCTAAATCTCCCATAAATGTATCGTAATCGTAGGTTGCTCCCACTGCATTGACCTTTCGGAATCGCTCTAGATTCTTCATGTATCCCAGCAAGCCCTCCGTCTTGTATCCTTTTTTAAAAAGTGGATCCACCAATTCAAAAGCTTCTTTATAAAGTTCTCGGTAATAAAACAACCGTGATTCCCGATAGATAATGGGATCCGGAGTTGGGGTCCCGAGGTTTGATTTGGCTCGGTCAATGATTTTTTCTGCGCTGTCCAGATCGCCTGCCCAAAACAAATTATCTATGTATGCAACATATCCATCTTCATATTGAGGAGATGCAATGACGGCTTTTTCCAAGTAAATGGTTGCAGAATCATTCTTGCCCTCCCAAGCATAACTTCTACCCACCAAAATCAAAATATCCGCATAATCGGGATACTTTTCCAAAGCCCGAAAGGCAATTTTTCGACCTTCTATATACTTGCTCTTTAGGATTAATTCCCTTGCCTTCACCAAGAGTTCATCGGGATCGAAAGAATCCTGAGCTTTGGAAGAAAAGACTAAAATAACTATTGAGAGAAAAGAAATAAGTAGCCTTTTCATTTCAGAGTTGATTGTGGTGACAGGTTTTTCTTGTCTTCGGCTTTTTTGAAGCCTGTACGTATCATAGCCCCCCAGCCGCCTTTACCATTAATAAAATCATAATGCCCTTTTAGGCCCCAGAAAACAATTTTCGGATGGATTAAAAAAGGCTCTGTGAAAATCGTCCAAATCAGAGAACGGAGATCCTTTTTGTCCTTGTATTGATTATATGCCAGCTGTTCATAGAGTACACTGAAGGAGGAAACCAACAAAGACAATAAATACATCATTATCAACAATGCGAAAAAATATACTGCACTGAAGTCACCTATAATCAATAAAATCAAGGTGTAGATTATTCCAAGAGATTCGATTATTGGAGCTGATTTTTCAAAAATTGACCAAAAAGGGTAAGAAACCATTCCCATTAATCCATACTTTGGATTTAATCTGGCTATTCTATGCAATTGTAGAGTCTCGATAGTCCCTCTCATCCAGCGATTGCGTTGCTTTGATAGTATCTCCTCGCTTTCAGGTACTTCTGTCCAGCATAATGGATCAGGAACAAATGCAACACGGTAAGGCTTTTTTTGCTCCTCCATATACCTTCTCATCCGGACGACTAGTTCCATATCTTCGCCCACCGTTTTAGGGAAGTAGCCTCCAACTTCTCTTACCAAATCTTTTTTGAAAAAACCAAAGGCCCCGGAGATTAGCATGAGTCCATTAATTCGAGACCAAGCCATACGACCCATCAGAAACGCTCGGAAATATTCAATTACCTGAAATTTGCCCAACTGTGACTCAGGTACTCTGTAAGTAGTAACAGTACCATCCTGTACATCGCAATTATTTGCAGCGCCTATCACCCCACCCACAGCGATCACGATGCGGTTGGTCTCTTCCATAAATGGCCTCACCATTCTGGAGATCGACTCATTGGAAAGAATACAATCCACATCAATACAGGCCAAAATCTCTAACCTAGCAATATTAATTCCGGTATTAAGTGCATCCGCCTTTCCGCCATTTTCTTTATCGATCACTGTCAACCTTCTATACGACATGTTGTTGGACCGATACACCCCTCGGACCGGCTTCGTTTCGATCTCAGGATTATATGCGTAGTCTGTTTTCTCCAACTCAAAGGACTCAATAAGTTTCGCAAGTGTATCGTCCTTGGAACCATCGTTGATCAGGATCACCTCAAACTTTCCATAATGCAGCGAAAGCAAACTTTTGGCATTCTGAACAATGTTGGCTCCCTCATTAAAGGCAGGTGCCAAAATAGATACTCCAGGTGCTATCGGAGAAGTGACAATATCCCCATAATCTGCAAATCTGTTTTTTCGAAGGTAGTCACGCATTTCTAAGGCGCTCAACACCATCATAATCATATAGATAACGATTACAGCGAAGCTAAGAATCAAAAAGAGCCAACCGAATATCTCCAAAATAAGAAAAAACAAAAAGCTATACATTTTGAAGCATGGGGTCTAAAATATGCCTTTTGATATCCGTATCCTCTTTCTCAATACCACTGCTGATAACTTGGTCAAATCGGTCTTTGTCCAACTCATATAAACTCCTTGAAAAGGTCATTTTTCTCCTGAAATCAGACTCTTTACGGATCAAATCAGTCAATATATCTGCTGTTTCGGTATCTCCAATGGAATACGCAGCGTATGCAGCAGTCAGAACTACCAAGGAATTGTCAGATTTTAGACAGCTGTTGACAAAACCAACTTCCATATGAGCCCCAAGTGAAGCATAAGTATCCAAAATCTCAATTTTCTCCTCATCCGAAACTTCTCTCGCTCTGTTGGCGACTACCTCAATAAGGTCGACTCTACCGAGCATTTTTACGAGCTTGTATCCAAAGATACGGATACTTAGATTTTGGGAATCGAAGAGAATTTCTATTTTTAGTGTTTTTTGGTGGCTGACAAACTTGATGATTCTCAGATAATTCATCTGTTGCCAAAGTGAAAGTGGGAAGGTCTGATCCCTTAGGAATTTCAAATCCACCTTTTCAGAAAGGTTCAGCAAAGTAGCCACAGCCTGGGATCTCACTTGAAAATTTTCGGAATTTGCATGGATTTGAACTTTTGGTAGCGCCTCTCTGAGATCCATTTCATTGATTTGAACCAATCCCATCGCCACCTTATCCCACCTTTTACTATTTAATGAATCGATTGAAATTTTATCCAGATTCAATTTTTTGTATAATGCTTTCAACTTTTCCTTGAACTCCCCCTTCATTTTCTTATTCAACCCAATAATCCGGTCCATCAAAACCTCATTGAAAAGTTGCTTAGAAAGCATCGATTCAGGGAAATAATCATTAATTGTGGTTTGATCTAGGTCAATAATCTCCTGAAGCTCTCTCTCAAAAAGTAAATTCGTCAGAGGCTCGATAATAAGAATATCGTATTCTTTAAGGAGATTTTCTTTTTTGTTTTTCCTGACTTTCATGATTAGCATAAATCCAATCATGAATGAGGCCACCGTAAAGAAAAAACCAATAATAATAGTGACAAGTAAAAGCTTCAAGTCAGAAATGAATTTAAGCTTAAACTTCTGCATTGGTGAATACCTTGCATAAGAAGCTAATGCTACTATGTCTTCTGATGGCTCCGATTTTTTAAGTTTAAATAAAAAATCTCCGCTTTTTAACAAATTGGAGATGTATTCACGTGTGGCTGCGGTGGAAGCGATTTCTGAAAAGACTAAGTATTGGATTTCAGGTTTTAGATTATTTTCCAGAAGAGGTTTAATTATCTGATCCGACTGAGAAAAATCAGAATAAAACTGAGATACCAGCCCTGAATCAGTTTTTGTGAACGAATAAAGACTGTCTGAAAAAAGACTGTCCGGGAAAACCTCATCTGCTAAAAAAAATCTATACTTCAAACCAGGAACTTCCGCCTGTAAGATTAAAAAGTCATGTAGCTCATCTTTACTGACTGGAATATTGACTTCCTGAGCTTTCACAACTGTAGAAGCAAAGAAGAAAACCAACAGACTGAAAATCTTGAGTAGAGTTGCCTCCATAAGCATTATTTAAGAATACGCTTGACTCGGATTGCTAGCTCATTTGGGTTGAATGGCTTGGGAATAAAGTCAGCAACTCCAAGATTGAAGGCCTCCAAAACTACTTCTTCCTCTTCACCGAGAGAACTTAACACTATAATTGGTGTGTTAGGCTGAGATTGCTTAGCGTGGTGAATTATTTCAATTCCACTCCGGAAGGGCATCATCACATCTGTAATTATCAGGTCAGGAGTATATTCATCGATGGCTTTGATACCTTCATTTCCATCACAGACCAGTCGTGTCTCGTAACCATCTTTTTTTAATCTGAATTGTACTAAACTTGATATGAGCAAATCGTCCTCAATAATCAGGATTTTTTTCATGTTGTTGGGGTGATCCAAGACTAAAGATAGCATGTACTTACAAAATCCAAGCCTTTTAAACCGTTCAAATAAGTCACTTGGCTGAGAGATGTAAATCAGATGCACTTATTTGCACTTTAAATTAACTTAGACACCATTAATCAAAAAAAAAGATTCGAAAAAAAAATCATTCTAAAAGCTCAAATAGCTTTTGTTAGCTTGCTTCTTGAAGAATAACCATTAATAGAATGAAAAAACAATTTCTAAAAGCAGGAATCGTTGGATTGCTTTTGTCGGGAATTTTCTCGCATACCGTTTGGTCACAAAGTGACCCGACTGGCAAGCGAAGAGTTTCCGATACTTATGCCATTACCAACGCTACAATTTTTGCAGCTCCTGGACAACAGGGCACCAAAGGCACTATCCTATTCCGCAATGGAGTGATTCTTGGAATGGGAGCCAATCTTTCACTTCCGAAAGAAGCCCAATTGATCGCCGGAGACTCTTTATTTATTTATCCGGGTTTCATTGATGGCGCAGGATTAGCTGGAGTAACCAAACCCAAAGATCCTGAGAGACCAAAAGATTTTGTGTCTTCCACCCCACCTGATGAGCTCGCAGGCATTACTCCATGGAGATCTTCAAAGGATCAGTTTTCAATTACTGACAGTCAGATAGACGACTGGAGAAAATCAGGATTTACTATCAGCCAAATCCTTCCTGATGGTGGAATGTTGCCTGGAAAAGCATCACTAATGATCCTCGGAAGTCCGACTTCTGTGAATCTCCTTCAGGAAAACACTGCTCTGGCGGCCAACTTCTCCGGTGCGAGAGGAATGTATCCTGCCACAGCTGCAGGTGTCATGGCCAAGTTCCGGGATGTTTATCAAAATTCTACCCTTGCTTTGGATCATTCTAAACTTTTCGCTTCTACAGCTGGAGTAAAAAGACCGGAAATGACTCCAACCCAAAGCGGAATGGCCACAGCAGTTCAGGGACAGATTCCGATTATTTTCAAAACTGTATCTGATCTGGAAGTCAGAAGAGCAATTGCTCTGCAAAAAGAGCTTGGTTTCAAACTTGTCCTGTCTGGCCTTGAAAATTATGAAAATGTAATTGACTTGATCAAGAGTTCTGGTACTCCTGTTCTCATCAAACTGCAATTACCAGATGACAAAGCAGTAAAAAATCAAAAGGCTGACAGCGCATCAACGTCGACAAAAGCACAATATGAACGGGTAAAAGAAGCCTACGATAAAGCACTCAAGCAAGCTTCTTTGTTGGAGAAAGCAGGGATTCCCTTTGCCTTCACCACCATTGATGCAAAGGCGGGCGATGCCTTGAAAACAATCCGAACTATGATTGCAAACGGTTTGAGCGAGAAAGCTGCTTTTGCTGCTTTAACCACCAATTCAGCTTCAATCCTTGGAATCAGCAGAATGGCAGGAACTATCGAAAAAGGAAAAATGGCGAACTTCGTGATTAGTACAGATTCGATTTTTAAAGAAGATGCTCAAATCAAACATGTCATTGTTGATGGGTATGTATTCGACTACGAAGTGAAGAAAAAAGCTACCAATGGAAATGGAAAATCAGAAAATGGCACATCCCCTTCCATCACAGGAGTTTGGGAATACACTTCCGAAACCCCCGCAGGATCTTCTGGAGGAGAATTAACTATTTCCAAAAGTGGCTCAGATTACAGTGGAACTATCACTTATGATGACCCTTCCGGCGGAGGAAAAGTGACTGCTCCAATAAAAAATGTAGAACTCAGCGGCAAGACGCTCACTTTCCAATTCGATGTCGCCGCTGGTGGCATGTCCCTCACCGTGGATATTTCCGGAGAAATCACCGGTACAACAATGGAGGGAACGATGGCAATTGGCCAGTTCGGTTCATTCCCACTGAAAGCAAAACTTTCTTCACCAAGTCAATCTTTACAATAAAATGAAAAAGCTCAATTTTATACTTGCTGCTTTGCTGGGACTGGGGTTGAATTATTCCTATGCTCAAACACAAAAAGGCAGTGTCCTGATAAAAAATGCTACTGTTTTGACAGTAACAAAAGGCAATCTTGAAAATACCGATGTACTGGTGCAGGATGGGATTATCCGTCAAGTAGGAAAAAATCTGGCAGCACCTTCTGGAGTTCAGACGATCGATGCCTCCGGAAAGTACCTTATGCCAGGGATCATCGACGCACACTCTCACGTCGCATTGGATGTAGTGAATGAAGCCTCCTCTCCTATCACGGCTGAGGTTAGGATGAAAGATATGGTCAATCCATTTGAAATTGGAATCTACCGAGCATTAGCTGGCGGTGTGACCATCTCCCATGCAATGCACGGTTCGGCTAACGTAGTAGGTGGACAAAACGCCACATTAAAGCATCGTTGGGGAGCAAAAGATCCCTCAGCCATCATCATGCAGGATGCTCCTCGCACGATCAAGTTTGCTTTGGGTGAAAACCCGACAAGAGTACATGGAAGAGGAAACGGCATTCAGCCAAGAACGAGAATGGGTGTGGAAGCTGTTTTGAGAAATGGTTTTAGCGAAGCGCTCCAATACAAAAAAGGTTGGGAAACTTACAATACTGGAAAAAGCCAAAAAGGCAACACGGTAACTCCACCTGTTTACAATGAGCGACTTCAGACCTTGGCGGATATTCTGGATGGAAAGATCATCATCCACTGCCATTCCTACCGTGCTGACGAAATTTACATGCTAATCAATGTGGCAAAAGATTTTAACATCACTAAACTGGTATTCCAGCATACCAACGAAGGATTCAAAGTCGCTCCAGAGATCGCAGAATATACCATGGGAGCATCCGTGTTTGCAGATTGGTGGGCTTACAAGATGGAGGTGTACTACTCAACAGCATTCAATGCCGCTATCCTTCAGCGCAATGGCGTGATCACTTCAATCAATTCCGATTCAGCAGAATTGATTCGTCACTTATATCATGAGGCTGCAAAGACTCAGCGCTATGGAGGACTGACAGATGAAGAAGCTCTGGCTATGATCACCATCAACCCCGCAAAGCAATTGGGAATTGATGATAAAGTCGGTTCGATCGAAGTTGGAAAGCAAGCTGATTTAGTGATTTTTGAAGGTCATCCACTCTCCTCTTACACTGTTCCTCAGATGACATTTGTCGATGGAGTTAAATATTTTGACATCAAGACAGATCGTGATGATCAGCGTCAGTTTGTGAGTGCTACAGAAATGGTAGAACCGATTTTCCTACATACTCAGGAAAACCATCAGTGTCTCCAGGATGTGGACGCATATTTTGAAGCATTTCAGGGAGCTTTCCTTGAAGAAAAACATTAATCACCCCGGAAATTCAGACATATCATGAACAGAATTTTAAAAACCTTTTGCGCCGCAATGCTTGCCCTTCTTCCTGTGGCAGCCATGGCACAGATCGACGGGGAATTTGTAAAACCTCGTACAGGAAAATTTCTCCTGCAAAATGCTACAGTGGTCACAGTGACCAAAGGAACTTTGACCAATACCTCAGTTTTGGTGGAAAATGGAAAGATCGCCCAAGTCGGATCCAATATTCCTGCTGCTGGAGCTGAAGTAATCGATTGCACCGATATGTTCATCTATCCGGGAATGATCGATAGCGGAACTCGACTAGGTTTAGTTGAGATCAGCTCAGTACCTGAAACAGTTGATTTTGCAGAGGTTGGAAATGTAACCCCAAATATGCAGGCTTTGACTACAGTCAATCCAAATTCGGAGGCCATAGGAGTGACCAGAGTTTCTGGGGTCACAACAGTTTTGACAGTTCCAACTGGAGGATTATTTCCTGGAACTGCTGCACTTATCAATTTGAATGGTTATACGCCTGATCAGATGTATGGTGGATTCAAAGCAGTTGTGATGAATTTCCCTAATTCGGGTCGTCGTGGTCGCTTTGACCGTAGGTCTGATGAGGATGTAAAAAAAGATTCCGAAAAAGCACTTAAAGATGCGAACGAGATCTGGGATAATGCCAAGAAGTATTTGGATTTGAAAAAATCTGGGGCTCAACTGCAATACTATCCTGAAATGGATCAATTGTCTAGAGCAGTTTCCGGAGAGCTTCCTTTATTGATCGTTGTCGATGCAGCTTCAGATATTCAGAATGCGATCAAATGGGTAGCAGGAAAAAACATCAAAGTAATCTTCTCAGGTGTAGCTGAAGGCTGGAGAGTTGCTGATGAGATTGCTAAATCTGGAATTCCGGTGATTACAGGGCCTGTGCAGGAACTTCCAACCCGTCAGTCGGATCGCTATGACACGCCTTATGCTAACGCCGGAAAAATGGCAAAAGCAGGTGTGAAAGTTGCCCTTCGTACAGATGAGGAAGAGAATGTGCGAAACCTTCCATTCCATGCAGCTTTTGCAGCTGCTTACGGAATGGGTAAAGAGGAGGCCTTAAAAGCGATCACCATCAATCCAGCCGAAATCTTCGGAATTGCGGATCAGTATGGTTCAGTAGAAGCTGGAAAGCGCGCGAACTTGATTATTTCCACCGGGGATCCTTTGGAGACTAGATCTCAAATTCATCATGTTTTCATCGATGGCTATCTTATCCCGATGTCTAACAGACATATCCGATTGTATCAGGAATTTCTTGAGCGATCACCGGGATTGAAAGCAAATTAAAACACAAAGGCCATGGAATTGATTCTATGGCCTTTTTTTCTTTTTATTGAAAAATTGGAATATTTGAAAATTGAAAAATTGATTTTCAGCTAAATTTCCACCTTAATTTTAAAAAAATGACCTCGACTCCGCTCGGCCACCGGATATTAGAATTTAGACACGGAGGGGAGGAAAATGCGGCCCCCCCGATTTTCCCTCCCCTCCTTTAAAAAAGAAACCCAACGGTCACCGAGCGAAGTCGAGGTGTAATCAAAATGAAATTTGGCGACTGGAGTTATTTTGGAAATTCATTTTAAAAAATTGATTTTACCACGAGATTCATAGCCCAATTTTTCAATCTTTCAATCCGCCACGGCGGACAAGTTATTGTAATATTTCAATCCACACCATGAAACAAACCTTACTCACCTTAGCAGCTGCCTCTCTCCTGTCTTTTAGTGCTTTAGCCCAGCAGGATGGATTTTCACCAAGTCAACTAGCTTCTCAAAAGAAATTTGAAGCGGATTATTTGAAAGCTGTCGACTATGATCGATTTAAAATTCACTTATCAGAACTGACAAAAAACCCACACATTGCCGGCACTCCAGAAAATGAACTGGTCAAAGACTACATGGTGAAAATCATGGGTGATGCGGGAATGAATGTGAAAGTTTGGCCTTATGATGTTTATCTACCTAATCATCCGGGCAAATCCGAACTTCAAATTATCTCACCTGTACAGCTAACCCTTTCCCAAAAAGAAGGAGCTCTACCCGAAGATCCATTTTCAAATGATCCTCGACTTCATTTGGGATTTAATGCTTTTTCAGGCAGTGGAGACGTGACTGCGGAAGTGGTATATGTGAATTACGGCACGCGGGAAGATTTTATGAAGCTTGCCGAAATGGGTGTACCCTTGGAAGGAAAAATTGCCGTGGCTCGCTATGGAGGAAACTTCCGTGGCTATAAAGCCAAATATGCCGAACAGTACGGCATGATCGGATTGGTCGTGTACACCGATCCAAAAGATTCTGGTTTCACCCGTGGAGAAGTTTATCCGAAAGGACCTTTTTTCAATGAAACGACTATACAGCGTGGATCAATGTTGACGTTGGACTACACAGGTGATCCTTTGACTCCGGGTAAGCCTGCCCTTCCACTTGATGGACCTGAGAAAGTGGATCGCTTGGACCCTAAAGATGTTCCTTTCCATAAAATTCCCGTGACACCAATCGGATACGGCGCTGCCAAAGAAATCCTGAGTAGAATGACCGGATCTGAAGTGCCTGAAGCTTGGCAAGGCGGATTGGATTTCAAATACCGCATCACCGGAGGTGAAGATCTGAAAGTCCGAGTAATGGTCGATCAAAAGCCTGATTTCATCCGGGCAAACAACGTGGTGGGCACCTTCGAGGGAAGTGAATTTCCAAATGAATGGATCATACTTGGAAGCCATTACGACGCCTGGTCATTTGGCGCAACCGATCCAAATTCAGGTACCGCTATGCTTTTGACGCTATCTGAAGCTTTAGGAGAACTATATAAAAATGGGCAAAAGCCTTCTCGATCTATTTTGATTGGGCACTGGGATGCGGAAGAACAAGGTGTAATTGGCTCAACCGAATGGGTTGAACATCTGAAAAAAGACCTAAGTGCCAAGGCGGTATCCTATATGAACTTTGATGCGGGTGTATCGGGCAGAAACTTCGGCGCTTCTGCCGCTCCTACCCTGAAAAAACTCATCATCGATGCTTCGAAGGAGGTGATGTATCCCGATTCTGCCAAAACTGTCTTTGAAATTTGGGCTGGAAAAAATCCGGAACCGGGTATCGGAAATCTTGGAGGTGGATCCGATCACATTGCTTTCTACATGCACGTAGGTGTGCCTTCCCTCAGTGGTGGTTCGGGTGGTCCTACTGCCTATCACAGCAACTATGACAATTTCCACTACTACTCGAAGTTTTCGGACCCGAGTTTCAAAATGGGTGGTGCTGTGGCCCAGCTATTTGGCTTGGTTGCCATCCGTCAGGCGAATGCTGCAGTGATCCCCTATGATGTCCCACGGTATTCAAAAGATCTGAAAGGACACTTTGAGCAAGCAGTAAAAAATGTAAAAACCATTGACTCCAACTTCATCGAATTTGATCAGGTCAATGCAGCTTTGGCGAAACTGGAAGCAAGTTCGACTGCTTATCAAAGAAGATTGGAAGCTGGACTTTCCTCCGGCAAAGTATCTGCTAAAAAGCTTCAAAAGATCAATACCGGACTGATCGGACTGGAAAGAAGTTGGATCGATCCTAGAGGAATGTATTATGGAGAATGGTATAAATCACTCTATGTCTGCAATGATCCTTTTTCGGGTTATGCATCGTGGATTTTACCGGGTATTCAATATGAAGTCGCCATTAAAAGAACTGAAAAATTAGAGGAATGGGACACCCGCTATTCCAAGGCAATTTTGAACTTGAGTAAAAAGATCGATAAGCTGAGTAGGTTGCTTTGATCTAAAAAACTAAAATATGGATATAGGCTAGACGGTCAAAAGGCGAATTATCTCTTGAAATCCGCGGGAAGACCGAAGACCACGCTATGGCTCGCAGGCAAAGAGGGTATGAATTTAGGTATTAAGCTAGTGTCCATTCTTGGGTTTCATCTACTGGCAAAGAACCGGATATAAATAAACAACTATTCTCAATTACTAAACCGCTGAGTGGCAACTTGACGGTTTTTTTATTGCCTAAAATGGAAGTCAATAGGCAAACGAGACCCTGAAATGACAATTCCAATTAGAGAAGCGATTTCGGGGCGCGGTTAACTATTTCAGGAATTTCTGAATAAGTTCAACCCACTTCGGGGTTGTCTCTTACGTTTTTGATTTCATTTTCCCTAGCCCCGATAGCTATCGGGGCACCTAGGGCTATTGAAAAGTTCGACCACTCCGTGGTCATTAGTCAAATTGCATTTCGAATATTCCAGGTTCTATTTCTGACCCCGACAGGGTGTCAAACCTCTCAATACTTGTGCGCCGTGGCGTAGCCGCGGGTGAAACCCATGGAAAACGTTAAATACGCAAGTCCCCACGACCCTGCCTTTGCCGGCAGGCAGGCCCGAAGGGTGTCGAACAACTTTCTTGGTTCACAAAGAAATCAAAACCTTCCTTTTCTGGCAAGCAGGCCAATTCGAAATTGTCATCTTTGTTTTGGTTTTCTTTTTTCCATAGGTTGTGATTCTACTCGTGTCGGAAAAAGGATCTATATACGATCCCGTTAGCTATACATATTAATTCAATTAAGTCCGGGATACCTTTTTTATAAGCATACCAATAACCTAGTCTCTTCTCATTTTGGGTGGAAATAGATTGATATACAGACTATTGTTTAAATTTTCTTAACACTAGCTTAATTTTTTTGAGAGTTTTTTAGTATAATTTGGAAATTAATATCACCCTAAAATTAAAATTGTGACAAGTTCTAAATTGATGTCAGCCTTAATCGGGCTTTCAACGGTTTTATTATTATTTCTCTTCTTTCCAGCTGTATCTCAAAAATCAACAGCTTCAGTTACGGAAAACTCCACACAAGCTTCTGATACGATTTTTAGGCAAGCTTCTAATTCACCGGGATATTTGGTAGTGAAAAAAGCCGATTGGGACAGGCTTAGAAAAGTTTGGACCGATTCGTTAAAGAAAAATCAAGAACTGCTTATTCAGGAACAGAAAAAATACACTTCCAAAGTGGACTCTCTTCAACAATTTAAAGCCTCGACAAACAATCAGGAACTCAGTCCTAAATCCGACAACAATCCTTCAAATCCTCTAGATTTCACCATCCCGATACTTGCCCTCAGCCTTGGAGTACTAATTATATATGGAGCGGTGATCACAATAAAGCTTCTTAGTCAAAAAATTGGACAGAAATCCCAAATCGAACGCTTGGACCAAATTGAGAAAGATTTTGAACAGCATAAAAGAAACAGCATAGAAAGAGAGCGGAAATTGATGCGGGAACTTATTGATGTCCAGAATGAACTTGAGGAAGAAAGATCAAAACAAAACCAAGATTCTGAATAAAGTTTATATTATAATCCGCTATTCCACCAGTAAGCGAATTTTCGATTGGTAAGGGTCGGATGTTGGATGACCGATGTCCGATGAATCCCAAAATCAAGTTTTTCGAAGAATTTTCTATTTAATAATTTAAGCTTCTGGTAAGACTGCAGATATACTTAAAGTTTAATCTGATTATCTCCAATCCTGCCAGTTGCCTAATTTTATATGGTTTCACCTCGACTTCGCTCGGTGTCCGTTAGTTTTGTTTTTGAGGGAGGGGATGCAAATGCGACTGCGCCGTATTTGCATCCCCTCCCTTTAATAACCTCAAATCCGGTGGCCGAGCGAAGTCGAGGCCATTTTGATCTACTGGTAAGATTGCAGATATACTTAAAGTTTGATTTTAAATCTAAATCTCAGTCGGCTCTTTCTGTGTATTTAAATCTCAATTTTTAAAATCTTGTAAAAAGCCTCACCATCTGTTGTTCTACCCTCCACACGTATTTTAAGCTTATTTATTCCATATGGCACTTTTACTTTGGTCCTATAAATCCCATCTGAAGTTTGAGCATCCGGTTCCCAAAAGACGGTTGGTTTTTTCTTCAGATACTGTTCTGAGGGAGGGTTTTTGGGGAATTCAGAAAAGCTTGAAAACCCCCTTACCGGAAATATCTGAAACCCCTCCGAATTGAATTTTCTATCGGAATCAGGTCCGGTTCTAAAGCCCTTTTTGGTCTCGATCATAATCACTCCTGCATAGCCGGCCATGCCAAATACGACATTACTTATATTATCATAATATACTTTAATTGAAAGCAATTGTGAAGGTTCGAAGCTCAATAGTAAATCCTTGAAATCAGCCTTTTCCATAAACGGCATAGATACCCCATCAATGATCAAAAGCGGTGAACCAGTTGAATCTCCAAAGGTGTAATTTCGGAATTTTAAGCTGTTTATATTAAATCTCAAAAGGCCTAAAATCTCGGCCATGGTTTTGTTTTCCAAATCACTCGGGCCGACCTCCTGATTGGGTTCCCCATACCCATAATTCCGATCAGCCATTGTTTCCTTTTCTTTGACCTCCTCTTTCACAAATTCCTCTAACTGAATGAAATCCCCGGATAAATCAAACATGGGTTCGGATTCTTTTGGAATCTCCTTTAATCGGTACCTTGCTTTGGGAAAGGTACCTTTAAAAGAGGGAGAATTGAAAGGAAGCAATTCCACCTTGCCATAGGGTCTTCGTTTTTCATCCACAGCAGCGATGGCAATCTGTGCGGTATCTAAAAACTGCAGCCCCGTAGCCCAAAATCTCCCTGAAGAATCTGAATTTACCTGACCAAAATCTTCCAAATCTCCCCGCACCAAGGTAATCACAGTAGCTAAGCTAGCCCGTTTCTTATCCGGCGTAAACTTCCCTTCGACAGAAATCCCATATTCAATATCAAATGGCAAACGACTATCGAAACCCTCGGGCAAGGCCTTGTCCAACCAATCCAATCGGTTTTCAAATCTGAATTCTGTTCCTAGTTCTTCAGTAATTGATTCTTCCAAAATCGAGAACAAAAAATTGGCCTCTACCGAATTTTCATCCGAATCCTGAAAATTCAATTCCAAATCCAAAACTCGGTAAAAAACAGAATCTGAGACCGAATGGTCATAATTTACCGCTATATCCCCGAAAAGTTCTTCATCGATTTCTTGCCATAGGTCGAGGGTTTCATTTGGATTAAGGATAGGAAAAGGGAGTTGGAAAATATCCATTTCACCAAAGTTGAGACTCCATCGAGTATAAGCACGAAGTAAGTAATCTCCCTTGTTTAAGGTATCTGAAAGTGTCAGTCCTCCATTGATTTTTCCATTGGCAATGGGATAGGTTTCATGATGAAGAACTTTCAATTGATCATTCAAAATATCTACATAGAGCACTCTGCTGAGTGTATCCCGCATTACAGGGTTTTGATAAAGCATCTCCCCTCCCAGCCAAAGGTTCTCTCCTGGGTAAAAAAATGATTTATTTAAACTGATCCAAGGCGTTTCGCGAAGGTTATTGAGTGAGATGTACCGGTTTTGAAAGACCTCCATTTTCTCCAATAATCCATCGAAGCTTTTATCCGGCACAAAATCCAGAGGAAGTGCGCGTGCCATTCGCTGCCTCCCAATAAATCCTGAAAGCACTAATTGGGTAGGATGGAGTAATGTCCCGTTTTTATCTACATCAAAATAGCCAGATGGGGCTACGATCCATGAAATAGCATGATAGATATTCGTATAATAATCATTGGGCCAGGGTTTGTTCAAATGATGGACCTCCATTCTTTCAGGAAGAAAAATTCGATAAATCCCATTTCCAAGTGGTTTGGTATAGATGAATTCCAGATTGACGGGAATAATGGACTTTTTCAGTTCGTGGTAAAAATCATTTGTCCGGTCTTTGGGTACACTGGAATTTGCCTGATAAAATTCAAAACCCTGAGAACCTGAATTCTTGAGCAAAAGCGAAAGTGCCAAATGCCTGACGGAATTTAGATAATTCAGCTCCTTTCCCTCTTTCCATTTCGATTCTACTAGTGAATCTTCTGGAGCGAGATTCTTGTAGAACGCTTGTCCAAAAAATTGTGAGGCATTGCGAAGCATTCGGAAATCCTGTAAATAAAAATCAATCTGATAACCTAATGCATTGTTAACTAACTGCAATGGTAATTGTGCTTTGGCTTGGGTATAATTGGAACCATTGTCCGGCTTAACCGTCGAAAAATCCAAGACCCAGGGATTCAAAATTTCTATATCATTTCCATAGGGATCGTCAGGTACAGCCAGAAAAACCTCCTTAAACTTTTTGAGATTTCGCTCCCAGGATTTGTCCCGCTTTGCCTTCAGTTCAATCTCTGTGAGGTTATCTTCCAGCAGTTCCAATTCAAAATTTTGAATAATAGACTGCTTTCCTTTACGGTTAATGGTCAAGCTGACCGTGTTGTATCCCACAAAAGAAGCGACCAGCTCAAACTGATCGGGAATAGTTCCAGTGATGGTGAATTTTCCGTCAATATCCGTTGCTGCACCGATGGTGGTGTTGTTGATAAAGACGTTGGCAAAAGGAAGTGGTAATCCGCTGCCCTTTTCCAGAACAGTTCCGGTGATGGTTTGGGAAAAACTGAAGCCGGAAATAAGCAAAAACCCAATGAAAAAGAATTGGCGCATGTAGGACTGAAATTTTGAGCTACTTAATTCCTGAATATAAACTAAATAGACAATAGTATTTGCTTTTTTTCTGTGAAACAATGATTTTTTTACCACGGAGAAAAAAGAGAGAGTGATTTGGCTTTTTTTGAACTCTATGAGAAATACATACCATTCAGCTTAATAGAAAAGGATTACAAATCCACTGATAGTTTCTGGAGGTTACAAACCTCGAGCAGCTGAGCAGCGGAAATTTAATTCTTTCTCTCCTAACCCTCTGAGGTCTGTGGTGAAATTTATTTGCGCTCATTCATGTCCTTTGAGGCAAAAATCCAAAAGAGAAAAACTCAGCAATATTTTTTAAAAAACCACATAGGAGTCACATAGAAAAACATAGCAGAAGATTTTTGAGGAATGGAAAGCTATGTGCCCTATTTTTCTATGTTGTAAAAAACCTCCGCAGCCTCCTGCGGTTAAAAAAATTTGCGTAATCTCGCTCCTCTGCGTTAAAAAATAGATCGTACCTGCCTGCTGCAGACAGGCTTTCAGCACTCAAAACTGAATCACTTCCTATTAACCCAGCATTCCATACTGGGCTATTACAGGACGTGCCGATGGCACTTTTTTAGACCCAATCCATTCTCACAAAAAGCAAACACCTTTTACTCTGTTCGCTCTCCTGTAAAAAAACTTTGCGTGACTTTGTGCCCTTCGTGGCTAAAACCACTCGAGCCTGCGAGCAAAAATCTCCGCGGCCTCATCTGTTAGCATCAGATTAAAAACCCACTCTCTGCGGTAATTACCAAAAGCTTTAGCTTTTCTCCGTGACCTTGTAAATGGTCTGGTATGTTTTTCACAATTGCAGCTCTAAATACCAACCAAAATCCCTCCATCCTCTCTCTATTTTTCTCTGTGGTAAAAAACTTCCCGGCCTTCGCGGCTCCTACGGTTAAAACCGTCCGAACAAAACTGTCCGATTTTGGCGCACTCATTTTAATAAAAGCCCCTCTATCCACATTTAACATTGATTTAAGCGCTTGGAATATATTTTGATTAATGATAAGAAATCAATCCATCATGCTGACTTTCCTCCTTTGGCTTATCCTATTTATTCTGTGCTGGCCCATTGCTATAATAGCATTGATCCTCTACCCTTTTGTTTGGCTCTTGCTTCTACCCTTCCGGCTTTTGGGGTTTGCGGTGGACTTGAGTTTCGATTTGATAAAGAATATCTTTATGCTGCCTTTTCGACTTGTGGGAGTAAAATAAGTAGCTCAATTACTTTTTGACGTACGCAGCAATCAATTTCTCAGCACAGCGCTCCCCATCCATTGCGGCTGAGACGATGCCTCCAGCATAGCCTGCACCCTCTCCACAGGGATAAAGCCGCTTGATCTGTGGATGCTCAAATGTTTCCTTGTCACGGGGAATACGAACAGGTGAAGATGTCCTGCTTTCCACCCCAATTATCTGGGCTTCATTGGTAAAATAGCCTTTCATTTTTTGACCGAAAGCCTTGAATGCCATAGCCATCCTTTCTGCAATAAAATCAGGAAGGACTTGGCGCATTTCAACTGACTCCAATCCAGGTTGATAGGAGGTATCCAAAAGCGAAGAGCTTACCTTCCGATTTACAAAATCCACCATAAGTTGAGCAGGAGCCACTTGATTTCTGCCACCCAACTCCCAAGCTTTCTTTTCGATATCAGCTTGAAAATGCATGGCTGAAAGTGCTCCGAATTTTTGATAGTGAGGTAGATCTTCCAATTCTACAGAAACCACCATACCGGAATTGGCAAATTTGCTGTCTCGGCGACTCGGACTCATTCCGTTGACTACCAACTCACCGGGAGCTGTTGCTGCTGGCACAATAAATCCACCGGGACACATACAGAAGCTAAAAACTCCTCTTTGCTTTCCTTTATATTCAGTTTGCTGAACCAAAGAATAGGCAGAGGCTGGCAGATATTCCCCCCGGTCTACTTCACAGTGATATTGGATTCGGTCAATCAAATTTTGACTATGCTCGATTCTGACTCCCAAAGCAAAAGGTTTGGCTTCGATCAGGACTTTGCGCCGATCAAGCAATTGAAAAATATCCCTTGCAGAATGTCCTGTCGCAAGAATTACTCCCAATCCCTTGATGTGATCTCCATTTTGTGTCACCACACCTTTGATCTCATCTCGTTCAAGAATCAGGTCTTCCACCCGAGTTTCAAAAAGAATCTCTCCTCCGGATTCCATAATAGTCTCCCTGAGTTTGGCTACCAATACGGGCAATTTATTCGTGCCAATATGTGGATGAGCATCAACTAGGATTTCTTCTGTGGCACCATGGGCCACGAGGATTTCCATAATTCTTCGGATATCTCCACGCTTTTTGGACCGGGTATATAGCTTCCCATCTGAATAGGTACCAGCCCCTCCTTCTCCAAAACAATAATTTGAATCCGGATTTACAATTCCCTCTTTATTAATTGCAGCAAGATCTCGGCGTCTCGCTCTGACATCTTTTCCACGTTCAATGACAATGGGCCTTACCCCTAATTCGATTGCTCTCAAAGCCGCAAAAAGCCCCGCAGGCCCGGCACCAATAATTATAATGGGTTCTTCGCTTTGTACATTTTGATATTCGGGAAAGTGATCCAATAGGGAACCCGGCTTTTCATTGAGAAACAACTCCGCCTCCACATTGACGATCACTTTACGTCCGCGAGCATCAATTGATCTTCGGGTTTGTCGGGCAAAAGAGGAGGATAAGTCGGCGCTAAATCCCGCTTTTTTTAAAACAGTCTGCTTAAAAAGTTCTGGATCATAAGCCTCTTCAGGGCTTAGCTGTAGGGTGAAAGTCTTTTTCATTTGGTAAGGTATCTATCCTTAAATCATGATAAAGGTAGGAAGAAAGTATCAAGACATTAGTATCAATTATTTAGAGGTCAGTATCAAGAAAAGTGGGAATAAGGAGGAAATACAATAGAAATAGGCTCCCTTCGGTCGAGAGATAGGCTTCAGCAGAAACAAAAAAGCCGCTCTCTTTTTGAAAACGGCTATTCTTGATACTTAGTACGTGATACTTAGTCTTGATACTTTTTTAATTCATTCGATCCAAAACCTCAAATCTCGATGAGTTTGAAATATACTCCGGAACCAATGATTTGAGGTGTCTGACAAGATCGGTTTCATTGTTTTTTCCAATCAATTCATGGAAAAACTCGATCTGACCATCAATCCTGTGATAAGATGAAGTTTGGACCTGCGCAATTTTTATTTTCGGGTGATGAGTAATCTTAACAGTTTCGAAATCATTAAGCAACTCTTCATAAAGCTTCTCCCCTTCTCTTAATCCGGTAAATTGAATTTTGATGTCAACATCTACCTTCTTACCGGAAAGTTGGATCATTTTCTTGGCCAAATCCAAAATCTTAATTGGCTCGCCCATGTCAAAAACAAAAATCTCACCACCTTCGCCCATAATTGCTGCTTCCAGTACCAACTGACAAGCCTCAGGAATCGTCATGAAGTATCTAGTGATGTCAGGATGGGTAACAGATAGTGGACCACCCCCCATTATCTGTTTTTTGAAAAGCGGAATTACAGAACCGTTGGACCCCAAAACATTTCCAAATCGAGTGGTAATAAACCTTGTATGGTACTTTTTATGATTTGCTTCTAAATATTCATTCAGTGCTTGCACATACATCTCAGCTGCTCTTTTACTCGCTCCCATCACATTAGTTGGGTTTACTGCCTTATCAGTAGAAACAAAGACAAATTTCTCAACTTGAGCTAAAACGGAAAGGTCTGCAAGAATTTTAGTACCCAAAATATTGCAATGAATGGCTTCCTCTGGATATTTTTCCATCATTGGCACATGCTTATATGCAGCCGCATGGAAAACCACCTGAGGCTTGAATTCTTTGAAAATTTCTTTCATTTTCTTTTTATTCTTGACATCCCCAAGAATAATTTTTATCGGACAGCCTGTGTGATTCTCTCTAAATTCTTGCTCGATATCATACAGGGGAGACTCTGCATTATCCAGCATGATTATCAACTTAGGATGGTAATAGGAAATCTGACGGCAAAGCTCCGAACCTATTGATCCGGCAGCCCCGGAAACTAAAACCGTTTTACCTTTGAGATCTTCTTCTATTCTCGGATTATCCAAAATAATTTGTTCTCGACTCAGTAAATCCTCAATCTTGATTTCTCTAATCGCCCCAACTGTAAGACCACCATTGATCCATTGATCAACAGGGGGGACCATGGAAACGGACACATTAAGTTTAAGACATTCGTCAATTATTTCGTTTTTTCGGTGGACGGATAGATCCCTCACCGCAATAATCAATTCCGTGACTCCAAATTGTTTTACTAGCTTTTCAAGATCCTCTAGGCCTTTATAGATGCGCTTACCATCAATATTTTTTCCATCCTTTTTTACGTCATCATCCAAAAAAGCGACAATATTCATCAGGCTTTTACTGTCGTTTTTTATCGCCTCTTGAGCAATAATTCCTGCCTCTCCCGCTCCAAAAATCACACCGTGACGTAAATCTTTATGAGCAAATCCATTTTTCAAATAGACGAAAAGTTCCTTCACCAGTAATCGGTAAAAAATCAACATAAACATTGAGGATAAGCTGGCAATGATCAATACTGATGTTGGGAGTAAGAATCGATCATTTAAAAAATTCCCATGAAAGAAATTCAGTAGAAGAAAGAGGAGGAAAGTAATCAAGACGGTTCTAAAAATATTTGAGCCATCACGGAAACCAGTGTGACGGACAATTCCTTCGTAACTGCGGGTATTTTGCATCACTAATAGTCCTCCGACCATAAAAGTGAAACTTCCTGCAAAAGCATCATTCTGTTCAATTAATTCCAGCTCGAAATTAAATCTGACTAAATATCCAAATAGAGCACATTGGAAAAGAATTAAACAATCGAGGAAAGCGATTATCCATCTAGGAAGGATTTTGAGCCTTGATAAAAAATTCATAGTAGAGATATTTTCAAATAGTCAAAATCATTAATTCACACTATTTATTCACAATCTTTTTGCAAAGTAAACAGATTTTTTCAGATTCTGCATATTTGATTTTTTTGAAGAGAAAGCATTACTATTCAATGAGATTTGCAGCAAAACTTCAATCTAACCAAAAATAGTTCAGCTATTTTGAAAATTATTTAAACTGAAATATTGCAGAGAAATTTGTGATTCAAGAAAATTTCTCAAAATCAAGTATTATTTGGATGATTTACGGTGGAGACTTTTTTTTGGATTAAAAAAAAGAAAAAAAACTTGTTTAGTTCTCCTGGTTACTCAAAAAATTCAATGCAGTAACCTGCCTATTCTGACTTGTCCCTTCTAGTGGAAGACATACCAAAGGATTTGAAAAATATTCCGAAGCCTACAAAATTTAAGTTGGGTAACAAACCAAAAGTCATAATCAAAATTTAAATGCCAACTGCAAGCATTTCATTGACAAATTTGTGTCCGTTCGGAAAAAACCCTTTTTTCGGAATATGGTCGAAAAGGGATCAGTTCAAATTAATATTCCCCGAATTCAGAGCTTCTTTTTCTACTTTCACACTAGCTTTTTGGCGTTTAGTTAAAACCTTCATTTCCAAAATCTTCGGTGCTTTCATTACATTTCTTCTCACATATTTGACAGTTACCTGATCTAATCTAAATCCTAAGAAAAGTACAATAAATGATAGTATAGGTAAAACTACATTATCAGAAAAATCACTTAAAATAAAAACCAATAAAATTAAACTTAACTGCAAAAACCCAACACAGAGTGCCACTTCATTATGTTTTAAGCCCATTCTCATGAGAAAATGGTGAACATGGCTTTTATCAGCAGTCATGGGATGTTTGCCTTGAGATATTCTTCGGGCAAACACACGAGCCATATCATATAGCGGATATATCATCAATACGATTCCAGCTGTAAAAGCAGGTTCCAATTTAAGAAAAGCTCCTTGAGGGAGAGCTGCATTATTTTCCATAAAAGCTACTACCAAACTACCCAAAGCAAATCCCAAAGTAAGTGAACCTGTATCCCCCATGAAGATCTTGGCCGGATGCCAATTGAATACCATAAAGGCCAAAATGCTACCCAGTAAAGAGAAACTCAGGACAGCGTAACTTTCCAGACCTTGGATATAAAACCATGAACCAAGCAATCCAAGTGAAATAATTGCAACCGTGCCTGCCAAGCCATCCAATCCATCGATCAAGTTGAAGGCGTTGGTGAGGGCTAAAAGAACAAAAGAAGTAAATCCATAGCTTATTAGAAGTGGGACTTCCTGAATTCCAAGGAATCCATGAAAGTCTCTGATTCGGATGTCACCGGCAACCACTACAATCAAAACTGCCACAAGTTGACCTGCCAATTTATGTTTGGCGTTCAGTTCTATCATATCATCTCGGAGACCCACAAAAAACATTAAAGTAATCCCCCCAAGTAAAAAGCGGATATCGGGTAGAGGAAAGTGCCAACCCCAAATCGCAAGAGTGACGAAAGTCGCAAATAAAAAACCGATTCCACCCATGGAAGGGGTGAATTTCTTGTGAATTTTCCGCCCACCTGGGGCGTCTCCGATATTAGCTTTGCGAAGCAATGAAATAACCATCGGAGTAACCAAAAAACCAACAGAAAAAGCGGTAATGGTAGCTAAAAGAAGATACATATCATTCTAGTTTAAAAGTTGAAACAAAAATTAATTTAAGATTTAGCAATTATTATACCTATTTTTTTCCAATAAAATAATTTGACCCCTACTTCTTTGAAAAATGCAAAATCCAGTTAATTCTGTTTCAAGATACAGCAATTCTAGTTTGAAACAATTTTTTTTGGATATTAAACAGTGCTTTAATCTTGAAATAAATTTCTAAAAAGAGATTTTCAATTAGCAGTTTAAGGAAAAACGGAGGAAATTCTCAAAAAGTTGAGTGATTTCGATAATTCAGAGGTGTCTACTGTGAGCAGTTTATTAAATTAAAACTCTTAAACCACAGCCGCAAGAACAGTCCCAAACTTTAGGGGAGTTTTTCATTGGTCTAAATAGGTTTTTTTTTGTTGTTGTCATACTTAGGGAGAAGGGTTCATGGTTCGAAGTTCGGAGCTTATCTCCATCGTATCTCGCCGCAGGCCTATTCTTGGATATTCTCCCACAAATCTTTCCAACATGGATTAATAGAATTGATTAAGTCTTCCTTTTTTTTTTCCTACTTCCACCCTTAATTTGTTTTTCCTTTGCTATCGCTTCTTCATTAGAATGAAAGGACTCAAAATACACCAACTTGGTCTGCTCAGATTTATCGTAAATAGTAAGCAAGTGAACTTCCTCTTTTAGTACTCTTACATGAGTAATTACTCTGCTCCCACCACTTTTTCCTTTTCTTTTGCTTTTTATAGCCATTCAAATTTTATAGCAACTTCTTGAAAGCGGAGTTCCAAGGTTCGGATTCACTTTTAACAGCGAGATAAGTTCAAAAAGGTCACTTTTGATTGATGGATACTTTTTGAAAAGTCTTTTTAATTCCTTTTCAAATTGGGATGTGGGGATGATTTTATAATTCATCCATTAATTGCTCTATGGTCTTAGGCCGTATCTCACCTTTTTCAATCGAAAGAGATTCCTTGTACCCTTTAGCTATACCCTCAAGAATGCGTTTTTCTTCAAGTTTTTCCGGAAAATCAGAAAGACCAATAAATTTCATTTTGATAGCCTTTGCAAAGGCCTTCAAAGCAGTTAGCTGCTCTTCATTTTCAAATTTTATGGATGCAACTTTCATGGTTTAAAATTACGAATTTTGAGGAAATTTAATTAACAGCAATCTCATCCCTTTAAGATTTATTCGGATTTTACGTGTTCATGAAGAGAAAATCAAAGACGTTGGGACTACTATGAAGGCTTCTTGGGAAAGTCTGTCTCAATTATTTCGGGAAAGCGATCTTGATATAGCTAAGAAAGATTGCTTCGGGGTAATAAACTGTAAAATAATTGATGATTTTGGTCTCACCCCTCGCAATGACGAATTGGCGTCACTGTGATGAGGCACGAGCGAAGCAGTCTTAATATCAAAAGATTGCTTCGGGGTGGTGAGCTGTCAAGTAATTGAAGGCTTTTGTCTCACCCCTCGCAATGACGGATTGGCGCCACTGCGAGTGAGGCACGTGCGAAGCAGTCTTATTATCAAAAAGATTGCTACGGGGTAATGGTCTTTATGAAAAGGGATTGAATATTAACCATTTCCAGGCAAGGATTACTTCAACTTGATCTGGAATGACTCCGCTTTTCAACTGATTAAACCGTTTATTAACAATGAACAAATATATCAAAAATCATTCTCTATAAAAGAAAGATATTGAATTCAATTAAAAATCAGTCCAGTTGGTTTGTGGTGAAATTTTATTTGGGTCCCCACCGAGCGAAACCTCAAATCCAAATCTTATGACAGAAATCCTTAATCACAAATTTCGAAAAAAACACGCCTCCGTTTCGGGAGGCGTTTTGATATAAAATCCAGATGGACTTACATTTTTTTCATTCTATTTCACCGACCGAAGGAAGGTTTATTTCCATTGTATCTCCTACCTCCGGTAGGCAGGCGCCTTAGGCTTATTTCCCTTCCCTTTTCTTCCAAAAATAAATAGCACTTACCTGTGCCATCACACTGGTCAGGTTCTCCCCTTTCGGGAATTCAGGGGTACTGGATGGGTCCAGCTGCCATTGGTAGTTTCTGGCATGAATAAATTGAAGCTTGGAGCTAAGAAGGAGGTTACCAAATTGCTTATCATATAAAAAACCCAATGAGAGATCGACCCATGGTTTTTTAGCATTTTGCTGACCTAGTGAGCGATAAAAAAAACCTTGCCTATTTTCTCTTCTTTCAATTAAAAAACCTGTTTTATCGAAATCTTTTGTAAGAGCAACTTCTACGGTTTGAATATTTCCTCCAGGACCAATACCAACACCAAGTGGTTGCCCGAAATTTGTGAATCCTCTAGCTTGGTGATGCATATGCCAGCTACTTAATCCTGTTAAGCCTGAATAACGAATATATCGATTTACTGATTCTTGTTGATGCGAAATTTCAGATCTAATTTGAATTGTACGGTTAATTTGGTTTAGTTCTACCAACTTTAAAAACCCAAAAATGTAGGCACGAGCATGTTCTGGACTTAGAACAAAGTCCCTCCAATTGAATGCATGATCACGCCTTCCAAATTCGAAGTAAAGTTCAAGTTTAGAGGGGATATTTCTGTATGACCCAAAAATAGTGAACTGTTGATCTTGACCATTGCTATCAAAATCAACTGAGTTTCCATTTTCAAAAAAGTTCTTTTTTTGGAATCCTTGGAATACAGGAAACAAATCAATGAACCTATCAGTAAGCGTACTACTATATTGCTGAACAGTCCGACTGAAACCTAAAGAAAGTCCATTCACCCATTTGGGATACCATGTTAATCCAAGGCCATTTACATATCGCCAGTCATCTGATAAAGGATCGAAAAATTGATCATCAAGTTCATCTATACCAGTAGGTCTCAAATTACTGGACTCCAACTTTCCCATTAGGAATTGCATTTCCAGATTCCCTGCAAAAGTTTTAGCAGGTTTGATTGTATTAAAAGAAATATGGGGAAAGCCCTGAGCATTGTTCGAAAAAGTAAGTGTATTCCATTGACCAGGTCCCCACCACGTATTCTTTGTAGATATTCCAGCTTCAAAACCGCCAAACTGTACGGTAATCTTTGATTGACCCCACCACGGGAAAAATGTCTTTCCACTCCCAAAATACTGGGGAAAGTCTCCGTAATTAAAATCAAAATAAAAATCATTTACTTGACTGGATGGCCAGGAGTTTAAGAAATCCAAACATTCTCCAGCACCTCCAAAGTAAAATTCAGGATTAAAATCGATAGCGAAAAATTTTCCTTTCACATTGATTCCTCCTGAAACATATCCTTGATAACCTTTGATTGATCTCATTCCCCTATCATCCCATCCATAAGCAAAATTCGTATTGAAACGTTGATTAAACTGGAGAGGGCTGATAGTTATTTGTAAGTTTTTAAAATTTGATTTAAAGGACTCGTCAAAAATTGAATAATAAAAACTGGAATAATTGACAGAATCAGGAATTGCATTTAGGCTGAATCTTTTGCTTAATTCTCTTTCGACTGGCAGTGTATTTTGATGTATCTGTGCACTGACAGGAAAGGCTAAAACATAGAAAAAATAAAGAAAAAATAAATAGTAAAACTTCATATTCTTAGCTTCATTTGAAAAACATCAAAAATAAAGCGTGGAGTGGAAATTAGGTTTCTTCTCCATAATCTTCTTGGTTCATTTAGAAATCTTGGTAACCACTCCAATCCCAAATTGATCCAAACTTCATTTGGACGCTGAACCGTTCCAGCATAAAAATCAAACACCGCACCGATCGAGCAGACCATTTTGGCTTTTAAATTCTTTTTATTGAGAAATACCCATTTTTCTTGCTTTGGGGCTGTCATTCCTACAAACAACACATCCGGTTCAAACTGATTGATTTCCCGAATCATTTCTAAATTTTCCTCTTTTGTGAATTCAGACTTAAATGGAGGGCTATACACTGCTGCTTGAATTTGAGGAAATTCTTTTTTTAAACGAGTCATAATCAGCCCAAGAGTTCGTTCTGATGCTCCGAGGTAAAAAACTTTTCCCCCACCCTTTTTTTGCAACATCTTCAAAAAATGAAGATGTAAATCAAACCCAGAAATTTTCTCAATACGCTTTTTGTAAAGGTATTTACTTGCCCACACCACTCCAATACCATCAGGAATTAAAATATCTGCACTTAATAAAGCCTCTCGAAATAGACCATCTTCCTTGGCTACACAGTAAGAATGTGGATTAATTGTACAAGCAACCTGCAAATTCACCGGAAGATGAGAAGGAAGATCGGTCGTTAACTTATATTCTAGAAAATCCATTTAAAATTCTTAAACCTACAATTACTAAATAAAAAGAAAACAAAGATTAATACTGTACAGAATAGTAAAAAAATATTATAATAACCAAGTAATAAAAATATTTCTCAAATAAGTATATTAATCAATTAAACTCTTCTTGAATAAATTTATCAAAGGATATATCAATATCTTTACTATATAAGTCAAACCATTTTTTAGCCTCATTTTTATAATTAATTCTGATTTTTTCAGAATCAATCACATCATTTAGGATTTTTGAAGCTTCAACCAAATTATCTGGTAACTTTATAACAACGTTACTAGGTATTTCAGATTGAAAAGAATATTCAGTAGTAACAACCGCTACACAACCATTAAATTTGATTGATTTCAACAGAGCACCTTCAACTGGTGCCGACCATAAAGAAGGATTTATAACTACTTGACAATTAATTAGTATTTCCTTTAAGCCTGTGTTCCATTTTATTGACAAAAAATCAACATTTTCAAAATCTTCAAAATCAGGAATCAGGTTTCTAACCTCTTTTAGCGAAAATGGAACAATAAAACTATAATTCCGTAAAAGTTTAGCAATACTTAAAAAGTAAAAAATACCTTTTGCTTCGATTAAAGTATTATGATAAAGAAAATCATATTTTTTAACAGTTTTTTTTCCGTTAAAAACAACATCCTCCATATCTACCATCATTCCAATTTGAGTAAGGTTAGGAATTGGTCCAAATTTCTGATAAAGTAAATTGGACTGATTTCTGTTTTGAGTTAAAAAATGTACTCGAGATAAATTATTTGAAATAGTCAATAAAAAATCATCATATTTATGAGGGTTATGTTTTACAGGGAAAAAATCACATTTATATTTTAAATAGGCATCTTTATCTTTCAAACATAATAAACATGATTTATTTCTATCTATATAATTATAAGATTTTCTGCAAAAAAGAAAATTGTCAAAAACATAAATATATACAAAATTATTTCTAATTAGATTAATAGATAATTCCAATCCTATTGATTGAGGATGAAAGAGAATTACTTTTCTATTTATAATATTCTCACTCGATTTAAAAAAAAATCTATAAAAACTGTAATACAATGATTTACTTAAATTTCTAGGAACAAAATTCTTTAATTGCCTTATTAAAAACCCATCAGGTGTTTTATTAAAATGTAATTTAAATTCAACATAATTAATTTTTAATCTATCAAGGAAAAAATAAACTAAATTTCCCGCTCCCTTTTTTCCAGGTTCAATTCCTGAAAAAATAATAATTTCATTCTTCATTAACTTAATTAATTAATTTATACAATACACTTAATAATAAATTTTTAAGAAGATTATTACTTAAAAATAACTAAATTAAAAAAAAGACCAAATTTATCCCAAATACGATTTTTTATTGAAAATTTCGATTTGAATTCTTTAACAAGCTTATCATCCATCATAGAAAAGAGCTCGAATTTAAATTTCCTTTTATTAGTTATATCTAAAGGAGTATCAAATCTTCTTGAACTTAATGTGTTAGTTGCATTTTTAGAAAAACCAATACTTTTAATTTTTGAAACAGATGGATAAACAGTTTTTAAATTATTGTTGAATTGATGAAAGCAAAAACGAATAGCCCAAGAATCTACTTCATTGTTTTTTTGTCCAGTTAACATGCTTACCATATCACTTCCTCCAAGCCGGAATCTTCTTTTTTGTTTAGGATCATTTATAAATATTTCATAACTTGACATATCCCAATCAATATTTTCCCAAGATTTTTTCCAAGTTCCCCAACCCCATGAAGATGCTCTATATCCAAAGTAAAAATCTTTATTACCAGACAAACTCGGAAGATCTAATGTATAGCCTGAAATTGAAACTATGTTAGAATCATTTTCATAAAAATTTAATGCCTGATTCATAAAATCTAAAAAATTTGGAGAAGTTACTAAATCATCTTCCATAACAATTACTTTACCATAAATATTTATAATTCTAGTAACACCATAAATGATAGAATTTGCTAGTCCTTTATTTAAATAGGATTCATAAATTTTTATTTTCCGAAAACCTGTTATAGTTTTTAGATATTTTCTAACATCATTTACTTTTGCATTTCCTGCTTCTCCTTTTGATCCATCAGAAAAAACAAATAAATCACTTTCTTTAGAAAGAAAATTATTTTGTAAAGCTTCTATAGTTCTGATAGTTTCAGATAAACGGTTATAAGTAAAAAGGACTATGGGAGCTAAATGTGTCATCTATTTAAGTTAATTTTTTATACAATTTCGGAAATAACATTTTTAAATACGCTTTAAAGGCAAAAAAAATCCACTTTTTTCGCCAAAATTTCTTACGAAAAATAATATACTCTTTTATATTTAACCCAAGCGGAGAATGTAATGATGTCCAACGTTTTTTTAAGGTATATTCAGGATTACACCATCCAGAAATACCTACATTTGAAGGACACGTCGCTAAATAACTTTTAGTGGTATAACATATAAATCCTTTTTCAGCTGCACGTAAACCATAATCGTAATCACCCATTCCATGTGTGTAGTTGTTTGACAAATTTCCAATGGATTGAAAAATGACTTTAGGAATTAATACAACATTTCCATTTATATATTTACAAATTTGAAGTTCTCCATTTGGAATCAAAGGGCCTATTTCATTTCTTCCACCATAGGAGAATTCGCTATTTTTTAAATTAGTTCTACAAGCCCCACAAATCAAAACTTCATTGCGTTCAATAAATTTTGCGAAATTGTAAGATTCAAAAATATTTAACAAAGCGTCTTTATCTAAGTTTGTATCGTCATTTAGCCAAAGATAAAAATCATAATCTTTAGTTTCTGCTGCATTTTTCCATGCGAGTCTCATACCTTGGTTCCAAAATAAATTACCATTTCCTTGTATAACGTTTACATCTGGAAAATTAAGTTTAATTGCTTGCCCAGTACCATCAGATGATCCATCATCAACCAAAAAAACTTCCATAATTAAACCTAATGGTAAACTAGCACTATACAGATTACGTAGACATTGCAACGTTTTTTCCTTTCTGTTATGGCACGTTAATAGGATAGATAATTCAATCATTTATACAAAATATACTTTCTTCTTAAAATCAATAATTTAGTATATACAAATAAGGTGTTAGATGATCCAATTATTAAGCTTTGCAACTAAATACAGGCATCCTCCAAAAGATTTGAAAAAAAATCCTTACAATATTTCGGGAACTTAATCTATTCTTTTCCAAAAAAATTAAAACATATTAAAGATAGTCTTATATTCATAATAACTTCCTCCATAAATTTCAGAATAAAAGAAAGTAAAATATTGTTTTATAACATATAATAATATAATAAAAATCAAGCTGTTTCTTAAATAAAAATTCCTTAAATTTTTTAGAGCCAGTGGTAATGATACAATAAGGAAAGGAACAAAAAACATCGAAAGTCTATTCACAAGAAATAGAATAGATCCTAATAAGCTAAAAAGGATGAAAAATAGAGAAAAAACTGCTACACGCCTTTCAATTATATTTCCGACTTTATAAGCATATAATATTAAAATAAAAGTTATAATCCTAAAAAGAGATTGACTTATTGAAGTTTCTGCAATTTTTTCGGACCATTCATCATTTAAATAATGTGAATATTGATTAAAATATAAATCTACATAAGGAATAATATTATTTTTAAAACCAGAATCAGCAAATAATACCAATAAAAAAAAAATACTAAATAAATAGATTAATTTATCTTTTAAAATATATTGATTAACTATAAAATATAATGGCATCAATATAAGAATACTGCTATGAATCAATCCACCAAACAATAGTAAAAGAATGAACTTTAATAGATTTCTTTTCTCTGCAAAATTATATGCCCACACAAATATAAAAATAGCTATAGTTTGTCTAATTGCTGACAATTGAACCAACATACCACCTGGCCAAAATAAATAAAGCGCTAAGGCAAACCAGTAATAATTCGGAAAAACGTACTTTTTAATAAAATAAAAATAAGCAAAACAATTAAAAAAAGACCAGAAAATTATAAATATATAAAAATCAGAGAATGGGAAAATTTTTATTAAATATAAATATCCAATTTCAATTCTATTCTTTTCTCCAAAACCAACAATAGTGTCATGATTAAATGGCAAATGCTTTACTTCATTAAAATTATGAAAATAAGACATATAGTCATTGCCATAATCATACCGAACAGCCTGAAATACGAACAAGATGGCAAATCCAATAAAAAGGCTTTTCTCTGCCTTAAAATTTCTAAATGCATAATTACATATTACAATTAAAGAACATACAATTGACGATTCAAACATATAATAACTGAAAATATAAAAAAGTCATGTAATATTTAAACGAATGTTATTATAAATTATTTTTTCTTACAAATCTAATCGGATTTCCAGCCCAAATTTCATTTTCGGGTATATTCTTGGTTACAACAGAGCACGCTCCCACAATGGCATTATCCCCAATTTCAACTCCTTTTAATATAGTAGAGTGTCCTCCAATAAAAGCGTATTTACCTATTTTTACGGGAGCTCTTATAGTTTCTTCTTTATCTGTTTTGGAATCAATTCTAGATTCTAAATTTAGACTATGAAAATCAGTATCATAGATAACTACATTTCCTCCTATCTTTACATTGTCTCCAATTTCAATATGATGATGACAGACAATCGCAGTGGAACTTATACCCACATTATTACCAATTATGAGGCTCCCCCTATTACCAACCACTATACTACATCTATTAAACCGTCCGATAGGATTTGACATTTCGCGATTGTTCGATCTAAAACCATATCCAATAACACATTTTCCACCACTTCCAACATTCACTCTAGGCCACCCCTGATTTTTGAAAGTAGAAAAATGAACCCCATTGATGTAAAAAATTATATAACTCATGATATAGTCAATAGGTTGCAATAGATTTCTTATAAGAATCCTCAATCCTTTAAAGAATAAAATAATAGCTTGTTGCATTTTTATCTACTCAAATTAGAATATACCTTTAATAAATCAGCTACTATTTTATCTCGATTATGACGCTGGAGTGCAATATGTTTTGCCTTTTGGCCAATTTTTTTTCTTAAATTTTTATCTCCTTCTAACATGATTAAATAATGAGTTAATTCAAATACTCCATTTGATGGTATCAAAAATCCAGTTTCTCCATCTTGTACCAGAGTTGAAATACCACCTACATCACATGCAATTACAGATAAACCTAACATCTGAGCTTCACAAACTGAGTTAGGACTATTGTCTATATATGAGGGATGAACAAATACATCGGTTGATTGCATCAGTTCGATCATTTCTTCAGGTTTTTTTCTTCCCCTGCAAATAATGTTAACATCCTGATGCATTATTTTTTCGGTACTTTCAAAATGTTTTAACAATTTTGAACTTTTCTCTAATCCAATAATTTCCCATTGAAAATCAATATTTGTAAGCTTTTTAAGTTGTCTAGCCGTTTTTAGAATTACATCGATTCCCTTATAAATAGTTGGCGATAAGGTTGATATAATTTTAAATCGTTTATCTGGATGCTGTTTGGATATGAACTCAATTTGATAGAAAACAGGTCGCAATACTTCATCTATATGAAAATATTGAACGTTTGGATTGTATAATTTTGCCAACATTTTATCCCAATTGGTTCGCCCCATTATAAATTTGGCATTAGAAAGAAAATCCTGCTCGCGCTTAGCTTTTGTTGAGAATCGTTTTTTTTCAAAATTAGGTGAATTACCAATTAGATTATTAAACAAATAACTAGTGTTGAACACAAAACTCCAGTCCGATTGATTTACTGGATAATAACTATTTAAACATGGATTTAAAACACCCTGAACATGTATTACAACAGGCACTTTAGTAAGCATCTGAATTTTTGAAAATGGTCCCTCCGTACCAAATACATGAATAACATCAGGTTTAAAATCATTGATTATCTTTAGAAATTTATTATCGAAAACATGGTCTTCAAATCTTCCCCTCCAATTATTAATTATTACTTTAAACGGGTTAATTATTTTTGGATTTCGAAGGATAGGGAAATAAGTAGTTCTATTTTTTACAATCTTTTCTTTGTCAAATTTATGAAAAAAACTAACAGCCAAATCTATTCCTTTCTGATCTCTTACTAATTCTTCAAGGGATTCAATCCAACCACCCCCGTGATAGTGATGATGGCCTTGATCATATAAGGACGGGGTGTTTGTAAACCAAAGAATTTTCATCGCTATAATTAATTATTCCAGATTCCTTTTGCTGTTCTATTTAAAATTTTATAGGTTTGCCATGGTTGGGTTACAGATCCAATTATGCTAGTGCCAATTATTGCCAAAACAACTCCTGTACTACTGGCAAACAAATTACTAAATAAATATATTAATATTAAATAAACCAATATACCTAGAAAAGATAAAATCATAGTAAGATTTATCTTTCCAAAACCATTTATAAAATTTGAATAGGGTGCAATCCATATTTGAATGATCGTATAAAATGCCATTACAATAGATAAATCATAAGTAATCAGTACTTTATCATTCAACCATATTTTGAAAATTTGTTGACTGAAAACAAGCATTAAAACTATCACAAAGCTAAACAAACCAGATAAGATATTTAATTGTTTAATGGTCTTCTTTAGCCAAACAAAGTCAGCCTTCATGTGTGCATCTGTTACAGCAGACCAAACTGGAGAAAGGACAATGGAAAAGACCATTATTGGTATTTGAAAATAAGTAAACACAATATTATAAGCAACAACTTCTTTTGGTCCATAAAATTGGGCAATAAAGAAACTTGAAGTAGAAAAAATAACAATAGAACAAATTTGTAAAAAGAAAAACTTCGCGCCGAGATTCATTAAATCTTTGCTTAACTTAAAGTCAATTTCTTTAAGTGTTGGTCTAATATCCCTATATTTTCCTGTAAATGAAATTATCGAAATGATAATAAAAATTACTGCAGGTATGCCACTAACTATTGAACCGAGAAGTATTAAATTTTCTTTTATCGAAGAATAGGTCAATAAAAAAACCAGAATAAAGGAAAGCAAACTTCCTATAGTACTAATAAAATGGCTGATTGAAGATTTTTGATCTGCTAAATAAACCACTGAAATTAGAGCGACAACGAACCGTATAAGAAAAAACGAAAAAACAATAGAAGTTAATATATATAACTCACTATTAGCTATTGTCTGAGTATTTAATATAGAATTCCAATTCAAAAAAAAATTACTAATATGAAATATAAATAGAATAAAACTAAATATGCAGATAAGTATAGCATATGTTGTACTAACATACTTACGCCCTAAACCTAAGTCACCACTGGAAAAAGCTTTAGCAAGATTATTGCGTAAACCGTTACCTAACCCAATATCAAAAAAACTAAACCAACCCAATATTGAGGTAAGAGTAAGCCAAATCCCATATTTCTCTTGGCTTAAATAACTTAACATAAGCGGAACATAAAGTAAACTTATTACTATGCTTATGCTTCTTAAGCCAAAAGAATAAATTACTTGTTTTCCAGCTTTTGCAGTCCTCCCATTACTTTTTAAAAATTTCAAAAAACTGTTTATGTTTTCCATTCAAACTTTACAATTATTATGTTTCATTGATTAAATCCACAAAAAAATGTTTTTTCAAACTAAAATTTATAAGGTAATAACTTAGTTTTTAAAAATCTGATCCTAAGCAATAAATTTTTGGTGTCTTTTGTTAGGTTTTAGAATAATAAAGTTAATTTCGAAACATAATTTTATTACCTTTATTATGTTTGTATTTTTTAAAAACACATTTAAAAAAATTATTAATAAATTTATTTCTTATTATAACACCTAATATAATTAGGTAAAAAAACCGAAATCCAGAATATAAAGCAGCTGTTTTTAACAAAAAACTTGACCAAAAAAATCTATCTCCATTTGAGCTTGTATAAGGAAATAAAAGTAAAAATCTATAAAACCGTTTTTTTCCATCAAGATAATTTAATAACAATTTAGGTAATAATTTTTTTTTGATTTTGAAATCAATTTCAGAATCATTAAAATATAATAACCCTAAAATTAATCTTTCATAATCCCATTTGTCTTGAATATTTTCAGGTTGGCCATGTTCTGTAATAAATTTATTTACCACTCTTATTGAAAATCCTTTTTCAACACATCTATATATTCCAACTAAATGCGGTGCCATAGTTCTTATAGCATTAGACATATAAAAAGTTTCATCTAGGATTATTTTAGTTTTAAATATAGAATTGGAAATAAACACCATATTGGAATAATATCCAAAATCATCACAAAAGTCAATTAAGTTTTCTATTCCTTTAATTTCAAGATTTCGATTTGGAAATTTACCTGCTTCACTATTAAATTTTATTAAAAAATCTTGTTCGGAGGTGTTTTCAATTTCATTCAATATTTTTTGAATAGAGTCTTCCAGTGGCAAATCATCATCACCTAAAAGCCACATCCATTGAGTTTGACAATTTAAAAAACTATTTAT
Source organism: Algoriphagus sp. (assembly GCF_046296635.1). GTDB lineage: Bacteria > Bacteroidota > Bacteroidia > Cytophagales > Cyclobacteriaceae > Algoriphagus. Next base: position 9,143 of record NZ_JBKBKZ010000011.1, on the reverse strand, counting down.
TAAATTCCCTCCCAATCCAACATTACCATTATTTCTAATGATTTTAAACTCTTCACTAAACTGATATTTTTTATTTCGGAGAAAATCCTCTGTTGACACATCTGAATTATTATCAATTACTACAACTGATAATTTATACTCTTTATTTATAGTTTTAATTTTATTAAGCAATCGTAAAACTTTTTCATTACGATTGTAAGTAGGTATTACTATTGATAACATTAATTATATTTTTGGTACATATCTCATCACCTCCCCTTCCCTGTAGGGTATGACACCTATTAGAAGTTTTCCTTGGGCATGCCATTTATCCCACCAATATCTTGAGAATTCCAAAATGCTTTGGGGATTCCCACTTCCTACATTGCTAAATATTGGTTGCCCGTCTTTCAAATCTTTATACAAACATTCTTTGACAAAATATTTAGCAACGTCTTCCACAGGAATAAAATCACGTATTTGATTGCCTTTTGTCATAGGGAAGTTTTTCCCGCTCATTGCTGCTATTTTAAGGGAAGGCCACAACCTTGATTGCGTTTCACCTTCTCCAAACACCTGAAAGATCCTATTATAAGAAAGTTTAACTTGATTTTGTAATGCAAATTGATAAAAAGCTATTGAGGAGGCTGCTTTTGAAGCGGCATAAGTCAGTGTAGGCTTTAGCATTGCCTCAACTGGTATAAACTCATACTCTTCACCACTCATACCATATTCAAAACAACTACCTGCTACAATAAATTTATTTACATTAGCTTTTAAAGCTTCATTAAATAATTTAAGAGGCGCACTAAGATTCCAATATAAACAGTTGGTTAAAGTGTCATAAGGGGGATTCATAGAATGAGCAGCAAGATGAACAATTACATCTACTCCTTTTAAATCTTCTTTGTCTACTTGATCTAATTGCTTTGTAATCCAATGTGGTTGCTTTGTTAAAGAAATTCTTGTTTGAGAATGTAAGCTTCTTCTCAAAGCCACAAGTTCAACTTCAGAATCTTGGGAAAGCATATTCAAAAAATAAGATCCTATAAAACCTGTTGCTCCTGTTACAAAAATTTTCATTCTTAAAAATTCAATCCAAAAAACTCCTCCAATTTCTCCGCAACAAATTCAAAATGCTCCTCACCTAATCCAGGATAAAGACCAATCCAAAACGTTTGATTCATGGTGATGTCTGTATTTGTAAGTTCACCTACCACACGGTGTTCGACATCTTTGAAATAAGGCTGCTTTGTGAGATTTCCGGCAAATAAGAGTCTGGAGCCAATTTTATTTTGATCCATAAATCTGAGTAGGTCCACTCGGTTGACTCCACTTTCTGGTTTTAAGGTAATGGGAAAACCAAACCAAGATGGATTACTCTTAGGAGTTGGAGTAGTAAGTTCTAGAAACTCTGAGAGGTTTTGAAGCCTATTATACAAATAATTGAAGTTCTCTCTTCGCTTTTCAATAAATCCATCGGCTTTATCCAATTGAGCTAATCCACAAGCTGCTTGCATGTCTGTGATTTTCAAATTATAACCAGAATGCGAATAAACATATTTATGGTCATAGCCATAAGGAAGATCTCCATGCTTTTGCTCAAATCTACATCCGCAAGTATTGTCACAACCAGGAGCGCAGTAACAATCTCTACCCCAATCCCGGAAAGATTCGGCAATTAATTTCAATTCTGCACTATTCGTGAATACTGCCCCACCTTCTCCCATTGTGATATGGTGAGCCGGATAGAAACTTAGCGTAGAGATATCTCCAAATGTTCCCACCATCTTCCCATCATAAGTGGCACCCAATGCATCACAAGTATCTTCGACAAGCCATAAATTATACTTTTTGCATAGTTCTGTTACCTTGTCAAGGTTGAATGGATTACCTAAAGTATGCGCAAGCATAATTGCTTTAGTCTTAGGAGTGATCGCTGCTTCAATAAGATCTGCATTTATATTGTGAGTTGTCAAATCAACGTCCACAAATACCGGAATAGCTCCAAATTGGATAATAGGATTGACCGTTGTTGGAAAACCCGCTGCAACACCGATTACCTCATCTCCTTTTTTGATAGCCCGATCTCCCAATCTAGGCGAGGTAAGTGTATTGAATGCTACCAAGTTTGCTGAAGACCCGCTGTTTACCGATAAGGCATATTTCACACCAAGGAACTCTGCTAATTTCTTTTCAAAAAGTTGGTTAAATCTACCAGTGGTTAACCAACCATCGAGTGAAGCTTCAACCATATTGACCAATTCCTCTTTACCCAACACTTTTCCAGATGGTGGAATTACAGATTCTCCAGGAATGAATGGGCGAGAAATGTATTTCTCTTCGGCAAACTTTTCTACAAGCTCAATAATTTGGCTTCTGATATCTACTTCAACATTCATATTATTTTGCATAGCTTTCTATTTCTGATAAACAATACTCCTTCATATCCGCTGTAGCATAGAATTGAGTATTCCAGTTTTTTATTTTTTCCAAGACTTCTGAAATTCCCCATTTGGGTTCCCATTTCAACAAGGTCTTGGCTTTTGAGCAATCCAATTTTAAAAATCGGGCTTCATGAGGCTGGGGATTTTCATCCAATTCCCAAGCTGCACCCTTGCCCCAAACTTTTACCAATTCGTCAAGAATCCATTCTACAGACTTACAGTCCTTTTCTTCAGGCCCAAAATTCCAAGCTTGAGCAAATTCATGACCTTTTGAATATAGACTTTCAGCTAACATTAGATAACCACTTAATGGCTCAAGTACATGTTGCCAAGGTCGAGTAGCAAGAGGATTACGAATAATCACTGGTTCGCCAATTTCAAAAGCTCTAATAGCATCAGGAATTAGGCGGTCAAGCGCCCAGTCTCCTCCTCCAATCACATTTCCTGCTCGAGCTGAAGCTAAAGCTGGCGAATTCGAATTACTGAAAAAAGATCTTCTATATGCAGAGGTAACTAATTCAGCACATCCTTTGCTACTACTATAAGGGTCAAAACCTCCCATTGCTTCATCTTCCCTATATCCCCAAACCCATTCTTTGTTTTCATAGCACTTGTCTGTGGTTACTGATACGATTGCCTTTAAATTAGGACATTGTCTCGCAGACTCCAGCACATTGACTGTGCCAATGACATTAGTAATATAGGTTTCAACTGGTTCTAGATAGGATAGTCTTACCAAGGGTTGGGCAGCCATGTGAATCAGAATATCCGGATTGAAGTCTTTCATACTTTTTGAAAGCGAATTCAAATCCCTAATGTCACCTATCTGGCTTTCGAGTAATGATTCTACACCTGCTGACTCAAAAAGTGAGGGGGTTGTATTTGGAGCTAAGGAATATCCTTTGACTATGGATCCCATAGAACTCAGCCAAATACTTAACCAAGACCCCTTAAATCCTGTGTGACCTGTAAGGAAAACACGTTTTCCTTTCCAGAAATTTCTATCCACTTTTCTCATTCCCAAATTTTCCAAGGGGCTTGATTGGATTCCCAAAGTTCCTGTAATTTGACTTTATCTCTTAAAGTATCCATAGGTTGCCAGAACCCTTCATGTCTAAATGCCATCAACTCTTCGTCAGCAGCCAATGACATTAAAGGTTCCTGTTCCCAAAGCGTTGCATCCCCTTTTATTTTTTCAACCACTTTTGGAGAGAGAACAAAGAATCCTCCATTGATCATTGCTCCATCACCTCTTGGCTTTTCTTTAAAGCTCTTGATTTGATCTCCTTGTATGTCTATTGCTCCAAATCTTCCCGGTGGGAAAGTTGAAGTCATAGTAGCATTTTTTCCGTGGGATAAATGAAACTCTATAGATTTTGAAATATTAATATCACCGACTCCATCACCATAGGTAAAGCAGAATGCTTTTTCATCTTTGATGTAATCGTAAACTCGTCTTAATCTTCCACCCGTCATGGTTTCATCTCCTGTATCTACCAAAGTTACTCTCCATGGCTCTACTCTTTTGTGATGAACTTCCATGGAGTTGGTTGCCATATCAAATGTCACGTCACTTTGGTGTAAAAAGTAATTAGCAAAGTACTCTTTGATCACGTATCCTTTATATCCACAGCAAATTATAAAATCGTTTATTCCATGAGCCGAATATAATTTCATAATATGCCATAAAATAGGTTTACCGCCTATTTCAACCATTGGTTTCGGCTTTAAAGAGGTTTCCTCACTTAATCGGGTTCCTAGTCCACCCGCTAAAATTACTGCTTTCATGTGATTATGTTTTTTTTTAAAAAGGCCACATGGAATCTCGCATGTTTGACCTGGTCTCTATAGGTTGAGATTTTTGTCATGCTCGATTTCATATTTGTACTGTTAGTTTGATGCAACAAAAGCATCTGAATAAAAGTGGTTTGGTTTTAATCCTAATTGAATGCTTTTACGCTTGGATTCTTGTATCATATCATCTGAACCACAGGCATAGACAACGGAGTGATTCCAGTCAATTGAAAGTTCCTCAAGGCAATTTTGGACATATTTTTTCGGTAAAGATTCCCGTGATAAAACTGGAGCAAATTTTACTAATTCTTGAGATGGACTCCAAAAAAGCTCCTTTGAATACTTCATACCCCAAAGAACTATCACTTGCTGATACTGCTTTATGAGTTCTTGATTTTTAGGGTTTTCTAATATTGATTTGATAGGCGCTATTCCCGTTCCAGTGGCCAAAAATACTAAAGCACTTTTACCTGAATGTTGCCTTAAAAAGAAGGTTCCCTTTGGAATTTCAAGTCTGAGTAAGTCATTTATCTTGGCTTCTTCAAACCAATATTTACTCATTAATCCCCCTTGATAATTTTTTATGATCAATTCTAAATCCTCTGCATTGTTAGAATTTGCAATTGAGTAGCTTCTTTTCAAACTGCCTTTTATCACATTTAGATATTGACCCTCCAGAAAAAAAGGTTTTTGATTTGGAGGAAAGCGGAGTTTAACCAAAATAATATCCTCAGTAAGAGGTGTAATTTTATTGATTTTTGCAGGGACGGTTTTAGGTTTTATAAGTCCATATTCGCTCAAGTCCTCAGCTTCAATTGCAATGTCAGATATTGGTCTTCTAATGCAGGATAAAATATATCCTTCACTTTTTTCAGATTCAGTGAGAGGTATTTCCTCAGTATCACAAACTGTTTGGCCGGAGATAATCCTGAATTTACAACTAGAACATCTACCAGTTAGGCAACTGTGATCTAGGAAGACACCATTTCTGATCGCTCCAGCAATGATAGATTCATTGCTTTCACAATCGAAGATCTTTCCGTCCTGTAGGGTAATTTTGAACACTAAGCTTGCTTATTGAATTGGTAACCTGCTTCCGCCAAAAGAATGTGTTTTTATCAAATTAATGTCAGACACCATCATATCCTCCACCAATCCAGCAAGATCATATTCCGGTTCCCAACCTAATTGGGTTTTGGATTTTTCAGTGACACAGAGTTCCACAGAGGAGGCACGGACCTGCCTGCCGGTAGGCAGGGTTACACGGAGTTTTTTGAGTTCGTGAATGGGAGGATAATAGTTAATTAGTTGATGGTTAATTGGTTAATAATTAAGCCGTTAAACGAATACCAAATCATTTAGATGGAGTTCAAGTAATTTCTAACCTCTTTTTTAACAGACAATTTTATTTTATCCCAATCTATTGGATAATACATTTTAGGGGTTTCATCCAAATCAGCATCATCAAAATAAGTAAGGCTTTTGAGGACTAAAAACTCTGAACCGTCTGCGAATTTTTTATTGTAATACCCTATCATTTCAGAAAGAGAATACTTGGAAAGTAAAAAATGCAAATCAATAAAGTCTTTTTTACTTCCCCTTCCTGAAATAGCATTAAGCTTCATAGCAGCAATATCTCTTTGATCAGCCAATCGCAGGTTTTCAAGATTCAAGGAAGGATACAATCAAGGATATCTATAATTTACTAAATCGACTTTTATCCCATCGATTGTATAAATGAGTATATTCTTACTTTTTTTCAAAATCTGGACCTTACCAAAACCTGATAAAAAATCTGACACCTCCAATTCTTCTAATTCCTTTTGGCCAAAAAGATCAATGTCTTTAGACTCCCTATGCCCCATTTGCAAGGCGAGGCTTGTCCCACCCACCAGATGAAACTCCCCGAAGTAGGGATTATTCATCAAAGCAGTCAAGATTTCCAGAAGTTTTGGGCTGACTGTTTGTTGGTAAAGCATCTAAAATTAGTTCTTTCTAAATCAAAAACTGCGCAAAGGAAAGAAAGTGTCACTTCATCCATTGATCGAATTGTCACAACAACCTTTTTTATTTCATCTTGTCCATAGATTGTTTTAAGTCTTTTCCAATCATTCAAATTCCCATATTCCAACACCCTTTCAACAAGCCATTTTTTTGATTGCTGCAAATCGACTTTTTCGGAATCTACATCCCAAAATAGATGGGAAGAAAAATCTGAAGGTTGAATTTTGGAAGTGATTTGTTTCATTTTGATAAAGTTAAGCGCTTTGCCTGTTTTCTAATTAACTAAGTAAATGTAATTCGGATTTGCGCTTAATTCTTTGGACTAATTGATTTCTGTAATTGGAGTCTTCTGGACCAGCTGAAAACTTTTTAAACTTTTTTATGCAGGTTGAGGTCCGAAACTACCATATCCTCCACCAATCCAGCTAGATCATATTCCGGTTCCCAGCCGAGTTGGGTTTTGGATTTTTCAGTGACACAGAGTTCAACAGAGGAGTCACAGACCTGCCTGCCGGTAGGCAGGGTTCCACGAAGTTTTTTATAATTAAAAAAGTAATTTCAAATGTTATTAGCCAAATTAAAGTCTTCTGTTTCAGTATTGACAATTGGTTCCTTTTCCTTAATCCTTTAGGACTCGCTTATTTGACTATATTGAATTGTAAAGATGGTGTATCAGATCGAAATTATTTTTAGAATCTTTTTGTCAAAGGTATGTAGAATAGTATTCGAACTGTCTTGATGGTATGCGATGAGAAGCGAATCAGCAAAATCAATTTTATTTTCAGAATAAATTTGGAGGGACCTAATGATAACGTTTTTGTTCTCCACGGATAGGTTTTTATATTCTACAAGAGATTCCAAAGTAATTCTTATATCCTTTCTAGGTACTGAATATACTTTCTCCAGAACGTAGACTACTTCGGCCAAAATAAAGTCCGATAATGAGATTTCATTATTTTCGATTACCTCCTTAACAATCAAAAATTGCTTTGGATGATCTTGAAGGAGATACCTTAAAATATAATTTGCATCAATGAACGCCATGCTTCTCCTTCACCACTTTGTCCCAAATTGTTTCTTCTTCCTTCAATTTATTTACATCTGAAAAAGAACTCAATATTCCCGCAACATTTTGGTGTCCAGTAAATTGATTTTGTTCAGAGTGAGAATCAGCATCAATTTCCACAACAAAATTAAATTTAAGAAGCAACTCCTTGAGAAAAGCAAGATTCTTCTTATTGTCTACTTTAATTATCAATGTCTCCATAGGACTAGAATTTTATTTACATTGATTAAAATATCAATTTTTTTTAATTTCTGTTTTGCCATTTTAAAACCAATTTTAAGATTTTTCAGTTTGAATTTTCTTTAAATTAAAACTTCTAAAATTGAATCTTCTCAGAGTATCTGTTTTTCAAATGTAATTCTAGATCCCCCCTCATCATATCCTCCACCAATCCTGCAAGATCATATTCCGGTTCCCAGCCGAGTTGAGTTTTGGATTTGGTTGGGTCGCCGAGAAGGAGGTCGACTTCGGTTGGGCGGAAGTAGGTGGGGTCGACGCGAACGAGTATTTGGTTAAGAGTTAATTGGTTAAGGGTTAATTTGTTAAGGGTTAAATTGTGACCTTGTCGTAGTGATTGATCCTCGGAATCCTTAACTCTTAACTCTAAACCCTTAACCTCTATTTTCAGTCCAGTCGCCGCCGCATATTTTTCAACATCAACATCGTCAAGTATTCCAACCTCCTCAACTCCCTCTCCCTCCCAGCGGAGGGTGAGGCCGACGTGGGCGAAGGCCATTTGAACGAAGTCACGGACTTTGGTGGTTTTGCCTGTGGCGATGATAAAGTCTTCAGGTTTGTCCTGCTGAAGCATTAACCACATCGCCTTTACGTAGTCTTTGGCATGTCCCCAGTCTCGTAAAGCGTCTAAGTTGCCGAGGTATAAGCAGTCTTGCTTCCCCAAGGCGATGGCTGCTGTGGCCATAGTGATCTTACGAGTGACGAAGGTTTCTCCTCTTCTCGGGGATTCGTGATTGAAGAGTATTCCATTGCAAGCAAACATCCCATAAGCTTCTCGATAGTTTTTGGTGATCCAATACCCGTAGATTTTTGCCACTCCATAGGGAGATCTTGGATAGAAAGGAGAATTCTCATCGTAGAAACCCTTCTCGTTCTTATTCTCCGGCATACCCCCGTAAAGCTCGGAAGTTGAGGCTTGATAGATTCTCGTCTTTTTTTCCAATCCCAGGATTCGAACTGCTTCGAGTATTCTCAAGGTACCGATGCCATCTACATTGGCCACGTATTCAGGAGAGTCGAAAGAAACCTTGACATGGCTCATCGCACCGAGGTTGTAGATCTCATCGGGTTGGACTTCCTGGATAATGCGGATGATATTGGTGGAATCAGTCAGATCCCCGTAATGCAGTTTGAAATTAACGGTTCCCTCGTGAAGGTCTTGGTAAAGATGGTCAATACGTTGGGTGTTGAATGAGGATGCCCGACGCTTGATACCATGAACTTGGTATCCTTTTTCGAGTAAAAGTTCGGCGAGGTAAGAGCCGTCTTGGCCGGTGATGCCGGTGATTAATGCTGTCTTCATTTTAGTTGGAACACGGAGTTCCGCGGAGTTAGTCACGGAGTCTCACGGAGTTTTATTTTTTGGGGACACGGAGTTAAGCGGAGTTTTATTTCTTTCACGGAGTCTCGATGAGTTCTTTTTGTGACACGGAGTTCCGCGGAGTTAGTCACGGAGTCTCACGGAGTTTTATTTTTTGGGGACACGGAGTTACGCGGAGTTTTATTTCTTTCACGGAGTCTCGATGAGTTCTTTTTGTGACACGGAGTTCCGCGGAGTTAGTCACGGAGTCTCACGGAGTTTTATTTTTTGGGGACACGGAGTTAAGCGGAGTTTT
>NZ_JBKBKZ010000010.1:0-156473 GCF_046296635.1 Algoriphagus sp. | reverse complement strand
AACTAACGGACACCGAGCGAAGTCGAGGTGAAACTAAATAGAATTTGGCTACTGGCAGAATTGCGTATATCCATATTGAATTAACCCGAGTTTACCGAGTAGCTTAAAAAAGCTTTAGCTTTTTTACTTTGTGCCCTTGAAAGGGATTGATTCGGCCAAGGCCGCTGAAGTTCGGATAAACATTGTTACTGCCTTTTCACTCTTTCTTTGCGCAGCCTTTGCGGTTAAACCCGAAAAATGCATTAGCAATTCTATTGCGGCCCGTAATTGCTTCAAAATCAGTTATTACATTGCTGTTTTCGACTTCACCATCCCGTACGTACGGGATGACTCAGTCTCCAAACAGCCTGATTTTATTGCAATTACAAGCCTCATAACGAAACCTAATGCATAATCCGGGTTAAAAAAAGTCCCAAAAAGTGGGGTGTTATTGGTAGTCAAAGTTCCCAATAACACCTCCTTCATGAATTTGACTTCACTTTTTCCCCTTCGGCCTTAGCGGTCTACATTCCACATCCGCCACAAAATAATTGGGATGCGTCTCCAAGGTCTGCACGATCGTTTGAGCTACATCTTCAGGGCGCATCATATTTTCGTTTGTAGTAGTGCCTTCAATTTTATCGAAAAAGTTGGTTTGGATCGAACCGGGAAAAATGGAGGAAACCTTAATTCCAAAATCCCGCAATTCCATGTACATCGAGTGAGAAATTCCTCTTACCGCATGTTTGGTGCCCACATATCCTGCAAAATTGGCCACTCCATTAAGTCCCGCAATAGAGGAAACATTGATTATATGACCTTCATCGGCGGTTTTCATGGCAGGAACCAATCTCTTACTCACGTAAAAAATCCCATGGACATTGGTGTCAAACATGGATTTCCAGTCTTCTGTGGACATTTCTTCAAACTTACCAGCCACACCAAAACCTGCATTGTTGATCAAAATTCGAATATCGGTTCCCAGCTTTTTCACGGTCGAGGTGTAAGCTTTTTCTACCTCATCCTCCACAGAAACATCACAGGCGAAAAAATGGAAATTGTCATGCTTTAGATCGGGTGCTGTTCTTCCCCAACCTGCCACGACTGTTCCTTTTTCCAATAATTGCTTGACGACTTCAAGTCCAACACCCTTACTCACTCCAGTAACGACAGCGATTTTATTTTTCAGTTCCATAGCTAGTTCTTTGTTAGAATAAAGGATTAATTGAATTAAAAGTTCTCCATCTTATGATTTAATCACGGGTGATAAAGAATTGTAAAACTACTATCCTTATTTTCACTCAGGCAAATCACTGCGAGCTTAACAATCAACCTTATTTTCTTATGCGAAAATTAATTTTACCTCTACTTCTAATCAGCGGAACAGCATTTGGCCAAACCAAACTGCGTCCTGAAATAGATAAAAAAGCGGCTGCCATCGAAACCAAAGTAATCGAGTGGAGGCGCGACATTCACAAAAATCCTGAACTTGGAAATAATGAAGTCCGAACTGCCAAAATGGTGGCGGATCACCTTCGCACTTTGGGTATTGAAGTGCAGGAAGGGGTTGCCGTGACTGGAGTTGTTGGGATTCTAAAAGGCGGTAAACCGGGACCCACTGTTGCCCTCCGTGCTGATATGGATGCTCTTCCTGTGACGGAGCGAGTGGATTTACCTTTCAAATCCACCGTCAAAGCCACTTACAACGGTCAGGAAACCGGCGTGATGCATGCTTGCGGACATGATACACACGTGGCTATTTTGATGGGTGCAGCTGAAGTCTTGGCAGGGATGAAAAACGAACTTCAAGGCACGGTCAAATTCCTCTTCCAACCCGCAGAAGAAGGAATTTATCAGGAAGGCGTGACATCTTGGGGAGCCAAGCAGATGGTGGAAGAAGGGGTGATGAAAGACGTGGATGCGGTTTTTGGGCTACATATCGGTTCCCAGATGGAGGTGGGAAAAGTCGGCTATCGATCGGGTCCAGCCTTAGCGGGAGTAGATAATCTTGAAATCATTGTTCATGGCACTCAGGCCCATGGTGCTTCCCCATGGTCGGGCGTAGATCCTATCGTTACCTCAGCCCAGATCATTAATGGCCTTCAAACCATTATTTCCAGAAATGTAAACATTACCACTGCTCCTGCTATTGTCACTATTGGTGCAATTCATGGTGGGATTCGTCATAATATTATTCCTGAAAAAGTCGAAATGATTGGAACGATTCGGACTTTTGGGGATGAGCAGCAAAATCTAGTACATAAAAGAATTACCGAAATCGCCACCAAAATTGCTGAAAGTGCGGGAGCAAAAGCAGATGTAAACATTACTAAACTTTATCCTTCCACGGTCAATGACCCTGCCCTCACTGCACAAATGGAGTCTACGATTTTAGCAGCAGCAGGAGAAGGTAACGTACTCACCAACCCATTAATCACCGGCGCGGAAGATTTCAGCTTTTTCCAACGTGAGAAGCCGGGATTGTTTATTTCCCTTGGAGGAATGAAAAAAGGCGGTGACCCCACAAAAACTCCCTCTCACCATACTCCTGATTTCTACATCGACGAAGGTGGATTCGTCCTTGGCATGCGTGTCATGAGCTATTTTGTTGTGGATTTTTTGGGGGCAAAAAAGTAAATTGGCACCATCATATATTCCACAAGCACTTCCTTGCTTCCATGTTCTGTCAGAAAGGATTTTAAAGCTTTGCAGAACGAATTTCTAAAAACCATTCAAATCCTTGTTTTCTTTTCTGAAATGAAAAAAATACTCCTTCTCCTGATTTTTCTTCCATTGATATCATTTGGCCAAACCAAATTGCATAGTCAAATTGATCAAAATGCTTCTGCTCTAGAACCTAAAGTAATCGAATGGAGACGGGACTTTCATCAGCATCCTGAATTAGGCAACAAGGAATTCAGGACTGCCAAAATTGTAGCCGATCACCTGCGCTCCTTGGGCATGGAGGTGACTGAAAATGTTGCTGTCACCGGAGTGGTAGGAGTTCTCCGAGGCGGGAAACCTGGTCCGATGGTCGCATTACGTGCGGATATGGATGCCCTTCCTGTGGCCGAGCGGAATGATCTCCCCTTCCGATCCGTCAATACCGGAACGTATAATGGGCAGGAAACGGGGATAATGCATGCTTGTGGGCACGATTCTCACGTGGCCATTTTAATGGGTGTGGCCGAGGTTTTGGCCAGGATGAAAAATCAATTGGAAGGCTCGGTCAAGTTTATCTTCCAGCCTGCTGAAGAAGGCATCTATGAACCGGGGGTGACTACATTCGGTGCAAAGCAAATGGTGGAAGAAGGAGTGATGACCGATGTGGATGCCATCTTTGGATTACACATATGGGCATCTATAGAGGCTGGTAAAATCGGTTATCGCTCCGGGCCTTTCTTGGCGGCAGTGGATAACCTCGAAGTATCCATTACAGGAACTCAGGCTCACGGAGCTTCTCCATGGTCCGGCATCGACCCTATTGTAACCTCCGCTCAAGCTATTCTTGGCCTGCAAACGATTCTCTCAAGGAATGTAAACATTGCTGAAAATCCTGCTGTGGTGACAATTGGAGCAATTCATGGAGGAATCAGACATAACATTATTCCTGAAAAAGTAGAAATGATTGGGACAATTCGAACCTTCGGAGATGAGCAACAAGCACTTGTACACCGTAGGATAAATGAAATCATTACGAACATCGCAGAAAGCGCAGGTGCAAAGGCTGATGTTAAAATCGGTAAGCTTTATCCCTCCACTATAAATCCCCCAGAATTAACAACCAAAATGACTCCCTCCATGGCTGCTGCTGCTGGAGCAAGTAATGTCATTGCGATGGATCCAGTAACTGGAGCAGAAGATTTTAGCTTCTTTCAGAGAGAAAAACCAGGATTCTTTATATTCCTGGGTGGTATGAAAAAGGGTGGCGATCCGCTGACGACACCATCACACCATACTCCGGACTTTGTTATTGATGAAAGTGGCTTCGTCTTGGGCGTTCGGGTGATGAGCTACTTTGTAGTGGATTATATGGGTGAAAAGAAATAGGCATCCTCTTCAATTTAAAAGCTCCCGATTTCTTCTTAAGTCGGGAGCTTTTACTTTTTGCCTTTACTCGTTTTGTTATTCGTCAAACCACCACTCTGGGTATTCCTGCTGACTGTTTGGAAACAAATTACAGCTAAGACAAGTCGGTGGATACTGGTCTCTCCTCCGATTGGGATCATATTCACAGGTCTTTTCCACAAAAAATGGGACATCTGCAAAAGTAGTGTAAATCCGGGAAACTCTAGCTTTGGCTACTTCAAAATACCCCAGCACCACTTCCTCAGAATCATCTACATTGAAAATATTACCGCGAATCTGTGCAGGTGGGGAATCAAACACAGACCCGGTATTATTCACCAATTCTCGTACCCTTCTCCAATATTCAAAGGCATCTTTCGAAATGCTCAATTGCCTGACATTAAAATAATGTCGACTTAAAAAGGATTGATCAACCAATCGCTTTGTTACGATTTGTGTACTTTTTCCACCAGGCCTATTTAAAAGATCTCCATTGATTAAAGGGATTCGCTCAGGATCCGGAAAATCAAATACAATGCAAGGGGGAGGGGGCATGTTAAATGCATTTGGGAAAAAAGTCAGATCCCAGAAATAGGCTTCATCCACAGTCCATCTCAGGTAATAATCACCAATTTGCTCCGGCAAAGTCACTTCTGTTTTGATAATGACCTGTGCAGCATCAGGATTATCTTTCAACCTTGTCCGCTCAAAGGAAAAACTCAGATCATCTGACCCTATTGCTTCTGGAATCCGCTGTGCCTTTGATCGATATACTCTATTTCCCGCAGATATCTGAAGATAAAGATCAGAATTCACTACTCTTCCGTTGAAACCATTCAATTCATACCGCCCCGGTTTTGTTTCTCGATAGAACCAAATCCCGCCTCCCACAGCGACAAGTGTTACCTGAGCACCTGCTAATGGCCTGGGCAAATCATTCAAAGTAAAGATGCGCCTCTCTTCATCAGCAAGCAGCGGCTGTCTAGCTTTTGAGGTTGTTTCTGAGAGAAAAACGACTTGGGTTTCATTCAGATCGGTCAAAGTGCCAGACACGATCAATCGCTCTCTTTCAGCCTTTTCCAACTCAAATTCAATCTGCTCCACACAGGAGTTGAATCCGAAAAAAACAATTAATAAACTAAATACGCTTAACTTTCTCATTGCCCACCCCATTTGATGCTGTACGTAATTGAAGGAAAAATTGAGCCCAAAATCGACAATTGATACGGTCTCAATTGCTGTGAATCCCCATCTTTTTGCCAGAATACCGAATACGCATTCCTTCTTCCAAAAAGATTGTAAATACTAAAATTCAGACTGTCTCCTTTTTTGATAAACACTTTTTCTACCGTGTATGATACATCTACCCTGAAATAATCAGGAATTCGATATTGATTTCTACCCGAATAATCCGGCACCAATAATCCACCATTTAAAATATAAGAGGCACTGACTGCGCTGACTGGTCTACCTGTAGCATAATTTACCGAGAAATTGAAGAGTCCTCTCGGATACATCTTTCTGCTAAGAATAAAATTCACCTCATGTGGTTTATCGTAGTTTGAAGGAAATCGCTTGTTTTGATTGATTTGCTCTTCACTAAATATGCTCTGAGAAGTGAAAAATGACCTTGAATAGGTGTATGCTAGCCAACCCGTCACTACTCCTATATTTTTCTTGATCAAAAATTCAGCACCATAGGCTTCACCTCTTCCGAAAACCAATTCTGTTTCCATGTGAGGATTTAAGAAAATCTGTGCAAAATCACGGTACTCGACCTGATTTACACTAGTTCGGTAAAAGGCATCAATGGAATATTCCCAGCTGTTGTCTTTTTTATTTTTGAAGACGCCAAGCGAGAAATTATCTGATCGCTGAGGGGGAATATAGGTTGTACTTAGCTGCCAAAGATCAATAGGAGTCGGCCCAAATGTATTGGAAACGGACTGGATGTATTGGAAAAGCCTAGCATAACTCAGTTTGATCGAAAGCGTTGGATTAAGATTTTGTCGGAGGGAAAATCTAGGCTCAAATCCAGAATACGATTTGATTTTCCCGGATACTGGATTTTCGCCGATAATTTCACTTCCAGTGATTGGTGAATTAGGATTGTATTGATAGACCGTATCAGGACCAAGCTGAGTGTACCCGGAATATCGTACCCCTCCGACAAATCCTATACTTTCTCCTAACTCATATTCTAGCGAAAGAAATCCCGAGTACTCCAATCCTCGCTCCTTCCCGACTTGCTCCCTTTGAATTGCCGATTCTTCATTGTAAGGTGAGATTCTTTCAGGTTTTCCTTTGTAGTAAATGCCCTCGAAACCACCCGTGAGAGCCAGTTTATCATTTGCCCAAGTCGCCGAGACTTTGCCCTGCTGATAGCGCATCCCATTTTCTACCTTGGCTGCATCGACTCCCTCGGGGTCAAAGAATGCATTATCAAAATTACCGTCAGCGAGTAAACCTGAGATAGATATATTTTCACCCAAAATTCCTTTGTATTTCACCGAACTGATTCGATTGGCCCACTCGTATCCAAACTGATCCGAAAACTGAAAATCATCTCCCGTTACTAAGGTGTTAGCTTCCAGCTGATGCCCCTTGCCAAGATCCCAATTCAAACCTAGGTAGCCGTCATAGAAATTCAATCGACTAGCTTTAATATCCAAATCACGAGCTTGACCGAGTAGCCAATTAACGTTCGAGATTCGACCACCAAAAATCACCGAGACTTTATCTTTCAAGACTGGGCCTTCCAACAGGATTTTACCATTGGATGTCCCAACTCCCAGTGAGCCTTGCCAACTCTCCTTACTTCCGGGCCTCATAAGAATATTCAGTGCAGAACCTGCTCTACCTCCAAAGTTGGCCGGTAAATTTCCTTTATATAATGTGAAATTCTCCGTCACATCGGTATTGAATCCTGACAGAAAGCCCAAGGCGTGGTTGGAACTCAAGACCAAAACTTCATTCATCATCAGGAGATTTTGATCGGCTTTTGCTCCACGTACATTGATCCCTGAGGTCCCTTCCCCTACCGAACTGACGCCTGGCAATAATTGAAGTCCCTTGAAAATATCTGCTTCGCCGAGAAATGCGGGAATAGCTCTTAGTTCAGTAGCGGTCAATTTGGTGACTCCTGTGATTGGATTTCTGACATTTCGATCAGGTTCATCAGAGAGCACTACCACACCTTCAAGTTCAAAATTTTTCTCTACCATTTGAACGCTTACCACTGCGTTTTCATAGAGGGATATGTTGGTGAATATCGGGATATTGGAGATATGTCGAAAGACAACCCTGTGAAATCCTGGAGCTATTGTAAGATAATAAGTACCGAATCGATCAGTGCTTACTCCTGTGAATAAACCGTCTACGTGCACTCCCACTCCTTCGATTGGCTTGCCGCTGTCTTTTGATGTAATTTTTCCTGTTAAAATGTATGGTTTGGGATGTTCACCTCCACTTTTCCCAAAAGAAAAAGTCAAGGAATCAGTTTGCCCGAAAGAAGGAAAGCAGAAAAACAAAAATATCAAAAGTGAACCAACTGCAATTTTCATCATGACTCTATTAAAATCCTTAAATCTAACTCAAAATATAGGGAATTTTGTTTGAAAATGGTCAGAAAAACGAAGTTCTGGCAGATCCAATCCACTTATGGCAGAAAAAGGCAGTCTCATAAATACCAATTCTCACATTGAGTCTTAAATATTTTCCAAAACATACAAAAAGGAAATGATAGGGTTTTGAAATTCAGAAGACGATATAATGCGAATGGAGGTTTGATTTTATTAGGGTAGACAAAGCATTACTCGGAAGGGCGCGGTGGGAGGATTTGCCAGCGAGCCAGCGTTCGGCCTCGTGCGCCTGCCTGCCGGCAGGCAGGGTGGGAGCTTTGGCAAATCTTGACCTTTTGCCTCCCCTACACCTGGCTACTAGCTAAAACAGTCCACTGGACTGTTTTTTTACGCTAGTCCCTAAGTCAAGCCAAAAGAACGAAGAAAAAGAATAGCCTAACTAAATTCAGAACCATAAATAAATGATTAATATGGATATACGCAATTCTGCCAGTAGCCAAATTCTATTTAGTTTCACCTCGACTTCGCTCGGTGTCCGGTAGTTTTTTTTAAAGGGAGGGAAGGAATATGCGGCTGCGCCGCATATTCCTTCCCTCCCCTTAACAACCAGAATCCGGAGGCCGTGCAGCTTGCCCGCCGTGGTGGGAAGTCGAGGCCATTTTGATTTACTGGCAAAGAAGCGGATATACAGAATGATTTATGATTTGAAATCAGAATAAAATTCTATCATTTTATTTTTTTTTGAATTAAAAACAAGCTGCCATTGGTAGCGTAGTAGAAATGTTTCTTTTTTACAAGAAATGGCCTTTGTACTGCCCAACTCTCGTTGGTCAGGTGCTCAGGCTGACACCAATAGGCCTTTTGAGACAACCTCTTCGATTTAAGCTGAAAATCAAATCTCTCAAATCTGAGCCACCAACTCCCGCATGATTAAGCTCATGACCGGTTCAGCTTTTGCCGCTGCTGCAAGAACGTAAGCAATGTCGACTTTGTGAATACGACCTTCCACACCCAAGTCTGTGATGGCAGAGATTCCGAATACTTGCATTCCTGAATGCCGGGCAACCAACACTTCCGGAACCGTACTCATTCCCACCGCATCGCCTCCTATGATCCGGAGATACTTGTATTCAGCGGGGGTTTCAAGATTTGGTCCTTCTACACCTACATACACCCCTTGGTGGAGTTTGATTCCATGCTTGGCACCGATATTCATCGCTTTTTCAATTAAGTCATGAGAATAAGCGTCACTCATATCCGGGAATCTCGGGCCGAGTTCATCGTAATTTTTTCCGCGAAGCGGGTTCTCAGTGAAGAGATTAATATGATCCGTAATGATCATGACATCTCCCACTTCCTGCTCGGGATTAAGACCTCCACAGGCATTGGAAACCAATAATGTGTTGACACCAAGTTTTTTCATTACCCGTACCGGTAAAGTCACTTCTTTCATCGAATACCCTTCGTAGTAGTGAAATCGCCCTTTCATCGCCACGACTTTTTTCCCTGAAAGGGTTCCAAAAATCAATTTTCCAGAATGACTCTCCACTGTGGAAATAGGGAAATGGGGAATGTCTTTGTAATCAATTTCCAGTTCGACTTCAATCTGATTGCCTAAATTCCCCAAGCCTGTACCCAAAATAATTCCGATAGGAACATCTGCAGGATGTAGTTTTTGAATGAATGATACAGCGTCTTGAATTTGATCGAGGTAGTCCATGTATTTGTGAGATTTATGCGCAAATATAGGTTTTTGGTTGAGGCTTAGAACTTTTCACCCTACTTGCTTGTATAGAAAACAGAAAAACACCCTTATGGTTAAAATCATCGTCGGTACCAACCGCAAAAATTCTGTTTCGAAAGTTATCGCGCAGCTATATCAAGCTATCCTAACAGAAAAAGGTACAGATTCAGAAATTTTGGAATTGGAGCATTTGCCTGCGGACTTTATTGCCACAGCGCTTTATGAAAATAATGGTAGAAATGCTGGATACAATGCCTTCCATGACAGGGTAAGGGCAGGGACAAAATTTGTATTTATCGTACCGGAGTATAATGGATCTTTCCCTGGAATACTAAAATCATTCATCGACGGGATGACCTATCCGAATACCTTCCGGAATAAAAAATGTGCTTTGGTGGGAATATCATCAGGAATAGGCGGGGGTGGCATCGCTTTGAGCCACCTCACCGACATCTTCCATTATCTGGGTATGCATGTTCTTGCTCTCAAGCCGAAGCTTGCTAAAATCGAGCAAAATATGTCAGATAACCTGCTCACCAACAGGCTGTATGTAGAACTGCTACAGACCCAGGCAGACATGCTGCTTGAATTTTAGGACTTAGTCCACATTATCATGCAAGAATCTGTTGTTGCCGAGGATTTCATTCTCGTCACTTAGATTGTACTTGCTTGTCTCAGATTCTGAACTGTGCTGCGGTTCATTTAAGACTACATTCTTTCGCTGATAGGCGGGGACATTCATTTTCTCCTTCAATTCCTCAGGACTTGGGTTGAAGGCTCTGTTTCCTTTCAGTTTTTCGAAACGCTCGTGTGCTCTCTGAATTGCTTTTTGCTTCATTTGCTCATAGTAATCATTTGCAAAAAGCTGAGGTACCGGAGCAGATTCCTGAGGCATTACTTCAGATTTCTTCTCAGACTCATCTTCAAGTTTAAATACGATTTTCTCGACTTTTTCAGTTTCCTGAATAGTTTCTGCAACCTCTTCCTGAATGGGATTCACCCTGAAAACAAACTCTTCATGGTCATCTTCTATCGGCTTCATCGGCGCAGCAGCTGGAGCTTTTGGAAGGTTGAATGTAAAAGTAGAACCACCTGAAATCGGCTCCTCTTTCACTTTTTGGCTTTTGCCAGAATCAAGATTGATTACAGTCTTCAGTACCTCTGGATTTGCGACTGGAGTGTTGGCAATTGGATTTGCAAATGCTGAAACAGGAGTGGAAAGTTCTCTATTTCTTGGTTTGTCAGAAAGCTTATCCATTTCAAAACCAGTGGCAATAACTGTCACGCGGATTGCTTTGCCAAGTTCCGGATCGATACCCTGACCAAAAATAACTTCGGCATTATCTCCGGCTTTCTCCTGAATGTATTCCGTGATTTCGCTGAGTTCGTCCATAGATAGCTCTTCGTCTTCTCCAGACATAATGGAAAGGAGAATTTTCTGAGCGCCTTTGATGTCCACATTGTTGAGCAATGGAGAAGAAATCGCAGCACCAGCAGCACGGATAGCACGTCCTTCACCTTCTTCAGTAGAAGATCCCATTACCGCAGCCCCAGCCTCTTTCATTACTGTCTTCACATCTTCAAAATCGACGTTCACATCCTGATGGATAGTGATAATTTCGGCGATAGATTTCGCAGCTGTTGTAAGGATATCATCCGCTTTGCTGAAAGCAGTACGAATCGCAAGATTGCCATAGATCTCTCTTAATTTGTCATTGAGAATGACAAGAACTGTATCACAGTTTTCTCTCAAGGATTCAATCCCGGCTTGTGCTACAGCCATTTTCTTTTTTCCCTCAAACATGAACGGAGCAGTCACTATACCCACAGTCAGGATATTGAGTTCTTTTGCGATTTTAGCTACCACCGGCGCGGCACCTGTACCAGTACCTCCACCCATTCCAGCTGTAATAAATACCATCTTGGTATTATCGGCCAAAAGCTCACGAATTTCCTCCTGAGACTCAAGGGCCGCATTTCTTCCTTGTTCAGGATTAGCGCCGGCACCTAGACCTTCGGTTAGGTTTGCTCCAAGCTGAAGTCTCAGTGGAACTGGAGATGATTTTAAAGCTTGCGCGTCGGTATTGACCACGACAAACTCCACGTCCTTGATCCCTTGGGCGTACATGTGGTTTACGGCGTTGCTACCGCCACCTCCTACACCAATGACCTTGATGATCGATTTTTGGTTTCTTGGGAGGTCAAATCTGTAATCTTTCATGTTATCTGACATATTTAATTATTTGGTGAATAGTTTCGGATGTTGTGATTTTTCATTTCAAAAAGGGATAAAGAAGGAAGCAATCTGCAAGGCGGATTACCTCCCCAATCATAAGCCCTAGTTTTAATATTCTTCTCCGATATCATCGGAGATTAAAGTTTTTAAGCGATCTGTTATTCCTTTGAAGAAATTGTTGGCAATGGCTTCTCTTTTCACAGCTAGAATTGGCTTCACACCTGTATTAGCTTTTCTTTTCAAATAGCCCTCTTCACGATTATCAAGTGCTTTGAATCCTGCCAAAACCAATCCTACGGAAGTGGCATACATCGGACTTTTCACCTCTTCGATCACTGACTTTCCCAGGTGTTCATTAGGGAAACCAATTCTGGAATCCAGTCCTGTCATGTATTCGAAAAGCTGTGAAATGCACTGCAACTGAGAGCCGCCTCCTGTGATGACGATCCCGCCGGCCAACTTTTTGTAGTAGCCACTTTGCATGATTTCATTCTGAACGATTTCGATGATTTCTTCCATCCTTGCCTGAATAATCGAAGCCAGATTTCGGATGGAAATTTCTTTCGGAGGCCTATTTCTCAAGCCCGGAATCGACACGATTTCATTGGGATTCGCTTCCTCGGCAATAGCCTTTCCAAATCGGGTTTTTAACAATTCTGCCTGATTCTGCATCAGCATGCATCCCTCTTTGATATCCGAGGTAATGATATTCCCTCCAAGGGGGATTACAGCAGTATGTCGAATTATATTTTCGTAGAAAATTGCAATATCTGTAGTTCCACCTCCGATATCCACCAAGCAAACGCCGGCTTCTTTTTCATCGTCACTCAGGACCGAAAGTGAACTTGCCAAAGGCTCCAAGATCAACTGCTTGGATTCAAGAGAAGCCTTCTTCACGCATTTGTTGATGTTGTGAATAGCTGTAGTCTGAGCAGTGATGATATGGAAATCTGCCTCCAAACGTGTACCTGCCATTCCCACAGGATCTTTGATTCCACCTTCGTAATCGACGGTGTAGTCCTGAGGCATGACGTGAATGATACTGTTACCAGGAGGCACAACGATGTTGTGCATATCTGCTGAAAGGCGCTGCACATCCTCCACCGTGATCTCATCCTCAGTAGGCTGTCGCATGATGCTGCCATGCATGATTTTGCTTTGGATATGTTGTCCGGCGATCCCAACGATGACCTCAGCGATATTCACATCAGCCATATTGGAGCAATCCTCCACAGCTTTCTGAATAGCGTGGACAGTCTTCTCGATGTTGGTCACGATACCGCGATCCACACCGTCAGACACTGCCTTCCCCATGCCGAGAACCTCGAGTTTTCCAAACTCATTTTTGCGTCCGATGATCGCACAGATTTTGGTTGTCCCAATATCCAGACCTACGATTAATTTGTCGTTTTCCATATCCAAGCTTTATTCACAAACAATTTGATTCTTAAACTTCACGCTGATATGCTCATAAGCATTCCAGCCTTTCCTTGGTAAAATCTCTTTATACAGCACTTCAATCCTTCTGAATTTGCTCTCAAAATCAAGCGCATCTCCAAACTCGATTACCTGCTTACCAACCTGCTGATGTAGACGGATGTCGTCCTTTTTATTAATCTCGAGCTCACTTACCTGCGCGCTCCAAAACTCGTTTTTAGTTACAAATTCAATCAAGGGCATCAACTCAGGCATTGCATCCACACTCCCTTGATCCATAAGCTGCTCTGCATAGGCACCTTCCAAGATCAAAACTCGACTGGTATAGCTAGGAGAGGTAGGGATGATCAATCCATCAGTAGTGATGTATCCATCTGCTGCCATCGGTCGGGCAATTCGGGCGATTGGCTCGTGCTGATTGATGGTTACCTTGAGGATGCCTTTTTGCCCGATTGATGATTGCACCGATTTGATAAATGGATGACCTGCTAGCCTGGACTCAATGGATCCCAGAGGTACTTCCGAAACAGAAAGTCCGGCCTTGAGCTCTGGAAAAGCCGAGGTAATGATTTCTCCGACTTCTTTATCTTCTACAAAATATACCCCACTGACGGCCTTAAGATCAATTTCAAATCCTTGGTAGGTTTTGAGTTGAGACTGCTTTTCAACAAAGCCAATAAACCCAACCAAAACGAGGCATAGCGTCACTAATCCAAGTGCTTTTTTCAGGTTTGCCTTATTCATGCTTCAGAAAGTTTAGCTCGTGAATCTGTCCAATTGGCGATAACCGGTACCAGCCGGTCAATATCTCCCGCACCCATCGTCACAAGGACTTCCGGCTGGGATTCCTTCAGGTAATCCAATACCTGATCTTTACTGATTAATGTTTTCTTACCTGTATTAATCCCGTTTAAAAGCATAGCAGAAGTAACGCCTTCAATAGGAAGTTCTCTTGCAGGATAAATATCCAAAAGCACCACCTCGTCAGCGAGGGAGAGACTTTCAGAAAATCCCTGAGCAAAATCTCTGGTTCGGGTAAACAAATGCGGCTGAAAAACAACCGTCAGTCGCTGTGTTGGATACATCGCACGTACTGAGCTAAGGCATGCCTTTATCTCCTCCGGATGATGCGCGTAGTCATCGATGTAGATATAACCTGACACATTGGAATGGATCTCAAATCTTCGCTTCACCCCTTTGAATGACTTAATTCCATTGCGAATTTGATCTTCGGTCACACCATGATCTATTGCTATTGCAATGGCTACAAGGGCATTTTCCACATTATGGAAACCTGGAATATGGAGTTCCAAACCTTTGATTTGGGCTTTGGTTCCTACATAGTCGAACAAGAAAATTCCTGGTTTGGCGATGATATTTTCGGCATGAATTCCATTGGATCTCAAGCCGTATTCTCTGATTCCGGCACTAATACCGAGATTTTCACCCAAGCGATACCAAGCATGAGTTTGGATGTAGAGTTTCCCTTTTTTATCCAAAAGCTTGATGAAATCCCGGAATCCATTCAAAATTGTAGCCTCATCTCCATAGATATCCAAGTGATCAGGGTCCGAACTGGTGACCACTGCTTCATTTGGATGTAGTCGGAGAAATGAGCGATCAAATTCATCTGCCTCCACCACGACAATCGTGGCTTCCTTAGACTTGCCAGGCAAAATCAGGTTACTGTTGTAGTTC
Organism: Algoriphagus sp.; assembly: GCF_046296635.1. GTDB lineage: Bacteria > Bacteroidota > Bacteroidia > Cytophagales > Cyclobacteriaceae > Algoriphagus. Next base: position 141,730 of record NZ_JBKBKZ010000010.1, on the reverse strand, counting down.
TGAGTGATTCCTCCCAAGAAAGCCGCAACAGGTTTTCCGGCTGATTTCAGCAAATGTGCGATGAGCGAAGAAGTGCTTGTCTTACCATGAGTGCCTGCAACAGCGATGGAATAGAAATCCTTGGTGATCATACCAAGCACCTCAGAGCGTTTTTTCAGATTATAATGCGCCTGAAAGAAATTCAGAAGAACGCTATCCTTGGGAATCGCAGGAGTCCAAACCACCAATACTTCGGCAGGATTAGTGGTAAATTCCAAAGGAATTGAAGCAGCCGAATCTTCGAAACTGATCTGCATTCCTTCCTTTTCCAATTCTTTTGTCAAAGGCGACGGGGTCTTGTCGTATCCCGCTACAGGATAGCCTTCATGACGGAACCATCGCGCCAAGGCACTCATGCCAATGCCGCCGATTCCGAGGAAGTAGACCTTATTTATACCTTTGAATGTCATTGAATTAGTTTTTCCAGTTCGTTCACAATGGCATCGGCCGCATCCGGCTTAGCCAATTCTTTCATGTTTTTCCCCAATGCATCCACCAATTCGGGATTTTGCATCAGCTCTTCTATTTTATTTTTTAATTGCCCGACGGCATCCGAATCCTTTAGTAGCAACGCCGCTTGGTGACTCACAAATGCCATCGCATTTTTAGTCTGATGATCTTCTGCCACATTAGGGGAGGGAATGAAAATCACCGGCTTGCCAACCAAGCTGAGTTCAGAAACAGAAAGCGCCCCTGCTCGGGAAACGATCACATCAGCTGCTGCATAAGCAAAATCCATGTCTCGGATGAACTCTCTCAAGTGGATATGCTGCAGATTGGATTCCTCCATTTTGGCCGTCATGTCCTTGAAATAGAACTTTCCGCATTGCCAAAGAACCTGATAGCCTGCTTTCTCGAGTTCCGCCATGTCTTTGAGCACCGCCTGATTGAGGGTTCTTGCCCCCAAAGAGCCGCCCAAAATCAAAATCGTTTTTTTACCCTTTATTAATCCAAAGTGCTCTTGAGCTAATGCTCGCTTTCCGGACAAGTCGAGAATATCTTTTCTGACAGGATTTCCTGTAACTCTGATTTTCTCCACAGGAAAGAATCTCTCCATCGCAGGATATGCGACGCAGATGGTTCTGGCCTTTTTGGACAAAAGTTTATTTGTCAGCCCTGCATAGGAGTTTTGCTCCTGAATGAGGGTTGGGATTTTTTTATTTTGCGCAGCATAAAGAACCGGTCCGCTTGCATATCCACCTACTCCCACTACTGCATGAGGACGGAAGTCTTTGACGATGCCGGAAGCGATTCTTAGGCTTTTCAATAGCTTAATCGGAAAGCTTAGATTGTCCACTGTCAAACTGCGCTGAAGTCCTGCCACCGGCAAACCTTTGATCTCATAGCCAGCTTCAGGTACTTTTTGCATTTCCATTTTCCCCAAAGCACCTACAAACAGAATCTCACTGGAGGGATGTTTTTCCTTCCATGCATTAGCAATGGCAATAGCCGGATAGATGTGTCCGCCTGTGCCGCCGCCGCTGATAAGAATTCGATATGTTGTCTGTGCGTTAATGGTTTTTGGGTTTATGCTGTTCTTAATCTATTTCTTACTTCAGGTGCGGGTGCCACTTCATCTGAGTGATCTCCACGACTTACACTCAGAATAATTCCCAAGGCTGTTCCGGTGAAAACCAACGAGGTCCCTCCCATACTTAGGAGTGGAAGTGGCAAACCTGTAATCGGGCCCAAGCCAACCGCCACGGCCATATTGACCAAAGCTTGAATGACGAGCGCAAAGCTTAATCCTGCGGAAAGCAAGCCTCCGAAGGCCTTATTGGAATTGGCTACGATTCGCATACCTCGATAGAGCAGGGCGAGATAGAGGAAAAGGACTGTAGCTCCACCCACCATGCCATATTCTTCAATGATGATCGCATAGATAAAATCGGAGTAAGGGTGCGGAAGAGAATTTCGCTGCTCGCTATTTCCTGGCCCTTTTCCCGTGACTCCACCGGTTGCGATGGCGATATAAGACTGCTCGGCTTGGAAAGGAATTTTGCTTTCGTCTCCTTTTGATTCCCAAAATGCTTCGATTCTGGAATAAAAAGTATCCCCCCTTTGTCCCGTAAATACGGCAACCGTTAAGCCCATGATTCCGACCATGATCACCAAAAGCAGATATTTTAAAGGAACCCTACCAATGAACATGATCAATAAGCAAGTCATTAAAAGCAAAATCGCTGTGGACATATTGGCCATCCCGATCAATGCACAGATGATTCCGATCGACAAAATGATCGGAAGAAAAGTGCCTGTAAAGTCTTTAATACTATTTTGGCGTTTGGCAAGCATAGCTGCCAATGCAGCAATCAGTGAAAGCTTCGCCAAATCCGATGGCTGGAATGCCTGATTGATTACAGGAATCGTTATCCATCGATTTGCATCGTTGATATTTGAGCCAAATAGGTAGGTAAATGCCAAAAGAGGTATCGACAAATACATGAAGAGTCGGGCATAAAGCGCATACTTTTTATAAGGCATCTTGTGCGCAAGCCACATCACAAATAGCGATGCAAAAACCAAAAAGGAATGCCTAAGCAGGTATAGTTCGGTGTTACCTCCTGCCGTCTTATAGGCCAAAGTACCTGTAGCAGAATACACTACCAGAATGCTGAACAAAGACAGCAAAATCACGATGGCCCAAATGATGGGATCGCCCTTAAACTGCTCGTCTATCCATGCCTTCAGTTGAATCATGCTTTCTGTTTTTCTTTTAATTCCAAAACCGCATTGCGAAATTGTGCTCCGCGGTCCTCATAATTTTTGAATAAATCGAAGCTGGCACATGCCGGTGAAAGCAATACCACTTCTCCCAAATCCGCTAACTCTTGTCCCCAAGCCACTGCTTGGCGGATATCCTGTGTTTCCCTGATTTCTGAGATAATTCCTGAGAAAGCGGTTTTTAGCTTTTCGTTATCTGTACTAAGGCAGATCAGAACTTTGACTTTACCCATATCTACCAGATCGTTCAGCACTGAATAATCATTGCCTTTGTCCACACCACCAGCTATCCAGATCATTGGCTCTGTGAAACTTCCCAAAGCGTAATAAGTGGCTTCGACATTGGTTCCTTTGCTGTCATTGATAAAGCGTACTCCATCAACCTCCCGAATCAGCTCCATCCGATGGGGGGCATTTTTGAAGGTGGAATAGCCCTGAATCAGTTGTTCTTCATCCAATCCGACAATCATCGCCGCTGAACCTGCGAAGAGAGCGTTCAAAACATTGTGCTTTCCACTGAGCGGAAGTGTAGAAGCTGGAATCTTCACTGATATTCCATTCGCAGAAATTTCCAGCGTTTCCAAATCGCTGTATCCGCCTTTTTCCTGCTTTTTTGAAAGAGAAATCAAATGCAGATCTGCTTTAAGTTTTTTCATTTCTAAGCCCTTTTGAGTCAAAGGATCCTCAGAAAACACAATTCCTTTTTCCCGGGAAGTCATATTCTTGAATAGACTCATTTTAGAAAGGATGTAGTTTTCAATCTTGTATTCATAGCGATCCAGATGATCTGGTGTGATATTAGTGAGTATCCCAATAGTTGGCTTGAAGGTCTGAAAACCATCAATCTGGAAGCTCGACACCTCAATCACCCACCAGTCGTGGTCTTTATCCACTAATTGACAAGCCCAACTTTGGCCTACATTTCCTGCCAAGCCGACATCATAGCCTGCTTCTTTAAGCAAGTGATATGTCAAAAGTGTAGTGGTCGTTTTACCGTTGGTTCCTGTTATTCCGATCACTTTACCCGCGCTGAATCTGTATGCAAATTCCAGTTCGTCAACTACCGGAATTCCTTCTTCCATTGCTCTTTTTACCAAGGGAGCTTTGGTCGGAATTCCCGGACTCTTAATAATCAGATCAGAGGAAAGAACCTTTGACTCATTATGTCCACCTTCTTCAAAGCCGATTCCGGCATCTTGAAGCGCATTTTTTCGATCGGGAGAAATCATCCCTGAATCAGATACCCAAACCCCATAGCCTTCCCGCTTGGCGAGCAATGCTGCTCCCAATCCACTTTCTCCGGCTCCGAGGATGGCTATTTGTTTCATAATTTCAACGCAATTTCAATGTGGCCAATGATATCACCGCCAGCAAAATGCCGACTATCCAGAAGCGGGTCACAATCTTCGCTTCGGGTATTCCTTTCTTTTGGTAATGATGATGAAGAGGTGACATCAAGAAAATCCTGCGTCCTTCCCCGTATTTTTTTCTACTGTATTTGAAATAGCCTACTTGGAGCATGACACTCACACTTTCGATCAAAAAGATCCCGCAAATGATAGGAATCAAGAGCTCTTTGCGAAGCGTCAAAGCCAAAACCGCAATCACTCCCCCGAGCATCAATGAGCCCGTATCTCCCATAAAAACTTGAGCTGGATAGGCATTGTACCAAAGGAAACCGATGCATGCACCGATGAATGCGGAAGCAAAAATCACGAGCTCCCCGGAGTTGGGGATATACATGATGTTGAGGTATTGGGAGAAGATGACGTTACCGCTCAGATAAGCGAAAATCGCAATCGCCAGACCGATGATTGCAGAGGTTCCAGCTGCCAGACCGTCAATTCCGTCGGTGATATTCGCCCCATTGGAAACGGCTGTAATGATGAAAATCGCAACCAGAATGTATAGAACCGGAACCATCGATTCTCCAAGGAATCCAAGCATTACCTCATAATCCAATTCGTTGTTTTTGAAGAAAGGAATGGTGGTCCTGAGTGCTTTTACATCTTGAAATGACGGAGTCTCAACAATGCCCTCCTCGATAGAAACCGGAGTCGAAAACTTACGAATTACTACATCATCATTATAATAAAGAGTCGCTCCGACGATAATTCCAATTCCGATCTGACCGACGATTTTGAATCGACCTTTGAGTCCGTCTTTGTTTTTGCGGAAGACTTTAATGTAATCATCCAGGAAGCCGATCAATCCCAACCAAACCGTGGAAATCAGCAAAAGGATGATGTACACATTGTTCAGATTAGCGAATAGAAGCGTCGGGATCAAGATCGCCGCAATCATCATCAAACCACCCATAGTAGGTGTTCCTTTTTTCTGCGCCTGACCTTCCAAACCTAAATCACGGACGGTCTCTCCGATTTGCTTTCTTCGGATCCAGTTGATGATGGCTTCTCCAAAAGTGATCGTGATAATTAATGAAAAAACGGCAGCCATTCCCGCACGGAACGAGATATAGCGAAACACACCCGTTCCCGGGATGTCCAATACTCGATCTAAGTAGTCAAAAATGGGGTAAAGCATATTAGTTTTTTGTCAGTTGTTCTAAGATTTCTGTTACTACTTCCGCGTCATCGAAGTGATGTTTTACGCCTTTGATTTCTTGGTAATCTTCATGACCTTTTCCTGCAATCAGGATGATATCACCTTTTTGGGAAAGCATCACAGCCGTTTTGATTGCCTCTCTGCGATCTTCTATGGTTAAGGTTTTCCTCACTTCAGATGGACCTACACCTGCTTGCATTTCCCGAAGGATTTCCATTGGGTCTTCAAATCGGGGATTGTCCGAGGTGAAAATGGCCTTGTTACTTTCGCTCACTGCCAACTTCGCCATGATGGGGCGTTTGGTTTTGTCTCGATTGCCTCCACAACCGACTACAGTGATCAGTTGCTCAATGCCTGTTCGAACTCCATTTATTGTTTTCAAAACATTGTCCAAAGCATCGGGCGTGTGCGCGTAATCCACGATAGCGATGATTCCGCCGATGGAAATGCGATCGAATCTACCTTTAGCTCCTCTTATGGCAGATAATGTCCGAAGCACCTCATCTTCGTCTTCTCCAAGAAGCACAGCTACACCAAGCGCTCCTAGCAAATTGTAAGCATTGAATGCACCAATCATTCGGAACCATATCAGCTTATTGTTGATATCCAATTCCAGACCTTCGAGGGTGTTGGAAATGATTTTAGCTTTGAAATCAGCTGAAGACTTGAGCGCAAAAGTGTGGTGCGTCGCCTTGCTATTTTGAATCATCACAGACCCACGTCTGTCATCTCCATTTACAAGTGCAAAAGCATCTTTTGGTAATTCGTCAAACAGCTTCTTTTTAGCTTTGATGTACTCATCAAATGTCCCATGATAGTCCAGATGATCGTGTGTGATATTGGTAAAGACAGCCCCGGCAAGCTTCAATCCTGCAATTCGCTCCTGAACGATCGCATGAGAGCTTACCTCCATGAAGCAATGGGTGCAGCCTTCATCCACCATTTTGCGAAGCAAAACTTGTACACTCACCGCATCCGGAGTAGTGTGGGTAGCTGGAATTACCTGCTCATTAATTTTATTTTCTACTGTAGAAAGCAATCCGGTACTGTAACCCATCGCTACAAAAAGTTGATGCAAAAGGGTCACCGTTGTTGTCTTACCATTGGTGCCCGTCACGCCGACTACTTTGATCTTTTCCGAAGGATTATCAAAGAAATTGGAAGCGATGATCCCCAATGCTTTGGCTGAACTGACCACCTGAACATAGGTGATGCCTTCGATGATGACTTCAGGAAGTTTTTCGCAGACAATCACTGTTGCTCCTTTGTCAAGTGCAGTAGCAATGAATTCATGCCCGTCTACTTGTGTACCTGCCATAGCGACAAATACACTAGCCTCCTCCACTTTCCTGCTATCAAAGACAACACCGCTCACCCCTCTATCCATGTCTCCGATGGTCGAGGTTAGCGATACCTTATATAATATGTCTTTGAGTATTTTCATCCTAAGACTAGATTAATTGTTGCATTTGGGGCAAGTTGAGTTCCTGGAGAGATAGATTGCTCGATCACTCGACCTTTGCCTTTGTAGTTAACTTTAAGGCCTTTGTTTTCAAGGACAAAAAGCGCATCGCGAAGTGGCATGCCTGAGACATCAGGTACCACCGGTTTTTCGGTATCATTTATTTGTAATTGAACTTGCTCAGCTACCAATGAAGATTTGACCCAATCTTCAACCGATGGGCTTTTTGCGGCCACTCCCAACACATTCAAAATCCCCTGTAGCTCCTCACCTTTCCCTGAAGAGATGAAAGGCATTTTGCCGGTTTGATTCGCTGCCAAGAAAATTTTGGATTGATCCACTGGATTCAATTCCATGTCCAGCGCGTAAATCCGATCAGCTATTTCTTTGAAAACAGGGGCAGATACATCCCCCCCATAAGCTGCAATGCCACTCGGACTATCGATCACCACAATCATGCTGTACTTTGGACGATCTGCCGGAAAATATCCCGCAAAGCTGGTATAGTAAGTTTCGGTGTATCGACCGTTGACAATTTTCTGAGCTGTTCCGGTTTTGCCCGCTATCCGATAGTTTTCATTCTTGATATTTCTGGCAGTCCCTCTCGTGACAACGCCTTCCAAAAGCTCCTGAAGTTGTTTCACGGTTTTTTCTGAGGCGATTTGCTTGCGCAAAACCTGCGGTTCAAAGGTCTCTATCAAGGTATTTCCTCTTCCTACCGCCTTCACAAAAAGCGGCTTCATCATCACGCCATTGTTTGCTACAGCATTGTAAAGTGCAAGGGTATGAATTGGATTGAGTTTGGATTCGTACCCGATGGATATCCAAGGGAGCGATGTTCCATACCAAGTTTTTGTCCCAGGTTTTTTGAAAAACGGCTTGCCTTCACCAGAAAGCTGAAGGTCTAGGGGCTGGGCAATTCCGGCCTTTTCCATATAAGCCATAAACTTGGACGGACTGGAACCGAAGTGCATGTCCACCAATTTGGAAATGGCGACGTTTGATGATTTTTCGAATGCTTCCCGAATCGTAATTGTACCGTAGCCACCGTTTTTGGCATCGTACATCGTCTGATTGTAGAATCTATGGGCACCGTTTCCGGTTTCGATTTTTTCGTTGAGGCTGACTTTGTTTTCTTCCAAAAGCGCAAGCATTGAGATCAATTTGAAAGTTGATCCGGGCTCCGTATTGCCGATATCTCCTACCGCATAGTTGTAACTTTCCGAGTAGCCAACCCCATTTTTATTTCGCTGCAGATTAGACATCGCTTTGACGTGTCCAGTCTTTACTTCCATGACGACCACAGAACCAAAAGCGGCATTTCGATCAGTCAATTGTCTTCGCAGAGCGGTCTCCGCAACATCTTGAATGTTCACATCCAAGGTGGTGAAGACATCAAGGCCATTGTCTGGCTTAATATCTTCCGCATCAAAAACAGGTTTCCAAATACCTCCAGCGAGACGCTGAAAAAGTGCCTTGCCGTCTTTTCCTTTTAGGTAGTTATTAAAGCTGTATTCGATTCCTGCGCCATAGTCATCTTCATTCAAAAAGCCAACAGTTCTGCTGGCAAGGGAATTAAACGGTCGGTATCGCTTTTCTACTTTTTCGAAAATTACTCCTCCACCTAAGCGACCATCTCTGAAAATCGGCCATTCGGTCATTTTTTGCATGTCCTGATACCCGATCTGTTGGCGATTAAGAATGAGGAAACGCTTCTTGTCTCCTCGGGCATCCTGAATCATCCGCTTATATGCGGTGGCAGACTTATCTTTATAGAAAATAGAAAGGTTTCTGGCCAATGAATCGATTCCGGATTTGAATCTGGAGTCTTTTGCCATTGTAGGATCTATCGCTACTCTATAGAAAGGTAAACTCGTAGCCAAAAGGCTTCCGTCGGTGGCATAGATATTTCCTCGGGTAGCCGGAACTTCTCGATACTGAAAGTTGACTTGCTCAGCTTTTGCTCTCCACTTCTCTCCCTCCTTCACTTGCACTACGGCGATCTTGTATGGGATCGCGCAGGCAACCAAAGCAACCAGGATGAAGACCACCCTTACTCGGAGCACTATGGAGCGTTTTATATTCACTTTTCTACCACTATTTTGATTGGCGGTTGATTCAATTCATAGATATCAAGCTTGGCAACCCGCTTGGCCACTTCTGACTGCATGCTGCTTTGCATATATTCGGCTTCGAGCGTGGTGACATCGGCACGGAGGTCTTCCACTTCTTGCTGAGCTTTTTCGATTTTTCGGACCATACTCTCAGCTCTGTGATTGCTGAAGATGTAGATCAGTGCCAGCAAAACCAGAAAGCCAACTGGGGGCACTAATTGTACAGGCACACCTTCACCCAGAATTCCTTTGACGTCGAACTTTTCTTCCATCCAAGTAAAAAGGGTCTTCCGAGGACCTCCTTTCGGAGCGTTCCCGACCTTCAGCTTTTTCTTAAATGTGTTCTGACTCATTTTTCTGTCTTTTTCGCTATTCTCAATTTTGCACTACGAGCCCTTGGATTGGCAGCTACTTCCACTTCATCTGCAACCACTGATCCTCTGCTTATCGGTTCCAAGGGTCTGATCAGGTTTCCGTAGAAGTCCTTTTCTACTTCTCCCTGAAATTTTCCTTTTGCAATCAGATTCTTCACCAAGCGATCTTCCAAGCTGTGGTAGCTCATCACTACCAGCCTTCCTTCAGGCTTGAGAAGTTCAATCGCACTAAGAAGAAATTCTTCTAAGGCACCAATCTCATCGTTGACTTCGATTCTCAGCGCCTGAAAAACCTGCGCATAATATTTAAAGTCCTTACCTCTCGGTGCAAATCGTTTCAGAAATGCGGTAAATCCCTCCGTCGTTTCGAAAGGAGTCTGAGCTCGTTCGGAGACAATGGCTTGAGCCAAAGTCTTTGCATTTTTCACTTCACCGTAGATTCCAAGAATCTTGTGAAGACTTCCTTCATCGTATGTATTCAGGACCTCTTTGGCGCTTAGGTCAGCGGATTGATTCATTCGCATGTCCAATTCACCACTGAATCTTGTCGAAAACCCCCGTCCTGGCACATCGATCTGATGAGAGGAAATACCCAAATCAGCTAAAATCCCATCTACCTGTTTCACTCCGTACAATCTGAGATATCGCTTGATATCTCTGAAATTGGCCTGTACAAATGTGAATCGCTCGTCCTGAGGCGCATTTGCCAAAGCGTCTTCATCCTGATCAAACCCGTAGAGATGCCCTTTATCCAACTGCTTCAAGATTTCTCTCGAATGCCCGCCTCCACCAAAAGTGACATCGACATAAGTTCCATTGGGATCTATAGCCAAGCCTTCAATGCATTGGGTGAGCATCACTGGGATATGGTAAGCTGATGTTGTCATGGCGTCAGGAGAGATGTTTTTCCATCTGTTGTGACATTTCCGCATCGTCATCGATGAGGTTACCCTTGATTCGGTCAGCACTCCACAGTTCTATTTTGCTTCCCAATCCGATTAGAATCACGTCTTTGTCCAGCCCGGCATACTCTTGGAAAGTTTTTGGTATCAAAAAACGCCCTGCACTGTCCAATTCAACTTCTGTGATTCGGGTGAAAAAGGATCGCTTTAATCGACGAGTCTCCTCGTTGTGATCCGAAAGTGCATTCACTTGACTTTCCAATTTGCGAAACTCAACTAGTGGATAGAGCTTCAGACATTTGTCCGCAGCCATCTGAAGCATAAGCGCAGTGCCATTGGACTCAGGTATTGCTCCCTTTATTTTGGAAGGCAACACCAGACGCCCTTTGGGATCCAGCTTACAATCATATTGACCATTGAACATTGCTTGACTCTTTATTTTATTGAGTTCGTAGTAAAAACAAAAGTAGTAAAATGATATTCACTTTCTCCCACTTTCTCCCACTTTTTACCACTTTGAATTAAAAGTAGCCAAAAGTTTCATCCAAGCCAATATTTTTAATAAAAAATCAAAGAAATTTTTATTGATACTCAAGGCGTTAAGGCCTTCCCCATTGTGTATATAAATTCCCCATTTCGGGCTTAAAACAGTGATTTTTGCATTAGATGGCCATCCGGGAAAGCAGGCGAATCAAGGATTGGTAAAAAAGTGGGGGAAAATCCCATAAATTTCTCTTTCGAGAAGAAAAGCGGGAGATTTTCATAAAACAAACTTCCTTAAAATAAAAAAAGACCTGCCCATTGGGCAAGTCTTTTTGAAAAGCATTAACACACAATTATATTAACGGATTAATTATTATCCCCTTTTTTAAGTTCGCTTTGAATAAGTTTTTGGAATTCCTGGAGCTTGGCTTCGTGTTCTTTTTGCCAGATTTCCATCTTTTTCTGGAACTCCTCCATTTTGGGTTTTTGGGTCGCTTCCCATTCTTTCATCTTTTGCTCAAACTCTTTCATTTTAGGTTCTTGAGCCGATTGCCATTCTTTCATTTTCTGTTCGAACTCTTTCATTTTAGGTTCAAATTCTTTTTTCCAAGCTTCAATTTTCGCAGAACGTTCAGCTTCTCCTGCTTTCCATTTTGCGGCCCATTCTTCAGAACGTTTAGACCATTCCTCAGCTTTTACTTCGGCTAATTTTGCCCACTCTTTGGACTTCTCAGCCAAATCTTTAGACCATTTTAATTGGTCTTCTTTGGCCATTTTAGAAGTATCCGAAGAAAACATCATTGGTGGCATAGGAGGCATCATGGCAAGATCAAAGGGTACCATAGGAATCATTGGCTCCATCGCAAAAATTTCAGCGTCGAATGGAATCATCTCATCAAAATCCGGAAGTGGTGCCATTTCAAATTCCATTGGGACCATTGGCGCAATCGGGATGTCAAATTTCGGCATTGAAGCACTGTTAAACTCTCGGAGTTTTTCAAAAGCAACTTTTGTTTTTCCTGAAATGATTATGGTATCCTTGTCTGAAATTAACGTGTCTCCAGAAATTCTGTAGGAATACCCTTCACCAGAGAAAACCATTACGTTTTTCCCAAAATGGTAAGAATTTGGACTTTCTGGAATTGCAGATTTTTTAATGATCGTAGTATCTCCGGCAATTGAAACAATAGCATCCATAGCGTCAGCTGTTGCTTCTATAGAAATGGGAGCTACCGGAACCATTGGCTTAGGCGTATCTTGTTTTGCACTGGCTATCAAGCCTGCACTTAGGAGAAGTGTAAGTAACATAGGGATAGAAATAATAGGGTTTTGAGGATAGTTTTGGGCGGGGTAACCAAGCATTCGCTTGATTCTTTGTAGAGTTGGATTTCGTTTTTTCCCAGCTGCTAAGGCTAGTTCCGGAGGATTTTGCTTCGCAAAATTGAGTACCTCTGCTAAGCTAGTAGCCAGATTTTTGGGTTCGATTCCAGCTTTCATGACTAGGTCATCTGCAGCATTCTCACGCAATTCTTTCAAGGTACTATTCATCCACCAATAACATGGATGGAAGAAGAATATCACTTCTAAACTTGAAAGCATAAGATTGACCAGATAGTCGTTTCGCTTCACATGAGCGAGTTCGTGAGCGATAATTGCCTCAAGTTGAGCTGGAGAAAGGTGAAGAAGTAAGCCTGCGGGAAGGAGAATAATAGGTTTGAAAGTATCGAATGTCAAAGGCGAAATTCCTGAATCAGTTGTTCTCAGCTGAACATTGGGTCTAATCCCCATTTTTCCGGCCAATCGATGGAGGATTTTTTCGAGTTGGAAATCTGTGACTAGACTGGATGATTTTCGAAGACTGCGAATTTCCGAAAGGCTGTTTACAAGCCGAAACAAGAAAAGGAGTACCCCGAGAAACCAGAAGTTGACCAAAAGGGACAAATTTTGATCAATCCAGAGTGTGGCTTTCTGAATACTAAACTCAAGTTCTGCATCGGCATGGATAGCTGGCTGATTTTGAAGAAAAGCTTCATGATCGCCGGCCTGAAAAATATTCACCGCGGCTCTTTCATAATCTATTTCATAGAGAAAAGTACTCAAACCTGCTACAAAAGATATAACCAAAGCACCAGCTGTCAATCCATATTTGAGTGAAGGTGCGGCTCGATGTGCTAGCTTCAAAACAATCCAAAGTACCGCTGCAATTAAAATAAGTTGCCAAATAGAATGAACCAAAGTCCATCCCAGTGCTTTTAACAGACTTTCGGATATCCAGTTATTCAAGAATTCCATAGCTATTTGTTTTCAAGTTGGTCAAGAAATGCCCGAATTTCATCGATTTCATCCTTTGAAGGGTTGTCCTGTCCCAAAGCTTGCATGACCAATTTTTTGGAGGATCCGCCGAAGGCCGTGCTCATCAGGTTTTTTAACAATGACTTTTGCGTCTCTTGCTGATTAGTCGTTGGCCGATAAATATGTGATCGGTTTTCCTCGTCTCGAGTGACCATCCCTTTGGCATGCATGATTTGCATAGTCTTTAGTGTGGTGGTATATCCGGTGTCTTTGGTCTCAGCCAATCGCTCATGGATCTGCCGAACACTGGATTCCTTAAGCTCCCAAAGCAGGGATAAAATTTCTAATTCCGATTCAGTTGGTTTGCTCATGGCTATATCTACGATTACTTTCGTACCAAAGATATACGAAGGAAATCGTAATTTCAAAAAAAGTACGATTTTTATCGTATTAAAAAATGTTAAGCCCTGATTTTCTGTCGACTACTTTAATTTCTGAATGGCTTTTCGGCCTTTTGACTCCAGTGATTTACGGAAAAGCTCTCCTATCTTTGGCCAAGCACCGGCGATTTTAGCAAGAAATCCTCTAGACTCGGGAATACAGACCATAGGCTTGGGCTTTTCCATCAATTCTAGAATCACTTTTGTGATGTCCTCAGGTTGAAGAATTTTCTTTGGTCCACTAAAAGAAAGTTTTGACTCTTCGGGAAATTCCAATTGGGCACTCAGCATGGGAGTATTGACCAAATCCGGACAAACAACTGAAATTTCAACGCCATACTCACGAAACTCAGCCGACGCTGCCAATGAAAATCCTCGCACAGCAAATTTGGATGCTGTGTACAAGCTTAAGCCTGAGACAGGCGCAATTCCTGCGAGTGATGCAATATTTATAATGTGGCCAAACTCTTGAAGCTTCATCTCTTTTCCGATGATTGTAGTTCCTAGAATTGTTCCTTTGGTGTTTACATCCAAATGAAAATCGATGTCACTTAACTCATATTCAGCAACAAATCCAGGTCGAATTACTCCCGCGCAATTGATCAAGTGGGAAATAGGAGATCCTAAGCTTTTTGCAATTTCAATTGCCTGAAACCAGGTTTCTGATTTTGAGGTATCTCCTGTTAAAATTTGAACTGAGGATATACTCTCAAATTTTTCATGAAGCCCCGATGTTTCCAAGTCTATAAGAAGCAAAGAAATGTCTTTTTGGTAAAGTGCATTTGCCAAATTCAACCCAATGCCGCTATCAGCACCGGTAATCAAAATCAGGGTTGGGTTCATTGTTTTTAAACTAAAATCAATTCAAAATACATAATCTTTTTTTATTCTGAACTATCATTAAACTGAGTTAGTTGTATATACACGCATTAGAAAATTTAAAACCAACATTATTTATGAAAATCAAACAGGCACTTTTAAAGTCTCTTGAAGTAGGCGATTTGACATTGAAAAACCGGGTATGGATGGCGCCTATGACTAGAAGCCGAGCTGCCAATTCAGAGAACAAAGTTTTTGAACTACACGAGGAATACTACAGACAGAGGGCTTCTGCCGGACTAATTATCACAGAAGGGTCGCAGGTTTCGCCGCAGGCAGTTGGGTACATCAATACTCCCGGGATCTATTCTAAGGCACAAACTGAAGCTTGGAAAGGTGTCACTAAAGCCGTCCATGAAGAAGGAGGACACATTTTTATCCAACTTTGGCATGTGGGTCGAATGTCGCATCCGGATTTTCATAATGGCGAATTACCTCTTTCGGCTTCTGCTACCAATCCAAATTCAAAATCTTACACGCCCGAGGGTTTCAAAGAAACTGTTGACGCCAAAGAGATGACTTTGGAAGAAATCAAAGCAACTATCCAAGACTTCAAAAACGCAGCAAAAAACGCGATGGAAGCTGGGCTTGACGGAGTGGAAATTCACTCATCCAATGGCTATTTGTTTCACCAGTTTTTCAATGGAACTTCTAATTTCAGAACTGACGAATATGGTGGAAGCATTGAAAACAAATCCAGAATCTTGTTTGATGTAATCGATGCGATCAAGGAAGTGATGCCCGAAAACAGAATCGGTTTACGACTTAATCCCTCATTAAACGGTGTTTTTGGAATGACCATGGACGAGGATACCATCCCGACTTTTGACTATATCATCAATAAATTGAATGATTATGATCTTGCTTACCTTCATCTCTCTGAGCCATTTACAGATGTGAGCGAAATACCATTTGCGGAGCAACATATTGCAAAAAGATACAGACCGATCTTCAAAGGCACTTTGGTAATTAACAGTGAATTTGATCAGGAAAAAGGAAATAAGGTCATCGAGGAAGGATTTGCTGATGCAGTTGCGTTTGGGAAACCGTTCATTTCCAATCCTGATTTACCGGAAAGATTTGCCCAGAATGCACCATTGGCGGATTGGGATAAGGACACCTTTTATACCCCGGGGGAAAAAGGTTATACAGATTACCCGAGTCTCAAAGAGGCGGAAGTTAGTTAATTCACTCAAAGGGGCTGTCCAAAAAACAGCCCCTTTTTTATACCTTTAAAAAATGTGTTTAGTCGCTTTTTCTTGGAAGAATCATTCCGAATATCCACTCATCATCAGTGCCAATCGGGATGAGTTTTTTGACCGCCCAACGCAGTCTCTGCATCAATGGGATTCCGGCATAATAGCTGGCAAAGATCTCCGAGGTGGGGGCACTTGGATGGGCTTTCACCCCGATGGAAAATGGGCCTTACTGACAAATTACAGGGATTTCAACAGACCCCAGCGAGGAGAAATCAGTCGAGGAAAATTGGTTCAAAATTTTCTGGAGGGCGAAGAAGGTCCAAAACAGTATTTGGAAGGTATATTCAAAAATAAGAATCTTTATGAAGGCTTCAATTTATTGGTTTCTGATGGTGAAAGACTCTTCTACCTAAGCAACTACAAGGATGAAATTGATGAAATCCAACCGGGAATTTACGGCTTAAGCAATGGATTGATCAATGAACCTTGGCCGAAAGTAGAATTGGCAAAAGCACAGTTATCTAAAGTGATTTCTGAGAAAATATCAGAAGAAAAGCTATTGAATATTCTGAAGTCAACAGAAACTCACTCGATTGAAAACTTACCGAAAACAGGAGCTTCTGAGGAAATGGAAATTGGTCTCTCAGCACAATTGATCCGACTACCGCCAAATTATGGTACAGTTTCGGCATCAGGTGTAATCGTAAACCGCCAAGGAAAAACAACAATCACAGAACGGACTTTTAATTGGGATCCAACTTCATTTTCGGATCAGCAAATAAGTATTTAAACTAAGACTACAAATGGAAAAGTTACATGACCTGATCATCATTGGAGGGGGACCAATTGGACTCGCCTGCGGAATCGAGGCGCAGAAAGCAAGGTTGGATTATTTGATTTTGGAAAAAGGAGCTTTGACCAACTCGATTTTTAATTATCCCATTAATATGACATTTTTTTCCACCTCTGATCGACTGGAAATGGCAAACATTCCATTCATGTCTGTAGCCGCAAAACCCACTCGGACAGAGGCTTTGGAATATTATCGAAGGGTTTTTTTCCACTACAAGTTGAAGGTGAATCTCTATGAGAGTGTCCAGACTTTGACTAAAAATGAAGATTCATTTTCAATAAAAACGTCCAAAGGGAGTTACGAAACGAAGAAAATTGTCCTTGCGACAGGTTTTTATGATTTGCCCAACTTAATGAATGTCCCGGGAGAAAATCTCCAAAAAGTGCTCCATTACTACAAGGAACCCTGGCCGTTTATCAATCAAAAAGTTCTTGTGGTGGGTGGTGCAAACTCGGCTGTGGATGCTGCTTTGGAAACTTGGAGAAAAGGAGCGGAAGTCAGTATGGTTTTGCTCCGAGATGAGGTTGATGAAAATGTTAAATACTGGGTTAGACCTGATATCATGAATCGAATTAAAGAAGGTTCTATCACTGCATACACCCAATCCAAAGTAAAAGAAATCCTAGAACATGAGGTGGTCATTGCTACACCAAGTGGGGATGTGACCATTGCAAATGATTGGGTTTTGGCAATGACAGGATACAAACCCAATTTTTCACTTTTGGATCAGCTGGGAGTAGAGATGAGTTTGGACGAAAAGCGCCAACCTTGCTATGATCAAACCAATCAGGAATCAAACGTGCCGGGGGTCTATTTGGCAGGTGTCGTGTGCGGAGGATTAAATACCAGAGAGTTTTTTATCGAAAACAGTATCAGCCATGCCGCTGCAATAGTGGATGACATCACAAGGAAAATGAAGTAAATTATTGCAAAAAGGATAAAGCAAACTTGCAAATAAGAATTTTATTTGTAAATTGGTGATAAATAGATGGAACTATGAGCCAGACATGGAAAATTCGCTTTTCAGACCAAAATCCTGAAGTAATTGAGACAGGGGTTCGTCCCTATCATTTCTTCAAAAATTCCTTATCTGTAGTCAATGAGCCGAGAGAGCCCTATGGAGCAGTTTTGGACTTTCATGAGACTAGTCCATTTTTTGACTATTTGGATTTCACCACACATGACATTGCTGAAGTGATGGAAGTAGATCCGAGTACACTTTTTCGTTGGAAAAAGGAAGATAGAAAGCTAAGTAAGTCCCTCACTAAAAATCTTTTAGAAATGGATCAGATCATTGCAAAGGGTGTCCGTATTTTCGGCTCCGAGGAGCTTCTTTCTCAGTGGCTTCATACTCCCAATACTGCTCTTGGAGATCAGAAGCCTGCGACCCTACTCAAGAATCCATATCAGATCACCTTGGTCGATCAGGCTTTGGAAGCGATATCTTGGGGCAATATCCTTTAAGATGAGGTATTTCCGGCTTATGGAAAATTTGCCCGGAAGGGAAAGCTTAGGCTATGGATTAGGTCCTGGAAGATGGAATCAATTCGGCACACCAATGATCTATTCCTGCGCCATGAGCTCCCTCAATTTTCTGGAACTACTAAGTATAAAAGGACCGGTAGTAACTCAGAGTAAATGGAAGTTGGCTGTGATAGAAGTGACGGGCGTAATCCCCGAATTGGACGCTGACTTTCTGCCTCCTGACTGGAAAAACAGGCCCTATCCCCGATCCACTCAGGAGTTTGGAACCGCTTGGGCGAAAGGGATGATTTCGCCGACATTAAAAATCCCATCAGTTAGAATTCCTCTTAACAGTTATCCACTAGAGCACAACTTGCTAATCAATCCATTACATAAAGAATTTTCCAAAACTGTCAAACTCATAGAAGAATGGAATGTGACTTTTGAGGTGAATGGCTAGAATATCAAATTTCATTTTATCCCCTCAACATCACAAAACTCAATCTTTCAAAATAAAAAAGGGGCTGTCTCATTAATACCAAATTCACATTGAGGGAAGTCGAAATGTCGTTTTATTCACAACAAATAGCCTTCGACTCCGCTCAGGCTGACATCGAAAAGACTTTTAAGACAGCCACTTTATGAGTTTATGATTTCAAGCTATAATTTGGTGCTTCTCGAGTCACACTCACATCGTGCGGGTGAGATTCTTTCACTCCGGCAGTTGTTATTTTTACGAACTTACCGTCTTTCTGAAGGTCTGTGATTGTTTTGGTTCCACAATAACCCATTCCGGCTTGAAGCCCTCCTACTAATTGATACAACACTTCAGAAACGAGTCCTTTGTAAGGAACGCGACCAACAATGCCTTCTGGAACTAATTTTTTGATATTATCTTCCGCATCTTGGAAATAGCGGTCTTTTGAACCAGACTCCATCGCTTCCAAAGATCCCATTCCGCGGTAAGACTTGAATTTTCTTCCTTCGAAAATAATCATTTCACCTGGTGCTTCTTCAGTTCCTGCTAAGAGAGATCCAATCATAATCGAACTTCCTCCTGCTGCTATAGCTTTGACCAAGTCACCAGAATACCGAATCCCTCCATCAGCTATCACAGGAACGCCTCGATCCTTCAAGGCCTCTGCGCACTCAAAGACTGCTGACAACTGTGGAACACCCACCCCTGCGATCACTCGAGTCGTACAAATCGAACCTGGGCCAACACCTACTTTGACCGCATCTGCACCTGCGTCTGCTAAAGCGATTGCCGCCTCAGGTGTTGCAATATTTCCAACAATCACTTCCAAATCCGGGAATGCAGCCTTTATTCTTTTGCAAGTCTCGATTACGCCTTTGGAATGTCCATGAGCTGTATCAATAGAAACGACATCGACTCCGGCATTTCTTAAGGCCTCGACTCGATCTACAATATCCGCAGTCACGCCAACTGCTGCACCCACACGAAGACGGCCGTATTCATCCTTACATGCATATGGTTTATCTCTCCTTTTAAGAATATCCTTATAAGTAATCAAGCCAGAAAGCTTGTATTCATCATCAACGATCGGAAGCTTCTCAATTTTGTATTCCTGAAGAATCTCCTCTGCTTGCTCCAAAGAGATTCCGGATTTAGCTGTGATCAGATTTTCTTTGGTCATGATATCTCGGATCAATCGATTTTGATCTTTGATAAACCTTAGATCCCGGTTGGTGATGATGCCTTTTAATATTTTGTCTCCATCTACTACAGGAATACCCCCAATATGATATTCACGCATGATGGTTTCGGCATCACGAACCCTTGAATCAATATGAAGCGTAATGGGATCGAGAATCATTCCGGCCTGAGAACGCTTGACCTTGCGAACTTGCGCGGCTTGCTTTTCGATGGACATGTTTTTATGAATAAACCCCAATCCACCTTCAAGCGCAATGGCAATAGCCAATTCTGCCTCTGTGACGGTATCCATCGCTGCGGAAACCAGCGGAATATTCAGCCTAATTTTTTTTGTGAGTTGGGTAGAAGTATTGGTCTCGCGAGGGAGAACTTCGGAATAACCCGGTACTAAGAGCACATCATCGTAGGTGAGTGCTTCGTAAAGGAACTTCGAGGAGTTTCGATTCATAGCAAATATTGGTTGTAGGTAACCCTATTTGCCCGTCAAAGTTAAACACAAAACCCAATGTCATCCCATCCAAAAGCAAAATAAATATGGAAATACTAACTTAAAGTTGCGCTTTTTGGAAGAAGCTTTGGAATATCCTTGAATTAAAATGGCCAAATTCCTTTTCCCTGAAAAGCAATCCATAGAGTTGCTGAGCTAAAGACAAAATATATTAGACCCACTATTCCCGAAATTTTGGAGTTATCCTTCCAAAAAAACCAAGCCAAAAGTGGCAAAATCTGAAGCGCATGAAGGCCTACAAAATGAAAAACCCGAAGGTCCCCATAGGCTTTTGCCCAACCTAGAAGAAAAATTCCCTCTTGCCCGTCAGGGGCTCCAATTGTATGACCCAACCTACTTGCCATAACAAACCCTTCGAAACCTGCAATTAGAAAAATGATTAATCCAGCTCGTATTGCGAGTGCATAACCAGATGGTAAACTTTTTACTTTTCGGAAGAGAAAAAGAAACCAAAGTACCACAAAGGAATTAATTGAGATCACGATCCCCATTGTTTGAAAAATTATACCGTCAAGGATGGAGCTAATGTTGAAATGAGATAATTTCCCCTGTGCTGCTTGATACGTGATTAAGATTAGCTCAATAGCCATCAAAATAAAAATCCAAAGGCTAATCTTTTTCACTTTTTGGGGCTCGTTCAAATAATCCATAAGCCAACCCATGGTCCAGAAAAAGATGCCTACTGAGACAAAAAATTTTAAAGGCTTTAGCCAGACATTAACTCCTTGCAATTCTCTGGAATCAATCAAAGGAAAGAAAACTAACAGAGTCGCCATCAAAAAGCAAAATGCTCCTGACTTGGCTAAAAAGTGATTTCTTCGATCTAATTCAGTGTAGAAGGTTTTCAGCATAGGGATCTTGCGGAAATTTTTTCAAATAAATTAATCTGACCATGAAATAAAGAAGAAGTCCTGTAGGACCAAGCATAAATGTCAACAATAGACAAGGCAACAAAATCCATCTGTTTATCCCTCGCTTGTCCGCATCATGGCAAATCCACATACCTACAAACAGGTCAAAAACCAAGTAATGAATCCATCCTGCAAGAACAGCCTCATCGTTTGAAAAGAGCATTTTGACATTAGCCAATGTATCAAACCCACCTCTACTGTCGCCTGACATACCCTTTAGGATAAAAAAAAGATAAATTAGGGCCATGCCTGTAAATACAAAAGAAAAAAGTGCTCGGTAGACCCAGCGCTTTTGGTACACACTAAATAATATTATCCAGCAGACCAATGCTGTCGTATTAACAATAGAAAAAATCAGCTCTAGATTCATTTCAGTTTTTTTTCTGAAATTAAAAATAGAAAGCTGATTTTTAAATGATTGCGAAAATAATCTTTAAGCAGTTGCCGCTTTTTTCAATAATCGGGCGATATAAAACCCATCAAAGCCACTTTCTTGTGCAAGCACTTTTTTGTCTTCAATCAGCTCGAAATCTTTTCCTGCCTCACTTTCCAGGAATTTTTTCACCTGAAGCTCATTTTCAGAAGGTAAAATACTACAAGTAGCATAGACCATCTGTCCACCTGGCTTGAGCATTGAAGGATAGCTTTGAAGAATTTCTTGTTGAGTTTCCTGTACTTTTTGAATGGATTCCAGACTCAGTTTCCATTTAGTATCCGGATTTCTTCTCAACACGCCAAGCCCGGAACATGGAACATCAAGCAGCAAGCGATCAGCGGATTCCTTTAAACGTTTAATGGTTTTAGTACCTTCGATAGGTTTGGGCTCGATGATGGACACTCCATCTCTTCGAGCTCTTAACTTAGTCTGTTGAAGTTTCCAATCCTCCACATCCATTGCCAGGATTTTGCCTTTGTTTTCCATCAAAGCTGCCAAGTGAAGTGCTTTCCCGCCAGCCCCAGCACATGCATCAATCACGCGCATGCCTGGTTCTACTGCCAAAGCCGCAGCTACTAATTGAGAACTGGCGTCTTGAACTTCAAATAGTCCTGCTTTGAAAGCCGCGTGACGAAAAACGTTTTCTCTTTCTTCCAAAACCAAAGCGTCGGGATAGCCTTTGACGATATAAGTATTGATCCCGTCGGCTGCTAGTTGATTTTTCAATTGCTCACGGGTGATTTTCAACGTATTTACACGCAAAACCACTTCAGCTTCCTCATTCAGGGAATGAATTTCTGATTCCCATAAATCACCTAGCTCACTTTTACCGAGCTTATGAAGCCATTCAGGTATGGATTCCAGCATGGCGGGATCTACGATTGACTCATATTTCCCTTTCAGTTTGTCAGGGTTGATTCTGGCAAACTCTTCCCATTCCGGAAGCTGATTCCCCTGCATCAACCAATAAGTCCCGAAGAGGTCCCAATAATCCTTGGATGGGCTCAAATGACCGATGAGTCTCCACCAACGCACCATTTCATAGGTAGTTTCGGCGATAAAGGATCTATCTCGAGCTCCCCATTTAGGGTTTGACTTTAGGGTACGCTCGATGACTTTGTCGGCATATTGGCCTTCTTCGAAAATGGCTTGAAGTGCGGTATGAACTCCGCGGATTGTGTTATTATGTAGCTTCATGGATAGAAATTCTCGCTACAAAGGTAAGGGGAATTACTGAGCTTCGCTTTTTCCTTGAGAAAACGGTCTCAAATTGACTTAAACACGAATTCCCTCTCGAGCAACTGCAGATCCGAAATCATATCTATTTCCATAATTCATTGAAAAATTGCTAAACCACTTTTCAGGAATTGGATAACTACTGAGGATTTGTTTTCTAAACTCTAAGAAATTAGACTTTACACCAATGCCTACAAACGGTCTCAAACTTCCATTTCGGATAATATTTTCCACTCCATATGCTTTTAAACCTTGATATTTTTGCCAATAAACACCATCAAATTCGGCCCAGAAATCTATTTGGATTAGCCCGATTAGAGGAAATGTGAAAAACACAGTAAGGGCAAGTGGTAGTTTTTTAATATGATTATCCTTTAGTTTTTACCTTTACGCGCCATCTTACTAATTCGCCACACATGAGCACATTTTTGGAACTTGTAAATCGCTGGAGTTCTCAGCTGAATCTCTATCCAAAGCCAGAAGCTGACACACTCATTAGTTGGCTTTTGGAACATCACTTAGGAATGAGACGAGTGGACATGATGCACTTTTTGGAGGAAAAGGACCTGCCCGATGCACTTAAGCAAGACTTTGAACGACTGAAAACCGGAGAACCTATTCAATATATTTTGGGACACGGGCCTTTTTACGGACGAGAATTCATAGTAACTCCAGCTACTCTCATCCCTAGAAATGAAACTGAGGAGCTCGTCCATCTTATAATCAAGGAAAACCAAACTTCAGGCCTTCGAATCCTGGATATCGGCACGGGCACAGGGTGTATTCCGATCACCTTGGCTTTGGAAATGAAAGGAACGGATGTATTTGGAGTAGATATTTCTGTGGAAGCTTTAGAAATTGCTTCTTTAAATGCCAAAAAGCTTAAAGCAATCGTTTCATTTTCTACATGTGACATTTTAATTGACTTACCTCAAATTCAGGGGTTGGATATTTTGGTAAGCAATCCTCCTTATATACCATTGCATGAAAAAAATAATATGCATAAAAATGTGTTGGATTTTGAACCACACTTGGCCCTTTTTGTAGGGGATGAGGACCCTTTAATTTTTTATAAAGTAATTGCAGAGAAGGGTAAGAGATTGCTGAAAAAATCAGGAAAAATTTATTTTGAAATCAATGAGCGCCTAGGAGGAGAAGTTTCTAAAATCCTCTTTGCTCTTGATTATAAAAATGTAAGAATCATTCAAGATTTAAATGGAAAAGACAGAATCGTTACTGGTAAGCTGTCCAATTAAAATTCATTTTTGAAGCTTCCCCTATTATATATGTGTCTTTTTGGAGGTTTTGGCTTTTGAGGCAGGAAAGTGTGCTTTGGACGATTTTTTGAAGAATAAGAAATTATTCTAAATCTTAAATCATAACAGGTTCGTAGATTCTTTTTAGTTAGGCGATAAAATTTAAAAAATACCCAGTACTGGGTATTTTTAGGAATTTTTTGATGACTACCTTAGACTCATCAAAATTTTGATCCTCAATAAATTGAAGGATAAATAAGAAAAAAAGTTAAAAACCCCTTTAAATGCAATTTTAAAGCGTTTAACTAAAAATTAGATATTGTTAAAAATTTGAATCAAGAATACCTAAAAATTGAAGGAATGAATTTGCTATCACTATTTTTTAAAAGACAAAAAACAAGGTTAAACGCCAAAATTAAAGTTGCTTTAGCGAATCGCAACCAACAAAAGGCCAATCTCAAGAGGGAAGAAATATTAAAAATTCGTCAAGAAAAGCTTAAAAAATTTAGAATAAACTATATCCCTCTATGTTCAGATGAAGACTGGGAAGCGATGTCTGAATTTTATTCAAAAAATTCCAAAAAATAACTTTAAGTGATTTTTTCCTCTTTGCAATGAATGGGGAAATACTAGGAATGGAGAACAGCCAGCTGGGACCTATGCCAGAGAAATATTAAATCGCCTTTTGATCGACCTGTCTTGGAATTCAAGCAGACTGGAAGGCAACACCTATTCCTTGTTGGATACAGAGCTGTTAATCCATAACGGAAAAACCCCCTCGAACAAATCCCCCATGGAAACCCAGATGATTCTCAACCACAAGGAGGCTATCGAGTTTTTGGTAGAATCGTCTGATGAGGTGGGCTTCAATCGCTATACTTTTCTCAATCTCCATGCTCTGCTTTCAAACAACCTGTTGCCAAACCCGGCTGCATCCGGCAGGCTTAGAACATTTGGTGTGGGAATCTCCAATTCCGTATTTACTCCGTTGGGAATTCCGCAACTCATCGAAGAATCCTTTGACCTAATCCTGGAAAAGGCAAGCCAAATCGAAAATCCATTTGAGCAGGCTTTTTTTGTATTGGTTCAGCTTCCCTATCTCCAACCATTCGATGACGTTAATAAGCGAGTATCCAGATTGGCTGCCAATATTCCTTTGAACCGACACAACCTTGCTCCTCTTTCATTTATAGATGTACCGGAAGAAAGTTATATCAAGGGGATGCTAGGCATTTATGAATTAAACCGCATCGAATTATTCAAGGATGTTTTTTTGTGGGCCTATGAGCGGTCAGCCCTAAGGTATGCAGCCATTCGCCAATCCCTTGGCGAGCCGGATCCTTTCCGAATGAAATACCGAGAAGAAATACGTGGGATCGTCAGCCTAATCGTTAGAAATGCAATGGAAAAAGAAGCAGCATCCCAAGCAATAAAATCTGAAGTCAAAAAATTACCAGAACCAGACCAATCCAAGTTCGCTGAAGTAGTAGAAACCGAACTCCTTGGACTTCATGAAGGAAATTTTGTCCGCTATCGAATAAGACCTTCTGAATTTTCTGCTTGGAAAAAGAAATGGGATTCTTAGAAAAATGCGATCAATTAGAAACCGCAACCATTTAAATCCTCATCCCAACCTGCTTAATTCTTGATCTCATAATTCTTAAAAATCAAAAGGGGGCAAATAGGGGGAAACATTTGAATCAAATGGAATTGATTTGCATTGACAAGCCGCTCATGAAAGGGTATAAAACACAAAAAGTTGACCTTAAAAAAGTCAACTGATTGTATAGTAGCGGGAACAGGGCTATTTTAAAATACTGTTTTTTAGCGATTTACATCACATGAGGGACAAATTTGGGGACAGGTTCATTTTGTATCAAAAATTTTAAATTTATTTGAATTGATTTTAATTCAGTCTCGGATTTCTGCGCAAATTATAGTTTATGAGATGTATATGAGGTTTGGTTTTTGAATGATATTTTTTTCTTTTTGCTGTTTTGGACCACAAATCTCTAGAATTTCAGCTCCGAAATTCAGAACTCGAACCATTATTTTTCCTCAAATTCTCCCGAGTTGTAGGCAATTCTCAGATTTGGAAATTTAAATTAATTTGAATCCTTTCGAATTTCAACCCTCGAACAATTCGTACAGTGCGAGGTATACGAGGCGTACGAACTGTACGATTTAAAGTTCCTTCTTTCCTTCCTTAGAAGTTTCTCTGCTAAATTCCTTTGAAAGGAATCCAACTTGAAAGTTTCATCTAACTTCTTTTCGGCAGCATTTTAAATTTGTTGCCAAAATATAGTTCTTTACATTTGTACCAAACTCTACGATATCTCAAAGGAAACGCTACATATTGAAGACTTAAGGAATCATTTCCAAAATCAACCAAAATTCTCCAAGTCAGAATTAATGGAATTTTATAGCTCAAAAGACCAGGAAGTCAAAACTACAACGGTGAATTGGAGAATTTATAAACTTGTTCAAGAAGGCATTATAACCAGAGTTTCGCGAGGCGAATTCAAGCTTGGCTTTGGGAAAAGCTATTTTCCTGGGCTATCAAACAAACAAATTTCCCTTTATCGAAAATTGAAAACTGAATTTCCGTTTCTTTCGATCTGCATCTGGAATACCTCAGTGATTAATGAATTCATGCTACATCAACCTGGGAGATTTTACAACTTGGTAGAAGTTGAAAAAGAAGGAATGGAAAGTTTATTCTACTTTCTAAAGGACAAAAACATGCCAGTATATTTGGATCCATCTCCAGAACTGATCAGAAGATATGTTACCGACGAGAAGAATCCCTGGATTGTTAAGCTCCTGGTCTCCGAGTCACCGACTCAGGAAATCAATGGAATAACAACAGTAACACTGGAGAAAATTTTGGTTGACATTTTTTGTGACCCACTCCTATTTGATGCGCAACAAGGATCAGAAATGAACCAGATTTTTAAAGAATCCTTTGAAAAGTATGCAATCAGTGAAAGTAAAATGCTCAGATATGCCAGTAGAAGGAGAAAAAAACAAGAATTGGAAATCTATTTAAACGAAATTTCAATATATCGGCAGCAATACTAACTTATTGCCAATAAATAGTATAATGATAAGTAAAGATTCATTACATATTGACTGGATAACTAAAGTGTCTACAGCAAATAGAAAGGCTGATAAGATATTGGTTGAGAAAGTTATCCGAGCGCTACTTCTACTTGAGGGACTGGCAAAACAAAATTTAGATTTTGTCTTTAAAGGCGGGACTGCTTTGATGTTGATTCTGGAATCATCCAAACGGCTTTCCATTGATATCGATATTATCGTAGAAAAAGAACCCCAAGATTTAGAAAGACTTTTTGAAAATTTAATTGAAGATCAAGGATTTACAAAACTTGAACTTCAGGAAAGAAAAGCTGGAACTAACATCCAAAAAGCTCATTACAAATTTTTTTACAAGCCTAGTCACCAAACACTGGCAGAAGAAGAAAGTATCCTACTTGATATCCTTTTTGAAAAAGTAGGGTATCAAAAAATTGAAGAAATCCCAATTGATTCAAAATTCATACTCTCTCAGGGAGATCCAATCATCGTACGAGTACCATCAAAAGAGGATATACTCGGAGACAAACTGACCGCTTTTGCCCCTAATACCACAGGTATCCCTTACTTCAAAGGAAAAACGAGCATGAGTATGGAAATACTAAAGCAGCTCTATGATGTGGGAAATCTAATCGATGTTGCAGTAGACTGTGGGTTGGTGAAAACCACCTTCGAGCTATTTGCAGCTGTTGAACTTAAGTACCGAGAATGCGAGGACAATATCAATGGGGTTCTTGAAGATATTTACCAAACCGCGTTGTGCATAGTAAGTAGAGGAATTGTAGGAAAAGGTGATTTCGAGGAATTGCAAACAGGCATTCAAAGGGTTTCTAGATTTATTTTCTCTGAATCATTTCATATTGACAAAGCAATTATTGCTGCTTCAAAAGCAGCTTACTTAGCAGTTCTCATAAGATCTAGCAATGTGGTGATTGAAAAATACGGCGATCCAAAAATCATGAAAGATTGGTCGATAGGAGAACCCCTTTGGCCAAGATTAAACAGGCTAAAAAAATCAAATCCAGAGGCATTTTTTTACTGGTATAAAATATTTGAATTACACACTAGCTCATCGGCGAAAAAGAGTCGCTTTGGATGAATTCAGTAATAACCCACTGATATGATCATATCAAGAAAATAGCGATTCATTTTCTGTTTTTTACCGTCTGCGGTAACTTGTTCCAAAATGGAACAGCTCGATTCTAATTTCAATTCTTTTGATTTAGTGTTGGTTTGTTTCACGATAGCTGATTATAAAGGTATGGATTCCCTCCCTGCAAGCCGGCCCCTCGCTAGATTAGCCCACCGGGCTAATCCTTGACGCTCAGTCCTCACCATACTGATACCCAAGTTCTTTGATCTCAAGGCCCCAGCCATCATAGTGGGTCTCTTGTACAATTAATGGTCCGGTACTCTGAATGCGGAACTGATCAAACCAAACGTTTTCACTTGTCTCATTGACCAAGAATGTTTCGAT
This sequence comes from Algoriphagus sp., assembly GCF_046296635.1. GTDB lineage: Bacteria > Bacteroidota > Bacteroidia > Cytophagales > Cyclobacteriaceae > Algoriphagus. The sequence continues at coordinate 113,342 of NZ_JBKBKZ010000010.1, read as the reverse complement.
ACCTGTGCGCCGTGGCGTATAGCCGTCTTTTTTGACAGGGATTTTGTGGATTAGCTCCTCGTGTTTGTTCCTAGCTTTTTTAGACAGAATTACCTTTCCCTGGTCGTATAGGTTGGAATCAGCGTTATAGAGCGCATAGCCCATGTAAGCTTCGGGCGCAGGCTTTTGTTCTAGTTCACCGATCACCAAAGCGATGACGTTCGCAATAGCCAATTCATTTGTACCTGTAGCAGGTAGGTTTTGACCAAATTCCCCCAGAGTTTGAACTAGCCTATTTCTAGCACCCGAACGAACAAAGGATGCAGGGAGCAATCTTTTTTTCCTTGGATCTAAATACTTCCCTCCCGACAGCCGTACGGGAGACTCCAATCTTCACAATGTCTCCTTCCTGAATCTCCTGAGATCTGGAAGGTCCAAAGAGGGGGTTGTTAGTCCAGCAAGCTTAACAATTCATAGGAATTACAATCTCCTCTAGGCGAAGTATATGCTCTGCACCTTTGAAGTTTGAAATGGCACTGGGTGGAATTTACAATTCCGCCCTACAATCCTTACTAATTTAATATTAGATTATTCGTTTTTGAAATAATTTCATCACCTTAAACAAATTACAAATTTGTATTTATATAAAGGTGTAGATGCAATCTACACCTAGCCCCAACCATATTCCTTCTACACCCAGAGGGAGTTAGGAAAAAATCCAGTCTTTATTTTTAAATAATCCAGCCAATAACATCAGGCCAAAGCTAATTCCGTAGTATATAACAATCACAAAAACTGGATGAATCCCCTTACCTGATTCTCTTTCCTTTCCCTCGTACTTCTGTACGATACTTTTATAGCGGCAATTGAGTAAATAATAAAGCAAGATTACAAGTACCAACACTAATGCAAAAGGATATTTATATTCCTTTTTAAAGGAGATGTCAATAATCCCAAAACCCTCTAAGAGCAACGAAATTGTGAAAATATTAAACATTACACATGCAACTACGAAGATAATTCCGCCTAATGCGGGCATATCATCAAAATTTTTAGACCGATGAGCTAATTGATAACTCTTGTAAAACAAATAATTATAAATACCCATAAATCATCTATTTATCGCATTCGATTTTCAACGTAATTATACAAATGGTCTCCCCAAATGTAGTCTGCAACCCCTACTCCTGCCGCTACACCCCAACCGACAACTGGTACAAAAGCAGCACCTGCAGCTACTCCAAACACTGCGGCACGTGTACCAGCACTGTAATACCTACCACCATCTATATCACCATAAACTTGATAACCTGTAGCTACTACACCTGCAACCCAAAGTACTTTTCCTCCTACACGAGCATAGTTTAAAACTCTGGATGTGGTATTTATATTGGCAATCGGGGTTCTTACCGTAATCTCTTTATTCATTCCATAAATTTGACCTCTCGGCATATATGCCCCTCGATTGTCTAAAATACCTTTTGCTCCTCCTCCAATCGGGTCTCCTATAGTGCCAGCTAAACTAACATTATCAGTCAAACTATGGCCACCCCCACCACTTTGAGCTTGATTACCTCCATTTGCTTGACCAAATGAATTACTTCCTCCTCCAAAGAATCCATTGATTCGGATCCCATTAGAACTGTTTTCAGTCATTGGAGCACGTTCAATGATATGCCATTTCCCATCCCTAAGTTGAGAAGCTCCAAATCTATTTTGAACTACGGCTCCTTCTGCATAAATATCCTTTGTCTTTTCTCCTTCACTACAACCATTAGGACACATTCCATTTGGATCAATATACTTAATGGGATTATTCCAGCCATAAGCATATGGTGATTTATCAATCTGAAGGTGATGATCAGCCATCGGATCTACAACTCCCCACCTCCCAATTGTTGGATCATACATCCTCGCCCCATAATCATACAGGTTCACTCCTAGATGATCATTGAATTCCTTGCCGTTATAAAGGTATGGATTCTCCTTAATCCCACCGTACTGATACCCTAGTTCCTTGATCTCAAGGCCCCAAGGGTCGTAATGCGTCTCCTGCACGATCAGCGGACCAGTACTCTGGATTCGAAACTGGTCAAACCAGACATTTTCGCTTGTCTCGTTTACCAAGAATGTTTCGATATAGCCGTCTTTTTTGACGGGAATCTTCTGGATTAGCTCCTCGTGTTTGTTTCTCGCTTTTTTGGTTAATACAACCTTGCCTTGTTCATACAAGTTCGAGTCTGCGTCATAGAGCGCATAGCCCATGTAGGCTTCAGGCACGGGCTTTTGTTCCAGTTCACCGATCACTAAGGCGATAACGTTCGCGATGGCCAGTTCATTTGGACCCGTAGCTCGTAGGTTTTGACCAAACTCCCCCAGCGTTTGAACTAGCCTATTTCTTGCACCCGAACGAACAAAGGATGCAGGGTGTAATCTTTTTTTCCTTGGATCTACATACTTTCCAAAGACTCCAATTTCCACACTGTCTCCTTCCTGAATCTCCTGAGATCTGGAAGGTCCCAAGATCCTTCCTCGATCTGCATTCAGCCAAGCTGTCGCATAGCCTCCCGGAGTTTTGTTATGTTCTCCGGCTCCCTGTCTTGATTCTTTAATATTCTGGAATAGTTCTTCCTCTTCCTCTGCATTTTCCGGCTCCATTGTAGCTATCCGAAATGCTGACACCGGAGCCCGAACTACCTGTCTCACATTACCTAAATGGTCTTTGACAAAGTATTCATACTGGAAAGCCGAGTTTTCATAAGCTATCCGCCCTTCCTCATGCATAAGGTAATCCAACTGCCCGCTTTCGAATACGAATTCCCCTATGTAATCCTTGGTCGAACTCAATGTAGTCCCGGTATACATCCGCTGCTGCCGCTTGACTCCATCCGCATCATAGTCGTATTCGATCTTTCCCGCACCTGATCCAAAGGTAATTCTGCTGGGAAGATTGAGGTGGTTGTATTCGATTTGATTTATGTTCTTATCAGGGTTTGAGCTCTGATTCCCATTGGCATCATAGCCATAGTTTTGTGTGGATTGGATATTGGGCTTGAAGTCCAAAGAAAGATGATTGGTCGAACTGACATCATCTCTGACTCGGAGGAGTTTATTGGAATACTCATTTAACTGTCCGTTTGCCAAATAATCATAGGAGAGAATGTCGGTGTACCCATAAGTCCCCGCAGAAATCTGGCCCCTTCGGTACAGCGTTTTAATGTTTCCGTTGTTGTTGTACCGGACACCGTGGATGGAGAAGTTGTCGGTTTCGGATAAATAGTCGGGAGCACTGTAATTGGCCACGTGCAGCCTGCCAGCGCCGTCGTATTGGTAGTTATAGCGGTGTTCCTTGCCGTCCCTGTCCCACCAGTCAATTCTGGAGATATTACCATCCCATCGGAAAAAATTACCTTCATTCTCATAGTATAGCTTTTGCTTGAAAATTGTCGGTGTGGTGCTGCTGATTTCCTTGAGCCAGTTTCGAATAGTATAATTATACGCCAGATTCACATCCAAAAAGGATTTGGTTTTCAGCATGCCTAACTCTTCGTAAGCCATACTGTTGATCAACACTTCGGCGTTCTGGTTTACCTGATGATACAGGTTTTGAAGTCCACCGGCACTATTGTATTCAAAGCGCTTTTTAACCGTTACAGGCTGGTTCCCTGTCAACTCGGTTACTGTGGCTATGGGTTTGTTTTCAAAATTATAATTGGTACTGGTTTTAACTTCACCTGATAGCCGATGCGATTCGATCTGCTGGATGATTCTTGCCTGTTTGTCATAATAATACCGGGTGGTGAAGAAAATCGTGTCCTCCAAATTTTTTGTTTTCTTGGCAGTCAGAAGTCCTTTCACATTTTTTGTTGCAGCCTGAAAATTTGGATGACCATTAGGTTTTTGATAATTAAACCCTCCGACAGCTTCATAACTGTCATAATAATATGCAGATAGCTTGAGGAGGTATTACCGCATTTTGATTTCCAAAATCATCATAGATGTAGTAGGTCTCCAGCCACCCGTTTCCGTTTCCTTCATAGGTAGGCCAATCAGGACCCTGATCTTTTTTGAGAACTAATTGCCCTTGCTTGTTGGTGAATTCCTGAAAAATCCTGTTGTGCTCGTCTTTTTTAATCTTCACCCATAGCTCCCCTTTAGCATAAAACGAATTGGTTACCGGTAAGCTTGAAGAATTTACTGTAAAAAGCCTTACTCTGTCCAAGGAATCATTCGGCCTTTCCTCAAATTTATTTTCTCTTCCAGACCCCATCTTCCACGCATCTCCAGGGCTAGACGTTTTAGTAATTCTACTTAAGGGATCATTTTTGTATTCATTCTGAGAGAAGCCAAAATTGTCAGAAAATTTATTCTGATAATAAAGCGACTGATCCGCTTTACCGGTTACCCTAAAAAAATGAAAATCGTTCAGATTATCATGATAAGGAAGAAAGCTTTTGGAAACCCTTCCCAACTCGTCGTATGCAATAGGTGTGATGATTGATTTACCCGTAACTGAAGCATGCATGGCTACCATCTGATTTTGCCTTCCCAATCCGTCAAAGTAGGTAGTTTGCTTATACGCTTGGTTGGCTAATGTTTTCCTGACATCAGACTCAGTTACAGTGGAATCTCTGATGTCATATTTCCGGACCCAATTTAGGTTTTCCTGATAGCGGTTTATGCGTACTGGCATTTTTGAACTCGTACATCCGGTCGCCGTATGCCTGTAAGCCACATAGTAGGTTTTGTTTTCAGTTACATTCAGTGCAACATAAGATTTGGTACTGGAAAGCAGGGTTGACTGGTCGGGCCCATACCATTCATAAGTAAATCCCTCGGGTGCGGGGTTTGCTGTAAGCGTGACAGAACCGTTTGAAGTAATGGTGACTTCCGGCGCAGATGCATCGACAAGCAGACAAGGACTTATGGGGTTTCCAGTTACAGTGACTGATTTAGTCGCGAAAACCGTAGTTTCGGCATCACTGTATTCGAAATAGATTATAATCATTGGGATCCTGATTAGATTTCAAAAAAGCAGTTTCGTCAGGAAGATTTTTGATTTGCCGGGTTATTTGTCCACCGGCGATCAACGACCAGCCCAACCCTACCCAACTTGCCTGATCGGTATATTTGATACCAGAAGAATGATAGCTCAAAGAAACTGGAAATTCAATGGGTCCAGACTTCACTGTATGGAGAGGTATTGAAATATTAGGTAACCCAGTGTACAAGTTGACATCATAGTTTCCATACCGTTCGATTGAAGATGCATTGGGGGATTTTTGGACCGGGATAGGAAAATTCTTTTCAACAGTGCTTTGAACATCCGCGGGAAGCTGAGCCCATGAAATATTCATGGTCGTAATAAAAACACAGCTACCTAAAAATATGGTTTTCAAAATAGTGGACATAAGTAATAGGATTTTTCTTTTGAAAATTATGTTTGAATTAAATAAGAGGGTATTAAATAAAAAATACCCTATATAGGGTATTGACAAAGTCGAAAAATTTATTTATTAAAAATTTCATTTTCAAAAAACTACAAAATAGTTAATGTATTCTGATTTAATCACGTGACAAAAAAGTTTAGGCAACTTAAACTTTAAAAAAATTAAGTTTAATTGACGAAAATTAGATTTTTTAAATTTTCAATAAATAATTATATTTTAATTAATTTTATATTGGAAAAATTATAATTTTTAGTATTTTATTATGTAAAAATATTTTTAGTATTTTTTACTAAAAAAAAATTTTTTGCCCATAATGCCTTTCACTACTTCAAATAAGACCTTCTGTATAGGAATTTTATTCTGATTTAAAATTCAACAGGCAAAAGGAAATGAGTTTTTTAGTCGTAACTGGCAATGGATCTCCTACTTTCCGAGGTGATACCAAAACCAAAGAAAGTCTAAATAAAAAAACGACACAATTTTTAATATCGCGACAATTATGGTGACACAATTCATTTTATTGTGTCATTTTCATGTTATTATTGTCGCGATACAAATGGGATTGAAGATGGGAAATCGAGATGAGCTACAACTGATTAAAGAAATAATTGCATCATCTTCTGATGGATTAGGAATAGAACAACTCCTTCGATTGCTCCCATTTCAAATTGAAAAGAGAGCGCTTCAAAGACGGCTAAAAATCCTTAGAGAAAAAAACTTAATTCTATTAAAAGGTGAGGCTCGGTCTACAAAGTATTATGCAAATGTCCCTGAACAAACTCAAGATTCTGGAAGGATAAAATCAGAAGAGGAGCGACAATCGACCATTCCCCTTTCACAAGAAGGCAAAGACGTTTGGGCCTTGGTCTCACGTCCTGTAGCACAAAGGAAACCTGTCGGATATGAACGAAGTTTCTTGGAAAATTACCGTCCCAACATCGACAGCTTGCTCAGCAGAGAAGAAAAACAAAAACTGGCTGAATGGGGAAATACTAGGAATGGAGAACAGCCAGCTGGGACCTATGCCAGAGAAATATTAAATCGCCTTTTGATCGACCTGTCTTGGAATTCAAGCAGACTGGAAGGCAACACCTATTCCTTGTTGGATACAGAGCTATTAATCCATAACGGAAAAATCCCCTCGAACAAGTCTCCGATGGAAACCCAGATGATTCTCAACCATAAGGAGGCTATCGAGTTTCTGATAGAATCGTCTGATGAAGTGGGCTTCAATCGCTACACTTTTCTTAATCTCCATGCCCTACTTTCAAACAACCTATTGCCCAATCCGGCTGCATCCGGCAGGCTTAGAACATTTGGCGTGGGAATCACCAATTCGGTTTTTACTCCGTTGGGAATTCCACAACTTATCGAAGAATCTTTTGACCTAATACTGGAAAAAGCCAGCCAAATCCAGAATCCATTTGAACAGGTTTTTTTTGTATTGGTTCAGTTGCCTTATCTCCAACCATTTGATGATGTCAATAAGCGAGTATCCAGATTGGCTGCAAATATTCCGTTAAACAGACACAACCTTTCTCCTCTTTCATTTATTGATGTACCAGAAGAAAGCTATATCAAAGGAATGCTTGGCATTTATGAATTAAACCGCATCGAATTATTCAAGGATGTTTTTCTGTGGGCCTATGAGCGGTCAGCTATGCGCTATTCCGCTATCCGACAATCATTGGGTGAACCTGATAGATTCCGAATGAAATATAGGGATGAAATACGCGAAGCAATTGGACAAATCGTCAGGAATGAGATGGGCAAAGCAGAAGCATCCAATGCAGTAAAAATAGCAGCCCAAAAGATATCCGATGAAAATCAATCAAAATTCATTGAAATAGTGGAGACCGAACTACTGGGGCTGCATGAAGGAAATTTTGTTCGCTATCGAATCAAACCTTCCGAATTTTCAGCATGGAAAAAGCGGTGGAATTCTCAATAAAATGGGATAATTTAGAAACCGCAACCATTTAAATCCTCATCCCAACCTGCTTAATTCTTGAACTCACAATTCTTAAAAACCAAAAAAAATCAAAAGGGGGCAAATAGGGGGACAGACCTGTGGTCAATTTGAATCAAATGGAATCGATGAGCGTTGACAATCCGTACATAAAAGGGTATAAAACAAAAAAAGTTGACCATTAAATGATCAACTAATTGTTTTGTAGCGGGAACAGGACTCGAACCTGTGACCTTCGGGTTATGAGCCCGACGAGCTACCAACTGCTCCATCCCGCGATATTGTGATGCAAAGGTAAGGACAAACTCTCCAAAATCAAGTACCTTTGCAAAAAAATTAAAATAAATGCTTTCCCCTACTCATAAAGCCGGATTTGTAAATATCGTTGGCAAACCCAATGTGGGTAAGTCCACGCTCATGAATATCCTTGTGGGTGAGCGGCTTTCGATTATTTCCTCTAAGGCTCAAACCACACGACACAGAATCCTCGGTCTTATAAATACCGACGAATATCAGATTGTTTTTTCTGATACTCCGGGCATGCTCAAACCAAAATATGAGCTGCATAAGAACATGATGAGTTTTGTAAACATCTCTTTGGAAGATGCAGATGTTATAGTTTTTGTCACCGATTTGTACGAGACCGAAGAGGAAATCGAGGATGTCATCACTAAAATCAATGCTTCGGGTGTTCCGGTACTTTTGGTAATTAACAAGATTGATTTAGCTAAAAAAGGTCAGCTTGATGAAGTCACTGAATATTGGACTTCGAGAATCAAATCAGAAACAGTCATTCCAATTTCAGCACTGGAAAAATTCAATACTGAGCGGATTTTACAGGAAATACTTGATCAATTGCCTGTCCATCCACCGTTTTATGATAAAGAGGAACTAACTGACCGTCCGGAACGGTTCTTTGCCTCCGAGATCATTCGGGAAAAGATTTTCAACAATTACAAAAAAGAGATCCCCTACAGCACTGAGGTTTCGATTGAAGATTTTTACGAAGAAGAAACTATCATTAAAATACGGGCAACTATCTTCTGCGAGCGTGAAAGCCAAAAAGGCATCCTGATCGGTGACAAAGGTAAAATGCTGAAAAAAGTGGGAATTGAATCAAGACTGGAATTGGAGAAATTTTTTGGCAAAAAAGTCTTCCTCGAAACCTTTGTTAAGGTGGAACAAGACTGGAGAAAAAATATATTAAAACTTAAAAAATTCGGGTACGACCCATCCTAATCATGGCAAATATTGTAGCAATTGTTGGTAGGCCCAATGTTGGAAAATCCACACTCTTTAATCGCTTGGTTGAAGAACGTAAGGCTATCGAAGACAACATGAGCGGTGTGACTCGTGATAGGCACTATGGTCATGCCCAGTGGTCTGGCAAATTCTTTTCTGTCATCGACACGGGTGGATATGTGACTGGTTCTGAGGACTTATATGAAGCGGAAATCAGGAAACAGGTCAAACTCGCAATCGAAGAAGCAAATGTCATTCTCTTTGTAGTAGACTGTATTGACGGGCTGACTGATCTCGATATGGAATTTGCTAATGAGCTCAGAGGGACTAAAAAGCCAATCTTCATTGTAGCAAACAAAGCAGATAATAGAGAAAAGGCTATGTCATCTCATGAATTTTATTCTTTGGGAATCAGTGATTTTGAAATTTACCCTATTGCTTCAGCCAGTGGGAGTGGCACGGGCGAACTTCTTGATGAGGTAGTAAAACAATTCGAAGACGAGGGAATAGAAGATCCCGATGCAGGAATTCCGAAAATCTCAATTCTAGGTCGACCCAATGTGGGAAAATCCTCTTTCCTCAATGCCTTGCTTGGTCATGAGCGTTCCATCGTGACTGATGAAGCCGGAACCACACGGGATGCGATCCACACGAGATATAAACTATTTGGCCAGGATTTTATCATTACAGATACTGCTGGGATTAGAAAAAAAGCCAAGGTAAAAGAAGACGTCGAGTTTTACTCTGTGATGAGATCACTGCGTACTTTGGAGGAATCTGATGTAATCATCGTCATGGTAGATGCTACGAGAGGATTGGAAGCTCAGGACGTCAACTTAATCAGCCTTGCCATTAAGAACAACAAGGGTGTCATGATCATGGTGAACAAATGGGATTTGATCGAAAAAGATCACAAGACAATGGGAAAAATCAAAGATGACATGATCGATCGACTCGGTGAAAACAAATGGATTCCGATTATTTTCACTTCAGTGGTTGAAAAGCAACGAATATTCCAAGCAATAGAATTGGCAACTAAGGTGTATGAAAACAAAACTAGACGGATCGCTACCTCCAAATTGAACGATGTTTTGCTCCAAGAAATTGAAAAATATCCTCCGCCTGCTTGGAAAGGTAAGTACATCAAAATCAAATATGTAACTCAACTACCTACTAAAAATCCAGTTTTTGCCTTTTTCTGTAACCTTCCACAGTATATTAAGGAGCCTTATACACGATATTTAGAAAATCGACTCCGTGAAAACTTTGATTTCGAAGGTGTTCCGGTAAAGATTGTTTACAAAAGCAAATAAAAAATATTCGAGAGGGACTTGTTTTATTGCGAATAATACTAGTACATTTGCACCGTAATTAAGAAAACCACAAAAAATGAAAAAGGTATTTGCAATTTTCGCAATCGCTGGCTTGATCGCTACTGCTTCTTGCGGTAACAAGTCAACTGAAGAAGTAACAGTTGAAGTAACTGAAACAGTAGAAGAAACTACTGAGGAAGTTGTTGAGGAGGCTGAAATGTCAGCTGACTCTACTTCTACTGAAGTTGAAGAAGTAATTGAAGTTCAGAATTAATTCTATCTTCAAAAGAAATCTAAAGAGTCCCGAAATCGGGACTCTTTTTTTATTTTAGGGCGATGAAGCCAATAGATCAGCTAAAAAATATTTTTGAAATGCACCTTCCTGTTTCTGCAATTTCTTACTGCTTAGACTTATGGCAAAACACTCCTTTTTCATTTAGAGTCCAAAAACCAAGATCTTCGAAACTCGGGGATTTCCGATATCGAAAAGACCGGAAAATCCAAACTATTACAATCAACTCAGATCTCAATCGGTTTCAATTTTTATTGACTTATGTTCATGAAGTCGCGCATTTGCGCACTTTTGAAAAACATGGAAATGCACATTCTCCGCATGGAATTGAGTGGAAGAAAGAGTTTCAAAACTTAATGTGGCCAATCCTGAATGATTCTGTTTTCCCAAAAGACATTTTGATTCCGCTTAGACATCACATGCAAAATCCCGCTGCGAGTTCATCCCGAGATTTATTCCTGATTAAGGAAATGAGCAAATATGACTTGCCAAGCAAATTTATTTCCGATCAGGTCTTTCTGTCTGATCTTTTGCCTGGCAAGGAGTTTTTGCTTTCTGGAAGGAAATTTAAAAAAGGTGAAACACGAAGAACTCGGGTTTTGTGTGAAGAGATTGAATCAGGAAGAAAATTCCTTGTTTCAAGGTTGGCTAAAGTAAAACCCGTCTAAAATATTATTCTCGCTCCTCGCCGATTTGATTTTCAGGCTGAGAAAAATCTTTGGGTTGAGGTAACTCCTGAATCGAATTGATCCCAAAGTACTCCATGAATTTCTCAGAGGTACCATAAATCAAAGGTTTCCCCACTCCCTCAGATTTACCCTTGATCTCCACGAGCTCTTTTTCCAGAAGCTTTTGAACAGAATAATCACTGTTTACTCCTCTGATTTGTTCAATTTCTCCTTTGGTAATGGGTTGCTTATAGGCAATGATCGAAAGTGTTTCAAGCTGTGCGGTTGACAATCGCTTTTGAGATTGTTGACGCAAAAGAATACTTATACTTGATTGATAGGCCGGTTTGGTCAAAAACTGATAGCCCCCACCTAAATGCTCAAGGGCAAAAGAATAATCATCGCCGTTATACTTTTTCCTTAATTCATAAATTGCAGATTCGATATGATCATAAGGTACCTCAGATGCAAACATTTCAGTCAGGCACTTTGAGATTTCTTCAATCGAAAGCGGTTCAGGAGCGCAAAATATCAAGGCCTCAATATGACGATTGAGAAAATCCACTTTTACTTTTTGGCGAGTTTGGCTTCAATAGAGTGCATGGTATGCGGTACTGCTTTCAATCTTTCTTTCGAAATCAATTTCCCGGTATCCACACAGATTCCATAGGTTCCGTTTTTGATACGAATCAGTGCATTTTCAAGATTGATTACAAATTTTTGCTGTCTGGCTGCAAGCTGACTTAAGTTTTCTCTTTCGAGTGTATCTGCACCATCCTCCAGAAGTTTGGAAGTCGAAGCGGTATAATCTGTTCCGCTATCATTCTTTTTACTCAAACTTTCTTTCAAGGAGGTTAATTCTTCCTTCGCACTTGAAAGTTTCTGATGAATAATTACTTCAAATTCTTTCAGTTCTTCCTGGGAATATGCTGTTTTTCCTTCCTGGCTCATGATCAAAAATGCTTTAGGTGATAATATTGGGACGGATTCTAATTGGATTGGTTCCCTAAAATACGTTGGTCTTTGAGAATTGCAAAAATTATAAAAGGATGTATTGATATAAGGAATTCTTAAACTGATCAATTAAAAAATTTGTGATTTACTACCCATTCATTATCAGATTATTACAAGGGTTCAATTTTGAAAGGATATTTCACAATTAAGAAAAAACATGATATAAATTATAAAAATCCGAGATAAAAAAAAGCTGTCAGGCGACAGCTTTTTCGGTTTGGCGCATTTTTTCTAAGCGCCTCTTTAATACCAACTGATCTGCATCAAGACCATGCTTCATTCTCAAATACTGTTGTACTTCTTTCAAGTCTTTACCGTCTCGAAGAACAAACTCTTGTAGGGCAATTGTAATTAGGTCACGGTTCATATTGTCTTGGGAAGGTTAAGATTAATGAAAATACTAAATTTTCTGGATTTTATACACTCGAAAAAGAATTTTAAAGTCGGGTCGCTACAACCATTGTCTTTTTAATGAGTTTAACCGCTCCAGTTGGTTCATAAAGCTCAACCACCAAAATATAATATCCTGCCCTGACCAATTTTCCAGTGGAGTCTGTTCCTGTCCAAGTAAGGAGACCTTCAGTACCCAAGATCTGATTTTGAGCTAAAGTCTGGATCAATTGACCCGCAGCAGAGTAAATTTTGAAACTTCCTATCCAGCCAGTCCTATCCAATTGATATCGTATACTGGTAAAAGCAGCACCGACACTTCCCTCAGGATCAAAAATTTCCGGATCAATCTGGATAATATTTGACTCAAATTCGAAATCAAGTGCTTGAGAATTCTTCCTTCCAGGAGTCGCATAATCTTCATTGCCAGAGGCAGATTGCCAATTTGATTTTACAGATGCTGGTGTTTTTGCTGAAATCCGTTCTAAGGAAACACCTTTAGAATCTCTTAATAATGGATGATGAAAATCAGGGTTATACTTAAAAATTTCCGCTATTTCTTCATTTGGGAAAAGCAAAACCACATTTCCCCCACCTATTGGATAGCTAGGCAAGGTGGGAATCTGAAGAAAATTCCCTTCCGAGGATTTGGGGTAAGTAAATTTCAGAGCATTCACATTTGTCGTAATTGCCAAATACGATTCAGGTGGCAAAATCAAACCCTGATTACCAAACACTCTTATCTGATCCGGTATTCCAGAAGAGTTGAGATTTGCCAAGGCCCAACCCTCCAAATTCAAATAGCTTTGACTTGTGTTCTTTAACTCCACGAACTTTGGATCACCAGTTCTTGGGTCTGCCAGTACTTCATTGATTATCAAATCCCCTTGCTTGGGGAAAATAGGATAAACTATTTCCTTGGATATCTCTTCCAAATCCTGCCCAAAACAATCACTCAGGCCCTTCAAAGTCAAATTGTAGATCAGGTTCCTTTCTGCAGTAGTATTTAAAAAGATAAGCAAATCTGTAGCTAGTGGGTAGCTCAAATTTTTAATATCAAGAAATGGAGCAAATTCCAGATTTTCGATCTTTAGATTAGGTAGTATCGGACTAGAAAATTTCACGAAAACTGTGAGCGAATCCCTGAAAAATGCAGTCTCAATTTTTGGAGTGGGTAATTCAATGGATTGATTGAAAATAGAGTTTTGGGCTCCGGGTGTGCCTCTGGATCTATCAACAGATCGACGCAGCAAAAAGGAATTATCACAAAGAAAAAAGGGATTTGGAACTTCCAGACTATATCCGCCATTTGCAAATTCACTACCGCCCCAAGAAGAAGTTGCATAAGAAATCCGATCAATCTGATCACCATTTGCTGATTTTAAAGAAATCTGATCTCCTGAATTCAGCAAAGTCGGCCAACTTTTCACAGGCAAAACACTCCCAAAGTTGGAAAATTGAAGGGCTTGATTTTCTGGTGCCAAAATCAAGTGGTCACCAGGACTGACCCAAAATTCACCTAAATTCGTCTCCGTTCTTGAATTGGCCAATTTTAATCCTTCTAGTCTAAATTCATTTTCCCCAGCATGGAAAATCTCTATGTATTCTACATTGGGTAAATCCTGATCTGCTCGAGGAGCTGGCATAATTTCATTGATGACCAGAGATTTTTCAGGAATAGCGGTAGGATCAAAGAAAGTGAAGTTGACGGTCGTGTCCTGAAGAAAATTCCCTTCCAAATCCGGAATCTGTCTAATGGTTAGGGGATAAGATTTTCCTGATTCCAGTTTTTGACCAAAAGTGATTATTGCTATTGAATCACTTCTCAATTGAGCCGAAATAGGGTTTTCACTCTCAATTACATATGCCAAAGTGAGAATTGAAAACACCGGATCCACTTTTTCCGAAAATTGAATTTGAACCGAATTAAAGTCATATCCCTTCACAGTATTGATTGTCGGAGGGGTCTCATCCATTTCAAGATCTCCAAACTCGAAATCATCCATAATCCATCGTGCCGCACTTCCTGATCCTGCTCCATACCGGATTTCCAAACTCAAAAACACCTCCTCAGAAGTCTTGTATTCTGGAGGTAGGTCTATTGAATATCTTCTGAAGTCTCGATTCTCATTTGCAAATTCCTGATCGGTACCAATTTGAATTGGTTGAGAAAAATCTCCTTCCAAACTTTCACCCAAAGAATAAAAAACCAAAGCTGGACGATTTCCACTGCCATTTTGGATAGTTTTCGCAAAAAAAACTAACTCAGGGTTCTTAAAGCCTGAAGGAATAAGCCTTACCCAAATCTTGCCGTCAAATGTACTGATCGGTTGAACTGCGAGTGCTTTACTTCCATTTCTGCCCTGACCGGAAATCTGGAAAATCCTTGCAGGAGTAGTTCTTACCTCATTACCGTACCACCCTGGGAGAAACTCTTCTGGGAAAGACAAAGCATCGAAATTCGCTTCGAAATCTTGCTTTTGAGCAAAGACATCCAATGTTCCCAATTCAAGAAAAAAGAGGGAAATGAACACTAACTTTCTTAAAAAGTGCTTTTTCATAAAAAAATGGATAAAAAGCCCTACCTAAATATATAAAATCAGTGGAAAATATTTCACCACAATCCTGAAAATGAACGGGTAGTCCTTACTTTTGCAGACTTAAATCTATCTAAACCTATTTTACATACACATGAAATTGGCTGTAGTAGGTGCAACCGGGCTGGTTGGCACCGAAATTCTCGAAGTGCTCGCAGAGCACAACTTTCCTTATACCGAACTTCTACTAGTCGCCTCAGAGCGGTCTGTAGGAAAACAGATTGAATATAAGGGTAAAAAACACACTGTAATCGGTCTGGCTGATGCAGTGGCAGCCAAACCAGAAATCGCCATCTTCTCTGCAGGCGGAAGTACATCCTTGGAATGGGCACCAAAGTTTGCAGAGGTAGGCTCTTTCGTCATAGACAATTCTTCTGCTTGGAGAATGGATCCAAGCAAGAAATTGATTGTGCCTGAGATCAACGCAAAAGAAATCACCCAAAACGATAAAATCATCGCCAATCCAAATTGCTCCACCATTCAAATGGTGATTGCATTGGAGCCATTGCGTCAGCGCTATGGTATCAAGCGAATTGTGGTATCTACCTATCAGTCTGTCACAGGTACTGGTAAAGCAGCGGTAGATCAAATGATGGCCGAGCGTGAAGGAAGAACCCCTGAAATGGTGTATCCTCACAAGATCGACATGAACGTACTTCCTCACATCGACGTGTTCCAACCAAATGGCTACACCAAGGAAGAAATGAAGATGATCAATGAGACCAAAAAGATTTTTTCTGATGATACTATTAAAGTAACTGCAACTACGGTTAGAGTCCCAACAATGGGAGGACACTCCGAAGCAGTGAATGTAGAGTTCAAAGAGGATTTTGATCTTGCTGAGGTTAGAAGCTTACTCGAGTCTGCTCCAGGTGTGATTGTCCAAGATGATCCTGCCAACTTCATCTATCCAATGCCCATCACTGCACATAAGAAAGATGAGGTATTTGTAGGTCGATTAAGAAGAGATGGGTCTCAAGCAAACACACTAAACATGTGGATTGTAGCAGACAACCTGAGAAAAGGAGCTGCTACCAATGCTGTTCAGATTGCTGAGTATTTGTTGGAAAAAGGACTCGTATAATGGATCTCAGCGAATTAAATAGCGCTGTATTCAGACAATTTGTGCAGGATCATCTAAGCGAAGATCCTGCACTTTTGCTTTTTAAGTATCAAGGAAAAGTCAATTTTGAACTCAATGCTGCAGTTCAACAAATTTCAGCAAGACAAAAAGCTGCTAAAAAACTTCCTGAATGGACCGCAAATCCTGCTGTGATTTTTCCTGCTTCCATTTCACTGGAGCAAAGTTCTTCTGAAGTAACGGCCAAGCACAAAGCTAAAAACCGTTTTGGATCACTGATGATCGACTTGACAGGTGGCTTTGGTGTGGATAGCTTTTACCTGAGTCAGGGATTTGAAAAGGCAATTTATTGCGAAAGACAAGCAGCGCTTTTCCAGATTTCAAAACACAACCTCGAGGAGTTGGAACCCTTGGAGGGTGTGAGCAGTAAATTTGAATTTTTTGAAGGAGATGGACTGGAATTTCTTCAAAAAACCAAATTGCATTTTGACCTGATTTATGCCGATCCGGCTAGAAGAGGAATGGGAAATCAAAAACTTTTCAAACTGCAGGAATGCGAACCCGATGTGGTGAGGGCTTGGGCTCTTTTGAAACAGAAAGCCGACCAAATTCTGCTAAAGGTTTCCCCCATGTTGGATTTGTCTCAGGCTTGGAGCGAGTTGCCGGACATCCAAAAAATCACTGTGGTGTCGGTGAAAAATGAAGTCAAAGAGGTTTTACTTTTTTGGGAAAAAGGCCAAGATGGTTCGGAGAGAAAGATAGAGGTTACGGATCTGGAAAGTAATCTCCCAGCGTTTGAATTTGAGCCGAAAGCGGAAGAAAACGCGATATCCAGGTTTGGAGAAGCAGAAAAATATTTGGTGGAGCCCTTGAGTGGAATCTTGAAAGCTGGAGCCTTCAGCCTTTTTGGAAAGCGGTTTGGACTTCGAAAGCTTGAGAAAAATAGTCACCTCTACACTGGAGATTCAATTCCGGATGAAATTCCAGCACGTGTATTTGAAGTCATCCAAGAGATTTCTCCTAAAAAGCATGAAATCAAAACCCTTTTCCCTTCAGGTAAAGTCAATGTAATCTGTCGCAACTATGTCACAGGAGCAGAAGAATTGAAGAAGAAATTGAGCTTAAAAGACGGAGGTGAGGACTTTCTGATAGGAACTGAAACCGGAAGTGGGTTTAAGGTTTTTTGGTGTAGGAGAGTAAAATAGTACAGTTCGGATTTTTTTATGAACTTCAAGAATCATTAAATCAATGGCTGAATGACCACTGAAGAAAAAGAAATTTTTAAAACAAAGTTGAAGTCAGCAATTCTCGATTCCTCAACTGATTTTCTTAAAATGAAGAAAAAGTTGGGTCAAAAAATCGTGACTACAATCGACGGAAAAATTGTGACTCGATCACCAGACTACTTTTTGAAAAAATTAAAAAAGTGAAGTTGATCAATCCTCCAAGAGGATTTTCAAGATTTTTGTATCGGTATTCCGTGCCTTCAAAATCCCCATTCCATTTTGAATATTGGTATAGACCAAAACAGGCTGTGACAGAAAATCTCCCCGATTGTAGTTCTGAAGTCCAACAGTCTCTTCATATCGGTAATATGACTCTGAAACATGCGAAAGGTTAATTGTCACCTCTAAGTCATAATCTCTAGGGAAAGTAGATCTAAAAACTATCTCCGAATCATTACCCGAAAGCAAAACATCATCGAATAACAACCCACTGTAAGTCCAGGAATTTCGCTCATAAGCAGGATTAACTGGTCTTGGATAGAGGTCTCCTGAATAAAAACTATTGGCTTGGGTGGTACTAGGCCCAAAATACCGTCCTTTTAACTCATAATAATTCTTTCCAGGAAGGTCATCAAATTTCACAGTAAATTCCAGCAAATCCTGGCTTGAAAAAGACTCATCCGGACCTAGGTTCCGATAAGATATTTCTTTGATCGCTACGCGAGCAGGAAATTGAACCTGACCACTTATCTCTTTAAACCCGTCGCTTTCCGCCAATATTTCATACTGCTCGTTGGGCTTAAAGTCATAGCCTGCCAAATAGTAATAAGCGAAAGATTCAATTGGATTGCTTTTGTCTATAAAACCAAATGGAAAAATAGCCCCGGCTTCGTTTTTAAGGAATACTTTTCCATTCTTCACATAGTCAAAACCATCGTATTCTCTTCCTTCAAGAATACTTCGGCTTTTAGTCAAAAACACCTTGACTGTATCATTCGATTCGATCAATGCATTCATCACCAATCGAGGTTCCTGTCCGGGTAGTTCTACCTCTAAAAACTGCTCACAACTCAAAATGATCGAGAGTAGGAGTACTAGTGGTATGCTGCTTTTAATTCTATTCGTCATTATCAAAATGTAAATCGGTAAGAAGCTGAAGGTACAATCGGGAACAGGCTAAATTGCCTCAATTGATTCCTCTGTAGGTCATAATTGTAGCTGATATCCATATAGAATGGATTCAACCTGCTGTAGACATTATAAATAGAAACATTCCAAGTGCGCTTTCCCCATTTCTTTTCTTTATGAAAATTGATTCCCAGATCCATTCTGTGGTAGCTTCTCATCTGGAAATTATTCCTTGACTCAAAGTAATCTACGTACAGGCCGCCAAAGCGCGTAAAACCATCAACTACTACACTTGTAGCATGTTGGTAGCGCTGAGTAGGCACAGTAATAAAATTACCGGTCCCAAAAACCCAGGTGCCGGATAGATCAATCCGATCTGACAACTGATGAACCGCCGTGACACTGATGTCATGTCTTCGGTCGTATCGAAACGGAAACCAGTCCCCAAAATTGATGTCATCAAATCTTCGTTCTGTTTTGGACAAAGTATAACCAATCCAGCCAGTGGTTTTTCCTATTTTCTTTTGCAAAAGCACTTCCAACCCATAACTTCTTCCTTCTCCTGAAGACACCTTATCCTGCCAATCAGAAGTGGTATTCAGAAAGGAAGCACCGTCCTGATATTCGATGACGCCCTGCATGTCCTTGTAGTAACCCTCCACACTTAACTCAAGTCCATAGCCCAACTTCCTGAAATAACCCGCAGCGACTTGCCAACTTTCCTGTGGACCAATTCGATCGGTAGAAGGCACCCAAAGATCAGTTGGCAAACCAAGTCCTGCATTAGTCAGCAAATGAATAAACTGGGCCATCTGCACATAGGAGACCTTAATCGAAGAATTGGGATCCAATAAATATCGAGCGGTAAAGCGTGGCTGTAGGGAAGTATAAGTTTTCACATCTGCCAAAAACCCCGAAAAATGTGCACCAACATTGAATTTGAAGCGATCTCCAACTGAGAAATCATCTTCCAAGTAAAGGGACATTTCTTGGCTATCTGATGGAGTTCCTCCTTCTCTGACTTCAGGCCTTTGATTCTCTTTGGAAGCAAATACTCCCGGAGTGAATCGATGATTGATCCACATTCCACCCCAGCGAATATAGTGGTCTGGATTTGGGATAAAGTCAAAGTCTGCTTTTACAGCAACATCACGAATCCCTGAGAAATAATCTGAGGAATAGAATTCCTGTTGTCGTTCAGCACCTTGAGTAGGAGTGAAACTACTCTCGTAATCAGAGAAAATCCTGAATTTGTATTGGGTGAAAGTACTCGTGAAATTAGCAAATAAACGCTGATTGAAGATGTGGTTCCAGCGCACGGCTGCAATGTTATTTCCCCAACCCAAGCCGGCCTCTTCCTCGCTGACATTTACTCCATCAGTTCTATTCCAAGTGTTCTTGTACTTCGAATAAGCGACATCCTGCCCTCCATAATAACTGAGATAAAGGCGATTTTTCTTGTCAAAAATGTGATTCACTTTGGCATTAAGGTCATAGAAAAAATAGCCGACATCCTCATTTCCCCCGGTGGATTTTCGGATTATCGGCCTTGCTATCATATCCAAGTAGGTTCTCCTCCCAGAAAACAAGAAAGAAGTTTTATCCTTTTTGATAGGGCCTTCAAGCGTAATTTTCGAAGCGATCAACCCAATACTTCCCTCTCCTTTGAATTCCTTCATATTTCCTTCTTTCATGGAAATGTCAATCACCGAAGAGAGTCTTCCTCCATATCTGGCAGGAAACCCGCCTTTGATCAGTTCGACATTATTGATAGCACCGTCATTGAAAACCGAGAAGAAACCGAATAAATGTGAGGCATTATAGACTGGAACACCATCCAGCAAAATCAAATTTTGATCCGGGCTTCCTCCTCTTACATACAAGCCTGATGTACCCTCAGATCCAGACTGCACACCTGGAAGAAGTTGGATTACTTTGAAAATATCTACCTCACCCATCAGCGCGGGCAGGTTTTTGATTTCACGAAGTGGCACATTGATCGATCCCATCTGGGTACTCTCCTGAATGGGGTCCGATCGTTCACCTTCGATGACTACCTCCTTCAGTAATCCAGAAGGCTTCAACTCTACAGTTATGAGTGTGTCTTTTTGCAGTTTCAGCGACAGCAATTCAGGCTCATAGCCCACATAGCTGAAAACCAACTCTACTTCTTTTTCAAATGAGGAATAACTGAAAAACCCATAATTATTTGTAATCGCTCCTTTTTGGTTTTTCTTATCAAAAATATTAACTCCAATTAGGGTTTCACCTGTATCACCATCTTTTACTGTACCACTGATTGAGATTTTTTGAGCAAAAAGGCATAGCGAAAGAAAACTAAGGGAGATTGTTAATAAAAATATTCGCATTGGTAATCAACTTATTTTTTGGCGAAGATACTAGAAGGAAGGAGAGTTTATCAATGATAATTGTTAAAAAAACTATGCATAATCAAATCTACCCTCACCTGACTTTTGAAAATCAGTTTGAGGATGTTTTTGGTCAAAAACAGTTCTTCTCATTTGGTGAAAATAAACTTAACGCCATGAAAGGAAAAGACCTGTCAGGTTTTGAAAACTTGACAGGTCTGTTTTGCGAAGACTTTCAGCAAAAAAGTGAAGGATTATTCCTTCACTTCTTCGTAATCGACGTATTCACCGCCTTCGATATCTTTTTTCCGTTTTTCGATTTCTTCCCTGGGGATAAAATCCACATTCACCGAATTTTTGGGCCTTGAAGCCTGCTGCTGAGCGCGTTGTTGCTCCATATCAGCCTCATTCACTTGCCTTGCAAACTTGGCCAGTTTGGTTCGAAGAAAATAGCGGATGAGTTGGCCCAAAAGCCAACCCACTCCAAGGATTATGATGAGAAATTTTATCAAAGCTTTTAAAGTTTTTAGGTTTGGATTACCTACTCAAATAGAGATTTCTCTCAGCATAGATTTTAAGGAAATAATCATCCATCAAGTCGTCTATGAAGTAGATCGCCTCTCCGGTTGATTTCATTTCAGGTCCAAGTTCCTTGTTTACATTTGGGAATTTATGGAAAGAAAACACAGGTTCTTTGATGGCATAACCTTTTTTCACAGGTTTGAATTCAAAGTCAGTCACCTTATTTTCTCCTAGCATCACCTTTACGGCATAATTTACATAAGGTTCTTGATAAGCTTTGCAGATAAATGGCACCGTACGTGAAGCTCTTGGATTTGCTTCAATGATATACACCTTGTCATTTTTGATCGCAAACTGAATGTTGATCAAGCCTACTGTTTTCAAAGCCAAGGCTATTTTCTTGGTATGAACCTCGATTTGTCTCATCACCAAGTCGCCCAAATTGTATGGAGGTAATACGGCATATGAATCTCCGGAGTGAATTCCCGCAGGCTCGATATGCTGCATGATTCCGATGATGTAGACATTTTCTCCATCACAAATCGCATCAGCTTCTGCTTCAATTGCATTTTCCAGGAAATGATCAAGCAGAATCTCATTATTTGGTATATCTCTCAAGACATTCACGACGTGCTGCTCAAGTTCCTTCTCGTTGATCACGATCTTCATTCCTTGACCACCAAGCACATAGCTTGGTCGAACCAACAGCGGAAAGCCAATTCTCTTACACAACTCAAGTGCTTCGTCTGTATTGTGAATTGTGCCAAACTCAGGATATGGGATGCCTAGATCCTTTAAAAGCGTGGAGAATCGACCACGATCTTCAGCTAAATCCAATGCTTCAAAGCTGGTTCCGATGATTTTGATTCCATATTTATCGAGCTTTTCAGCTAATTTCAATGCCGTCTGACCGCCTAGCTGAACGATGACTCCAATAGGGTTTTCCTGAAGGATAATTTCGTAGATATGCTCCCAGAATACCGGTTCGAAGTAAAGCTTGTCTGCAATGTCAAAGTCAGTAGATACTGTTTCCGGATTACAGTTGATCATGATGGTCTCGTAGCCGCACTCTTTCGCAGCCAAAACACCATGGACACAGGAGTAGTCAAATTCAATTCCTTGGCCCACTCGATTTGGACCTGATCCCAAAACGACCACTTTTTTCTTCTCTGATCTTACAGATTCATTTTCTTCTCCGAAAGTAGAATAGTAATAAGGGGTCTTTGCTTCAAATTCAGCTGCACAGGTATCGACGAGTTTGTACACCCGCTTGATTCCCATATCGGTGTATCGCTTGTTGAAAACCTCACTTTCCAGACAATCCAGTAAATGAGCGATCTGACGATCAGCGTAACCTTTTTTCTTCGCCAAATCCATCAATTCAACTGGAATTGTATCGATTTTATGTTTGGAAATCTCTGCTTCCAGATGAACTAGTTCTTCAATTTGTCTCAAGAACCACTTATCGATTTTTGTCAAATCGTGGATTGTTCTGAAGGAAATACCAAGTTTGAAAGCGTCATAAATATGGAACAATCTGTTCCAGCTTGGATTGGCAAGAGAGTAAAGAATCTGATCCTGATCTTTCAGCTCTTTCCCGTCTGCTCCTAAACCATTTCGTTTGATTTCGAGCGATTGACAAGCTTTTTGCAAAGCTTCCTGGAAGTTCCGACCGATTCCCATCACTTCACCCACAGACTTCATGGAAAGCCCTAATCTCTTATCAGAACCTTTGAATTTGTCAAAGTTCCAACGAGGAATTTTTACGATTACATAATCAATCGTGGGTTCAAAAAATGCAGTGGTAGTTCCGGTTATCGAATTTGACAACTCGTCCAAATTGTAGCCAATGGCCAATTTGGCTGCTACTTTGGCTATTGGATATCCAGTAGCTTTGGAGGCCAAAGCAGATGATCTTGAAACGCGTGGGTTGATCTCAACACCGATGATTATCTGATTATCCGGACTTATCGCAAACTGCACATTACATCCTCCGGCAAAAGTCCCGATGCTATTCATCATCGTGATCGCATGATTTCTCATTTTCTGAAAGACCGTATCAGGAAGTGTCAATGCTGGTGCAACGGTAATTGAATCTCCTGTATGCACTCCGCAAGGATCAAAATTTTCGATAGAACAGATCACGATCATGTTCCCAATATTATCCCGCATCACCTCAAGCTCATATTCCTTCCAGCCCATGATACTTTGCTCGATCAGCACTTCGTGAACTGGAGAAGCCTGAAGGCCTGCAACGAGGTACTTTTCGAAGTCTTCTTCCTTCTCCACAAAAGCTCCACCCGCACCTCCAAGGGTGTAGGATGCTCGGATAATTAGAGGAAAACCTATTTCTTGCGCTATTTCTTTTCCTTGGAGAAAAGAAGTGGCAGTACTTCCTTTACATACACTGACGCCAATTTTTTCCATCAGCGCTTTGAATTTTTCACGATTTTCGGCAGTATCGATCGCATCGATATCGACACCGATCATCTTTACTCCAAACTTTTCCCATATTCCTGCTTTATCGCAATCAATGGCAAGATTCAGAGCAGTCTGGCCACCCATCGTCGGCAATACTGCGTCGATATCCGGGTGATCTGTCAGAATTTTTTTGATGGATTTCTTATCCAGAGGAAGCAGGTAAACATTGTCTGCAGTGACTGGGTCAGTCATGATCGTCGCTGGATTGGAATTAATCAGCGTCACGATGATGCCTTCTTCACGAAGAGAACGAGCGGCCTGAGAGCCTGCATAGTCAAATTCGCAAGCTTGACCGATGACAATGGGACCTGAACCGATGATGAGAATGTGTTTGATGCTACTATCTTTTGGCATTACAAGGTGGGATAGAGAGAGAGAAAATACTTACGTCCAAATTGGCGCAAATTTAGAAAAATTATCCAAAGGAGAAAGGATTAAAGCAGAAGTATAAAGGCAGAAAGCTGAAAGACGGTTCCTGGAAAGTTAAAATGGGCCTTTAAAGTAAGCGGGCAAGCATAATTAATGGGGTAGTTCAGAATTCTATGAATCCTTAAATTTTCAGATTTCTGAATTTGGCTTTTTGAATTTTAGATATTACATGCAAAGACTGAAAGTTGATTTCATACTTTTGAATTAATGAATTGGACCGACTTTGACTTCTTCCCAATCATGGGAGAAGAACTAACCACAGAAAACACGCTGAAGCTCGATTTTACGGAAAACAACGATGAATTGAAATCTGTCGACATTTCAACTACTGAAGTATTTAATCGATACGTTTTCGATCAGTTAAACGACGAAAACAAAAAATTAGGGATTGGAGGATATCTGGAAAAAAGGGCCATTTATCGAAGAAGTGAGGTCTTTGCCACAACAGATTCAGATTTCAGAAACATCCATCTTGGCATAGATATTTGGACGGAGGCTGGATCGCAGATTTTTGCGCCGCTGAATGGGAAAATCCACAGTTTTCAGGACAATGTAGGTTTTGGAAACTATGGCCCGACGATCATTTTGGAGCATGAACTTGAAGGGAAAAAGCTTTACTCTCTTTATGGACACCTTTTTCAAAATGACTTAGTCCGCTTGGAAGTTGGAAAAGAATTCAAAGCAGGAGAATTACTTTGCCATGTTGGTCCATTTCCTGAAAACGGAGATTGGCCTCCACACTTGCATTTTCAATTGATGTGGGATTTGGGAGAAAATTGGGGAGACTATCCGGGAGTAGCAGCTGAGAAAGACCTTAGATTTTATGCTGAAAATTGCCCTGATCCAAATTTGATTTTGAGGTGCCCTTGTCTGGATTCTTAAATTTCGGTTTTCTTAACAAGCACACTGCTTTGAAAGAAAGTCAACACCCTTTCTGACACCTTTTTGAATTACTCTTGATAGGGTTGCGAAATTCCAATAATCCAAGCCTCCGTCTTTATCGGGTTTGCTGAAGCCGGAATTTTTGGAAACTACAGTATTGTCTGAGACGATTTCTCCTGAAGAAACTTCAATAAGAGCAATCCTGAGTATTGCACTCACTTCCATGTCAGGAACCGGATCAAGTGCAAAAGCTTCTTGTTCGGTTTGGTAGGACCAACCCTCCCCTTCCCGAGTGGGCCCTAATGAAAGGCCTAAAAGGTAGGAATAACCCAGTTCAAATTGGATTTTAGCTCGTTGGAATGGATCGTTTAAATCCTGAATTCCAGCTTTGAGCAATTCGTAATCGAGTTGGTCGTACAGCTCAATTCGCTCATAACCCTTAGCTCTTAAGTCAGCCAGAATCTGCCGTTCAAGCTGGTTTTTCTGTGCGACACTGAGTTTTCGAAAACTTGGTTCCCAAGCCAAAGGAAGCAACAAAATTCCATCTTCTGGATTGAGGCAAATAGTACAACTACGCGAAGTATATATTTTGGATTTGGTGCAGGAAGCAAAAAAGAGTAGTGAAAATAAAAGGGGGATAAGCTTATTCATCAATGAGATTATAATTAAACAAACACGATGATAGGTGATTTAGGTTTAGTTTTTTAGATCATGAATTGAGGAATTTCAAATTCATTAAACTTTACAAAGTTATGTACATATATTTGTACATATAAATTATCTTTTATTATGATCACTACCACATTATCCGACTTTAGAAAAGACATCAAAAATTATTTTGATCGAGTCACACAGAACTTTGAAACCTTGATTATAAATCGAGGTAAGGATAACGGTGTGGTCATCATGTCTTTGACTGAATACAATTCTTTACAAGCCACACAACACGAATTATCTTCCCGAGAAAATGAACGAAGACTTGACTCAGCCATTGAAAAGTTAAAATCGGGGACTTCCTTTTCTAAAAACTTGATCGAAGAATGAAACTGGTATTCGTTGATGAATCGTGGGAAGATTATCTTTTTTGGCAAAGGACCGACAAGAAAAAGCTTAAACGAATCAACGATTTGATAAAGGATATTGCCAGAAACCCTTTTGATGGAATAGGAAAACCTGAACCACTTAAACACAAATATTCAGGTTTTTGGTCGAGAAGAATTGACGAAGAACACCGACTTATCTATCAAGTCAAAGGCGAAGAAATTTTGATTGCAAAATGCAGATTTCATTACGACTGATCTCAAAATATGCGAAATCCGCAATTCGAAATCCGAAATCCGAAATTCCCTATTTTCTCGGATGAAAATCAGTCAAAATCTGCCGCAAATAATCCCGATCCAAATGGGTGTAAATCTCAGTAGTGGTGATGCTTTCATGGCCGAGCATTTCCTGAACGGCTCGTAAATCAGCACCTCCTTCGATCAAGTGCGTCGCAAAAGAATGTCTAAACGTATGCGGACTGATATTTTTTTTAATTCCTGCTTGAATAGCAGTCTTTTTTATAATCAAAAAAACCATCACTCGGGTAAGTTTTTGACCACGGCGATTTAGAAAAACAAATTCTTCATGTCCCTTCGTTGGAGTCTGATGCACCCGAACTTCCTCCTGATAGATTTTGAGATATTTCAGCGCATCTTTTCCCACCGGAACCAGCCGTTCCTTGTTTCCTTTTCCAACAACCTTCAAAAAGCCGATTTCAGTAAAGATCTGACTCTTTTTAAGCTCCACAAGCTCGCTGACCCGTAGGCCGGAACTGTAAAGCATCTCGAGCATCGCCCGATTTCGATGGCCTTCCGATTCCCCAAGTGGAATGGCTTCAAGCAAAAGTTCGATTTCCTGAAAACTTAACGTATCCGGAAGTTTCCGACCAAGCTTTGGTGCTTCGAGAAGTTGGGCCGGATCTTCCTTGATTTTGTCCTCATACATCAGAAAGCGATAGAAAGCCTTGATTCCGGAAATGATTCGGGCTTGAGAAAAAGCCGAAATTTCCAAAGCAGCTAGGGCATTAACAAAGCGGCGAAGATGCTCCAATTCCAATTCCAATGGACTTTTTCCTACAAATTCTCTTTCCGAAAAAGCAGCTAACTTCTCCACATCGCGGGTATAAGCTTCAATGGAATTTTCGCTCAGCGATCGCTCCAGTTTGAGATGATGACGAAATTGTTTGATGAGTTGCTGCCACATGATGTTGTAAAGTTGGAATGTTGCCGCAACCTTTCAACCTTTCCGCCAGGTAACTTTTCAACTTTTTTTAAAAACTTGTCATATAAACACAGGGTCTTTCCGATTAACTAGTGTAAATGAATCAAAGCCAGCTCGAAACTTTACTCCGACAGCACCATCGAGAAGCCTATATATGGGCAAGACAATGCTGTGGGTTTGATGGAGAAATGGCAAAAGATGTGGTGCAAGTGGTCTATCTCAAAATTCTTGAAGGCCAAGCAAAGCTGAACCATGATCGGAATGCAAAAACCTGGTTGTTTTCGATCATCCGATTTACTGCGATAGATGAATTGAGGAAAACTGGAAAGTGGAGCAGCATTGAGAATGAACCTGAGTTGGTTTTTGAAGACATAGAATTAGATGAAACTAATTATGAAGGATTGATCAGAAGACTTCCAAAAATGCAGCAGGAAGTCATGTTGATGGTTTTCTATCACGATATGACTTTGGAGCAAACGGCCGAGGTTCTACAATTGCATATTGGGACGGTTCGCACACATTACGAGCGAGGGAAGAAAAGATTGAAGGAGTGGATTGAGTTTCAACGGAAAACAGAAATAAAGTAATTAAGGCAGTTGAGACACTGCCTTCGGCGAAGAGATTAAAGGAATAGATTGAGTTTCAGCGAAAGACTGAAATGAAGTAATTCCGTTAGTGAAGACATGATGTCGGCGGAAGAAATTTAAAAAACGGCAGTGGAGACAAGCCTCGGGCGAAAATGATATGAGGTTTTTATCCCGAAAGCCTTCGGAACTGAAGGAATCAACCAATGCAAAAAAAGAAAATTATGACTCAAGATAAAGACAGAGAATTGAAGGCTTTCTTTCAAGGTATGAAAGAAAAAGATAGAGAGATTCTTATTCCAGAATTTCCTGAGTTAGTAAAAACTAGATCACTGAACTGGTGGATCCCTCTTGGGATCGCTGCTTCACTAACGATTGGTTTTTTCCTTTTACCAAAGGAAAACATCATTGCTGATCCACCCGCAGAAGTAATCATCATCACACTGCAGCAAGGCGAAAATCAGGAACAGCAAATTCTCATCGAAGAAAAGACTTATCTGGAAACCTGGGAATCACCTACTTCCTCTTTATTAGCTGAATACTGATGTGGATGGATTACCGATGCTTCGACTACGCTCAGCACAAGTGACCGAAGAAAACTAAACCAACTTATTATTAAAACACAAATCTGATAAACCGAAAAATCATGATAAAAAGAATCCTTTTCCTGCTCTTTTTCCTGACTGCAAGTCTTGCCAATGCGCAAGACATGTTTCAGGAATACCTTTACTCCGCTGACCTAGTCATGAAAAACAGAGAGAAAATATCTTTGACTGACGATCAGGCCAACAAAATCAAGAAGATCCATAGCACTAATGCAGCTGATTTCAGCACCTTGAAATGGGATCTGGATGCGGAAACCGAAAAATTGAAAAAGTTATTGGCTCAATCCAAACCTGACCCTGCGGCTGTTACCAAACAAATGGACCTTGTCCTGAATCTGGAAAATCAATTGAAGAAAAAGCAACTTTCCACATTGGTGGCGATAAAAAATGAGCTGACTGAAAATCAGCAAAAAACCTTAAAGTCCACAAAAAACTGGACCGTTTACGGAACAACCAATATACCCTCAAATATTTCCCCAACCCTTCAATCTACTAGCCCAAAATATAGAGTAGGAACTAGTACGAGTGTCAAAGGAATAGCCTCAGTTAAAGGATCTGAGAGCGGTTATTTTACTAGTAAAGTTAGTCCTGAAGGAGATGTTACAATTTACCCAGATGGAGGCAAAATTTACTTTCAGCCAGACCCATCTAAGGAGAACACAAATCCTATTTACTATACAAAAAACAAAAATGGAACTTTTGAACAAGTGTTTGATGTGCAAAGTATCGATCCAAAAAACATAGAAAGCCTTGAAGTCCTAAAAGGTGAAACAGCTTCGATTCGCTTTGGAGAAAAAGGTAAAAACGGGATTATTATTTTTACACTGAAAGATAAATAAAACGAACTCCGTTTGGAAAACTAAATCTTCATAATGGTTAAGTTTAAAAGGAAAAAGAAGGCTGATTCGGCCTTCTTTTTTTTTATGATTTCATCCTAGAGGGATTCATTTTTGTTGGGAAAAAGTCCGTTTCTATAACTTCATAGACTTCTTTTTCAGCCATTCCTGATTTGATCTTGCAAATTCATCGATAGTTGAAACTTCACCTTTTTCTATTGATTCCAAAGAATCCTTTAATCTCTCCTCCATTTCTGCCTGAATAATAAGATCCTCAAATCTCTCAAGCGTGGAAGATTTATCAATTTTCATGACTCGCTGAATCAAATTAAGTTTCAATTTTTCGACTGTCACTGTTCTATTCTCTTAAATGGGTTTTCTCGAATTTCGCTTTTTTTTAATTGAAATAGCTGATAAATAATATTAGTATTCGGAACGTTGAACTTAAGAGGATTTTCTCAAAATAACCTTTGAAAAATCCTCCTAAGCCCCCTTTGGAAAAGGGGAAGATGCACCGTTTTGAACTTCAATCCTAAACTTTGAAGGTTGACATGTATTTATGGGGTTATACATAATAAAAAATGAGAAACCAGCATCGATTTAGATTTTCTTCATGAAAAAATCAGTGAAAATCTGTGCCCTTTTCTGCGGAAATCTGCGGGAAATACATTATTCCAAAAACCTCCAACTCGCCTTATGATTTTTGTCCAAAGGTTTGCCCGTGACTTTGGATCTCAAAATCTCAATCGGCATCGCATTTTGGGACATGATAAGATCGTGAAATTCCTTTTCGCCCATTTTACCGGAATCCACCATTTCAGCTCGCATCGAATAGATCTCCAACGCACCGATCATATAAGCGATCTGATAAAGCGGACCGTAATTTCCTTCAAATGAACGTCTGACTTCCGCCTCAGCATTGGCATATTCATGCCCCACTTTATCTACCAAGAGGTCAATGCATTCCTGAGGAGTCATTTTACCCAAGTGATAATTAAGGGAGAAAATAATCCTTGCGCAGCGGTGCATTCTCCAGAATAGCATTCCTACTTTGTCTTTGGCATCCCGTGGAAAATCCCGGTCCCAAAGCACAAACTCCCAATACAGCGCCCAACCTTCGGTCCAAAATGGTGTTGCGAACATTCGCCGATGTGTCATCACCCGCTGATTCATAAACTGCTGGAGATGATGCCCTGGAATCAATTCGTGTTGAACAGTCGCTCGCGAAAAATGTGGGTTATTTCCACGCATGGACATCATCTTTTCCTCGTGGCTCATCTCGGAAGTTGGGTAGGAAATCTGAATCACTTCACCGCCCAAGAAGAACGGACTTACGCGCTGCCGCTCCGCAGAAATCATCGTAGTTCGCCAAGTTTCTTTGGCTAATTCAGGTATAGTGAGCCAATCATTTTTCTCCATAATTTCGATGGCTTCTTCGCCCAATCTCGCCACTTCCTCCGGCCATGCACCAGCTGGCAGGTAGGTGTTTTTCACCATCTCCAAGGCCGCTTTCCAATCATTTCCAAAACCCAATTCGTTGGAAGCTTTGAGCATTTCTTTTTCGCACCAAGCAAATTGCTTCTCCGCTTCTTTGATCAATTCTTCCGGTGAATAAGCGATCATTTCAAAGGCCAATTGCTTTTCCAAGGCTTCTCTGCCGATAGGCTTGCCGATGATACCACTGCCATCATCTTTCACCGAATTGGTGTAGTGCTCACGCAATCCTTTGGCATACCCTTTCATACTCGCATCCAGTTTTTTCCAAGGTTCAGGCATCCACCAAGTGAATTCAGGATCGTAGTCGAAGTAAAAATCATAGGCTTCTTTGGTCACTCGATTTAAACTTTCCACCGCAGATGCCGCTAAGTCCGCTTTCTGCCAAGAATCATATTTGGATAAAGCGGGCAAAGCTTTCAATTGCGCATCTACTGATTTGGATACCTGATTCCATATGGCAGCCAATTCCTGAGAGTTGGGTTGCTTGGCTCGTCTTCTTGCTATGACAAAATCCTCCAAAGGTTTACCAAAACCGATCACCGACTGCACATCGACAAATGCCCGTTTTTCCAAATCCAAAGTCGCCAGTTCCTTTTCCAAATAATTGCGAAAAAGCACGTAATCGATCTTTCCATCTTCAGAGAGAGCATCATAGTTCTGAGCTTGGAGACTTTTCAAATAATCCTGATTGAAGGATTCCATTCGTGAAAAATATTCTGCTGATAGACGATTGGTGTACAAACGGGTCAGTGCACCACGATCGGCTTGATAAGTGGTGATGAGATTGACCAGTTCAGTAGCCTCTGCCAAGAACGAACAGAAAACAAGGAATAATAAAAGCGGTATTTTTTTCATTGGATTTATATTCTAAAGCGAGATAGTGACTGAATATAAACTTATAATATTCTGAGACTTCAAAAAAACTTAATGATTTCAATGGCAAAAATCCTGTGTGACTATTTTAAACAACATATTCACATAATTAAATACAGCAAAAAGCTTTAAGCCTTCAAAAACTATGTGCTCCTATATACCTATGTGGTGATTCAAATTTGAGTGGCTCTTGAAAGGTTCTTTTTAAAACAACATAGTCACATAGTAACACATAGCGCAAAAGGTTAGAGCCTTCAAAAACTATGTCCTCCTATGAACCTATTTGGTGAAGCAAATTTGAGAGCCTCTGGAAAGATTCTTTAAGACAACATAGTCACATAGATAAATATAGCGCAAAAGCTTTAAGCCTTTAAAAACTATGTGCTCCTATGTACCTATGTGGTGAATCAAATTTGAGTGCCCCTGGAAAGGTTCTTTTATAAACAACATAGTCACATAGTAAAAACATAGAGGAAAAGCTCTGAGCCTTCAAAAACTATGTGCTCCTATGTACCTATGTGGTTAAAAAACCCTAGAATCTCACCAAAGTGATTCGTAATACTTATTCACAAAAGTTTTTTGCCCTTGATGAAAGAGGTTCATGACATTGAAATTCAACAAGATTCCTTTAGGGATTTTGAGCAAATTCATGTAGTTGATTACCTGTGCTTCATGGATAGGTAGAATTTCAGAAACCGCTTTGATCTCCACAACAATCAGATTTTCAACAAAAAAATCACATCGAAATTGGCCTACAATAGTGTGGTTTTTGTACGAAAACGGTAATTCTAATTCCTGTTGGAAAGAAAGTTCACGCTCAGCCAACTCTATAGCAAGACACTTTTGGTAAACACTTTCTAAAAACCCGGGGCCCATATGACGATGAACTTCTATCGCTGCTCCAATGATTTGATAGGATAAATCATCAACTTCTTTTCTCGACGTTTTCATATGACTCGATTTAAAAAGGATTCTAAAATTTCTCCAGTAAGCTATGTTATCTATGTGACTATGTGGTTGTATGAAGCTTTTGACGTTCGATCAATTTTATTAATAATTTTTCTAAAAGCTCGTGACCATCAGAGGAAATTCTGCATCTAACTACTGGAAACTGCAATTATCCTTTTTTAAGAAAGGTCTTTAGAATCATATTCTTATATTCAAAATGCAAAAGTTGAGCGATCGATGAATTGCTTTTTATTGAATCCTTTTTCCAACCTGACACTGTAACCCTTTTATCTATGGAATTAATTATTAAAAATCTCTCCAAAACCTACGCAAATGGAGTGAAAGCACTAAACGACATTTCTCTGACTGTCCCTCAGGGAATGTTTGGACTTCTTGGGCCAAACGGTGCCGGCAAATCCACACTGATGCGAACCATCGCCACACTTCAGGATGCAGATTTTGGATCGATCACACTCGATGGAATTGATGTATTGAAAGAAAAACAAGCGGTTCGTGAACGTCTGGGTTATTTACCGCAAGACTTTGGACTTTATCCTCGGATCAACGCTGAGACGATGCTAGACCATATTGCTCAGATGAAGGGAATCGGTAATAAATCCGAGCGAAAAGAACTCGTAGCTTCACTTTTACAAAAAGTAAATTTATTTAAAGACCGAAAAAAAGGACTCGGCACATTTTCCGGCGGGATGCGTCAGCGATTTGGAATTGCCCAGGCTTTGGTCGGAAATCCTTCCCTCATTATCGTGGATGAACCAACGGCAGGTTTGGATCCATCTGAACGTAATCGCTTTTACAACCTTCTTTCAGAAATTGGAGAAAACACCATCGTGATTCTTTCCACACACATTGTAGAAGATGTCAATACCCTTTGCTCCAACATGGCCATCATCTGCATGGGCGAGGTACTGATGCAGGGGAAACCGAAAGAAGGTCTCTCGATTGTGCAGGGGAAAATTTATAAAAAAGCGATCGA
The DNA here is from genome assembly GCF_046296635.1 of Algoriphagus sp. Classification (GTDB taxonomy): domain Bacteria; phylum Bacteroidota; class Bacteroidia; order Cytophagales; family Cyclobacteriaceae; genus Algoriphagus. Next base: position 79,711 of record NZ_JBKBKZ010000010.1, on the reverse strand, counting down.
TAAAAGTGACCTCGATAAATACCGCAAAGACTATCATGTCATCTCAACTAAATTGATCGAAGGAAAGCTCAGCTTAAGAATAGAAAGTGATGAAGATCCAGGAAATGGATTTGTCCCAACTCCTGCAGATTTGGAGGATGTGTACTTTAGTTTTATTTCCAAAAAAGTAGATCCAATCACGATTTAAGCCTCAGCTATGTTTAAAGACATCTTTTTATTTGAGCTGAAATACAGGTTCAGCCGACCGGCCACCTGGATTTACTTCGCTTTGTTGACGATCGTCCCACTTCTGTTAATTGGATTTGGGAATACGCCTGCTTCGGAAAAAGTCTTTCACAACTCTCCGATCGTTATCGCCAATTTATTGGTTTTGGTATCCCTGTTTGGGATTTTGATTGCATCTGCCGTGATGGGAGTTCCGCTATACAGAGATTTGGAGCACAAGACTGGAACCTTTCTTTTTAGCTACCCTATTGGGAAGTTTGGCTACTTTATGGGTCGGTTTTGGGGGTCTTTTTTCGTGCTCCTTTTTATCTCCTTGGGAGCCTTGCTCGGTATTTACCTAGGAAGTTTACTCGGCCCACTTTTCGGGACGGATGCAGATCGATTTGGTCCAAATTCCCTGATCAATTACCTCCATCCATGGTTGACATTGGTGGTGCCAAATCTATGGTTGGCTGCCTCGCTATTCTTCGCACTTATTATTTTCACACGAAACATCCGATCCATCTACTCAGGTGGTATCGTGATTTTCATTGGATATCTACTGTCAAATTTTCTCGCTCAGGATATCGAAAACAAGGATTTGGTTCAGCTTCTGGATCCTTTTGCTTTGAATTCTTTTGATATCCAAACTCGCTATTTGACCCCATTTGAGCAAAATAGCTTTTTGCTTTCGGTAACTGGAAATCTGCTTTTGAACAGAATTATTTGGGTTTCTGTAGGATTAGCATTCTTTCTTGCTTCCTACTTCAGATTCAGTTTTACTTACTTCTTTCAAACTGTCAAGAAAAAACTCTCTTCGAAAACTGACAACGAAACAGCTCCTGTAGGATTGCTGAAGCGAGTAATGCCTGACTTCACGGCAGATTATCAGTGGAAAAGTTTCATTACCCTGACCAAAATTGAGGTTCAAAATGTGCTGAAAGATGTGTACTTCCGCTCGATTTTATTGGGAGGAATGATCTTCCTCGTGCTTGATTTCTGGATCGGGAACACGATTTACAGTGTATCGAATTTGCCCTCCACCTCTTTCTTGATGGAATACAAAGGTTACGACTACATGCTTTTTGTATTCATTATCATTGTGTTTTTCACTGGAGAAGCTTTGCATCGGGATAAGTCTACAGGCTACTCAGTGATCAACGATACCTTCCCGGTTAAAGATGGAGTGGTAATCGCCTCAAAGTTCTTTGGAATGGCGTTTATCTGTTTGGTTTTAACGACGCTTCCAATTGTAGTTGGACTTTTGGTACAGACGCTAAAAGGCTATTTCAATTACAATATCTCAGTTTATCTGATCGACAGCTACCTGATTTCTTTACCTGATTTCCTTCAAATGGTGATGCTGGTTTTTGCGGTTCACTTGGTGGTCAACAACAAATTCGCTGGACATGCCGCTGCCATTGGAATCTGGGTGGTGATGATCATTTTGAGAAATTTCGCGGATTACAACTTCAACTTGTTCTTCTTTAGCTATAAGCCAGGCTACACCTGGAGTGACATGAATGGCTTGGGACACTTTGCAGAGCCTTTGATTTGGTTTAATATCTATTGGACGGCATGGGGAATTTTTTTGGTATTGTTCTTCAGTATCTTCTTTAGCCGTGGCATAGAGGATTCCTGGAAAAGCAGAATTAAAACTGCCAAATCCAGATTGGGAAATCCAGCACCAAAGTTATCATTTGCATTTTTAGCTATCGCGCTGCTTACGGGGGCATACATATACAATTCGGTAGTCTATGAAAACGGCTATTTGACCTCCGACGAAGGCAAGGAAAGATCCGTAGCTTATGAACAGCAATTGAAAAAATATGAACGAATTCCGCAGCCAAAAGCTACTAAAGTCAACATCAAGGCAGACTTATTCCCGGTGGAACGGGCTGCATATTTCGAGGCTCAGGTTCAGATGGTTAATAAAACTGACAGTCCTATCGACTCGATCCACTTCAATAGCTCAGATTTAAGCAATTTTAAAGTGCTCTTGGACGGAGATACTCTTACCTATCGATTCCCGCTGGAATATAAGCCAAGGAAGTTTCAGATTTTTGGCAAAAAGCCAGAACGCGAATGGTATAAAATTACCGCATTGCCTCAGGCGATGATGCCTGGAGACACCTTGGACTTTGTCATAATCAGTGAAAAAATCTATTCAGGATTTCCCAATTCCGGATATGGTCGAGAGATCGTTTACAATGGCACTTTCTTCAGTGGTGGAGTTCCTGAAATAGGATATTCTGCGAGCTCTGAAATGAACAGTGATGAGGACCGCAAGAAATATGGACTTCCTCCTAAGCCTGAAGATCTGCCGGAACATCGGGATCCCTATGGTGAAAGGACCCTGCTATTCGTTGATGATGCGGATTTCATCCAGTTTGAAGCGGTGGTCAGCACGATCCCGAATCAGATCGCAGTCGCACCTGGTTATTTAGAGCGAGAATGGGAAGAAAACGGCAGGCGTTATTTCCATTACATTCAGGACACTCCCATTCAAGCCTTTTTCACGTTTGTTTCGGCAGAATACGAGGTCTTGAAAGATGAGGCAGCCATGCCTGATGGAAGCAAAGTGAACATTGAAATCTTTCACCATCCCAAACATAAATACAACTTGGATCGAGGTCTCCAAGCCTATCAAGACGGGATCACGTATTTTTCGGAAACTTATGGAGATTTCCAATTTCGGCAAATGCGATTAATGGAATTCCCTCGGTATGCAAATTTCGCTCAATCTTTTCCAAATACTGTTCCTTTCGCTGAGAGCTTCGGATGGGTGGCGGATTTCAAAAGTCCGGATGATTTTGATTACGTCTATTTTGTAACTGCTCACGAACTTGCACATCAGTGGTGGGGGCATCAGATTACACCGAATTATACTAGAGGTTCAAATTTGATTTCGGAAGCATTGGCAGAGTACTCTGCCCTGATACTGACTGAAAGAAGATACGGTAAGGACAATATGAAGCGGTTTCTCAAGGATGAACTCGATCGCTACCTTTCTGGAAGATCCAATGAAGGCAAAAAGGAAAACACTTTTATCAACTGTAACCGACCTTATCAATGGTATTACAAGGGAAGTTTGATTCTCTATGGACTTCAGGACTTGATCGGACAAGAGTCGATGGATTCGGCTTTATTTGCTTTCAATCAGGAATTCGGACTGAAAGAAACCCCTCCTTTCCCGGGAAGCTATGATCTATACCGGCATCTCGATGCAGTCACTCCCGACAGTTTGAAATATTATCTGGATGATACATGGAACAAAATCACGCTGTATGACAACAAAGCCGAGGAAGTTCAGGCCAAGCGAATCACAGATGGGGAGTATGAAATCACGCTGAAAGTTAAATCCCAAAAACTCTATGCAGATGAAACGGGCAGAGAAGAAAACGCCCAATACGAAGCCGATTACATGGATATTGGCGTCTTCGCTGCTGAGGATAAAGATGAAAATGGACGAACTCGTGTGAATCCATTGTATATCCAAAAACATAAAATCAAACCGGGACAATCGACCATCACGATCAAAGTCAAGGGCGAACCTGTCAAAGCAGGGATCGATCCTTACAATAAGCTTATCGACCGATTGCCGGATGATAATACGATAGCAGTTGTAATCAAATAAGCCAAAAGCCCTGAAGAAATTCGGGGCTTTTTTATTTTGAATACTGTAAATTTGATCAAAGTCCTTAAGTCATGGAGCAAAAAGAAAAACCTGTGTTTCACAAGCGCATCTTCTGGGATGTGAATTTTGAAAATCTCGATTATGCTAAAAAATACAAATTTGTCATCGAGCGGGTATTTGAGCGCGGTGATGTGCCTGACATCCGCAATTGCCGAAGGTATTATGGAGATGAGTTGGTGGCTGAGGTGCTGCTGAATGCGAAGTTCCTTTCTATAATGACCATGTACCTCGCTGCTGCTGTAATTGACCGACCTATTGAAGATTTCAGATGCTACACACTCAGACAGTTGAACCCGGAACTCTTTCCTTACTAGAAGAGCTTTGCCAGATTCCGTGCCTTCAAAACTTTGGTCTAGTGGGCGGGACCGCTTTATCCTTAAAATTTGGGCACAGATTATCGATTGATGTGGATTTTTTCTCTTTCGAAAAATTCGAAAATGAGCCTTTGGTTGAGGAATTGAGAAAGCATTTCGGAGGTCGATTGGAAATTAGAACAAGCCCCCCTTGGTTTGGCATTTTTTGTTTTATCGATGGAATAAAAGTCGACATCGTTCGGCATCCTCATCCACTTATTGGTGCTGTTGAAACGATAGAAGGTATTCGGTTTTTTTCAAATCAAGACATTATGGCAATGAAGATCCAAGCGATTTTAGGTCGTGGCAAAAAGAAAGATTTCTGGGATATTGCCGAATTACTCCATCACTATTCAGTAAATGATTTTATCAAGCATCATAAAGAAAAATACAGCACCCAAAACCTTTTGATTTCCATTCCACAAGTGATGGTTTATTTTCAAGATGCTGACGAAGATGAGGATCCTGTGAGTCTCAAAGGCCAAACTTGGAAAAAAATCCAAAGAAGCATTCAAAAGAAAATTGCAGAACACCTAGCCTAATGACCTATTTTTATTAATACTTTATGATTATCCGCTTCTATGCCAAAAAATGAAAAATTGGAATTTTCCTTAATAACAAATTACCAGGCCCTCTTCGGTCTTCGGTCTCCGGTCACTCGTACTGAGCGCAGTCGAAGTATCCAGCCCTAACCTAAGGAAAATTCGCTTACTGGCAGAATTGATTCAACCCCAAAATCCACCTAATTCCCCACCAGTTTAATTAACTCAAAGGCCATTTCATCTTCTTGGATTTCAGGATTATCAGGATGGCTCAGTGAAATGTACAGTCCTTTTTCTCCTACAAAGAAATTCGTGGGATAATAAGTACCCGCTTCGAATTTCGATTCTGTCAGGAGATTGAGATTTTCGTCAAGAACCATCACCACAAAGGGGCCTGGGCTATTTCTCAGAGCTCTTAATTCTTCATCAGTTTCAAATTGAACCGAAGGGTAGGCAAAGCGATAATAGACTTTGCGAAATGAATCATATACCAAGGATTCATAGCGTGACTTGGCAAATGCATATTCACTCATACCGCGACTATCAACATCTTTCAAAAAAAAAGGCATCTGATCATCCAAGTATTGAGATTTCCCTTCTTTTGATTCCAATACAGAAGCTTCATTATTTGAATGATACAGCCGATGATCCCCCATAAATGAAACCACGGTTCTGCCATTCTGATAGTGAAAACTATACTCCAATTGCTTTTGACCAGAACTCAAATAATCACTTGGGAATCCATGTGGCAGTAATCTCGTTGCGCCTGACTCTAAATTTATTGCACCTGACAAAACCAATCCATCCAATTTCTCCTGTGTAAATTCAGTTATTCGACCCTCAGCCCTCACTTTTACTATTAATTCTTTTCCATTTAAATTCGGTGGAGACACATAATAACTGTTGTGAGGAAAGAGATTTGAATAACCTTCAGGCAATTCAAACCGGATACGGTTTTTGATTACACCAGAAGTATCTGTGAGTACAATCTGCTTTCCAAACGGGGGGAATAGAAAAATACTGTCCAACGTGTGAACATGAAAATAACTCCACTCAAAACCATCCGCTCCTTCTCTCTCGAAAATCAATTCCTTTTCCAAAACTTGATTTTCCAGATCAAAGATTTGCAAAGAATTAGCATTCCAATTAGCATTAAAAAGGTAGGGTGTGTCACCTGCTAAGTATTCCAGCCCTGGACTAATATTCGAAGTTTGATCGTCAAGAGGAATAATGATTTTTTCACCAGAAGCCACTAGGCTCCAGGTTTTCACCTCTACTTCTTTTTCTTGGCAGGAAAAAATCAAAACTGAAAAAAGGCAGAGGTAAAAAGGTAATGCTGTAAACTTGTACATGATAATTGGTTTTAATCCGTAAACCAAAAACCAATCATTTGTCTATGAAAGAATTATTTTGATTTTAACATTTAAAAATGAAACAGCAACTCGGTCAAATCACGCTACTCGTAAAAGATTATGATGAAGCGATTCAATATTATACTGCCATCTTGGACTTTGAGCTTTTGGAAGATACCAAAATGAGCGAAACCAAACGCTGGGTGAGAGTTTCACCTCCCGGATCAAGCTGTCATTTACTTTTGGCAAAAGCTGCCGACGAAACTCAAATCAGTCAAATCGGACTTCAAGCCGGAGGACGCGTGTTTCTTTTCCTTTATACCGATGATTTCTGGAGAGATTACAAAAACTATACATCCCGTGGCGTGGAGTTTATCCGGGAACCAGCAGAGGAAGATTTCGGAACTGTATCCGTATTCAAGGATTTGTATGGAAATTTGTGGGACTTAATCCAACCTTTAGATAAGTAGGCAGTACCAGAGTTAACAGTATTCAGAAAAAAAACATCAATGGAACACCAACCCAAAAATCCACTACATGGAATAACTTTGGTCAACATGCTCGAACATCTCGTAGCAGTATATGGATGGAAAGAACTTGGAGAACGAATTACTATTCGGTGCTTCACCCATGATCCATCTGTCAATTCCAGCTTGAAATTCTTACGAAAAACACCTTGGGCAAGAGAACGGGTTGAAGGGCTTTACCTGAAATCACTGCGAGATGCGAAAAAAGAAGAATAAAATTAGATTTTCACTATTACATCAAATCGTGGTAAAATAAAAAAAACTCAAATTCTAAAATACCCCTCTTCCGTCTTCGGTCTCCGGTCTTCCAGCCCTTAAAACATTAGAATTCATAAACTGAAAGAAACAAATGTCCCACTTATTTCTTCATCGCCTCATAAATGATATCATGGATTTTTGTTCGGATGCCTTCATCCAACAGCTTATTGTTTTCAGCAGCCGGATACACCCTATTAGATAGAAAAACATACACCAGTTGATTTTCCGGATCAGCCCACACACAGGTGCCGGTAAATCCAGTATGTCCAAAGGTACTTTTGGGAGCAAATTTACTTGCTGATCCACCTCTTCCGTTTTCAGGTTCCGGTTTATCCCATCCCCAACCTCTTCTGCTGATATTCGATTGCCGTTTGGTGAAGGCATCTACTGTCTCTGGCTTGAATACGGTGACATCCCCATAAGTACCTTTATTAAGCATCAGCTGCATCATGACGGCGAGATCATTGGCAGTGCCAAAAAGACCGGCATGACCTGCCACACCTCCATACATCGCTGCTCCGGGATCATGAACATAGCCATGGACTTGACGCTTTCGAAAAGCCACATCATTTTCCGTTGGAGCTATTTTTTGCAAAGGCATTTTTCGATAGGGATGAAAAGTCAGCGTTTTTAATCCCAATGGGGCGTAGAAATTTTGGTCCAAAAATTCATCCATGGGCTGATTGACAATTTGCTCCACGACGGCTTGCATGAAATACATCGTCAAATCTGAATAGACGTATTTGTAAGGCTTAGGAAGCAAATCAGATTTGATTGTCCAATTCCAAATACTGTCTCGAAGTGCATCCCGACCAAACATTTCATTGGAAACTGAGCTACTAAAACCTGGCTCTATGGAAGCTTTGTAATAATCCCCTCTCCACTGACCTGCCTGGACAGTTTTGACATAATGTGGGATAAATGACTTCAGTCCAGCTTCGTGAATCATTACATTTTTGAGGACAAGATTGGCTTTGTTAGTTCCTTTTAGCTCAGGCAGATAATCTCCTAGCGTTTTATTCATATCCAATTCACCACGACTTTGGAGAAACATGACAGCTTGAGTAGTTGCAAGAACTTTGGTGACCGATGCAAGATCGTAAACAGTCTCTTTGGTGACTGGTGCTGTCTTTTTGTAATCTAAATAACCATAAGAACGCTCAAAAACAACTTTTCCATCTTTGAGAACAAGCACATTCGCACCTGGAGCGGCCTGCACCTGTATCATTCTTTCTGCTACTTTGTCTATTTCATTCAATCTCTCCGAGTTCAATCCCACACTCTCCGGACTTCCATAGGCAAGTCTGTTTACACCTGCCAGATAACCGCCTACTCCGTGAGAATATTGACCGCTAACAGTGACAGGCAAAATCCCCTGGCCTGGTCTTCCACCAAAAAGAACCTGCGGAACAAGCTTTTGAGTTTCTGAAGAGTTTTCATAGGCCAAAACCACATTTCCAAAACCTTCCAAAGCCTTGGCTCCATAAGCATTTCCAAAAAGGACCGCGACTACTTTTTGTCTTTTTTCCAAAGTCCTGATCAGTTGAATATCACCCGGAGCTATTCCGAATGCACGTTGAGGGCTATTGTTTACTCCCATCAAGCCAACCACAACCACATCATAATCCTCGAGTTGCTTGATAATATTATAATGGGAGGTTTCATTGGCTGCCTTTGGAACAGTATAATGATCAACTCCAGTGTACTTTTTCAAATACTCATTGAAAACCTTTCCATCATCTCCAATCGTTAGGCTTGCAAATCTTTTAAGGTCAAGATTTCTAAACGGGAGTAAATCTCCTTTATTTGCTGCTACAGTGATGGACTCAGCGTATAGCTTTTCGATGACCTCATTGGTTTTGGGAGTATGAAGTCGCTCGGCAATTTTATATGTATCGATAGGCTTATAATTATTCAGTCCCGCCCAATATTTTGCTTTCAGGATTTTTTTGACCCTTCGATTAATTTCAGATTCTTTGATCACCCCCCGGTCAACAGCATCTTTGATTAGCGTTTTTGCTTTAGGAACGTCCTGAGAATATAAAAGCACATCATTTCCGGCAAGTAGGGCTTTGAGATCAACCTCACCTGGCTTATTTTGATTAGCCACACCTTTCATGTTAAGTGCATCGGTAAAAATTAAGCCCTGAAAGTTCATCCGGTTTTGAAGCAGATCTGTGACTATAGGCTTGGAAAGACTAGAAGGAATATTCGATCCATTATCCAAGCTTGGCACATTTAAGTGGGCCACCATTACAGACATCAAATCTTCTCTGAAAAGCTCCTGATAAGGATAAAGATCTACATCCCAGATTCGCTTTTCGGCATGCTTGATCACAGGCAGCGTATAGTGGCTGTCGCTTTCCGTGTCTCCATGACCGGGAAAATGTTTGGCATTTGCGATGACTCCATTTTCCTGAAGCCCTTTCATATAGGCCACAGCTCTACGGGTTACCACATCTTTATTTTCACCAAAGGCTCTATAGCCGATGACAGGATTATTAGGGTTTGAGTTGACATCCACGACAGGTGCAAAATTGATGTGCATCCCCAACTCCTTAAATTGACGAGCGATCTCTGCACCCATTTCATAAATCAAATCATGATTCTGAATCGCTCCAAGGGTCATTGCTTTGGGGAAATTCGGAACTGAATCCAATCGCATGCCGATGCCCCACTCGGCATCCATTGCTATAAAAAGGGGTGTTTTTGATTGAGCTTGGTAGTAATTAGTTAATCTAGCTTGTCGATTTGGCCCCCCTTGAAAGAATATCAAACCTCCAAGATTTTCGGTTTTGACCAGATTACTGATTTCATCGATATGTTTTTGATCTTTATTAGAATAGGCTGCCACCATAAAAAGCTGGCCTAAGCGCTGCTCAAATGTCAAAGCCGAAAAGACACTATCCACCCATACTTGCTGTCTCACTCGGTCACTGCTATTCAATGGATCCTCATTTGCAACAAATGGATCTACCTTTCCCGAAGTAAATACCCCAAGCATTGCAACGAATGAAAACAGTACCCAAAGCTTCCTAGTCATGATCGAGATCAATTATTATTCTTACCTTTAAAAATGTATTGAAAGAGCGATGAAAGTGTGAACTTCCAAGAGTTTCCGGTCGCTAACCTTCACATATATGATACTCCAAAATGAATATAGCAAAGATTGGGCAACATTGGGTACGCTTTGGGGTTTAAAACGTGATAAAGTGTTTTACGGTATCATCACCATTAAACCTTCCTTGGTTTCTAATTGAGTATCAGCCCGAACCATAAACCGAATAGCTAATGAAATTCCCTTCTCTCTTTCGCACCGCAACCCCTATGCGGTATGATATTAAGCCAAGATATTATGATCCCGTAAAGGAGGAGATCCAACAGCGCACTTCCCGAATCAAAAAGGAACTGGAAAATGAAGGACTAATTAAACCAGGTGAAGAGCAGGAATTGGGGAGTTACGGCGGAGGTATCCGTGGATCTTTTTCTCAATACAAAGGAATCAAACAGCGCGAAACCAGTCTTTTCAGTTCGACTGCTATGATCCGAACTTTATTGTTTTTAGCTATGGTGGGGATGGCCTTTGGATACATTTACATAGGACCGGATATTTTCACCTACCTTCTTTATTTTGGATTGATTTCAGGTGGAATTTATTTTTTGTTCAGGATGAAAAACAGGGCTAAAAATGAGTGACATCATCCAACTACTTCCTGATGCGATTGCCAATCAAATTGCAGCAGGAGAAGTAGTTCAACGACCAGCTTCTGCACTCAAAGAACTTCTTGAAAATGCAGTCGATGCTGGTGGCACCTCAATTCAAGTAGTCATCAAAGATGCCGGAAAGCAACTCATTCAGGTCATCGATAATGGAAAAGGGATGTCTGCGACTGATGCTCGGATGAGTTTTGAACGTCATGCGACTTCCAAAATTCGGACCTCTCAGGATCTTTTTGCAATTCGAACTTTTGGTTTCAGAGGGGAAGCTTTGGCATCAATTGCAGCTGTAGCTCAGGTGGAACTGAAAACCCGACAAGCAGAAACCGAATTGGGGACTTTGATCCAGATTGAAGGTTCGGATGTGAAAAAACAAGAGCCTGTAGCAGTACCAGTTGGCACTTCTGTAGCGATGAAAAACTTGTTTTTCAATGTCCCCGCCCGTCGGAATTTCTTAAAATCCAATCCTGTGGAGATGCGTCACATCGTGGATGAATTTCAGCGGGTGGCGCTTTCTTATCCTGAAGTCGCTTTTTCGCTTTTTCAACAAGATCTGGAAGTCTTCAGCCTTCCTTCGGGAAAACTAAGTCAACGGATCGTCAGTCTTTTTGGCAAAAACTACCAAGGACAACTCGTCCCCTGCAATGAGGAAACGCCTCATGTGAACGTCAAGGGATATATCGGTAAACCAGAAAACGCAAAGAAAACACGGGGAGAGCAGTTCTTCTTTGTCAACAACCGATATATCAAAAGCTCTTACCTCCACCATGCTGTGAGTTCCGCTTTTGAGGGATTGATTCAAAATGATCAATTCCCATTTTATGTCCTGTTTTTGGACATCGATCCCGCACACATCGATATCAATGTGCACCCAACGAAGACAGAAATTAAATTTGACGATGAACGGACTGTCTATGCAGTGATTCGATCTGCAGTGAAACAAGCACTTGGCGCCCATCATGTGATGCCGGCTTTGGACTTTTCACTAGACGTCAACTATCAGGAAAACTGGACCAATAACCCGGATACAAAGGTCCAAGTGGATCGGGAATACAGCTATAAAACTTTCAACACACCAGAATTCAAAAAATCGTCAGTTTCAGGTTGGGAGCGACTTTTTGAGGGAAATTCCAATCCAATGCCAACTGCATCACAACATTCCGATGAAGAACATGAAATCCTGACTTTCCCAAGTAGGGCATCATCAGATGAATCAAGGTTCATGATTCCATCTCAGGAAGCTGAAGCGACGGGAACCACATTTCAGGTAGAATTAAGTTATATCATCGCCCAAACTTCAACTGGTCTTTTGATCGTGGATCAGCAAACCGCGCATGAAAGAATTCTTTATGATCGCTACCTTCGCCAACTTAAATCGGCTCAAGGAGCATCTCAACAGTGCCTATTTCCTCCCACTGTTCAATTAAACGCCGGAGATTTTGCCTTGGTAATGGACATGCTCTCGGAACTCTACAGTCTTGGATTTATCGTAGAAGAATTTGGCAAGGATACAGTATTAATTCAGGGTGTCCCGGCTGATGTCCAAGTGAAAAATGAAAAAGAACTTTTTGAGGGGCTTATCGAGCAATTCAAAAACTTCAAAAATGAACTTTCTTTGGATAAACGAGAAAATCTGGCTAGATCACTTTCTCGTAGAGCTTCTATAAAAAAAGGGCAAAAGCTCAACTCTCAAGAAATGGAAACCCTCGTTGGACAGCTTTTTGCCAGTCAAAACCCAAATTATTCTCCGGCGGGGAACAAAACTTTCGTGAAATTGGATTTAAATAACATTCACTCCTTTTTTGGAAAATAGCATGTTTAGAAATCTTACTCCAGTTGTCCAAAATCTCCTGCTGATCAACATTGTTGTTTTTTTAGTAGCAAATTTTGTGTTTCCCGTTTTGAACCAGTGGTTTGCGCTTTATTTTATCCAAAGCACCTATTTTAGGCCATTCCAATTCGTTACCTACATGTTTATGCATGCCGATTTTTGGCACTTGTTCAGCAACATGTTTGGGCTTTTCATTTTTGGTCCTCTATTGGAGCAATTCCTGGGGCCTAAGAAACTATTCATCCTTTGGATGGTTTGTGGAGTAGGTGCTGGTATTTTGTATTCTGGCTATTCCATGTATGAATATAAAAATCTCGAAAGGAAGGTTTTGGCATTCGAAAGCAATCCCGACCCTGAGTATTTCAACAAATTAGTATTGGAGAATCGCGGGTATTTTTCTCCTGAGGTTTTTGACTTTGTTGGTCAATATAGCCGAAACCCTGAAGATCCCATGTTTATTGAGCGTGCTGAAAAGACACTTCAAGCCATTCTTAAACTTCGATCTAATCAGCCGATGGTCGGTGCATCCGGTGCACTTTTTGGAATTTTGGTCGCTTTTGCAATGCTTTTCCCAAATACACAACTATTTCTGCTTTTCCCTCCAATGCCGGTAAAAGCAAAATATTTGGTGGGAGTCTATGCACTTTATACGATTTATAACGTATTCGTAAACAACCCGACAGACAACGTGGCCCATTTTGCACATTTGAGCGGCTTAGTCATTGGGGCGGCCTTGGTTTATAATTGGAAAAAAGACAGAAACAGTTTCTATTGATATGTACGGTGGTTTTTGGGATAATTTAAAAAATGCCTTCAGGCATAGTGACAACAGCCTTTATAAGCTGATTGCTATTAACCTTCTTGTATTTTTAGGTCTGATGGTCATTCGTGTGTTTTTGACCATCAGCGGATATGGAGACATCTATAAAGTCGGTCTTAGCCAGCTGATGATGCCTGCTTATCTTCCAAAGCTTGCCACCCAACCTTGGTCAATTTTGACCTACATGTTTCTCCACGAGGGATTTTTTCATATCATTTTCAACATGCTCTTTCTGTACTGGTTTGGACTGTTGATCCATCAGTATTTGGGAAGTCGAAAGTTGGCCAACCTCTATATTCTTGGGGGAATTTTCGGAGGTTTATTCTATGTCCTTATTTACAATCTTGCTCCTTATTTCAGCGAATCTGTACAAAGTTCGATGATGCTTGGAGCCAGTGCAGGGGTGTTTGCTATTGTGGTTGGGGCAGCGACATTGACTCCGCATACAACCTTCATGTTGATTATTATTGGCCCCGTGAAGATCGTCTACATAGCAGTGTTTTATGTAATACTATCCTTTGCCAACTCCATTGGTGCAAATGCCGGTGGGGAAATCGCCCACCTAGGCGGCGCTCTTCTAGGCTTTCTATACATCACCCAGCTGCGAAGAGGAAATGATTGGGGAGTACCTGTACAGAAAGTTGGTATTTTCTTCGAAAACCTATTAAGTCAGCGAAGAAAAGTAAAAGTTACTTATCGAAGTAAGGCCAAAACATCCAGCGGAGGAGGATTTGCGAGCTTTTCAAATAAATCAAATCCAAGTTCAATTGCCAAAACTCAGGATGCAACTCAGGAAGAGATTGATTCAATTCTTGACAAAATAGCTGAAAAGGGTTACGATGCTCTGAGTAAGGAGGAAAAGCGAAAACTATTTGAGTTCAGCAAAAAGTAAAACTTCTACAGCTTCCAGTATTTTGAAATTCTCTTTTTTGGTTATCAGCTACGTTGTCAGTGGATCAAAACTATTAATGGGATTTGGCTCAAACTGCACTACTAGGCTCTTCAGTCTTCGGTCTTCCAATCCCAAATCTTTGGAAAATTCTCCAACTAGGAGTAAAACGCCTGTCCATATTCTCTTTAAAGCGGAAAAGCAAATCCAAGCCTAAATCCTGATTCTTGCCTAAATTGACTTTGGAATCGGAATTCCGTACTCAATCCGACCCATTCTGTCAAGACGATATAAGCACCCACACCGACATTGGCCCCAACATAGTCACGTTTTGTTCCTGGCTGTCCAGGTTGATTGTTTTCGAAGGTTTGGCTGTATCCAGCCATAAAATAAAGCTGTGAGGGCCCTTCTGTTACATAGTAGCGAAGATCGAAGCTGAAGTTACTGGTATTGCCAACTTGTGGAAAATACTTAACGAAGCTCGGCATCACGGCAAACTTATCTATAAAAAAGTATTCTGCTCCTGCTCCTACGCCAAATTCTCCAAACCTTAAGTTGTAAGTTCCCAAGGCATGAATTCGCGTATCCCCTTGTTCCTGAGCAAAAGCATCAATAGAGAAAACACTCACAAATACTAAAAACAGCAAAGTCTTTTTCATCTGTTTATAATTTGTTTAAAGTTGTCAGATTACTATCCCAAACCTTTCTTCATTAGGAAGGTCTGGCGAAAGCAGAAAGGTTTGGTTTCATGGTACTTTGTTTTTTAAAAAGGTAAGGGGCTTCGTCGAGCTTTGCAAGTAATTATTGGATGACTTTGACTGCTCTACCCAATCTTCCCTGTGCATCCATTCCTTCAATGATAATCAAATGGCGATTTGCTCTGTCAGAATTATAGAACTCAATTTGAGCTTTTCCAGAAGCATCTGTTTTGATGGTGGGATTCCAGTAGATTGTAGCTCTACTATCCGTAGCGGCATTTTCTACTGTTCTTATATCATACTTTGGAGAATAAAATTCCCGAGGAGAATCATAGCCTCCATACTGTGTCACCAATGTTCCTCCCGTACTTCTTGTGCTCATCCCTGCACCGAATTTAGTATAGACAGCTATCACCCCATTTGCTCCCTGAGCACCAAAAATTGCCGCTCTTGCAGGGTCTTTAAAAACATCGACACTTGCTACATCTCTAGGATTAATCTGCAATAAAGTCCCTGCATCAACTGGCATATTGTCAAGAAGATACAAGGGTTCTGTACCAGCATTGGCAGATCCTACACCTCTGATAAGAACAGATACACTCAAGCCTGAAATAAACACCTGAACCCCAGAAACTCTTCCTTGAATCAATTGAAAAACATTGGTAAATGCGACATTTCCGGGGATTTTGTCGGGATTGATCGTCACATCCCCAACTCCATATATTTTCCGGATTTCTTCATCCTCCTTTTGAATGGTCTTAGCCTCTACAGTCACCCCTTCCAGATCCAGAATATTTTGATCTTCATTGAGCTTTTGGAGCATATTCCGTTCAGCAAAGGTTTCCGCTAATGCTGTAGGCCAGTCAATTTGATTAGGATAAGACCCGGAGATCTTAGAAAAAACTGCTTCTGGTTTTATGATGGAAACATCTACGAGCCTTTTTACACGGGAGTCTTCGGCAGTAATAGTTACAGCCACTGAATCTTGATAATCAAGTTCGGTAAATATAAACCGCCCATTTGGACCAAATTCAGAAGAAACTATTTCAATTCCATCACCCAAGACTGCACTCACTTTTCCTCCGGCAAGGCCCCTTCTTGTTTCTTGTTGTTCTTTTACTTGCCCTTCGATATTTATTCCTCTCTCTATAAAATTGGTGATCTCCGGTAATTTGTTAGACATCACGTCATCCCAAGAAAATCTTCTCCAACCATGGGTCATCATGACCAAATCTAAAACTTCTAGGGTTTCCTCTTCCTGATCTTTAAAATAATAACCTGGTTGGTGGATTTTCCCTCGGAGATCAGAAGTAAGGAGCAAGGTGGAAAATATAGTACCAAACTCATCGGACTGATCACTTACTTGGTCTGCATCGCTTACGGCTATGGAGAAAGAGCCTGAAATCGGCTGATTTAGAATTTTGCTTGACAGATTCAAGGCTACTTTTCCTCTGGGATTAATGGATCCGGTGTGGGACAATTCCAACTTAAGGAAGTCGTCCATTTGCATAAAAATCAGTCGTTCAAGTAAAGGTTTGCCCTCTGAACTCAACACAGTGATGTGATTAATACCAGAGATCAAGTTTTCCTTTGGAATCCGTACGCCCCAGACTCCATTGGCTAGGGCGCCTTGAATCATGTAATTGATCACTCCTCGAGTCTGAGAGACAAGTAAAAGTGAGTTTGGTTCGTAGTTACCTTGCACAAATACAGTGACAAAAGCTGCATTGGGGTTGTTCACTACTTGTACCACTAGGCCTTCAGTATCAGCTTTCGGTAGAGGAATTGTTTGACTCTCTTTGGTTTTAGGATTGGTGATGCTTGCTGAATACTCAGCTTTAGTTGGTGTCAATTCCACTTTTCCCATTCCTCCAAATCGAGAAGTGAACTCCAGCCCTTCAATGTCTCCTTGGATTGACACAGGGATTCCATCTGGATCAATGGCCCGGAAAGCTACATTTGCTTTTTTTCCAATCACCCAATGCCCCCCCTCGGGCAAAAACTGTATGTCTGCAAATTTGAGGGCATAAGGTAAGCGTATGGTTTGAGTCACAGGATAATCTCCGTTTTCAAAGTATGTCAGCTCAAGGCTTTGACTTGGGTTGGCCTTTTCAGGGATAGAAAATGAAAATGTAGCCTGACCCTGGGAATTCAGTGAGATTGATTGCTTATGCAGCTCTGCATCACCCGCCAACGCTCGCAACTCAAGCGTTTGGTTTGCCAAAGGATTTCCAGAACTGGAGACAGCATCAAGTTGTACCAGATATTTTATTTGACCTAAACCAACAGAAATTTCCTTGAAATCAACCTTAGGTAAAAACGACCCTCCCGCTCCATCTACTACTACAAAAGAAGAAGTTAAGAAATATTCCTCTCCAAAATTTCGCATCCAGGCCGTGTAAGCTTTGATTTGGTAAGTCCCTGTTTTGCCAAACCTGGGAATCTTAAAATCCCCCGATCCAAGACCATCCTCCATTCTGACTTTCCGCTGCTCGAGCAATAGTCCCGACCCATCGAAAATATCAACATAAAGTGTACGGCTCAAGGGTGATGGGATTTGATTACTCCCTGCTAATAGATAAGCACTAAACCATACATCCTCACCAAGCGTGTAGGTACGCTTATCTAGGTGCAGATAGGATTTTTCAGTTGGAAATTCTTTTTGAATTTTTTGGAAATAGCCTTGAATTTGATCTGGAAGATTTCCTTGTGCCAAAATAGGTGAAATGACAAAAAGAGATGCTGCTAGAAGCAACATAGAAAAAACTGATTTCATGCGTAGAATAGTTGGTTGTTGTTAAAGGTCGTAATAAAACTATTGGTTGCTTTAAAAGCAAGTAAAAGTTTGTTAAATACTTGTCAACTGACCAACTTCATTTTTGTTAGCCAACTGTCCGCAAGCGGCATCAATATCCTGCCCTCGTGATTTTCGGACTTTGGCAATGATTCCGTTTTGTTCCAAAATCCGTACATACATTTCCACCGCTTCCGGCTTAGCTTGCCGGAATTCGCCTTCATCGATTGGATTATATTGAATCAGATTGACTTTGGAGGGGATGATTTTGCAGAATTTTGCCAAAGCTCTAGCATGCTTTTCATCGTCATTTATCCCGTCCCAAATCACATATTCGTAGGTTACTTTCCTTTTTGTTTTTTGGTACCAATATTTTAGTGCTTCGGCGAGTTCCTCCACAGGATTGGAATCATTGATCGGCATTAAGCGGGAGCGTGTTTCATTGATTGCTGAATGAAGGGAAACGGCAAGGTTGAATTTCACCTCATCATCTGCCATTTTTCGGATCATCTTGGTCACCCCTACGGTCGAAAGGGTGATTCTTCTTGGGGCCATTCCCAATCCTTCGGGTGAAGTGATTTTGTCAATTGCCTCAATCACGTTTGCATAATTGAGTAAAGGTTCACCCATTCCCATAAAGACGATATTGGTCAGAGGCCGCTTGAAGTAAGTTTCAGCTTCTTCCTTGATCGCAACTACTTGATCGTAGATTTCACCGGGAGAAAGATTACGCATTCGTTTCAGTCTTGCGGTCGCACAAAAATTACAATCCAAGCTACAACCCACTTGAGAAGATACGCAGGCTGTGATTCGCTTGGTAGTTGGAATCAATACCGACTCCACAATTTTATCATCAAAAAGCTTGACGGCGTTTTTGATTGTGCCATCGGTACTGTGCTGCATCAGATCGACCTGAATGTGGTTGATAATGAAGTTCTCTTTCAGCATTTCCCTCGTAGCAAGGGAGATGTTGCTCATGTCGTCAAAGTTCTTGAGCGACTTGTTCCACAGCCAATCATAAACCTGTTTTGCCCGGAATTTTTTATCCCCTTTTGCCAAAAAATAATCCTCAAGCTCGATAAGGCTAAGTTTACGAATGTCGATCTTTTGATTTTCCACGAGGCAAAGGTAAGGATTGAAAGATTGAAATATTTTAAAATTGAAAAATTGGCAGGAAAGTGTCGGACTCCCAGTGTGGATAGAATTGGATGATCGCACAGATTCCGGACTTGTAAGTTTCATCCGCCCCATCCGGAATGATGCTGATTTCGGTATCGTAAATCGTAATTCTTAAACTTGTGCTGAGCGTAGTCGAATCATCGTAAATCCTCTCGCCTTTTATGAGAAAAATCAGGGTATTCAGGAACTTATGCCGTATTTTTGTGCTTGAAATAGCAAACTCACCCTATGCGCCAATCTTGGTGGAAAATTCTGGCAATCGGACTCCTGCTGTACACGCTCACTGCCGGATTGCTGATGGATGTACCTCGCCTTCCAATCTTAAATGAAACCATTCGTGCACTTCACTTCCATGTTACGATGTGGTTTGGGATGATTCTAATGCTTGTTGTAGCTGTCATTTACAGCATCAAATACTTGAAAAGTAATAACCTCGAGCATGACGACATGGCAATCGAATTCACCAATGCTGCTATTCTGTTCGGTGTATTGGGCATTGTGACCGGAATGCTTTGGGCCAAATTTACTTGGGGAGATTACTGGAGTGGGGATCCCAAGCAAAATGCTTCAGCTATTGGGCTGTTGATGTATTTTGCTTATCTGATTCTCAGGGGAAGTATTACTGATCCTCAACAGAAAGCGCGAATCGGTGCCGTCTATAACATATTTGCATTCGCTGCATTCATTCCTTTGATTTTCGTTCTTCCTAGATTGACTGATAGTTTACATCCTGGAAACGGCGGAAATCCTGGTTTCAATGCATACGATTTGGACTCAAATCTTCGAATGATATTTTATCCAGCTATTATTGGTTGGACCCTTTTGGGAGCTTGGATTGCAACTGTACGTGTAAGAATTCTTCGAGTGGAGCGTCACCTTGAAGATAAAATGCTAAACTCTTAAGTGATGAAGAAATTAATAACTATAGCTCTGTTGATCTTTTCTATGAGTGCCTTGGCACAGGAAAAGATACCGGTTACAGCGTCTGATTACTCAAACAATTCGGTAGAAATGGCCGATCAAATGCGGGCTGACGGAAAAATCTACGTATTGGTCGGTATCATCACAATCATTTTCATCGGAATCACAGTTTATGTGGTAAACACCGATCGAAAGATTTCCAAGATTGAAAAAAACATAACCTCTTAACTCGTATTCCAATGAAAAAAGGACACATCATCGGCCTGGGAATTATTGCCATCGCGATTGTCATCATCATGACTTCAATCGGAGATGCAAGCAGTTACGAAAGCTTCAACACTGCTTGGGAAATGAAGGAAGACGGAGAGGACAAGTCCATCCACGTAGTCGGTCAATTGAAAAAGGATGAGTCCGGACAGGTGATAGGACTCGATGTGAGAGAAGATAAAGTTTCGTTTACCTTCCTATTGGTGGATAATGAAGGAACTGAACAAAAGGTATTTTACAATGAACCGGTGCCAGCTGATTTTCAGCGGACCGAACAAGTGGTAGTAATTGGATCGTATCGTGACAAAGAAATCTTTATAGCAGATAAAATCCTGATGAAATGTCCATCCAAATATCAGGAAACAGAAGTGCAGGCGGCAGGAATGTGATGTTGAAATGCCCATGAGAAATTCTTCTCCTACGGGGGTAAGATTATTTAGGGCATTCCATGTGGCATTTGAAAAACAAATTACTAACACATAAAAGCTTTTATCCCAAGTAAAAAATCATGATTAATACCTTTGTGGGTAACCTTGGCCACCTGATGACCATCGTGGCTTTTGTAAGTGCTTTGGTGACAGCCTACGCTTACATCCAATATTTTCGAGCGAATGAAATTGAAAAAGCAAGCTGGAGAAGATTCAGTAGAATAAGCTTTTACATTCATACCGGATCTACAATGATGATCGCTTTTTCACTTTTTGAGATCATTTATAATCATCGGTTTGAATATTTTTACGCCTATTCACATTCATCCAAAGCACTTCCTGTTCACTACATGATCTCCAGTTTCTGGGAAGGTCAAGAGGGGGCCTTTATCCTTTGGGCCTTCTGGAATGTGATTTTGGGGGTGATTCTGATCCATACCAACAAGTTTTGGGAAGCACCGGTAATGGTGGTTTTTGCCTTGGTTCAGGCTTTTTTGATTTCAATGATTTTGGGCGTTGTGATTGGCGATTTAAAGATCGGCAGTTCCCCTTTCATGCTTTTGCGAGAGGCAACGCAAGCCCCGATTTTCCAGCTAAATCCTGACTTTGTACCTGAGGACGGAACAGGTCTAAACCCATTATTACAGAATATTTGGATGGTGATCCACCCTCCGACTCTTTTCTTGGGTTATGCCTCGACCTTGGTTCCATTTGCTTTCCTGATAGGTGGATTGGTAACTAAAAGATATTCCGAGTGGATACGTCCGGCCTTGCCTTGGGCAATTTTCTCGGCAATGGTTCTTGGAATGGGAATCATCATGGGAGCCTACTGGGCCTATGTGACATTGAATTTTGGGGGCTATTGGAATTGGGATCCGGTGGAAAATGCCGTGTATGTTCCCTGGTTGATTTTGGTGGCTTCCATCCACACAATGATCACTTTCAAGAAAAGTGCAACCGCCCTCAAGACCTCAATTGTTTTGGTCATCATGAGCTTCATTTTGGTGCTATATGCCACTTTCTTGGTCAGATCTGGAGTTTTGGGTGATGCCTCGGTTCACTCATTCACTGACTTGGGCCTATCGGGACAGTTGCTAATTTACATGTTATTCTTCCTAGTTATTGCTGTGTTTTTGGCTGCAAGAGCATGGAAGCATATTCCCACTTCTGAAAAAGAAGCCTCGGTTTATTCCCGAGAGTTCTGGATTTTCTTGGGTGCTGTGACTTTGGGTTTAATGGCCTTTCAAGTGATTTTACCTACTTCAATTCCAGCTTGGAATGCATTGGTGGAAAGCTTTGGAGGAATTTCGAATATGGCCCCACCTGCTAATCAGATTGAATTCTACACCAGGTTCCAATTGTGGTTTGCCGTAGCGATTGCCTTATTGACTTCTGTTGGACAGTTTTTCTGGTGGCAAAAAATTGACAAAAAAGCGCTGAAAGATGCTTTGGTTACTCCATACATCATCTCTGTTTTGATCTCAGCTGCAATTATCGTTTTGGCTAAAGTCTATGACTGGAAATACATCATCATTGTACTTGCAGGCACATTTACGATTGTGGCCAACGCTGTGATTTTGTCGAAAATCCTCAAGAAATCAACCTTCAAATTAGCTGGTGGCTCTTTAGCTCACATTGGTTTAGGGATGATGCTGATTGGAATTATGTTCAGTTCGGGCTATTCAGAAGTTATGTCAATAAATATGTCCGGACTCACTTACAGTAATAGCTGGGAGGATGAAATGAACAAAGAACACGTGCTTCTTTGGATCAATAAACCCACTCAAATGAAGGACTACACCGTCATCTACCGTGGAAGGCAAAAAAAGGTAGTCGGAGTATCTGAATATGTCCCTTCTAAAATTCTGGAATCAACCGGAAATGTCAACGAAGCGATTGCACTAGCTGACTTCAAAGACGATTTCAAAAAAGGTGACATCGTGAAGGTTGTTTTGGAGGAAAATGACTACTTCAAAATCGACTATATGCAGAGTGAAACATTGAAGTTCTCTCTAAGCCCTATGTCTCAATTTAATGCAGGTATGGGAGGATTAATCTCATCTCCAGACTCTAAAATCTACCTAAATAAGGACTTGTACACTTACGTCGCCGCGATGAATGATTACGAAGATCCCGAGTGGAAAGCAGAGGAAAACTATGAGGTTTCGCCAGGGGAACAGTTCCACATCGCTGATTATGTGACCTATTTTGATGGAGCAGAAGTCTTAAAAGAAATCGAAGGATATCAGCTTCAGGAAGGTGATGTGGCTGTAAAGGCCAAACTCCGTGTGCTGGATTATGACACTGAAAAATTACTTGAGCCCACCTTCATCATTCGAAACAATCAGGTTGGCAAACTCCCCGTCATCGACACCGAACTTGGTCTCAAAGTGAGTTTGGAAAATATCCTTCCCGAGAAAAATAAGTTTGTCTTCAAAGTCAATCAATCTCAGAAAGACTACGTGGTAATGAAAGCCATTGTGAAACCTTACATCAACGTGCTTTGGATCGGAACCATTATCATGCTAATTGGATTCACTGTCGCCATAATCAGGAGATTTGATGAGTTCCAAAAGATGCGGGATAAAGGATTGGAGTAATTTGATTTCAGATTTGCGATTTCGGATTTCGGATTTTTTCTACCCTAGATGCGAAATCGCAAATCCAATATCCGAAATCCGCTAACTTTGCAGCATGTTGGATTTCAAACAGATTCTTTCCGTTTCGCTGATTCTTTTTTCTGTGATTGATATCTTGGGTTCGATCCCGATTGTAATCAATTTGAGAAAGAAAGTTGGTCATATCAAATCTGAGCGGGCAACACTAGCTGCGGGGCTTTTGATGATTGCTTTTTTGTTGGTTGGAGAATCGATACTTAGACTCTTCGGAATAGGAGTCAGCGATTTTGCCATAGCAGGTGCTTTAATCATTTTTGCTTTAGGGGCGGAGATGATTTTGGGAATTGAACTTTTCAAGCCCGATCCAGAGGCTACTTCCAGCGCCTCTATCGTTCCAATTGCATTTCCGTTGATTGCGGGTGCTGGAACGCTGACCACCATACTAACTTTGAAAGCGGAATTCGAACAGGTCAATATTGCCATCGGAATTTTGCTCAATCTGATTTTTGTTTATGCCGTACTAAAAAGCACCACTTGGCTGGAAAGTAAGCTCGGAAGATCGGGTCTGGACGTTTTAAGAAGGATTTTTGGAATCATTTTGCTTTCAATCGCTGTAAAAATTTTCAAGACAAATGCGTTTCCAATAGAGGCAATCAACTGAACTGATAGATTTAATTAATGAGAAAGATTTTCATTTTAACCCTATTTTTAGCTAACCATACGACTCTTTTAGCTCAAGAATTTCTCTCCTCACTTTTAGATAGAACAGATTTTTGCAATTCAGAATTATCAGAAGAACAAACAGCTCAACTTAAAGATGAACTCTTTGGATTAGAGGATTATTTTATAAAAAAAGGCCTATTAGCAGATAAATCCGGGAGGAGTTATCATGCTGTTTATAAAAAAATAGCAGCTGAAAATAATTTGAATTTCAACCTCGACAGTACGTTTCAAATGTTGAATAGCCTTGATTTTAAGGTTTTATTAACCTGCTATTATAAGGTTCTTTGCAATGGACAGTTAAGTGATTTGAATTTAAATCATTACGTAGCCGGACTTCGAATTTCCGAATATAATGCGGAAGAAATAAGCCCAAGAATTGTTGCCCAAAGGATTCTTGATAATCTAACAATGGACGATTTCGAACTGGATTTTTTCAGAGTTTCGTCACTTGTCACTTTTTATCTTATCGCTAATTCAACCTCCATAATAGATCAGATATTTGATTCTAATGAAGAGACAGATTCCAATTTTGAATACATTAAAGTTCTGTTGGATGAAAAAAGCAGAATTTGCATCGAAAAGAAAATCGTGAGTGTGGATAAGGCTAAAGCAAAAATCAATCAGTTTCTATCTCAAGATCCTAATAATAGAGGAATAGAATTAACCAGCTCTAGGAGTGCGACATACAAATCCTATCTCGAGCTAATGGAGGAGATTAACGCCATCTATAAAGAATTGAATGAGGGATTTAGTCCTATTTCAAAAAAAATCATAATGAAGGTAATGGACTGATAAACGATTTAAAATTGATCCACCGTTAATTTTTCCCGATTTTTACCACATGATTATCATTTTCACAGATGGCGCTGCCAAAGGAAATCCAGGGCCGGGAGGTTATGGAGCAGTCCTGAAATTT
Source organism: Algoriphagus sp. (assembly GCF_046296635.1). GTDB lineage: Bacteria > Bacteroidota > Bacteroidia > Cytophagales > Cyclobacteriaceae > Algoriphagus. The sequence goes on along the minus strand of NZ_JBKBKZ010000010.1, from coordinate 54,977 downwards.
GGGCAACACCGAAAGGAACTTTCTGAAGGGTTTCGCCTCACTACCAACAATCGAATGGAATTGCTTGCGGTAATACGAGCCCTTCAAGAATTGAAATCCACTGAATTTCCGGTTCAGATCTACTCAGACAGCAAATATGTTATAGATGCAATTGAAAAAGGTTGGCTCTGGAATTGGCAAAAAAAAGGTTTTAAGGACAAGAAGAACCCTGACCTTTGGCTTCGCTACATTCCCCTCCACTTGAAATACAAGCCAAAGTTTCATTGGGTAAAAGGCCATGCGGGAAATGTAGAAAATGAACGCTGTGATCAATTGGCTGTTGCAGCCGCCGAAGGTTATGGACTGAAAGCTGATACCGGCTACGAGGAGAGTTTAAAGTAAAATGTTTAGCTATTAATTCAATTTGAAACATTAAGAAATTAAGGCCATTAAGATTTTATTACAAAAAGGAGGATGAAGTTTCTGTCACTTAAACTTAATTTCCTTAATGAACTTAATGGTTATATAAAAAATCAGAATTAGATTTCCATTTATGTCACTCGAAGTTTCCCAATTAAGTAAGTTTTATGGAACCCAAAAAGCACTCGACGGAGTAAGCTTTGCGGCTACGCCTGGGCGGATTTTGGGATTTCTTGGGCCAAATGGAGCAGGTAAATCGACCACGATGAAAATCATCACGGGTTATCTTTCCGCTGATGCGGGAGAAGTAAAAGTGCTGGGAGAAAATGCGCTGGAAAACCCCAAGTTGGTTAGTCCCAAAATCGGGTACCTCCCGGAAAATAATCCTCTCTATTTAGATTTGTATGTTCAGGAATTCTTAGAGTTCTCCGCTGGTCTCTATGGAATGAAGGCCGACCACACCAAGGGCCGAGTAGCTGAATTGATTCAGAAAACAGGACTTACTTCTGAGCAACACAAGAAAATCGGCCAGCTTTCAAAAGGCTATCGACAGCGGGTTGGCTTGGCAAGAGCCTTGATTCACGATCCCCAAGTGTTAATTCTGGACGAACCGACCACTGGCCTGGACCCAAATCAACTCGTAGAAATCCGTCAATTGATTCAGGAAGTTGCAGCCAACAAAACAGTAATCCTATCTACTCATATCATGCAGGAAGTAGAAGCGATCTGTCAGGACGTGGTCATCATCAATAAAGGAAAAATCCTCGCTGTGAGTCCACTTTCGGAATTAAAAGTAGGTTCTGGACAAATCGAATTAGTCTTGGAAACTGAAGAAGAACTGGAACTGGCGTGGTTTGAGAAATTGGAAAAAACACGATTTGGGACAAAAGGAAAAAAGCAGTTAGTTGTGGATACAAGCGATCCCATAGAAAGCAGAAAAGTGTTGATGCAGATTATCACCGAGCGAAGTTTGAATTTGAATAGCTTAAATCAAACCAAGAAGAACCTTGAAACGCTCTTCCGAGAAATTACTAATTCCCAATGAAATCGACCATAACTCAAAAGTCACAAGCAGAGAAGATCAGCCGATATGCGAGATTCTCCCGAATCAAGCCTACCTACCGTTCAGGCAAGTACGGGACAGGCTATGTGGCCTTAGGAAAACAGTGGATAATCACATGAATAGTCTCTTTCTTAAAGAAATCAATGCATTCTTTGGTAGCTTGACTGGCTATCTGGTTTTGGCATTGTTTCTTATTGCGCTGGGATTGATCGTTTGGGTTTTTCCCGAGAGTTCGGTTTTGGAATATGGCTTTGCGGATTTGGAAGCGCTGTTTTCTTACACGCCGCTTGTATTTACTTTTTTGGTTCCCGCATTATCCATGCGCCTGATTTCGGAGGAAAGGAAGACGGGCACTTGGGAGCTTTTGCGCACCTCTCCACTTTCTTTAGTTCAGATCATCTTAGCAAAATACTTAGCCTTAGTCGCTTTAGTTTTCTTGGCTGTTTTGCCTACACTTTTGTATGCTTACAGTATTATACAGCTAGGCGACCCTGTCGGAAATCTTGACCTAGCAGGCTTTTTTGGGAGTTGGATAGGGCTGCTGATGATCGGAGCCACTTTTGCCGCGGTTGGACTATTCGCTAGTGCTTTGACTTCTCAGCAGGTGGTAGCGTTTGCGCTAGGCGTTTTTCTATGCTTCGTTTTGTACTTTGGATTTACTGCACTTTCAGAAATGCTTATTGGAGATTTAGCCTACTTCGCAGAGGAATTAAGTCTCAGCTATCATTATATCAGTTTGAGTCGTGGTGTCATTAATAGCGATGATATTTTCTTCCTAATTGGAATGATCTGGGTCTTTTTGGGGGCTTCTGTTTTGGTTTTGAGAAATAAATGAACAGCCGGGGACTCCATACCACCAAACCCTATATTATCCTGTTAGGAGGAATTTTCATATTATTCCTATTGGGGCAATTCCTTCGGTTTCGGATCGATTTAACTGAAGAAAAGCGCTTCTCCGTACATCCTGCCACAAAAGAATTACTGGAAAAACTGGATCGTCCCCTACATGTAGATATTCTCCTCACCGGAAAAAACCTTCCGGGCGGCTTTCGCAGACTTCAGAAGTCAATCGAAGAAACAGTCCGGACTTTCAATGCTTATTCCTCGGAAAATATTACAGTTTCCTACTTCGATCCACTGACGGTAACCGATTCCCTTCAGGAAGAATTCATCTACACTTTAGCTGAATATGGGATCAATCCAACCAATGTTTTTTCAAGTCAAAACTCGGGGCAGCAAACGCAATTGATTTTCCCTGGGATTTTGGTGGCTGATGATGAATACGAAACTGGCGCATTAATCCTCAAAGGAGAGCGAGGAATGTCCCCCGATCAGATTCTGAATACCTCTATAGAAAATCTGGAATTTGAACTCAGCAATGCCATCCGAAAACTGGTCAATCCTGAAAAAGATGCCATTGCCTTAATCATCGGTCATGGTGAGCTTTCCGAAGATGATGGATTTGGCATCGTCGAAGCCCTTGATGGACAATATGAGGTATTTAAAGTTCCTCTCGATCAGGCAAAATCTGTTAACGATCTGGCAAGTTTTGGGACTATTTTTATCATAGGACCAAAGGAATCCTACACGGATAGGGAGCTTTATTTATTGGATCAATACGTCATGCAGGGTGGAAATCTGGTTGTGGCAGCTGAAGGAGTGGATGTTGATTTGGCACAAGCTGGAGGCGAAGGCACATTTTCTTTTCCCCTGGAAAATGAACTGGATCGGCTCCTTTTCAGATATGGTGTTCGAATCAACAAAGATTTAATTCAAGATCTTAATTTAAGCTATATCCCTGTGCTCGGAGGGAATTTTGGAAATCAGGAACAATTGGTTCCCTTGCCTTGGCCATTCTATTTCAATGCAGGACGGGTCACAGCTCATCCGATCACGAAAGCTTTGGATCAAGTAAACTTTCGATTTGCCAGTAGTTTGGATACAGTCAAAGCTGATGGAGTTATCAAAACACCTTTGATTTTTGGATCACAAAATGCAAAAATACTTCCCGCACCATCGCGAGTTGCGTTTTCTGATATGGAGCAGGCTCCAAAAGTCGAAGAATTCACACTTCAAAATCTTCCTTTGGCATACCTACTTGAAGGAAAATTTACCTCGCTATTCAAAAACAGATTTATACCTGAAAGCTTCTCTAAAGCTGATTTTCAAGAAAGTGGAAATGGGAAAGTGGTCGTTTTTGGAGACGAATCAGTCTTCCAAAGTCAGCAAAGCCTCCAAGTAAATCAGCCCTTGGGATTAGGTGAGGATCCTTTTGCTCAAACTACGTATGCAAATAAGCAGTTGCTTCAGAATCTTGTCCAATTCCTTAGCGATCCCGAGGGAATTATTGCCTCCCGGACACGGACACTACAAATTAGACCTTTGAACAAGGTCAAGGTTTCACAACAAAAACCCTTTTGGCAAGGAGTAAATGTGGCCTTACCTGTTCTGATTTTAAGCTTGTTGGGTGGGATTATTCTTTTTATAAGAAAGCGGAAGTACTCCAGAAGCTAATCTGACTTTATTATAAAAAATTGCAGATAAATTTTCGGGATAAGATCATTTCGACCCATCGAATTAGCATTTTATTTATAAATTTACCCCGCTAGATTTAAAAATTATTTTCAGCCCCTCGATAAGAAATCGAGTATGAAGAAGACCCTCACCCTGTGAGTTTAATTCGACCGTGCGAGATTTCACATAGCTTTAAAGAAAAAATTATACCGATATGAAATTTATTGTTTCCTCTTCTGCACTTTTGAAGCAGCTTTCTTCCATCAACGGCGTCGTAACTACCAACCCGGTTGTCCCTATTCTTGAAAATTTTCTTTTTGAGATTAAAGATTCCGAATTGACCATAACTGCTTCCGACTTGCAGACTTCCATGATGACTCAACTTCACGTTGAGGCAAAAGAAGATGGAAATATTGCTGTGCCTGCACGTATCCTGATCGAAACGCTAAAAAACCTTCCGGAGCAACCTGTTACTTTCAGTATTGATCATGATACCTACGCAGTCGAAATCAGCTCAGACAATGGTCGCTACAGATTGGCAGGTGAGAACGCAACGGATTTTCCAAAAATTCCTACCGTAAACAATGCTACCACCGTGGATATGTCCACTGAAGTACTTTCCTCAGCAATTTCAAACACAATTTTCGCAACGAGTTCCGACGAACTTAGACCCGCAATGACGGGTGTATACATCAATTTGAGTGATACCAATACAACTTTTGTAGCAACAGACGGTCACAGATTGATCAGATACAGAAGAGTGGACATTGCTTCACCTAACAGTACTAGCCTGATCATTCCAAGAAAAGCGCTGAACTTACTGAAGACTACACTTCCAAGTGAGAATGTACCTGTCACAGTAGAATTCAACCAATCCAACGCATACTTCAAGTTTAACAATATCAAAATGATCTGCCGTCTGATTGACGAGAGATATCCTGATTACGAAAACGTGATTCCTGTTGACAATCCAAACCGAATGAACATCGATCGTTTGGAGCTTTTGGGTTCATTGCGAAGAATTGCAATTTATGCCAATAAGACTACGCATCAGGTTAGATTGAAATTGACGGGTAGCGAGCTGATGATCTCTGCAGAGGATTTGGATTTCTCCAATGAAGCAAACGAGCGGCTTTCATGCGATCACGACGGGGAGGACATCGAAATCGGGTTCAACGCAAAGTTCCTAGTGGAAATGCTCAATAACCTAAGCTGCAAAGAAGTTAGCTTGAGATTCAGCGCTCCAAACAGAGCTGGATTAATCCTTCCAGCCGAACAAGATGCCAATGAAGACATCCTTATGCTCGTAATGCCTGTGATGCTTAACAACTACGTATAAGTTTAACCACAACCATAAACTAAAGTCCGGGTCTTTGATTCGGACTTTTTTTATTGAGAAAAATTCGGGAAAGAATTATCGAGTGAGAGAATATCTTCTGCTTCTCCCGTAGCAATCAAATTAGCTCAGGAAAATCAGCGAAAGATCAGCGACTTTTTCAGCGTCCAGCAGCAGGAGCATTTTAGGTCATCGAAAAAGCCTGTCAAGATTCAATCCCAACAGGCTTTTCACTTTTAAAGTAAGAAGAATTTCTACTCCCGAATCTCGATCACTTTAAACTCGGTACGTCTGTTCACTTGATGCTCTTCTTCGGTTTTAGCGTCTTTGATGATCAGCTGACTTTCTCCGTATCCTTTGGCCACCAATCGATCGGCAGCAATACCTTTGGACACGATATAATTCACGGCAGACTGCGCTCGTCTTTGAGACAGATCTTGGTTGTATGCATCACTTGATCTGGAATCAGTGTGAGAACTCAATTCGATTCGGATGGAAGGGTTATCAGCTAATATTTTGACCAATTTATCCAATTCGACTGCTGCATCAGGTCTGATTTCAGCTTTATCCAAGTCATAATAGATATTATCCAGAACAATGGATTTCTCCAAAATCAGCTGATCCAATACAATGGTTGTATCAAGGGATACATTGGTCACATCTTGAATCAAAGTGGTAGGATCAGGAGTCTTTCCTTTGGTAGTGTATGGAATTGATTTGGAGAAATAACCGCCTTTGGATGCGATTATCGTGTAATCCGAATCTGGTACCATGGTGAATCTTACCCTTCCATTGGTATTGGAGAAATCTCCTCCCTGCTGCTTATTATCCGATCCGTAAAGCACCACACGAGTTTGGGGCAGGTCTGCCAATGAGCCATCTGCCTTTTCTTCCTTGGTAAAGACGTTTAGCAATACATTGACGATTTTTGGCTTGGGAGTTTTGTCCTCAAAGAAGTAAATATCGTCGTCTCCTACTCCACCTTCACGATTCGAAGAGATAAAGCCAGCTTTCGGATATTCAGTGAAGAAAATCCCGAAATCATCGTCTTTGCTATTGAAGTTTTGACCGAGGTTTCTAACCACCTGTTGACCTGATTCATCCTTTTCAGCTACAAACAAATCCAGTTTTCCATATCCAGGATGCCCATCTGAGGAGAAAAAGAATTTTCCATCAGGAGTCATTCTGGGGAACATTTCATTTCCAGGTGTATTGATTGTCGGGCCAAGATTTACCGGATTGCCAAAGTCAGTATTGGCAAGCCGAGTGGCTTTCCAAATGTCAATTCCACCGTATCCCCCTGGTCTGTTAGAGGCGAAATAAAGTTCAGAACCATCCGGACTAAAAGCCGGAGTTGAATTCCACCAAGTCTCTTCTTCATTTACCGGCATCCAAATGGGCTGAGTAAATCCTGCTCCTCGGAAGTAAGATGCAAACAGAGCTACCTCTGGAAGGTCCTTTGGTGAGGTGGAATTACCTCTTGCATAAATGATCGTATTTCCGTCGGGACTAATTGCGATAGAAGCTTGATTAAGACCTTCTTCATTTTTGAACTCTGGTAGTGCTTGAACTGCTCCAACATCCACTTTTATTCCATCAGCTCTTGCACGAAAAAGCTTTGTATAAGGCGTGCCCGTAGCTGCATATAATCCCGAAGCTTGTCTGCCTGAAGTGAAATAGAGGAATTTTTCACTCAAAACCGGCGAATAATCTGCCCCAGGAGTATTTAATTCGGTATAGTTGAACAGAACATGATTTGGCCAGTAGTCTTCAATTCCCTCTGCGAGTTTAATTGATTCGATTTCCCGCTGATTTCTTGCCAATAACTTTTCGTCAGATGTATAACTTTTAGCTTTTTCAAAGGCTTCTTTGGCTTCCTCATTCTTTTGCTGGGCCTTTAAACTCTGTCCCAGAAAAAAATAACTATTGAAAGTTGGCTCCTCTTCAACCAGTTGTCGATAATAAGGCTCAGACTTTTCAATTCGGTTCGAAAGGCGATAACTCTCAGCTATAACTCGATTCGCTTCAAGATTGGAAGAATCCTGAGCCAAAATCTGAGTGAATGTGCCGATAGCGTATTGGTATTGTCCTGATAGGAACTGATCGTTTCCTTTTTCCTGCAAGCTTTTACAACCTGCGAAAACTAGAAGTGCCAATACATAAATCCATAAAAAATGCTTGTTCATCGAAAGGTGATTGTCGGTCAATGCTGAATATTACTAATTAATTTGGAAAATACTTATTAAGCCAACTATTTCGGACAGGCTGCCAGAGATTTTGAAGGTCGGCTTTGATACGAATACTTGGGTTGATGACTTCAGTATGTAAGTCAATCTCGCCAGAAGACACTCTGGACTTCACCCCAAGAGCAGGAATGACTTTCATTTCTCCGGATGATTTCTTTAGGCTAATTTTCCCTTGATCTGTAAAATTGATATTTAATGCCTTTTCCAGCTCGCGCAAAGTTCGGACAGAACTATCGATCGAACAGCCACTTGCGCCGAGATTACTTTCATCCACTGCCAAAATCAAGATCTGACTTTCTACGATTTCGAAAGATGTTGGCATCAAGTTTCCATGAGTATTCCAGCCTTCGCAAAATGCCTTCATTCGTTCTTGAACGATTTTTTCATCAGTTTCGGATAATTTTTGGTCTGCCTGATACACCCAAACTCGGGAATATTCTGGCATTTGAGCAAAAGGAAGGTACATACGGCTTGTTAATTACACAAATAAAAACCCCTTCTGCATAACGGCAAAAAGGGTTTAATTGATTCAAATTTCCAAATTGATAGTTGAATTTAATTGAATGCTTAATCGGTGGCTCGTGCCTAGCCGTAGTCTAAGCGTCGGTCTCCCAACTTCAAACACAATTACGTACGATTGTACCATTAAGGATATTTAGATGCAAACTATATCCCCATGTCTTTGGCAATCATTTCTGCCAAATCATAGACTTTGACATCTGCTTCGCGATTTTGGTTTTTCACGCCATCAGTCATCATAGTCAAGCAGAATGGACAACCTACAGCTATCATACTCGCACCGGTAGCCAATGCTTCCTCCGTACGCTCGATATTAATGTCTTTTTTACCAGGCTCAGGTTCTTTAAACATCTGCGCACCACCAGCACCACAGCAAAGGCCTTTGGTTTTGCAGCGTTTCATTTCCACCAACTCAACATCCAATGCTTGGATGACCTCTCGAGGAGCTTCATAGACATTATTTGCTCGGCCAAGATAGCAAGAGTCGTGAAAGGTAATTTTTTTTCCTTTGAACTCTCCTCCACCCTTTAAAGCGACCTTTCCTTCATTGATCAATTCCTGAAGAAACTGAGAATGGTGAATTACCTCATAGTTTCCGCCCAAAGCGGGATATTCATTTTTGATGGTATTGAAGCAGTGTGGACAAGCTGTCACAACCTTTTTTACTTCGTAGGCATTCATCACCTGAATATTGGCTACAGCCTGCATTTGGAAAAGGAATTCATTTCCAGCTCGTCTTGCAGGATCTCCTGTACAGGCTTCTTCAGGTCCAAGGACAGCAAAACTGATACCGACTTTATTTAATATTTTCACAAAAGCCTGAGTCACGGTTTTATATCGATCATCAAAAGAACCGGCACAACCCACCCAAAATAGAACTTCTGGTGCCTGACCGTTTGCGGCCATTTCGGCCATAGTTGGGACTTTATATGTAGACATCTTGGGATTTTTGATTTACGAATTACGATTTATGAGGGCTGTATCAGTGTTGAGGTCATTTAACTTTTTGAACCCGACACTTTTTTAATTGCTCCTTCTAAACTTAATTTTAATTACGATTTATTAGCCAAATCACTGAATACTGACCTCTGAAAACTGATCACTGATTATTCTCTTCCTTCACTTTTTCTGACCAATTAAATCGATCTGAAGGGCTGAATTTCCATGGAGAAAAACTAGTTTCCATATTTTGGAACATGGCGTTCCACTGAGCTGGCGTTCCTGATTCTTCCATCGCCACATACCGTCGCAGTTGAAGAATAATGTTCAGCGGATCAATGTTTACAGGACATGCTTGCACACATGCATTACAGCTGGTGCAGGCGTTGATTTCCTCTTTGGTAATGTAGTCCCCTAGAAGAGACTTTCCATCAGCAAAACCGGCTCCTCCGGTGTCAATGCTTTTCCCCACTTCATCGGCCCGATCTCGCACGTCCATCATAATTTTTCGTGGCGAAAGTTTTTTCCCGGTAATATTTGCAGGACATTCAGCCGTACATCGTCCACATTCGGTGCATGAATAGGCATTCAGAACATTAATCCAACTGAGGTCATTGATATCCTTGGCACCAAATCGACCGATCTCTGAAGGAGGCTCCACAGGGTTTTCGACAGGAATTCCCAGCATCATATTCACTTCATTGGTCACTTCAGGCATATTGACCATTTCACCTTTTGGTTTGAGATTGGAATACCAGGTATTTGGGAAAGCAAGGAAAATGTGCAAATGCTTGGAGTAAGTCACATAAATAGCGAAAGCTAAAATGCCAATAATATGAAACCACCACGCAAAGCGCTCAGTAAGGACTAAAGCTCCATCAGACATCCCTTGAAAAATCGGCTGAATCATACTGCTGAAAAACAGCCCCCCTAAAATAGAATAATGCTCATCTCCACGGGAAGCCAAAATTTGATCTGTAGCATTCATAGTCAGTATAGCAAACATCAGGATAATCTCGATTACCAAGATCAAATTGGCGTCCAAGGCAGGCCATCCTTTGAGCTCAGGTTTGGTGAATCGCTCCACCTTCATCACATTCCTTCGGATCAAGAAAGCTACACAAGAAACCAATACGGCGACCGCTAGGAATTCAAACATGTTCATTGCAGCGGTGTACAAGCCCCCTAAAAACGGAGCAAATAGCCGATGTGTCCCTAAAAGTCCGTCAAGAACAAATTCCAAGACTTCCAGGTTAATCACGAGGAAACCTACATAAATTAATAGGTGAAGAAATGCTGGAATTGGCCGGGCAAACATTTTTTGCTGCCCAAAAGCCACAAGAGTCATGGTCTTCCATCTAGCTCCTGACTGGTCGTTTCGGGTCTCAGCTTTTCCCAAAAGAATGTTTCTTCTGAGGAATTTGATTCTTTTACTCAAAATATACCCCGCAGCGCCCAAAATAAGGACAAATACGAGTTGCGGTAAAATGCTCATAGTGATCAGATTAGCTTGTTTTTAGTTAATTTGGGTTTATTTTTTCTTGAAAGCATTTGTATCAACTAGTCAAATTTCTACCTTTGCATCACTTTACGAGTCGGTGATATAGCTCAGTTGGTAGAGCATCGGACTGAAAATCCGTGAGTCGGTGGTTCGAGTCCACTTATCACCACCCTCCCGATCCACATGGATCGGGATTTTTTTTGCCCTTTTCTCAAAACTTCCTCGATATAAAGTCTCCAAAATCATCCATGCAAAATATAAAATAGTCTGCATGCATACTATTTTAGTGAAGAATTTATACTTAATCTAAGCAATTTTTTGAGTTAGATCAGAAGTACCTCATCCAACAAACCACTTCGATTCCGATCAGTTTTAGGCCGTCGCAAATAAATTTCCGATTTTTCTGAAAAGGCCTGTAACATTTCCTCCTCATCTGCATCACCTTCATAAATGAATTCATTTTTCGAGACACACATCTGGCCCTTGAGAGGCAAGCTGTTCCGGATGGTTTTTCTCTGGACCAAAGATCGGGATCTTGCGGAGGATGCCTTGCAAAATGTCTTCGAAAAAACAGTGGAGCGTCAAACGGAACTTCAATCCCATCCAAACTTGACAGGATGGATGGTGAAAAGCTTGAAAAATGAAGTGCTAATGCATCATCGAAAAAATCATCGCTTAGGTGGTTTGGAAGAAATGCAAGAACCGGCCGCGGAGGAGTCGAATTCACTTGAATTTGAAGAATCGCATCGGCTGATTTTCGATTTGGTAAATAAGCTTCCTGAAAAGCAACGTGAAATATTCCATTTGAGAGAGGTGGAAGAATTGAGTTATGAGGAAATTTCCATTCAATTGGAAATCAGTCTGGATCAGGTAAAAGTCAACCTCCACAGGGCAAGAAAAACACTCCGTGAAAAATTAATTAACCAAGGAATCAACAGATGAAGTCAAGAATCGAAGAGTTGTTGGAAAAGTATTGGGAGGCTGAAACTTCCCATAGCGAAGAAAAGGAGCTTCGAAGATTAATTCTGGAAGTTGAGGGATATGAACAGGAAAAAGCACTTTTCGGGGCAATCAGTAAATTCAAAGCCGAAGAGCCGAAGAACTTGAGCGTTCCTAAAACAAAAGCCCGGAAGCTGAACATCACTTGGATCAGTTGGGCGGCTTCTGTAGCGATTCTTTTGGGAAGCTTTTGGGGCTGGAGAGCTCATGAACAGAATCAAGCCGAGCAAAAAGCATATGAAGATGTCATGCAAGCATTTGCAATAATCCAGGATAACCTATCAAAAGGACAGGACCAATTGAGACCGCTTAATGATCTAAAGTATCTAAACACAACAAACCAGCTTTTCCAGCTGGATCAAACTACGACACGATGAAATCGAGCCTGCCTGACGGCAGACAGGCATGACCCAAAGGGACACACAGAGGGATGTTTATAATCCATGCGAAGATTCCACCTGCCTGCCGGCAGGCAGGTGTGACCGATATAAATCAAATTATAAACACATGAAAAAAACATTCTTATTATTCTTATTCATTTCTGGAATCACCAGTTCAGTCTTTTCTCAGGATGACGGCATCCAGAAATTTTTCGGAAAATATATGGAAGACGATCGATTCTCCAGAGTATATATTTCTCCAAAAATGATGCAGATGGCCGGAGGCTTTCTAAAGAGCAGTACCGACAAAGATGTCGAAGCACAGGAATTAGGCACACTGATCTCCAAAGTAAAAGGAATCAGAATTCTGTCATCGGATGCCGTGGAGGGCATGTCTCTATACAAGGAAGCGATGGCCACACTCAATCGAAATAAGTACGAGGAATTAATGGACGTTCAAGAAAAGGGCACAAGTCTGAAATTCATGGTGCGGGAAGAGGGGGGCCTTGTCCGGGAATTAATGATGATTACCGGCGATACCAAGAGTTTCACTCTACTCTCCATGCTTGGAGCCTTCACCTATGAAGATCTGAATATGCTGGCAGACAAAACCAATATTCCAGGAATGGATAAATATGGCAAAGGAAGTAAAGGTCCAAAAGAACCGAAATAAAAAATATTTGAAAACTAAACCACCTATACGATGAAAAAACTCATTCTTACATTCAGCCTTTGCGCACTAGTCTTTACCGTAAATGCTCAAAGCAAAAGCGTTGCTGCACTTAAAGACAAGTACAAATCAAATGACGACTTCTTTCAACTTGAACTTGGAGGTAACTTCATGAACTTTGCCGAAGGCTTCAAGATAGACATCGACAAAAATGACATGGCGACTGTAGCTAAGTCAGTTGAAAAACTCAATTTCTTTTCTCTTCCAAAAGGATCCGAAAGTTACTCCGAATTCAAATCTTTACAGAAAGGACTTGATCGGGAACGATACGAATTACTAATGGAAACCTCAGGAGGTAAAAGTGGGGTCTTAATCTACTCTAAGGGAGCGAGTACTATCTCCGACTTGGTTATTTTGGTAGGGGATCAGAAAGAAGGTGATTTAATAGTTATTGAACTCAAAGGTAAATTCACCCAGGAAGCAATTGCTAAGGTAACTTCAAAAGGAATTTAAGTGTAAATTCAGACTTTCTATTCAATTTTTAGCAGAAAAGCCCGAGGTATTCGGGCTTTTTTGTTTGACTTAGATCAATTTAATAAATTTCCCTTTACTTCTACAATCGATTGCGAAAAGGGAAAATTCAATATTGATGTAGATACATTAATTATACTTTTTTACTTTTAGCAAAATATAATACTGTTCGCATTCAGTTCCTCCTAATAAAACAAGTTTCGCAATCGATAACGGAGATAATTTATATTATTTTCAATATTTCGTTATTTTTGTTACTGAATTCGAAATATTATTATTATTTCATTGAAACATTTGTAATTAATGGCCCGTTAGGTATCTTTGTAATGTAATTCGAATTGCATCGAAGACCCTGTAGCCCAAAATATCCCCCTGATGGAATCTGTCCATGCTGTGGTTACAAAAAATTCTCAACCCTATTTTAACCAGAGTCGACTGAATTCAGTCAAACGAAAATCAATTTAAATCTTAACCTATTAAACCAACTAGTAAAAATGAAAAAATTATTCACAATGCTTTTTGTTGCGGGGATCGCAACTGGAGCGTTCGCCTTTAACTATGAGAAGTCTGTAGAAATCAGACAAACTGAAGCTGCTAAAGTAACAATAGCTGTAAATAATGCTCCTCAGGGAACATTAATTGTAAAAATCACTGATGCTGATGATCGTTTGGTACTTCGTGACAGAATCACCAAAAATGTAGCTTTTACAAAAAGATATGATTTGAATGCACTTCCTGTAGGAAATTATTCAATTGAAGTATCTGATTCAAACGGAACACTTGGAACTGCTACATTTAACACCCAGGTGATTGTTAAACCACTTGTATATTCCAGAGTAACTGCACTGGGCGACAACAAATACAAACTTCTAGTTTCAAACTTGGAAGCAAAAGAAGTAACCGTGCAAATCTATGACGGAATGAAATTGATTCATACGGAATTGATCGACAATCCTCAAGGACTTCACAAAATCTACACAATTCAAAAGCCTGGAACTCCTGAAGGAATTAGCTTCAAAGTTTCTACTTCAAGCGGATTCGAAGCGTACGTTGCAAGCAAATAACTAAACCAACTTAAACCCGAAATATACATTAGCAATTCTATTGCGGCCCGTAATTGCTTCAAAATCAGTTATTACATTGCTGTTTTCGACTTCATTATAGCGGTGCTATGACTCAGTCTCCAAACAGCCAGATTTTATTGAAATTACAAGCCTCATAACGAAACCTAATGCATAATCCGGGTTAAATGCAAAACCCCTGCTGAGACGTCTCGGCAGGGGTTATTTTTTTTTAATTTAGAATATTTCTCTTTTAAGATTCCTCCTGAACACTCTCATTTGCAGTGAAAGGATTGTTCTTTCTCAGCATTCCCTCAGGCAATTCTCCCTCAGTACTTGCCACCACAGTGGTCACAACCACATCACCTGTGACATTGACCACAGTTCGGAACATATCAAGAATACGATCGGGAGCCATAATTAAGGCAATACCTGCGGCAGGAACTCCTATCGACTCCAAAACGACAATTAGCATAATCAAACCTGCACCCGGCACCCCAGCCGAACCAATCGCCGCTAATGTGGAAGTCAATACGATCATTAATTGCTGAGTGAAAGACAAATCCATACCCAAGGCTTGAGCGATAAATACTGCTGCAATACTTTGGTACAAACTGGTCCCGTTCATATTGATCGTAGCGCCAAGAGGTAGAACGAAGCTGGTGATATTCTCAGATACTCCTAATTCCTCTTCGGTAAGTTTCATGGTTACAGGAAGTGTAGCAGAACTGGAGCTCGTTGAGAAAGCTAAGAGTTGTGCCGGTCGGATTGCTTTAAAAAAATCCACATATTTCACTTTTGTGAAAGCCTTTAAGAGTAAAGGATAAACCACCAACATCATGAAGAATAAGCCTCCTAACACAAGTAAACTATATTTCAAGAGTGCTAATAGAAGTGTGACTGCGGACTCAGGGTTATCACCTGCGATCTCCACTATCAGCGAGGCCATCAATGCAAAGACGCCATAAGGCGCAATCAACATGACGTAGTTTACGATTGTGATGATTACTTCATTAAATCCGTCAAAAAATGCAATAACAGGTTGAGCCTTAGACTTGGGGATTTGGAGTAATGCGATTCCAGCGATAATTGCGAAAAAAACGACCTGAAGCATTGCTGCATTATCCGTGGTGGCCTGAAAGAGATTTTGAGGAACCATATCTACAATAGGCTGTAAAGGACTTTGGTCTTTCAATTCAGCTGCTGCTTCCATTTTTTTGCCTGTGTCTCCCTCATACATGTTCATCAAGTTATTGCGAGTTTCAACAGGCAGACCCTCGCCCGGCTCGAATACATTAACCAGCGTCAAACCGACACAGATCGCAATTATCGTAGTGATCAAGAATGTCAGGATCGTTTTCCCCCCTATTCTACTTAACTTGGAAATATCGCCAAGATTGGAAACACCGATAATCAAAGACGCCAAAACCAGCGGCATAGCGATCATTTTCAGACCATTGATGAAAACTGTTCCAACCGGCTTGATGTAGTCCAAGGTGATCCACTTTGGGATTCCAAATTGAATGGAAACCAATCCAAAACCTAAGCCTAAAACCAGACCAATAATGATTTGTGTATGTAGAGGTAATTTTTTCAAGGGAGAGATAAGTTTAAATATCTGCTAGTTTATTGCTTTTTGACAACAAAAGATAATCTGCTATGACCAAAGCAGCCATTGCTTCCACAATCGGAACGGCACGTGGAACAACGCAGGGATCATGTCGTCCTTTTCCACTCACAGTAACCGACTCTCCTGCTTCATTAATAGATTCTTGGTCCTGCATTATTGTAGCCACAGGCTTAAATGCAACCCTGAAATAAATGTCCTCACCATTACTGATTCCCCCTTGGATTCCTCCTGAGTGATTAGTAACTGTATGAACTTGATCTCCTTCTTTGATAAAAGCATCATTATGATGAGAACCTCTCATTTTCACACCTTCAAATCCACTCCCATATTCGAAGCCTTTGACTGCATTGATACTGAGCATTGCTTTTCCGAGTTCGGCATGAAGTCGATCGAAGACGGGTTCACCAAGGCCTGCTGGGGTATTTTTTATAACACAAGTCACCACACCTCCAATAGTATCACGGTCAAGTCGGACAGTGTCAATCAAGGAAATCATCTTTTCGGCAATTTCAGGATCGGGGCAACGGATGATATTTTCCTCTGCCAATTCTAAATCGAACTTTGAATAATCAGGATCCATTGTTAAATCTCCAACCTGGGAAACAAAGGCCTGAATCGTAATTCCTTTGGTGCTTAAAAATTGCTTTGCGATAGCTCCGCCAGCGACTCTTGCAGCAGTCTCGCGAGCACTGGATCGGCCTCCACCTCGGTAATCCCGAAGACCGTATTTTTCAAAATAGGTGTAATCTGCATGTGAAGGGCGAAATTTATCTGCAATATGAGAGTAATCTTTACTTTTCTGATCCGAGTTTTGGATTACAATTCCAATGGGCGTTCCGGTTGTTTTCCCTTCAAAAACCCCAGATAGAATTTCGAATTCATCTTCCTCTTTTCGCTGTGTGGTGATTTTGGATTGACCGGGTTTGCGGCGTTGCATTTCTAGGCGAATCATCTCCTCATCCAATTCCAATCCCGCCGGACAACCCTCCACAATCGCTCCCAAAGCTTTTCCGTGTGATTCACCGAAGGTGGTGATCTTGAAAAGCTTACCAAATGAATTTCCCATTATTTTTTCTTAATTATCAGAACCGCAAGTAGGGCAACAGCTCCCAAGAGAAGCAAGTTAATCACGATCGTAAAGTAGTATTTATATTTCTCGTTTAAAAACTGGTTACTGTCGATTCCAATTCGATCGTAGATCCCTCCCAATCGTTGACCGGAAAGCGCCTGATTTACTTTGCTTTCACCTGATACGACAATTTTTGCCGTAGGCATTAACGTATCGTAAACAGCTCTCACCGGATCGAAGTAAATCCATTGGAAGTGATCGTCCAGCTCGTAATTACCCGCCTCATTGATGGTGATGTAATAATTAAATTCCTTGATGCCCGACACTCGACCATAGCCTCGGTTGATTTGCTGTCTGATATTTGGGTCAAAAGTGTTCAGGTTTGCTCCTGAAATCCGCTTTGGAGGAGAAACGGAATTAATATTTCCAACCCCATTTACTCCAAAATTATACTCAAACCCCTGTCCAGTCTCAACTTCCAAATTGCTGATATTTTCTCGCAACTGGAATACACCCACACTTACTTCATTTTTCAGGGGGTGTGGAGGCAATGGTTTAATGGTCACGGTTTGCGGATTGGAATAAAATGTTTTGAAATCCTCCAAGCGATTTGCTCCAAAGAAAGATGGATTTTTGGCCACTCGATATTTGATCATTTCCCAAGGAACCCGAGGAATTTCTATTTTCCCTTCGGAAAAAGGAAAGAATGAAGCCTCATAGACTTTATACCTGATCCACTTCTTACTGTTGATCGTCACCACCTCTGGCTCAATCGTGGTAATGTTGAAATTTTCCTCCCAAACGCTGTTAGGTTTTAGCTTTTTCAAAATCGCATCCAATTGCCTTCCTGCCTCATAGAACTGAAAAGGGGCTTGGTTTTGCTCAGACATGTAAAATGCTACATAGAGGTTAAACCCTTCCCCTGCGAAAATCTCTTTTTTATCCACTGAAACCGAGAAAAAAGCGTCATCATCCAGTTCAATATATTCGGGTTCTTCTGCAATTCGGCCAAAGAAGTCATTAAATGGATCTGATTGATTTCCACCAAATCCTTGTGCGCTAACGGGATCCGTGACTGTAATTCTTTTACCGGGAGAATCAAAAGACTGACCATTGATCAAAACAGAAAAATCCCCGAGGGTAAATTGTCCTTTTCGAATTGGCTTATAGTATTGAATGATGCTATTGGAGCTGCTCATCTGCCCATTGATGATGTTCATTGAGGAAGATTGAGAAAGTCCCTGCTTTTGGAATCCCGGGATTTCAGGAAGCTGATCGTAGGATTTAATCTTGTCGTTAGACAGGGTGACTTTGATTGTAAAAGTCTCATTGAGCCCAATTTGATCTGCACCCAAATCTATTTGGACTTGCTGTGCATGTGAAAAATTCACGAGCAAAAGAGTCAGATATACGAAAGTGGTGCGAAGAATCGTTTTGAACATGAATGCGAAAATAGGGATTATTCTAAACTTCGAACTTTCAAAAATAACGTAACATCCTTGTAAAAGCCCTCGTATCGTACCTTAAAATGAGTTAATAAACCCAAATGAAGACAGCCATGCTAGAATATGTGAAGACCATTTTGCAAAAAGTCAGCTTCAATGCCTATTTATTTGAGCGAGAATTGAAAAAGGGAATGAAATATTTGATGCCGACTGAGATTGAAGAATTCAGAGATTGGTGTTATGACACTTTTGGATTGAGTCATAAACCTATTCTCAACCGTTATTTTAGACCAGCTTATTAATACTTCACAAAAAAAAGAAAGCCCCGAGGATTTTACGCTTCGGGGCTTTTTGGTTGATTTGGTAGTGGTTGGTTGTTTTTTTTGTTTAATCTTTTGTCATGAAATCTGGATAAGCTCGCATACTGTGCTCATTGATGTCAAGTCCTTCGACTTCTTCTTTTTCATCAACACGTATTCCGATAGTTTTCTTTAGCGTAAAGAAAATAAGCCATGCAGCTGCAAAACAAAATACTCCCGTGGCTCCAATTCCAATCAATTGAGAAATGATCTGACTCATTCCTGCAAGATCTCCAAAAAGACCCACCGCAAGCGTTCCCCAGATCCCCCCAACTAGGTGTACAGATATTGCTCCTACCGGATCATCGATCTTTATTTTGTCAAAAAAGACAACTCCGAAAACAACAATACCCCCTCCTACAAATCCAATAATCACGGAATCAATAACTCCCATCTGATCAGCACCAGCTGTGATTCCCACTAGTCCAGCCAAGATCCCATTGAGAACCATGGTGATGTCGTAGGTTTTAAATTTCAAATAGGAAACAATCAACGCTCCAAATGCACCTGCAGAAGCGGCAAGAGAAGTGGTAACAAAAACCTTGGAAACCAAACCCGGTGAGGCACTCAAAACAGATCCTCCGTTGAATCCAAACCATCCGAACCACAGCAAAAAGACGCCGATGGTTGCCATGGGAATATTGTGTCCAGGAATTGCCTTCATACCCTGTGCTGTGTATTTACCAATTCTCGGGCCCAACAAGTAAGCGCCAACCAAGGCTCCCCATCCACCAACTGAGTGGACAATTGTGGATCCAGCAAAATCATAAAAAGGTGTCTCAAGTGTATTTAGAAATCCTCCTCCCCACTTCCACATACCGACAATTGGATAGATGAAGGCCACATATAAAATAGAGAACGTGATAAATGGGCCTAATTTCACACGTTCTGCCACTGCACCCGAGACGATCGTAGCAGCAGTCGCTGCGAACATTGCCTGGAAGATAAAATCTGTAAAATAGGTATATCCTTCACTGTAATTGCTGGTATCCCAGCCTTCTGGAAGACTCAGTCCTAATCCTCCGAATCCAAAGAAACTTCCGACGAAGTCTTCCCCAGGGTACATCAAATTAAAGCCAACAATTGCATAAGTAAGAATTCCAATTGCTGGGATGATGGTATTTTTAAAGAGAATATTGACAGTATTTTTTGAGCGGGTAAGTCCCGCCTCTAGCGTGGCAAAGCCTAGGTGCATGATGAATACCAAAATGGTGGCAATCATCATCCAAAGATTATTGACCGTGAAAAGGTCTTGAACAGGTTCTTGCATAGGTCTAATAGGTGTGGTGATAAGTAATAGGTTTTTTAAAGAGCAGCTTCTCCAGTATCGCTGTTGCGGATACGATAAGCTTCCTGGACGTCGTAGACGAAAATTTTTCCATCGCCCACTTCCCCGGTTTTACCCTCAGCGAGAATGCAATTGATGACACCGGGGGCCAAATCGTCAGGAACCACTATTTCCAGTTTCGTACGTGGGATATATGTGGGTTCATAAGCCACACCCCGATACATTTCTTGTCGTGCATGCTCAAAACCCATCCCCTTGATCTCATAGAAGGAGAGAAACTTGACTCCAAGCTTTGATACGCAAGCATGGATGTTGTCAAAGCGGGAGGTTCTAATGATCGCTTCTATTTTTTTCATTTTTTTCAACAGGTTTAAGGTATTATTGAAATTATGGCATGAAAGTACTAGAAAAATTAAACTTTTAACCTTTACTGGATATTTTTTCATCCATTTCTGTAAAAAAATGCACCTAAAATCATTATATAAGATATTTCTGAATGCTATTCATTCGTTTTTTTTATAAAAAATTGATTTGGTGGCTTAATAATTAACCGAATATCGAAAAAATCAAGGTTTGGCAGCCGTGGATAAAAACCTAATTTTGTCAGCGTTTTAAAACCTAATTATGACTAACAAACCAACACTTTTGGTGTTGGCTGCCGGAATGGGCAGCCGATACGGCGGAAATAAACAGATTGACGGATTCGGCCCCAGCGGCGAAACCATCCTTGAATACTCGATTTTTGATGCCATCCGCGCAGGATTCGGCAAAGTGGTTTTTATCGTTCGTCAGGAAATCCTTGAGGTAGCCAAAGAAAAATTCCTTCCAAAACTTGAAGGGAAAATTGAAGTGGATTGGGTCATTCAGTCCTTGGATAGCTTTGTCCCAGCAGAATTAAAGCAAGAGGAAAGAGTGAAACCTTATGGTACGGCTCATGCGGTACTTTGCGCCAAGGATGCGATCAATGAACCATTTGCTGTAATCAATGCGGATGATTTTTATGGGAAAGAGGCATTTGAAGTATTGGGTAAATTCCTTTCGACTGAAGTGAGACCCGACCTTCATGCCATGGTGGGCTATGCGATTCAAAACGTACTTTCAGAAAATGGAACTGTCAGCCGCGGAGTCTGCGAAACCAATGCAAAAGGTCAACTTATCGGAATGATCGAGCGCACTTCAATTGCCCGCGAAGGTGATAAAATCGTAAGCAAAGGTGAAAATGAAGTGCTGGAAATCGCCGAAAATACACCTGTCAGCATGAATTTCTGGGGATTTCATCAAGATGTCTTTGCAGACATAGAGAAGATGTGGAATGAATTCTTGCCAGCTAATTTGAATAACCTTAAATCAGAATTCTATATCCCAACTGTAGCAAATAATCTGATCAAAGCTGGTGAAGCAGCTTTTGAAATTTTGCCTGGCGGGAAAGTTTGGTTTGGGGTCACATACACAGAAGACCGACCGGTAGTGATAGAGGCTCTAAAAAAGCTGCACGATGCGGGAGATTATCCTGGGGAATTGTGGGGATAGAAGAATGAATCATTTTTGAAGGTTAAAGCGTTTTATTTGTAGATTCCTTAAAAACGGAAACCATGCATATTGAGACTTCAAAAATATATCTGGTCAAAGCTATCCTGAATAGTAATGATGAGGAATTCATTTCAAGGCTTATCGACTTTGTAAATAAAGAGAATTCTGATTTTTGGCATGAATTGACTCCGGAAGAGAAAGCAGAAATTAAAGAAGGTATCAATCAATTAGACCAAGGAAATAGAAAACCATTCCGGGAAGTATTTGATCGAATAAGTGAATGAAGGTCTTTATATCAGAATTGGCTGAAAAGAGACTTGAAAATTTGGTTGTTTACCTTGAGGAAGAGTGGGGCATCAAGGTTAAAAGTGAGTTTTTAGTAAAACTGGATAGGAAAATCAGTCAAATATCACTTTATCCTGAAAGCTGTCCAAAATCGGCTGAACTTGGAGGCATTTATAGATGCATGGTCTCCAAGCAAACAATTTTTTATTATTGAGTAGATTTTCAAAAAGAAGAAATTGAAATTATCACTTTTTTCGATGTGAGGCAGGATCCTGATAAGTTGAAAAAACTTCTGGAATAGTATCCTAAAGAAATAAACAACCCATTCTTCCCCCCAAACTTGAAAATCTGAATTCTCTAAACCTACAGTAGCCAACAACTTGATCCAAGAAGGAAAAGCAGCTTTTGAAATCTTGGAAGGCGGAAAAGTCTGGTTTGGGGTGACGTATACCGAAGATCGGCCTGTGGTGATCGAAGCTTTGAAAAAGTTGCATGAGGCAGGAGATTATCCTGCCGATTTGTGGAAATAAAGAAAGAGGCCGAAACCGCTTTTTTTTTTAAAAAACCTATGAAAAATACCCAGTACTGGGTATTTTTCATAGGTTTTTTACTCTTTAAATTTACCTAAACTTTAAACTATTTAATCATGAAGAAAAATTCAAACATTTTGAAAGTAGCCCTATTCATCAGCTTGACCTGGGGGGGGGCTTAGTTGTACAACTAATCTAAAAAGTCAATTTTATGGCGAACCTGGTGGAAATCATGGTTATTCTTCAAACGGATCATTCTGGCAGTTTAATTTGAAAAAGATTGATAAAGGATATTAAGATGAGAAAGGTAACAAACTATTGTTTATGGCTAATTTTCTTAGGCCTAAGCTTGCCTGTAATTGCACAATCTAATCTTTCAATTGAACTTAGAACTGGTGCAAATTTTACCAATTTTACCTATCAGGGTAATTTTCCTGATTTAAAAATTGAAACTGTTGATAACAGATTCTATGGGATTTCTTTAATGAAAAATTCAACCAGCAAACTATCATTTGGAGTGGATTTGAGTTATCACAGATTTGACATCAATACCAGATATATTCCGTTAGATCCTGAAAGTAACTCAGGAGGGGTAAGATCTAACTATTGGAGCTTAGGCCCTAAAATTTCCTATGACGTACAATTCCTACCGAAGTTTGGCTTAAATCTTGGAACTTCCTTTTTATTTAGTTTAACAAATAATGAGGAATATACCTATCAAGGAGGTGAGCTTCAAATTGTCAGGCTTGGAAATGGTGAACCAAGGGTACCTGTAAAATTGGGCGGGAACAGATTCATAGAAGAGTTCACTTTTGTCTTGAGGCCTGAATTAAGTTTATTTTACCAGTTATCAAATAAATCTAGAATCAGTATTACTTCACAGTGGGGTTTGGATCTACGAGAACCCTCCATTGTGATCGATTTAAATCGAATTGAGTTTGAAAATCAAACCTACCAAAACAAATATTTCTTCAGTGGGAATTATTTCTCAGCACTCTTAGGATATCGATATTCGTTTTAATCACTAAATTAATAGCTGGACATTTGTTCAGCTGTTTTATTCAAATACTTGACTTATGACAAGTTTGGCCTTTTTTTAAAATTTTATTGCGGATGCAGCTAAAAGCAATAAAAAACAATAATGAGTATGAAGATGCTCTAGAGCGAGCTTATGACCTTATGCAATTGGATCTAGTTCCGGAATCAAAAGAATCAGATGAACTGGAAGTGCTGTCGATCCTAATAAAAGAATATGAAAAAGAACATTTTCCCATCAATCTTCCTTTATAAAATGGTTACCTGCCATTTTAAGAACCGAATAATCCAATGGAAAATCCTAAAATAGAATTTATCAAGGAACAAAATAAGCTAACAAGAGAACACACTTTAAGCCTTTTGCAAGATATACCGTTCAACTTTTGGTACGAAACCCCCAACGTGTTTGAGACAAATGTAGCTTGGCTGACAGGACATTTAATTGTAAGTCAATATTTTCACTCAATTGCAGTAATCACAGGTCCAAATGTGGAAATATTTAAGGAAATACCTTTATCGGACTATTTTCCTATTTATTCAATGATGACGAAATCAACATCAAATGAATTGAAGCCTGAACCAAGTATTTTATTAGCTGAACTTGAAATCATCAACACTTACGCAAATAGAGAATTAAATAAATTAACAGATACGAATTTGGAGGAACCTCTTGAACCAACGAAGATGGCGCATCCAATTGCAAAGACGAAATATGAAGCTTTAACATGGTCTTTTAGACACGAGATGTGGCACCTTGGTCAAATATCAACTTTGAGAAGAATAATTGGACTTCCTACACAGTGGAATAAATACGGCAGGACAGATCAAAACAAAGATTAAGAAGAGGCTCTAAATCTCAGTCCCTCTTCGGTCTTCTGTCTACGGTCTTCCAGCGGTTTTTCAAGAGATTATCCACTTAGGACCAGACTGAATACTCATATTTCACTTTTTCACTTCCCCTCTTTCCACTTCGAAAAAGAAAACCTCAGCATCCAACTTGCCTAAAATCCCCTTAGATCTTTCCGGTCTGGCATCTGTGAGGAAAATCTGCCCAAAAGTTCTTTTGGAAATCAATTCCATCAGTTTGGCAATTCGTTCATCGTCCAACTTGTCGAAAATATCATCGAGTAAGAGAAGCGGTTTTTCACCTTTCGCTTCTTCAAAAATCTGAAATTGCGCCAGCTTCAGCGCAATTATAAATGACTTCTGTTGCCCTTGGCTGCCTATCTTTCGGATGGAGTGCTCACCGATCAGGAAATCATAGTCATCCTTGTGTATGCCGGCATTGCTGTTTTTGGTGGCCAAATCCTTTTGCCGAAGGCTCTGAAAATAAGCCGGAAAATCCGGTCTCAGTGCTTCTGTCTCATAATTGACCGACACGACTTCCTGACCGCTGGATATTTCCGAATAATGATCCTGAAGCATCAGAGCCATTTGTTGAAGCAGTTCTGCTCTTCTTTTTGCCAAAATCATACTCAAGCGAATCAACTCTTGGTCATAACTACTGAGCAAAGTCAAATCCCTTCGCCCTGTTTCAGCAAATTGCTTCAATAAAGCATTCCGCTGCTTAAGAAAATGATGGTATCGGATCAATTGATCCAAGTAAGGATGATCGAGTTGAGAGATCAATCCGTCAAAAAACTTCCGACGACCTTCACTTCCACTCTTGATCAATTCAGTGTCATCCGGGGCGATCAAAACAAGCGGAATCATTCCAACATGCTCACTGGTTTTGTCCAGTGCTTTTCCGTTTTGATAGATCAGTTTTTTCTTCCCCGACTCAAAAGTACAACGCACCTCGAGTGGTTTTTCTTCAATTTGAAAATTTCCCTTGATCGCAAAAAAGTCCTGTCCATGTGAGATGTTAAGCGAGTCACTACTTTGCACCGCACTCTTGGTCAGTGATAAATAATGGATACTATCAAGGATATTGGTCTTGCCGCTCCCATTCAAACCCATAATACAATTCAGCTCTGAGCTAAACTTCAGAGTCGTTTTGAGGTGATTTTTAAACTGGATTAAATCGATGGACTCCAGATGCATGCGGGAGGGAATTATTTGAGTGGCTGCCTGATTTTTAGGTCGGGATTGCTATATTTGAGGCCTAAATTAGCATATTTTGATCAGTACGATATGGCAAAGAAAACTGCAGCGACCAAGTCCAAAGTAAAATATTCAAAGGAAACCTACACTTTCTGGTACGAGAGTATGCTCTTAATGAGGAGGTTTGAGGAGAAAGCAGGACAACTTTATGGTCAACAAAAAATCCGTGGCTTCTGTCACCTTTATATCGGACAGGAGGCCTGCGCTTCTGGTTCGATCAGTGCATTGACCAAAGATGATAAGTGGATCACCGCCTACAGATGCCACGCGCATCCGCTTGGATTGGGTACTGATCCAGGTGCTGTAATGGCGGAATTGTTTGGAAAAGCTACCGGTACAACCAAAGGAAAAGGCGGCTCGATGCACATTTTTGACAAAAAGCGAAATTTTGCGGGTGGTCACGGGATCGTAGGAGCTCAGGTTCCAATGGGTTTGGGTCTCGGTTTTGCTGAGAAATACATGGGTACAAAAAACCTAGCCATTTGCTACATGGGCGATGGTGCAGTTCGTCAAGGCGCTGTTCATGAAGCTTTTAACCTTGCGATGCTATATAAGACTCCAGTGATTTTTGTAATTGAAAATAACGGATATGCCATGGGCACTTCTGTAGCGCGTACCTCCAATGTCGTAGAACTGTACAAAATCGGTGAAGCATACGACATGCCTTCTTTCCCTGTGGACGGAATGAATGTAGAAGCAATCCACGAGGCAGTCTCTGAAGCTGCTGAGCGTGCTCGAAGAGGCGATGGACCGACATTATTAGAGATGAGAACTTATCGATACAAAGGTCACTCCATGTCAGATCCTCAAAAATACCGCACCAAGGAAGAGGTTGAAGAATACAAACAGCGCGACCCAATCGAGCAGGTTTTGGCTACAATCAGAGAAAACAAAATTCTTTCTGAAGAAGAAATCGAAGCAATAATCAAGAAAGTGAAAAAACAAGTGGATGATGCTGTGAAGTTTGCTGAAGAATCCCCACTGCCTGATGGACAGGATGCCTTCAAGGATGTCTATGTTCAGGAAGATTATCCTTTTGTAATGGAGTAAACCACGTCCAAATGCATTGAAAGCCATGAAGTCTTTCCAGATTCATGGCTTTTTTGTTTGGGCTTGTGTATTTGATAAAAACCGTATATTTGCGACCGAAATTTGAGTAACATGGCAACAAAACAATCTAAAAAAGCATCCCAAAACGAGGTCCTTGAAAACCCGGAAGTGCTCGCAGAGCGAATCGGAAGAGGAGAAGCTTTTTTAAAGAAAAACAGTAAAATTTTCGGTGGAGTGATAGCCGCGGCTATTGTTCTAATTGGAGGAATTCTTTTCTTCCAGATCAACAACCAAAATAAAAACGAAAAAGCCCAAGCTGAAATGTTCCAGGCAGTTTACTTCTTTGAACAAGACAGTGTCGAATTCGCCATAAATGGGGATGGAATCAATAAGGGTTTCCTTAGAATCGTAGAAGATTATCCAAGAACAGATGCTGCAAACCTTGCGCATTTCTATTTGGGGTCCATTTATCTTTCTCAGAAAAATTTTCAGGATGCATTGAATCATTTGGAAGATTTTTCTTCTGATGACTATTTGGTTCAGTCCAAAGCCTATTCCTTAATTGGGGATGCTAATCTTGAATTGGGCAAACTCGACGCAGCAATATCAAATTATACCAAGGCCGCTCGTACTAATACAAATAAATTCACGACTCCAAAATATTTGGCTAAACTGGCTGTAGCACAAGAGGAAGCTGGTAAAATTGCTGATGCGATAGCCACTTATTCAGAAATCGAGGATAAATACTACGAGTCATTCGAATTTACCGCAGCTCGAAAACACAAAGCACGCTTGGAAGGCCTTGCCGCTAAGTAATGCTGGTGTGTACCGCATAAATTAGAAGAGTAAGGCCACGGGTCTTACTCTTTTTTTATTTCAAAAATCTCCAAATCAAACATTCATGGCCACTGCACTCAAAAGCCTAAGTGAGCATAGCTCCAAAAATATTCAGGATATCAGTACAAAGAAATTTGTCATCATCGTCTCCGAATGGAATGAGGAAGTGACTGAGGCACTTTATTCAGGCGCATATCAGACTCTGCTCCAACACGGAGCGAGCAAAGAGAACATCATCCGTAAAAATGTCCCCGGTTCCTTTGAACTTACGCTTGGTGCGCAGTGGTGCGCACAGGATGAAAGCATTGATGCAGTTCTCTGCTTGGGATGTGTAATTCAAGGAGAAACCCGCCATTTTGACTTCATCTGCGATGCTGTAGCACACGGAATTACTAATGTTGCCTTGAAGTATAACAAGCCGGTGATTTTTGGGGTTTTGACCCCAAATACACAAAAGCAGGCGATGGATCGCGCAGGTGGAAAGCATGGCAACAAAGGTGACGAGGCTGCGATCACTGCAATCAAAATGCTTGGATTTTGAAAGTATCAAGTATCAAGTAGTTAGTATCAAGTCAAAGAGACAAGAAACAAGATTGCTTTGTCAATTGATTTTAGTGACCAAATCTATATTCAAACCTATTAATAAAACTATGAAATCGAGTATGACCCAAAGCGACAACAGAGGAATGATCATCTGTCATGCGAAGATTCCATATGGCCTTAAAGAAAAATTATAATCATATGAAAATCATGAAATTCGGGGGTACCTCTGTGGGTCGTCCCGAGCGAATGCATCAGGTGAAAGACTTGATAACCAAAGGTGATGAATCTACGATTGTGGTGCTCTCTGCGCTTTCCGGTACGACCAATGCACTGGTGGGTATAGGCGATGCCTTAGCCTCAGGTGACAAATCCCTGGCTAAAGAGCGCATTGATGCACTTCATTTGCACTACTTGGAGTTTTATCCAGCATTATTGAAAAAGGCTCCAACCCAAGCAAAAGCCGAAGCTATCATCCATGAGCATTTTGAATTTTTGAATATCCTTTTGAAAATATCCTTTAATGAAGCGATCAACCGAGACATCTTAGCTCAGGGAGAATTACTTTCCACAAAGTTGTTTGCAACACTTTTGGAAGAATTGGAGGTTCCTGCGGTATTCTTAGTGGCTTTGGACTTTATGAGTATCGATGAGAATTCCGAACCAGAATTGGGAAAAATCTCTGAAAAGCTCAGTGCGATTCTTTCTCAATATCCTGAAGGAAGGCTTTTCATCACACAAGGCTACATCTGCAAAAACCACAAAAACGAAGTGGATAACCTAAAGCGCGGAGGAAGTGATTACACAGCATCTTTGATTGCTGCTGCAATTAAGGCTTCGGTTTGCGAGATCTGGACAGACATCGACGGCATGCACAATAATGATCCAAGGATAGTCGATCGAACTCGTCCTATTGCAGAGCTGTCATTTGATGAAGCAGCGGAGTTAGCTTATTTCGGTGCAAAAATCCTTCATCCAGCCTCCATTTGGCCGGCACAACTCTATAACGTGCCAGTAAGATTGCTAAATACGATGGAGCCATCAGCTCACGGCACATTGATCAAAGAAACTGTGGATACGATTGGTGTAAAAGCCATCGCTGCAAAAGATGGAATCACTGCCATCAAGATCAAATCCAGTCGAATGCTTTTGGCTTATGGTTTTTTGAGAAGGATTTTTGAAGTTTTTGAAAAGTACAAGACCCCAATCGACATGATTACTACATCCGAAGTGGCGGTTTCGGTGACCATAGACGATTTAAGCCATTTGGAACAGATTATTGCTGAACTTCAAGCTTTTGGAACGGTGGAAGTGGACCGAAATCAAGCGATAATCTGTATCGTGGGAAATATGGTTTCAGAGA
Organism: Algoriphagus sp.; assembly: GCF_046296635.1. Lineage (GTDB taxonomy): Bacteria > Bacteroidota > Bacteroidia > Cytophagales > Cyclobacteriaceae > Algoriphagus. Next base: position 25,755 of record NZ_JBKBKZ010000010.1, on the reverse strand, counting down.
CCAAAGGAGCGATCACGGCAGTGATGGACTCATTGGTAGATATTCCGGTGAGGATGGTCTCCTATGGTGGCAGCCGTCATAATGTTTCCATTCTGGTGGATGCACAGTATAAAGTTCCAGCGTTAAAAAGCTTGAATGAGGGGGTTTTTAGCTGGTAATTTCTTTGCCACAGTTGCACGGATGATTATCTGGGCATTTGTGGCTTTTAATATTTGCACACGAATCAAAAAGCTTCTTAAAAGAGTTTAAGTATATTAATGGTATGAAAACGCTCAAAATCAAACTTCCTAATACCTTCGAATTTGATGATAAGGAGGCCTTAATGGCAATTGCGGCTCGTTTATTTCAGAAAGGAAAGCTTTCCCTTGGTCAAGGTGCCGAGTTAGTAGGAGTGTCGAAAGCAGTCTTCATGGAAAATTTAGGTGATTTTGGTGTTTCTCTTTTTAATTATTCTGAATCAGATCTAGAAAGTGATGTAGAAAATGCAAAAAACTATCATCTCTGACACCAGCTGTTTAATTCTTTTGCAGAAAATTGGTGAATTGGATTTGCTTCAAAAGCTTTTCCAAACCGTTTTTATAACCCCGGAAATTGCAAATGAATTCGATCAGCCATTACCAAAGTGGCTTATTATAGAATCTCCGGAGAATAAGACTTATCAACGGATTTTAGAGGCCTCTTTGGATGAAGGTGAATCAAGCGCCATTGCCTTAGGTCTGGAAAAGACTGATCCACTTTTGATTATTGATGACCTAAAGGGTAGAAAATTTGCTCAAAAACTCGGTCTAAAGATCACGGGTACTCTGGGCCTTCTAATAATTGCAAAAAGGCAAAATTTGATTTCCTCTGTAAAGCCCTCATTAGAAAAAGTGAAAAAAACTGATTTTAGATTCTCCAAAAATCTTGAGAAAACATTGCTTAGACTATCAGGAGAAGAATGAACTTGGAAAGTTTCTAAAACCAGCTTGTAAAATTTATGAAAGACCAAAAACCCGGATTTCTTCAACGTCTTCAGACCAAGTGGAAACTAGAAAGCCTCTTTCAGGTCGTGATGGTCTTAGTGGTTTTTGCCCTTACCGGATTTACCATTTTGTTTATCAAAAATCCAATCCTGAACTTCTTCGGAGTAGAACGTGGCGGTGGTCAGGGATTTTTAAATACCGTTTTGTACCTATTGTTGGTTTTGCCGCTTTACCAGATTTTCCTGCTGATTTATGGTTTTATTTTCGGCCAGTATAAATTCTTCTGGGAAAAAGAAAAACAGATCTTTAGGCGAATTGGAAATCTTTTCTCTAAAAAACAAAAAAGCTAATTGGATTGGTTGAATCGATCAATTTACGATTTCAGATTTACGAATTACGACATCAAACCAAACTCCTAGCATCTCTACAAGATTAGCCTTTGAAGATAGAGATTGAGGAACTTAAGACCTCGTAAATCAAAAATCATAATTCGTAAATCAGCTAATTCGGCTCCAATTCACTGCCGTAGTCTTCTGCTGCTTTACCTGTCTTAAAATCGGTGAATTCTGAGGCTGGGTCAATTCAGGATCATTGCTCAAAAGCTGCTGTGCTGCATCTCTTGCCAAGGTCAGCAAAGGAGCATCCTTGCTTAAGTCCGCAATCAACAAATCAGTGATTCCGCTCTGCTGAGTTCCCATCAGATCTCCCGGTCCACGCAATCTCAAATCGACATCAGCGATTTCAAAACCGTCGTTTGTTCGCACCATCGTTTCCAGCCGCACCCTTGAATCTCTCGAGAGTTCGTACTTACTCATCAAGACGCAATAGCTTTGCTCAGCACCTCGACCGACTCTGCCTCTGAGCTGATGCAACTGAGAAAGCCCAAAACGTTCTGCATTTTCAATAATCATCACCGAGGCATTTGGCACATTGACACCCACTTCGATCACCGTGGTCGCCACCATGATTTTCGTCTCTCCTTTGATGAAGCGCTGCATTTCATAGTCCTTGGCATCGGATTTCATCCCACCGTGGACGATGCTGAGTGGATATTGAGGAAATGCTCTGGAAATGCTCTCAAACCCATCCATCAGGTTTTTCAGATCCATTTTTTCAGATTCCTCGATCAGGGGATAGACAATGTAAACTTGTCGTCCTTTTTTTACTTCTTCATTGATAAAACCGAAGACCTTCAGTCTATCTTTATCGTATCGGTGGACCGTTTGTATCGGTTTCCGGCCCGCAGGAAGTTCATCGATCACTGACACATCCAAATCTCCATAAAGCGTCATCGCAAGTGTCCTTGGAATAGGTGTAGCGGTCATGACCAAGACGTGCGGGATGTATTCTTCATTTTTCGCCCAAAGCTTCGCCCGCTGCGCCACACCAAATCGATGTTGCTCATCCACGATGGCCAAACCTAGATTCTTGAATTGAACAATATCCTCTAAGAGGGCATGCGTGCCGATCAGGATTTTCAATTCACCATTCAGGAGGTTTTCATGAATCACTTTTCGCGCTGACTTCTTTACCGAACCGGTCAGAAGTGCAATTTTAAGCCCCATCATGTCGGCGTATTCCTTCAATCCTTCATAGTGCTGATTGGCCAAAATCTCAGTAGGTGCCATCAGACAAGTTTGGGCTCCAGAACCAATAGCTATTAGGGTGCAAATAAATGCTACCATGGTTTTTCCACTTCCAACATCCCCTTGGATCAAGCGATTCATTTGCTTGCCGGACTTCATATCAGAGAAAGATTCCCGAATCACGCGCTTTTGGGCATTGGTGAGCTCGAAGGGAATGTGATTTTTATAAAAATCCGTCAGCAATTCGGTATTGGAAAGAACTTGTCCTCGGGACTTTTCAGTTCGGGTGACTTTCAGCATCAATAGGCGAAGCTGCAGGTAGAAAAACTCTTCAAACTTCAGTCGCTTTCTTGCGCGCTGAAGCAGCTCCGGTGCTGTCGGAAAGTGAATTTGTCGGATTGATTCCTGTTTGCCAATAAGTTGATATTGCTCCAGAATTTCGGGTGAAAGGGTCTCAGGAATATGCGGATAAACGGCAGGGACGAGGACTTCCAGAATCTTTGAGATTCCTCGCGAATCCAAGAACTTGTTTCTGAGTTTTTCAGTCGTCGAATAAACCGGTTGGAAATTATTCCGCTTTTCATTGGCTGAGGTGACAGGTTCCATTTCGGGATGCGCCATGCTCCAAGTCCGACCAAATTGCGCAGGCTTTCCCAAGAAAATATAGGCCGCACCAGCCAAGAGTTTTCGCTGAACCCACTGAATTCCCTTAAACCAGGTCATTTCCATTTGCCCGGTATCGTCAAACACATGAGCAACTAGCCTTCTTTTTCCTCCTGTTCCGACCAGTTCGACTTTCTTGATTCGTGCGATTACCTGTACATTTTCCAACTCATCATTGAGCTCACGGATCTTAAAAAACTTCGTCCTATCCTCATAACGAAATGGATAATGCTGGAGCATTTCCCCGTAAGTAAAAATATTCAGCTCCTTATTAAGCAATTCGGCCTTTTGAGGGCCGACGCCTTTGAGGTATTCAATTCGGGTATCAAAAATTCCTGTCAATTGAGCTGGCTTTTGGGAAAAAGCAAATTAAGACTGCAAGTGTTCAAAACCCAAGGATTTGATGTCAATTGTCGGAAATCAAAAATTCAATCCAGTTACTTCTGACCAGATCTTTTTTATAAACTCACTGTTTTCCTGTTGACTTTTAAGAAAAAGCATTTGGTTTTTGGCTCGGTCAAAGTTCTGCTCCGGATAAGTTACTTTATAATATATGTTGCCTTGTAAGTGGTCTGTAAAGAATCGTAAGCCCATGATGAGGGTCATTATCTCTCCACCTAAAAGCAGTGATTTTGCTTCCTCTGTTGAAGAAAAATCTTTAACTCCCTCCCAATATCCCTTCAGAAGTTCTTCAAAAATCTCCGAAATCAATTGAATAGCATCCCATTGGGTCGAAGTTTCGGGAACGCTGCACGCCACGGTCCTTACCAAATCGCCAAAGTCATACATCAAGTATCCGCCCATCAGGGTGTCCAAATCAATCATGGCCTCCACTTTTTCCAAATTTTGCGAGAAGATCAAGTTGTTGATTTTCGTGTCGTTGTGTGTGGTTCGGAGTGGCAAATGATCCACTTGATCAAGATACCATACCACCAAATGCTGCTGGCTAAGATAGAAGTCCAGAATATCGATCTCTTCAGGGTTGAGCTTAGTTTTTTTCTTGGATACGGAGATGAGTTTATCGAAGCGAAGGTCAAGGCGATGAAAATTTGGTATCGTCTCTTGCATCAAAGTACCACTAATATCTTTGGCCCATTTTGCAAATTCTCCGTACGAATGTGCTGCACAATAGGCTTGATCTGGATTATTGATCTGCTGGAGGGTTTTTCCTTTTACAAAATCAAAAAGTCGATACTTCTTCCCATCAATAGCTGTCAATCCTTCACCTGATATATTTAGGATGGGTAATGGTAAAAGAAATGGCAGTTTCTGGTTTTTCGAATGTTTGCTTAGCAAAGAGAGATTGTGATCAATCCGTTCTGGAAAATTAAAAACTGACTCATTGAATCCTTGGAGGACCCATTGTTGTGTTTTGCCTTTAATCAAAAGCGTCTGATGAATTAGTCCTTCCCCCAGAGCTGAAACTTGGAGTTGTTGATTTCCCAGGATAGGATATGAATGGATTATAGGAAGAATCAAAGCTGAATTCATGGTGCGAAAATAGGGAAGAAAAGAAATTTAGGGGAATTTGATTTTAGCAAAAGTAAACCAATGCAAGAAGAACCCATGGCACACTCATTTTTCTAAAAAAATTAAAAAAGGTTTTTATCATTCAGAAAATATTTTTGTTAATTGGACGCCAAATTAAACCCAGACCTTATGAATGTAACCGCCTTGGATTGGGGCATCATCGCTGCCTTCTTCATAATTTCGCTTGCAATAGGGATTTTCACTGCAAAATCAGCCGGAAGCTCAGCAAAAGAATTTTTCCTTTCCGGCAGAAATATGCCTTGGTGGCTCTTGGGAGTATCCATGGTAGCAACAACTTTCTCTGCAGATACACCAAACTTGGTGACTGATATTGTCCGAAAAAATGGGGTAGCAGGCAACTGGGCATGGTGGGCGTTTTTGCTTACTGGGATGCTGACAGTTTTTGTCTATGCTAAACTTTGGAGAAGATCAGAGGCGACGACAGATTTGGAGTTTTACGAAATGCGCTATTCTGGCAAAGGAGCAGCATTTTTGAGAGCCTTTCGAGCACTATATCTTGGTATATTCTTTAACGTGGTCATTATGGCTACCGTATCACTTGCTGCAATTAAAATCGGTGGTGTCATGCTGGGACTTTCACCTATTCAGACGCTCTTAATTGCATCCATTGTGACTGTGGTCTATAGTTCACTCGGTGGCTTAAAAGGTGTTTTGTTGACTGACTTTTTCCAGTTCTTTATCGCCATGGCTGGTTCTTTCGGGGCGGCGTATTTTATTCTTGACTTACCGGAAATCGGCTCATTAAATAATCTTTTAGCACACGAAGTGGTGGCTACCAAGCTCAACTTCCTTCCCGACTTCAGTGATCCCAATATCTACATTCCCTTGTTTATTATGCCGATAGCAATCCAATGGTGGGCCACCTGGTATCCCGGTGCTGAGCCGGGAGGCGGGGGATATATTGCACAGCGTATGCTTTCAGCAAAAGATGAGAAAAATGCTATGGGGGCTACCTTGTTTTTTAATATTGCTCACTATGCGTTGAGACCTTGGCCATGGATTTTGATTGCCCTTGCATCCATTGTTATTTATCCAAATATCTCTGACTTGCAGGTGGCTTTCCCTGATATTCCTGTGGATAAGCTAGGTGATGATTTGGCCTATCCTGCTATGCTGACTTTCCTTCCTACAGGTTTGATTGGTATCGTTCTGGCGTCATTGATTGCGGCGGTCATGTCCACTCTTTCGACCCATTTGAATTGGGGTTCAAGCTATATTGTAAATGATTTTTACCTGAGATTCTTAAAACCTGAAGCCTCTGACAAGGAGCTTGTTGCTGTTGGCAGAGTTTCCACAGTTGTTTTGATGGTGCTCTCAGCGACATTGGCCTTAGCAATGTCTTCGGCTTTGGATGCCTTCAATATTTTGCTTCAGATCGGTGCAGGTACAGGTCTGATTTTTATTCTTCGCTGGTTTTGGTGGAGAATTAATGCGTATACCGAAATTTCTGCGATGGCGATTTCATTTGTCGTAGCAATCTTTTTCGAAGTGATCAATCCAAAAGTAAATTGGATCTTGATCCCTGAAAATCAGGCTTACTTAAAGTTGGTTTATTCGGTTTCAATTACCACAGTTGGCTGGCTATTGGTAACATTTCTGACCCAACCTGAGAAGGATGAGATCCTACTTTCTTTCTATAGAAAAGTAACACCAGCGGCCTACGGGTGGAAAAAAGTGCTGGATCGGTATCCAGCCGAAAAACAAGAGCAAGGTCAACTACCGAAAGAGATTGGACTGATGGTCACCGGTACAATTATGGTTTATGCCGCTCTTTTCTCCACTGGATTCTTTATTTATGGAAATATAGTTCCGGGATTTATTGCAGCAGTAATTGCTCTTACCGGAGGTTTTATAATTATCAGTTCTTGGAAAAACTTGAAGTAAAAAAAGTTATTGAGTTATTGAGTTATTGAGTTTTAACCAAAAACCCGCTTCAACTGGATTGAGGCAGGTTTTTCATTTTTTATTCTACAAATTACTCTGAGGGAATTTCCATGAATCAATCGATAAACTTTATAGAATTCATTAAGTGAGTCATATCGATTTTGATGTATTCGATCACTGGAGCTAAGGAGTCATTTTTCACTGCTGTATTGAAATACAAAGCTCCTCTAAGGAAATGATCTGTGGAATCAGTTACGAAGAATTGAAACTGAGTAGGCACTTCACCTGAAAGCTCTGCAACTACAGCAGTATAGCCATTTGGTGTGATAAGGACTCCTTCCTCGATCCCATAAGCTTTGATTTGATGCTTAGCTGTAAGTTTGAATGCATCATTTGAAAGGTTTTCAAATTTTGTGTTCTTTCCGTCGATCTTTTTATAGGTTAAATGGACCTTGGCTCCGAAGTCTTTGTAATTGAGATTTATCCAAGCCGTCTCTTTAAGATTAAACGAATCGGGTTCAACTTGACTTGCCTTGGAAAAATCCAACTCGTAGGGATATTCACCTGACAGCTTTTGATAAGAATGATTGGGTAAGTCTATTTTGTTGTAACCGGGAGGCCGGGGAAGCCAAGTCTTTTCGCAAGACGTTATTCCAATAAGGATCAATGAAAAGACAAAAAACTTCTTCATAGATCAAAATTAGACTTTCCATTTGAATTGAATCGGGAATAGTTGAACTTTAACATTCCACCAAATTTATTTACCTATGAACAAGACAGTTAGATCAACTTTCGTCGCGCTTTTTTCTGCGACTTTGATGCTTTTCGGAGCTATGACTCAGGCTCAAACGACCAAAGAAGAATTTCTGGCCAAGTGGGAAAACAGCAAGAAATTCACGCTGGACGTTTTGGCAAAAATGCCAGATTCTGGTATGGATTACAAAACGGATGCGGGTGCGATGTCCTTCAAAGAACAGATTCATCATATCGGAACTGCGATTGTCGGAATTTCAAAAGGATTCCTAAAAGGAGGAGATAATGCTCCCAGTTTAAATGTTGCCACCGCCGATAGAGCCGTCCTTGCGGCATTCATTGTTGAGGCATACGACTATGGCGCAGCGAGTGTCAAGGCACTTAGCGATGCCGATGCAGCCGAAAAAATCGAAGTCTTCGGCAATACGGTTAGCCGTCGTCAAGTAGAGGCGCTATTGATTGATCATAGTACGCATCACAGAGGTGCAGCGATTGCCTACCTCAGAGCAAATGGAGTAGAGCCACCAGCTTTTGTAGGCTTCTGACTTTTGGTTTTTTCTATTACCTAAGAGGCTGTCTCATAAGTACTGAATGTCACATTGAGCGAAGTCGAAATGTAGTCCAACTCCCTAGGAATGGCCTTCGTACTGCCCAACTCTCGTTGGTCAGGTGCTCAGGCTGACACCGAAACACTTTATGAGACGGCCTATTATTTTTTTAATCAACTCAAAAAGTATAAGATTTGTGAATCGAATCACAAATTATATATGATTTTTGTGAATCAATTCACAAAAATCATAGTATTTTTGTGAATTGTATACTATCATGAATTCAAATACAATAATTCGGCGAGTTTATAGCAAAATCCAAGAGCGTCTTTTTCGTGGAAAAGCAATGCTGATTTTGGGCCCAAGGCAGGTTGGGAAAAGCACGCTTTGTGATTATGTGCTTAATAAGACTGGACAACCATTTTTTTATCTAAATGGAGATGATGCAGATGTACGATCCGAACTGAGCGAAACAAGTGCAACCCGATTACGAGCAATAATTGGATCACATAAACTGGTCTTTATCGATGAAGCTCAACGAATACCGAACGTCGGTCTTACTCTGAAGATCTTTGTGGATCGGCTTAAGGACGTGCAAGTAATAGCGACGGGGTCTTCGGCTTTTGACTTGGCCAATCTTTCCAATGAACCCTTGACTGGCAGAAAGTATGAGTTTTTTCTTTTCCCGCTCAGTTTTGGGGAGCTGGTCGATCATCATGGATTGCTTGAAGAAAAACGACTGATTGAGCATCGCTTGATTTTCGGGAGCTATCCAGAGATCATTACTCGCCAAGGAGAAGAGGAAGAATTGCTGAAACTCGTCTCAGGCAGCTATTTATACAAAGATCTCCTAATGCTAGAGCAAATCAAAAAGCCTGTTCTGCTAGAAAAACTTCTTAAGGCATTGGCACTTCAATTGGGAAATGAGGTAAACTATCATGAACTGGGGCAAATAGTTGGAGCCGACAAAAACACGGTAGAAAAGTATCTTGATTTGTTAGAAAAGGCCTTCGTGATCTTTATAGTCCCTGCTTTCAATCGCAACTTGAGGAATGAATTAAAAAAAGGGAAAAAGATCTATTTCTTCGATTGTGGAATCAGAAATGCAATTCTCGGAAATTTTAATCCACTAATAAACCGTACTGACGTGGGAGCGCTTTGGGAAAATTATTTTTTGGTGGAGCGAATGAAGTACCAAGCTTATCAAGGAGTAGATGCTAAGTTTTACTTTTGGCGAACCACGGCACAACAGGAGATTGACTTTGTGGAAGAATCAGGAGGAAAGTTAACTGCATTCGAATGCAAGTGGAGCTCAAAAGCTAAAGTCAAATTTCCCTTGCCATTTACCGAAGCTTACCCTGAAGCCAAATTGATTATTGCTAACGCCAATAATTTTGAGAAAAGTCTAGGCATTGATTAAAGATTTGGAAAAGGGCAAAATTAATAACATGTATGTACGCTACTTTGCCAGTAAATTAAAATTATTAATGGAATTTGGCTCAAATTCTAATATTCAGGCCCACTTCCGTCTTCGGTCTCCGGTCTTTCAGTCCCTAACCTGAGGGAAATTCGCCTACTGGCAGAAAAGCGTATATTCATAATTAATTATCAGCTTATTCCAGTTGCATAAGGTTTTCTTAATTACCCTTATTTGAGGCCAGTCTCTGTACAAATCACTATGGGCTGGCGGGATTTTTTTTACTTTTACTATGGACTATTAAACCAAACCTTCTTTTTTAAGCTTTTAAACCCTATCCTTGGGTTGGAAGGAATTTATTAGCAGAAGTCCAATTTCATTACCTAAAAAAATTTAAAAGAAAATATATATGGACGAGAAAAATTATCAAATCAATATTGATCCGGATTGGGTCAAGAAATATCTGAGTAAAATCATTATTGGAATTTTAGTCCTTGTGGCGATCTTTTCCAGTGTCCGGACTGTAGGTCCTGAAGAGGAGGGAGTGGTAATCCAGCTAGGAGAATATAACCGGACGGTGCTGCCGGGCCTGAATTTTATTATTCCCTTTGGAATTGAGACCATGCATAAAATCCCAGTTCAACGGCAACTGAAACAGGAATTTGGATTTAGAACCACCCAGGCGGGACAGCGTAGTGAGTATACTGTGGGTGAGTTTGGCGACGAAAGTATGATGCTCACAGGTGACCTGAATCTTACCAACGTAGAATGGGTGGTGCAGTATAGAATCACCAACTCATACAATTACTTATTCAAAGTTAGAAATGCTGAAAAGACGCTGAGAGACATGTCAGAGTCTGTCATGCGAAAGGTGGTAGGTGATCGCACCGTCAATGAAGTACTCACTGTAGGAAGACAGGAAGTTGCATCCAGTGTGGAAGTTCGGCTGCAAGAGATGTGTGACGAATACGAAAATGGAATCCGTATCGACCAAGTGGTCCTCCAGGATGTCAATCCTCCTGAGTCGGTGAAGCCTTCCTTCAACGCGGTGAACCAGGCCCAACAAGAGCGTGAAACCTTGATCAATCAAGCCGAAGCAGAATACAACCGCGTTATCCCAAGAGCGCGAGGAGAAGCTGAGGAGACGATTCAACTAGCGGAGGCTTTTGCTTTGAACCGAGTCAATCGTGCCAAGGGTGAAGCGGAGCGATTCAACGCCTTATACGAATCCTATGTCAAGGCTCCTGAGGTAACCAAACAACGGATTTATTTGGAAACGATGGAAAAAATCCTGCCTAAAATAGGTAACAAAATCATCGTAGATGAAAAAGGTAACAATGTCTTGCCACTATTAAATATTGACAAAGTAAAAACTCCAGTCCAATGAGAAAGCGAAAAATAGGATATACAGTAATTGGAGTCATTCTGACCCTTTTGGTATTCAACAGTTACTTCATTCTGGATGAAACTGAGCAGGCCATTGTCACGCAGTTTGGCAAGCCGGTAGGTGAACCGAGAACCTCACCTGGCATCAATTTCAAGACGCCCTTTTTACACAAAGTTCAGTTTTTTGATAAGCGATACTTGGAGTGGGATGGGGACAAAAACCAAGTACCAACAAAAGACAAGAAATTCATCTTTGTAGATACTTATGCCAGATGGGAAATCACGAACCCGCTTCAGTTCTTTATCCGACTAAGGGATGAGCGCTCTGCCCAATCCAGACTGGATGATATTTTGGACGGTGAAACCAGAAATGCCATCGCTAGTCATGATCTCTTGGAGATCGTTCGATCTTCCAATCGAGATCCTGAGATTACAGAGGACTTTATGGAAGAGATCGAAGTATTGCAGGGTATTTTTGTGGGTCGAGACAAGATCGAAAAAATAGTTCTGGAAAAAGCCAATGAACGCACCACTGATCTAGGCGTAAGAATTCTGGACTTTAGATTCAAGCGTATGAACTATGTGGACGAGGTTAGAGATCGAGTATACGACAGAATGATCTCTGAACGAAATAGAATTGCAGATCAATTTAGATCCGAAGGTCAAGGCCAAGCGCGGGTAATTGAAGGGAATAAGGAGCGGGATTTGGCAAAAATTCAATCCGAGGCTTTCAGAGAAGCGGAAGAAATAAAAGGACGTGCAGACGCTGAGGCCACAGATATTTATGCTTCAGCATATAATAAAAACAGAACTTCGATCGACCTATACAAATTTCTTAGAACGATGGAAAGCTTCGAGAAATCGATGGATGAAAACACGAGCATTGTACTTTCTACAGACTCTGAATTTTTCAAATACTTGAGGAAATTGAATTGAAGTAAACGGATATTCGACATTCTGCCTCCTGAAGCATATTTTCTTGAAATCCAGCTGGAAGACTCCACCACTGCGGACTGGCGAAGACGGGAGACAGAATGGCATGATGAAATTCCATTTTCAACTTCCAAGAAGGATAATTTTGAGGAAAGTCATGGGTGAAGATATAGGATCTATACCCATGACTTTTCCAATTATCAAGAATATCTCCCCACTTCAAAGCCTTGTATTTCCATAGAAGTCATCTTTTGCTGATGAAGCTCAGCGAGAATCTTCCCAGTGGCTGGCGCTAAAGAAATTCCCATCATCGAGTGCCCGCTGCCTACCAAAACATTGGAATAATCAGGAGCAAAACCGATATAAGGCAGTCCATCAGGGGAGCAAGGACGAAGACCTTTCCAAATCTGATCTTTTTCGGGAAACTTGGCTTCAAAATCCGGGTAATAGCGGTTGATGGATTCAAAAATTCCTTTCACCCGATTCATGTTTATAGATTGATTTGTGCCGGCGATTTCCATTGTTCCGCCAAATCGAATCGTTTCACCGTACGGGCTGACTGCAACTTTTTGCTCTGTAAGAATAGTGGCCTGTGTGATTTCAGGCTGATTTTCTTGAATAAAAGAATATCCTTTTCCCCCCATCATCGGAAGAGAAAAATCCAGCATTCGAGCCAATTCCCCAGACCAAGATCCTCCACAAAGCAATACCTTATTTACCTCAATTTTCCCTTGATCGGTTATGACAGCTTCGACTTTTGAACCTGATTTCTCAAATCCTAGTACTTGAGTCTTAGTGAGGAATTTCGCTCCCTTTTCCTCCAGATAAATTTTCAAAAAACTAAAAAGAGCTCCCGGATCCAAATGGGCATCTCCAGGAAAAAGCACTGCGCCGCGGGCTTTGAGTTCCAAATTTGGTTCTACTTTTCGGATGTCATCCGGGGTAAGTATTTCGGCTTCCAAACTATGCTTTCTAGCCAAATGTGCAAATTCAATCTCCTCTTTTTCCATGGCTTCAGTTTGGTAGGCCATCATCAGACCTTTTTCAACCAATGCTATCGCAGAATCGGGGTGCTCACTGCGAAACTCCTGATACAATGCTTTGCTCATCAGACTAAGATTTTTCAGGAATGGAATAGCCTTTTTCACCTGTGTCTCATTGGCTGCTTTGAAGAATAGCATACACCATTTAGCCAATTTGAAATCAAGGCGAGGATGAATGTAAAAAGGACTTTTGGAAGAAAACATCCAAGAAATACCTTTGGTAATCATACCCGGTGCAGCAAGAGGAATGATATGACTTGGGACGATCATGCCGGCATTGCCTGTGGAGCAATTATCCTTCAGATCAGTCCGATCTATGATTGTGACTTCGATTCCTTCTTTTTGAAGAAAATACGCTGTGAAAAGTCCGACGATCCCGCCGCCGATAATGAGTGTTGGCTTCATTTGAAGTATCAAGTAGTTAGTATCAAGACTCAAGACAATGGGTCGCCGAAAGTCTTGATACTTATGTCTTATATCTAGCGTCTTTTTATATCACTTGAAATCCATGGACATACGGGTCGTCGTCATCCAAGATGATGGTATTGTATCCATATACTTTTGCCCAGCCTTCGATACTTGGAATAATGGCTGGTTTGCCGTCGATTTCTGTTACTGCCTCGATCCGTCCAATGAATTTGGAGCCAATAAAGCTTTCGTGGATAAACTCATCTCCCTGTTTTAAACAGCCTTTTGCATACCACTGTGCCATTCTTGCCGAGGTGCCGGTTCCGCAAGGAGAGCGATCAATGGCCTTATCTCCATAGAAGACTGCATTTCTTGCAGTACTCGTGGGATCTAATGGTTTTCCAGTCCAAAGCACATGCGAAAGCCCTCGAATTTGATCATGCTCAGGATGAACAAATTCGTATCGCTCGTTCATTTTTTGTCGGAGATTTCGAGCCATAGAGATTAGCTGTTCCGCTCTGTAATGCTCAAGTCCTTTGAAATTTTCCTGTGGATCAACGATGCAATAAAAGTTGCCGCCATAGGCTACATCAACTGTCAGTTTACCGAGTTCTTCAGTTTCGATTTCCAGATTTTCGGCAGCCAAAAAGCTTTTCACATTAGTCAACTTTACAGATTTGACTTTTTTACCTTCTTGCTTGTATTCGACTAAGACCAAGCCTGCAGGCGCCTCCATTCTGAGGAAACCGGGAGTTTTAGGATGGATCAGACCTTCCTCGATGGCAATAGTAATCGTACCGATTGTGCCATGACCACACATCGGCAAGCAACCTGAAGTCTCGATGAATAATACCGCAAAATCATTTTCTGGATCATGGGGTGGAAAAAGCATCGAGCCCGACATCATATCATGACCGCGAGGTTCAAACATTAAACCTGTCCTGATCCAATCTAGATTATCAAGAAAATATTGGCGTTTTTCCAGCATATTATTTCCTTTCAGAAAAGGAACTCCACCGGAAACTACCCGAACAGGATTGCCGCAAGTGTGGGCGTCTATGCAGGAGAATGTGTGTCTAGAGGTCATGTAAGAATTGTAAAATTCTAAGATTGAAAGATTGGAAAATTATTATCCCACATTTCTAAAAAGTACTGCAAAATCATAATTAAGGGCAATATCTACTCAATAGCTCGTAAATCGTATTTCGTAAATCGTACTTTATTTTTCCCATTTTCCATTCACCAATCTCCAAATCCCCAATGGATTTCCATCCCGTAGTGCATCAGGAAGTAAATCTTGTGGCATGTCCTGGAAAGCTATGGGACGAACAAAGCGCTTGATAGCATGAGCTCCAACTGAGGTGCTTCTAGAGTCTGTTGTCGACGGGTAAGGACCACCGTGCTGCATGGCAAAACCTACTTCTACTCCAGTTGGAACTCCTTTGAATAGTAGTCTGCCACATTTTTCTTCCAGAAGATTGATCAGAAATAGCTGGTTTTTCAGTTCATCTGCTTCTGCCCAAATGGTAATTGTCAACTGTCCATGAAGTTTTTTGGCGATTTCTAAAAGTTCATCTTCACTTTTATAAACCACCATCATGGCAAAAGCTCCAAATACCTCTTTTTGAAAAACTGAATCACCCAACCAATCTTTCGCCTTTATTTCTGCCAACGCAGTGCTTCCATTGATCAAATGTTTTGGATCGGCAACTTTCACCCAACGAAGTTCTTCGCGAGATTGTAAATATTGGATAGAATCATAATAGGCTTGCGCAATACCAGGATGGAGCATGGGAGCTGAGGCGATGTCATTCAGCTCAGCAGCGATGGCATTTTCAAATGCTTTTGCCTGATCTTTTGGCACAAAGATCAACCCCGGATTAGTGCAAAACTGACCGACACCCAATGTCAATGAACCTACAAAAGCTTTTGCTAGGGGAATCAACTCATTTTCCAGTTTTTTGGAGAAAGTGAAAATCGGGTTTACCGAACCCATCTCCGCATAGACAGGAATTGGCTCTTCACGTTGATTTGCCAAATCAAACAATGCCTTGCCTCCAGTATGTGACCCTGTAAAGGCAACAGCTTTTGTAATTGGATGCTTGACCAAGGCTTGCCCTTCAGGTATCCCACCTTCCACATGGGTAAAAAGTGCGGAGGGTAAACCTGATTTTAATATGGCGTCGTGAATGCAGTCAGCTACCTTTTTTGAAGTTTCAGGATGAGCGGGATGTGCTTTGTAGATCACCGGACAGCCTGAAGCCAAAGCTGAAATAGTATCACCGCCCGCTGTGGAAAATGCCAAAGGAAAATTACTCGCTCCAAAAACCACCACCGGACCTAAAGGTGTCAGGTATCTCCTAATATCAGCTTTTGGAAGCGGAAGTCGATCGGGAACTGCTGGATCAATGGTAGCCTCGACCCAAGATCCTTCCTTCAATAGATTGGCAAAAAGCCGGATTTGACCCGTTGTCCGACCTAGTTCTCCGTTGATTCTGCCTTCTGGCAAGTTAGATTCCTTTGATGCTAAGGGTACGATTTCGGATCGGTTGGACTCCAGAATTTCCGCTAAGGTTTCTAAAAAGACAGCCTTTTCCTTCCCTGGTACATTTTTGTAAAAAAGAAAAGCTTCTTGAGCAGCTTCGAAAATTGAGTCGTAGGTCATAGTAATTTGAAGATTGGAAAATTGAAATATTAAAACGAAATGGGAGACCGCGACGAAAGAGACTTCGGTCTCCTGTCTTACAGCTTCTATCTTTTCCCTACAATTTCGGCCTTTTTGCCAAGCCTTCCCTAATAATTTCCTCAATTCTTTCTCTTTCCTCTCCGATCAAAGTCAATCTCGGTGCACGAACATGCTCTGAACCGATTCCGCAATGCTGCTCAGCGAGCTTGATGTATTGGACGAGTTTTGGGTGAATATCGAGCTCCAGCAAGGGTAAAAACCAACGATAAATTTCTCGGGCTTTTTCATTTTCCCCTGCTTGAATAAGGTTGAAAATAGTCACTGTTTCCTTTGGAAAAGCACATACTAAACCTGCCACCCAACCCACAGCTCCCATCAACAATTCTTCCATCGCCAAAGTATCCACTCCACAAAGTATCTTAAATCGATCACCAAATCGGTTGATCATGCGAGTTACATTAGATATATCTCGGGTTGATTCTTTTACAGCTTGGATATTTGGACATTCAGCCAATTCCGTAAACATGTCCAAAGTCACCAAAGTCTTATAATCCACTGGATTATTGTAGATCATCATAGGAAGCTTTGTCGAATTAGCAACGGTTTTGAAATAAGTGACAACTTCCCGAGCGTCAGCCCCATAGCGCATTGGAGGCAGGATCATCAATCCAGAAGCACCAAGTTCCTCAGCTTTTTTCGCCCAGAAAAGTGCGTCTTGTGTAGCACCTTCAGCAATATTGAGTATGACAGGAACTTTGCCTTTGATGTATTTGACAGTTTCAGCAGTGAGTGTGATCTTTTCTTCTTGAGATAAAACCGAGCTTTCCCCTAAGGTCCCTCCGAGAATAATACCATGAACTCCGCTCTCCAGCTGGAAGTCCAAGTTTTTGAAAAATAAGTCCATGTCCAGACTTCCGTCTGTGTGAAATTTAGTCGTGACCGCTGGGAATACGCCTTTCCAATTCATAGTTTATTTGATTTTTAGAACGCTATATAGGTTGCTGTTTATTCTTCAAATTATTGAATAAAGGTATGTAGGTTCAGCATCGGAATCTTTCACAGGATTAATCCTTTCCAATACTATATTGATCAATTTGGGATAAATGAACTTTGATTTATCTCAATTTGATACCATTTTTAACAATGGCTAAAGTTATTTCTTTCAAGGTCCCTAAGTCCCCAAAGGAATTTATTCGATTTCAGGAAGATCGTGCAGGTTACTTTTATGACAGACTGCATCAGCACCCACTTCTGCAATTGACCGTGATATTAGAAGGGAAAGGTCAATTTCTTAGTGGCGATTATGTGGGCAGGTTTCAGGCAGGAGATGTGTTCTTCTTGGGTGAGAATGCACCGCATGTATTTCGGAGTGATCCTGAATTTTTCGATTCCTCTACAACTCTTTGGTCAATTGGACATACGATTTTCTTTGATTTTGAAGCTTTGGGAAAAGCCATCGAAGAGGTAGATGAATTCCAGTCCCTTAAAAAATTTCGTGATTTTGAAGGGCTATGTTTTCAACTTATAGGTAATTCTACAGACTTGGTAAAAGCTACTGTAGCCCAATTTGCCCAAAGTGAAGGACTGGAAAGACTCCAAGTTGCCATTCACCTCTTGTCCATTTTGAATCAGGTTGAATCGGAACTCATCCAACTTAATGGCTCAATTGTAATGCACGGTCTCACTGAGAAGGACGGCAGCCGGATGAATCGAGTGATGCAATTTTTACTGGATAACCGCCTCCAAAAAGTCACATTGGATGAGGCAGCATCGACAGCCAACTTATCTAAAGAAGCATTTTGCAGATATTTCAAACTTAGGACGCGGAAGACCTTTTCCCAATATGTCAATCAACTTCGGATCAATGAAGCACAGAAATTACTCCAGGAAACTGATATGGGAATTTCTGAAATAGCATTTCATGTGGGCTATGAAAACCTATCCTACTTCAACCGAATTTTCAAAAGTATAGTAGGAATTCCCCCAGGAAAATTTAGAAAAATAACAATTCTTTATGTATGAAAATATAAAATTAGGCCCCTTTATGGGGAATATTTTACCTTTTTGACCTATCTAATTCTTATTTCAGTTTCCTTATGCTAAGTCATAGCAGTTCAAAATTGTTGTACCCAATCAAAGAGAAGGCGTTCTTCACAACTTTTCATCCCCTTTTGAGATATGGGCACTGGCTTTGGTTATGAATAATGAAATAAATTAAATCATGAAAAAATTTTACATTACCGCTTTAGCCTTAGTACTAAGCGTATCAGCTTTCGCTCAAACTCAACGCAGCTTGGAAGACATCAACCAATCTAATTCTTGGTTGAAAATTGGTGCCTTGATTGGTGCTCCTACAGGAGCAGTAGCAGATTATTCTACGTTCGTTGCAGGATTGGATCTCTCCGCTCAGTTTTTGAGAACAAATAGCTTCGGCGTTGGTATCGCCACGGGATACTCCAAGTATTTCAAAAAAACAGAGGCACAATCTTTTCAAGGAATGAATGATGGCTTTGGTGCAATTCCATTAGGTCTTTTGTTAAGATTTTATCCTGCTCAGGAGGGTCTTTTTGTAGGAACTGATCTTGGATATACATTCATCTCTGGAGTCACTTCACAAAATAAAGGTGGAGCCTATATCCGTCCTATGTTAGGATATCACAATTACGATTGGAATGTATTTGCTTACTACAATCACATTTTCAGACCTGAAACGACTATCGATGTTCAGAGTATTGGTCTTGGAATCACTCGAAACCTTAGGTTTAATTAATACCTATTTAGAAATAAAATCGACCATCATCAGAGCTACACCCTTTGGGATGACTAACTATAATGCAAGATTCTCCCGATCCGCCGCGGCGGACCGGGACTGGTTACCTGCCGACAGTCAGGTCTGACAACTCAAAACAAATTATAAACACATGAAATCGAGCATGACGAAAACGTCACACACAGGGATGATTATCCACCATGCGAAGATTCCATATGGCCGATAAAATCAAATTATAAACACATGAAAAGAAATTCAATCTCAGCATTTCTAGCTGTAGTTCTGTTCTTCGGACTTTCAGTGGTCCATAAGGCAGTTGGTCAAGACAAAGGTCTTGATATCGACATCAACCTAGGTCGGAATGATGCATGGTACCAACAAACTTGGCTGCTAGTAGCAGCCGGGGCTGCAGTATTTATCCTTATACTGGTCGCGATTCTGAAGAATAACGGCAAAAAAATAGGTTAAAAATAAGGGCCAGATCTAGCGATCTGGCTTTTTACTTTTAAACTGTTTCCTACTGAAATCTTAGATTCAAGTTCGCCTGCACAGCAGTGAACTTCTTTTTCACCTAATCTTATATGTAATCGAGCATGACCCAAAGCGACACACAGAGGAATGATTATCTGTCATGCGAAGATTCCACCTGCCTGCCGGCAGGCAGGTGTGGCCTTTGAAAATCAAATTATAAACACATGAAATTTTGGAATTGATCTTTGAAATTTGATCTTTGAAAACATAGTTTTCATTTGTGTCATATTTACTCGATTCCCATGAAGATACTTATTATCATAATTTTGATTGCTCATTCATTCCAAGCATTCGCTCAGCAATCACTTCCTATCACTATTAAGGAAAACTTTTTCAACAATTACACTTATTCCATGAACAAGGAGAAAATCAGATGGAATCAAGTAAAAAGTTCTTTGGAGGAATATCCGGAGACTATGAAGAAATTCCTTGTTGGCCGCCAAAATATTACTATCGGGAGTGGCATGAGAGTAGCTACTGCCATCTTACTGACCTCTGGACTGGTTTATTTCATTGCAGACGATTATTCAATAAGATCTAGAAATTACTTTCTAGGTGCAAGTACAGCAGGAACGGTTTTAGGTATAATTGGACCGGGGATAAAAGAGGAAGGTAAGCGGAATATTTCTGATGCGATTCAAGAATACAATTATCAAATTCTAAGGAATCCTGGAATACCGATTAATCAGAAATCTTTGGAAGCTAGGAATCCGTATTCAGTGAAGTGGATCTTTAATTTTTGAATTATGCGAAAAATCACACTCTTTTTAGTAGTAATTCTACTTAGTCTTCCCGCATTGAATGCGCAGGAGAATCCATTTTTGAGAGTTGAAATGAAGCGAAATATTTTAGGTCAAAAAATCGAAGTACTGGATGGACCAAAATCTTTGAGAAAGGAAGAAGTTACTATGCTGTTGTCGACCGATCCTGATGCATTATTCCTTTATGAAAAAGCCCGACGTAAACAAAACATTACTACCATGCTGAGTGCCCTTGAAGTTGGGCTTTTCATTGGCTCAGCCTATTTTATCTTTGCACCACAGCCGCAGTCTTCGAAAATCAGTAATTTATTTTGGCCAATAAGTATTGGTTCAATTGTGGCTTCCATAGCTTCTGGAGCATTTAGAAGAGAAGCTGGAAATCTAACAAGAGAAGCTATAGATGTTTACAATTTTGGCAATCAGGCTGGTGCCCCGGTTTATTTTCAAGAAAACAACAGAATTGATCAGACAATTTTTAGTTTTAGAATACCGATTCGTTAGAGGATATTTGAAAAAATGGCTTCTACCCTGTTTGGGACAATGTCTTAATTTAAATCCTCAACGAACCATCATAATCCAACCATTAGGATCCACTACCGGAGGTGTAGTGCTAATTACCTCAATAGCTTTTGAACCGAGATTTAGTCGTTGAATTCCATCAGAAGTCATGACTTCCACTGGCATTTGGAAATCAATATCCTGCAGCGAAATCGCAAATCCTGTTTTCCCCCGCTTACTCACTTTTAGCTTGGGAAGATCTGTGGAATAGAGGTAAAGCTTAAAAAATCCCTGCAGATCCTTACCGGAATAGGCTTGGACAAAGTCGGTAAAAGCCTTGGTGTTCACTCGGTTTTGATAAGTGAATCGCTCATCGGAAGCAAAGGCTAGGATCATGGGAAAAAAGACTTCATCGCCCAATACTCCACGCAGGGAATGGATTACCATAGCTCCTTTTGTATAAATTTCGGGATGATAGGCTTGTTCTTCGGTAGAGTTAATTGGACTAACTATTGGTCGAGCATGAGGGATATTTTTTGATTCAGATTTCACTTTTGCAAAATATGCCTCAGGTCCACCATGCTCCAAATAAAAAAGCCAATCCCCATAAGCCGTCAAACCTTCATGAATCCACATATCTGCCCAATCCCCCACTGAGATCTTATTGCCAAACCATTCATGACCCAATTCATGGTGCAGCAGCCAATCATAGTTGACTTTACCCATTTTTATGAATTGGAAATTATTTCCATAAGCATTGATCGTCTGGTGCTCCATACCCAAATACGGAGTCTCCACTACAGCGATTTTATCCCCAGGAAATGGAAATGCCCCGAAGTACTTTTCTTGGGTCTCCGTGCTGATTTTCAATACTTCCAGTAATGCTTTGGCCTTATTTCGATTTTCCTGAAGAACCCAGACATGCATAGGAACGATCTCTCCTGATGAGGATTTGAAATCCATTTTTTCTTCATGAAAAATCCCGAGAGTGAAGTTGATGTTGTAGACATTGATAGGATAGGAAGTAGACCATTCGTAGGTCACTTTGTCACCCTTTTCAATGGTTCGAATCAGCCGACCATTGGAAGCTATAAAGTAAGGCGCAGGCACGGTAATGATCACATCGACACCTTCGCTGGGTTCACTGGAAGGATGATCCAAAGCAGGCATAAATATTTGTGAACCTTCACCCTGGGAGGATAAGCCCATCCAGTGATTTCCCAATTGATCTTTTTCCCAAGTAAAACCTCCCGTCCATGGCGGATTCTGTGCGATTGGAGTTTTCCCTCCATAAAAAACTTGCACCTGATCACAGGTACAGTCAATTGGAATTATATCCAGAATATCATTTTGATGAAAGAAACTTACCTCTTTTCCATCCATGATTACCATTTCCACCACATACTCATTGATCAGGTTGAGTCTGATCGTATCCAGTTTTTCTTCGGCAGAAAAAGTAATTGTATTTGAACCCTTTAAGGATTCATTTTCAGGGAAAAGCTCCAATTTCAAGCGATAGTGTCTAATCTCAAACTTTTGCTGAAGTGGATCAATTGGCCCTCCCCAATCCCAGTTTTGGGAAAAGGCAAAATGGTTGACCGAAACTAAAAAAAGTATCAATGCGAATTTTTTCATCAAAGGGAAGGCTATTGCCTTAGATTAAGCGGAACAGGATTTCTTTCAATGGGACTCCATAATCTTCGGAGTACTTCTCGGAAACTTTGCAGAAGCCAATGTTTTCATACAAATGAACAGCCGAATCCAATCCTGTGGTGGTATAAAGATATGCTCCCGAATAACCCTTTTCGTGATAAAAATCCATCCATTCTCTGATCAATTTTCGGCCTAGGCCCATACCACGGTAATTTTTCTCCAAAAGGAAATAGCGAAGCTGTGCTTGATTATCAGGTCTGTGCATTAGAAGCAGGAACCCAACCATTCTTCCCTGATCTTCCAATACCCATACTTTATCCTTTATTGGATCATATTGTTTGTAAAACTCAAGCAGGCTTTCCATCACGTAAGCTTCAAAACCCAGCCCAAACCCATGCTCTTCATGATAGATTTTACCATGAAGGGCGGCGATTTGACCCAAATCTCCGGACAAAAGCTCATTTCTAATGATGATATCTGACATACTATATAAAAAAAGAAAAGCCGCTCTGGATTAGGCAGCTTATAGGATTAATCTTCTGTATAGTTAAAGGAATCAATTTGCTCCTTGACCCAGTCTTCATATTTCCCTTTACGATAATCGGTCCACTCTGCCTTGTATTTGGAACCGTCAATCAGGAATTTGAAACCCGTCGATGCTTTAGGCTTGCTTAGCGCATTGACCAGGTCTTCCGCTAGGTTTCGTTCTTTTACCTTTCGGTCAATGAAATCCTGCATCATTTGATGCTCCTGGGCCGGTTCCATTTTGGTGAATTCAGCAAAATTATCAGGATTTTCATCGATTTCATCCAGGACATCTTCTTCAGCTTCTGTTAAATCGTAGTTGAAATAATCTTCGTCGTCTGGCATTTGGTGAACCTTCTTCTTGTCGATTTGATAGAAGCAGATCATTCCTTTAAGTAACTGGGTAGCAATTTGGTCTACCTCTTTTTCATTCAGCGAAAGCATGTATGGGGTTCAAGATTTTTACAAAAATAATGAAAGTTGAATTTCAACAATTTGTTTGAATGTTAGCAATCTCAAGGCCAAAAAATAGGCTTATTTTTTGAGATTGATGATTTTTTCCAAAACTTCGGTATCCAGCTCATGTCCACCATCGAAGGATATCCTTTTCACTGATATACCAAGACTTAAAATCAGGGCCTCCTGTTTTTGAATGCTTTCAGGATTGATCAGGTCATCTTTTTCTCCCAACACCAAAATTAGCTCCGTTTCTGCAAACGCTTCATCTGCGGCTTCCAAATTCAAATCAAGTGCAAATCCTCCCGACCAAAGGACCAACGTATCAATTTTCCCATCCCAAACACTCGCCCAGCGTGTTGCGGTTGCAGCACCTTGGGAAAATCCCAGAACTCTGATCACTGGCTTTTCTTGATATTTTTCAAAAAAAGAATCGATTAGCTTATTCAGTAGCCTATGGTTATTTTCAATGGCAGTCTCTCGTTCATGCTTGGTCATCCAGTTGGCACCCACTCTACCTTGAAATCCCTCCAGATAATTATAATTGGTGCCTTCCGGAGCAATAAACAACCTTTCTGGGGAAAAAAATTTCTTGAATTTTCGGACGAAAAACTCTGCTAATTGACCGTAGCCATGCACCACTAACCAGATTTCCTTTTCCTGAAAAGTGGGAACCTGTGAAAGAAAATAATGGGATTCATACTCGAATCGGATGGAGTGCTTCACTTCCTAACTATTGAGATCGTCAAATTTAATGGGCAAAAGCGCCGAGATTCCTTTGATCCGAAGCACATTACCATTGGCGCAGAGGATCAACA
This sequence comes from Algoriphagus sp., assembly GCF_046296635.1. GTDB lineage: Bacteria > Bacteroidota > Bacteroidia > Cytophagales > Cyclobacteriaceae > Algoriphagus. The sequence goes on along the minus strand of NZ_JBKBKZ010000010.1, from coordinate 1,923 downwards.
TGGTAATCGGCTTTTGGTAGCGATTTTCAGTTTCATTGATGGCTTGACGACACATGCCGCAGGGAGAAACTCCAGCCCAAGTCTCCTCTCCTGCCCGCTGAGCAACAATTGCGAGCATCACTGGGGCAGAATTTGGAAAATTTGCCCCTGCGTAACCCAAGAGAATTCGCTCGGCGCAGGTCCCGACAGGATAGCTGACATTTTCCTGATTGGATGATTGGAGCACTTCGCCGTTTTCCAGCAAAACAGCGGCTCCCACATTGAAGTGGGAATAAGGTGCATAAGCCAACTTTGAAATCGCCTGAGCTCGGGACAGTAACGCTTGCTCAATATGGTCCAATTCAGTTGGACTTAATTCCTCCATAGTGGAATTCAGTTCTATTTTTTTCAATCTAAAAACAGTTTAGGAAAAACCTTACGATCAAAGTAAGGAATAGTTCCCTAATTCCTGATAATTGCTCTTTTTCAAGTGAAAAATATTCTCAATTTAGCTCAATAAAATCTCGTGTATGCAAACGATAGTAATCCTGGGTGCAGGCAAGTCTTCCACTTATTTGATTGATTTTTTGGCGGATAGCTGTACTGAAAATGAACGAAATCTGATATTAGCTGATCTTGACTTGGAAGCAGCGAAAGCAAAGCTTAAAAATCGAGCAGGCACACAAGCTGAGGAATTGGATTCTCAAGATGTGGAAAAGAGGAAAAAACTGATTTCAAGAGCTGACGTGGTGATTTCGATGCTACCGGCATTTATGCATCCCTTGATTGCAATGGATTGCCTTGAGCTAGGAAAGCATTTTTTTACTGCATCCTATGAATCTGATGATCTACGAAAGTTGAAGTCTGAGATTGAATCAAAGGGACTTCTTTTCTTAAATGAATGTGGCCTGGATCCCGGAATCGATCACATGTCAGCAATGAAAATCATCCAGGAGGCCAAGGAGAAAGGTGAGGAGGTTTTGTCCTTCAAATCTTTCGCCGGAGGACTTTTAGCTCCTGAGAGTGAAGACAATCCTTGGAAATACAAGTTCACCTGGAATCCCAGAAATGTGGTATTGGCAGGTCAGGGAACTTCTCGCTACATCGAAAAAGGAGATCTGAAATATGTGCCTTATCATCAATTATTCAAGCGCATGGAGACGATCAGTTTTCCGGGATTGGGGGATTTTGACGGGTACCCAAACAGGGATTCGCTGAGCTATCGCCAAGTGTATGGACTTTCAACTATTCCAACCATGCTTAGGGGAACTTTGCGTCGGGCTGGCTTTTGCAAGGCTTGGGATGTATTTGTTCAACTTGGAATGACAGACGACTCTTTCCAAATGGAAATGCCGGAAAACACTACCCTCAGACAGTTTTTGAATGCTTTTCTTCCTTTCCAAGCTGAATTGAGCGTAGAGGAAAAGTTGGCTGATGTCATTCCGGATATGGATTTCCCGACTTTTGAAAAGATCCAATGGCTTGGCTTTTTTGAGAATAGACTTTTGCCTAAAACTAAAGGATCGCCTGCCCATCTTTTGCAGGCAATTTTGGAAAAGGACTGGCAACTCCAACCTGCCGATCGAGATATGATCGTGATGCAGCACTTGTTTGAAATTCAAACTGAGAACGGGGTGAAAAAAGTGAATTCAAGTTTAGTGAGTTTTGGCCAGGATTCCGTCTATACCGCCATGGCAAAAACGGTAGGCTTACCGCTTGCGATTGCCGTTGATCTTTTTTTGAAGGGAAAAATCAAACTAACTGGACTTCATGTCCCTGTTTTGCCAGAAATCTATGAGCCAATTTTGGCAGAGTTGGAAGAGGTGGGAATTCATTTTGAAGAAAAAATTCAAACTGGATAAAATTTTAATCTGTATATCCGCTTCTTTGCCAGTAAATCAAAATGGCCTCGACTTCGCTCGGCCTCCGGATTCTGGTTGTTTA
>NZ_JBKBKZ010000009.1:0-157897 GCF_046296635.1 Algoriphagus sp. | reverse complement strand
AAAGAATAAGCACACATATCTGCATTTGTTTTGTTTCCTATGCGGTGTTTAAGGAACTAGAAAGGCTACTCAAAAAGGCCAATGCGTCATTTTCTGCATATAGAGCCATTGAGTTGACTAAGAATATGTACCAAATCAAAGTACTTCTCCCTGACTCAAAAACCTACACCACGATACCTCTTAAACCAACTCCCGAACAGATGGAATTAATCGAAGCTATCCAAAAAAACTAGCTTGGGTGTCCCATCGCACAAAACAGGTGGTATTCTCCTATGTTAGGAAAGTCTTCAAATTTTAGGTGTTTGCTTTCAAAATTGGATTCAACAAGTTGGATCATCAATTCCCTCCAAGATTCTTCTAGTTGTATGTTGGTCTGAAAACCTACTTCAGTTAACCTAAAGGTCAAGTCAAGATAATCTAAATTTGGATTGATTAACGAGTCATTTACTAATAAAACAATATTCCTTTTGTCTCTTTTGTTATTGTTTAGTTGTTTATGCCATTCGATAGAGTCCTTTTTATATTGACTCCAATCAAAACTTGTGTATTCCTTCAATAGTCTATTTCGTTCCAAAGCCTTTTCATTCGCAAGTGCTAAGCTATTCTTAGGTTCATAGGTTTCACCTTCAAATTCAATTGTGAGTTCGATATCACCCTCAATTTCGTTATAGATGGAGTCTGGGTGAATTGGTCTGTAAGGTGGTATGGATAGGGGTTCTTTGTAATATTGAGTTCCCACCATATCCATGAAGGTTGCATTGATCACTTCTTTTTCAAGTGAATTTTGTGTCGAGCAACCTACTAGAATAATGGATAATAATATAAAAATGTTTTTCATTTGATGAATTGAAGGTAACTTATTATTCCCGCCATTTTTTGGCGGTAACTTGTCTTTATTGGATCAATTACCGCCATAAACACTGTGATTTATGACTGTTTATTTTTTGTTGTATTTAACTATTTATTTGATTTTTCCCCCCGATCGCCGTAGTCAAATGATGGCTTGGACTGGGTGAGTTTTCAAAACACCCAAATATCCCTACCAAATATAGAATTGACATATTTACCTCTACTTCCTCAACCCCGCCAAATAACTCACTAGATCCACCAATTCCTCTTCGCTTAATGGGAATTTTGGCATTAAGGATTCGTTCGTTTGGGTGATGGATTCGATGTCGGCGAGCTTGTAGATGGTTTGTTCACCCATGCCGACGAGCTTCACGATCAGGTCGTTTTTCGTTTTGGAGTTGATGAAGGTAGCTACTTTCATTTTTCAGAAATTTGATTTGATTTCGCAATTTCCATCGCTCGATGTAGTTTCTCTGAAAACCATTTCTTGTCTGGCAATTCGGTCAAGTATTGCGCTGCCTTAATTTCTTTTTGATCCAGCATTAATAGCTCAATATGTTCGATATTACCCTCACTGCAAAGTAGTAGGCCTATCGGACTTTCTTCTCCTTCTTGTACCTCATTTTTTTGTAACCATCTCAAATACAATTCCATCTGAGCTTTGTGCTCTGGTTTGAATTTTCCCAATTTTAGATCAATCGCAATAAGCCTTTTGAGTTTTCTGTGGTAAAAAAGAAGATCCAGATGATAATCCACACTGTCTACAGCGATCCGTTTCTGCCTTTCCAAGAAAGCAAATCCATTTCCTAATTCCATGATGAACTGCTGTAAATTCTCGATTAGAGCAGTTTCCAGATCTTTTTCCTTAAATGTTTGTGGTAGATTCAGAAAATCCAGGACGTAGGTGTTTCTAAAAACTAAATCCGGATCAAGTTTATCTTCATTTTTTAGATTGGATAATGCTGATTTGATGGTCTGCTCTGGTTTTGAAGAAATCGCTGTCCTTTCAAAAACCATAGAATCTATTTTATCTCGTAGAGTACGGACGTTCCATTTTTCATAGATGCATAGTTTGCTGTAAAAATCTTTTTTAAGTGGGTTTTCTAGGGCTCCTAATTCGATGAAGTGGCTCCAACTCAATTGTTGCGACAGTGTTGCAACAATTTCCGCATCGAAAGACTTGGCAACTTTGCACATTCTGGTCAATGCGGAATAAGAATAACCCTTTCCAAAAGTCTTTATCAAATCTTGCGACAGCGTCGCAAGAATTTTTGCACCATAGATGCCTCTGTCTTCTTTTAGAAATTCTTTGTTGATATAATCCCCGATCTGCCAATAAAGCAAAGTCGTTTCTGCATTTACAAAGACTGCAACACGCTTTCTGGCATTTTCAATAAGTTGTTCAATGCCTTTGAAAATCATTTCACTATGTAAAACCACCTCTTTTTTCATTTAAGAAAAGCATAAGTCTTCTTAAAGGGCATTCTATAAATTCAAATTAAATTCCATCTCACTTGTTTTTCTACTTCCTCAACCCTGCCAAATAACTCACCAGATCCACCAATTCCTCTTCGCTTAGTGGGAATTTGGGCATGAGGGATTCGTCGAGCTGGGTGATGGATTCGATGTCGGCAAGCTTGTAGATGGTTTGTTCGCCCATGCCGACTAGCTTCACGATCAGGTCGTTTTCGGTTTTGGAGTTGATGATGCAAGTGATTTCCTTGCCGTCTTTGAATTTGACGAGTTGGGTTTCGTAGCCGAAGCCCATGCCTTCGGATGGGTTGATGATCGAGTTGATCAGGGCTTCCTTGCTGAGTTTGTCTCCGATCTGGGTTAAGGCCGGACCGAAGTCGATGCCTTCGCTTCCGATCTTATGGCAAGCGGTGCAGTAGCTGGTGGCGAGTACCTTTCCTTTTTCGATATTTCCGGTTGCGGCTAGCATCCTTGGAATGTCATAGTTGCTTTCTACGCTGCTTCCGTATTTCTCGGTGGCGAGTTGACGGATATTGGAGGTCCAAGAGGACATCAGCGTCTTCTGCGCGATCGGTAGCAGGTCTGCCGGGATTTGATCCGCTTTGGCAAATTCCCAAAGTAAGGCCTCTGCCTGACTGCCTCTCATTCGTTCCATGGCGGCAGTTCGGATCGCTGCGGGAGCATTTGGATCCATCCAGAATGTACTCAGCAGCATCGCGACTTCCTTATTATCCACCACGCCAAACTTCCGTATAGCAGCGATGGCTTTTGCTTGATCCGGGTCCTTCATCGCTTTTTCCACTTCTCCCAATCCATAGAAGTTGGTGTAGACTCCTGCTGCGGCACTTGCCATTCTGTTGTCTTTATCCTGATAGACAATGGATAGAATGCGATCCTTTTGGTCTTTGAGTTGGTATTTGCGCACGATATCTAGGAAGTCCCGGTCGTCGGCGATCTCTCCTGACTTGGCTTTGGCAAGATTGAGCAGGGTAGCATCCGGCTTTTGGGTGTCGAAAGCAGCTTGGCGAAGGATAATGACCTGATCTTCGTTTTGGCCTTTAGCCAATAGATTTTTGAGGGTTTGATTTTTCAGATCTGCATTTTGGAAGTCCAAAGCACGATAATAGCGATGATCGGCAGGGCTATTTTCCGCCAGGATCATCTGCTCGAGCAATTCGGGAGTTTGCGCTGATCTGGATCTCCAGACTAGGTCTTTTGCTTCAGCCGATATGTTCCAGGTTTCACCCGCTTTCTCCAGATAAGCAGGCAGATAGCTGTCCCATCGGTATTCTGCCGCGATGCCCAATGCCTCCAAGTACCAGCGGTCGCCGGATTTGTAAGACTCGGCCAGCTTTTGCCAGACGGCAGGCTGATCTTCATATCGGATGGCCACGGCCACTTCCCTACGCACTTGAGCAGAAGCATCTTCAGCCATGGTGAGCAGGAAGTCGGCGTCGTTTATGTTGTTGATCCGGGAAGCACGAACTGCGGCTACTCGGATATTTTCATCCGAATCGGCAGCGGCTTTTTGGATGTAATCGTTGCCATTTGGCAGCTTGGTCAGCAACCAAAACGCACGGGCTTTCATGCGGGAATCTTCGGATTCATAGAGTTTTTCCAAGGCTGCTGTTGCCTCGGCTCCTTTTTCCTTCAATGCTATAAAAGCCTTAAAGTGAATGGCTCGGTTGGGGTTTTGAATCAACTCGATCAAGGATTCCACAGAAGAATAGTCCGGTGCGGAAACTTGGTATTTCGACTTTTTCGGAGCAAGTCGGTAGACACGACCTTTGTCCTGATCGCCCACAGCATGCCCGCCCACGCCTGGATCGTACCAGTCGGAGATAAAGATCGAGCCGTCAGGAGCCACGGTCACATCGGATGGCCGAAACCAATTGTCGCGTTTGTTGCCATCGAGGATAGGTTCTGCCACTCCGGTAAAACCCGCGCCGGAAGTCTCAACGGGATACATGCGGATCACATTGGGTCCGGCATCGGCGTGAATAACTTGGTTTTGGTATTCGGAAGGGAGGAGTTTGCCCTCATAGACGAGAATTCCTGTGGGCGAACCTGCATAAGTCTGCACCAAGTTTGGTACTACGCCGGGATCGTTGAGATGCCAATGCTGCTGCCATACGGAGTCCTCCATATTGATGCGTCGGGTTCTCCAGTCTGTTTTCGTGAATTCGTCCTTGAAGCCGTAGTTGCCATAGTCCATCACAAAGTTGATCCGAGTGGAGCGGTTGCCGTCGTCGTCGTTATCACTTTGCCACATGCGTCCGTAGCTGTCCACGGCCACTTCGTAGTTGTTTCGGAAGTTCCAACCTAGGATTTCCACATTGCTGCCGTCGGGATCGCAACGGAAAACCATTCCTTCCTGATACGGTGCAGTAGTGGAGTTAACCGGTCGACCCATCGGATCGAGGATCGGCGAACCGTCCCCTTTGTGCAGTCCTTTGCCTTCATTTCCATAGTTGAAATAAAGCTTACCATCCGGCGCAAAAGTAAAAGCGTGCATGCCGTGATCGTGCTGCACTCCGCCAACTCCGGTGAAGAGGACCTCTTTGCTGTCCGGTACGTCGTCCCCGTTTTCGTCCGTGAAGACAAAGACATTCGGGCTGACGGAAACAAAGATTTTATTGCCAAAAACGGCGATGCCCAAAGCTGCATTGATATCGGTTCCCTGATAGAAGACCGTGGATTTATCGGCTTTGCCGTCTCCATTGGTGTCTTCCAATATCAATATCCGGTCACCTTCGGCTTGGGTTGGATTTTTAGGATTAAGATGCATGCGGTAGTTGTAGGCCTCCGTGATCCAAATCCGGCCACGATCATCGATGTCCATATTGGTTGGATTGGTCATCATGGGTTCGGATGCAAAAAGCGTCAGTTCCAGGCGATCATCCATGACTTGGATGCCATCGAGTGCATGCTCCACCGAGCGTTTTTGTTCGTCGGTCAGGGCAGCGTACTCCTCTTCGGAAAGTTGAGGAATGGGTTTTTCGCAGGAAAAGATCATTGCGGAAGCAAGGAGCAGTGCAAGGAGAGGCTTATTCATAGGTTTGGTTTTTTGGGGTTGGCAGGCAAAAAATCAGACTGCAAAGCAAAATAGGGGATAAGGTGCTGTTTACCAAAGAGGAAAATGATCAATTATCAAATTCATCCCGATAACAATCGGGACAATTTTCAAGGTTCTGCTAACTAGGACTAGCAACTGGATATTTTTTTTACCACAGGAGATCGCAGAGAAAAAGGTTGTTTAGGGAATCAGGTCTCAAAAGAACCACATTCCTGTTTGGTTTTTAGCCATAGAGAACTCGAAGGAGCGCAAAGGGTTTTTACAACAGAAAAAACATTGGGCTACACAGCTTTAGATTTCTCCAAAGGTTGCTTTTTGGCCTGCCCACCTACTTGCTACTTACTCTTTATCATTTACATATTATACTTGTATCTCAGGCTTTTATTTCTACACCTTGCAATAAAGTAAATCTTGTATTTCCAGAAGTAGACAACATCAAATGAAGCATTCATTACATTTTTGATTCTTATTTTAGCAATTATTGCAAAAGTTCTTAATTTGGTTTCAAGCCAGAGAATTTTTCACCCTAATAATCCTGATAAGGTGCCTAAACTGAGTTGGTTATTCTATTTGTCGCTTTCAGTTTTTTTACTTTTTATCCAAACTGATTCCAATGCCCCTGAATCCAAGGAGCTTCCGCCCTCCACTTTTGAGTGGCAGCTTTCTGTCTTAGAAAAACAGCGGGAAGAGCTTTCTCCAGAGATGCTTTTACCTGAGATCGAAAAGTTGGATCTGGAAATCCAATTGGGAGTATTGAAACCCAATCCCGAGGAGCTAATCCAGTTTTATGTCCTGTTTCTGGAGGCTTTGGGAGAAAATGATCAAGCTGAAAAAGGTCTCAAACTGGCTTCAGAAGTGGCAGAAAAAGCAGAATTGCAAGCTATGGCACCCGAAAAATGGGCTGGATTTTATGCTGCTCAGGGATTTTTATACGATGAAAGTGGGCAAACTGCCAAGGCAGTGCAAGCTTTTGAAAAAGCCGTAGCGCTGTTCGAAAAACAACCCGAATCGGACAAAATTACGCTTGCTTTAACCTTGAACAATCTTGGATATGCGTATTACAATTTGGGCTTTCAAAACAAGGCTATTTTAAATTATTACAAGGCCTTTAACATTATTAAAGACTATGCAATATCAAACTTTAAAAATGTGACCAGTATGGTCAGAAACATAGTCTACACTGAGTGTGAATATGGGAATAAGCAGGCTTCTGCAGACTTGGTGAACTTTTTTGATAACTACATCCAAGAGGCTGAGAAGTCAGACACACTGGAGGCGGATCAAATTCACCTGATGAAAATCAATCAGCACTTAAATAAGTCACAGTTTTTTGAGCTTGTCCGTGATTCGGAAAATATGGAGAAGTTGATTTTAGAAGTTGAGGATTTTATGCAGGAAATGAATCCTGAATTCCGCACTGCCAGACACCATTACCAATTGACGATCTATGAAAGTGCCGGAGCCTTATTTAAGGTGCTGGAGCAGTACGACAAGTCAAAGTTCTACTACCAGAAAATGCAAGATATCCCACTTAGTAATTTCTATCAGATGAAGTATGCGGCCAATTTGGCTTTGGTTTATTATTACGATAAGGCATACAGTCGATCACTGGAATATGCTGAGGAAAGCTTGCGATTGCTTGAAGAAATGGGATATCGAGGTTCAAGCACCTACACTGTGATGGTGCTGAAGGCCGAACTCTTGAATAACCTGGGAAAAGGAGAGGAAGCAAAAGATTTGATCGTCAGGATTTATTCAGAATTGCTTGAGAAGGAGCTTTCAGAAGGTGATTTGGAGAATTTGAATTACCGGGATTTCAACGGGATGAATACGGATCGTCATATCACAATCATCATTCGAAGTGGGAATATTTATCGGGATTTTTTCAGGAAAACAGGCCATAAATCCGATTTTAATCGGGCTTACAACTTCTACCAACTTGCAGCTGAGATGTTTCACGAATATTATCTCAAAGGCTCCTACAATGCCTGGCTGGAGACGCTCAATAAGGAAATCAAAGGGGGAGTGCTGAGCTTGCTGGCTGAGACTTCGATGGTCAATCAAGACTCTATAATATCTTCCTTGAATTTGCTGGAGGAGAATGCATCTCAGGAACTTTGGAAGAAATTTGTAAGCAAAAATGAGGAAACACTGGGAAAAACTGCCCAAATGATTAGTGAGTTTAACCTGAAGCAATTGGAGTTGGAAGGGTTAAGTGATTCGATTTCCTCCCAATCCGAAAAAAGGGAATTGAAGCTTGCATTGGAAAAAATCGGAAGAGATATCGCTGAAGAGCGGACCTTTGATTTTTTTTCAGGAGCGGACTTTGATATGAAGGTGTTTCAAAATTTAATTCCCGAAGACGAGCAAGTGCTGAAGTTTTATGTGGCGGATAAGGAGGTTTTTGGAGTACTGATCAATTCGCAGGAGTTTGTAGTTCGTCAATTGGGGGAGGTCAAGATTTTGGAAGAAAATGTGAACCACCTTCGAGCCTCGATTCTTGAAATCAAACCAAATTATTCTAAGTATTCTCAGGCGCTTTTTCACGCCCTGCTTGATCCATTTTCCATTGAAAATGGAAAGCGACTTCAAATTATTCCTGATGATTTCCTCCATTTATTGCCTTTTGAGGTGTTGAGTGAAGATGGGGCTGACTTCTTTATAGAAAAAATACCAATCGCCTATCAGCATTCCTTCAAGCTGCTCAAGTATCGCAATCCCGTTGAAACGAGTTTTAATCCGGATTTCCTAATAGGTTTTGCTCCGTCCTATGAAGGCACTCCATTCAGCGATATCAAGAATAATCTGGAGGAAACTAAGCGGATTGTTTCTTATCACTCTGGGGAAGCAAAAGTGGGTAAGGAAGCAAGCAAGCGGAATTTTGTGGCAAGTTTTGCCAATTATCGCATCCATCATCTAGCGATGCACACCGAGCAGCTGGAGGAGAATTTCGATCAGTCTGCTTTGGTCTTTGCGAATGCCGAACGGCTGAAACTCGACGAACTCTATCAGATGAATTTCCCTTCAGAAATGGTCGTCCTAAGTGCTTGCAATACCGGAGTTGGACAGCTGCAACCTGGAGAGGGCTTAGCTAGTCTTTCAAGAGCATTGACTTTTGCAGGAGTGAAAAGCAGTGTCTACAGCCTTTGGGAAGTGCCGGACAAGGAAACTTCTGAGTTGATGATTTTTTTCTATGAAGAAATAAAAAAAGGACTCCCAAAGGATCAAGCATTGGCTGAGTCAAAACGTCGTTTTCTTAAGGAAAATCCATTGAAAAAGCATCCTATATTCTGGGCAGGATTTGTGATCAATGGACAGTTGGACCCGATTCAGGCTACTGTTTTTCCAGTTTGGATTGGAGTGTTGGGAGTTCTGATTTTCGCTGGATTAGGCCTCTATTTTTGGAGAGAAAAAGCGAGGTATTATTGATCTCAGACTTACTTCAGCGTTTTTAAAATTTCCTGTGACTCGTTTTGAAATGGATTGGGTTTGGCTGCCGTGACCTGAAGCGCTGCTTTTCCTTTGTCCAGCATATTCAGTTTGAAATATCCTAAGGCCTCATACCAGGAAGCAATTTCTTTGGATTCACTTTTTGATGAAATACGATTAAGGATAGGAATCGCTTTTTCGGGACGACCAAGTTCGAGTTGGCAAATTCCCAAATAGAGCAAAGCGAAATCTGAGTTGGGTTGTGCCTGAAGCTGCTCAAAAAAACCTGCTGCTTTGGCAAAATCTCCATTGTCATAGGCCAAAAATGCCTCAGCTTTCATTCCAGATGAACTTTCGCCTCGACTACTTGGAGCGACTAAGTTTGGATAGGTTTCATAGTGCCGAGCATAGAGTTTTTCACCGGGAGACATGGATAATGTAGTCCATAGAAAATAGCCGGCCATCACGACCAAACACGCTGCAGATGCAGAGTAAAGCCAAGATTTAAGACTTGTGGTCGCTCTAGGTTTTGTACTGCTTTCAATATTTTCCAGAAAACCTCTCAGTGATTCTCGTTCGGATAAGGAGATGACCGCTTTGAGTTTTCGTTGCACTTCCAGTTCGGCCCTATATTCGGGATTTTGTTCGACCAGATTCTCAAAGAGTTTTTGATCTTCGGGACTTAGTGTTCCCTCCAAATATGCGTTTATCAATTCCTCCTGATCCATGGTTCTTTATTTTTTCATTGACTCTTTGAGACTTTTCAGACATCTCGATTTGGTGCTTTTCAGCACATCTTTGGATACATACCCCAGTTGCAAGTAGATTTCATCCATGCTTTTTGCCTCATAATAAAATAGCCTAAGCAACTCTTTACACTTTGTTCCCAGCTTTTCAAACTGGGCCTTAAGCTCCTTTATTTCTTCGTCTTTGGATTCCTCTTCATAGGTTTCCCAAGGAATAGATTCAATCTCCTCAGCGTCAAGATTGACTTTTCTATCGCTGAACTTATTGGATTTGAAGATCAAATACTTGCCGATACCGAATAGGTAGGTACTAATGCTGCTCTGTAATTCATCAAGTTTTCCTTTGGCGGCATTTTCCACTAGCGCAATTACCGCATCTTGATAGGTATTGTTGATCTCTTCGATGTCAATAGTATAACGCTTTGCAAAAAGCCGAAACCCCTGCTGATTGTCCAGATAAATGGTTTTGATAGTTTCTCGGTCCCCTGCTTTCAATAAAGCGATCTGTGTCTCTTTTTCCATTTGTTCAAAAAGTGCCTCAAAGTAAACATAATTTTTTTTGATTTTTTTTCGAAGGGGAATGTTTACCTCGGCGACTTTTCTACACCAACAATCAAATCATTACAAAAAACGCCATGCAAAAATTTTTAACACTGGTAATGTTTCTATCGATTTCAGTCTGTGCCAAAGCTCAAAATACGGGGCAGCGGGTAGTAAACAACACCAAAAATCAAACAAATAACCGGGTGGAAATTCGGGCAGATCAATCTGTCGATAAAGCACTAAATAAGATTGAGGACGGTATTGGTTCAGTTTTCAAAAAGAAAGATAAGTCTGCCAAAGATCAAAAATCTTCTTCACCAGAAGAGATGGAGCAGGATACTGGAAATAGAGAAAATTCCACAGATAGCGGAGCTTCCAATTCTAGTTCCTCTAGTTCTAATTCCACCCAGGCCGGTCTTTCTAATCCCAGTCTACAAGCATACTCCAAATTCGATTTTGTGCCGGGAGAGAAGGTGATTGCCTTTGAAGACTTTTCACAGGATGCAATCGGAGATTTTCCTGCCAGATGGAATACCAATTCATCCGGTGAGGTGGTCACGATATCAGGCTTGGATGGTAAATGGCTAGCATTTAAAGACGATGGCGTACTTTATCCGGAGTTTTTGGAAGTGTTGCCGGAAAATTTTACGATTGAGTTTGATTTAGGCACATTCAAGGAAAACCAAGCCTATACTCAAATCATGTTTTTGGATGAATCCAATGGTCGAGGGCTACTGGATGGATATCGGGAAAATGCGGTTGAAGTCGGTATTGAAGCTCTTGGAAGAGTCTACTTTAATACTTTTGATGAATACGGGGCTGCAAAATTGGCCAATAATAAAAATCAATCTCAATACTATATACCGGAAGGCGAGGATTACACTTTTGCCCGAATATCCATCTGGAGACAGAAATCCAGGCTACGAGTTTATATAAATGAAGAGAAAATCTGGGATATCCCCCGAGCCTTCACTGAAGCCGGAGCTTACAGATTTACAATGGGTATGATTACCTATTATCTTGAAAACAGAGAATTTTTGATGAGCAATCTCAGGTTTGCAGTAGGCGCACCGGACACACGCTCCAAGTTGATCACCGAAGGAAAATTTATCACTCAAGGGATCGTGTTTGACTCGGGGTCGGCTAACATCAAACCTGAATCTGCTGGGGTTCTAAAGGAAATCGCTGTAGTACTTCAGGAAAATCCATCGGTCAATGTGCAGATTGTCGGTCATACAGACAGCGATGGGGATGAGAATCTTAATCTCATCCTGTCTCAAAAACGAGCTGATGCAGTGAAAAACGCCTTGAGTAAGGATTATGGTATCGCTGCCTCCAGATTGGATACGGATGGCAAAGGTGAATCCGAACCAATAGGTGACAATAAGACCCTTGCAGGCAAAGCCCAAAACAGACGTGTAGAATTCATCAAAAAATAAAGTTATGAAGAGCTATTCTTTGATTCTATTACTTCCGCTCGTGCTATTGCTCATGAGCAATTCATGCGGATCTGACAGCAAACAGAACGAACTCAAATCTGAAGTTTCTGAAGCCATCAAGATTGCCGATAAAGCCTCAGGAACCAAATCTCTGGATAAATACACCGGTAAACTTGACGAGCTGCTAACTGTACAAATGGCGGCTAAAATTACTGGATATAATGCAGAAGAGGCTATTGAAAATTACAATCAAAACATCAGTCCAAAATACCATTCCATTGCATATACCTGGGATCAGGGAAGAACCAGAATGATGAGCGTAGGCGCCATGAATCTCGAAGTACCAGTGATGGAACTGGTGCAGCTAGATGGATTGGCTCTTATTTCTAAGCAAGACTTTGAATACATGAACAGAGAACTCACCGAAGAGGATCTGAAGAATCTTGACCAAGCGATGAACGCTAAAATGGAGGAAAAGGTAGCTGATGGCACGCTTTCCAAGGATCAAAGTAAAATGGCAGGTGATCTAGGAAAAGGTATGATGGGTGATTTGAGCAGGGAAAAGGTCTCTGGAGTGGGAGAGTTGGCCGTTTGGATGCCGGGACAGAATTCACTTTCCGTCTACGAAAACGGAGTGACCTTCATCGTTCGGGTTAATCTCAATGGAGACATGGAAACTTCAAAATCCAAAGCAGGAATTCTAGCTAAAGAAATACTTGCTAAACTTTAACACATAATTTCTTGATTTAACAGGTTCAGCATCAGTTCTAGTTCAGTCACCAAAGGTAACTAAGTCACCGCTGCTGAACTTGGCGAAGCATGCCCACATGTGTGTAATCGGGCCAATTTCATCAGGAAAAAATATCACTGGATTTGTTAATCTCAATCAATAAAATTTAAACTAATACTCAAATTCAAAACTGCTTAATTTTATGAAAAACTTACTGTATCTAATCTTTTTTGGTTTGATTCTTTCAAACCAAACCATCGCCCAAGAAATCAAAGGAAAGTTAGTTGTCGATGGGACTTCTAAAAAAGAGCTATCGCTCAAGTCTTCCAATGCCGTAGACCTCTATGCTGCTATGAGAGATCAGGCTTATCCGATCCAGTTCAGCTTTGAAGGAAAAGGACTTGCAAAAACCGAATCTGGAAATGAAGTCGCCATTATTTGGTTTCGCACGACTTTGAAAAAGGATGGAAGAGTCATCTCCAAACAAGAGCGAACACCGATGCCTTTTTTTCCGGGAGATATGTTGATGCCTGTAGAGACTTTTGATTTTGTTTCTCAGTTGACAACTGCCTCCGGTAAGCCGGATTTATCAAGCAAAATTCCCGCTGGAAACTATGAGGTAACCTTGGAGGCCGGACCAGTTGGGGTGATGGGAACGGTTTCCTCGGCTACCCTTGTTTTTTCAGTGAAGTAATTCCATCATTTTATCAAATAGACCATGAAATTGTGCCTGTCACTTTCCTACTGGCAGGCAGGTGCGAAAATTCTCCCAATCCGTTGCGGCGGATGGGACTGGCTATGTGACCTTAAAATCAAATACTAAAAACATGAAATCAATCTTATTTACAGCTTTTCTAATCTTGGGTTTGATATCCTTATCTCAAGGCCAAAACTTGGTTTTTGTCAATGTCCAATCCAATGCGACTACGCCAAAATTCGAAATCAAAAGTGGGAAAACCCTTCTCTATCAAATGGTGGGGACAGAAGTGCAACTGACAAAAACTTGGAATCAGGCTCCAAAGCTTATCAGTTCAGAGGACCGCTTGGACCGCTACTCCGGAGTCTTTTTCAATGATGATCGTGTGGCCAATAAAAAGTATGAAATCCACTATGATCGAGAGCACGGAACCAATCGGTACACGGGGTACATCAAGACAACAATCAATTACAAAGACAGCAGGCCTACCAAGGTTCTTGAGCATCGATTTAAACTTCAAGGGCAATAAAATGAAGAGAAAATCACTTCTGACAATTTGTTTGGGCCTATTGTTTTCAGTGATTTTTGCACAGCAAAAGCTAAAAGTCGTCCGAAAATCTGATGCTGAAAAACCAAAAGTAGAGCGAGTAGATGCCCAGTATACGGAGGTTCCAAGAATCCAAGATCCGGTAAAATCTCAAGTTGAGCGCATTGAGGATGGCCCGACAAACAAAGTTGTGCGAATGGAAGATGCTCCTAAAACGAAGGTTGTACGTTTAGATGACAGTCCAACTACAATGGTAGATCGAATTGAAGATGGACCTAAAACCAAGGTCGAAAGAATCGAAGATGGGCCTAAACCCAAAGTGGAACGGCTTCCGGGAGAACCGGTAAAACCGAATGTTCCGATCATCACTGATCCTACTCCAACCCAAATTGATCGAATCGAAGACGGACCAATACCAAATGTCGAGCGAATCGAAGATGGTCCTCGGACTAAAATAGAACGAATTGTAGAACCAAAGCGATCCACTATCGAGCGAATTGAGGACGATCCGAAAACAAAAGTGGAGCGGTTGGAAGATCCAAAAAGGACAGATGTCAAAATTTTGGAAGACGAAGACGGCGGAAATCCAGGAGGGTCTGAGGGTCGAGAAGTTTCAGGAGTTGGAGGGATAGCCCCAAATGCAGGTAGAGGAGTCAAACAGAATCAAAATCTTGGAAGTAGGTTTCAGTTTAACCGCAAAATCGGATTTTATATCAGTGCACCTGAAGGAGAAATGGCGAGTTATTTTTATTTCGATACTCATACAGGCGCTTCACTGATGGATCACTCTGGGAATGAGGCCTTGATTGCCGAAAAGGTCAGTGGTGAAGTGAACCAGATCTTCACTCACTCGGGCGATTTTCTGAGTTTCACCAAATCTTCAGAAGGTAATTACTCATTCAAAATGGGTGCCGGGACATCACCTGAAATGGGAGGGATACCCGATCGACCGGGAGGTGACTCATTTTTCGACCTGTTCAAGCCAACTGGTAAAAAGCTGAGTAAAGGCCAGGGTGGACATAAATTCGACAGTGTTGAATATAAAGGAAAGCATGAAGGAAAGACTTATTCGATCTATTTAGCTGATCCGGGTCAGGTCAGGTTGGATCCTAATTTCACTCAGAGACTCACTGGGCATTTTGGGCTTGGATACATCGCAGATTCCAGTGGTAAAACTTATATGCTCACAGGATTTCAAGATGGACGCTCATCCATTTTCATGACTTACAATGAATCCTCATCCAAGAGCTTTGATGGATCGGGGTACAAAAGCATGGGTGGTTTCTAGACAGATTTTTTTGGATATAAGGCTATAAAAATCCAGAATAAATTAAGTAAAAAACGCAATTCAAATTAATTCAACAAAATAAAATTTATGGAAACGCAAGAAACAGACGGCAAGCAGATCGGGATGATCGCTTACCTCACAGTCATAGGACTGATCATCGCATTTGTAATGAACAATGAGAAAAAATCAGAATTTGCACAGTACCATATTCGGCAGATGTTGGGTCTTTTTGTAAGCGGCGTTGCGATAGGGCTGATCGGGATAATTCCGATTTTGGGTTGGTTGATTGTGATCGTCGGGGTCTTTATTCTATTCTATATGTGGGTGATGGGTTTGATCGCTGCAATAAATGGTCAGATGAAGCCGATGCCTATTTTGGGTAAAAAGTATGAGGAGTGGTTTGCTGGGGCATGAGTTTAAAAACAACTTTTAAAAGTTAAAAGCTTAATTTTTTAATTAAAAAAAGAGCCGATTGATTTTGGCTTTTTTTTATTTAAAATAAGTCGAAATCGGAATCTTGATGAATTTCTGATTTTTCATTTGCACTACAAATTCGGCGACGTGAATCCCAACTTTTCCAATCCAGCTTTCACTTCAGGTGCTCCCATAAATAGCTTCCATCCAAGACCGGTTCTGTAGTTTTCGATCATTGCTACCATCGGACCTTGGTCGATTGCCAAATATCGGGTAGGAAAATAGTTATGATGTGGGCTCATGGCATCGTAGAAACCATATTTGCCAAAGACTTTTTCACCATAGTTGTAGTAGAGGTTTTTGATGACTTCCATGGACTCTTTGGGAGTGTAAGGAACCGAAGAGATGGCCGCAGTAGGTGAGATGACACCGGTGTCATTGCCGGGGTGATGCGCATTGTAAAAGTTGATCGAGTAGGAAGCCGTCAATCCCCATAGTGATTCTCCGTAACCTTTGAAATTCCCGGGATTCTCAATGCACCAAGCCCGATTGATCAGGGTTTGATTTCGATTTTCTTGCTCATAGTCGGCATATTGGTCTTTCAAACCCATTGGATTCAAGCCTAAGAAGGAATAATGCGCCCAGAAAAGTGGGCCTCCCATCGCTTCAGCGCCATTGTGTATGAGTTGGAGTGGCATGTCGTAAGCTTGCACATTGGCTTTAATTCCGCCTCCTCTTGCCCAGCCTTTGTGATAGACTTCAGGCTCGATCGTATATGTAGGGGAGGCAGCAGCTAGGACATAGGTGATCAGGCATTCATTATATCCTTCCAGCGGGAAATTCATTTCCCATTCATACTCAGGTGACCAATGCCAATAGAGGACGTCTCTTGCCCCCTGTGTATGCCAGGTCCAGTCCATTTCTTTCCAAAGGGTATTGATTCGATCTGCAACAGCTTTTTCAGTGGCAGTTCCGTCTTTGTAATATTCTCTGATGGCTAGTAGTCCTTGCATCAGAAATGCCGACTCGACCAGATCTGCACCATTGTCTTTTGGGCTAAAGGCTTTGGTTTTCCCTGTCTGTCCGTCTATCCAGTGTGCCCAGATCCCGTGGTATCGATCTGCTTTTTCCAGAAAACTGACAATTCGATCCATTCTTACTAACCCTTGCTCTCGGGTAATCCACCCTCGCTCAATCCCTGCAATCAATCCAAAAAGTCCAAATCCAGTCCCTCCTGTGGTGATGATGTGGGCATCATTGTCAGGATAATCTCCATCCAGATGAATTCGTTCTGCAGCCATTCCGGACATTGGTTCCGCTCCATGCCAAAAGTATCGGAAGGTGTAGTATTGCACCATATCCAAGAGCTCCTCTTCCGTCATTTTGCGAGTGGCTGTTTCGCTACTTGCTACTACTACGGTTTCTTGTCCTTGATTGGATCGGACCTCGTAGCTGAGCTTCAGTTCAGTCCCAAGATCCGAGACAAAGTCCAAGTATAAAGTATCTGTAGTTATACCTCGCTGAATGAAATTATCTCCGTTCAAACTTGCCCAAACTGAATAGGTCTTGGCTTCAGCTGATGGATTCCATCTTATTTCCACGTGCTGTTCGTATGCATCAATTTCGATTGTTTCGGAATCCTTGGCTTTATTTTGACAGGAAAAAAGACTTAAGCAAAAAAGTATTGGAATGAATAAGAGGGTGCTCTTCATTTAGGGTTTATTTTTTAAATAAAAATACCCGAATTATCCGGAAACTCATTGCTTCAGGATAATTCGGGATTTTCAATTGAACAGTGGTTTTTTTAGCTCAAATCAGTACTCTTTCCAGAATTCGGAGTTTTAATAGCCAGGATTCTGCGTTAGAATTCCCCCGCTGATATCGATTTCCGACTGTGGAATTGGGAAGACTTCATGCTTTCCAGGCATCCAGTTGATATCAAGATTTTTGAAAACGGTTTGCGCCCGTCCCTGTCTTACCAAGTCAAAATATCTATGCTGTGACTGCTAAATCCAACGAATGAAAAGACGAGAATTGCGTCTGCCGGCACATTTAAACTGTATTTTCCATCCAAGGCGGATACCGTTCCATTGGAAGTGCCTTTGATGACAATGTTCACACCGGGTAAAGGTTGGCCGCTGGAATCCAGAATAGTGCCACTGACTTGCAAGTCACTTTGGGCGGAAGCCACATGTCCAAAAAATATGAACAATGTGAGAAGGATAAAACGACCCACTCGTTGGTAGTTCTCCAGAGGTAGTGATTCTCCCATCATGGTTTTAGTTTAGTTGGTTTAGCCCATTTTCAAAAAATGGTTATTTTCTAAAAATCAAACTTCCAAATACCTCTCCCGATTGGTTTTCCAAAAATATTACACGGACTTTGACCTAATTTGAGCGTCAATTTTATTTTTTTTCTTTGGTGAATTTGAGGGTCAAATACGTCTTTATGTGAATGTGATTGCTTTTTTCAATTTAATACTTCATTAAAAAAAAGAAAGTTATGGGTGCTACTTTGCCTATGAGCAGTCCACTACTTATTCAATTGACCGATCAACATATCAACTCAAACTGGGGAGTAATTTCCTTTTGTATTAGTTAGTTTTCAAAACTTTTGTAAGGGATTCTCACCACACTTACTTAAACTTATTTGTTGGGCTTGTGAATAGAAGCAGTTAGAAATGCTTCAGAAACATCATGGCGCTAAATCCGCCAAGAAAAAGAAGGCTTTGCGTCTTCCTGTCTTTGTGAGATTTTCTAGTTAATTGGATGGGGTTTAGGATTGATTTCTTTCCCGCAAAGATTCTGTGATTTATTTCTTTAAAAAGTCAGTTAGCTTGTCAATCGAATCAAATTTCATTTCGCCTATTGACAGCAAAAAAGGATCTTTTTCTATAAAAATCGGGTCATTTTTTTCTGCTATTCCAGCCTTGACAAGCGCCTTCCTAACCCAAAACACCAGCTCCTTCGGGCCGGAAATATCAAATTTCGAATCTCGAATCTCAAACTCTAATTTCCCTCTTTCCAAGCTAAACCGATACTTCTCTCCATGCAACAGCTGATTGATTTTCCCTGAGATGATCAGGTCTTCAGGTTTACCGGAGATTAATGGAGTGCCACAATTGAGCAGCCAAAACCGATCTGCGGTCTCAATGGCAATATCCAAATCGTGAGTTACTACGAGGACAGCCTTTCCTTTTTGCGAAGCAATGTCTCGGAGCAATTCCATGATTTCAAACCGGTTGACCAAGTCCAAATGTGCCGTTGGTTCGTCCAGGATCATCAGTTTCCCATCTTGTGCCAACGCTCGGGCTATCATTGCTTTCTGACGCTGACCATCGCTGATTTCACTCAAGTGCTCGTCTCGGAGATAATTGATTTTGGTGTCTGAAAGGGCTTTTTCTACGATTTCCCGATCTTTCTCATTCAACTTTCCTGACCAACCCGTATGTGGAGTTCTTCCCAAAGCCACAAGCTGACCCACGGTCATATTTCCGGGAAAAACAGGTTCCGTCAACACCACAGAAATCTGCTTGGCGAGTTCTTCGACCCCATGGTTTTCAATGGCTTTATTTTCGATCAAAATCTCACCTTTCCAAAGATTAATCTGACCTAGAATGGCTTTGATCAGTGTGGATTTTCCAACTCCATTGGGACCAAGCAGGCATGTGAGTTCGCCTGAAAGAAGCTGGAAATCCAGCTCATTTAGGATTTCTTTCTTGACTTTTTGGTGGACATAACCAAGTGTCAAACCCTTTCCCTCTAGTGCGATATGGTGCCGGAATTCAGTCATTTACTAATATTTTTTTAAAAATTTTACTGAAACCTGGCAGGTGGCTATAAAAATTAGGTTTGAAGCTCAAATTGAGAAGATTCCCCCTTTTACAAAGGAGGTTAGAGCTTGTCCCGAACTTGATTCGGGAGGGATTTTTTAAATTGATAACAAACATTTCCATCCTTTAAAAATCTCTGCTAAAGTTCCGTTTCAAAATCAAACCAATAACAATCGGTGCACCGACCAGCGAAGTCACAGCATTGATTGGTAGTGTGCTGGCAAATCCCGGAAGCTGCCCAGCCGCATCGCAAAGTAGAAGCAGAATCGCTCCAATCAAAGCTGAGGCAGGAAAGAGGATTCGATGATCTGAGCTCTTCCATACTATCCGCGCAAGATGTGGAACAGCAATCCCGATGAATGCTATCGGTCCGCAAAAAGCAGTGATTCCTCCTGCCAAAATCCCCGTACTCCCGATCATTAGCCAGCGCATCTTTTCGGTTCGGATTCCCATGCTCTTTGCGTAGGCTTCACCAAGCAAAAGCGCATTGTAGGATTTGATTGATCCGAAAACAGGAATGCATCCGATGACGACTAAAATCACTAAAATTCCAACTTGTGACCAACCCAAAGCTCCTAAACTTCCCATCGACCAAACGGTGAAAAGCTTTAAAGCTTCAGCACCAGAAAAGTAAGAAAGCACTGAAATTACCGCTGAAACTGCCGATCCAAACATTAAACCGACGATCAAAAGCGTCATGCTGTCTTTGACTTTCCAAGCCACCAAACTCACTGCCGATAAGACCAATCCTGCTCCCAAAACTCCTGCAAAAGCTATCGCCCATGAATTCACTCCGCTCAGGGCAAAACCAAAAGCTGATCCTGCCAGCATCAAAATCGCCACGCCCAGACCTGCACCGGAACTGATGCCTAAGACAAAAGGTCCTGCCAAAGGATTGCGGAAAAAAGTTTGCATCTGAAGTCCGCTTAAACTCAGACCAATACCTGCACAGATAGCCACAAGTGCTTTTGGAAGGCGATAATTGAGAATGATTTGCTCCCAAGAAGCTTTGCTCCAATCTCCCGAAAATAGTCCTGAGACGATCTCCCCAAACGGAATCCATACCGAACCCAAGCTCAGATTGAGCAAAAAGCTCAGAAAGAGTAGGAGGAAGGTGATGGGGAAAAGCAGGCTTTTTAGATTCATCTATTTGATGTGTAGGTGGTTTGTGGGGACACAAACCACGGCGAAGATGGGATCGGATTACTTGCCTTCATCGAGTTTCTTATAAAAGTACAACTCATATTCCGGCAATAGTTCCGGGTGGAGGATCTTGATCAGGTCCTTGAGAATCAAGTCGGGGCGAACGTAGCCTAATTCGAAATATTCCAAACCACCTGTTGCTCCTTTTTTTGCCGTGTAAGTATAGACTTGACCATTTTTCCATGGCTTGAAAGCCTGATAGCGAGGTTCGGAATTGCCCATAGCCTTGAGATTTTCAAAGTCTGATGACCCGATCCAAAAGTCAGTTTCCAGTCCATTATCCAAGACAAATTCATAATTGAGTTGCAGGCTTCCTTCGCCGCTTTGGTCAGCAAAAATGTAGCTCCCCCCGGCGTTTTCAAGGATTCTTGCTCCCCAGCTATCCGCCCCCGGTGCATACCAAATGTCCTGATACATCACTCCACTGAGGACTTTTGGTTTTGCCGCTTTCGGTAAGTTCTGTGTGAGTTTTTCAGCATCTAGATATGCTTGTTCAATTTCTTCAAAAGCGGTTACAGCTTCCTCATATTTACCGAGTAAAATCCCGGTGAACTTGATCCATTCGGCCCTTCCGAGTGGATTTTGCTCGACATATTCTCCATTGATGATCGCAGGGATTTTCGCTTGCGCAAATAGATCCAAATACCGTAAATCCTCTCCCAAAGTCGAAATCATCATCCAGTCAGGTTGCAGATTTATGACAATTTCCGGATTGGCTGAAGGGCCTTTTCCTAAGTCGGTGACTTTTCCGGAGTCGATCAATTTTCTGGTTATTTCAGAGGAAATCAAATCCGTTTGAGGAAAACCAATCAATTTCTCGGTTGATTCAAGTAAATCCAAATGCGGAATATGCGTGGTGGAAGTCATGATAACTTTTGAAATCGGCAACTGAACCACGGCATCAAACCCTACTTTTTCAGCCTGTGAATTCTCTTCTAATACCAGGTATCGAAATGATTTTTCCGCTCCTTTGTAGCCTTGGGTCACCTGGATTTCCCAGAAATCTTCTCCCTTATAAATTTCAAATCCCTTAGCATAGCTCAGTGCAATTGGAGTTTTTTCAGTGATGGATTCAGATTTTTTCCCGCAGGAAACTAACATGCCAAAGCTCAAAAAGTAAAGTAGGTAATTGATTGGTAGCGAGCGATAAGTATGTTTTTTTGTGTTCACAGGGATTAGAAATATAGGACGAAATATTCTGCCAAGGTAAAAGAGATATTCCCTGCTTTCCAAAATTAGTTACGGCCAACCGCTTTTTTACCAAATCAAAATCGCTTTACTTTGTCGCCGATGAAGGTTCCCAAACCTCCCGTCCCGTCCCGATAGCTATCGGGATCGGGACAGGTTCGGCTCTTGGGATTAAAAGGGAATCCGGTGTAAAACCGGAGCTGTCCCCGCAACTGTTAATCTGTCTTTCTTATCAATCGGAAAGAAAAAGTTTTTGCTCCACTATGCCATTGTCCCGATCCGCCACTGCGGACAAGTATCGGGATGAGAAGGCCGGCAAAAATCAGATGAGCCAGGAGACCTGCCTTGATCTGTTGATTCTGTGCTTTCGGAGGAAAAGCGAAGAAGACATGTCGATTTCCCTATAGATTTATTTCTCGGCGGGAAAGTTTTCATTTCTTCCCATTTCTCTTCAAGCCCGAATCGAATTGAGTTTAAACTTATTCGATCAGGCATGACATTGTTGTTTTGGGTAGTTTCTGTATTCGGTTTTGTGCCGGTTCAGGACACCGTCACGTTAGAGCAAGTGGAGGTGTATGCGCCTTCCTTGGATCGCTTTGCCCAAGGGCAGAAGGTGGTAAACCTTGATTCCAAGGTTTTGGAGGCGTATTCTACACGTTCTTTGGGCGATTTGCTGCAGGAAAAAAGTCCTGTGTTCATTCGTCAATACGGTGCAGGGATGTTGGCTTCACCATCATTTCGAGGTACCTCGGCTGGTCACACAGCCATTTTTTGGAATGGACTTCCGATCAACAGTCCATCACTTGGTCAAAGTGACCTGTCAATTTTGCCCGTGGAGGCGATCGATCAAGCGCAATTACACTTTGGGAGTTCGGGGGCACTTTTTGGAAATGAAGCCATCGGTGGGAGCCTACATTTGAATTCAAAAACAGGGTTTGGAAAGGGATTCGAAGGAAAAGTCTCTCAGACCTTTGGGAGTTTTGGATTGTTCAACACGTCCTTGTCTGGAGGATTTTCTTCTAAAAGTTTCAGTAGCAAGACGAGGGTTTACCGACAGTTTGCACAGAATAATTTTAGGTATCAAAATATTGCGTTACCCGGCACACCGGAGGTCAGGCAAGATCATGCGCAGTCGGAACAATTGGGATTTGTGCAGGATTTAGCATGGAATCTCAGTGCTAAAAGTCAGTTGAAGGCAGCGTTTTGGTGGAATAATTCCGAGCGGGAAATTCAGCCTGTGATGGGTTCCAATACTACCGATCAGCAATCGGATGAAAACTTCAGAGCAGTAGTGGACTATTTCCGATTTGGTAAAAGTGCTGTTTGGAATCTGAAAACAGGATGGATTCAGGACAAATTAATTTTCAATGAAAGTCTAAATCGGACTCATCAGTTTTTCGCTGCTTCTGACTGGGAATTTTCCAATAGTAAAAATTGGCAGTTGAAGGCTGGCGCTAGAGCGACTTTTGTTCAGGGAGAATTAAGCACCTATTTCGCCACAGATCAACGCTTTGAATTGTATCAATCCGCAAGATGGAATGCCTCGGAGAATCTTGCTCTTTCGATAAACCTTCGACAATTCGCTTATTTGGATAATTTCATTCCTTTCCTTCCCAGCATTGGTGGGGATTGGACTTTTTGGAAATCCGATAATCAAAATCTTTTGCTGAAAGCTTCCCTAGGAAAGGGGTTCAAAGCGCCTACACTCAACGATCGATTTTGGAATCCCGGAGGAAATCAGGATTTGCTTCCAGAGGAAAGTGTTTCTGGAGAAATTGGTCTGAACTGGCTGAAAAAGGGTGCTTTCTCTTGGGATCAAAGTCTGACCTATTACCGGATGCAGGTTTATAATTGGATCATTTGGCTACCGAGGGGCTCGTTATGGAGTCCGGAAAATATCCGTGAAGTCCAAAATCAAGGAATTGAATACCAGGGAAAAGGGGACTGGAAAACAGGAAATATAAACTGGGAATTAGGTCTAAGTTATACTTTTTCCGAAGCTTTGGATCTCACTTCTGAACCTTCAAATCCTCGCCAACTTCCTTATACTCCAAAGCATCAGGCTAATGGAAATCTGTCAGCAGAATATGCTGGATTTGCAGTAAATCTTGGTTCTTATTTAGTGGGTCAGCGAGCCATCGGAACCGGCAATGCCCGGATTTTGGAATCCTATCAAATCTGGAATGCAGGGCTACGTTTTTCCGACCTAAAATGGGGTAAAACCCGATTTCCGCTCAGTTTTCAAGTCCTCAATCTGCTAGACAAAGACTATCAAGTACTTTACCTCCGTGCTATGCCCGGTCGATCCTATCAAATTAATCTAACCATACACTTATGAATTACAAAAACCATTTAGGAGCCTTGGCTCTGACTTTTCTATTATTTGCCTGCAACGACTCAGGCAAAGAACAACCCCTTGGTGCCTATGACACCGGAATTCTAATCATGAATGAAGGAGCATTCGGTTCAAATGATGGAGAAGTATTTCATTTAAATCCGACTACTGGTTCCATAAAGAAGAACGTATTTGAGACGGAGAACAACCGTCCTTTTGCCGGACTTTTGGAGGATATTGTGTTGGAGGAAGACCGACTTTATTTGGTGGCAAATACGGGAAAGGTAGAGATAGTGAATCCGGGAGACTTTAAGTCGATAGGTTCTGTCATCGGTGATTTGGATCAACCGAGATCATTGGCTACGGCTCGTGGCAAGCTGTTTATCTCTGATTATGGCCCATATGATGCAAGCTTCAGGACTCCGAATTCTTATGTTGCAGTGGTCGCAGGTTTGGATGGAGGTACAGTTAAAAAGAAAATCAAAGTTTCGAATAAGCCGGAGGATTTATTTACCTCGGGAAAATTTGTGTTTGTGGCTGGGTCTGAACAGGGGAAAATCGAGATTATCGATGCAGATACTGAGGAGGTATCCAAAACGATCGAGGTTTTAGGTAAGCCAGTTCAGTTTTTTGAGCAGCGGGGAGATCTTTGGGTTTACTCGTATGATTCTGAAAAAATTTACTTTCAGTCTTTCCAATTATCTAATCTGACCAAAAAGGAATTTCGGGAGTTCCCGATTTCCAAAGCCACTCGCCGAATCGCTTTGGGGGAGAATGACAGAATTTATATTTTGACCAGTTCGGGTTGGCCGGATTACAATGATGGCGTAGCGGTGGTTTCACTGTTTGACACGACTTTGACTCCTAGCTGGAAAACCGGATCAGGCTTTTATGGAATTGGCTATGATAAGGAGCGGCAGGAAATCTATGTTGCGAATGCCAAAGGATTCCAGGGAAATGGTGAGGTAACGGTATTTAGTAAATCCGGTGCAGAAGTGAAAAAGATGGAGGTCGGCAGAGGGCCTTCGGGGTTTGTTTTTAGGTGAAAAGAATTGAAAGATTGAAAAATTTCAAAATTGAAAAATTAATAGGCCCGGTCGATGGATCGGGTTTTTTTGGAATTTCACCACAGAGATCACTGAGATGGAGGTTTTAGGAGATTTATGCTCTAAGATCCTCAGGGGTGATCCTTTTGATTGAATTTTTTAAGGACACAGAGAAAAGCTAAAGCTTTTTGATTTTCAGCCACGAAGTACGCGAAGTGACGCAAAGATTTTCACCATTGAGAGTTCGCAGAGAAAAAGAAGTTGGTCGATCAGTCTTGGAATTGGACTTTTAACCTAAGAAGGTACAATTGATTTTTCTCAAGTTCACAAAGGAAAAGTTTCGATTTTATGTGTCTATAAATTGATTTTGAATTGTCACAACTGCCTGCCGGCTGGTGGGATTTCGCATAGTTTCCCCCCCGATAGCTATCGGGGTTATCGGGGCATCCCTATGTGTGTCGGTTTGGGCCATGCCTGTCTACAGGCAGGCTCGATTTCATTTGGAATCTTGGCAGTGCCAAAGGCACGTACTGTAAAAGCCCGGTATGCAATGCCGGGATTTAGTGAAGATGATTCTGTTTTGAGTGCTGAAGGCACGATCTATTTTTCTAGTTAAATAATTTTTTTCAGCAAGAAAGATATATCTATTGAAGGTTGGAGAAAAATGAGAATTGGGATTGAAAATAGAGTCCAACAACTTGAGCGTCATAGATTTTTCCATTCAGATCCCATAAAAAGAGCCACTTTAGAGGAATCAATTCCATGTAGGTTGCCACTTTTGTGGATTGCGATAGATTTTCTCTATATAAGCTGGATTTGATGCAATTCTGATCTGATAATAGATATCAAAATCACTCCTCCAGCTTTTTTGCCATTGTTCGTTCAAATCGCTCCAAGAGTCTGATGTATCTTTTTCGGATGTTTTCCAGAAAGTTGGCTTGGGTATCGATACTGTAAACCGGATTGTATTGGATACGGTCGATGATCATATCCAGCCAGGATTTGCCGTCATCGATTAGCTCTGCGTGAAAAGCCTCGACAGTCGCATCTCGTGAACCTGAAAAGGGACCTTTCTTTTGTTTTTCGAAGAATTTCGCAATGACTTTCAGTGCTAATTCATGCGCCACTTCGAAATTTATGATCAGATCTCTGGAATGTATTTCACTATATCCGGTTTTTTCACCTCGGCTTGCATAAATCACCAATTCCTCCAATGCGGTACTGAATTCTTCGAGGCACTGTTCACAAGTTTGGGGTAGGGTTTTCATGTGATTATAATTTAATTTTTATGGCCACATGGAATCTCGCAACTAAAAAGTAAGCTTTTATTTCGTCTTGAGGAAGGCTCGATTTCATTTTGGGTTAATATTTAAGGATACGCTTCTCAAACAGTTATCACAAACTCCTTAGGCTATAGGACGGAAGACGGGAGACCACGCCACGGCGCGCAGGCGAAGACCGAAGAACTACGCAAACCTCAAGATTTTTAGGGTTCGGTTTTAAACTTATTAATCTAGGCCCATAATTTTTAGGAATATCAATTAAATACTTTCGCTCCCGATCTGTCATAGATCTTCAGTTTATTGCTATTAATTGATTTCAATAGAATCGGGTTTTTTAAGCTTTCAGGCGTTAGAAGATCCACTTTTCGATCAGTCAAACTTTCCAATTTATCCCAAAGACTGATTAAAAGCTCACCTTTAACCAAAGGATCTGACTCCTCAATTTCTACTAGAAAGTCAAAATCGCTACTGTTTGAGTCAAAATGCTCAGTAAGAATAGATCCAAAGACATAGGCATTTTTCACCTTATGGTTTTCCAAGAGGGGAATTAAGTTTTCCAAATTCAGGAGCTTTTTCAAATCTGAATGCATAAATCAATATACTAAGATTTTGATCAATTCGAGCTTACCAAATGAAACGTGACCAAATGATTATCCGCTGTGGCCAAGAGAAATCCATTTCCTTTATGTATGTAAATATTACTTTGCTAATAGATCAAAATGGCCTCGACTCTGCTCGGCCACCGAATGTGAAGTTGTTAAAGGGAGGGGAGGGGAAATGGGCGCCGCCATTTCCCTCCCCTCCCTTTAAAACAAAACTAACGGACACCGAGCGAAGTCGAGGTGAAACTTAAGAAAATTTAGTTGGTGGTAGAAAACGTATAACCAAATTCACCTTAATGAAAGCCAATCAATTTTCAAATCATTTCACATTATAGCTCTGCATAAATGGCTGACCACTTGGGGCTACTCCCTCGAGCCGAAGTTTGCCGCTGAATTCTTCCAAATATTTCCCGGCGGCTTTCGGGTCCTTGGCGGGAATTTGATTGATGTGGGTGATCACAAATCCATCCCTTAAACCTAAATCCCGAAGATATCCTCTGGTCATTGAAGTGATCTTGATGCCATAAGGGACTTTGAGACGGTCTCTTTCAATGGTATTAACCGCTTCAAGTTTGGCTCCCAAAACTCCGGAGGTGAAAAACTCACGCTTGATGACCCCTTCTTCTCCCTCGAGATTTTGAAGGGTGAGTTGAGCAGTCTTTATGCTGCCATTTCGCATGTATTCAATTGCTACTTTATCTCCCGGGTAGAAATAAGAAAGTGCTTCCTCGAAGCTACCCTTTCCGGTGATCTTCCAGTCAGCGATTTTAATGATTACATCATCTTTTTGAATTCCGGCTTTTTCAGCTGCTCCCGTGCGTAAAGTGTGTGTAACAATTACTCCATCGAGCGTCTTCAGTTTCATTTCCTCTGCCAATTCAGGTGTCAATTCTACCACGTCAATTCCAGGAATGGCTTTCTGGACTTCACCGTATTTGATCAAGTCATTAGCGATCTTCAAAGCAATATCCACTGGCACGGCAAAACCATATCCGGTATAGGATCCTGTTCGGGAAAGGATGGCAGTATTGATTCCTACCAATTCACCTTTAATATTCACCAATGCTCCACCTGAGTTGCCGGGGTTAATGGGCGCATCAGTTTGGATAAAGCTTTCCAAAGGGAAATCTCCACCTAGGATATTTATCTGACGCTCCTTGGCAGATACAATTCCCGCAGTAACAGTAGAAGTCAAATTGAATGGATTTCCCACGGCCAATACCCATTCACCGATTTGGAGGCTTCGGCTATTTCCTTTTTTGATTTCGGGAAGATTATCGGCTTCGATCTTTAGAACTGCGATATCTGTGTTTTTGTCAGTTCCAACGAGTTTGGCAGCATAGGTTCGTTTCTTATGAACTACCTCAATGGTCTCTGCCCGGTCAATCACATGGTTATTGGTGATGATGTATCCATCTTTAGATAGGATCACACCCGATCCTGTGCCTACTTGCTGAGAAGGCCCGGTTCCAAAGAAATAGTCGAACATGCTGTTTCTTCTTGGATCTGTACCGGTAAAATTTTTGATGAAAACGACCGATTCAGTGCTGTTTTGCGAAGCTTCTACAAAGGAAACCGGGATTTCAGAAGCAATGGCTGAGTTTTCTGGCCGATAGGAAGATGCAAATTGCATTTCGGTTCGTTTGGGTTCAAAAAATGTCGATTCAGAATTTTCAACTGGTTTAAATTCAAGATAGGACCAACAAGCCGCTCCGGCAATCCCTGCCATAAAAGGCAATCCGATAGATTTGATGAGTGAGTTCATAATTTCTGTTTAAGGATTTCGCTTTAGGATACTAAACCAATAATCTCTTGAAGATCTGCTCGAAGACAGGAGACCACGCCGCGGCGCGCAGGCGCAGATGGCATGAATCAAAATTTTGACGGCTATTTTCTTTACTTGGTTTTAATTTCTTACAAAGAAGCTGTTTATAATTTTTCTGTTACTCAAAATGTGAGCTGATAGTTTCCAGAACTTAGTTACTTCACAATTTTTAATACGGATAATTGCTGTTAAATGACCAAAAATCATCCCATTCCCCAAAAAGTGACGAGATGTACAAGGAAAAGTCTGCCCAATTGGTAATTTTGTCAGCCTGAAAAGAACTTTAGCCAAAAACTGAAGTTTTGAGATAGATTGTAACCCTCTTCGAATGACAGAAACTAAGCGCGTAGCCATCCTGGGTAGTACCGGAAGCATCGGAACTCAGACCCTAGAGGTGATCCGTCAGCATCCCAAAACTTTTTCAGTTGAGGTTCTAACTGCTCAGAATAATTGCGACTTACTTATCGCCCAGGCGCTTGAATTCAATCCGAATGCAGTGGTGATCGGAAATGAAGCCAATTATCAGAAAGTAAAAGAGGCTTTAGATCGGCATGATATCAAAGTTTTTGCAGGTCAAAAAGCAATCGCTCAAATCGTGGAAATGGAAACCATCGATGTGGTCTTAACCGCCTTGGTGGGTTATTCTGGATTGATTCCAACAGTGAATGCGATCAAGGCTGGGAAGCAGATTGCGCTAGCGAATAAAGAGACTTTGGTAGTTGCAGGAGAGATTATCACTGCATTAGCGAAAGAAAACCGGGTTAATATTTTTCCGGTAGACTCCGAGCATTCGGCGATTTTCCAATGTCTCGTAGGTGAATACCACAACCCAGTCGAAAAAATCATTTTGACTGCTTCGGGTGGTCCTTTCCGTGGAAAAGATCGGGCTTTTCTGGAAACTGTCACGAGAGAGCAAGCCCTCAAGCATCCCAATTGGGATATGGGGGCTAAAATCACCATCGATTCAGCTTCTTTGATGAACAAAGGCTTGGAAGTAATTGAGGCAAAGTGGCTTTTTGGATTGAAAATCGAACAAATCGAGGTCGTTGTCCATCCACAAAGTATCATCCATTCTTTAGTGCAATTTGAGGACGGTTCGATCAAAGCACAACTTGGCTTGCCGGATATGCGTATCCCGATTCAATTTGCTCTCAGCTTTCCGGATCGATTGAAAAGCGACTTTGAGCGATTTAATTTTATGAATTATCCTCAATTAACATTTGAGCAGCCGGATTTGAAAACTTTCAGGAACCTTCAACTGGCATTTGATGCTTTAGCAAAAGGGGGAAATGCTCCCTGCGTCCTCAATGCTGCCAATGAAATTGCGGTAGCAGCTTTCTTAAATAGGGAAGTGGGATTTCTGGAGATGTCGGATCTGATCGAAGAGACACTTCAAAAAGCAACCTTTATCGCCCGTCCTAGTTTGGATGATTATATCGGCACAGATGAAGAGGCAAGAACAATTACAACACAACTAATTAAGCGTAACAAATAATGGAAACATTGATTATGGTGGGCCAACTGCTCTTGGGATTATCGATCCTGGTAGGGCTGCATGAATTGGGTCACTTGCTTACTGCCAAGATGTTTGGCATGAGAGTAGAGAAATTTTCAATTGGTTTTCCTCCCAAAATCGCTGGATTCCAGTGGGGAGAGACCGAATATTCAATAGGAGCAATTCCATTGGGAGGCTTTGTGAAGATCTCCGGCATGGTGGACGAGTCCATGGATACCGAGCAGATGTCTTCCGAACCGCAGCCTTGGGAGTTCCGCTCCAAACCAGCCTGGCAGCGATTGATTGTAATGCTTGGAGGTATTATCGTTAACGTGATCACAGGGATTGTCATCTTCGTAGTATTGGTTTACAATAACGGAGAAACGTACTACTCCCGAGATCAAGTGATCCAACAAGGAATCGTAGCCTATGAATACGGCGAGATGATTGGATTCAAAACAGGAGACAAAGTCCTAGACATCAATGGGGAAGCATATCAGGGGATTAATGACCTGACTAGTGGTTCGGCTTTACTCAGCGAAAACGGGTATTACACCGTAGATCGCAATGGTGAAAAAATCAAAATCGAAATTCCACGTGGGTTCATTAATACTTTCAACAGCGAGGAGTCATTCAGCAAATTCGTTTCTATTCGCTTTCCGTTTGAAGTAGGGTTGGTTGATAAAGGAAGTGGAGCTGAATCTGCTGGAATTGAGCCTGGAGACAAGATTTTAGCTGTGAATAATCAGCCGATTGAATACTTTGATGAAATGCAATCTGCCCTACAGCCCTTAGTAGGAAAGACTGCTCAAGTGGTCCGGCAGAATAAAGCAGGAATTGACACTTTGGCAATTGCTGTGACTGATGAAGCACGAATTGGAATCGCTGTACAGTCACTTATTGAGCCAACTCGCAGACAATTCGGTTTTGGTGAAGCCATTTCCAAAGGAACCCAAAGGGCATTTGGAGTGGTGATCGTCAATGCAAAAGCTTTAGGCAAAATGTTTACCGGAGAGGTTTCTGCTAAAAATGTCAGTGGACCGATCGGAATGGCAAAAATCTATGGGGCTTCTTGGGATTGGGTGAAATTCTGGAGTATCACAGGTTTGATTTCCATGATTTTGGCCTTTATGAACTTATTGCCGATTCCTGCATTGGACGGAGGACACGTAGTATTCCTGCTTTATGAAATGGTCTCCGGAAGAACTCCTTCGGATCGATTCCTTGAAAATGCTCAGAAAGTCGGGATGGTGATTCTTTTGGCTTTGATGGTCTTTGCGATAGGTAACGATATTTTAAAATTGTTTTCCTGATCACCTTACTCTAGCTACTAAATCGATTGATTGAATTTAATCTAAGCTGCCAATATGACCCAATGCCCTTTTGGCATTGACCTTGACTTTATAGGATGAACCTTCGTAAATAGGGGGTTCATCTTTTATTTTAGCCATTCTCTGACAGCCCGGCTGTCATTCTGTCCATATGAACCAATTTTCTAATTCTTTATTTCAAAATCTTATGTCCGGTGACTATACCGGGGAGGGAGATCTCATTCAATTGATCACAGACGATGAAGAAGGTGATCCGATTAATGAGTCCTATGATGAAGAAATCCCCATACTTTCTGTTAGAAATACCGTCCTTTTTCCTGGAGTAATCATACCGATTACTGTGGGTCGACAGCGATCTATTCGCTTGGTCAAGAAAGCCCATAAGGGTAGTAAAATGATCGGTGTTTGTGCTCAAATCAATCCTAACAATGATGATCCTGGGTGGGAAGACATCTACCATGTCGGCACTTTGGCCAAAATCATCAAAATGATCGTGCTTCCTGATGGAAACACAACGATAATCATTCAGGGTAAAAAGCGATTCAAAATCCGTGAACAGGTCACAGATGACCCGTATTTCATGGCCAAGGTGGATTATTTGGATGAAAGTTTTCCAAAAAACTCCCGAAAAATCAAAGCCCTGGAAGAATCTCTGAAAGAAGCTGCAAGTAAGATTCTTCACCTCAATCCTGAGATTCCCCGTGAGGCTCAAGTGGCCTTGGACAACATCGACAATACGCCCTTTCTTACTCATTTCCTGTCTTCGAATATCAATGCACCGGTAGAATCCAAGCAGCGCTTGATTGAGATCAACGATGGAGTGGAGCGCGCAACGCTTCTTTTGGAATACATGATGAAAGACATCCAGATGCTGGAGCTGAAGTCAGAGATTCATAAGAAAGTCCATACCGACATTGATCAGCAACAGCGGGATTATTTCCTGCGTCAGCAGATGAAAGTCCTGCAGGACGAATTGGGTGAAGAAGGTCCTGAAAAGGAAGTACAGGATTTGAGGGAGCGCGGCGATCTGAAGCATTGGCCGGTTGAAGTCAAGAAACATTTTGACAAAGAGCTCGACAAAATCCTTCGAATCAATCCGGCTGCAGCGGAATATCCCATCGCACTCAACTATGCAGAAACCTTGGTTGATCTGCCTTGGAATGAGTTTACGCTGGATAATTTTGATCTGAAGCATGCCAAAGCTGTACTTGATGCAGACCATTTTGGTTTGGAAAAAGTGAAAGAGCGGATCATCGAATACCTCGCAGTTCTGAAATTGAAAAACGACTTGAAAGGTCCTATTCTTTGCCTTTATGGCCCTCCTGGTGTAGGTAAAACCTCCCTTGGAAAATCCGTAGCTGCCGCATTGGGAAGAAAGTATATCCGAATGTCTTTGGGCGGCCTTCATGATGAAGCCGAGATCCGTGGACACCGCAAGACTTATGTTGGTGCGATGCCGGGTAAGATTATTCAGAATATGAAAAAGGTGAAAATCTCCAATCCGGTATTTGTGTTGGATGAGATTGATAAGCTTTCCTCCGATTTCAGAGGGGATCCTTCTTCAGCTTTCCTTGAAGTTCTTGATCCGGAGCAAAACTTCGCTTTCCTCGATAATTATTTGGAAGTAGAATATGACTTGAGCAAGGTGCTGTTCATTGCAACCGCCAACTCGCTGGACACCATTCAGCCTGCACTGAGGGATCGTATGGAAATCATCGAAGTGACGGGCTATACTCAGGAAGAAAAGCTTGAAATCGCCAGAAAGCACCTCGTGCCTAAGCAACGAAAAGAGCACGGTTTGAAAGCCAAAGACATCGCCTTTGATAAGGCGGCTTTGGCGAAAATCATTGAAGATTATACACGGGAATCAGGCGTAAGAAGCCTTGAACGGGCGATTGGAAAGGTGGTCAGAAATATCGCCAAATCCATTGCCATGGAGGAGGAATACGATCATAAAATCACACCGGCGGCGGTGAGAAGAATCTTAGGTTCTGAGATTTTCGATAAGGAAACGTATCAGGACAATAGCATTGCAGGTGTAGTGACAGGTTTGGCTTGGACCAGTGTAGGAGGAGAAATTCTCTTTATAGAATCCAGCTTGAGCAGAGGCAAAGGCAAATTGACCCTTTCAGGTCAATTAGGTGAAGTGATGAAAGAGTCTGCGATGACTGCACTTTCCTACCTGAAATCAAAGGCGGAAACACTTGGTATCGATCACCGTGTCTTTGATCAATATGATCTCCATATCCACGTTCCTGCGGGTGCAGTGCCAAAAGATGGACCATCAGCAGGAATTACGATGCTGACAGCTATGGCCTCTGTCTATACTCAACGAAAAGTGAAAGCAAAAACTGCCATGACAGGTGAGATTAGCCTGATCGGTAAAGTGATGCCTGTCGGAGGTATAAAGGAAAAAATTCTTGCAGCCAAAAGAGCTGGAATCAAAGAGATTATTCTTTGTAAGAAAAATCTTCGTGACATCGAGGAGATCGATCAGCAATACGTAAAGGGAATCGAATTCCATTTCGTGGATCGAGTCTCTGAGGTTTTGGATATCGCACTCACCCCACATAAGGTGGACAAGCCGCTTAAATTCACTTTCTCGGCCGAACCAAAGCCGGTTCAGGAATAAAAATTTTAGGACTTCCTCTAAAAGGGGAAGTCTTTTCAATCTTTTGGAAACGAAATCAGTTTCATTACCAACACCCCTAGGACTACCATGAATCAAATCGAATCACTCACTCCAAGACAAATCGTCGAAGAGCTAGATAAATACATCATCGGACAGAAAGATGCCAAGCGGAATGTTGCGATTGCCTTACGGAATCGGATCCGGCGCATGATGGTCAAATCCGATATCCAAAAGGACATTGTTCCAAACAACATACTGCTAATCGGTAGTACCGGAGTTGGAAAAACTGAAATCGCACGTCGACTCGCAAATATTGCACAGGCTCCATTTACCAAAGTGGAAGCCTCAAAATTCACCGAAGTTGGCTACGTAGGCCGAGACGTCGAGAGCATGGTTCGAGACTTGATGGAGCAATCCATTCATTTGGTCAAAGAGGTCAAAAACGAAGCAGTTAAAATAAAAGCTACTGAAGCTGTAGAGGAAGTGATTCTCGATATTCTGATTCCACCTGTCAAAAGTGCAGGGTTCACCCGACCAATGGCTATCAATACTGAAATTCAAGGTGAACCTGGAGATGATTCTGAATTGAATGAACGCACTAGGGAGCGTTTCCGCGAAAAGCTCAGAAACGGAGAATTGGATGAGCGAAAGATCGAAATCAATGTAAAGGCTTCTTCACCTGTCGGTATCGGAATGATCGGAAACGGGATGATGGATGATGCCAGCATGGCTGGACTTCAGGATATGATCTCGGGTATGATGCCCAAAAAGACCAAAAAGCGGAAGTTGACTATCGCTGAAGCGAGAAAAGTGCTGTTGGAAGAGGAAATTTCCAAATTGGTAGACTTCGACGAAGTAAAAGAAGAAGCTATCAAGCTTGCCGAAAACAACGGTATCATCTTCATAGATGAGATTGATAAAATAGCATCGAAAGCCGGAAAAGGCGGAAGTGGACCGGATGTCAGCCGAGAAGGCGTGCAGCGAGATTTGCTACCGATCGTAGAGGGTACTGCTGTCAACACAAAGTATGGTGTAGTGAATACAGATCACGTCTTGTTCATTGCAGCTGGGGCTTTTCATGTAAGTAAGCCTTCGGATTTGATCCCGGAATTGCAGGGGCGATTCCCAATCAGAGTCGAGCTTCAAAGTTTGACTCAGGAAGATTTCTCCCGAATTTTGAGAGAACCGAAGAATGCACTGACCAAGCAATACCAAGCACTTTTTGGTTCGGAGCAGGTTTCTTTGGAATTCACTAGTGATGCGATTGAGGAAATTGCACGCTTGGCTTTCCTGATCAATCAGGAAGTGGAAAATATCGGCGCAAGGAGATTGCATACCGTGATGAGTCATTTGCTGAATGACTTCCTGTTTGATGTTCCTGATTTAATCCAAGCCAATTCAAAAATCATGGTGACCAAAGAAATGGTAGAAGAGCGATTGAATGCCTTGGTGAAAAACAGGGATCTGTCGCAGTATATTCTTTAAAAAGACTGAATTGGTTATTAGTCTGTTTCAGGAAAATATTATTCACTGGATGATTCATCGTGCAGGGAATAAGGTGGCTTTGCAATTAGCCTGTAAAATTTAGTAGTGTAGAAAAAAATGCTACTCAGAGAATAGGGGTAAATTTTCTTAAATCAAGACTTACCAGAAACCGCAAGATTCTGTCTGCTTGAATGGTCGTGTTCGGAAAGATTTTCGAAGCGATCATCCAAGTCCTCATTGTTGAGGTAATCATTGATGATTTCTCTGATTTCCTGAAAGGACAGATTGTGCAGGACCTTTCCGTTTTTCATCATGGATAGCTGACCTGTTTCTTCTGATACAACTAGGATCAAGGAATCAGTGGCCTCTGACATACCTATTCCGGCTCTGTGTCGAAGTCCAAACTGAGCAGGCACTTCGCGCTCGGTTACTGGTAAAATGCATCGAGCAGCCTTAATTCGACCTTTATGGATAATCACAGCACCATCGTGAAGTGGGCTGTATTTGTTGAAAATCGAGATCAAAAGACGCTTTGAAAGTTCAGCATCCATCATGTCACCGCTCTCAGCATAAAATTTTAATTCGGTACTACTGGAGATGACCATCAAAGCTCCGGTGTTACTTCCGGCCAACACTTTTGAAGCATCGATGATTGGGCTGATGTTGAAGGCTGAGTTTTCCTTTTTTCTCCAAAAGAATAAAATATCCTTGAAGATATTATCGTCCGAGAAAATGGAAGTTCGTCCTACAATTAGAAGGAATTTCCGGATTTCAGGAGCAAAAATAATGAGGGCGGCGATGACACCGACTCCCATAAACTGTCCCAAAATTGCGGAAAGCAACTCCATTCTCAGTGCCCTAACCAATAAATAGATCAGGTAAAGTGAAAGAAACCCTACGAAAATTTTAATTGCTACACTTCCCTTTAGAAGCTTATAGACTTGGTACAATAGCGCAGCTACCAACGCAATATCTATCATATTGACGATGGAAATGTCTAAAAAACCAATTTTGAAAAGTAAGCTCAAGGGTATAGTTGTTCAAATAGTTTCAAAGTTTCTTTTGCCTCCTTAACGTCATGAACTCTGAGTAGGTTTGCACCTTGCAATAAAGCAAACATATTCAAAGCGGTCGTCCCGTTAAGGGCGGCTGGAGCGTTGATTTGCAGAGTTTTGTAAATCATTGATTTTCTCGATAGCCCTACCAAAAGTGGCAACCCAAAAGCTTCAAAACTCTTAAGATTTTTCAACAGAAAAAAGTTCTGTTCAGTCGTCTTTGCAAATCCAAATCCCGGATCGATAATTACATCTTTGATGCCAAGTTTTCTAAAAAGATCCACTTTTTCAGCGAAATAATACAGTATTTCTTCTAAAATATCAGAATAGTGGGAAAGCGATTGCATAGTTTGTGGATTTCCCTTCATATGCATTGCTATATAGGGCACTTTCAGCTTCGATACCACCTCCAGCATTTCTACATCCAATGCTCCGGCAGAGATATCATTCACCACATCTGCACCAGCCGAAACAGCTTCTTTGGCCACTTTTGAACGGAATGTATCAACGGATAGAAGTACATCCGGAAATTTCTTTCGGATTATTTCTACAGCAGGCACAACCCGGTCAATTTCTTCCTGGACAGAAATATCTATTGCACCAGGCCTAGTGCTGTAACCTCCTAAATCCAAAAAATCCGCCCCTTCTTCAATCATCTGAGTTGCCTTAGTCAAGATGGAGTCTGGTAATGTATCGACACGGCTACCGGCAAAGAATGAGTCGGGGGTAAGATTTAAAATCCCCATAATCTTGGGTTTTTCCAAGCTTACTAGCCTTCCCTTGATTTGAAGTGTATATTTTTGGGGAAATAATTTATCTTCGGTCAAAGAAGATATACTTGATCCGAGAAGCATTAAACTAATTTATTTTGGAGACAAAAACCACCAACGAATATACGC
The DNA here is from genome assembly GCF_046296635.1 of Algoriphagus sp. Taxonomy (GTDB): domain Bacteria; phylum Bacteroidota; class Bacteroidia; order Cytophagales; family Cyclobacteriaceae; genus Algoriphagus. The sequence goes on along the minus strand of NZ_JBKBKZ010000009.1, from coordinate 120,455 downwards.
AAGTAATTGCCCGATGTAAAGAACTGTTTCGAAAGAAAACCCTCGATTATGGGACAGCATGGCGGATTCTCAGGCTCCCATCTATTACAGATCAGATCTTCATCAAAGCTCAACGAATTCGGTCTATCCAGGAGAATGGAAGTCAAAAAGTAGATGATCCTATTCTTGATGAGTTTGTAGGAATTATTAATTACTGCCTTATTGCTTTAATTCAGATCAGCTTGAAACAGGACGAAGGGATGGAAATTCCTTATTCAGAATTGGAGCCTGTCTACGATAAGTGGGTAAATTCGACAAGGGGATTATTGGAAAATAAAAACCATGATTATGGTGAAGCTTGGCGAAATATGCGTGTCAGTTCGATGACTGACATTATCCTAATGAAGCTTCTTAGAGTGAAGCAAATCGAAGATAATCAAGGAAAAACAATAGTATCAGAAGGAATAGAAGCCAACTATCAGGATATGATCAATTACTCGGTATTCTGCCTCATCAAACAGGGGTATCATGAAGTCTAGCATTAAGAGGAGTATAATTTAGAAGTATAAATCACAACTAACCGGACTTTTCTCGACTCAAGCATACTTACCAAAGACAGGTTAGAGAAAAGCTATACACAACCATTGAAAAAACAACTATGAATAAGCAATCTGTACTTTGGATTCTACGCATTTTGGTAGGCGGGCTTTTTATTTTTTCGGGCCTGATCAAGGTCAATGATCCTGTTGGAACTGCAATCAAGCTGGAAGAGTATTTTGATGTATTTTCCAATGATATCGCAGGATTCTTTTCTTATTTCAAGCCAATTGCCCTTTACATAGGCGTGGTCCTGGTAGTGGCTGAGGTGGTTTTGGGTGTGATGTTAATCATCGGAGTCAAATTGAGGCAGACCGTGATTGCCATTGGTTTGATGATTCTATTCTTCACTTTTCTGACCTTCTTCTCCGCATATTTCAACAAAGTGACGGATTGTGGATGCTTTGGAGATGCAATCAAATTGACGCCTTGGGAGTCTTTCTACAAGGATGTGATTCTTTTGATCATGATTTCTTTTCTGTTTTTTTTCAGGAGAGATCTCCCGGAGGAAACTCCCAAATGGGCAAGTGTCGTAGCAATTGTAACCTTGGTTCTTTCCTTGGGATTAGCTTATTGGGCAATTCAGAATTTACCGTTTATTGATTTCAGAGCATATAAAAACGGAGTAAGCATTCCCACCAATATGCAGCCTTCCGCGGCACTTCAATATAAATATGTGATGAAAAGAGGGGAGGAGACGGTCACTTTTGATCAGTATCCTTCCGAAGAAGGGCTTGAGTTTGTGGAGATGGTGCTACAGAATCCAGATGCTTTACCGAAAATCTCAGATTTTGCAGCTTGGAATTCTGAAGGAGATCAATCTGAGTTTCTTTTTGCCGGAAATAAAGTGATCATCCTCAGTAGCAATATGGCTAAAATGAATGAGTCCAATTTGGATGATTTGACTTCTTTGGTCAAAGCAATGGAAGGTGCGCCTGTGGATGTGGTCTTCATGGCCGCCGCTACTCAGGAGGAGATCGATGCTTTTTTATCTAAGAATAACTGGAGCGTAATAGGGCTTCAGGCTGATGCCACGGTCGTCAAGACGATCATGCGGGCTAATCCGGGTGTAATGATTCTTAAAGATGGGGTCGTCATGGAGAAGTATCACCATAACAATACTCCGGCTGCGACAGATGTTTTAGACTTTTTTCTATGAGCAAATCGCTGAAAGTTGTACTTGTGGGTCTGCCGGGATCTGGGAAAAGCTCATTTGGTCGCCAATTAGCGCATGAATTGCGATTTCCATATCTCGACTTGGATCAGCAGATTGAAGAGAAAAGTCAAATGAAGATTTCGGAGATATTCTCTGTTCATGGGGAAGGAAAATTTCGGGAACTTGAAACCGAAATGCTTTCTGAGCTATTAGACCGTGATGAATCATTTGTCCTAGCTGCAGGAGGTGGTGCGCCATGCTTTAATGACAACATGGATTTAATCAATCAAAAATCAGTTTCTGTGTACTTGGATGTGCCATTGTCAACGATTTCCAAAAGGTTAGGAACATCCAAAGTCCAGAGCCGTCCCATGTTTTTCAATCTGGATCAGGGTGAAATAACCCTGAAACTGAAAAGCCTTCTTGCCGAGCGGGATTTCTATTACAATCAGGCTAAAATCAAGCTGAGTGGAGATGATTTCTCAGCAGAGTTGTTAATGTATGAGTTGATTTCCCAGCTAAAGAATTGAAAAAAATTTCATTTTTTAATCTGATTATCCGCTTCTTTTCCAGTAAATCAAAATGGCCTCGACTTCCCGCCACGGCGGACAAGCTGCTCGGCCTCCGGATTCTGATTATTTAGGGGAGGGTAGGAATATGCGGCGCAGCCGCATATTCCTACCCTCCTATTAAAACAAAACTAACGGACACCGAGCGAAGTCGAGGTGAAACTAAATAGAATTTGGCTACTGGCAGAATTGCGTATATCCATATTTTTTAATCTGATTATCCGCTTCATTTCCAGCCCTAAAAAACGAATTTTTAAATTTTGTCATGCAAATAATTTCCTACTAGTAAAAAAGCGAATGCCTATATTTTTTTAATCTAAATCGTATCAGATTTTTAATTTTCGCAGGTTGGTCTTGAATTTTATTCAATCTCTTTTCTCAATATTTGTACAAATACCCAACTCACAAATTTCACTTTTCTCAATCATTTTCTGTTGATAGAATCCCCGGATTTTTATCCCATTGCGAGGATTTAACTTCTCAAAAATTATTTTTTTATTGGCATAATCCTGCTTTAAATCGATATAGGCGTGGTGGCATAGTATTAGACTTATTGTTTATGTCTAAATGAGCAAGAAATGTAATCCTGATTATCTCTGAAAATATTTTAATCTTATCAGATTATTTAAAAGGGTGTATGTCTTTCAAGCGAGATTCTATTTAAAATTTAGAATCAAGTTATAAACACATTAAATAGGATATCATTTCTATTAGTGAATTGGTATGCTTTTAATGCGAATTTAAAGTAGCTATAAATACAATTTTTATACAGTATATACATTCATTTTAACCAAACTATAAAGCTATGTTCCACCATGTAAAAGAATTGCAATTTAATGCCAGAGTTTCTAAGCCAGATGTTCGATTCGCAAAATTATTGCTCGAACAATTTGGTGGTCCTAATGGAGAATTAAAAGCTGCCATGCAATATTTTGTTCAGGCATTTGGATGCAGGAAAGCATTCCCTGACAAGTATGATATGCTGATGGATATCGCCACAGAGGAATTCAGTCACTTGGAGATTGTCGGTGCCACTATCCAAATGCTCTTAACAGGAGTAAATGGCGAATTGAAAAATGCCGCAGACGAATCTGATCTAAACAAAATGCTCGATGGCAATGCAGCGAAGGAAAATTACATCCATGATGCCATGATCAATCCACATTTTTTTATAGTAAGTGGTGGTACGCCTACTTTGACTGATAGTGTCGGTAACCCCTGGAGTGCGAGCTATATCATGGGAATGGGCGATTTGACCGCCGACTTGCGTCTAAATATCGGTGCCGAAACCAGTGCGAAAATGGTCTATGAAAACCTGATGAAGTTCACAGACGATGTGTATGTAAAAGAATCCTTACGCTTTTTGATGACCCGGGAAGTGGCCCATTTTCAAATGTTCCAGGCTGCACTTGACACGATTCAACCTAATTTCCCTCCCGGAATTCTTGAAAGTGATCCAAAGTTCAGCAACAAGTACTTCAACATGTCACAGGGCGAGGAGTTCAAAGGTCCTTGGAACCAAGGTGCAAGTCCGTTGATGGGAGAGGAATGGCAGACTATTCAAGACCCCGTTCAGCACGTGAGAGACACTAATGGCTTGCTGGATGAAAAAGCCAAAGGCACAGAGCGCACTGAAAAATCAGTTCAGGAGTCTAATAAAGACTTGAGTGCCAAAAGAAAAGAAAAGGTAGACAAGGCCACAGCCCCAAGTAATGGAGTCATGAGTTGGTCTGTATATCAAGACAATGGAAGTATGAAAGATCAAAAAAAACCACAGAAACTGGAGAAGTCTTCTTTATAATAAATCACTTCAAATTTTAACCATAACTATAACCACAACATGCAAAGCAAAAAAAGTGCATCTCAAGCCCCTAGTACAGGCTCAAAGAAGTCAAGCTCAGACAAAAAATCATCAATGCAATCTTCTCAACTTATGTCTTTGTTTGAAGATGGGTTGAAGGATATCTATTGGGCAGAAAACGCCTTGTTGAAAGCACTACCTAAGATGGTCAAGCAGACTACATCAGAGGAATTGAATAAGGCCCTTACATCGCACTTGGAAGAAACCAAGGGACAAATCACACGATTGGACAAAGTTTTCACTTTGATCAAAGTGAAGGCCGAAGGCAAAAAATGCGAAGCTATGGAAGGACTGATCAAGGAAGCTTCTGAGATCATGGAATCTTGTGAAGAAGGATCAATGCGTGATGCAGGTATTATTTCTGCAGCCCAGAAGGTTGAGCATTATGAAATTGCCACCTATGGCACTCTTAGACAGTTTGCCGAGACGCTTCAGTTGACTGAAGTTGAAAAGTTATTGGATTTGACACTTCAGGAAGAAAAAGAAGCTGATTTGAAGCTATCGGAAGTGGCTATGGAAGCCATCAATGTGGATGCATCTGAGGAAGCTGCTTAAGTTAAATAAGAAAAAATAAATCAAATGAACACTATTTTCAAAGGACTGATAGCTGGATACGGTGCAAAAAAATTGGGAGGCGGATGCCTGGGTACAGTAATGGTATTCGTAATAATTTATTTTCTATTAAGCCAGTGTACTTAATGATGTAAATATTGTTTGAAAGTGGTTCTATTATGATGTTTAAAATCATAATAATTGAATACTTATAACATATAGATCAGAAACAAGTCATGGGGACTTAGATAGTAATAAAGGTTCTTACGAAATTAAACTGTAAAAATATTGATAATATATAGTGTAAATGCTGGATTCTTGTTTTTCGTAGTTTGAACGAAATAGCAAAAATATGAATACTATAATTATCAAAGTGAACTTATAATATAATCATAATAATTTAATCAAATTTACAATCAAAATGGAAAATTCAAGAGTTGGAAATAACGGACACGCCGAAACTTCTTCTGATAAGAGAGTATTAACGGGAATGTTTCGTGACCGTGAAAGTACAGAAAATGCCTACAATTCATTAAATGAAAGAGGTTATTCAAAGGATGACATCAACTTGGTCATGTCTGATGAAACGCGGAAAGCGCATTATAACGAAGATGAGTCTGATAGAACCGAGATTGGAACCAAAGCAGCAGAACATGCAGGCAAGGGATCTGCTATCGGAGGTACAATCGGTGCAATTGTCGGCGTAGTAGCGGCTATCGGAACAAGTGTAGTAATACCTGGACTTGGAATCTTGATCGCTGGACCAATTGCCGCAGGATTGGCTGGTGCTGGTGCAGGTGGATTGACTGGTGGAATCATTGGAGCCTTGGTGGGTTCAGGTATTCCTGAAGCAAGAGCAAAATTATATGAATCAGGAATCAAAGAAGGTAATGTGGTCATCTCAGTGAAGCCTAAAAACGAGGAAGATGCCAAGTATTTGGAAAATAACTGGAAAACTAACCGTGGTGAGGAAATCCACTGGTAATACCAATTTCCCATCTATGCAAGGGGTCTATATACCCTTTGCATAGCTTAAGAACTAAAGCAAAACCATACTATTATGAACAATCGAATCAAATTAATGCCAATTGTAGCCTTCTCATTAGGCTTGGCCGGAACGCTAATTTTTATGTCTTCATGTTCTGAAAACAACAGAACTGACACAAAAGATATGGCTAAAAATACTGATATGAATCAACGATCTCCGTCAGGAGACATGAACAGTCAGACAGCAGATAGAAATATGAACAGTCCTTCTACTGCTGATAAAACTATCTTAGTTATTGAAAATAATAACGATAGCACATTTTTGATCAAGGCTGCTGAGATGCAGTTGGAAGAAATCAGACTTGGAAGATTAGCCCAACAAAAAGGTACCACTCCGCATGTTAAGGAATTGGGAAAAATGATGGAAGATGGTCATACCAAAACGCTCGCTTCTCTTGAAACCTTGGCGCGTGACAATTCTGTGTCGATCCCAACATCAGCATCTTCAAACTCTGAAGGTGCATTCAATGATTTAGGGAAGAAAACGGGAGCTGATTTCGGCAAAGCTTACAGCAAAATGATGGTAGATCACCATGAAGATGCTATTGATCTTTTCGAAAAAGCGTCGAATGATTCTAAAAGTCAGCAAATCCGAACTTGGGCAACTAATCAACTTCCAACTTTGAGAACTCATTTGGAACATGCTGAAAAGTGCAAAGCAGAATGTGACAAAATGTAATTCTATTTAGACTATAATTTTTAAACTGTTAAATCGCTGATTTTCATATTATCGATAGAGCTAAATTTTTGCTGAAATCAGTTCTAAAAATAAATTGAAATAAGTACTCTTATTTTTTGGTGCAGTGAACTTAGTTTACTGCACCTCTTTTTGTTTCCATTATCGAGTGTTTAATTGGTTATTTCAATCTTAAAATAAATCAATTGTGCTCAATCAAGAATAAATTTCGAAAATTTGGATTAAGTATATATTATCATTCGCCTTAGAGATAAATTATTTAAAATGTTCTACTAATTACTGTTTTTATTTTACGTATCTTCAATAAATTGCGCTGAAATTCGAATGTTGATTTTGAGGAAGGAAGATTTTGGGTAGGAGATCAATTTAGTATTGGAAAGGAAAGGTGACAGTGACTAACTCTAGCGATACAAATTGAATTGCTATAATTTAAGATCGATAAGACAGTGAAAAAAGAATCGAAAGCGCATCAGGAAGGTCCTTATATCATCGCTATTGGTGCCTCTGCGGGAGGTATGGAAGCGATTCATCAGCTTTTTGACCATACGCCTGAAGATGCAGTTTCATACGTAATCATACAGCACCTCTCTCCGGATCATAAAAGCTTCATGGCAGAATTGCTCGAGAAGCACAGCAAACTGGAAATATCAATTGCTGAAAATGAGATGCTCGTAGAACCAAACCGGGTCTATTTAATGCCTCAAGGGAAAAATATGACTATCAAAAACAGAACTTTGTTTTTGAATGACATCATTGCCCAGCAGCCCAACAAGTCAATCGACATATTTTTTGATTCATTGGCACTGAGTCACAAAAATAAGAGCATCGCTATTATTCTTTCCGGTACCGGAACTGATGGTACCAAAGGAATCGCCGCAATCAAAAAAAATGGGGGCTACGTGATTGTTCAAGATCCTGAAAGTGCCAAGTTTGATGGCATGCCCAACAGTGCGATTGATTCAGGAAATGTGGATGTGATCCTTACTCCGGATTTGATCCCGGAAGAAATTATTACCTATCTGAACCGGAATCATCTAGAGAATAAGTTGACTTCACCTATTGACGATGAAAATGAAGCTCATCTGGTAAAGATTCTTGAATTGATTGAAAAGCATACTCCACTTGATTTTTCGGATTATAAACGACCAACTATTCTTAGAAGAATTGTTTTAAGAATGGCTAAAAACAAGATTGCTACTCTAATAGATTATGTAATTTTTTTGGAAGCTAATCCAGCTGAAATTGAGGTATTAGCTAAAGAATTTCTCATCAGTGTCACCAAATTTTTCAGGGATAAGGAAGCGTTTGAGGTAATAAAGGAAAAAGTAATTCCCGAAATCATAGAGCACAAGCTCCAAGTCGATACGTTCAAAGTGTGGGTTGTGGGTTGCGCTACAGGCGAGGAGGCGTATTCGCTAGCCATCTTGATCATTGAGCAACTCACGGAGCTCAAGAAAAATTTAGAAGTAAAGATATTTGCGAGTGATATTGATAAATCAGCCCTCCTTTTTGCGTCAAAGGGCATCTATCCGGCAAGTATCAGCCATGATGTTTCCCTCGAAAGACTGGAGAAGTTTTTTATTAAGCAAGATAATCACTATAAAGTAAGGGACAATATTCGGAAAATGCTGATTTTCGCTGATCATGATATTGTAAAACAACCTCCCTATGGCAAAATTGATCTGATCAGTTGTCGAAATCTTCTCATCTACATCAATCCTATACTTCAAAAGAAAATCCTCACTTCACTCCATTTTTGTTTGAATTTAGGAGGGTATTTGTTTTTAGGTCCTAGCGAAAGCTTGGGTGATCTGAAAAAATCGTTCGAGGAAGTAGATAAGAAATGGAGAATATTTAAGAGTATGGAAGTAATCCGAAACTACAGAGATACTTCATATACTACTCCCCGACTGGAAAAACAATCAATCAATCTAAACCCAAATACCCCTTCTACCAAAAGAACTGAAAGAGGTAACCTCAGTGAGTTGATCAATCATTCGCTTTTAAGTTTATCCGGTTACGAGGCTGCAATTTGGGTCAATACTGATTTTAAGATCTTACAGACATATGGAAACTATGAGAAATTTTTACTTCCCAAAATCTTCAATTTCAACTTGCTGGAAATGTTGCCTGAAGAACTTTCCATCACTACTTCTACCACGATTAATAAATCTATAAAGAATAACAAAGAGGCTTCTGTTAAGAAAATAAAATTCAAAAGAGAGGAAAAAATCCTTTCAGTAAATGTTTGGGTAAAACCGTTTTTGGTCGAAAAGAACACTTCCCAAAATGTAATTTTAGTATTGTACAGCGACGATGATACTGAGCAAAGTAGCGATAACGAGGCAGTGACTTATAGCATCGAAGCCCAGACTTCCCAATATATGGAAGATCTGAAAGAGGAGCTGGCAGATACTAAGGAAACCTTAAGCGAAGCGAATAATGCCCTGGAAATTTCCAATGATAATGTTTCTTCCTACAATGAAGAGCTCATTTCAAGCAATGAGGAAATGCAGAGTGTCAATGAAGAGCTTCAGTCTGTCAATGAGGAATTGCAGACAGTGAATAATGAGTATCAGCTGAAAATCAGAGAATTGGCTGAATTGAATGACGATTTGAACAATTACTTCAAATCCACTATCAATGCACAGCTCTATGTAGACAGAGACTTTATCTTAAGAAAATTCACACCCTCCGCTGTTAATCAGATCAATCTCAAAGACAGTGATGTAGGTAGAGCGATAAGTGATATATCAACAAATATTCGATTCTCCACTCTGATGGATGACATCTGGAAAGTGATTTCTTCCGGTGGGACCATTGAAAAGGAGGTTCAAACCTTAGATGGCAAATGGTATCAAATGATGGGGATACCTTATATAAAACAACAGGATAACCGTAATGATGGAGCGATTATCTCATTCAATGATATAACTGAAATAAAAAAGATTCAGGATAAACTCTCTCGCATAAATGCAGACCATAATAATTTCATTTATGCAGTTTCCCATGATTTGAGAGGGCCTTTGACTAATATGTACATCATTATCTCATTTTTGAAAGAGGCTGTGGATGGTAAGTCAGATGATCCACAAATCAGAAACGTCAGAGATTTGATCGATATGGTAGATAAATCCACCTCCAATTTGAACAACATCATCAACGAACTCTCCGATATTGCAAAAATTGAAGGAGATGTTGATCAACAGGAAAATATTGACATAAAGAAAATTCTATCAGAAGTTGAATTGAGTATTCAGAGTCGAATTGTAAGTTCAAATGCAAAAATCATTTATGATTTAAAAGAGACGGAGGTTCAATTTTCGAAAAAGAATTTGAGGAGTATCCTGTTTAATCTTTTGAGCAATGCAATCAAGTATCGATCACCTAATCGTGAACCCGAAATCACGATTCGAACTGAGCAATCTGATAATTATGTGTTGCTTTCTATTCAGGATAATGGATTGGGGATCTCGGATGCAAAAAAGAAGACAATATTTGGTGCCTTTCAGCGGGGGCATGTACATGTCGAAGGACTTGGCGTGGGGCTTTACCTGGTGAAAAAAACTATCACCAATGCCGGCGGTGATATTCAAGTCGAAAGTGAAGAGGGGAAAGGATCTATCTTTAGAGTGTACTTTAGGAATACTAATCCCACTTGATATTTATTCGATTAATTTTTCTTAGAAGGATGGGTAGTTTGAAGAGTAGGAGTAACTTCTTTCGTGAAATTGGTCCTATTCATTTCAATTTTAAGAGATTGGTTCCTAGCGGAATCATACCTAATTAATTTAGCCTCTTCATGAGGAGTGGTTTGTTGGGAGTTAAAGATTTTGTGGCTCATGGCAAATGTGGTTTTGTGTTTCGAACAACATAAGTTCAATTTTTAGACCGAGTCTGAGACCAATTATCAAATTATATTAAAACTAAAGTCACATTTCCAAATATCCCTTTCAATCTGCTTGGTTAATAGATTTTGAATCTGAGGTTTGTTTTACCTTATTCAAAGCTTATTATTTGGAGATTAATTTTTACACACATTAAAAAAAACAAACTCCCGTGCTGGGAAAAAAGAGTCCTAATGGGTGGTAACACATTGGGGATTATTTTTTTATCTGATTATCCGCTTCTTTGCCAGTAGATCAAAATGGCCTCGACTTCCCGCCACGGCGGACAAGCTGCTCGGCCACCGGATTTCAGGTTATTAAAGGGAGGGGAGGTATATGCGGCTGTGCCGCATATACCTCCCCTCCCCTAAAAGCAAAACTAACGGACACCGAGCGAAGTCGAGGTGAAACTTAATAAAATTTGCTTACTGGCAGAATAGCGTATAATCAGATTATTTTTTTATTTGTCTTTGTAAATTCGAACTTGGTTTTCTATTGTTTCTATAAATTCTTTGATATTAAAGGGTTTTGATATATAACCGTCTGCATTTACTCGTTTACTTATCTCCCTTATATCGGAATTAGCTGAAAATAAAAATACGGGGATAAAATTGGTCATTGAATTTCCCTTCAGCAATTCTACCGCTTTCTCACCACCTATTTCAGGTATCCAAAGGTCCATTAAAATAAAGTGGGGTTTAAAGTTTTTGACATCATTAATCACATCTTCACATCTTGAGATTGTCTTCACTTGGTAATGGTATTTTGTAAATAATATTTGGCACATTCTTAAAATCTCAATGTTGTCATCATATACTAAAATTCGTTTGTCCGAATTATTTTGCGTGTTTTTAATTTCTCGGGTTTCTATCATTTGTAACGTAATTTTAGTGTAGTGATTAGCTATTTATAGGTATAGTAAAATAGAAGGTACTTCCTTTTCCTGCCTCACTTTTTGCCCACAAGTTACCCTTGTGACGCTGAATGATTTCATGGGAAATAAACAGCCCAATACCCAAACCTTGAAAATGAACTGCATGCTCATCAATCCGATGATATTTGTCGAATATTCTATTCAGACTGCTTTGGGCAATCCCGATACCAGTGTCTTTCACTGATACTTGGATGGTGTCATCTTCTTGCTCAATACCTATGAAGACTTCTTCTGCTGTTGGTGAGTATTTTATGGCATTGGTTAATAAGTTAATAACCACCTGCTGTAATCTGTATTTATCACCATTGACCTGATCGTTCACTTTTCCAGTTTTGATTATTTTATGAGTAGGAGAGGTCAGCTGTATTGTCTTAACCGTGTCATTAATCAACTCATTAAAATTAAAAAAGGCGAGATTATACTGTAATTTTCCCAACCTTATTTTGCTCACGTCTAATAATTCGCTTACCAGTTCAGTAAGCCTGTCAATGGATTCATTGGCTTTCTGTGTAAACAGGGTTGCTTCTTCGTTGCTATCATCCAGCGTAAGTTCCAGCATTTGCAGATAGGCTTTGGCAGTGGTCAGGGGTGTCTTCATTTCATGGCTGGCAATGCTTACAAACTCATCCTTCCGCTCGTCGTTTAGTTTTTGTTCATTAGTATCAGTAAATGCCCCAACCCATTTTACAATATTATTTTCCTGATCAAAAACTGGCTCTCCAATCACAGTATGCCACCTGTATTCATTGTCTTTATTTTTAAGTCGTACTTCGGATTTAAAAATATTACCGGTTTCTAAACTGTGGATCCAACCAGCATTGATGCTTTCATAATCCTCAGAGTGAACTATTTCTTTCCATTCTAACTCGCCATTTGGCTCTAATCCTGAATACTCTTTCCATCGGATAGAGGAAAATTCCGCTTTTCCCTGTCCATCGGAAACCCATACCAATTGGGGTAATGTTTGTGCAAGTGAACGGAAACGCTCTTCACTTTCCCTAATTTCTTTTTCAATTTGTTTTTGCCTGGTCACATCCTTGAATGTCCAACTCCATGCATAATAAGACCCATCTTCACCAATTACCGGGTATCCGTTTCGCTCTACTATTTTTCCATCCTTAAATTCCAGATAATCAATAGTCTTTTCATTAGGATGCTCATATAGATATTTTACCTTATCAATAAATTGTTGAGGGTACAACAATTGGGACATACCAAAGGATAAGGCGGCTTCATCATCTTTTGCATCTACAATATGTTGAGGCATATTCCAGATTTCAATAAATCGCTGGTTGTATGATATAATTTTTCCTTTTGCATCCACTAGCAAAATCCCATCTACGCTTGCCTGATTATGCGCTTCCAATAAGGCTGTGCGGTAAGCTAATTTCTCCTCTGCCAACTTTTCTTCATGTATATCTATCACTGTTCCGATCATCCCTTCAAACACGTCATTTGCGTCAAATTTCGGGCTACCACTATCTACTGCCCAGCGATATTCTCCCTTGGAATTTCGAAATCTGGATAATTTGGAAAAAGGAAGCTGTGCTGAACTGGCCGAAATAAAACTTTCCTCAGCCTGTTCCTTATCATCAGGGTGTATGGCATCGACCCAACCAAATCCCAAGGATTCTTCTTTCGTTTGTCCGGTATAGTCGTACCAAAGCTTGTTCAGGTAGCTACAAGTTCCATTGGGCTCGGTAATCCAGATAATAGCAGGCACAGTATCGGTTAGCCTGCGGAAATAGGATTCACTTTCTCTTATTTTTTGCTCTGCGTCTTTTTGTTCGGATATATCGGTATGGACACCTACCCATTGGCGCACAGTACCGTCCTCATTAAAAAGTGGAATTGCTCGGATCGAAAAGTGGCGGAAACTTCCATCTATTGTTTTTAGCCGATGCTCAAAATCAAAAATGCTGCGATTTTCCATCGCAAGATTCCACCCTTTCATCGTCTGAACGACATCCTCGGGATGTACAGCATTTGCCCATCCAAAGCCCCGATATTCCTCATAAGTTTGTCCAGTAAGTACACTCCAGCCTATTTGCTCTCCTTCCAGTTCACCAAAAGAATTATTGGTCCATAAAATGCCTTTCACTGCTTTTACAGCTGCTTGAAATCGCTGTTCGCTTTCCTCAACTTCCTTTCGAGCAAGTACCTGTTCGGTGACATCAGTGGAAACGGCCATAATCCCCACAATCTCCTGATTCTCAAAAAGAGGTTCGCAAATAAAATTCATATAGACTGTTCGCTCGATTCCGTCCCGGAATTGTAGAGATGCCATTTCGGTGGCTGTAAAAGGTTTACCTGTCTCCAACACGCCACGAAGCATTTCCACCAAATCTTTAATTTTTTCCTCTTGCACATCTTTAAAAATGGGCCGATTGAGCATCTCCTCTTTTGTTCTGTCCCAGGATTGCAGCTGTTTTTTATTTGCAATTTCGACCACCAAATCTTTACCACGTAGCAGGCAAATTGCTACAGGTGCTTGTTCCACCATTTCACGGAACCTGTTTTCGATTTTTAACTTCTCCTTTGATAATTTCAGTTCAAAGGCTTGTAACATTCCTTTTGTTTTAAAATCATGCGCTTTGACTAAGGACTCGTTCCATTTAAAATAGGAGAAAATGAGTATCGCAAGTGAAATTAAACTTGAAAACAACAACAGTAAAGGTGCATAAATACTCTGTTGGACTAGGTCTTTTGACCTTTGCTCCAACAGGGAATTTTCGAGAGTGATCATTTCATTCACTTGCGACCTTAGACTGTCTTTGATAGCTTGGCTAACTAATAATTCGTCGGTTGTCACCGTTCTTGTTTTTTCTACATTAATCAGATTTTTGAGATAATCATCACGATCCCGTGCAAGCTGCTCGACAATTGCCAGACTTTTTTGTTGTTCTGAATTATCAGAAATCAGCTCTTTTACCAGTTTAATTTGTGAGGGATATTCATTCAGACCATCTGTAAAATCTTTGAGGAAGGACTCATCATGTGTGAGCAAGTATCCTTTTTGGGCTGTTTCAGCATCTCTGAAAATACCCTTGATTTTTTCCAGTTCCAGGGTGACATGTGTGGTATGATTTACCAAGGCTGCGGATTCAATAAATACATTGATTCTGGAGTAATAAAAAATTGAATGAATGATTAAAAGACTAACTGCTGCAATAAAAGCTAAGACCAGATTTTTCTTTTGGATTGTCATATATAGAGTTAATCAATAATTCATCGGTGATTTGTTAAAAGTAATTATATAAGTGACAAAAAAAGTGATATGCCTTGGAAAGGTTATTTCAGGTTTCTGAATTCGCTTGAAAACAAAATCTGATTATTCTCCTCTTGGCCTGTAGATCAAATTAGTCTAAGCTTACTTTTAGCAGGTGGGTTGGTAAAATTAAGATTTTACGACCTTCTCAACTGCAAGAATTCCAATAGGGATCTTGACCCATTTAACTTTACCCAGCTTTGAATCTAAAAGAATACAAAACCAATTGAGCAAGTAATTGGAAAAAAAATTGGCAATTCTTTGTTTTTTTGAGCACATCGATTTTTTGGGATAAAATTTTTCTGATTAATTGCAACACGCGTGCAATGCATCCAAAAAATATAAATTCTTCAATAATTCGGGCGTAACAATTATTGAAAAAAAAAGAGGTTTGAAGCAGATGGAAGAAACAAATACGAATACAAAGCTCAATTTTCTGAACGGTGGTGGTGAAATGGGCAAACTCATTCGATCAAAAGACTGGTCTAAAACTCCTTTAGGTTCGCCGGATACCTGGCCTCAAAGTCTGCGTACTTCTGTCGGGCTTTGCTTGTCCTCACCCTTTCCCATTCTTATTGCCTGGGGGCCCGAAACAATTCAAATTTACAACGACAGTTATCGGCCCATTTGTGGAGCAAAGCATCCTGAATCATTAGGGCAAAATTTTCGGATTTGCTGGGAAACGGCACTGCCGGTTGTAGGAGATGCCTTTACCAGAGGACAACATGGCGAAGGTACATATATTAAGGACCAACGGATGTTTTTGGATCGTTTTGGCTATCTCGAAGAAGCATTTATGACTTTTTCTTTTACACCTATTACGGATGAATCGGGAAAGGTCGGTGGTATTTTTCACCCTATTACCGAATCCACCGGCCAAATGCTTAGCGCAAGAAGGACGCAGGTGTTGAGAAATATTGCCGAATACATTTCCGATGCAAAGTCAAATCAGGATACATACAAACAGATAACGGAAGCCTACAATGAGTTTTGCCTTGACATACCTTTTCTATTATTCTATAAGCTGGATGAAAAAAATGAGTCGGTAAGCCTAGAAAGTGCTGTTGGTGTTAGTGCCGGCTTACCACTTTCTGAAGAAGCAGTTTCTATTAATTCCCCACAACAAGTATGGCCTTTTAAAGAAGCACTCGATAAAATGCAGCCTGTTGTAGTAAAAGGGTTAAGGGAAAAATTTGGTGAATTTGTGTGTGGACCTTATCCTGAAGCTCCCAATTCAGCCTTGGTATTTCCAATTCAAATTGCATCGAGGGAACAGCCTTTTGGATTTTTTGTGGCGGGTGTCAGTGCCCGTAGGGAATTAGATCACGCGTATTCCAATTTTTACGATCTGCTGTCAAACACGGTCAATACTGCATTTTCGAATATTTATAGTTACGAGCAGGAACGAAAAAGAGCTGAAGCATTAGCAGAAATCGATAAAGCCAAGACTGTTTTCTTCTCCAACATCAGTCATGAGTTCCGTACACCCCTTACACTTATACTTGGTCCTTTGGAAGAATTATTAAATAAGAAGGACAATAATTTCAGTGAAAGCGAAATAGGAAATCTCGAATCAACGCACCGTAATGGGATTCGTTTGCTCAAATTGGTAAATACCTTGCTCGATTTTAGCCGGGTAGAAAGTGGAAGACAACAGGGCGTGTTTAGTTTGGTTGATATCATTACGATCACAAAAAATCTTGCATCCAATTTCCGCTCGGTAATCGAAAAAGCTGATTTGAAGCTGGAAGTAAAAGCTGACTCCATCATTCAGCCAATGTATGTGGACATACAGATGTGGGAAAAAATTGTTTTCAATCTTTTAAGTAATGCTTTTAAATATACACTGGAGGGTAAAATTAGTGTGGAGCTTTCTGCAGAAAAAGATTTTGCAGTGCTGAAAGTAAGAGACACCGGAATAGGCATTCCCGAGGCTGAATTGCCTAATATGTTTGAACGCTTTCACCGGGAGCAAAATGTCAGTGGTAGAACCTATGAAGGAACAGGGATTGGCTTATCGCTGATAAAAGAATTGGTGCAAATACATCACGGCACCATTGAGGTCGAGAGTAAGCTTAATGAGGGGAGTGTTTTCATTGTGAAAATTCCGTATGGCAAAGGACATTTGAATGAACAACAGATTTCTCAAATAGAAAATGATGCATATAAAATTTCCAATGCCATTTATATCGATGAAGCACAGGCATTGCTGGACGCAGAACTGTTAGAAGCAAAAAAGTCAATCGAAAATCAAAACAGGCCGGAGCTACCAACTATTCTTGTGGTTGAGGATAACGCCGATATGCGTTTACACCTTCGGTCTATTCTGTCAGCTCATTTTAATGTCATTACCGCTAGTAACGGGCTAGACGCCTTGCGCAAAATAAAGGAAAGTAAACCTACACTGGTGCTATCTGATATTATGATGCCCGTGATGGATGGTATGGACTTATTGAAGGAAATTAGAAGCAATAAAGCCACCGAAAATATCCCTGTTATTTTCTTGACCGCCCGAGCAGGTGAAGAATCAAGAATTGAAGGTTGGGAAACAGGCGCTGATGATTACTTGGTAAAGCCATTTTCCAGGAAAGAATTACTGGCTCGAATACAAGCGCAAATAAACATTATTAAGCTTCGGAAGTCGCTAGAAAGTAATATTCGTAATTTATTTATGGAAGCGCCTGCGATTATTTGTGTGTTGAGGGGCTCTTCGCTTGTTTATGAAATTGCAAATGAAGAATACCTGAATCTTATAGGTAAAAAAGATGTAATTGGTAAAACTGTTAGAGAGGTATTACCTGAACTGGAAGGACAAGGTTTTTTTGAAATTCTTGATACTGTTTACGCCACAGGCGAACCATTCATTGGAAATGAAATTCCTGCACAGTTGGATAAGGGAAATGGAAAGTTGGAGGAGGTTTATATGAACTTCATTTACCAACCTTCTAAAAACAGTAAAGAGGAAATCGATGGGATATTTGTTCACGGGGTAGATGTTACGGAACAGGTTTTAGCAAGAAAAAAAATTGAAGAAAATGAAAATAAACTTCAAAATATTTTTCTAAACGCGCCTGCCGCCATTGCTATTTTTGAAGGACCGGAACATAAATACGTTTTGGCAAACAAGGCTTACGAAAAATTAAGCAACCGAAAAGCTGCCGATTTACTCGGCAAAAGTATGCAAGTCCTTTTTCCTGAATTGGAAGGCACAGGCACATTGGAATTATTTGACAAAGTATTGGAAACAGGAGAATCATATTCTTTTCCCGAATATGCCCTCATGCTTGACCTCAAGAATAAAGGAGTACTTCGGCAGTATTACTTTAATTTTTCTATGGAGCCATTGAAAAATAATTCTGGAGAAATTTATGGAGTTATGGCGGTGACCTATGATATCACAGAAAAGGTTGAGGCTAGAAAAAAAATTAAAGAAAATGAAAAACGCTTTAGCAACCTTCTAATGGAATCACCCTTTGCCTTTGCAATATTAAAAGGAGAAGACAAGGTTGTTTCATTGGCTAATGATGCTATAAAAGGCGTTTGGGGCAAGGGAGGAGACATCGAAGGCAAGTCACTCCTAACATTGATGCCTGAAATTAAAGAGCAGGGATTTGCAACCTTGCTAGAACAAGTATATATAACAGGAAAACCTTTCTATGGACATGAAGAATTGGTGAAACTGGAGCGAAATGGTATTTGGGAAGACGTGTATTTCAATTTCATTTTTCAGCCCTATAAAGAAGCTGATGAAACCATTTCTGGCGTAACTATTATAGCCAATGAAGTGACTACACAGGCAATAGCAAATAAAAGCATTGTAATAGCCAAAGAGAATGTGAGTAGGTTATTTATGCAAGCCCCTGCGGTGATTTGTGTGCTTCGCGGACCCCAACATATTGTAGAACTTGCCAACAGCCATTATTACCGGTTTGTCGGAAAAAGCGATATGTTAGGAAAAACCATAAGGGAAGGGTTACCTGAATTAGAAGGCCAAGGTTTTTTCGAGATCCTCGACAATGTTTATACCACAGGAGAACCTTTTATTGGCAATGAAATGCCTGCAAAGTTTGATCGGGGGGCTGGAAGGCCTGAAGATGCTTTTGTGAATTTTGTTTACCAGGCATCACATAACAATGAAGGGGAAATAGATGGGATACTGGTTCATGCAGTAGATGTCACTGAACAGGTACTGGCACGTAAAAAAATAGAAGAAAGCGAAAAATATTTTCGGCAATTGACTGATACAGTTCCTGCGATTATTTGGATTACCGAACCCGATGGTAGCTGTAGTTATTTAAACAAAAACTGGTATAGCTATACCGGGCAAACCGAAGCAGAGGCACTTAGTTTTGGCTGGCTTGATGCCACGCATCCAGATGACAAGGAGGAAACAGGAAGGCTTTTTTTAGAAGCCAATGCAGCGCAAAAATCCTTCATGGCCTCATATCGGCTAAAAGTAAAAAATGGAGACTACCGATGGGCTATTGACCGAGGTAGCCCTAAGTTCGGCGAAGACGGACAGTATGAAGGAATGATAGGCACCGTGGTAGATGTGCATGAGGAAAAACTTGCCGCAGATAAAATACTGGACAGTGAAAAGCAATTCAACACGCTGGCAAATAATATCCAGAATCTTGCTTGGATAGCAGATGGAAATGGTTGGATTTACTGGTATAATCAACAATGGTTTGATTACACCGGCACAACAATGGAGGAAATGCGAGGATTGGGCTGGGAAAAACTACTTCATCCTGACCATGTCGATAGAGTGGTAAACTTTGTGTCCGAAGCCTGGAAAATTAATATTCCTTGGGAACTTATCTATCCAATACGCGGAATTGATGGGTTGTACCGCACCTTCCTTACCCGTGCTAACCCTGTCTATAGCGATGAAGGAAAAATCACACATTGGATCGGTACAAATACTGATATAGAACAACAAAAGCAAAATGATGACAGAAAAGATGAATTCATCAGCATTGCTAGCCATGAATTAAAGACGCCGCTTACTACAGCTAAGGCTTATTTGCAAATGCTGGAATTTACCTTAGAGGATGACAACACTGAGGCAAATCTATATTCCCAAAAAGCAAATGAATCTGTTAACCGGCTTGATGAACTGATCACCGAATTGTTGGATGTGAGTAAGATAAGGCTAGGCAAGTTAACATACTCCATAACAAACTTTGATTTTAATGATATGGTAGAAAGAACTGTGAAAAACATGCAGCTAATTTTACCAACCCATACAATTATAAAAACAGGTGAAGTTTGCAACAGTATTTATGGTGATAAAGAAAGGCTGCAGCAAGTGCTGATAAATTTATTATCAAATGCTGTAAAATATTCTCCGGGCGAAGAAAAGGTTTTTTTACATGTGGAGCAGGATGAGGAAATGATAAAAGTATCAATAAGAGATAATGGTATCGGAATAGGTAAGAAAAACTTAAATAATATTTTTGATAAGTACCACCGCATCGAAGAACAAGCAATTCATTTTCAGGGGCTAGGGATTGGGTTATATATTTCTCATGAAATTATTCAACGTCATGAGGGAAAATTATGGGCCGAAAGTGAACTGGGAAAGGGTAGCATTTTCTATTTTACTTTACCCATGACAAATGCTGAATCAAGCAAGGATCAAAAACTTTAATACTCTTTAACGCATAAAAAAATGCTTGGAGAAAAATCCCCAAGCATTTGATTTTGATAAAGTTTTCCTTTTAAAAATTAAATCCCACTGTAAGTACTCCTGAGGTGATGGAGTTTTGAAGTTGGGTAATCGGCCCAAAATTGTTGTCGTTAGAGTCCAAGACTTGATAGCTTCGATACAATCCTTTATACTTCTGATTGATAAATGCCAAATCTATTGATATGGATTTAAGTTTTACTCCAAATCCTCCGCTCAACTGTTGTGTAGTTTGGCTTATATCTGGAGAATTGGCAAAAGGATCACCAAAATAGGCATAGCCAGCTCTTAACCTAAAGATGTCGAATCTGGCCTCACCACCTAACCTGTAGTTTAGAGTACTGCCATATAAATTTCTTATGACGCGATTGTCAGGTCCTTCGTCAAAGTCGTTGGAACTGATTCTACCCGCACTGTAATCAACCCAATCCACATCCGCCGAAATGAATCCATTTTTTCCAATGAAAAAGGTCGCTCCTCCACCAAGTTTGAGAGGAGTATTTAGACCATAATTACTGATTACAAAATTTGACAAAGCCGTCTGGGTACCCAAGGTTATGTCTTCCTGCTCGAAATAGTAATTATTATAATTGGCTGTCATTCCTGCTTCATATTCCTCATTCAATGAATACCAAGTGGGGGACTGGAAGATAAAGCCAAGGTTTAAGTAATCTATCGGTTTATAAATCACCCCCAGATTTAAATTAACGCCAGCACCAGAGATGAATAATCTTTCTGTAAGGCTTGAGTTGGCTAAGGGCTGATCTACAAATTCTTCATTGTAGATTTTGGTGGAAGAAAATGACAGAGTTCTAATTCCTATCCCTCCGCCTATGAAAAGCTTATGATTGAAATTGGCTCCGTAGGAAAGGGAGATTTGATTCGAGCTACCTTCTTGGGTAATGTTTTCATCCTGAAACGGAAGACCCAAAACAAATGAATCGTATGTATTCGGATTAGCAATTGGGTTTCCTTGCTCATCAAAGGCTATAGGATTGATCAGGTAGGTTTGGTATGCTAATCCAGTCAAACCAAAATTTTCGATTTGATTTTCAGGCATTCCAAAGGCATCCTGCAGATAAAAGTCGATTATCGAACTTTCCCCTGGTTGATCTGAGAAATACCCATATTCTGTGTTGAAATTAGCTATCCGCTGATAGCAGAATCCGAATGCGCCTCCCTTGAACGCTCTCGACTCTAGATTGCCTTTCGGATTGGCCATGACATAACTCATGTTTGGGACATTGAAATTGGTCGTGTTATAGGTCTTGTTTTGCCCTAAATACCTAGTGTCCACTTTCCAGTCGGAATAGCCTAAGCTAATACTCGCTTCAGATGATCTGAAAAAGCCTAGGCCAGCAGGATTTCCGGCTATATTGGATACATCACCACCGAGTGACCATTGTGTGCCGCCAATCCCTTGGATTCTTGCGGAGCCGGATGGATTTACGCGGCTAAATCGATAAGCATCTTCGAAATAACCACTTTGAGCAAAAGCTCCTGTAATTGTGAATGAACTGATGAAAAGTAAAATAGTCAGAACCCTCATTGGATAATAATTTGGTTTTAAAGAATTAACGGTAGTTAACAGCATTTGTGCAGAATTTTCGCAAAAAAAAAGGGGAAATTAATTCCCCCTTCCTCCTCTGGATCCTCCGACGCTTCCGCCTGAAGATCCACCAGAACTTCTACTTGGTGCACTCATACCACCGCCACCGCCACCTGATCTAGCTGGAGCGTTATATGAAGGTGAGGAGTTTGTTCTACTTGGTGCCACCGATCTGATATTTGTTGGGTTCGCATTCCTGTTGTAGGTAGGAGCGGTAGAACGGTTGTTGTAAGTAGGAGTTGAATTCCGATTGTATGATGGACTGCTAGTCCTGCTATTAGGATTGTTGTAAGAAGGTGATGTGCCTCTAGCAGGGGAACCACTTCTCATATTATTCGCTGGAGTGTAAGCATTATTTGTTCGAGCAGAAGGTATTGCACTGCTTGATCTGGTCGTTGCTGCTCCACGGTTTGTTGCAGGTGAACTGATGTTTCTATTTGTTGCTACTCTACTTCGATTTGAATTGTAATAATCATTTTGAGAGTTGCTGAAATCTCGAGTTGAAGCTCTTGAATTTTCAGAAGAGACTAAACTTCTCGCTGAAGAGTTATTTGCATTAGCTGCATTACCTCTGGCTTGGGCTCTGGAAGTACTAGGCATTACACCGACTTGGTTTCCACCAATTCCTGAATTGGTCAATGAAGAACCTCTTGTAGGGCGTGCACCATAAGCAGTCTGTCTGTTACCATACTCGCTACCAGGGAGAACGAAGATATTATTTCCGGCAAAAATTGGTCTTCCATAGCCAAAGCCTCCGTAACCTAATCCACCAAAGAACGGATTACCGAAACCAAGACCTCCAAATCCCATGTAAGGATTGCCGAAGCCGAAACCGTATGGATTGCCGAAGCCAAAGCCACCCATTCCCATCATGAAAGGGTCATTCCATCCGAAACCTCCCATGCGCATGAATGGACTTCCCCATCCAAAGCCCATACCGAAGCCAAGAGAAAGTCTTGGTCTGAAACCAAAAGACGGTCCCCAGAATGGATCATAAAAGCCCCAAGGACTCATCATTCCTCCAAATCCATAACCCATTCCGATATTGAAATTAATGTTTGGAGAGTTATTGAATCCATTTTGATTTTGGCGAACAGAGTAATTGTCGTAAGCATTGGGATTTCCCGCATTTGCTTGCTGACCCGCTCCCTCATCAAAATAAATTACATCTTCTGAAGCGGAAGAGTTGTCATTAGATTGGTATCTGGAAATATATTCAGGATTTACATTTCTGGAACTAAAGTTTTGATCTGCTACTCCGGGTTCCTGGGAAATGTTTTGGAATGACTTTGGATTATTATTTGCCACAGCATATTGCGTGGCAATTTTCGTGTCCGAAGCCATAAAATAAAGATTGTCCTCAGTTGCAGTCGTAGCCAGTTTATTGGTACTACAGGATGAAATGATAACTGAGCCAATGAGAAGTGAAGCGGTAATAATGGATAATTTCTTCATAGTTGAAGTTGTTTGATACTTTGTTATACGAGCTGACAACCCTGAGGTTATACTTTTTGGATTATATTTGCCAGCCCTAATTAAGCAAAAATAAAGACATTTTAACATTCTAACCAACAAATGAGCAAAGGACTTCCAAAGCGCAGTGAAGATTATTCCCTGTGGTACAATGAATTGGTAAAGAAAGCAGACTTAGCCGAAAACTCAGCCGTGCGTGGATGCATGGTAATTAAGCCCTATGGCTACTCTATTTGGGAAAAGATGCAGGCACAGTTGGATATCATGTTCAAGGAAACCGGACATACCAATGCCTATTTTCCACTTTTTATCCCAAAATCTTTTTTGAGTAAAGAGGCAAGCCATGTGGAAGGCTTCGCCAAGGAATGTGCAGTGGTGACGCATTATCGGCTAAAAAATGCCGAAGATGGGTCGGGAATAATTGTAGATCCGGATGCAAAGCTTGAAGAAGAACTAATTGTTCGCCCGACTTCCGAAACGGTAATTTGGAGTACATATAAAAATTGGATTCAATCCTATCGTGACCTCCCTCTTCTGGTAAATCAGTGGGCCAATGTGGTCAGATGGGAAATGAGAACCCGACTTTTCCTCAGGACTACGGAGTTTCTCTGGCAAGAAGGTCATACTGCACATGCGACAGCGAAAGAAGCGATGGATGAGACAGTTCAGATGATGAATGTCTATGCCCAGTTTGCAGAGGAGTATATGGCTGTACCTGTGATTAAAGGCAGAAAAACGGAAAATGAGCGATTTGCCGGTGCGGATGATACTTTTTGTATCGAAGCAATGATGCAGGATGGAAAAGCGCTTCAGGCTGGTACTTCGCATTTCTTGGGTCAGAATTTCGCTAAAGCATTTGATGTGAAATTTGCAACAAAAGAAGGCGGGCTGGAATATGTCTGGGGAACATCTTGGGGTGTGAGTACACGGTTGATGGGGGCACTTATCATGGCACATTCTGATGACAACGGATTGGTACTTCCTCCTAAACTTGCCCCAATTCAAGTGGTGATTGTACCGATTTATCGAGGTGAAGCCGAACTGGAAGCGATTTCAATTAAGGTAAATGAAATAGTCGCTGAACTTAGAAAAGCTGGCATCTCAGTTAAATATGATAATCGGGATACCCATAAGCCAGGTTGGAAATTTGCGGAGTATGAGCTTAAAGGTGTTCCTGTTCGAATAGGAATTGGACCAAGAGATCTGGAAAATGGGACTATTGAATTAGCCAGAAGAGATAATCTTACTAAAGAAACTTTCGAGCTTAGCTCTCAACCCATCTCCGAAAAAATCACGCAATTGCTGGATGATATTCAGAATGGAATTTTCCAAAAAGCGCTGGATTTCAGAGCTTCTGTCACCACGGAAGTCAATTCTTGGGAGGAGTTTCAACAAGTCTTAAATGACAAAGGTGGTTTTGTATCTGCGCACTGGGATGGAACTTCCAAGACCGAAGAAAAAATCAAAGAGCTTACGAAGGCCACGATCCGTTGTATTCCTCTAGACAGAAAAGAGGAAACAGGTAGCTGTGTTTTCACAGGAAATCCTTCCGAGGGCAGAGTATATTTTGCCAAAGCGTATTAATATCAACATATCAAGGCCCGGAAATAATCCTTCCGGGTTTTTCATTTTGGTTTATGGGTTTACCCTTCTAATCTCGTATTTTACGCTAAATTCTATATCTATCTCAACAGTCCCATGACAATCGTGATCTTAGCCAGTCTTTTGATTATTGGATTGATTCTCCTTCTGATCGAATTATTGTTTATACCGGGAACCACCTTTGTTGGGATTTTTGGAATGATAGTCAGTTTAGCTGGAGTCGTTTATGCCTTCAGCGCTTTTGATTCAGAAACTGCTTATTGGATCGTCGGAATTTCAGCCATTTTGAATCTTGTTGCGGTGTGGTATGGCTTTAGTTCAGGAATATGGAAACGGTTTTCTTTAAAAACATCCATGCAAGGTGGTGCGTTTGACGGTAGGACTAGCGCACTTACTATTGGCATGGTGGGTACGGCAGTATCGGATATCAAGCCTATTGGCAAAGCAGCTTTTGGTGATGTCAGCTACGAAGTCAAATCTGAAGGTGGCTTTATCGAAGTAGGCAAGACCGTGAGTATAATTAAAATTGAAAACAATAAAATTCTAGTTAAATAATTCTTTATGGAGGCATCAAATTCTTTATTCCTTTTGGTTGCTGCGTTTGCAGGAATCGTATTATTATTCATCTTTCTTTATTTTGTCCCAGTGGGCTTATGGATTACCGCTCAGTTTTCCAATGTCAAAGTCGGAATTGGTGAGCTCATCGGGATGAGAATCCGAAAAGTTCCACCAAGTATCATTGTCAATTCTTTGATTACAGCTACCAAAGCTGGTTTGCATCTGACTTCTAATGATTTAGAAACTCACTTTCTGGCAGGTGGTAACGTGCCAACTGTAATTCGAGCACTTATCTCAGCGGATAAAGCCAATATAAGTTTGACTTTTAAGCAGGCTACAGCTATTGATCTAGCAGGTCGGGATGTGTTTGAGGCAGTTCAGATCTCTGTAAACCCAAAAGTGATCAATACACCTAATGTAGCTGCGGTAGCCGCTGATGGGATTCAGCTGATTGCTAAGGCAAGAGTGACTGTCCGAGCAAACATTGCCCAGCTTGTCGGTGGTGCTGGTGAGGAGACGATTTTGGCCAGAGTAGGTGAGGGGATTGTGACCTCTATCGGTTCTTCCGCAAATCATAAGACTGTGTTGGAAAATCCTGATAAGATTTCAAAATTGGTACTTCAGCGGGGTTTGGATGCGGGCACTGCCTTTGAAATCTTATCCATTGATATCGCTGACATTGACGTAGGAACTAACATCGGTGCAAAACTTCAAATTGATCAAGCATCTGCAGATTTAAAAGTAGCTGAAGCGAAAGCCGAGGAGCGACGTGCCATGGCTGTTGCTCTCGAGCAGGAAATGAAAGCCAGAAATGTGGAAATGAGAGCCAAAGTAATCGAAGCGGAAGCTGAAGTTCCCAAAGCATTGGCAGAAGCTTTCCGGTCTGGGAAGTTGGGAGTAATGGATTACTACAGAATGGAAAATATCAAGTCTGATACCTCCATGCGGGAATCAATCGCCAGTTCTGATAAGGACTCGAAAGATTCAGGAATAGGAAAATCCGAAAAGAAATAATCTGAATTGAATAAAAAAAGGGAGCAATCAAGTTCCCTTTTTCCTTTTCCCACTAGTTGGTTCTTCCACTTGGATCAATACAGGCTTGTAAAGTTCCTTGGCTAGAATCTGATTCCCCGTCCAGTCAGCAACGATTTCCTGATAGTTGATTGGTAAGATCACGTCTCCTTTTTCATTTAAGACTCCTGTTAATTTATTTTTGGTCACGATAAAGAAATCGGGTTTTTCAACTTGGATATTTTCAAATTCCACAGAGAAAATCTCATTTCCTGAATTGTCCAAAAGTCCTCTTTTACCTTCCTTTTCAACCAGAAAAAATCCTTCTTTCAGTCTGCAAACTTGGTCGAAGCCTTCCTGATTCAATGCTTTACCAGTTTTATCCAAAAGAAAAAACCTGCCGCTTTCTTTAGCTATGGCAATACCTGAGGAGAAATTTTTTATCTCATCCCATCTTGAATCGCTGATGATATTTCCATTCGTTCCTATCAATCCCCATTTCGAAGAGTTTCTGTAAAAAGATACTGATTCATAGAAATTGCTCGCTTCAGAAAAAAGTGGATCAATGATCCATTTCCCGGATGAATTGACAAACCCTGTTTTCCCATCTTTTCCAGCCGGAAAAAGACCCTCCGTTCCGGGATTGATCCAGGTCGGGCCGATAGTGGGCTGGACTTGCCAACCTTTTTTCCCCAAGAGCCCTACCGATTTATCTCTGAATGTGACGTTATATAAATTATCACCGACCACACGAACTGATTCCATGCCTACTGCATCGAGGAGGATTCCGTCCTCTTCCATGACACGTCGGAGTTTGCCATGAATATATTCAAGCATGAGGTCTCCCTCTTTTGTGATTTTATGATAAGAGTTGTATGAAACGTCGGAACGGATAAAGTCTCCTTTTATAAGTAGGTATTGGTTTTCATCAAAGCCATAGAAATAATCTCCTTTGGAATGTTCCAACTGAGATAAAATTGGCTGCATGACGTAATCACCTTCGAAATTAAGAATACCGAATCCGGTCGTTTCTTTGGCTAAAAGACAGCTTCCTTCGTTTTCTTCTATCAGTTGGTACCTCCTTTCTGGGTCTTTTGATCTTGGTAAAAAATAGTTTCCATCTTTCTGGGCGATGATTATCCCATTTTTAGTGAATTTGCAACTATCCCAAGGTCCCAAAGCCGTGGTTTTGCCATTTCCTTTTTCATAAAGCCAATATTCCCTGCCTTTTCGACCTATTAAATAAGTGAAATAGGTCTCGATCTCTTCGTATTCTGATGGTAAAGCCAAAATACCATATTCATGAAAAGCACCGATACCATTCGGACCTTTGACAAGAATCCAGGGAGCAAGGTATTGAAAGACATTATCTCCTTTGAGATCTACCAAGGGCTTCAATTCCCGAGAAAGCATCGCCAGACCCTTCTCATTTTTACCGGTGATTACTGTTTCACTGAGTACTTCGATTCTGTCATATATGGCGAGGGATTTGAGATTTCCTTGCATATCATAAACTTCCCAAGTTTGGGCCAGAAGGGTGTTTGAACACAGGGAAATAGCCAGTAAGGCTAGGAGTGAGCGAAATGAGGTAGGTGACATTTTTGGGATTTGGATTCTGTTTGCCTTAAATATAAAATGACCAAAGGATACTAGTTGATCCTTCGGTCATTTCCAGTGAATTAAACTCGGATTATTTTTCGATTTTAATCTTCTCCAGATCAAAAATATCTGAGATTATTTCGATCATTTCCTCTGCCTCATCACGTTTGCAGGCCGCCCTGAGTTGTACGACTGGTACTTTCAGGATTTTCTGCATCATGCTTTTTGTAATTTTATCGATGAGGTCGTACTCTTTTTGATCTGCTTTCTTAAGGAATCTTGTGAGTTCTTCCTGACGAATTTGCTCTAAAGACTGCTTGAGTTTGTTGATCGTGGGGGAGACCATCATTTCTTTTTTCCAGCTGTAGAACTCCTCAATATTTTCATCAATGATTTCTTCTACTTTTGGAATTGCTGCCAGCCTTTTTTCCAAAGCCTCTGAAGCTTTACTGCGAATATTATCAACATTATATAGCACTACTCCAGGCACATCTTCAACGGAAGTTTCTATACTCCGAGGGACAGATAAGTCGACGAGTAGCTTGTAGCTTTGGATATCGAATTGCTTGACGAGGTCCTTAGTGATAAAAGGTTCATTTTTCGTGATCGAGCAGATGATTACATCGGCTTCGTTCATAGCCTCTCTGCATTCTTCAAAAGGAATGACTTCAAACCCAAGTGGGCTTGCGATTTCTTCAGCTTTGGATTGGGTTCTATTCGTGATTTTTATTTTTGCTTCAGGCAAATGCACCATGTTTTTAGCTACGTCTTCACCAATTTCACCCACTCCTATCAGAAGGATTCGAGGCTGATAGATGGTTGAAGTAAGACTGTCAATAAGTTCAATCGTAGCGTAAGAAAGCGATGCAGCTCCATCCCTGAATGAAGTCTCCTGCACAATTCGCTTATTTGTGAAAAAAATGGTGTGCATCAGTCGATGCAAAAATGGGCCTGCCATATCCAAATCTGCGGCGGTTTGATAAGCTCTTTTGACTTGATTGGAAATCTGAACATCACCAATTACCTGAGCTTCTAAACCTATTGAGACTCGGAATAGATGTTCAATCGCCTGACGATCTTTGTTGTAGACTTCGAAATAATCCAGATAATTGATGACATCGCTTAGCCCTTTTTCCAGACCAATCAGTTTGATAATCTCTGTACTGAGATCAAGGGAATGCGTGTAATATACCTCTGTCCTGTTGCAAGTAGACAATACCAGAGCATCACCTAAACTGAAAAACTCCCTAAGCTTCAGTAGGATACGATGAATGGAGGCCTCATCCAAAGAAATTAATTCTCTGATGTGTACAGGGGCTGTTTTATGAGAGAGACTTAATGCTCTAAACTTGGTGTGCATATTTTCAAGTCTTGCTTTGCAAATTTAACAGACTATGCCCCCGTAAAAGTTTATTTCACTCCGCTCTGGAGTAATTTAGAATTCATCTAAATAATAATCAATTCCTAATAATCAAGTTCCTTTGAAATTGGAATATAATTTTCAAAGTTTTAACTTATAAGTTACTAGACCATCATATTCTTTTTTTTTGCTATGAGGAAGACTATTTTTTATTGGATGAAATCCTACTTGGGATTCTCAAGAAAAGAGTCAAAAGGATTTATTCTTTTGATTCCTTTTTTGATTTTGTTTGGATTGCTGCCTAATACTATTGGTTTTTTTAAAAACCTTAGTGCAGAAAGAACGCTCGTTCAATACCAAACCCGACTTGATAGCTTGAGACATTTGGGAATTCCTTTGGAATCCTCCCCATTACCTACATTCAATCCACAGGATACTGTCAAAGCAAAGCGGAATCAAAAGCAAATTGAGAACCTGAATCGAATTTCTTTTTCAGAGACGGATTCGATTACCCTTCAAATTGTCCCAGGCATTGGTCAAGCGACAGCAGGAAGGATAATCAAATACCGGGAAAATTTGGGTGGCTTTCATTCTCAAAATCAATTGCTGGAGGTGTATGGCACGAAAAGCGAAACGATCAGTTCCATTTGGGATTTTTTTGACTTTGATTCCAAAATTTTCAGAAAAATAAATATCAACGCTGCCACGCTAGATGAACTTGCAGCACATCCATATATCAGTTATGGAGAGGCCAAAGTCTTGATTGCCTTTAGGAATCAACACGGAAACTTCAAATCGACGGATGATCTGATGAAGGTGAAAATTTTCAAATCAGAATGGATCGAAAAAATTAGACCCTACCTAAACTTTGATTAAGACCATTCCTATTATAAAAAGAATCGTTTTTTACCATCTTTGGGAATGCCTGTTGAGTTGAATCAAAAAATAAATCTGCCTGTCTTAAATCT
Organism: Algoriphagus sp.; assembly: GCF_046296635.1. Classification (GTDB taxonomy): domain Bacteria; phylum Bacteroidota; class Bacteroidia; order Cytophagales; family Cyclobacteriaceae; genus Algoriphagus. The sequence goes on along the minus strand of NZ_JBKBKZ010000009.1, from coordinate 90,039 downwards.
TCCGCATTTCCAGCCGGATCTCCTTCAGGATGAGGGTAAACTTTGGATTTTCGATTCCTTGCGCAAAAAACACTTGATTTTAACTCCGGAGGAATGGGTTCGTCAGCATTGGGTCAACTTCTTGATTAATCATCATCAGTACCCTAGGGGACTTTTTTCACTTGAAAAAGGTATGAAATACAATCAGATGAATAAAAGGACTGATCTCGTGGTTTTTGACAGACAAAGCAATCCGTTTCTTTTGGTGGAATGCAAAGCCCCAAATATTAAAATAGATGGAAAGACGCTAAATCAAATAATGACCTACAATACAAAGCTTAATTGCCCGAATTTAATTTTATCAAATGGCCTCAAGCATCTTTTTATGGAATATTCACTTGAAGACCAGAAATTCATACAGCGAGCTAGTTTGCCCGAATGTCCGAAATAAGCAGTTTTTTTATATGATAACCATCAGTCTTTTTTTAAATTACGGATAATTAGACCAGCGAAATAATGTCCAGCCATTCACATAATACACCGTGCGAACTTTGTACTAGTAGGAAGTACTCCCTTTTTTCTGATTTGTCAGAAGCACAGATCTGTGTGATATCAGAACATAAAAATTTAATCTCCCACCGCAAAGGTCAAATCCTTTATAATGAGGGTACTAAGCCCTTGGGCATTTTCTGTATCAACTCAGGAGTAGTGAAGGTGTACAAAACTGCATCAAACGGAAAAGAGCAGATCATTCACTTGGCTCAAAAGGGCGATTTTTTGGGTTATGCGGCCTTGCTGGGGGAAGAAAATTACACTAATTCTTCGATGATTGTGGAAGATGCCAAAATCTGCTTCGTACCAAAGGAGGCATTTATGAACTCACTACTCCATAATACTCCGTTTCTTAGGAGGATCACTAAATCTCTCAGTCATGAAATAGGAGTAATGGAAGAAAAACTAACAGACGCCACCCAGAAAAGTATCCGAGAAAGACTAGCATTTGTATTGCTTCAATTGGGTAATTCCTATGGAATAGAGGGTGGAGAAAACCAAAAAATTGATTTAATCTTGAGTAGGGAAGAAATTGCCGGAATTGTAGGTACCGCAACTGAATCGGTGATTCGATTACTTTCAGAATTCAAAAAGGACAACCTAATTGAGTTGGAAGGCAAAAAGATAATCATCAAAGATAAGCGTGGACTTGCTCGATTATCAGACTTTTACGCTTAAATAGAACTACAACGGACCATTCTGGGTTTGTGTACATATGTCTAAAGAGAGCAAATTCAAAAGTCAGATATTTTACAGAGTTGTTTTACCCTGCTTAGGTCTTTTTTTCCTATCTACAGCTGCCTTCGCCCAATCATTTGCCTATAAGGCTTTGCTGGATGGGATTTATGACAAAAAATTTCCGATTGTAAAACCAGATCAAATAACCTGTTTATCAGATTATCAAATTCTTGACACAAGGGAAAAGGAGGAGTTTGAAGTGAGCCACCTTGCAGGAGCTAAATGGGTCGGATACGACTCCTTCAACATAAAATCTACCGCTGAACTGGATAAAAATAAACCAGTATTGGTCTATTGTACTGTCGGTGCAAGATCTCAGGATATTGGCAAGCAACTAGTAGATGCCGGATTCACCCAAGTGTATAACCTCTATGGGGGAATCATCCATTGGGCCAATGAATCAAAGCCTCTTGAAGCAGCGGGTCAACCCTCCCAGAAGGTACATACCTATTCCAGGACATGGGGTATTTGGCTGAAAAAAGGCGAAAAAGTCTATTAGTTAAGGACCTTTGTCAAATTCCCGACAATTTAACCCTCCACTCAAGCCTACCTTTCGTTTTTTACGTAGGTTCCTTCAAATCAAAAACTAACAATGAAACGATCCCCAATAATTTTCTTCCTATTCCTTTCTTCATTCCTTTTCTCTTGCCGAAGTTCAACTTTGGGAGTAGCAGGAACTACACCTCCTAGTCATGAGATTTGGGATCAATTGCTCAAAGCCCACGTCAAGCCAAACGGTAATGTTGACTACAAGGGATTTATAAAAGATAAAGCCAAGCTAGAGAAATATACCAAGCTTCTAAGCGCTAATGCCCCTGACCGAAAAACATGGTCTAAAGATCAGCAGCTTGTCTATTGGATCAATGCATACAATGCCTTCACGGTGACACTTATCGTGGACAATTATCCGGTGAAAAGCATTAAGGACCTTGGACCTTCATTCAAAATTCCATTGCTCAAAGATGTTTGGCATTATAAATTTTTCGAGATTGGTGGAGTTCCTTCTAGTTTGGATGAGATCGAGCACTCGATTTTGAGAAAAGAGTTTGACGAACCTCGGATTCACTTTGCTGTAAATTGCGCTTCTGTTTCTTGTCCTCCTCTACTCAACGAGGCATTTGTAGCGGATAAAGTCGAAGCTCAGCTGACCAAGGTAGCTACAATGTTCATTAATGATCCTACCCGAAATAAGATCTCTGCAGACAAAGCAGAAATCTCTTCCATTTTCTCTTGGTTCAAGGGGGATTTCACCAAAAAAGGTACCTTAATTGACTTCTTGAATATGTATTCCAAGGTGAAATTGAAGCCTAACGCAAAAATTTCTCATATGAATTACAACTGGAATTTGAACGAATAGATCAAAGCATTTCGGTGACTTATCCTAAACTTTATCTACCCAATGAGTAAAAATCGGCATGTCGTAATTATTGGAAACGGGATATCCGGTGTTACTTGTGCACGCCATTTGCGAAAGCGGGACCCAAAAATAAAAATCACAATCATTTCAGGGGAATCGAAATATTTCTTTTCTAGAACGGCCTTGATGTATGTATATATGGGCCACATGAAATTTGAGCATACACAACCTTATGAAAATCATTTTTGGGAGAAAAACAGAATTGATCTTAAAGAAGGTTGGGTGGAAAAGGTGGACTTTGCAGACAAAGCGGTAGTTCTTTCTTCTGGTGAAAATCTAGCTTATGACAGTTTGGTCATCGCTACAGGTTCCAAGCCGAATAAATTTGGCTGGCCGGGTCAAGATCTCCTAGGAGTTCAGGGACTTTACAGCAAGCAGGATTTGGAATTGATGGAAAGGAATACAGAAAGTGGAGTTCAGCATGCAGTGATTGTCGGAGGGGGATTGATTGGGATTGAAATGGCCGAAATGCTGGCCTATAAGAAAATCCAGGTCACTTTTTTGGTTAGAGAAAGTGGATTTTGGAATAACATTCTACCAAAGCAAGAATCCGAACTTGTTGGTAGACATATCAGAGAACATCATATTGAACTAAGGCTAGAGACCGAATTGAAAGAAATACTTTCGGATGAAAATGGTCGAGTACGCGGAGTCATTACTACAAATGGTGAAGAAATTCGTTGCCAGTTTGTTGGACTTACTGCAGGAGTATCTCCCAACATTGAATTTCTAAAGGGCAAAGAATTGGAAGTGAATCGTGGAGTGAAGGTCGATCAATACCTTCGCACCAACCTGCCTGATGTCTTTGCGATAGGAGATTGTGCTGAATTTGATAAAGCCCCAGCTCCTGATCGAAGACCTATCGAGCAAGTATGGTACACTGGAAGAATGCATGGAGAGACGCTTGCACATAATCTTTGTGAAAATCCAGTTCCTTATCGTCCAGGCGTATGGTTCAATTCAGCTAAATTTTTGGACATTGAATACCAAACTTATGGACCTGTTCCTGCCTCATGGGATTCAGATCAGGTTAAAAATTTCTATTGGGAGCATTCAAGTGGTAAAGTCTCTTTTCGTATGCTGATGGATCGGCAAGGGAAGATTATTGGTATCAACAACTTTGGTTTTCGACTTCGACATGTAGTAATGGATCGAGCGATTCGGGAAAAATGGTCGGGAGCAAAGGTTATGTCTAGGCTTAAAACAGCAAACTTCGACCCTGAGTTTTTTGCTCCTTACTACATTGCGATCCAAGAGGCTTTCAAAGCTGAATATGGGGGAAATTTTCATCCTTCGAAAAAAACATTCATTCAAAAACTTTTCGGTGCCAGCGTATGAAAAGCATTCAAAAAATTGGTTTAGGGCTGTTTTTGATAGGCTTGACAGCGTTTATCCTTATCCCATTTATTGGGACTTATACGCTTTCAAAGGAACTTGTTCTTGCCAATACCAAGGAAATTCATCAAGAAAGTATGGCGAAAATTCTTGCTCCAATGTATGGGCAAGAATACAGCACTAACTTCACTTTCTTAGCGGCTTTTAGAGAAAATTTCAATACCTATAATGATGGCCTGAAATCTCAAGAACTTTGGGACGATGTCATTTGGGATGATTATGGTTTTGCTTTGGCAAAAGTCGGCTTTCAAGGACCTGTAAGGGAAAACCCCTGGATATTTTTCATCCTATCCATCGGATTGGCTGTCATTGGTGGGTTTTTATATAATTTCAGAAAGCATGAAGACGAACCGGAAGGAATTAAAAATAATGGAGTTTATCATTCTTCCTTAAAAAATCGAGGGCTTTTAGGAATGTTGACGGGAACATTTCTGATTGTTTTTTACATCGTTTTATATTGGTTTCCGGCTTATTTGGTAGCGCTTGTTTGGATGGTCAATCCAATCTCGGAGATGATTTCAGGCAATCCTGCCAGTCAATGGTTTCTATATGGTTTGATTTATACCTTGGCTATTATCGTCATGGGCATCCGGATGTTTCGCAGATACCGAGGCAACAAGTACCAGCAAATCCGCACGGCATCTGTGATGTTTTTTCAGACGTCCTTTGCTTTTTTGATTCCGGAGATCCTCGTATTGCTCAATCAACCCTATTACGATTTCAAAAATATCTGGCCACTCGATTACGACTTCTTTTACGATTATCAGATTTCCACTTTCCTTTCCAGTGGAGGAGTTGGCTTGTTTATGCTAATCTGGGGGATCTTGTTAATCATTATAGCAGTTCCTGTATTCACCTATTTCTTTGGAAAAAGATGGTATTGCTCTTGGGTATGTGGCTGTGGAGGATTAGCTGAAACTGTAGGAGATCCCTTTCGCCAGCTTTCAGATAAGTCTGTCAAGGCTTGGAAATATGAGCGAGTAATCATTCACAGCGTTTTGGTTTTAGCAGTGGTGATGACAGCGATTACTATTGCAAATTATTTTTCAGGGTTTAGCCTTTTGGGAAATATTACCAACCAACTACATTCGTTTTATGGTTTTGCCATTGGTTCGGCCTTCGCAGGAGTAGTCGGAACAGGATTTTATCCATTTATGGGTAACCGAGTTTGGTGCCGCTTTGGATGTCCTCTAGCAGCTTATTTAGGGATAGTCCAGCGATTCAAATCCCGTTTTCGAATCACAACTAATGGAGGTCAGTGTATTTCCTGTGGGAATTGCTCCACCTATTGTGAGATGGGGATCGATGTGCGTTGGTATGCACAGCGTGGACAGGACATTGTTCGTTCATCCTGTGTTGGATGTGGCATATGCTCAGCTGTCTGTCCGCGTGGGGTGCTGAAGTTGGAAAACGGGCCTGAAGAAAACCGAATCAATGAATTGCCAATAATCATTGGCAATGATTCCATCAAGATTAACCTATAATGATTTTCCTTTATTTCTTCTGCGGCCTGTATTTTCTGGGAATGCTTTTTATTCTGATATATAGTCTGGCGCAAGGCCATTTACTTTTTCATTTCCTTAAGGCCAGAAAATCCTCTAAAAGCTTTCTTTCCAAAAAAACCGAAGCATGGCCAAAAGTCACCGTTCAACTACCAGTTTATAATGAACTCTATGTGGTGGAGCGTTTGATAGATGCTGCCGCAAAGCTCAATTACCCGAAGGAATTACTTGAAATCCAGCTATTGGATGACAGCACAGATCAGACGGTAGAATTGATCAGGGAAAAAATCAAGCAACATCCTGAAATTAACTTTCAATATATTCATAGGGTTGACAGGAAAGGCTTCAAAGCTGGTGCGCTTCGTGAGGGACTGAAAAAAGCTTCTGGAGAATTCATCGCAATTTTCGATGCTGATTTTGTACCTGATCCGGACTTCATTTTAAAAACAATACCTTTTTTCTCCTCAGAAAAAATCGGGATGATTCAGACGAGATGGACGCATATCAATAGAGACTATTCCTTGCTTACCAGACTACAAGCATTCGCACTAGACGCTCATTTCTTTATTGAGCAGATGGGTAGAAATCATCAAGGGGCATTCATCAATTTCAATGGGACTGGAGGGATTTGGCGAAAAACTTGCATCCTTGACGCAGGCAATTGGCATGACGATACCTTGACAGAAGACTTGGATTTGAGCTATCGTGCGCAGCGCAAAGGCTGGGAATTTGTCTACCGGCCTGAAATTGAATCTCCGGCCGAGTTGCCGCCGATTATGTCAGCGATTAAATCTCAGCAGTTTCGCTGGACCAAAGGTGGTGCAGAATGCGCCGTGAAACATGCTGGGGCAGTAAGCAAAGAAAATTTATCCTTTCGGGTTAAATTCCATTCGTTTGCACACCTGTTTAATTCCACCATTTTTATTGCCGTGCTGCTGACAAGTTTGAGTAGCATTGGAGTTTGGTGGGCGGGCGAAAAGGGGCTCATTCCAGAGTTTCTTGTGCGATTATCGGGTATCTTTCTCGTCGGGTTTGTGCTGATTGCCGGAGTTTATTTAGTCTCCTATTTTTACGGGAAGCGATCTTTTGTCCAATCAGCTTTGGGTGTGATTTGGCAGCTGCCTCTATTTTTATCTGTATCCATGGGACTGGCACTTCATAATGCACAGGCCGTTTGGGAAGGACTTTCAGGAAAGAAATCGCCTTTTATACGGACTCCAAAATTCAATCTCGAATCAGGAAAAGTGAAGCTGGCAGGCAATCGTTACTTACTTCATCGAATGCCAATCACCACTTGGTTTGAGGGGCTTTTAGCTGTGGCATTCTGGGGAATGGTTTGGTTGGCATTCAGCAGAGAAAACTTCCTGTTTCTTCCATTTCATGCGATGTTGGCTTTTGGCTACAGTCTTGTTTTTATCACCTCATTTAAATCCTACGGCTTAGGCCGCTAATTCCAGTTGATGCAGAATCCGCCCATCATTGACGTCATTATCCCTGCATTTAACGAGGAGAAATCGATTCCAAAAGTCATTGCAGAAATTCCCTCGTTTGTCCGCCATATCGTGGTGGCAAATAACAACTCAACCGATAGAACAGGGGAAGTAGCCAAATCAGCAGGAGCAAAAGTTGTCTTTGAACCTCAAAAAGGCTACGGAAAAGCTTGCCAAACAGCGATGGACTGGATTAAAAATCAAGAAATTCAGCCCGATATCGTGGTGTTCTTAGACGGAGATTACAGTGATTATCCCCATGAAATGATGGATTTGATTCAGCCAATTTTGGATGGAAAAGCTGATATGGTCATCGGTTCAAGAGCTTTAGGGCAGCGGGAAAGTGGCTCCATGACCTTTCCTCAGGTGTTTGGGAATTGGCTTGCAACGACGATGATGAAATATATCCAAGGCGCAAAATTCTCTGACCTCGGTCCCTTTCGCGCCATTGTCTGGAAGAAGTTACTTGATCTGAATATGGTGGATGAGAACTTCGGATGGACAATTGAAATGCAAATCAAGGCCCATAAGGCCGGTCTTCGCTACTCTGAAGTTCCGGTGAACTACCGTAAGAGAATTGGCGTATCTAAAGTAAGTGGAACAGTTAAAGGAGTGATCGGAGCGGGGTATAAGATTATTTTCACGATATTTAAATATTGGTGATTCAGTTTGTTATAGCATTATTTTCAAATTCAGCTATGGAAAATTTAAGTCCTTATCTCAAGTCAATCGAAAAACTCTGTCAGTTGAATAGGGTCAAATCTCTCTATGCATTCGGATCCGTACTTACAGATCATTTTGGAGAAGAAAGTGACGTGGATTTAATTGTTGACTTGGAAGAAAATGACCCCTTGGAATACACTGAGAAATATTTCGATCTCAAATTTGGACTTGAAAGAATTCTTGGTAGGTCAGTGGATTTATTGGAGGAAAGAGCTGATTTGAACCCGATTATTAGACAGGAAATCGAGCGATCCAAGGTTGTGGTTTATGAAGGTTAAAGATTTAAGCAGATTATTAGATATTCAAACTGCTATTGATCAAATCTTTGATTTTTTACCTGAGCCCCGAGACTATTTCGTGTTCAAAAAGGATCTTAAGACAAGAAAAGCTGTCGAACGAAATATTGAAATTATAGGAGAGGCAGTGAATCAATTACTTAAATCAAATCCTGAAATTCAGATTTCCAGTTCAAGAAAAATTGTTGATACCAGGAATAGAATTATCCATGGATATGATTCAGTTTCGCCTGAAACAATCTGGGGAATTTCCATTAACCATTTGCCAAAACTCAAAGAAGAGATAACTCAACTTATTCAAAGACATGATTTTAATAAGGAGAAATAAGTTTAATATACTGTGGGTCGTTGGGTTGTCCTTCCTACTTCCGGCTTGCAATTCTTCAACCCGAGAGGGAATAAACGAAGGACAATTTTCTACCTACTGGTATCAGGGAAAAGCAGAAATCAATGTCTTTGATCTTCAGCAGAGTCGATATGGTGAGGTTCGTCCGGGAACGGCAGTGATGATCTTTGTGACGGAGGATTTTTCAAAATCCAAGCAAGTCAAATTGGACAATCCTGAGAAGAAGCGCTCTGATGCCCAAAAAGTGCTCAAGCTGAATATGACGCGTGAGTTTATGACGGGTGTTTATCCCTACAATACCATGCTCTCGGTTTTTACGCCGGTATATGATGATGTCCGTTCACCAAAGCTCACAGCTTCAGTTACCGAATGGTGTGGACAAGCATTCACGCAAATGAATTATAAAAACGGAAATTACCGCACTAGCGAGTTTTCTTATTTTGAATCTGAAGGAGACACGGATTCCAAAATCGGCGCTTCTGCAGAGGATGAACTTTTCAACTTGATCAGACTTAACCCTGATTTGATTCCCATGGGAAATCAAAAACTGATTCCAAGTTTGATTTTTCAGCGCTTCGCCCATATTCCATTAAAGGCTGAACAAGCGACAATTTCTAAAAAAGAGCTTGGTTCGAATCAGGCAGAAATCGAGGTGGTTTACAATGAAATCGGACGAAAATTTTCTATTCAATACCAGCAGTTTTTTCCGTTCGAAGTTCTGAGTTTCACGGAGACTTGGACCAAATCCAATGGGCAGCAGGAAATCACGACAGCGACGAGATCTTCCATGCAGATGCTGGATTATTGGAATAAGAACGAGTCGATTTATGAACCCTTGAGAAAGGACTTGGGACTTTGAATCCGAGAGGAAAACAGTTGTTGAAATACCTGTTGGTTCTGCTGATGGCAGGACTTCTTTTTGTATTAGCCCAAACTCCGCGATTTGAATTCGGGCTGACTTTTGGGTTATTTGGATTAATTTTTTCAGGAATGGTCCTCTTGTTTTTTCTTTCGGAACATAGAATCAACCGAACCAAAATCTTTTGGGCAGGCATTTTACTCCGATTGGCTGTTTTTGCATTTGCTCCTCAATGGTCCGATGATGTATATCGCTTCCTTTGGGATGGAGAACTCCTGACAGTAAGAGAAAACCCGTACCTTCAAACTCCTCGGGAATATCAAGAAGCACAGCCCGATTCAGACAATTCCTATCTCAATTCGCTTTTTGATAAGCTAAACTCTCCCGATTACTATTCTGTCTATCCTCCGCTCAACCAAGCTGTTTTCACGATTGGAGCCGTAGCTTCAAATGGTTCTATTTGGAATGGTTTTTTTGCTTTGCGATTGATGCTGATTTTAGGAGAAATAGCCGTTTTCTACCTGCTTTGGAAGCTTCTTGAACTATTTCAGAAGCCTTCAAAAATAATTTTACTTTATTGGTTTAATCCTCTGATAATCCTCGAAATCACAGGGAATCTCCATTTTGAAGGGCTTGTTTTAGTTTTTCTTTTGGCATCCTTGCTTGCATTGCAAAAAAGGAAAAATTGGCTTTCGGGAGGATTTTGGGGTTTGGCTATTAGTATGAAGTTGTTGCCTTTAATGCTTGTACCGGCGTTTTTATTCTTTGCAGAAGCCAGAAAAAATTTGACATTTTGGATTGCCAGTTTTTTCTCGGTAATTCTTTGCTTCGTCTGGCTTTATTGGGATGATTCCTACCTGAATTTTTTCCAGAGCATCAGGCTGTATCAAGGGAAATTCGAGTTTAATGGATCTGTATATTACTTGCTGAGAGAAGTTGGATTTTGGATTAAAGGGTACAATACTATTGAGACACTGACTAAAATTCTTTCGGGCGCAACACTCCTTGCTATTGTTTTTTTCTCTTGGAAAATGAAACCTAAATCTCTTTTTGAATTGGTGGACTTATTGGTGCTGATTTATCTCATTTATTTGATCTTGCAGCCGGTGGTACATCCTTGGTACATTATTCCGGCTTTTGGATTAAGCTTATTGACTCACCGAAACACATTCCTGATTTGGACCTTCGCTGTAATTTTTTCTTATCAGGCTTACGGAAATACAGATTTTAAAGAAAGCCCAATCTTCCTTTTTACTGAATATTTTCTTGTTTTTGCTGCGATTTTCTTTGATTACTTTCGTCCTTACAGAATTCCCAACTTCAAATCATGAGACCAATTTTACCGCTTTTGATATTGCTGGTTTCTTACTTGGTGATATCATGTGCCCCAAGCTCAGAAAAGCAAGCGCAAGAACTTTTGAAAAAATCGATAGCAGCGCATGGGGGTACGGAATCATGGGAAGGGATTAAAAGCCTAAAATTCCGAAAATGGACTCGCCTTTTAAGTGATGATGGTTCAGTAGAAAGCGAATTGGATCAATGGCATGAATTCCGTTTCAAACCCTATTTCGAGGGGAAAATCACCTGGACTAAAGACAGTGTCACACATGTGTCCAGTTGGGATGGATCAAAGATGAGTTACTACATGGGGGAAAATGAAGTGAAAAATGAAGGGTTTTTAGCATCAAAAAAGAAAGACTTTGATGCAGCCTTCTATGCCGTCGCCCAGCCTTGGAAACTACTCGATGAAGGAACAAACCTTAGCTTTGAAGGTCAGAAAACGCTAGAAAATGGAAAACCTATTGATGTGATTCAAGTGGATTATGGTCAGGGATCAGATATTTGGTGGTATTACTTTGAGCCGGAGACTTCGGAAATGATTGGAATTGAAGTCCAATTGAAGGATCATCGGAGCTTGGTTTACAACTTGAGTTTTGAGGAAGTCGATGGACTCAAATTTCATGGCAAACGGGAAAGCTGGAGAGTGAACGATAATGGGGAAAGGCTGTTTCTCAGGGCTGAGTACAGGTATTCGGATTATCAAATTCTCAAATAATCTAAATAAATAACGTTCTAGTACATTTCAGATAAGAAATACAATTGAAAAATTCTCGCTGCGCTCGGAGAAATATGCTTTGCGAAATATTTCCATAGTATTTCATTCTCCGAAGGAGAGTTTATTTCCATAGTATTTCCATTTCTTTCTAAAAATTGATGAAAAAAATAATTTATACACTATCCATTCTCGCAGTTAGTATCCTGTGTTTTTCTTGCAACCAGCGAACCGAGGCCGAAAAGATTGTCGATGCCTCTATTGAAGCACATGGTGGAAAGACCTATGAGAGCTCCAAAATCGAGTTTGATTTTAGAAATATCCACTACACCATCTTCAAATCTCCCTCAGCATTCGAATACATCCGGGAGTTTACCGATTCCACGGGACGAGTAAAGGACGTGCTGAACAATTCAGGATTTGTCCGAGAAGTTAATGGTACAAGGATCGATACACTTACCGAAGAACGTGTTGGAGCTTTTTCCCGATCGATAAATTCGGTGGCCTATTTCGCCTTTCTTCCTTATGGATTAAATGATTCCGCAGCAATCAAAACTTACCTTGGAGAAACTGAAATCAAAGGTGAAAAGTATCATTTGATCAAAGTGACATTTGTGCCGGAGGGCGGGGGAGAACATTACGAGGACGAGTTTTTGTATTGGATTGGCGTGGAGGATTATTACTTGGATTACATGGCATACAGTTACCATACCGAGGGAGGTGGGGTAAGAATGCGTGAAGTAAATGGTTTTAAGGAAGTCGGTGGAATCCGATTTCAAAACTATTTGAATCTTAAGCCGGCTAATAAAAATACTCCTGTCGAAAAGATGCAAGAACTCTACATTTCAGGTAAATTGGAGCAACTCTCTGAGATCAATTTGGAGAATATTAGCGTAGTAGCCATTACAAATTAATTCTGTATCCAATTCCATTCTTTATGAAGCCCATGATCAGCAAATATCTTTTTAGTTCAGTGGGTTTGGTTGCCTTGAGTTTCCTCATCTGGTTTTTTATTCCTGCCGAAAACTTAATGAAAACCGAGGAAAAGTGGAAAGGCGTCTGCTGGGTGGGTAGTCGTCAGCCGCTTCAAGGGGGAGAAGTTCAGGCATTGCTTGCTACCGGAGCAAATGCTATTTCTCAGACTCCTTTTGGCTGGCAAAGTGAAAAAAACACTCCCGAAATCCGCTGGGATATGAGTAACGAAAGGCGATGGTGGGGTGAAACTCCAGCCGGGATCAAGGCTACTTATGACTCTTCAGCTTCCAAAGGAATTATGAATATGATGAAGCCTCATCTGTGGGCGAGAGGCAGTTGGCCTGGAGAGATCGAAATGCAAAATGAGGCAGATTGGAAAATTTGGTTTGCAAATTATCAAGGGTTTATTCTTGATTATGCGAGATTGGCGGAAGATCTGAAGATGCCTATGCTTTGCGTGGGGACCGAATTGGAACTGACTTCTCAGCGGGAAAAGGAATGGAGAGCAATCATAGCGGAAGTAAGAAAAGTCTATTCCGGGAAAATTACCTATGCTGCAAACTTCACCGAGTTCGAAAAAGTGAAATTTTGGGATGCCCTGGATTACATAGGAGTACAAGCATATTTCCCATTGGCAAAAGATCACAATCCTAATTTGAATGAGTTGAAAAAGTCATGGGAAAGCCATTTGCCAAAAATCGAAAAGGTGGTCAGAAAGTACAAAAAACCTGTCTTATTCACTGAAATTGGCTATTGCAATACGGTCGATGCAGCTGTGGAGCCATGGGTTTGGCCCAACGAGCGAAAAGAAATTGAGTTTTCGGAAGAAGTTCAGGCGCTATGTTACGAAGCGTTTTTTGAAACAGCCTGGAAAAAATCCTGGATGGCCGGAGTCTTTTTCTGGAAATGGTACCCTGAGCGCCATCAGCGCGAACCGGATTTTACCCCGCAGGGAAAAGCTGCTGAGCGAGTGATGAGTGCTTATTTTTTGAAATAGGTTTGAGCTTTTGGGTATTCTTTTCTTTTTCAAATTTCAAAAATTGCTTTAGGAATTACTTGGAACACTTGGAACTAGTCTGCCTGAAATGGCCTTGTGTAGGATAGGCTGAGCAGTATGATGTATTCAGATTTGCTGATTCACATATTGTCTTTGCAAGTAGAAGAAATTCAAAATAGGATAGCTAAAATTGAGGATTTATATCCTACTTACATTTATCAGTCCCACTTGGTTTTTAGATTTTTTTATGAGCTAAAAACCTTATTTAACTCATCATAACAGTTTAAAAATTAACAAAACGTATGAAATTTCAAATAAAAATCAACTCATTCAAAACTTTGGATGAAGTCAAAGAATATTGGTCCAATGATGACTATATCCAACTTTTGGATCTTTTCAGTTTCCCGGATGCTGCTTCGGCTGATAAAGATTCCTTGCGGGAATTGCTAATGATGGCGATTACCGACTTCGAGCCCAATGAAGCAGCGGCCATCGTACTCGAGTACAAGTTGAGTGAGGAATTGAACAAAGGACAGATAGAGCAAATTTCCAACGATATGCTATTGGACAAAATCTCTGAGGAATATCCCGAGATTCACCTTCATAGTAGGCTTTTCCACATCAATCAATTGTTGTTTAAAGCTTTCAATGGCAAATTTCCCAATATCAAGGCCAGTCAATTTGAATGTGAGATAAGCCCTCTCGAAGAAAATGGAGAGTTCAAATTGACAAAAGAGGCCATCCTTAAATTGTTGGCCGAAGGACTATCGGACAGCAATCTGATCAAAAGGTTATTTACCGAAAAAATGGCCACAAACATTCCGTTTCCGGAGGCGGAAGATATCCTTTGGAATATTGAATCAAAAGACGGTAAGAATTTCAAAGTGCTCACCTCAGAATACTGGTTGAGTCAGGATGATATTGTTGCTGAAGAATTTGAGGGGAGTTATGAAGAGTCAGAGGAATCAGAGGAAGGATAAATAAAGATGAGGCTGTCTCATAAAGGGTTGCAGTGTCAGTCTGACCCTTCTACTCCCTGCCTATCGGATAGGCAGGCGCTCAAGGTAACAGAAGTCGAAGGCCATTCCTAGGGACTTGGACTACATTTCGACTTCCCACCAAGGCGGGCTAGCTGCAATCAATGTGACATTCAGTACTTCTGAGACAGCCACGTTTTCACCTTATCATTTGAATGATTTTTTGATGAGCGGACTAACATTTTTGGCTATTCACCGTCTTTTTAAATGTTTACAAATATCACTTCACCAACAGTACAATCTGATAATTAATCAATTATGAGCTTTTGGTTTTCACTGATTCTTAGTTTTGCACTCTGGATTTCTCCTCAATCCGATAGTTTCAAATCGGAATTCAAAATCATTTCTTTCGAGGAGTTTGAGACCATGACATTGGGGCCCTCAGATAATTTGAGAGTCTTTAATTTTTGGGCTACCTGGTGTGCCCCATGTATCAAGGAAATGCCTTATTTCGATCAGGCTGCTGAAAATCATTCAGGTTTGGAATTGGTTTTCATCTCCTTGGATGACGGTAGAAAACCTGATCGAGTGACTAATTTCATTCAAAAAAGAAAAGTCAAAGCGCCGGTTTTTTTATTGGATGACGTGGATTACAACAGGTGGATTGACAAGGTTGATCCCAGTTGGTCAGGTGCAATACCAGCCACTCTATTTATAAAACCCTCAGGGGAACGACATTTCCACGAAGGGGAATTGGATGAGGAAGAATTGAATTTACTTATTGAAAAACTTAAATAATTGACAGATGAAAAGTTTAATGTTCTTAACAATTTTCAGTTTAGGGTTTTTGTTGGTTTCTCAGGGCTTCGCTCAGGAGTCAGGCTTTAGAATTGGAGATGAAGCAAGCGGCTTTACTCTTCCGGGTGTGGATGGTAAGCAAGTTTCACTCGATGCAATAGGGGAGAAAGGTGCTCTCGTAATATTTTCCTGTAATACTTGCCCATATGTAGTGGCCTACGAGGATAGGATGATTGCATTGCACAACACCTACGCTCCATTGGGTTATCCTGTGATCGCAATTAATTCCAATGACGAAAAGGTAAGCCCAGGTGATAGTTTTGACCAAATGAAGAAGCGGGCCAAGGAAAAAAAATTCCCCTTTCCATACGTCTATGATAAAAGCCAAGATGTAATCAAGGCCTATGGAGGAACCAGAACCCCACATGTCTACCTCTTGAATAAGGAAAATGGAAAATACGTAGTCAAATACATCGGAGCTATTGACAACAATCACCAAGATGCAGCTGCTGTCACCGAACGGTATGTTGAAAATGCAATGAGGGACGTGCTTGGGAATAAAAAAGTAGCTGTGGAAACCACCAAGGCTATCGGATGTACGGTAAAGTGGAGTAAGAAATAATTAATCCTAAGAGTTAACAGGTACCTATCCTTCTTTAGGAATCCTTTATTTATTTGGGTATTCTACCTGCGAAACTCATTTTCGGGATACATTTTTATTCTTCTGTAAGCCAATATGAAAAGTTCTAGTGTGTTCAATTGAGTGCGGCAGACAAACAAGAGGCACTTTTGAAGCTCCTTAATTTCAATTCCAGTGTGTTGGTTGCGCAACATAAGGTTTAGGGTACTAACTATCAATTAATGAATATCGATATTGATTTTTCAGAACTTTACCATGGCAGAGGAGATTATCCGGATAAAATATCCCAAAAAGAAATTCTAACCGTGTACAGCAACCCGAACTGGAGATTATGGGAATTAGACGAATTTCCAAAAGACCAAATGTTTCATTTAGCCTGTGGATATAGTATTTCCAAAAGGATCTTATTAATTGCAGCAAAATTCGATGACAATCGAATAAAAATTTTGCAAGTAAAGGTTGCGGGTGAGATTGACATTGAAAATTATTTTTGTAGGCAATAGGTTTAGAGTGAATTTTGTACATTTGGATCACCATGCAATCAAAAGCAGAAAAATTAGGAAAAAGCGATTCAGATAATCCTTTCGCTAATGCGCGAACCCTTGAAGAAAGAGAAGAGGTTTGGGCAGCCCTGAAGAAAGTGGCTAAACCTATCTCAAAAGAGGAATTTTTAAAAAAGCTTAAAGAAGCAGGTTCTAAATAAGTATTGATTTCTGATTTCATTTTTACCTTCTATTTTACCCCCACACACCCAAAACCCTGACTTCCCAAATGCCCGAAACCGGCATAATAACCTATTTCTTGCAGTTCCACTGGGGCAGTTAATTCAAATTCATAGCTGTATCCAATCAGCTTAGTTTGCTGTGGTGTCAGTTGCTTGATGGTCACTCCGTTTTTAAATAGTTTTCCTTTTATATCTAGTTTGATCTCAGGACGTTCATCTGATACTCCCGCTTCCATAGTTATGGCTTGTGAATAGGCCAAACTTTTCGAAATCAGATTTTCAAGAAGGATGTCGGAGTAGCCATTATCCACAGGACTGAGGTAGTCTTCTCCGCCTGATTCTCGCTTCCGTTTGATGAGGATGGGAGAGAGGCATCGGTAGTGCATTGTTGGTAAAAACAGGGGTTTTGCAACTGCCTCTATTCGCTGTACTTGATAGGTGGTACCTGAGATTTTATCCCCAAGGAATATTTCTTGGTTAATAAAGAGGCCCTTTACAAATTCTTCCGCTATCCGATCCACCAAAAAACTGACTTCAACTGCTACTTCTCTCCCGAAATGTTCAATTCTGCCGGATTCGGTCAGGACTTTGAATCCTTTGAAAAATAGCCGGGAGAAAGTAAACAGACGGAAAGGTTTGCCATTGGCCCGATAGCCCTGTTGATGAAGAAAGGTTGCAAATTCAGAATCTGCTTCATCAACGATTCGGTAAATGGCCGAAGAAAGTTCGTATTGGTAGTTGATGGGGATAAATTTCCCAGCTCCAGTTCGTTCTAAAATCAGTTTGAATCTCATAACAATGATTTTTTATAAGAATAATCGGTTTCGGAAGAAGATCAAAACCTCTGACACTGAATGTCATAGCTTGTTTTCTTTTACTCCTTCAATCTTATTAAAAAATTGGGACTTAAAAATACCCAGTACTGGGTATTTCCCTTCAAAAAATCACTCCCTTCTGTGACTTTTGTCATTTAACAAGTCTTTCACTTTGCTTAACTTTAGTTTTTAAGTCTAGGCAAGTTGTTTCACTCTTTAATCCATCAAATCATGAAAAAAAATATGGGTAGCACCGATAAAATCATCAGGCTAATAATAGCCGCAGTGTTAGTTGTACTTTACTTTACAGGAACCCTGACAGGCACATTAGGAATTATCGCTTTGGTGGTCGCAGCCATCTTTACGCTGACAAGTTTGGTTAGTTTTTGTCCTTTGTATACACTTTTGGGAATCAAGACTTGTAAGGTGAAAACGGCCTAAATTATACACAGACAATTGATAGTGCTTTCAAATTTTGGGAAAGACCGGAGGTGATTGCTTTCGGTTTTTTTTATGCTTTGTAAAATTCGGTACGGACTTCTTTCATTTTTTTGTTAAATAGCTATGGCAAACCCAAAAAATGCACCAATGACTATAAATCGCAGAAGAGAATTTTTAAAATCAACCGGATTGGCAGGATTGGGCCTTTTTGGTGTAGGAAGCGCCTTTGCAGAAGAATTCCAAACCTTGCCATTTGAGGCGAAATATGGAGCATCCCGAATGCAGACCTTTAATATGAGTGGATTTGCAGCACCAAAAATTCCAACTGTGAGAGTGGGTATTGTGGGTTTGGGCCAAAGAGGTCCCGGGGCCGTGGATCGACTGAGCAAAATCGAAGGGGTGGAAATCAAAGCGCTCTGCGATTTGGTTCCTGAAAAGGCCGAGAAAGCCAAAAAATCCCTGGAAGGAACACCACATAGCCCAGAACTCTATTCAGGAAGTGCTTATGCCTGGAAAAAAATGTGTGAACGAACCGATTTGGACCTGATATATATCGCCACTCCATGGGAATGGCATGTGCCCATGGCGGTTTTTGGAATGGAGGCCGGAAAACATACTGCGGTTGAGGTTCCTGCTGCACGAACCCTCGAAGAATGCTGGCAACTCGTGGAGACTTCAGAGCGAACCAAAAAGCACTGCATGCAGCTAGAGAACTGCTGCTATGATTTCTTTGAAATGATGACCTTAAAAATGGCACGTGAGGGATTCTTTGGGGAAGTTTTACATGTGGAAGGTGCTTACATACATGATCTACTTTGGCTAAATTTTGATAAAAACAAAGGCTACCAGGATATGTGGAGATTGGAAGAAAACTTTCGAAATGGGAATCTTTATCCAACACACGGACTAGGCCCAATTTGCCAAATCCTGAATGTGAACCGAGGTGATCAAATGGATTTTTTAACGTCAGTTTCTTCCAATGACTTTCAAATGAAAGCGAAGGCGGAGGAATTGGCAATGGAGGATCCTTTTTGGAACTCTTATGCTTCAAAGAGTTACCGTGGAAACATGAATACCACCGTTGTCAAGACTAAAAAAGGCAAAACCATCATGATTCAGCATGATGTAACTTCACCAAGACCCTACTCTAGACTACATGTAGTCAGTGGCACAGAAGGTTATGCGCAGAAGTATCCGGATCAAAAAGTCTCAAAAGGCCACAATTGGATGAAAGAGGAGGAAATGAAAGATCTTCAGACCAAATACACGCCCGAAATTGTCCAGAAGGTTGGAGAATTAGCTAAGCAGATCGGAGGTCACGGTGGCATGGATTTTATGATGGATTGGAGACTTATCGATTGCCTTCGAAATGGACTTCCACTCGATCAGGATGTGTATGATGCTGCACTTTGGAGCTGTATCTCGCCGCTCAGTGAGTGGTCGGTGGCCAATCGATCCAATTCCATTGATGTGCCTGATTTTACCGGAGGTCATTGGAAAACCAACAAGCCCGTTGCGATCACGCTAGCTGGTGGAGGAACGACCAAGGTGAGGGTTTAGAAGCACGAAGTCAATTTTCAATTTTCAAATTCAATGATCAAGTGGCAAAGATGAGGGAAGTCATTTGTCAGAGGCATTTATCCCAAAACTTAATGACCTTAATTTTCTAAATGGTTAAAAGTTCTTGATAAATTTTCAATTTTCAAATTCAATGAGCAAGGTGCAAGGATGAGGGAGGTCATTTGTCAAAGGCATTCATCCCAAAACTTAATGACCTTAATTTTCTAAATGGTTAAAAGTTCTTGATGAATTTTCAATTTTCAAATTCAATGGTCAAGTGGCAAGGATGAGGGAAGTCTTTTAAGAAGCATTCGTCCCAAACTTAATGACCTTAATTTTCTAAATGGTTTTAAAGCCTTTGATCAATTTTCAATTTTCAAATTCAATGCTTTGCTTACTGTTTCTTTCAGCTTTTTTGGATCATCCTTTATTTTGTTCAAATCCAGAATGGCTACCCGTCTGAAATCAATCGGATGACTTTCACTCTGAAGGGAAATGTATCCCTGCTTTATTAACTGTCCATCAATTTTAACGGCTGGATCTACCGGGTTAACATTTCCCCCTCCGATTTGTGGTTTGGAATAACTGATTACAGTGTCCCGACCTACCAAATGATAAACTTCTTCATCTCCCAAAACAATGAAATTGGCCTGTACCCACTGATCTCCATGATAGGTTTGAGATGATGAATTGTAACAATGTGGGGTAAAAAGTGTATCTGCCATTACTACGTTGGTTCCCGGAGTACACAGATTGCAGGTGCTGCGGGGATCTACGCCATTTCCACCAAGAAACTGTCCTTCGATGGAGATTGGAAAATCCTGATCTTTTAACATGGTTTTTGGGTCCTGAGAGTGAAGCATCGCTCCACTGTTTCTCAAAGCCCAACCTTCTCCACCTGGACATTGCTCTCCTGCAAATCGATACTCTACTTGAAGAAGGTAATAGGAAAATGGTTTTTTGTAGAAAATATGACCGTATTGTTTATCAAATTGGTCATAGCCGTCGTAACGTACCTGCATCATTCCATCATCGACCCGGAAGGTATTGGCAAAATTTTCACCTATTTCGTGGGTTCGGATTTTAATTATCCAGTCATTAAGGTCTTTTCCATTAAAAAGGTCTTGCCATTGGACTTCTTTCTCAACGGGCGAACATTTCCAAAGCAAAATAATGCCACCTAAAACTATCAATCTAAACCAGGTGATTTGCTTCATTCCTCTTGTTTTTTCATTCGGAGCACGGCCCAAACGGGATAATGATCCGAAAAAGTGATGTTTGTTAATACCTTATATTCTACCAGTTCAAACTTTCGGGAATCATACCAGATGTAGTCAATTCGTGCACCATTTTCAGACGAACCATAAGTGTTTTGCAAGACACCCGCTTCTGCCCCAGCTTCTTTCCAATGGCTGGGAATCAGGCTGTACTCGGGAGAGTCGGGAGTAAAATTAAGATCTCCCACCCAGACCACCGGTTTATCCAATGAATCCGCATAGGAAAGGATGGAGTCCAGTTGAGCCTTCCTGTTTGCCTCAAACTCATGACAAAGATGTGTTGAGCCAAAATAAAATTCCTCCAAAGTTTTGAGTTCTGCTTTCACCCACGCAATCCCTCGCACTTCGCCACCAGCCGGGCTAGGAAGGTTCAAAGTATGATAATTTGATCCCTTTTTCACTAAAACACCATTGCCATAAGCGCCACTATCATATTCCATCGCTCTGCCAAAATAACCTTTGTACCCTGTCTCTCGCGAAAGATTCCTGATCAAATCTATGGGTTCCCCGTAGATGGCTTTAGATCTCAGGGTCATACTGTCCACTTCCTGAAGACCAATTACCTCGGGCTGAATCTGTATAAGTAGATTTGCTAGTTCTGCTAGACTGGGTGTAGATGGCTTATCTGCACGCTCACCGTGGAGAATATTAAAAGTTAATATTTTAATTTCCTGTGCAGAAAGGGGGAGTGCAATAAAACATATTGCAATCCAAGCGAAGAAAAATTGCTTCATTCTCAAATGTATAAAATTGTATTTTACCCGTATAGCCAAATTTGATAAAGGGAGAAAGATATTTTTCATTTTTCATTCATAATATCTTGGAATTGTAGTCCTACCTTCAACCGAACACCGATAAATGGAGGTTGGCATTAAGAATGTAAATATTAAAATATTACTCACCAAAATAAATTGGAAATCACAATTCATGGTCATCTTCTTCAAATTTGACTTTTATGCAATTCCTTAAAGTATTCCTCTGGATATTCTTTGCAATTCTACTATTAATAGTAGTTGGGGTTTATTGGGGGAAAACATGGATTAATAATAATCTCGAAGCTGTGGTCAATGCTGATCCAGATCGACAATATAATGTCAATTTTAAACAGCTGGAAGTGGATTTTTTCAGGGGAGCGATCCTGATAAATGAGGTAAAAATTACCCCCTTAGGGGAAAAGATTGGGGTAATTGTGGAGGGAGATGTGGTGCAAGTGATGATGACTCGGGTAAATATTTTGAAATTGATTTGGAATAAGGTGCTCGATGTTCAGGAGCTTTCTTTTTCACAGCCTGAGTTTATCATTCACATTCCCCTGGAAAATCCTGATGAAAAGAAGCCGGCAGTAGCACTTCAGAGTCTGTTTGGAGATCTTTTGTCCAGAGGTGCAATTCGTAATTTTCAATTAGACAGGGCAAGTGCTGTAATGCTTCTAGGGGAAGACCAAATAGGAAGCCTCAATAATTTGAATATTCTCGCTACAGAACTTGCTACTGATTCGCTGAAATGGAATTATCCAATTCCTTTTGATTACAAACGTATTTTGATTTCGATAGATAGTCTAGACTATTTGATGGATAATCAGCAGTCTTTAAAAGTCGGAAAAATTGAGTTCGATACCGAAAGTCAACAATTAATTCTGAATACGATTTCTTTAAAATATTCGGATGGTCTGCAAAAAGCATCCTTAGAGACAGATTTCCAGGTGGATTTGATAGAGGTTGAACTGGAGGCACTGATTCTTTCGGGAATTGAGGCTAATAGTAATCTCTATTCAAATTTGGATATACGAGCTAGGAAGATGGAGCTTCAGGGCTTGGAGTTTGAGGATTTTAGAAATAAAAATATAGCAAGGCCACCTGATGAGATGAAGCCGCTTTTTCAAGGTTTGATCAATAAAATTAACTTTCCATTAAAATTGGACACGTTAAAGTTGACAAATGCTACGATAGTTTATGGGGAAATGGTGCCCGGTAAAAATGAAAATTGGCAACTACATATTGATAACCTCAATGGAGATTTGATTAACCTAACCTCGATTCCGGAATCTCAGGCAGCATTAGGACATATCAGAGGGAAATTTACTGCCAAAATTCAAGGATCAGGAAATCTTACTATTGATTTGAAAGTACCCTATGACCGGGATGAATTTGATATGGGAGTTGACTTCACTTCATTTAATCTCACAAAAATAAACGAACTTCTTAAGCCAATTATGAATGGGGAAATTGTTTCGGGAGATCTGGTACGAATGAATGTACAGATTCACGGCAATAGTCGAGAATCTTCCAATCAACTGAGGTTTGACTACACTGATTTGAAAATTGAGCTCTATCAAAAAGGAACCGAAAAGAAAAACAGGGTATTATCTTCTCTTGCCAATTTGGCTGTGAATAATTCTAATTTACCTGGAGAACGAAAATACCAGACGGCAACCTACACTACTCAGCGTAACCAATATCGAGGTCCGATTCACCTGGTGTGGAAAAGTACCAAGGAGGGAATTTTGACCATAGTGCCGGGAGGAGTGGCACAAGAATTTCTAAAGTCCTCAGAAAAATAAAGCCGGATTTCCGGCTTTTTATTCATTCAAATAGTCTCCCCAAATTCGTGAATCCTTCTTTGAAGGATTTTATGGAATCACCCAAGACGTCCTTAATTTCTTCCCATTTATCCTCGGAGACATCTTCGAGTTCGTCAATTTTTGATTCCAGTTCCTCTTTTTTAGCCCGTAGCTCGTCGATTCTCTCCTGGAATTCATCCTTTAGTTCTTCCGAAATGCTGTCCTTTTTTGCGTCCAGCTCTTCAATCTTTGATTTAGCATCAGCGAGAGCTTCACCGACTTTTGCTTTTAATTCTTCTAGGGTCATGGTCAAAATTATTTTAAAACAGGCTCAAAAGTTAGAAGAAATAGAATTAGCAATGTGACTTTTTAAAGAATTAATTTAATTTAGTTTAATGGAAAATCAATCCACCGATAGGCTACAGTTGGCGGCAAAATTTGTCAACAACACAGGAGCTCCGATTTTTTTGACAGGAAAGGCTGGTACGGGTAAAACCACCTTCCTTAGAGATCTCAGCAGACTGACTCATAAGCGCTACTTAATAGTGGCTCCGACTGGGATTGCTGCACTGAATGCGAAAGGAGTCACAATCCACTCCCAGTTTTTGCTGCCCTTTGGTTCCTTTCTTCCCACTAGGGAAGCGGAAGGTCACTACACCGACAATTCAGGATTTTATACGCAGCAGACACTGGCAAGGAGACATCCCTTGAATCAATTTCGAAGGAATGTCCTCAAAGTAATCGACTTGCTGGTGATTGACGAGGTGAGTATGCTTCGTGCGGACATCTTGGATGCGATAGATTATCGTCTAAGAAGTGTAAAGCGAAATTACAAGGTCCCCTTTGGAGGCGTTCAGGTGCTGTTGATCGGCGATTTATATCAACTTCCCCCCATAGTCAAAGATCAGGAATGGACTGTTCTCAACAGGTTTTACAATTCCATGCACTTCTTTGAAGCAAAAGCTCTCCAAAACTCAGGAATGATCTACCTCGAACTGGATAAAATCTTCAGGCAGCAGGATGATGTTTTTATCCGAATTCTCAATAATCTACGTGATAATCGAGCCACTCAGGAGGACGTCCGGATTCTCAATCAACACTTCAAAACCCATGATCAAATTCAAGACCTACCACCCTGTATCACACTCACCACTCATAATTACAAGGCGGATGAGCAGAATCTTCGGGAATTACGAAACTTGGATACTCCCTCATTCTTTTATGATGCTGATGTGGAGCGGGACTTTCCTGAGAACCTCTTTCCACTTCCACAATCCATTGAACTAAAAGTTGGTGCGCGAGTGATGTTTATCAAAAATGACACTTCGGGACTTTCTTTATATTTCAATGGCAAGTTGGCCACAGTGATTAGCCTTGACGAAGAAGAAATTAAAGTCGAAATGGATGATTCACACCAACAATATGTATTGAAAAAAGAACTTTGGGAGAATAAGAAATACAGAATCAATCCCGAGACTAAGGAACTGGAGGAGGAGGTGATCGGTACTTTTTCACAATTCCCAATCAAACTCGCTTGGGCAGTGACTGTGCATAAAAGTCAAGGCTTGACCTTCGACCGGGCTATAATCGATGTGGGTCAAGCTTTCGCTCCAGGCCAGGTCTATGTTGCGCTTAGCCGATTGCGGAGTTTAGAAGGTTTGGTTCTGCGCACACGTGTCCAGTCAGATGTGATCTATTCTGATCCTAAAGTGGTGGATTTTACTACTGGAACCGGACTTCAACAGAGCTTGACAGAGCTTCTTTCTGCACATCAAAGTCAGTATTTGAGCCAGTTGATTCAAAATACCTTTGAGTTTGAAAGTCTTCTCAAGTCGCTGAATCAATTTGACAAAGATCAGGAAAGCAGCCTTGAATTTGAAGATGAAAGTCTTAAAAAAGATCTTGCTGTAATCTTCGAAATAATAACTTCGGAAGGTGAAAACACCCGAAAATTCCGCTCTCAACTTCAGCTTCTCTTGCAGCAAGGTGATCAGGAAAAACTGATGCAAAGGGTAGAAAAGGGTACAGGGTACTACCTGGAATTTCTTACCGGTATTTTGAGAAAGCTGATCTTGCATGAGGTGATGGTGGAAGATTTCTCCCGAATCAAATCTTACCAAAATGGGCTGGAGGAACTGGAATTGGAAATGCTACGGAAGTATCTGGACCTTGCTAGGAGTGGACGTTTGATTCAGGCGATTTTGAAAGGGGAGATCACCGGAAGGATGCCCGACTTGGATCAGCAAATCGCATCGCTTCGCAAAGAAATTCTGGCTTCTATCAGGGAATCCCATCCTGGAAAAGCAAAATCCAGCACTAAAACCGGCCGAAAAAAGTCAAAAGAGAAAGTCCAACGAGAACCTAAAGAAAAAAAAGAGGATTCCAAAGCCATCAGTATCAGGATGTTTTTGGCAGGTAAAAACCCGAAGGAAATAGCCGCTGAACGAGAATTTGCTGTTTCTACCATTATAGGTCATTTAGCTCATGGAGTGAGGGCAGGAGTTCTAAAATTGGAGCAACTTGTCGCCGAAAATGATATCAAGGAAATTAAATCGGTTGCAGGAAAATATGATTCACTAAAGCCATATTTCGAGTATTTTGAGGGGAAATATACTTATGAGACACTTCGAATGGTTTTGAATTTAGAAAGTAAAAATCCATAATCAAGAACGATCTAATGCAATTAAGCCAATTGGGCATTTCCCTAAGAGAGAAAAAAAATTCCCAGATTGGGCTTAAATCTTTGAGTTTAATTGAATGATTTTATTTTTTCTCACAATTCTATTCGAGTTTATGGCTTGGCATGCTTTTCTCCATAGATGGATCTTTACTGAGTTGATTACAATTAAGAGTGAAATCCCTTTATTTATTGTAGTCCCATTATCTAAACAATGGAGATTCAATCAACTATTGGGAATCATGATTATAATTTTCCAGCTTTTAGGTCAAACCTTCATTAATTTATTACCAATAAATACTTCACCCTACATTTAAAAATAAATGAAAAGCACCCCTTCCGCTCCAAAAAAGAAACAAGTTCCTTTAGATCGTTTTTGGTCAAAACCATTTTTTATTGAGACATTATTGAATGGCTTGTTATTGGTATTACCCACCATCATTATTTTATTTTTATTGTCCTTAGTTTTTAAGTTCGTTTTTAATATTGTTGCTCCTATTAGTTCTCTTCTGGATAAGAATGCAGATGAACACAAATTTTTCATCAATATACTGGCATTACTGATCCTGATAGGACTGATTTTTATTATAGGATTGATCATTAGAAGTGCCAGAAGTATCAAATCCTTTAAGGGTTTCGAAACTAGATATTTATTGAAAATTCCTCTTTATTCTACCCTCCAAGAAACCATCGCGCAATTCTCGGGACTTAAAAAAATGCCGTTTAGCCAGGTGGTCTTGATAGATGCTTACAATACCGGTGTTTTGCTGACAGGTTTTATTACAGAAAAAGCTTGTGATGGAGTTTACACGGTTTTCGTCCCGACTGCACCAAATCCAATGAACGGTAATATTTACCACGTTCCAGTTGCCCAAATGAAGTTTTTGGATATTGAACCCGAAAAGGCCATGCGTACTATTGTGGGAATGGGTACTGGATCTTCAACTTTATTTTTAGCGAGAGAAAAGACCGAAGAAGTGGAAGAACTCGATGAGGTTAAAAAATTACCTATAGCAAATGATACTAATCCTGAAAGCGAAGAAACGCTTCCAGTTGCCTAGATCAATTGTGTTTTTGTTAAAATTTTGAATTTGGTGAAGATATCGAACATATTAGTAAACCATTTGGGAATCAATACATCGACTCATTCAAAATGCTCATAATTGTCAAAATCCCTTCTTTGTAATTTCCGAGTCTGAGATTTTCGTTTGGACTATGTTGATTGTTGTCGGCATTTACGGTGGGAATGGTGACTGCAGGGATACCTAAGGCATCTACAAAGGGTGAAATGGGAATTGAACCCCCAGAAATTCTTATCTGCACAGGGTCCTCCCCAAAAGCACGATTCATCGCTTTCCTCAACCAAGCACCCGTGGGAGAATCCATCGGAGTGCGGAAAGCTTGGTAGGAAATGGTAGAACTCACCTTTACTATCTTGGGATAGGTCATACGTTCCTCATCTGTAGGATCGGTTTCGGTAATATAAAAGCCTTGATTCCTGATATGATCCTTGATCAGGCCCAATAGCCTCACTGGATCTGATTCAGGTACCAGCCTCATATCCAACTCAGCTAACGCAATAGAAGGAATGATTGTGGTAGACTGTGACCCGGTGTAGCCAGCGGACATACCTCGGATATTTAGCGAGGGGTAGTTGATACTTTCCTGATAACTTTGCCCAACTTGATCGGTTCGGCTAATTCCCAATCTTTTTTTCACTTCGGGTTCATTATCTGGTACAGCAGCAAAGATTTTTCGCTCCGCCTCAGTGAAAGTAATTCCATCATAAAATCCGGGAATGACCACTCTTCCGTTTTCATCCTTCATAGAAGAAAGGAGCTGACTCATCAATAAAGCTGGATTTGGGGCGTAATTCCCATAATGACCGCTGTGTTGGGGGAGTTTGGCTCCATAGGTGGTAAGGAAGAGATCTGAAATTCCCCGAGCCCCATAACTTAAAGTTGGAAGATTGGAGGTATGCCGCGGTCCATCCATGATCAACATCAAGTCTGCGTTTAATTTGCCTTTGTATTTTACCACTGCAGCAGGAAGGAGTGGAGATCCTTGTTCTTCTTCGAAATCCAGGATGATTTTCACCGAATAATCGGGAGAAAGACCAGCCTCAGCCAAAGCATCCCATGCAGCAATAAACATGGCCAATGGACCCTTGTCGTCTGATGTGGAGCGTCCGAATATTCGCCAATCAGGATTGTATTCGGTCTGAAGTCTTTCCATCGGTAGGACTTCCCAATTTCCGGAGGCAGCCTGTGTTTTCAGAACTGGTTCGTAGGCATTTGGCTGATCCCACTTGCTGATATCTACCGCTTGTCCGTCCACATGGAAGTAGAAAAGTGCCGTTTTTTTTGAATTGGGTTGCTTTTTTTCAAGGAGTAGTAGAGGAATTCCACCGGTCTCCAGTCGTTCTTGCGTCCAACCCCGAGCTGCAAAGACCTGCTCGCACCATTTGATGTTCACTTCGATCTGCTCTGGAAAAACAGCATCATTAGGCATTGCAACAATCTCGTTCAGGAGTTTCAAAGCAGGCTGCCATTGTTTTTCGGTAAGAGCTTCGAGTTGATTTCTGTCCAGTTTTTGGGCCGAAAGGGATATAGAAAAAAGGAAGCAAAATATAAAGACAGGAATTCGCATAAGTAGTGGTTTTCCTGTAAAATACTTAAATAGAACAGAAGCTCCAAAATGTCTTCAAATGAGAAAAAAATAAGTCTGCTAGAATAATCAATGGTGAATGTTCACTTTCAACTTAATTTTACCACTTTTCAAACTTTGCATTTCGGTTTTCCTAAGTCGTTTTATCATCGGGTAAATCAACCATAACTGACTTGATTTTGTCAACTATCTCGGGAGTGATTTCTCGTACTCCGTGTACTGTTTTGGCATGCTCAGCGGCAAGATTTAATGCTTCTGTTTCAGTTTTGGCTTTGATGACACCCTCGCAATCAAAGCCTACATCTCGACAACGGATTAGTTTTTCCATCATTATTAGTGTTTAGTTTTTAAAGTATCAGTACACAAACATTCGATCACTATCGATCGACAACTTAAGAAGTACCTTAGGCATAGCAAATTCAAATGGTTTGTCTACCAAATCCGCTTCAGTAAGCCCACGAGCCTTACTTGACATGCCTGATAAATAGAATTTTCCTCCTCCCTTCACAATCGTGTCATAATGCTCTCTCAACTTTCCGGTACCTAGACCTGATAAATTGTCAAGAACGTCATTTCGAAGAAGCTGAACTGCATCCCCTGCAAGGAATAGTGTCACCGAGTTACCTTCCTCGATTGCAGTTTTAGCCATTAGGAAACCAAGTGCTGCGACCGTCGGGTTTTCAGGACCGTTTGTAATGTGGATTAGAATTTTGAGTTCTGAGTTTGTTGTTTTGTCCGTTTGTGCTAACACATCCGTAGTGAATGCAGCCATTGATAGCAAGAGGATTAATAGTGTTGTTAGAGAACTTTTCATACTTTTTGCTGGTTCGGTAAAAAATCAGAAATCGTTAACAGTTTGATTCCTTAATTATAAAGCCAGATCTCAAAAAATGTGTGTATCAAATGATACAAAACTGAAAATAAATACTAAAAAACAGAAGATAAGATTGCCAATATGCTTAATTACCTGATAAAATTTAGGTAGTTAATGAATTAGCTCGATATATCCCCGGTGAAGTTTGACGAGATTTTCCTTTTCGAATTGCTTCAAAATCCTTGAAATTACTACTCGGGTAGTGCCCAAATCGTTGGCTAAGGTTTGGTGGGAAATAGAGATTTTTCTTGTCCCTTCATTTTTGAAATACTCCGAAAAGTACTCCTTTACCCGAACTTGAATGGGTTTGAAGGCCACATTTCCAAAAGCTGAAAGCAACTCATCGTATCGGCTTTTGAAAGTGCTGAGAATAAACTTATTCCATGATGGATATTTAAGTTGCCACTCAGCTATCAAGTGGGCGGGTAGAACAAGAATTTCAGAGGGCTTCATTGCTATTCCGTTTGCAGTGCTGTAATAATCAAAATAAGCAGCTGACAGGGACATCATGCAGGTTTGCTCCGGGCCCACATAATATAAGAGAATTTCCCGGTCTTCATTTTCTTGATATACTCTAAGCAATCCTTTGATCACGATAGGTAAAAAGTTCAAATACTGACCTTCACGAATGAGGATATCGCCTTTCTTGGCTTTTATAATTTTCCCATGTTTCAGAATTTCCTTTTGAAGCTCAGGTTCTGAAAAAGATTTTAATTCCTTGAATAAGTCTGCTGAAGTTTCCATTTAAAAAGAGATTTATTTAATTCTTGCAATTCTCTCAATACCGAAAATTAAAATACAGGCATGGTAGCAATAAGTTGCGAAATCTGTCCCCGATGTCGGTCAATATGAAATCGCAAAAACTCCAAGCGCTGATGGAAGTCCAAAGGTCCTGAAATCGGGTGATGCTGTGCTTGCAACCTCAGTTCGTTTTCCTGCAAGTCTTGGGCGAAAGCTTCGAGGACATTCTGCATATTCAAAAAAGAGGTCCTCCAAAAAGATAATGAACCCCCAAGTCGCGGCGCAGCCACAGAAGGAACTTGTTCGAGTGGTTGCCAGGTTTTCTCGACGACTTCTTCGATTGTCAAATCCTTATGATTGAACTCATAGGTGCGAATCATTTCCCCCTCTCTGATGGCATGAAGTGTTTTCCACATCCCCAAAATCCCTCCTTGTTCTGCCCAATAGAGATGCTCTGTGTTTTCGATAATATTCCAGACTTCAGTGTTTGGTTTCCATCGGGCCTGAAATTCTGACACATTGGCTATTAATTCGAGGTACCGACTACGTGCAGCAGATACTTCTTTGACAAGCTTTTGGACTTGGTTCATAAAGGGTGGCTTTGGTAGAAAAAATCAATGGGAAAATCCTTGACCCACTTAAATTAATTGCTGAGCCAGAATAATTCTAATGACTTGACTGTCTTTATATTCCAAAATAAAAAAAATTAAACCTTTTTTTATTTCTCATTTTAAAATGTCTTGAATAAATCCAATGTTATTCCTGTCCAGGCCGTAACTTCATCTGTAATCCCTGCAAGAAATTTCGTAGAATCTGATCCTTGCACTGTCGGTATTGAGGTTGAGTAGGTCGACGGAAAAAGGCACTCAATTCATGTTTGCTCAGCCTGAAGCTTTTCAAAGCGAAAACTGCTAGCATATCCTCGTCTTTCATGTCTAAGGCGATTTTCAGTTTGCGGAGGATTGCATTGTTGTCCAGCGTTTTCTCTGCAACAGGGGCGGAGTCCTCTTTTGGACCGCGTTTTAGGATGATCAGACCATTGAGAAATGCTGACAGATCCTTGTCGTAAATCGCTTTGTATCCTTCGTCCTCGTCCTTTTTTAGCCAATTGCTCACTTCTTCCCGAGTGACAGTCAGACCACCTTTATTGAAAATGTCAATCATCAAAAAATCATTGAAATCGAAGGTATAGCGGAGGGATCGAATTACGTCGTTGTTGCTCATAGGGACAAAGATGCTTCAATTTCATCGTAGAGGCTTAAAATGAGCGGATAAATTTCCTCTTTATTGATAAAAGTAATGGGGCGGTTAGTTTTATTGATTGCTATGCAAACGAAGGAACGGAAAGAAATTTCACCACAGAGTTCACTGAGAAAAGGAGATTTAGGCGACAAATTTTTCTAAGAAACTTTAATATTTTAGGCCTCTTGAATATTGATTTCTCAGAGATCTTCCTGCAGGAGGCAAGTTTTTACAGATTTGCTTCGCACAAGAAATTGGTCCCGCTGATGGTCACAGAAAAGGACGCTGATCTTGGCGGATTATTTTTCATAGATGGCCACTGAAAATCACAGATTTCTGCGGCTGGCTTCGGACCAAAAGCTTTAGCTTTTCTCCGTGAACTCAGAAGAGATCAAAAAAAGCATACGGGCATGCAGTTCTCATCAAGTTAAATAGAAGCCAAAATCAAACTCTCTTTTTTTCTCTGTGGTTAAAAAAAATAGCTCACAGATGGCACAGATGTTCACAGATTCCCTTTGCGTGACTTGGTGCTCTTTGCGGCTAAAGAACCAAAAGCTTTAGCTTTCTCTGTGTTCTCTAAAAAGACTGAAAATAGGTTAATGGAATGCAGTTCTAATAAGGTTTGAGAAGAGCCAAAATCAAACTCTCTTTTTTTCTCTGTGGTTAAAAAAAATAGCTCACAGATGGCACAGATGTTCACAGATTCCCTTTGCGTGACTTGGTGCTCTTTGCGGCTAAAGAACCAAAAGCTTTAGCTTTCTCTGTGTTCTCTAAAAAGACTGAAAATAGGTTAATGGAATGCAGTTCTAATAAGGTTTGAGAAGAGCCAAACCTCTCTCTTTTTTTCTCTGTGGTAAAAAAAATAGCTCAAAGATGGCACAGATGTTCACAGATTCCCTTTGCGTGACTTGGTGCTCTTTGCGGCTAAAGAACCAAAAGCTTTAGCTTTCTCTGTGTTCTCTAAAAAGACTGAAAATAGGTTAATGGAATGCAGTTCTAATAAGGTTTGAGAAGAGCCAAACCTCTCTCTTTTTTTCTCTGTGGTAAAAAAAATATCTCAAAGATGGCACAGATGTTCACAGATTCCCTTTGCGTGACTTGGTGCTCTTTGCGGCTAAAAAACCAAAAGCTTTAAATTTTCTCTGCCATCACAGCGTGGCTGCGGTGAATAAATACGACCTTTGACCCAGTTCAACTCTCTGTGCCCTTGTCCACTAAAGTCCTTTTCATCACCCCACCTTTCACCCAACTCAATACACCCTATCCGGCGACAGCTTACATCAAGGGTTTTTTGAATACACTTCAGGTTTCTTGCAAGCAAGCTGATTTGGGGATTGAGGTGATTTTGAAGCTTTTTTCCAAAAACGGACTCAGTCGAGTGTTGGAAATTGCTACTGAAAAAGCCGAGGAACTTTCAGAGAATTCTGCTCGAATTTTGAGAATGAAGTCGGCCTATCTGCAAACAATTGGAACGGTCATTGATTTTTTACAGGACAAAAATCCCACATTGGCCTACCACATTTCCGAGGGAAATTTCCTTCCCGAAGCCAGTCGATTCGAACAATTGGATGATTTGGAGTGGGCTTTTGGAACTTTGGGCGTGCGGGACAAAGCAAGATATCTGGCCACACTTTTTTTAGAAGATATCGGTGACCTGATCGCTGAAGCGGTAGACCCTCATTTTGGGTTTAGCCGCTATGCCGAGCGATTGGGAATGTCGGCTTTGACTTTTGATGAAATGGAGGAAGCACTCCATCAGCCGATGAGTTTGATAGATTCCATGCTGCTGGATCTTTTGGAAGAAAAAATTCAAATCTGGAAACCAGAGTCAGTGGCATTCTCAGTGCCTTTCCCCGGCAACCTCTACGGAGCACTCAAATGCGGTCAATACCTGAAGCAGCACCATCCCGATATTAAAGTTTGGATGGGTGGAGGATATCCAAATACTGAACTTCGGTCATTGAAGGATCCAAGAGTTTTTGATTACATCGACTACATCACCTTGGATGACGGTGAAGCCCCGATCCAACTTTTACTTGATTATTTGGATGGAAAAAGAGCACTGAATGACCTAAAACGCACTTTTGTTCGAGTTGATGGTGAAGTCAAATTTTTGAATAATTCAGCAGTAAAAGATCTTCCTCAAAGAGAAGTCGGAACGCCAGATTACAGCGATTTGAAGTTGCGGGATTACCTCTCGGTTATCGAGGTTGCTAATCCCATGCACCGTCTCTGGAGTGATGGTCGCTGGAACAAGCTTACTCTTGCCCATGGTTGCTATTGGGGTAAATGCACGTTTTGTGATGTTTCGCTCGATTATATCGGTCGATACGAACCGATCAATGCTACAATTCTCTGCGATCGAATCGAGGAAATCATGGCCCAGACGGGAACGAATGGTTTTCACTTTGTGGATGAAGCTGCACCGCCTGCGTTGATGCGGGATTTGGCAATTGAGATATTGAGACGTGGGCTCGTGGTGGTTTGGTGGACCAATATTCGCTTCGAGAGCAGTTTCACAGCTGATCTTTGTCGCTTGCTTCGGGCATCGGGTTGCATTGCGGTTTCCGGTGGATTGGAGGTGGCTTCAGATCGGCTTTTGGCACTGATCAAAAAGGGCGTAACTGTCGCACAGGTTGCTCAGGTGACAAACCATTTCACCCAATCAGGTATCATGGTTCATGCCTATCTGATGTATGGGTACCCCACTCAGACCGCGCAGGAGACCATCGATTCCATGGAAATGGTGCGTCAATTGTTCGAAATTGGTGTTTTGCAATCCGGGTTTTGGCATCGATTTGCCATGACAGCGCATAGTCCGGTTGGTTTGGATCCCAAAGCATTTGGAGTAAAGCGGACAGATTTGGAAGTAGGGACTTTTGCCAATAATGAACTAGACTTTGACGATCCCGTGGGATTAGATCACGCGATTTTTTCCGAAGGGCTAAGAAAATCGCTCTTTAATTACATGCACGGAGTTGGGTTTGATATTCCCCTCAAGGACTGGTTTGACATCAAAGTTCCGCCGTCTTCAATTCCCAAAAAGTATATCGAACGACAGATTCAGGGCGAAGCGGTATTTTCCTATCGAGATCAAAACCGAATCATTTGGATCGGTTCTCCTCCGGAATTCATGGAGACTGATGAGGGACTCTGCGAATTGATCTTTTCTGGAAAGAAAGAGGATTTCGCCATCGAACTTCCGATTGAGTTGGGCGAGTGGGTGAGATGGCTATTGGAAAAAGTTAGTTACGAAAAAGACCTCAATATCCTGAAGCCGATCCGAGAGAATTACGAGCAGGAGTTGGGAGATTTTCAGGAAATGTTGGATTCCGAGGTTTGGGAGATTCTCCGCGAGCATGGGTTGTTGGTGTTTTGAAAGAGCTGGTAGACCGTAGACCGAAGACGGGAGTAAATTTGGAATTTTTAAAAAAAGTATGATTCCGTACCCAGCACACCAGAAAAGAAGAGCCAAGTTCAATTTTAAATGGAAGCTTATGATTATAGATTATTTGTTCCAATCCGATTTTACTTTAACAACGTAAATTGAATCTTTATATAACAATTTTGTATTTCCAGAGTATCAAATTTAAATGAGATGATAAGGGGCAGACTCTTCGGTCTCCTGTCTTCGATCTCCCGTCCTCCTACATATGCAATCAATTATCCGTTTCCTTATTCTCAGTCTTTGCCTTTCCACTTTTGGATGCGCTTTCAAATCAGTGAAGCGAAGCAAAAACATTTCTTACATGCAGGCTGATTCAAAAATGAATTTACCTGAAAAGGAGCTTAATATTTTTGCTCCCAGAAAAGCTGGAAATTATCCTGTCCTGATCTTCTATTACGGAGGAAGCTGGAAAAGTGGCAAAAAGGAGACGTATAGTTTCCTTGGAAATAGATTGGCGCGAAGAGGTGTAGTTGCCGTGATTGTTGATTATCCTCTCAATCCGGAGTACCAAGTGCCTACGATGGAAATTGCGGCTACCAAAGCTGTAATATGGACCG
The DNA here is from genome assembly GCF_046296635.1 of Algoriphagus sp. Lineage (GTDB taxonomy): Bacteria > Bacteroidota > Bacteroidia > Cytophagales > Cyclobacteriaceae > Algoriphagus. The sequence goes on along the minus strand of NZ_JBKBKZ010000009.1, from coordinate 54,719 downwards.
CTGAAAACATTCAGGAATATGGTGGAAATCCTGATCAAATCTTCGTTTCCGGGCATTCTGCCGGAGGTCATTTGGCAAGTTTGGTGGCTGTCAAAGATTCTAATTTTGAAAAATTGGGAAAAGAGAACCCCTTAAAAGGTGCTATTTTGATGGATCCTGCGGGTTTGGATATGTATGGCTACTTGATGGAGACCAGTGAGGGAGAAGGAAAAAAATACACGAATGCATTTACACAAGATCCTGAGATTTGGAAGCAATCCTCACCAATTTTCTTTTTGGATCAGGGTCAGATTCCAATGTTGATTTTAGAGGGCGAAGAGACTTATCCTAGCATTCGGGCGGGAAGGGAACGATTTATGAAAGTAGTAGAGGAAAAAAACCTCGACATTAAATTGGAAATCTATCCAAAGAAAAAGCACATCCCTATGATCACGCAATTCGTTTGGACTTGGAGTAGGGGATATGATGATCTTTTGGGGTTTATAATGAAGAGAAAATAATAAAAAGTAAAAGCAGAGCTTTCCATATTTGAATCATAAAAGGTTGGCAAAAAGCCAACCTTTTTCTATTTTTGCCAAAGGCTCTTTTAACATGGTAATTCTATATTTATATCGCCTTATAAAATTTTCCAAAAAGCATTCTGATTCAGGAAAAAGCTTATCGACTTGGAAGGCAGTTGTAGAAAATGCCAATTGGAAAAAGAACCAAGATATATTGGATAGTTTTCCTACAGCTAAAATCATAAAAGGGAATAGGGCGAGGTTTAAAATTGTCGGAAATAAATATCGAATAATAATTGAAGTGGATTTCGAAGATGAGTTGGCAGAAATTCGTTTTATAGGTACTCATTCAGAGTATGATCAAATTGACGCAACTACAATTTAATTACCTTAGAAAATGGAAATCAAAAATAACTGGTATCTCCTTGACAATGAAGCCGATTTTTTAGCGGCTAAAGACCGCTATGAAAGCATAAAGGCCTCAGTTAAAGGCTCCAAAGAGCATAAGGAAAAAATGCTTTTGGTGCATTTGATGTCAGAATATGAAAATAAGTTGTGGGATTTGCCTGAGGTTGATCCAATAGAAATTATTAAAATAAGAATGCAGGACTTTGGTTACAATGCTGCGACTTTGGCTAAAGAATATGGGGATAAGGGAACAGTAAGCAAAGTCTTGAATTACAAGCAATCCCTTTCGCTTTCCATGATTAGAAAATTCAGTCAACTTCTTAAAATACCTGCTGAATGGTTGATTAAAGAGTATCCTTTAAAGAAAGCTGTTTGAGGACACGATTCAGGGTTGATCCATTGTAACTGGAACAGGGACGATGGATCAACTATAATCCCTCTGAAAAAAAAAAACTGATCCCGATCATCAAGGACAGATCGCTTAAAAATTAACCACCCTACCATCTTCCATCTCAATGGTGCGGTCAGTACCGGCAGCGAAATCAGGATCGTGGGTCACAATGAGCATGGTTTGACCAAATTCTTTCGCCAATTCCCGGAATTTATTGTAGACAATATCCGAGTTTTTCTTGTCCAGATTTCCTGTGGGTTCGTCCCCCATGATCAAAACCGGATCATTGATTAAGGCGCGGGCAATTGCCACTCTTTGTTTTTGACCTCCGGAAAGTTGATTTGCTTTCTTCGTGGCATGATCCTGCATGTCAAAGATCCGCAACTTTTCCAGTGCTCGATGCTCCAATTCCTCACGGGTATATTTTCCGAGTTTCAACCCCGGAATCATCACATTTTCCAAAACTGAAAACTCATTAAGCAAATAATGAAATTGAAAAACGAAGCCAATTTTCTCATTTCTCGATTGAGAAAGATAATTGGAAGACTTCCCGGAGATTTTTTCCCCATCTATGAAAAGCTCGCCCTTGTAATCGGTGTCCATTGTGGATAGAATATACAACAGCGTAGATTTTCCGCAACCTGATTTCCCCACCACAGAGACAAATTCTCCACGGTTGATTGTGAAACTGACTTTTTTAAGGACTTGCGTTTCAGTGGGATTGTAGAAAAACTTATCAATGTTTTTCGTTTCGAGTACGACTTTGCCCGGATTTATCATTTTCCTCGTATGATTTCTACAGGGTCTACTCCACTTGCTTTTCTCGCTGGAAAAAATCCTGCTAAATAGGTGGTAATCAGACTAAATGTGCCGCCAATAAAATAGTACTTAGGATTGAAGTCCACAGGGAAAGTTTTGATTGTGGGTAAAGCTGCGGTTTCAAATGGAATTCGTTCAATTCCCAATCCAGCCAAAAACCCAAAAAGCAAACCTAAAGCTCCACCAACCAAGCCGATAGTGAGTGCGATCGTGATGAAAATTCGGTTGACATCCTGACTGCTGAATCCGATCGCCTTCAGGATGGCAATAGTATCAAGTTTTTCGAAAATCATCATGTTCAGGATATTGTAAATCCCAAAGCCCGATACGACAAGCAAGGTGATTCCTACTGCATAGCTGATTAAAGTTCGGATTGACGTACCTGTTTCAAACTGCGCATTTACAGTCTGTATATCATCTGCATCGATTTCAAATACTTTTCCAAATTCTTTCGCAAGAGGAGGTGCCAGGCTTAGATCTTTAAGTTTCACCTGAATGTCAGTGATGTAGGCGGGAGGTTCGCCAAGCATTTTCTGAACCGTGGAGATGGAAGCATAACTGTTAACATTGTCAAAATCTCCAAGGCCAGATTGAAAGTAACCGACGACTTTCAGTTGGATTCGATTTCCCTGTGCAGTAGTCACTTGAATCACATCTCCGATGTCAGCGAGCATCCGGTCTGCCGCTCCTTTACCTAGAATAATGCTGTTGGTTTGGTTGAGATCCGCATAATTTCCGCTGGTCACATAATCGTTAAAAGCAAAAAGCTCGGCCTCTTTTTCCACGTTGATTCCGCTGACAATTCCTGTAAGATCGATGGTGCCGACGTTGAAAAAAACCTGAGCGGAGATCTTTGGGCTAACTCCCAATACCCTGGAGTCCTCTTCCAAAGTCTTTATAATTGCTTCACTATTGTGAATGGCTAATCGACCGGTGCTTGGCTTGATGGATCGGATGACATTTAAAGATTTTCCAAACTGTAGGCTTTGGTCGATAGGCTGGTTGGGGTTGGGACGGATTTCGTTGTAAAAACGAATGTGGGGTGTACGATTCAGGACCAATCCATCGAGCATGGTATTCAAGCCGTTCATGAAACCCAGCAATGCCACAAACATGGTGATGCTGAACATCACACCTGTAGCTGCAATCAATGTTTGCTTCATTCGAGCAAACATCAGGGCTTGAGCGATCTCAAAAATTAAGGACCACTTCATATGATTATAATTTGATTTTCAATGGCCTTATGGAATCTCGCTTCAAGCCCCGATAGGGATCGGGGCATCTCAGTATGTATCGCTTCCGTCAAGCTCGATTTCATCGTCCAGGAAGAATTAATGGTGTTTTTTCATCAATTCCTTCCAGGATTTCAGCGAATTGATAGGTCTTGATTCCAACTATTACTGGAATCGTATCTCCATTTTCAGTGATCACTCGATCACCCATCCAGAGGTAGTTTCTCGGAATTACCAGTGTCTCAGCTTTTACTTGAGTCACGATATTGGCTTCCAAAGTGAGATTCGGGTAAAGCTTTGGAGGGGCTTTGGTGAAAATAGCCTCGATTGTAAAACTCTTACTTTGGGAATTCATGATCGGATAGATTCGACTCACTTTTGCCTCGAAAACCTGCTCTTTGAAACTGTCCATCGTCACCATGACTACTTGATCCAATTCAACTTTAGCGATGTCATATTCATCCACTTGAAGTTCGAGAAGAAATTCCCCAGCACTCCCTATGACAGCCAATGGAGTTTGGGGGTTGACCATTTCTCCCCTTTCTTTCAAAATCGAATAGACCACTCCATCGATTTTGCTGGTTAGGACATACTCACCAAGGAGAACATCGCTAATGGCGAGGCTTTTTGAGGCGCTTCTGGAGTTGAATTCGATGTCTCGCTTGAGATCTTGATAGCGAAGCAAAGCCGATTCATAGGAGGTTTTGGAGTTTTGGAAATTCAACTCTCGTTGCTCCAATTCTACTGCGCTTCCGATCCTTTGAGCTCGAAGATTTTTCTGACGAAGGAAAAGCAGGGAATCATTTTGTTTTTTGCTCTTTGCCAACTCAATACTGAGTTCGAGATCTCGGATTCTACCTTGATTGGCCTGAAGAGTTGCATTGTTCTGAGAAAGTTGGGCGCTTTCACGACCGAGCTTTTCCCGCTCGCTAAACACTTTTAAAATGGCTTGTCCGACTTTTACCGAGTCACCCTCCCTAATATAAATTTCCTCTACAGGTCCACTTGCCAAAGTGAATGCCTCATATTGATTTTTGGCTTTGACCAAACCTGAAGCATAAACTGATTCGGTTAGGGATTTTTTCTCGGGATAAATAACCTCCTCTCCAGATTTTCTGCAGGAGAAAAAACCCATGAAGAGAAAAATCAGGACGATGAAGACTCCAATTTCAGAGAATGAAAAACAGATTTTTCGCATAGGAGGGAAGACCAGAAGTATTCCAAAATAAGCAAAATGTTTCTCAGAAAATACTGAGATAAATCATCTCAGCAGAGATTTTTAGCTGGTTGATATCTACTCAACAGCTTGATAAATCATCTGCTTAAACTTATTCTCATAGTACGAACTGAACGGTGCGACTTGAGTCATGAAAATAGCGACCATCTCCTCTTTTGGATCTATAAAGAAGTAAGTACAATAGGCACCGCTCCAATAAATGGTACCTTCCGAACCCAAGGCTTTGGTATCCGCCAAATCATCCACCACAGCAAATCCAAACCCGAAACCTTTCCCAGGATCCTGAAAAAGATCCTTGCTCTGGTTAAGTGACATGATTTCGACGGTTTTCGAACTGAGATATCTTTTACCGTCCAATTCTCCTCCATTGAGTATCATCCGTGCAAAAAGCGAATAATCCCGTGCTGTCGAAAAAAGCGCATTTGCTCCTGCAAAGACAGTGATTCCTGTTGTTGCGGTTTGCCTTGGAGCTTTGATCAATTTCTTTTCATCATCATAAGTATGCAAGACAGTCATTCGCTTATTTTGCTCTTCGGAAAGATTATAACCGGTATCCTTCATCCCCAGCGGATCAAAAAGTCGCTGCTTTAGAAATTCCTCGGCCGTCTTGCCGGAAAATACTTCGATCAATCTTGCCAAAATATCAGGAGCAGCGGAGTAGTACCATTGCTCGCCTGGTTGGCCGTAAAGTGGGAGCTTGGCGTATGCTGTGACCCGTTCAGCAATATCTTTGTGCTGGGCATAGTAGATCCCTCGAATTACTTCTTCGTCTACCTTGGAGTTTCCCAAGCCATGGGAAAACCCAGCTGTGTGACTCATCAGTTGGGCGATGGTGATGGGTGATTTGACAGGCTCCAAACCACCTTCTGTTCCCAACTTCGGATCTTTAGCCACCATGGCATCTTTGAATTCCGGTAGATACTTATGAAGCGGGTCGTTCAGGAAAAAGTGACCTTCCTCATACAGCATCATGAAAGCCGTGGTGATAATTGGCTTGGTCATCGACTGGATGTAGTAGATTTGATCGGGTTTTACGGGAGTTTTTGAAGAAAAATCATTGTAACCCAAGGCCGATTCATGGACTTTTTCGCCGTTTTTATAAACAAGTGTAACGACTCCGGGTAACCTGCCCTCATCAATTTCTTTTTGGAAATAGGCATCGTAGCGGTCGAGGCGCTCTGTGGAAAGACTGGTTTGTGCAAGTCCTGAAAAAACTAAGACTAGTGATAAGAGGAAGGTGGGAAGTGTTTTTCGTAACATGTTTTTAGGTTTTAATTAAAAAGGATTCGAAAAATCTCGAATCTCGATTAGGTATATTCTTAAGATACTAACTCGCTGACTAATAAATCTTCATCCAATTCTTCCCAGTGAATTCCTTCACCATTTCCAATGAATTGCCAATTTTCCAGCTGCTCTTTGGTCGCTTCTCGGAGACTTGGAAACCACTCAAGCGGAATACCAATTTCACGTCCGTCTTCCATGAAAACAGTCATTTTTTCTTTAGTAAAAGAAAGGTTTATGACTTGGTTTGATTTAAGATTAGTTAAAGTGCTCATCCCAGCGTGTTTCTATTAATTCTAAATTTAATTCGATCAAAATACGAATTTCCCGCAACTCGGTAGCTGAAAACTTTTTTGATACTATCAGTTTGATTGGGTTTAAATTGAATTTGGCTGTCATCCCGGATTTTTCGGTATAGATAGGATGTTTCAATAATTTGATATTTTCTATTCGGCCTCGACTTCGCTCGGCCACCGAGGTCTGCTGACTGGAGAGGGGAAAGAAGTGCGGCGCTGCCGCACTTCTTTCCCCTCTCTCAATTATATTAATTCCGGTCACCGAGCGGAGTCGAGGTGCAGATTATTTTAAAACAGCTAGTTGGGATTTCCACAAAAGAAAAATCTAAACCCATTTTGGTTGAATATGGTCGGTATAATTCTAAATTTAATCAAAAACTAATTCGATCCATGTCCCATCTCGAAACCTCCTACACTACTCACGACGGTCTGAAACTCTACCTCCAGGCTTGGATGCCTGAAAATCCGAAAGCAGGATTGCTACTTGTTCATGGATTGGGGGAACATAGCGGTCGATATGGGCACATCGTTGAAAAGCTGAATGACTTGGGTGTGGCGGTTTTTACCTTTGACGGAAGAGGGCATGGAAAATCGTCTGAAGGTAAGCCAACGGCATACTTCGATTCCTATGAGGATTATTTGAAGGATATTGATGCACTTTTTGGGAAAGTCAAAGCCTACCTTCCCGGGAAACCTTCATTTCTATATGGCCATAGCATGGGAGGAGGATTGGTGGCGGCTTATGTGTTGAAATATAAACCTGAGGCTACTGGAGTGATTATGAGTTCGCCGGCAATCAAAGAAGCAGAGGGGACATCCTACCTATTGATCACGCTTTCGGGTCTGATCAATAAAATTTTACCCAAGTTCAAAGTTTTAAAACTGGATGTAGCAGGAGTTTCGAGGATTCCAGAAGAAGTGGAGAAATATAAAACTGACACTTTGATCTATCAGGAGAATATTCCGACCCGAACGGGCTATGAATTGTATCAAATGATGCAGTTTATCCAGAGTCAAGCGGAAAATTTCGACCTTCCTTTTCTACTTATCCATGGGGATGCAGATCGCCTTACCAATCCAAAAGGATCAGAACTGCTAGCTCAAAAAGCAAAATCCGCAGATAAGACGTTTAAAATTTTTCCCGGAGGATATCATGAGTTGATCAATGATTCGGATCGGGAGGAAGTGATGAAGGTGATTGTGGATTGGGTGGGAAAAAGGATTTGAATCGAGGAATGTTTTACCACTGAGGTCGCAGAGGAAAAATGAGAGATCGCAAAGGGTTTTCTGTGAACACACCAAGTACTGCAAAGATTCTTCACCACAGACTTGGCCTTCCGCAGGCAGGGTTCTCAGAGATAGAGGATTCGGGATTTGAGCTTATGTGCAAAGGGATTAATACTGAAAAATGGCTCCAACTCAATTTTCGTGACAATGTAACGACAATTTCAAATTGGAAATTCAATTCTCCTAGACAACACTATTCACAATCTATTACTGGTGGGGAATAATAATTAGTTCAATATTTTCCGACAATTTTCGTCAACTTCATTTTTTAGCTACAGTTAAAACAACCCACTTTCCTATCTTGGAAGCCTAACTTTTTCCAATGGACAAGAAACCCTTCATCATCTACAAATCCTCCGCCGGCTCGGGTAAAACTTACACGCTGACCTTGGAATATCTCAAACTTGCTCTGGCAAACCCCGGTGCTTTCCGGCAGATTCTTGCAGTGACTTTTACCAATAAAGCAACTGCGGAGATGAAGGAGCGAATCCTGGAGTTTTTGGATAGGCTGAGCAGAATTGTGAAGCCAGAGGAATTTCTTGACCAAGAATTGATGAAGCATCTGGAAATTGATTCCAACGAACTTCAATCAAAGGCAAGTGAAACACTTTTGGATATCCTTCATGGGTACGGATATTTTGCAGTTAGCACAATCGATTCTTTCTTTCAGCGTGTGATTCGATCCTTTGCCAGGGAGATGGACCTGCAGGCTAAGTTTGACTTGGAAATGGATCAGGATGCAGTACTCGAACGCTTGGTAGACCGATTGGTGGAGAAAGTAGCGGATGATGCCTCACTTCGTTCCTGGCTCGTTGATTATGCTGAGGAACAGATTGAGGAAGGCAAATCCTGGGATATTCGTAAGGGCATCAAAAATCTGGGGAGGGAGATTTTCCAAGAAAAATTTAAAGCGCATAAGGAGCTTTTTAAAGAAAGTGCAGAGCAGGATGGTTTCTTGACGGAATTCCGAAAGCTGATTACGACCAAAAAGAAAGATCTCATCCAAACTGCCGAGGAAATGAAGAAAAAGGCCAGCGAAATCCGATTGAGCCATGGTCTGGAATGGACGGATTTCAAAGGGGGGGCTAACACTTTTGCCAAACGATTTGATAAACTGGGTGATTCTAACGAGCCATTTCCTGGGCTTTCCGAAAACATGAAGCGGGATTTACCGGATTCTCAAAATTGGTTTACCAAAACTTCCAAGTTGGCAAGTTCCATCCAAGCTGCAGCCGAAGAAGGCTTGATAGACATACTTTTTGGCGCTTTGGCGCTCAGGACTAAGTGGAATACCCTTCAGGCATTGCAGCGAAATTTAAATGCCTTTGGAGTTTTTAGAAACTTGATTTTAGAATTGAGAGACTTAAAGGATGAAGAGGGAATTATGCTGATTTCGGATGTAAATGATTTTTTGAAGGAAATCACCAAAGGAAACGATGCTCCCTTTATCTATGAGAAAATTGGCAATCAGTACAAAAACTTCCTGATAGATGAGTTTCAGGACACTTCGGATTTTCAATGGTCAAGTTTTAAACCCCTGCTCGAAAACTCTTTGGCTTCAGGCAATACCAATCTGTTGGTAGGTGATGTGAAGCAGTCCATTTATCGCTGGAGAGGGGGTAGGCTGGAGCTGTTATTGAATGAAGTTCAGGAGCAGATTCGAAAGGATTTTCAAGAGGTGAAGCCTTTGGACATGAATTACAGAAGTCTTCCCAAAGTGGTTGATTTCAATAATTCGGTTTTTAAGGAACTTCCGCTTTTGATGCAAGAGGGTATGAATCAAGGTTTCTCCGTGGATCCAGAGAATTTACTTTCCGAAGCTTTTGCCGAAGTAGGCCAAAAAGTGCCTGAAAAGAAACGAGGCTTGCCTTTTCAGGGTAAAATACGGCTTGAGTTTTCCAAAAAAGAAGCACGAGGCTTTGGGGAAGAGTGGGAAGAAGACGAGGAATCGGAGGAATTGAACGGGGTGCTGGATAGAATCCCAGGGATGGTCATGAAGCTTCAGGATCAGGGATATGCGTTGAAGGACATTGCTTTTTTGGTTCGCAAAAATCAGCAGGGAGCCGAGATTGCCGATGCTTTGATGACTTACGCCCGGGAAAACCCAGATTCAGGATATCGTTTTGACGTACTGTCTGAGGAATCTCTTTTTCTCCACAAATCACCAACTGTCAAATGCCTACTTGCGATGCTTCAATTTTTGCAGAATCCGGCTGATTTGGTTCCGATAAAAACGATGTGGTTTTACTACTCCCTCATACATAAGTTGGAGTATTCCCATGAGTTGTTTGAAAAGCATAAACTGCCTGCCGGACTCCAGAATAAGGAAAAAGAAATGAAAACAAAGCTGAATTTTTGGCTTCAGTTGCCTTTGTTGGAGTTGATGGAGGAGGTGCTGGACTTTTTGGGATTTGTGGAAAAGCGGCAGGACCTTTCTTACATTTCAGGCTTCAAAGAGGCTGTTTTTGACTTTGTGAAAAAGAACCGAGCCGATCTCAGTGGTTTTTTGGATTGGTGGGACCTCAATCAACAAAAGCGAACCGTCAAAATCCCGGAGGATCACGATGCCATGCGGATTTTGACCATTCACAAGTCCAAAGGTCTCCAATATAAAGCCGTTATTCTTCCATTTCTGGATTGGACCATCGTGGCCACTGGTCAACAGGCACCGATCCTATGGAGCGAATTTGAAACTGAATCCGGATTGCGAACTGTCTTGCCTTTGACTCATCAGTCTATGTTGGCAGATTCTGAATTTGAGTCAACTTATGGAAATGAAGTTCGGTTGGCTTATCTGGATTCATTGAATATGCTTTATGTCGCCTTTACCCGAGCGGAAGAAGTGATTTGGGGAATTTCAGATTTTACCCAGAATAAAAAAGGTGAAATATCTCCCAAGCGTACTGGTAATCTACTCTATGAGCTGTTTTCAAAAGGATTTTCCGGAGAAAACTTGGACTCCATGCAATTTTGGAATTCCGAATCCTCCATGTTCGAATGGGGAGATTGGCCGGAACCAAAAGAGGATCAGTTGGAAAAGGACTTTTCCTTCACGCCGATGCGGTGGGAATATTCCGATTGGAAGACGAAGCTCAAAACCCGTGAATATGCCTGGGATTTTTCAGAGGCAGGAGTTTCGGCCAGAAATCAACGGTTATTGGGAATGCTCGTCCATGAAATTTTGGAAAAAGCAAACAATCTGGAAGAAGGACTGAATTTGGTGCGTCAATTTGGCTTCGAAGGGAGGTTGGATGAGGAAACCCGCATTTTGGTCTCTTCCCAACTTGAGGCACTTTTTGATTTAGATGAGTTCAAAAGTTGGTATAGCGATGATTTTCAGGCTATGTCGGAGCAGGGAATTCTTCTTCCGGATGGAAGTCAAAAACGGCCTGATCGAATTTTAATCGGAAAAGACAAGGCTGTGGTGGTGGATTTTAAAACAGGAGAGCAAAAAGAGAGTCACTTCAGCCAAGTCAGGGATTACATGCACTTAATCAGTCAGCTCAGTCAAAAACCAGTAGAGGGATACCTCTGTTACCTCGAACCCACCCAAATCATTGCAGTCCATGGATAGTTTTTTGAATAATACCGCTCTCACCCTATTGAAATCCGGTAGGGATATGAAAGACGTGGTTGTGGTTCTTCCCAACCGCAGAGCAGGCTTGTTTTTCACTCGCCACTTGGGCCATCTGATCCAAAAGCCGCTTTGGATGCCAGAAGTGAAGACTATTGAGCAAGTTTTTTATGGCTTGGCCGAACAGACTCCCGCCGATGACTTAACTCTGATTTTTGAATTATACCAGGTTTACAGCAAATTGAGGGATAGGGCTGAAGAAAAAGATAAACCCGAAAATTTTGACCGGTTCTATTTCTGGGGGGAATTGATCCTGAAGGACTTCAATGACTTGGATCAGTTTCTGGCAGATGCCAAAACGGTTTATCGGAATTTGGCTGAAATTAAAGCCTTTGAGTCTGATCTGAGCTACCTGAGCCCTGAGCAGGTTGAGTTGATTTCCCAGTTTTGGAAATCCTTCGAAAAACAGAATGAAACTGAAAAGGAGAAGTTTCTTCGCTTTTGGGAGATTCTGGGGCAGTTGTATACTCAATTTCAAGTCCATCTCAAAACCACTGGTTTGGCATACTCAGGTCAACTTTACCGCCAGGTAGCAGAGAGTCTTTCCACAGCCCCAAAGCCAACCAAACATTACTATTTCGTAGGATTCAATGCCTTTACCCTCGCAGAAGAAAAGTTGATCAAGCACTTTGTAAAGGAATTTGGGGCTGAAGTTTTTTGGGATGTGGATGCATATTACCTCCTGGATTCAAGACAAGAAGCTGGCTTGTTTTTCAGAGACTACAGAAAAGATACCATCCTTGGACCTACTTTCCCTAAAGAAATCCCTGATCAGATCAAGTCAAAAGCTTCCAGGATTTTCACACACTCCATTCCGCTCAAAACCAATCAAGCTAATCTCGTTGGCAAGCTGATGGAATCCATTGGATCGGACGAGGCACTTGAGGAAACTGTCATCATTCTTCCCGATGAGCAATTGCTTTTTCCCATGCTTCATTCCTTGCCTGATAGCATTGGCAAACTCAATGTGACCATGGGTTATCCCATCCGAAATGCTCCGATTTATGCGTTTCTGGACGCAGTTTTGGATTTGCAGCGGTATGTAAAAGTGAAAGGCCACTCGTTTTCTTTTTACCACAAACCGGTGACGGACTTGCTTTCATTTCCTTACTTGAAGGACCAGGATCCAATTTTTGTGGAAAAGCTTCTGGAGGAAATCAAAAAATCCAATCAGTTTGATGTTCCCTCAGAAAAGTTACAGGCAGGAGGGGAGTTATTTTCCCTCATTTTCAGAAAATTGGAATCTGAAGCCCTTTTTGGCTATTTGAGTGATTTAATGCAGGCACTTGCCGGCCAGTTGAAGGAAGATCCGATTCAACGAAGTTACTTGTATCAGGCCTTCAAACAATTGACTCGGATTCGGGAGGTTTTTGCAAAAAACCCATTGGGTCCTGTCAAAGCAGATTTTTTTCTGAAACTTTTCCGTCAGATTTTCAGGGAGGTGAAATTGCCGTTTGAGGGGGAACCTTTGGAAGGACTGCAGGTGATGGGGGTCTTGGAGTCGAGAAACTTGGATTTCAGGCGAGTGATTATTTGTGATGTGAATGAAGGAAGCTTTCCACCTGGTGGAGGGATCAATTCGATGATTCCGTTTAATCTCCGTCGGGCCTTCCGATTACCTGTTCAGGAGCAGAATGACGCGATCTATGCCTATACCTTTTACCGTTTGCTTCATCAGGCAGAAGAAGTTCACCTGATCTATACCACTGCTTCGGATGGTGGCAAATCCGGGGAACGAAGTCGGTTTATCCAGCAGATGCAAGCCGAAATGGAGATTGCATCGCCTGAGGTGGTGTTGGTGCCTGTGGGCTTGACTGCGGGCCGGGAGATTAAGATAGAAAAAACCGATTCGGTCCTTCGAAGTATGGGAAAATTCCTATTTAATCCCGATCCGGCGGCTTACATTCAAAAGCTATCAGCGTCTGCAATCAACATGTTTCTGGATTGCAGGCTGAGGTTTTACTTCCGCTATGTTGCCGGGCTTAAGGAAAAAGAGGAGGTCGTCACAGAGATTGATCCGATGACCTTTGGCACGATGCTTCACAAAGCCATCGAATTGCTCTATGCACCCAAAGAAGGAGAGGCTTTTCGAGAGATTGATACACACGAAATTGAGCGGCTCAAACCTCAAATCCCAAAAGCGGTCGATGATGCGATCCGGGAATTTTACCAAGCCGAAGATGGGGAAGAACTCCAACTTAGTGGACAATTGCAAATCGCAAGAGCCATTTTTATCAAGTACCTGAAGGCAATTTTGAACTACGATCAGCAGAACGGGACTTTTCGGGTAATCGGGTTGGAAAAAGAATACATGGCTGGTATTGCTGTGCCTACTCCTTGGGGCAAACGTGAAGTAGCCTTGGGTGGCTACATTGACCGAGTGGATCAAAAGAATGGGGTCATTCGCCTGATTGATTATAAAACCGGTAAGGATGACAAAAAGGTGGTGTCTGTGGCTTCACTTTTTGAGCGGGAAAATAAAAAGCGAAATAAGGCAGCGATGCAAACTATGCTCTATGCTTATTTTTATCAATATCGCAATCCAAATAATAAGCTGCCACTCAAGCCTGCCATTTTCAACATCAAGGATATCTATGATCCCAAGTTTAATCCTTTCCTGGTTTTGGACGGAGAGGAATTTGGGAATTTCATGGAATACCAGGAGGAATTTGAATTAGGTCTAAAAGGACTTCTCGCCGAGATGTTTGATCCGGATAAGCCATTTGATCAGACAGATGATCTAAAAAAATGCGAATATTGCCCGTATAAGGAGATTTGTGGGAGGTAGTTGCGGTAGGCAGATTTTGTAAGTGGTAAAAAGTGAGGAGTAAGCAGTGATAGTAGGCAGTCTCAGTTTTCAGTAGGCAGAGTGGAAAGAATTTGTGAGTGGTAAAAAGTGATTAGAAAGTTGTTTGTTGACTTTACAACTCGCCACTGACTACTTACAATTTACCATCCCCAAAAGGGATTTCGACAGCCAAGTCTGACTCTGCGACTGAAAACTGACCACTGACAACTGAACACTGATCACTAAAAACTCTTCTTCGTCACTTTAGGATACATCTCCGGTAGCATTATCAATGCAGCGGAACCGTACCATTCTTTCAGGTCCATCTTGAGGACTCCTGCCTTGATAGCTGGGTCAGTTTCAGTCAAAGCTCTAGCTTCTTCCAGTGTTTGGACATCGAAGATGTAAATTCCTCGAAGCTCATCATTCCCCATAAATGGCCCTGCCACGATCAGTTTACCCATTTCGGCCATTTTTCCAATGTTAGCCATGTGTCCGGCTTGGATTTCGGCCCGCTGTTCAGGTGTGTGTTCACTGACTTTGTCTCCGCGAAGGAGAAATGCCATCACGTATTTCCGCATACCGTAGTCATCAGCTCCGAGTTTATTCGCCAAAGCTTCGTCGTATTTATCCTGAGAAAACGCTGCTCCAGCGAAAAGGAGTATGAGAAGTGTAATAAAGAAGGTTTTCATGGTTGCGTGTTTAGTCAATGATAAGTGCGACTGTATCTGATTTTGTTCGGATTTTAAGCCAATCCTGTAGTTTTTTGATCTCTGCTCGTGGGGGTAGGGGTTGAAAGGAGGCATAAGCAGAGATTATTGTATCGATTTCATTTTTTTCCAAATCAGTGAAGATAGATCGTCCCAAACTAAATTTCCTCAAATTGGGATGATTGATTTTAGCCTCTCGAGCTACTTCGTTACTTAGAGTCCGAATTTGGGCATCTTCCGAGAGCTCGCGTTCCAGTAGAGCGATTTTTCGATCTTTATCCAGAATTAAACCCTCATTCCGCTCATAGAGATCTTTTAGAATATCATTCCTTAACACATTGATATCTGTGCCATTACTACCGCTTTGGTTGATCAATAGCTCAGTGTCTGTCAGGCCCATTGCTGAAATTTTATTATTTAAAATCTCAATTTCTTCCTCCTTGATAAATTCTCCGATCAAGCTTACCTCTATCAGTCTGCTTGAATTGGAATATTCAAAGTTGCTGTTCAAAACCTGTGTTTTTGGAAATTGCATTTCTATAGCCACAAACTGCCGTGCTTGCTCATTCCAGATCGTTTTTTTGACAATTCCATAAGCCAGATAAATACTTGGAATCAGTGTCAACAAGGTAAAAACAGTGATATATGTCTGTACTCGCTTTTCTCTTGTAGCATCCAAAAAGTGCTTTTTGGGATAGCCCATAAACCGCACAATCAGGTAAGTAGCAAGGCTGATGAAAAATGAATTGATAAAGAATAAGTAAAAGGCTCCAAAGAAGTAGTAAAGATTACCTGTAGCCAAACCGTAGCCTGCTGTGCATAGGGGTGGCATCAAAGCAGTAGCAATGGCCACACCTGGAATGGCGTTGCTTTTTTCCTTTCTCGAACCAGCGATAATTCCGGCAAGTCCACCGAATAGAGCAATCAACACATCCCAAAATGTAGGTTCAGTTCTCGCGAGTAATTCAGACGCTGCTCCATATATTGGAGTAATGGAAAAGTAAATAGTGGAAGTTAGGATGGAGATAAAAACTGCAATCATCAGATTCCTGAATGACTTTTTGAGCAAGTCAAAATCATTAATCCCTGCCGCCATCCCGATGCCCATGATCGGCCCCATGAGGGGGGAGATAAGCATGGCACCAATGATGACGGCAGTGGAATTCACATTTAATCCTACCGAGGCCACTAAGATTGCAAAGATTAGAATCCAAAGATTTGCCCCCTTAAATTCCACATCTTTCTTGATGTATTCGATAGTTTCCAATTCATCTTCTTTGCCCTCTTCGAGGTCAAATCTTTGTCTAAGGTAGATGAGCATTCGGATCAAACCGCTCCTCTTTATGTTAGGTTTTCGAGGCTTATTTTCTATTTTGGACATAGTTTAAAAGTAACTTATTTTTCAGAATGGGGCTTCTTTTTCCTTTTTGGATGAAATATTTTCTCCAAAGAGAGATATCAGTCAAAATTTCTTCCAGCCTAATTTGGCTTCGGAATTCTATATTTAGCAGTTAATTAATTGATGAAAACAGAAGATCTAAATCATTGATTTATAACGTTATTATATAAGGTTTTGATAGGTCAAAATTTGCACTGTCTAAAAAAATTAGATTTGCCTAAAAATAGATTTCACAAGAATTGTAGGCATGAATAGTGTTAGAAGTATATCAATCCAAGTGGAACGATTCCTCTCCTTGCTTTTGTTTAACTGCTTGGATCGCTTTCAAAATTTTAAATCTTAACCAACGATTTTTCCCAATGAGTCATTCTTTGAAAAGAAAAATTTTAGTGTTGGATGATGATAAAATTCAACATCTTTTGATGCGGAAAAAATTAAGTCTGATGAATATTGATGTTGACTTAATCTTTTTTGAAGATGTCGCTCAAGCTTTGGAATTCATAGAAAGTACTCCGCCAGATGTAGTGATTTCCGACATCAATCTAAACAAAATGGATGGTTGGAATTTTTTGGAAATGTTAAAGAATTTGAATTATAAAGGGAGTTTTTTCTTTCTTTCAAGTTCAATATTTCCTGATGATCGAAACCGGGCAAATGAGGATTCCTTTGTCACAGATTTTTTTGAAAAGCCTATCAGAGAAAGTGACCTGAATTATATCCTTACTAGCTAGACCCAATTAATCGGGGCCTTTTAATAAAATTACTTAATTTCGGAAATCAGAATAATATTATGGCTGAAGAATCAGATGACCGAAAGCCTTTGCTTTCAAAGAAAATTGATAAGTTTTTTACCGGATTAGCAGATGCATGGAACTTCGTGAAGAGATTTTTTCAGGAAGTGTTTTTGCCCCCTTATGAATTTAAGGAGGTCGTTCATCAATGTTACCGGATCGGTGTGGAGTCACTCCCATTAATTTCGCTTACGGGATTCATCGTGGGAATTGTGTTTACCAATCAATCACGACCCTCACTGACTGAGTTTGGGGCAGCATCCTGGTTGCCTTCCTTAATTTCAATCGCCGTGGTAAGAGCAATGGGGCCTTTAGTCACTGCGTTGATTGCAGCGGGAAAAGTAGGCTCCAGCATTGGTGCTGAGATAGGTTCGATGAAAGTAACCGAACAAATCGATGCGATGGAAGTTTCAGCAACGAATCCTTTCAAATTCCTGGTGGTTTCGAGGGTCCTAGCCACCACATTTATGATTCCACTACTGGTTATGTACACCGATTTTGTAGCCCTCATGGGTTCGTTTTTGAGTGTCAATAAAAATGAACTGGTAAGTATGACAACCTTTTTTGTGCAGGTTTTTGAATCAATTACCTTTTTGGATGTTACTTCATCCATTTTTAAATCCATCTTGTTTGGCTTTACGATAGGAATAGTAGGATGCTACAAGGGATATAACTCCTCTAAAGGAACTGAAGGGGTTGGTTTAGCAGCCAATGCAGCAGTCGTGATGGCGATGTTCTTAATATTTATCGAGGAGCTTCTGGTGCTTCAAGTGGTCAATGCAATCAGAGGGTCATAAATCATGGATGAGAAAGAAAAAGTAGTAGAAATAAGAGGGTTGAAAAAATCCTTTGGCGATTTAAAGGTGCTACAGGGTGTAGACTTGGATCTGTACAAGCAAGAGAACCTCGTGGTATTGGGGAAATCAGGTTCTGGTAAATCGGTATTGATCAAAATCATGGTAGGATTATTGACACAGGACTCCGGAAGCATGAAGGTGTTGGGTCAGGAAGTGGCTCAACTCAAAAAGAAAGCCTTGAATGCAATTCGATTAAGAATCGGATTTTCTTTTCAAAATTCTGCCCTTTATGATAGCATGACTGTCAAAGAGAACATGGAATTTCCATTGGTGAGAAATGAAAAGAATTTGACCAGAAAAGAAATTGATAAAAGAATAGAGGATCTTTTGGATAGTGTAGGATTACCTCAGACGATCAACCAAATGCCTTCCGAACTATCGGGAGGTCAAAAAAAGCGGATTGGCATTGCTAGGACACTGATTCTAAACCCTGAGATTATGCTCTATGACGAGCCTACGGCCGGGTTAGACCCAATTACCTGCGGAGACATTAACAATTTGATCCTTGAGGTCAGAGAGCGATATAAGACCTCTTCTATCGTTATTACCCATGATTTGACCTGCGCCAAACAGACCGGAGATCGGATGGCAGTTTTACTGGAGGGGCAATTTAATGCTATTGGCACGTTTGATGAGGTATTTCCAAATGCAGATGACGAGCGAATCAAATCATTTTACGACTATAATTTTATAAACTCATGAGAGGAGAAAATAAGCGAACTGTCCTAGTAGGTATTTTTGTGTTTCTTGGAATAGCAATTCTGGTAGCAGGAGTAATGACTCTAGGAGGTCAACAGAAAAAATTTGTAAAATCAATCCAATTGAAAACTGTATTTGATGACATTGGAGGATTGCAGGCAGGTAACAACATCTGGTTTTCCGGAGTGAAGATAGGTACTGTCCGCAAAATCAATTTTTATGGAGAATCCCAAGTAGAGGTAGAGATGAACGTGGAGAAATCTGTGTCAGATTTTATCCGTAAAGACTCCAAAGCTACGATCAGCTCGGATGGTCTGATTGGGAACAAAATCATCGTAATCTATGGAGGGAGCACAGAAGTGCCTGCAGTAGAAGACGGTGACAGATTGACCTCAGTCATGCCACTAGATACAGATAAAATGATGGAGACGCTGCAGGTGAACAATGAAAACTTGGTGGCAATCACACAAGATTTGAAAGTTTTGACCAGTAAAATCGCGGCGGGTGAAGGGATTGTAGGTCAGGCACTGACTGATGCCACCCTAGCCAATAATTTCAAAGCCATTCTGGTAAACTTGGACCGAGCATCGGCAAACAGTATTCGAATGATCAATGATTTGAATTCTTTTACAGCAAAAATGAATAAGGATGGAAACTTTTTCAACGAATTGGCCACAGATACTGAAATGGTTCCCGACCTCAAAGCTACCATGGAAAGCTTCAAGGTGACAGCGGCTAATTCCCAAGAAATGACAAGAAAACTGAGTGAATTGACAGATAAGCTAAGCTCCACTGATAATCCAATGGGTATGCTACTCAATGATCCCGAATTTGCCAAGTCGCTGAAAAGCACGATAGAAAATACCGATTCAGCTACTTATAACCTGAACAAAGGAATGGAAGCGCTGGAATATACTTGGCCATTCAACAGAGGGTTTAAGCGAAAAGCAAAAGCCGAAGAAAAAGCTGCAAAAGATAACTAACATCAGAAACCGATCACAATTGATCGGTTTTTTTCATTATTGCTTGCCTTCCCTTCTTCCGTCTCTGATTTTTTCATTGGCTTCTTTCACTTCATCGATAGATGCTTTGTCCATGTCGGTTGTATTCAGTTCAGTTAACGTAGCCTTCAACTCGATAGGAAAATGATCCGAACCAATGAATGGAAGGACATGGATTTTAGACAATCCAAAATGATGACTTATGAAAACATGATCCAGCGGCCATCTAAAAAACGGATATTTTGCATGGAAGGTGTTATAAAATCCTCTCCCTTTGCGCGGATCGGCCATTTCTGAAATTTTCAGGAAAAGCGAAGTTGTATAACTCCATGCCACATCATTCAAGTCCCCGATAACCAGCGAAGGCAATGGGTTTTTCTTGGATTTTTTCCCAACTATCAGGATTTCCGCATCACGTTCTGTTGATTTCAGACTTTCACCAGGGACAGGCGGAGAGGGATGAATTGCATAAATGGTGATTAACTGTCCATTTCTAAGTTCGACATCAATCTCCAAAGAAGGAATTTCCTTATTGATTAGATAATTGATCTCTTGTCTTCGGATTGGAAGATTTGAAAATAAAATTATCCCATAGGTATTTTCCAGAGGAAGAAGAATTTGGTGCTTAAAAGAAGCGTGAAGTGGAACCAAAGCTTCATTCCAAGCTTGATCTGTTTCCACCAAGAAAACAAGATCAGGATCGTTTTTTTGAATAATTTCAATAGTTTTTTCAAATTTCCGATTGTATTGGTAGACATTGCCCACAATTAAATGAATTCCTTTCTGGCGGTCGAAGGGAACCATTTGAATCATTTTTCTACCCAAAGGCGAATAGGGCCAAACCAAATAACTAAGGTAAACCATGCTGACTAAAATGCCCGCAGCCCAATACCAAAATAGATCATCACTCTGGCCCAAAATCAACCAAAGAACTAGAAAGATTGTAAAAGCAGTAAGTTTCTGAAATCGAGGATAATCAAAAACCCTAATCCACCAGTGATCAAATTTGATCAAGGGAATCCAGGTGAATCCAGTGAATAGGACTATAAAAATTTTCAGTATGAGGATTTCCACTAAAGCTGGGTTTGATAAAGAAAGTAAAGAAATGGGATTTTTATTGAAAAATAAGATAATAGGGATTGCTCTTTTCTAAACTTCAAATAAAAATTCTCCCATTGTTCTGAAATAATAAAAAGAATTGATCTAGTCTGAATCGAGTTTCAGATTTTTTTTAACCCAATTTAAATCTCACCGGAATGTAAAGCCAAGCCTCGATAGGATTGCTTTCCAGATCTTGAATAAAAATTGAGGAATGATTCTTGAGTTATTTATACTTTACAAATTAGAAATTTAACCCAAAACGCCATTTTTCACCATCACTCCCTCGATATAAATCTTATTTTTGCTTCTTTATCCCATCAACCAAAATCACATGAATACAATCAACCCGACAACAACTCCAGCTTGGTCAAGGCTTCTCGAGTTAGTCGAAAAACATAAAGACCACACTATTTCCTCCCATTTTCAATATCCCGGTCGATTTGAGGAATTTAGTATTCACCATGAAGATATGTTGGTGGATTTTTCTAAAAATCGAATCTCTGACGGAATCTTGTTGGCTTTGATGGATCTGGCGCGAGAGACCAATCTTCATCAAGCGATAGAGGCTATGTTTTCCGGTGAGCCGATCAATCAAACCGAAAATAGGGCAGTTCTGCATACTGCCTTAAGAAATCGAAAGGGTCATCCGGTCTATGTCGATGGTAAGGATGTCATGCCTGATATCAATGCGGTCCTGACTCAGATGAAAGATTTTGCGGACCAAATTTATTACGGTAAATGGCTTGGCTATACCGGGAGACCAATCACTGCACTGGTCAATATCGGTATTGGGGGTTCTGACCTTGGTCCGGTAATGGTGACGGAGGCGCTCAAGCCTTTTCAAAATCCAAATTTGGACATCTATTTTGTGTCCAATGTGGACGGTACCCATATCGCGGAAACCTTGAAAAAAGTGGACCCTGAGACCACACTGTTTTTTATTGCCTCTAAGACCTTCACTACACAGGAGACCATGACCAACGCACACACTGCAAGAGAATGGTTTCTGGGAAAATCAAAAGACGAGACGGCAATTGCCAAGCACTTTGTTGCACTCTCCACCAACTCAAAAGCGGTGGAAGTCTTTGGGATCGATCCGGCTAATATGTTTGCATTTTGGGACTGGGTAGGAGGTAGGTATTCCCTTTGGTCTGCAATAGGTTTACCAATTGCCTGCGTGATAGGTTTTGAACATTTTGAAAAGCTGTTAGCTGGTGCCCATTCCATGGATGAGCATTTCCGTCACTCCGCTTTTCAGCGGAATATCCCGGTCATTTTGGCGATGATTGGAATCTGGAATACCAATTTTCTCGGAGCCACTTCTGAGGCAATCTTACCATACGACCAATACATGCATCGCTTTGCGGCCTATTTTCAACAGGGAAATATGGAAAGTAATGGTAAATACGTAACTCGTGACGGTCAAAAAGTCAATTACACCACTGGTCCTATCATTTGGGGAGAGCCCGGAACAAATGGCCAACATGCATTCTATCAATTGATTCATCAGGGCACCCATCTGATCCCTTGTGACTTCATCGCTCCGGCAATCTCACAAAATCCAATCGGAGATCATCATCAGAAGCTGCTCTCCAACTTCTTTGCTCAGACGGAAGCTTTGATGAAAGGCAAATCACTTGAAGAAGTGACAGCTGAAATGAGAAAGGCCGGAAAATCAGAAGAAGAAATCGAAAAGATCGCTCAACACCGGGTTTTTAAAGGCAATCGTCCGACCAATTCCATCTTAGTCAAAGAAATCAATCCCTACACATTGGGTCAATTGATTGCGATGTACGAGCACAAAATTTTCGTACAAGGGGTCGTTTGGAATATTTTCAGCTTTGATCAGTGGGGAGTAGAACTGGGAAAAGTACTCGCTAATGGCATCCTTCCCGAACTTATCCATGATGACGAAGTGACTTCGCATGACAGTTCGACCAACGGACTGATCAATGCTTATAAAAAAATGCGAAATGGCTAAGGTGTAAAAATTCCACCTACATCCACTTTAAATAATCTCGGGGGAACGGTCAGTCCACTAAAACTGATCCGTTCCCCCGAGATCGTTAATTCCATTTTGGAATCAATAGAAATACCTTCTGTCTGGCCTAATCCAGCGGGACTTCCCAGAAAAAACTGATTCCCCGACCCTGAGAAAATAGATCCTGTGACTGAAGCAAAGGTCCAGACAAATGATCTTGAGCTGATTCCTTTGTTTTCATACCCCAACAAAATGACATTTTTGCCATCAGGGCTGACATCTGCGCCAGTGATAAGGCCTTTGGAATCAAAATTTTCTTGGAAAGCAGCTACCTGCTTTCCGACAGTAGGTGAAAGGGTGTAATGCTTAGTCCGTTCATCTCCCCAATTTTTTGAAAAGAGATGAAGCTGATTGTCCCTGAAAATCATCGCCTCGCAATCAAAGTTGTGATTAGCATTCGATCCTGAAAAATCACTTTGATCAGGATAGCTAAATTCGATGATTTCTGCTGTTACCTCAGTTTGATTCAAGAGGTTTGAAATTGGGATTTTCAGGATTTTTAGATCGGTTCGGTTACCGACATTATTACCGAAATCTCCTATAAACAAATGCGTAGAACTCGAAGCCAAATCCTCCCAATCAATATTTGGAGCATTGGTCACTTTGATCGTCCGAATTAACGAACCGCTTGCAGGGTTGATTTCCTGAATTTCCGCTGAGTTGCCACTGTCATTGATTGAAAACAGCCGGCCTTGAATTCTTTGCAAACCAGAGGTTTCATTTAGGGCAGTTCCGAGTTCATGGATGCGATAGGGGAAAAGTATGGAAGGATAGCCATTTCCGCCCAAAACCAATCGCTCTGAAGCAACATCAAAATCTACCTTCTGAAAGGAATCAGGAGTTCCTGTTGAGGAGCTGGAAAATTGGTATTGCTGATGGAAAAAACTTCTGGCAGGTGCTACGATTCGAAATGACTTTCCATTGCTTAGTGGAATTTCTGTTTTCAGCAATTCATTGCCTTTAACATAAGTGTAATAGAAATCTGAGGTACTGGAGAGCGTTCCTGCTTGTGGTTCGAGAATTTTCGGTGCTGTGGAAAGTTCCGGTTTGGAAAATGTAAACAGTCCGTAATCCGAACTTGCTTTCAGCAAAAGTGACTCGTTGGTATTATCAACGACCAACTGGCCGGAAACATTGACTGGAAGTGTTGATGAAAGTGCTTGTGCTGTGGAGGCACCGCTGTATTCATAGGTTCCAAAGGGCAAATCGATGGTGTATGACTTGCTGAAATCGTTTGGATCGAGGGAAAGGCTGAATGTCTCGCCTCCGGATCCGGTGAAAGTGAGATTCAGCTGATTGGAGAAAATATGTTTCCATTGAGATGTTGCTAAAGTTCGACCGGAGGGATTAGTGGATTTAGTAAGCTCCATTCCCGAAATGGTCACTTTGCCAATGTCGGAACCTGGTTTTTCTTTTTCCCCACAGGAAAAAATCAAAAGAAAGAACATTAAAAAAATAGGACTAGTGATATTCATAATGATGAGGTAATTGGGAAAAAACATTTAGAAAATTCCTTTGATCGAATCATTTGAGGATTTTGGATGAATTTTATTTTCCGGAAAGTCGATTTTTAGCTTTTCACAATTGGCAAACACTGCCCTTGAAAAACAAATTCATTATACACCCTGTTGCCATTCTAAACACCAAAGTTATGAAGGAACTACTGGAAGATATCAAGATCAACGGAAACGGAAATCGAAAAGCTGAACTTGAGCGGAATCATGAGGATAAAATATTGATCAAAGATGCGATTTTTGTAAGGTTTGAAGGGAATCTGGTCAAAGTAAAATATGATGATATTCTGTGGTTGAAAGGGGATGGAAATTATACCACCCTGGTTGCAAGACATTCTGTTTTTTCAGTCCGAAACATCCTGAAAGACTTCGAAACTGCCCTTCCTGCTGATCGATTTATGCGTATTCATAAAAGTTACATCGTGCAAGTCGCAGAAATCAACGCCATCAATACCCGAGAAATCAAAGTGGCTACAGATCTGGTACCAGTAGGCAGAACTTACTACCACGATTTAGTGAACGGAATTCAAAAACTGGGAAACATTCCGGATTAAATCCATAACAAACTACTGTCTCCATAACTTAAGAATCGATACTCTCTGTCCAATGCTTCCTGATAGATATTCTTCCAATTTTCACCTAGAATAGTAGCAATTAATAAAATCAGGGTCGATCCAGGTTGATGGAAGTTGGTGATTAAGCCGTCAATCATACGATATTGATATCCCGGGAAGATGAAAATTTCAGTATTTCCAAGAATGCTTTCAATGCCATTTTTTTTCATAAAATCAAGTACAGCGTTCAACGATTCATTTTTGCTTGGTATCGACTTCCGATCTTGATAAGCATACAGTTTTTCGATGGAGAATTCTTCCCCCTTTCCTTCCAAAAGCTTGACTCCAAACCAAAAAAGACTTTCCAGTGTCCTCACAGAAGTCGTTCCCACAGCAACAGTTTTTCCTTGGTGGGATAAAAGCTTTTCAATAGTTTCCTTGCTGATTTGAATTTGCTCGCTGTGCATTGGATGCTCGAGCACGTTTTCGGCTTTTATGGGTTGAAAAGTACCTGCACTGACATGCAGCGTGACTTGTGCTTCCTGGATCCCTTTTAATCTTAATTTTTCGAAAATTTCATCTGTAAAATGAAGCCCGGCGGTCGGGGCAGCCACAGCGCCCTCCTTTTTGGAATAGACCGTTTGATACCGCGATTTGTCTTCTGCATTTGGCTTTCGGTTGAGATAGGGAGGAAGTGGGACTTCTCCGCTAGCTTCGACTAAGTCCACAAAAGCAATTTCAACATCGTCCCAAGAAAATTCCACGGCTTTCTTTTCTCGGTCAATTAACTTTGCCGATAAGACGATATCCTGTCCATTTATTTGAACATGACCTTTGAGAATCTCGCCGTCTTTCCACTTTTTGGCATTGCCAATCATCGTCTCCCAAGTGACAGGATGCTTGGCTAGCATGATTTCAGGAATTACGGTGGTCGGAGCGATCGGCTGAAGCAAAAAAATCTCGATTCTCGCTCCGGTTTCCCGCTGGAAAATCAATCGTGCTGGAATCACCTTGGTGTCATTGTACACCAAAAGTGTGTCTGCAGGAAGTAAATTCGGAAGATTATAGAAATGCAGATGTTCGATTTTCCCATCTTGAACATGCAAAAGCTTCGAGGCATCTCGCTTTTCCAGAGGAAATTTAGCGATGCGTTCATCAGGCAGTGTATATTCGTACTCACTCAGGTCGATCTTTGGAATCTGCATTTGTCACTTATTTTCGGGCACAAATATAGGTTTCAGTCAGACATTCTCCGGTATTTTTGGTTAAGTAATCCATGGTAAATACAGTGCAACTTCAGTTTTCATACATCAAGCGAACACTCATTTTCAGATTTGATGCAGGGACTTCCCGTGGAGTTTTGAAGACTCGGGATGTCTATTGGATCAAAGCTAGGGATCCCAAAAATCCTGAAATCATGGGTTGGGGAGAGGCGGCGCCTTTAGTCAAACTCAGTCTCGATTACCGGGAAGATTTTGAGGCGATATTGGAAAAGACGCTTAGGGAAATGTGTAAGGAAACCTGGGAAAATGATCAGGATTCCGTGCTTTTCAAATTGAAAGGTCTGATTGCCGCAGAATTTCCAGCTATTCGCTTTGGGCTCGAAACGGCCATTTTGGATTGGATCAATGGAGGAAAAAAGCGAATTCTAGCCAGTGAATTTTTTGATGTTCATAAACCAATTCCGATCAACGGGTTGATCTGGATGGGAGATCGGGATTTTATGTTGCAGCAGATTGATCAGAAATTAAGTGAAGGATTCAATTGCATCAAGATGAAAATCGGTGCCATTGATTTTGAGCAGGAAATAGAACTTTTGGGCTATATCCGGTCTCGTTTTTCAAAAGAACAAATTACGCTTCGGATCGATGCGAATGGCGCTTTTTCTCCATTAGAAGCATTGAATAAGCTGAAACGGTTGGCCGAGTTCGATATACAAAGTATCGAACAACCTATTCCTGCCGGGAATTGGGTAGAAATGCGAAAACTTTGTATTTCTACCCCCTTAGCAATTGCCTTGGATGAAGAATTGATTGGAGTGAGGGAAAAAGAAGAACTTCTCGATCAAATTCAGCCCCAACATATTATTTTGAAGCCGACCTTAGTCGGTGGGATTCTCGAAACGCAGGAGTGGATCTATCTTGCGGAGCAGCGAAATATTGGCTGGTGGATGACTTCGGCACTGGAAAGCAATATTGGACTCAACGCCATCACTCAACTTGCCTCGACTTTTGGATCAGCCATTCCTCAAGGTTTGGGAACAGGAAAATTGTACCATAACAACCTCGAATCACCACTGGAAATCAAGTCAGGATTTATCCGATACAATTCGGGTCAAACTTGGGAAACTCCTTCCTAATCGTTCAATCTGAAAAGATATACGGGTTTATTCAGTTCTGCCTTCCAGAGTGTTTGGGTGAGTTTTCCGGTAAATGAATCGCGTTCAAAAATCACAATATCATTGCTAGCTTGGTGCGCAGCCAATAGGTATTTACCATCTGATGTGAGATTGAAGTTGCGGGGCATCAGGCCTCCTGAGGAGATATTTTGAACCAACACATATTGACCTGAAGGCCGCTTTCCAAAAACCGAAATCGTATTGGCATCTCCTCGATTGGAGACATAAACCTGCTTTCCATCGGGAGAAAGTCGGATCTCTGCCGCCCCTACCTTTCCTTCAAAACCCTCATCGAGCAAGGTAATTTCTTGTTTTAGCTCCAGAACTCCATCTTTATAAGAGAAAACATCCATTGCTGCTGCCATTTCCTGCACGACAAGCACTTCTTTTCCATCGGCTGAAAAAGTGAGATGACGAGGTCCGTCACCGGGAGACACAGGAAATTCTCCTGAAAGTTTCAATGGTTCGGCTTTGGAAGCGTCAAAGTCATACACATAAATCTTGTCCGTGCCTAAGTCGGCTACAAGCACCCGCTTTCCTTCCGGATCAAATGTGGTGCTGTGAACATGCGGGCTTTTCTGGCGGTCTCGATTGATACTTTTTCCTTTGTGGGCTATCGTTTGGGCATGTTCCAGCATTCCTTCAGGGGACACTTTGAATACACTCAGACTTCCTCCGGTATAATTCCCCAAAATGACAAAATCTTCATCGGGCGAAATCGAAATATGGCATGGATGATCTCCTCCGGATTTCATTTGATCAATTAAAGTGAGCGAATTATCTGTTGGGTTTCTGACAAAACTCAAGACTTGTCCTCCTGGAGTGCCGGAAGCTTCTTCTAGCGAAAAGACCCGCTGCCCATCCTTAGAGGCAATGACGAAAGATGGATTGGCAATTCCGGCCGCGATAGTTTCAATGGTCAGGATATTTTCCTCCGGTGAAAAATAGAGATGATTGATGCCCTGAATCGGAGAATCAGTGTAGGTTCCAACCAAGAATTCATAACTTGAAGGTGTGGGAGTGGTGATCACTTGAGTTTCTTGTTTTGGAGAATTACAGGCAGCTGCTGTAAGAACTAGCGTCAGGAAGTAGATGAATTTCATATCCTGAAATTAGAGATAATTTTATATGATTATCCGCTTCTTTTACAGTATATCAAAATGGCCTCGACTACGCTCGGCCATCGGACTTGAGGACAATAAAGGGAGGGGAGGAATATGCGGCGCAGCCGCATATTCCTCCCCTCCCTAAAACAAAACTAACGGACACCGAGCGAAGTCGAGGTGAATCTTAATGGAATTGAGGAAATACAAATAATTTTAACTTCCACTCTTTTCTTTTTTCATCAAAAAGCGGAATAAAAACTGTAAAAAAGAAAATAAAAGATTCGAAAACTTGTTGAATTTTCATTTTTGGTTCAAAAAAAAAGAAAAATTATTAATTTGCCATACCTATCAAATCTGACCCTGGATGTTTCAAGTTTATGATACCCAAGTCGCCAAGCGATTTACGATTTACAACAGTCTCTTTTTAGACTTGCCTTTTGATGACATCTATGTCACCGGAACTCTGCTTCCTTTTTTGGGAAAAGCATGTGAGCGAGGTTTTGCTGCCGGAAAATCCCCGCGGGAGATAATCAATGGATTCTTTGAGGAGATGCTGCCGGGCGAAAATGAAAAAAAGAAAACTGATTTTCTTTTTCAAATGATCCAATATGTGGAGCGGCAGGTTGTTTTGTTTGACTCCATCGAGGATGCAGCCTACGAAAAGATCAACGACATCTCCGGAAAAGGCTCCATTAAAGCCCTAATCAGCCGCGTAGAAACCGACCGGAAAAAAGAAGAACTGATCGAAAAGCTTAAAAACTTCTCTGTCAGACTGACACTCACGGCTCACCCCACGCAGTTTTATCCCGGTAATGTGTTGGGTATTATCACTGACTTGGAGCATGCTATTCGTACCGATGATCTGGAAAGCATCAAT
The DNA here is from genome assembly GCF_046296635.1 of Algoriphagus sp. Taxonomy (GTDB): domain Bacteria; phylum Bacteroidota; class Bacteroidia; order Cytophagales; family Cyclobacteriaceae; genus Algoriphagus. The sequence continues at coordinate 25,798 of NZ_JBKBKZ010000009.1, read as the reverse complement.
TTGCTCTTGCAGCAATTGGGTAAAACAGGATTTATTAATCGGGAAAAGCCGACGCCATTCGGTGAAGCAATCAGTCTGATCTGGTACCTTGAAAATGTCTTTTATCACAGCATTCCGGACATCATCATTCGCCTGCTCAAAGGCCTTGGACAGCCACTCCATACTTGGGAAAATCCTGCGATTCTGAAAGTAGGATTCTGGCCGGGAGGAGATCGTGATGGTAATCCTTTTGTCACGCACGAGACTACCCTTCAAGTGGCCGATAGATTGAAGAAATGGTTGATGCGTTGCTATTATCGTGATCTACGTAAGCTTCGAAAGCGATTGACTTTCAATCATGTAGAGGAACATATAGTCAAAGCGGAACGAGGAATTTACTTCAGCCTTTTTGAAAACAAAGAAATTTTCTCATCCAAAGAAGATCTCCTAGCGATACTATTTGAAGCAAGAGAAGCACTGATCATCCATCATGATGGCTTATTTTTAGATCTTTTGGATCAGTTTATTCTTAAGGTGCGAATATTTGGTTTTCACTTTGCCTACATGGATTTGAGGCAGGACAGCAGAAAACATGACGGGCTCTGGGAGGAGGTTTTCAGCCTTCAGGGAAAAGAATTTAGCGGCACTGAAGAAGAACTGATTGAAAAGGTCATGAAGACCAAGGAACTTCCGGTCTTGGATCAATACAAAGAGCCATTTCATAAAGAAATGCTGCAGTCAATGGCGACTGTCAATTCCGTACAAGCAACCAATGGAGAAGATGGGCTACACCGCTATATTATCTCCAATTGCCAATCTGTACTTCATATGATAGAAGTGTATCAGATGGCCAAATTGACCCTAGGAAAAAAAGACGGCGAACTGCCATTAGACATCGTTCCGCTTTTTGAAACCGTCGATGATCTGAAGATGGCTCCCCAAATCATGACCCAATTATATCAAATGCCCGAGTATAGAAAGCATTTGGAAAGTCGGGGCAACAAACAAAACATCATGCTTGGCTTCTCGGATGGCACCAAAGACGGAGGATATCTTAAAGCCAACTGGTCAATTCTCATTGCAAAGGAAGAACTGACTCAGGCCTCCAGAGCCAATGAGATCAGTGTCGTATTCTTCGATGGTAGAGGTGGCCCGGTAGCCAGAGGAGGAGGTAATCTTCATAACTTCTATGCCTCGCTAGGCGAGAAAGTGGAAAATTCTGAAATCCAAGTGACGATTCAGGGTCAGACGATCTCATCCAATTATGGAAAGCAGGCTTCCTGTATTTATAATTTTGAGCAATTGTTGAGCGCCGGGGTGGAAAGCCATTTGTATCCTGACTTCGAAAAAAGTCTAAATGAATCACAGCGAGCGCTCATTGAAAAATTGGCCAATATCGGCTACGAAAAATACAAGGATCTAAAAAATCATCCGAAGTTCGTCCCTTATTTAGAGCATGTTGCTCCATTGAAATTTTTCGGGATGACTAATATTGGTTCCAGACCTTTGAAAAGAGGAAAAGATGGTGGACTTCAATTTGAAGATCTCCGGGCAATTCCTTTTGTAGGATCTTGGGCTCAGATGAAGCAAAATATTCCGGGATTTTATGGTGTAGGAACCGCAATCAATGCCGTGGAGAAGGAAGGTGGGTTAGAAGAGCTAAAGAAACTTTACCAAGACAGTCTTTTCTTCAGAACTCTCCTCAGTAATTCCATGCAGTCACTCAAAAAGTGCTTTTATCCAGCCACAGCCTATTTAAAAGACAATCCTGAGTATAGCGAGTTTTGGCAAATGCTGTTTTCTGAATTCGAATGTTCGGTTCAAGAACTAAAGAAAATAGCGGACATGGAGGAGCTCATGGAGGATAATCTGGTGACCAAAAGGTCAATTGAAATCCGGGAGCGAATCGTTTTACCATTGATCACGATCCAGCAGTATGCGATTCAAACTATCCTTGAAAATGAAGGATCCACAGAAATTCTCGACAAGCTCATCCTTAGAACAATGTTTGGCATCATCAACGCAGCTCGAAATGCGGCGTAGGATTAGAAATGATTAAATGCTATTTCCCCACTGAACGATTTTATTATTTAAATCAGCTGGAAGACCGAAGACCGAAGACGGAAGACCGGAGACTGAAGTGTCTCTTGTCTCTTGTTTCTAGTCTTCGCTCTTGATACTAACATCTTGATAAATAATACTTAACACCGGTCTTCAGTCTCCAATCTTGATACTTAAGTCTTGATACTTGATACTACTCTTCTCCAGTCTTCAAATCATAATTCACCATCCAACCGATGCCGAATTTGTCTTCGAAACTGCCAAAATAGGCTCCCCAGAAGGTTTTTTGGTAATCCATTTCCACCGATCCACCTTCAGAAAGTTGATTGAATATTTGCTCTCCTTGTTTCTTTGAATCTGCGTTAATCGAGACATAATTATGGTTTCCTTTGATCCAAATTTGCCCCATGCTTGGGCTGGTGTCACTGGCCATAATTTTTAGGCCTTCAGCGATTTTGAGGCTGATATGCATGACTCTGTTTTTCTCATCTTCGGGTAGGTCCATTCCAGGGGCCTCGCCGAAATAGCTGATTCCGCCTTCGAATTCACCTCCGAGAACAGATTGATAAAAGGTCATGGCTTCTTCGGCTTTGCCGTCAAAGTTGAGATAAGGATAGATGTCCATAGTGCGTTGAGATTAGGTTGAAATTAATTTGGCTGGTTTATACTTTTTTGACCAAAAGACGATCAATGGAGTAATCAAAATGGTAGGAAGAATCCAGAGCAACCAAACCGGAAACCATTCTGGAAGCGCTGTAAGATTTACTACCAAAAAAGCGGTAGCGGAAGCAATAAATCCACCCCCTAGGCGCTGCAAGTGCTTTCGGATATAAGCTTTATTGTCGGATGGAGTTTTGGAAGCTGTCCGAATATCCTGAATTGCCATCACGAGTCCTATAGAAGCGAATACGACATAGACAATTCCGAAATAATTCCCCTCAATTAAACCCTTAGCACCTAGATAGATCAGGATAGACCCCGAGAGAAGCATGCCAATTTGAAGCATTCGGTCGATCGGGTGATTGGACAAGGTGCTCTTGGTGGAAATAATTCTTGCCCCAGTTCCAACCAAGTAGATTGTAAAAATTCCCACCAAAAACAGAAAGGTGTTTGGGTGAAGTATGGCCATCGCTAACGATGTAAACCCGGCCAACATCATCCCGAAAATGAACACCTTTCCTAAGGTGTGATGCCTTCGATCCCCTTTTCTTAAGATGAAAACCAATATCCCACACATAAGCCCAATTGAACCTCCTGATATGTGGAGAAATAGAAGGATTTTGAAAAATGTTTCAGTCATTCTGAAGTAACAAAATATTGTTAGCTAAGATAATAACGATCCAGCCTAAATGCCAAGAGACTTAATAAAAGACCTATTCCCACCAGAGAAAAAGCCAGATAAAGTTGCGAATGGGATACCGGGATAGATAATAGATTAATAATCAGGCCAGTAAGCCAAATCCCATGGCCAATCCACGTTCTTTCTGATTTCGTTCTCAATGAATTTATGGGAAAAGTTTCATCGATCAAGGGTTGGAAATAGTCTCGATACTGCCAAAGCAAGTATAGATTCATCAACAAAAGAATGGCTAGTACATAGGGCGTTCCTGCCCAGTTTTGCGAAACAGTTACCATGAGGATATTCAAAATCATTGGCAACAACATGATGCTTCCTATGAGCTTGAACCGTGTGGTAAGTAGCATGAAACCAATTGTGATCTGGCAAATGGCAATAAATTCTGCAAAAAGCCCTAATTCGTATTCTGCCAAACGCTCGACGAGCCAAGGCGGACCAATCCATCCGATAAATCTGTGTCCTGCGTAAAGTTTGACCATTCCGGCACCCCAAAAGGTGAAGCCTAGAAAAACGGAAATTAGTTGAGGAATGATTTTTTTCATTTTTTACAAAGTCGAGTGGAATTGAGTGGAAAATCCTCGGTTAAGTAATGTGCGATTTTCGAAAAAGTTACAGACTTTCTTGTTTTCTGTTTAAAGTTTAATTCTAGGCAGGATAGATTTCGTACTTTCTCTTTATTTTGGCAGTAAATCAACCTTTTTTTAACAAACTATGTCAGCAAGCGATCTTGGAGTAGGAAGCAAAATTGGCCATCCGAAATTTGGAACTGGAGTCATCGTCTCTGTAGATGAGACTTATTACAAAATTTATTTTTCCTCCTCGGAGGAAGTCAAAACTTTGGCAAGGGATTATGAAGGATTTAGTGTGGTGGAAGCTAAAGCACCTGACTTTCCTATGCTCAGCATGAAAGATGTGGAAAGAGCGATTCGGGAAGCGTTGATTGCTACTTCAGAACGGGCACCATTGATTCCTTTGGGTGGAAAGTGGATGGGAGGTACATTAGTAATCGAGCCTTCTGACAAAAATCTTCAGACAAAGGAAATCCCAGTCGAAACGTTCTTTCATAAAATCGTCATGGTGCGTGAAAAGCTTCGAGTACTTGAGCAAAATATCAATAACCATCCAAAGTTGGACGACGAAGATCGGGTCAACTTGCAGCAATACATCACGAGATGCTATGGTTCATTGACGACTTTCAATGTGCTTTTTGCCTACAAAGAGGATCAGTTTAAGGGAAGCGGGAGGGACTAAGTTCGTGACGGACTTAGTTTTTGGTGAGAAATCCAGAGATTAATAGGATCTCATCTTGAACTTCTTCTTTAGCTCTCCAACAGAATGTTTGAAGCCCGAGTCGGTTTCGATCATGTCGTTCACAGTCTGAACGGCATGAATTACCGTACTGTGATCCCGGCCCCCAAAGTGGTATCCGATGGACTTGAGCGAGTGATTGGTAAACTCTTTGGAAAAATACATCGCAACTTGTCTGGCGATTACTATTTCTTTCTTACGGGTTTTGGCCTTAAGATCTTCCAGCTGAATCCCGAAGTATTCTGAAACTGCCTTTTGGATAAAATCAATACCAACTTCAGTTTCTATGTCTTTGATGAAGTTTTTTATGACCGTTTTCGCAAGTTCAAGGCTGATTTCGACCCGATTGAGCGACGCATGGGCAATCAAGGAAATCAGGATACCTTCCAATTCACGAACGTTGGTATCCACGGAATAAGCCAAATATTCCACCACGTCATCGGGGATAATGATCCCCTCGGATTCCATCTTGCGACGAATAATTGCAACACGGGTTTCGAAGTCCGGCATTTGCAAATCTGCGGTCAAACCCCATTTAAATCTAGAAAGCAGGCGTTCTTCCAAGCCCTTCAGATCCCTAGGAGGACAATCCGAAGTCATGATGATTTGCTTCTTATTCTGATGCAGGTGATTGAAAATATGGAAAAACATTTCCTGTGTCCTGTCTTTTCCGGCTAAAAATTGAATATCATCGATAATTAGCACATCCACTTGCATGTAGAAATTGGTGAAGCTTTTCACGTTACCATCTTTGATGGAGTCCATGAATTGATTCACGAATTTTTCTGAAGAGACATAAAGTACAAACTTATCCTCGGGACCGTTTTTGATTTCATTTCCGATGGCCTGAACCAAGTGAGTTTTTCCTAAACCAACTCCTCCATAGACCATAAGTGGGTTAAAAGAGGTGATTCCGGGTTTGGTAGCTACTGCAAATCCAGCTGATCTGGCTAGACGGTTACAATCTCCTTCGATATAAGTGCTGAATGAGTAGGTCGGATTCAGGTTGCTTTGCGTCAGCATGTCTGCATTTAGCGATTGCATCTGAAAGGGAGTCTTCACTTCAGCCTGTTCGAAAGGCTTCTTACCAGGAGCATTTCCTTGAGGAAAAGACACTACATAAGGCTGATTGTTTGAATTGCCTTTGTCTACGACTACGGCATAGTCCAAGCGACCATTTTGACCTAAAGTATTTTTGATGGCAAGTTTGAGCACCTGCACATAGTTATCCTCCAACCATTCGTAGAAAAATTGGCTTGGAACCTGAATTGTGAGGCTAGAACCCTCCAGTTTAATAGGATGGATTGGTTTAAACCAGGTCGAAAAGCTCTGCTCGTTGACGTGTTGTTCAATAACACGCAAACACTCATTCCATACGGCGCTAGCTTCCAAACTCATTTAGAAAAATTTTCAGATTGTAATCCTGGATTCCCTGACGATTGCAAGGGGGTCAAATTTGTGGAAAATTAACTTAAATAAAAAATCAAATAAGGCTTGAAAAAGTCAATTTTTAGAGAATTTTTGCAAGCTTCAGAATAATGTTTGGCAGAAAATATCATTCCAAATTGTTTCTTTTATAAAAAATAATTTGATAAAAATTTTCAATGGCTATAAAGTGAATCCCCAGTTTTTAACATTATGTATTGAATGTTAGACTGTTAGGATTTTCGGGTTTAGAAAAGCTTTTGAATTACATTTCTAACTGACAATTCCCCTGTCATTCCTTATTTTTGACTTAATCCAAATACAGGATTTAATAAACCCAATTATGATAAGAGATCTTTTTGAAGACTTCCCATCAACAAGTAAAGAGGCTTGGAGAAGTCAAGCTATTCGAGACTTAAAAGGAAAAGATTTTGACCAAAGCTTAAATTCTTTGCTTTGGGATGAAATTGAAATTCAGCCTTTTTACACCAAAGAAGATCTTTTCGATATCCGAAAATTTCCGGAAAACACTTTTGAAAGTGCGCCGGAGGTCACTGGTCTTCCTTCCAGAAACTGGGCAAATCTAGTGGCGGTTTATCCATATACTACCAATAAACAAGTATTGAATGCTTTGGAAAATGGTGCGACTGGCCTCATTCTCCATTTGCAGGGAAATGAAACTCTTGAGGAATTGCTGAAGGGAGTTTTGCCCGAATACATTTCTCTTTTGATCAAGCCAACAGGAGATCCCTTAACAGCTTTGAAGTCTTTTTTGGCTTGGGCAAAAGAAAATGGAGCTGATGAAAACATCCTCACTGGTGGTTTGCTTTGGTCTCCAATAGACTTTCTTTTTGATGATGGGAAAAGTTGGGGTGAAATGATTTCAGTTTTGAAAGACATACTGTCCATCTGCCCAAAGTCACCAAACTTCAAGGCCTTTCATTTCAATTTTAGCCGCTACTCCGAATCAGGGGCAACGGGTTTGGACGAATTGATTTTTGGTTTTGGAGAAGTGGTGGAATTAATCGCCCAATCCGAAATTGACCCGAAAGTGCTATTCGAGAAAAGTGGGTTATATACTGCAATTGGAGATTTGCATTTTCCTGAAATGGCCAAATTGAAAGCAATTCGACTATTTGCTGTAGACCTTGCACGCCAATATGACCTTGAGCTTAATCCCCCAGAGCCCTTTATTTTCGCCAAAACATCAGAATGGTCCAAAACCACATTGGATGCCCACACCAATCTGATTAGGCAAACTTACGAAGCCATGGCAGCGGTATTGGGTGGTGCAAATGGAATTTGGGTAGTGCCACTACAAAATCAAAATGCATCAGAACTTGAGCTTCGGGTCGCCAGAAACGTTTCTTCGATTTTAATTCATGAATCTTATCTCGACAAAGTACTTGACCCTGCTGCCGGCTCATTTTATTTGGATTTTTTGATTTCTCAAATCATGAAAAAAACGAGAGCTGGACTTCAAACTTTGGAAGAGAAAGGTGGATGGAAGGCTTCATTTGAATTAGGTGAAATCCAGCAAAAAGTAAAGCAAAGTCGAGTAATTCAGCAAAATCAAGTTCTCTCCGGAAAAGTTGGCAAAATCGGAGTCAACAAATTTCCAGCTTCGCAAAAATTGAAAAACGATCTTGAGTTTCTCCCGATTACTGAAAATGGAAATGAATTGAAGCCAAGTCGAGCTTCTTATTTGGTCGAACTTCAAAACCAGACAATTGCATGAGACCCGACTTTAAAAATTGGAAAATAGGGCAAGCTGACTCTGTAGCAGAAGGAAAGCAAACTGTTTGGGAATCCCCGGAGCAGATTTCGATTCCTGACCGGTTTGATTCTGAGAATTTCGAAAATTTACCCCATATGGGCTTTGCTGCCGGAATTCCACCATTTCTCCGTGGGCCTTACAGTACGATGTATGTACAGCGGGCTTGGACGATCCGACAATATGCCGGATTTTCTACCGCAGAAGAATCCAATGCTTTTTACAGAAAAAACCTAGCCGGAGGACAAAAAGGACTTTCTGTTGCTTTTGATTTAGCGACGCATCGGGGCTATGATTCAGATCATCCACGAGTTCAGGGAGACGTGGGTAAAGCCGGAGTCGCCATTGACACGGTGGAGGATATGAAGATCCTTTTTGATCAGATTCCATTGGATCAGATGTCTGTATCCATGACCATGAATGGGGCGGTGATTCCAATTTTGGCATTTTTCATCGTAGCAGCCGCAGAGCAGGGAGTGAAGCCCGAACAGCTTTCTGGTACGATTCAGAATGACATTTTGAAGGAGTTTATGGTGCGAAATACCTACATCTATCCACCTCAGCCGAGCATGAAGCTGATTGCGGATATTTTTGAATTCGCTTCGCAAAAAATGCCCAAGTTCAACTCCATTTCCATCTCAGGCTACCACATGCAGGAAGCAGGAGCGACAGCGGATTTGGAATTGGCGTACACACTCGCCGATGGGCTGGAATACCTTAGAACTGGAATCAAAGCAGGGCTGGATATTGATGATTTTGCTCCAAGGCTTTCTTTCTTCTGGGCCATAGGAATGAATTACTTCATGGAAATCGCCAAAATGCGGGCAGGTCGATTGCTTTGGGCGAAGATTGTAAAGCAGTTTAATCCCAAGGATCCCAAATCCCTTGCCTTGCGAACGCATTGTCAGACTTCGGGTTGGTCGCTGACCGAGCAGGATCCCTTCAATAATGTCACTCGTACAGCCATTGAAGCGCTGGCCGCAGTGATGGGACATACACAGTCACTCCACACCAATTCACTGGATGAGGCGATTGCCTTGCCAACCGATTTTTCTGCAAGAATCGCCAGAAACACGCAATTGGTACTGCAGGAGGAAACAGGAATTACAAAAGTGGTGGATCCATGGGGCGGTTCATATTATGTGGAGTATTTGACGGATCAGTTGGTGCAGCGAGCCTGGAGTTTAATCGAGGAAGTGGAGGAATTAGGAGGCATGGCTAAGGCAATCGAGACCGGCCTTCCAAAACTTAGAATCGAAGAAGCGGCGGCTAAAAAACAAGCAAGAATTGATAGCGGACGAGATATCATCGTCGGTGTAAATCGCTATCAGGTCGATGAAAAAAGTGAAATTGAAGTTCGTGATGTGGACAATCAGGCTGTTCGAGATTCTCAAATCGAACGGTTGAAAGCAGTGAAGTCCAAAAGAAATCCAGCTGAGGTGGAAAAAAGTCTGGAGGCAATCACGAATGCTGCCAAATCGGGAGAAGGTAATTTGCTGGCCTTGGCAGTAGAAGCAGCGCAAAAAAGGGCTACTTTAGGGGAAATCTCCGATGCGATGGAAAAAGTATTTGGTCGACACAAAGCCCAAACCCAAGCGATCTCAGGAGTATATGCAGCAGAAGTGAAAAATCAGGACTCTTTCAAAAAAGCACAGGAATTATCAGACCGCTTTGCGGAGGTTGAGGGTCGTCGTCCTCGGATCTTGGTAGCAAAAATGGGGCAAGATGGACATGACCGTGGTGCAAAAGTCATTGCTACCGGTTTTGCGGATTTGGGTTTTGATGTGGATATCGGGCCACTTTTTCAGACTCCTCAGGAAGTAGCCGAGCAGGCTGTCGAAAATGATGTTCATATCGTCGGAGCTTCGTCTTTGGCTGCTGGCCATAAGACTTTGGTCCCTCAGTTGATTGAAGCATTGAAAGAACTGGGACGTCCTGACATCATGGTAGTAGCCGGTGGGGTGATTCCTCAGAAGGATTATGATTTTCTATTTGATGCGGGTGTTTCGGCTGTTTTTGGGCCGGGAACAGTGCTTTCAGAGGCGGCAATAGAAGTTTTGCAGAAGTTGATGAAGGAGTAGTTAGTTATTTTCAAATACGCTACTTTGCCAGTAGATTGAAATTTACTGGTAAAAATTCTGAGGAACGATTGATTTTGGATACTTCGGTCTTCGGTCTTCCGACCCCTTGACCAATGGAAATTCGCTTACTGGCAGGATTCCTTATATACATATTTTTCACTTTTAATTAAGTTTAATTAATACTTTCCATAAACTTCATTTGCTCCCAAAATGGTAAGGCTCTTGTCTTAATCTCTGCACCTAATTCGATGACGAGTGGATTTTCCGGATCAAAAATCGGCCATTCAGGAAGTCCTTCGCCGTTTGGATTTCCTGTTTTTACGAAGTTTACCCAATAGGCTGACATGATTTTTTCCAAATCAAAATCCTCCTGTTCAAATGGCCTGTTCCAGTTGCGAAGGGTATGAAGTGCATAGCTAAATTCAGCGGAATGGAATGCTCCATAATTGGGTTCGCCTGGAGGAATTCGAGTGAAATAATATAAAAAGGCGTCTTTCTGTCCTTTCTTAGATTGCATCCTTGCCCAGGTGTAATTTTGGAAACCGAAACCAAGTAGGCCTATTGTTTTCAAAGTCTCTTGGAGTTCAACTTCATTTCCAGCAGGGAATAATTGCAAGTATTCTCCAGCCCGGCCTCCATATTGTTTTTCGGCATTTGCTTTAAATTCTTCCGGTGAGGATGCTTGATTGCCCGAAACTCGATCATCGGCATTCCAACCTGTCAGAAGAGGAACATCGGAGAATTTACCTTCCTCAAATGCTTGTCTCACACTTGGAAGAACCTTTCCATCGAACACAGGGCCATATCTTCCAGGGATTTTAATGAGGCTGTCCGGCGAGATTTTTCTTAGATCCGCAAGTGATAAGTTCATTTGATCTGTAAGTTCTTTTCCCCTTTCCTCTGCCCCTCTAATCCCAGTAACCAATCCATTATTTCTTGTAAATATTCCTCCGCTTTGGGCGATAGCTTTGTGGAAAAGTCCTTTTGCCTTTGGGGAAACCACCAGGGCATTTACACTGAAAGCGCCGGCGGATTGACCGGCTATGGTAACATTATCAGGATCTCCGCCGAATGCTGCAATGTTCTTTTTTACCCATTCCAATGCTGCAATCTGGTCCAAAATACCATAGTTCCCGGATGTTTGATCAGGGTTTTCGGAGCTAAGTTCTGGATGAGCCAAAAAGCCTAAAATTCCAACACGGTAATTAATATTGACTACGACAATTCCTTTTTTGGCTAAGTCTTCTCCATCGTAAAGTGGTACTGTACTGCCTCCTGACCCGAATCCTCCTCCATAAATCCAGACCATTACTGGCCGTTTTTCATCAGCTTTGTCCGCAGCTGTCCAAACGTTTAGATACAAGCAATCCTCTGAAATAGGTTCTTTGGGAATCAAAAACTCTTCGGACCAGGCAAAGAAAGGAACTGGTGGTTTTTGCATCGGAGAAGCTGGGTTTTCTGTGCAGGTTTTGATGCCATCCCAAGGTTGAACTGGCTCAGGTCCTTTCCAACGAAGATCTCCTAGTGGCGGTGCTGCAAAAGGAATCCCTTTAAAGATTTTCACTTGCCCAGTTGAATCCGTTTTTCCGGAAATCAATCCACCTTCAACAGCTACTGATTCAATTGAAATAAGTGAAGACTTTTCTGTTTTTCCGCAGGAGAAAAACAGAAAGCTCATCGCTAAAATCTGTGTAAAGAGTGTAATTTTCACGGTTATTGAGTTTTGAAGCTGTAGAGATAGGGAGCTTTATGACTTTTGCCTGTGAATAATTTTTCATGACGGTCCAAAATATCCATGCTGAGCATTTTTCGCTGAAAGCTGGTTCTACGGAGTTTTTCTCCCAAAATCGCTTCATACACAGCTTGAAGCTCATTCATGGTAAAGCGATCGGGTAGGAGATTTCCCCCAATTAGTTTTCGATCTAGATTTTCCCGAAGAGTTTGAAGTGCTTTTTCAACAATTGTGCTGTGATCAAAAATCAGTTCCGGCAAATGTTCTATATCATACCAAGCGATAGAATCCGAGATGGCATCTGGCTGCAAGGTGACTTTTTCATGATCTATAAGTGCGTAATAGCCGATAGAAAGAAACCGGTCCAATAGCCAATGACCCCATTCAATAGAATGATTGTTGGCCTCAAAAATCGTCTTCATCACCTCTGGCTGGAAGCGATCTAATGATCCAAACGTGTGAAATTGTTCCAAATAGACATCTTGGAGACCTGTTCTTTCTAATAGTCCTCGCTTTACTGCATCTTCCAAATTTTCATTGCGCTCCACAAATCCTCCCGGAAGAGCAAACCAGCCTGTAGCATGGTATTCCATGAGAAGGATCTTCAATTTTCCTTTGGAAAATCCAAAGACTACAGAATCAAATGCGATGTGAGGGATATATGCTGAGAAATCAGGTAAAGGCATAATGGATTTAATTCTAATCTAAGTAACTAGGAATTTTTGGATCAAGCAATTATAATTGTCTCAGTTTGATACAATGGATCAAAAAGATCAATAAGAAATACCAATAGCAGATTTAAACTTAACTCCATTTTGTTAACCAAAAGGTCGAATATTCGGCTCTTTACTTTTTAGAAAAATCAAGCCTATGCCTTACAACGGTCCGAAGAATATGCTGATCCAAAAAAGCGCCTGATTCTCTTTTTTGATGCCAATAGAGATATCCAACTTCTAGAATTAAATCCCGAGAAAGATAAAAATTCAAATCCCCACTGATTCTGTTTTGATCAAATCTCAACGCACCAACTTCTCCTGCTGACATCCCCATGATCTCGTCAGCGAATTTTAACCTAAGTGATTTCCCATTTGAAAATTCAGCTATAGAAATCGTGGCCTGAATGCGATATCGATATCGGAATGCCCGAAAAAAATATCCTTCATCCGGCAGTCCAGTTTCTAAATCCAAGTTTTTGTAAAACCTGGCTTCTGTTCGGATTCGCTGTTCAATGGGGACTTTAAAAATCTTGGTTTTGAAAGTCGCATCTAGATGAGGGCGACGTTCGGGCCATTCAAAATCTTCATTGTCCAATCTGGCAATTCGATGGTGTAAGAATAAACTCATGCCAGTAGAAGAATCCCAAGATTCTCCCAATGACCGATGAAGTCTGCCTCTTACAAGAAATTGATTTTGGCTGAAAGGATCAACCTGATGTCTTTCTTGAATTTCGGTTACTGTGTACCAGTTTGAATCAATCGGAACTGTAAAAAAATACCCGTACCACACTGCTTTTTGAGAGGTGGTTTGACTAAAAGTCGCTTGGTTAAATCCCAAAAAAGCGATTAGAATTCCAAGGTAAAAGAAGACAGATTGATTCATGGCGGTATGCTAGACCGCAAAAATATAAAATCCTACAATTCCTATAGGGAATATATGGATATATATTTTTTAATTCACCAGAATTGCCTTCCCACCTTCACAGGTCACTGACTTTGGGGAAGCTACCAGCATACAATCTGAGATGACATTGTTTTTTTGATTGTATTCAGCCTGAAGTTTGGTGTATTGGGTGACCAAATCCAGAAATTTCTGCTCAATACTCTGATGATAAGCGATATACTTAATTGGACCTCCGCAGGCTTTACTTCCCATTGGAGTAAATCTCCATTCGGAAGAATTCGTGCAGGTCACAGATTCTGAAAGGGCCTGAATTTCTTTGCCCAGTTCCTCCAATTCTCCCAGTTTATAAGTTTTTTCTGAGGTATCCTCACAGCTGAAGCTTGCGAAAAGAAGCAATCCGATTATCCAAAGTAGATTTTTCATAGGTAGTTTGATTTTTACTCATGAACGAAAAGAGGAATCCAATAGCTACAAAAGATTCTCGACATTTTTTGGATATCCTTTAGCCCATGAAAAAAGTTACATGGTACTCATTATAATTTTGAGTCGAATAATATTCCATTAGGAGAGTTTTTCGATCAGAATTCTGGGAGTCGATTGTTTTTTTCAAAAGCCAATCAAAGGATTCAAAATCGGTTTTTGGAATATCCATGATTACTTTTTCTGTCGAACCAGCAGGATTAGTTACAATGTCTTTTGATTCACGAAACCGAATATCTACAGTCGTGAATTCGTGTCCATTGAGATTCCGTCCATTTAGGATTATTTGGTGAACAATCTTGGGTAGGTGTTTTCCGGTTTGATCTCTTTCAGCCATAATATTAAAATTTACATTATAATCTAGGATTTCGATTTGTCCGGAAATCAATGGGGTTTCTTTTAAAGGTTCAACTGGCATGTTTTATTGAGTTTTGGTTCTACTATTGGTTGAGGGTATGTCTGGATTTTCTAAGATTCTTACTTAAAGTTGAATATTATTCAGATCAGTAAAATACCCAGTTCTGGGTATTTTTTAAACGAAGCACTTATTTTTCAAAGATTACATTTCCATCCACAATTGTCATTTCGACTTTGGTGGTATGGATGTCCATAGGATTTATTGTGAACAAATCCTGAGAAAAGACAATCAAGTCTGCAAGGTGACCGACTTTGATAAGTCCTTTTCTGTTTTCCTCAAAACTCGAATAGGCTCCCATTGAAGTGTAGGCCTTCATCGCTTCGTAAATGCTGATTTTTTCGGCAGGAATCCATCCATTCTCAGGAAAACCTGAAGGATCACGACGGTTGACAGCGACGTGAATCCCACGAATTGGATCGAGACTGATGCAGGCGGGCCAATCAGAACTGAAAACCAATTGAGCGCCACTTTCCAGAATCGACTTCCAGGCAAAAGACCAAGGCAAACGTTCTTCTCCGATTGCTTTTACCCAAACTCCCACTGTGCCAGGATCAGCATGAATGGGTTCCATACTCGCCAGGATCCCGGACTTTGCAAATCGTGAAATGTCATCGGGCGATATGGTTTCGATGTGTTCGATTCGATGTCTTCTCTCGCGAGGTGGATTTTCTTCAATTGCTTTTTCATAGGCTATAAACACCTCCCGTACTCCTCGGTCACCGATAGCGTGAGTGTAAAGTCGAATACCCATTGCGTCGAGATGTTTTACTAAAGTCTTGTATTTTTCCTCGGTGATATTCAGCATACCAAGTGCTAATTCGTCATCTGAAAGCAGATCGGAATAATGCTCCAGCATGGCCGCTGTGTGAGATTCTATGACTCCGTCGATCATGAATTTGATGGCGTCAGCCCGGATCCAAGAGTTTTCGGTGCCTATGCTATCCTTTAAAAAATTGAAGCGAGCAAGTTGGTCTAGGGAAGTTTTTTCTCCTACGGAAAAAGAAGCAGCATAACGGACGGTCAGTTCTTCTTTTTTCAGCAAGTCTAGATAAAGATTTAACTCTTCCTCAGATCCACTGGCATTCTGCATGCTGGTGATTCCAAGGGAGGCGGCAAGTTCCATTCCTTGTCGGAGCGCCTGAATCTTGTCTTCATAAGTTGGTGCAGGGACAAGATTTCCCACTAATCCCATAGCTCCTTCTTTGAGGGCTCCAGTAGGATTTCCATTGGAATCTTTTACCACATCTCCGAAACCCTCGAAAACTGTTGCTGATGATATTCCAGCCATTTCCATGGCTTTCGGATTGGCATAGGCACTATGGCCATCGTAAGCACGAAGGAATACCGGCTTATCAATGTCAAGAGCCTTCATGGTTTGATGATCAGGCATACCAGATTCAAAGTAGGTGTATTGCCAACCTCGACCGGTAATCCATTCTTTTTCAGGATTGTTTTTATTGAATTCCTGAGTTATTGAAAGGACCTGCTCCAATGAAGATGTGGCCAATAAATCTACGTGGGTCAAACCCAATGATCCACCAAGAAAATGAATGTGAGCATCGTTGAATCCTGCAGTGACGAGTTTTCCTTGTAGATCGATGATTTCTGTTTCTGTGCTGCCTAAAGCTAGAATTGATTCCGAAGAGCCTAGCTGGGTTATTTTATTTCCGGTGATAGCCATAGCTTCCACAAAGGTGTCAGCGCCTTCTCCAGTCCAGATTTTACCATTCGTTAGAATTAAAGTAGGCGGTTCGGAAGTAGGTTTGCAATTCAAGAGAAAAAGCGAGATCAGTGAAAAAAGGAGAAGCCTTCTCATTTCATTAAATTGGTTATGTAAGGATTGATCGAAAAACGAAGAGGCTGTCTCATAAGTACCGATTGTCACATTGAGCGTAGTCGAAATGTAGCCTAATTTACTGGAAATGGCCTTCGTACTGCCCAACTCTCGTTGGTCAGGTGCTCAGGCTGACACCGAGAAGCCTTTTGAGACAGCCTCTTCTTTACTTCTGCAAATGATTATTCCGCCGTAGTTGGGTCAATAATGGTTTTGACTTCTGCTACGGAATTGGATGGAAAACCTCCTTGCCGGGCATGTTCTCTGACCATCTCTTCATTTGGAGCAATGTAAACGCAGTAAATTTTATCCCCAGTGACATAGCTTTGAAGCCATTGAATCTGAGGTCCCATATTACTTAGCACTCCGCAGGAAGTCTGCGAAATTCCTTTCAATTGTTCAGTGCTGAGTTTTCCCGCTCCGGGAATTTCTCGCTCGATTACATACTTCGGCATTTTGGGAAATGATAACGCTGCTTATTCAATCGTCTTTCGGTTTTTTGATTTAATTGTTGAATTCCGAAGTGAACTTATATAAAACTAAATGAAAATATTTAAAAATCAGAAGGTTAAGAATTGACTTATTTAATATCCTACAGTTGGATTCATGTTTCGAATCGCTGTGATTTTCCATTTACCATTGTGGCTAATTACCATAAAACTACTCCACATTTTCCGCTCATTTCCATCGGGGGTTTTAATGGTATATCGGCAATCTACTAACGCAATTTCGTCAGCCAGAAATTTAATTTTATCTATTTTAAGGATTCGACTTCCAGGATTGCTTTGGGTGCTGTTTTGCATTCCTTTTAGAGACTCAGTTATTCCATTTCTCCATTCTCCACTTGATACCAATTGATCGATGTCTTCTGTCAAAATACTTTTAAGTAAAACGGTATCCTGTGTTTCCCTTGCTTGAGAATATTGGTCGATCAATTGGTGGATTTTGACTGCATCTTCTTTTTGTTCTGTTGTGATTTGAGAGAAAACCAGATTGGGGATGAAAAACAGGAAGAGGAGTAGGGTTTTCATTTTTTTATAAATTGAGAGGGAAGAAAGTTAATGAAAAATCAGTGGATGTTTTGGGTGTCGTTTTTATCGGTTTCCATGTGCTAAAAATGACAAGTAAACGGGAGCCGAATGGCAAAAAAAGTATTTGACCAGCCCAATTAATGTAAATTAGGCTGGTTAAGCAGCGCAAATACTGTTAATTAGGCGGTTTTCTTAGAATTTACTAGTTGAAAAGTTGATAAGAGGTCGTTTTTAATCATTCAAAAAATGAATAGGTAAGTTTCACCTAGCGAAATAAAAAAATCTATCTACCTCTTTGCCAGTAGATCAAAATGGCCTCGACTTCCCGCCACGGCGGACAAGCTGCTCGGCCACCGGATTTCAGGTTATTAAAGGGAGGGGAGGTATATGCGGCGCAGCCGCATATACCTCCCCTCCCCTAAAAGCAAAACTAACGGACACCGAGCGAAGTCGAGGTGAAACTTAATAAAATTTAGCTACTGGCAGAATTGCGGATATACATATAGAAAAATTAATCAAATTAATATTTACATTTAACTATGAGAAAAATTACGATCCTTTATGTTTTTAGCCTTATTTTCTTGTTTGGGTGTAAGGAAGAAGAAAAACCTGATGGACCTTATGGTGTATATGTTGCAGAATCTATTTCTACAGCTATTCCTGTAGATTTTACGAATTCAGGTGAGCAAAGCACCGAGCACGTAGCTAATTTTACATGGTGTGGTAATGGAGAATTTTCTATAGAATGGCGTCTGAATAGGCAAACCCCTATCATGGATTTTGACACGTTCATGTTTTGGGATCGCGTAGATGAAATTACAAAAGAGGTGGAAATTATTAGGGGATGTGGATTCTCACGGAGGATTGTAGCGCTCAAAGAAAATGGCGAGGTGGAATTGAAATATTTCGGTGACGAAGAAAGTATTTCGAATAACCCAAAAAGATTTCTTAATCAATTTGAAGTAAAAAGTTTAGAATATTTTCCAGGCGATAAATCCATTCGGATGGTGACTGACCAACAGCTGTATGACTTTTTTTCCGAAGAATATGTTGAAACTGAAATAACCTATTTGTTTAACTATGCGGGTCCTTTTTTAGCTTACCAATAAGACAAAGAAAAAACCACCTGTCTCCAAGTGGTTTCTTTCAGTCTTGTCTCTTGTCTCTCGCTTCTTGCCTCTTGCCTCTAAAATCTTGATACTAATGTCTAGCTACTTGATACTGTTTTAAACCACATCTTCCCCTCTCAACCTTACCACTGCACCATCGAGAATATCTCCGATGCGGATTTGGCAGGCAAGTCGGGAAGTAGGAAAGTATTCCGGTAGGTTTTCCAGCTGATCCAATTCTATGTCAGTCGCGTGACCAAGTGCGTCTTTACCTTCCAAAATTTCAACATGGCAGGTAGCGCAAAGGGCCATTCCTCCACAAGTCGCCAAAACGGGGTATTCAGATGCCTTCAGGATTTCCATCAGGCTGAAACCCATGTCATCGGGGGCTTCGATTTCTTGGCGATTGCCGTCTTGGTCTTCTACAGTAAATTTGATCATGGCTGGGGTTGGGGTGATTAGAATGCGTTTACTCCGTTGACGGTGGTGTATTTGAAGCTCAATTTCTGATCTGGATACACGTATTTGAAAGCTGAATGCATCATAATTGCTGCCTCGTGGAATCCACAAAGGATCAGCTTCAATTTGCCTGGATAGGTATTGATATCTCCGATAGCATAAATCCGCTCCACTCCGGTGGAGTAATCACGTGTGTCTACCTCAATAGCATTTTTGTCGATGCTCAATCCCCAATCTGCGATCGGGCCAAGCTTTGGACTCAACCCAAACAGTGGGATAAGATAGTCAGCCTCCAAAACCATATCCTGCTTGTATTTATCTTCAAGGATTACCTTTTCAAGTTTTTCGTCTCCGGTTACTTCTTTCAAGTTTGCAGAAAGGATCAAATCGATTTTGCCTCGGTTTGCCAAGTCAAAAACCTTTGCCGCGGAATCCGGTGCACCACGGAAAGTTTCATTTCTGTGAACAAGGGTTACTCGTTTGGCAACTTTGGCCAAGTAAATGGACCAATCCAATGCTGAATCTCCACCACCTGCAATTACTACATTTTTGTCTCGGAAAGTTTCCGGATTTTTCACCATGTAGGTGATTCCTTTACCTTCAAACTTTTCCAGATTAGTCAAAACCGGCTTTCTTGGCTCAAAGCAACCCAAGCCGCCTGCAATGATAATTACCTGTGCATGGACATGGGTTTTATCACTTGTAGTGACAATAAAACTTCCATCGGCTTGCTTATCCAAATGATCAACACGCTCACCAAGGGTGAAAGTTGGTTGGAATGGTTTCGCCTGCTCCATCAAGTTGTCGACCAAATCCTGCGCTTTCACCTCAGGATATCCAGGGATATCATAGATCGGTTTTTGAGGATAAATCTCCGACAGCTGACCTCCTACTTGAGGAAGGGCATCGATCAGATGGCAACGCATCTTAAGCAATCCTGCTTCGAAAACAGCAAACAGCCCTACAGGGCCGGCACCGATGATGCAAAGGTCAGTGTGGATTGTGTTTGTGTTCATGGTTTTTGGGTTTTAACCCATGTAAATTCCAAAATGTTCGTACAAATATAATTAGTATGCTAAATACTTTTATTCTTCTAAATTTTGACTGTCTAAATTCTGGTAAATAGTATCCAGAATGCGCTTAAACTCTTCAAAATCTCTTGATGTCAGGTTTTCCCATGCCTTTTCCCGGATTTCCAGGATTTTCGGTTTGAGTTCACTTACTTTTGCCAGACCCGTTTCTGTCAAATGAAGTTGAAAACTTCTTCTGTCCTGAGGATGTGGCACTCGGTCCACATAACCTTTTTTGCAAAGCAAGTCAATGATTCGTGTGAGCGTGGGGTGGTCCTTGAAAACAAGATTGGCCAATTCCGTTTGGCTTAACAGTTCGTTTTCGGAAAGGTTTTTCAAGACTAGCCATTGATCTACAGTGACGTCGAATTCGCCTGTCTTAAACTGATGCTGCGCGTATTGCTTTACCTTTCGCGCCGTGCGATCGAGGAGGAAAGAATACTTTGCAAATAGTTCCTGTGTCATACCAATAGTTAGTATGACAAATATATAAATAATATTTATTCTGATTTTATACTCTACAAATATTATAGGGTATGTAGAAAAATAGTATTTGTTAAAAAAAAATTCGTGAGTAAAGAGAAAATCCGGAAACAGGATTTTGCTATTCCGCAAGAAACTTGTGAACAAAACTGATTGCCATGGCACCTTCACCAACCGCAGATGCTACTCGATTCATAGCTCCTGATCGTACATCTCCTGCCGCAAAAATACCAGGAATGGACGTTTCCAGAAGTAGTGGTTCTCGGTCTTTTTTCCATGATTTTTTGAATTCAGTAAGCCCCAAAAGATTTCTTCCCGTTACGATAAATCCCTTTTCATCCAAGACAATCCCTTCATCAAGCCATTCTGTCATCGGCTTGGCACCGATAAATATATACAGAGCATCAGCATGGAAATTCTTAATCTCATTTTTACTCAAGTCTCTAATGTCAAGTCCTTCTAAATTGGAATCTCCATAAGCCTTGACAATTTCCGAATTTCCCAGAACTTGTATGGTGGGAGTTAGCGAAATCTGTTCAATCAAATAGGAAGACATAGTGGATGTCAACGAATCTTTCCGAATTAGAATCGTCACAGATTTTGCAAACTGGGAAAGATACATCGCTGCTTGGCCGGCAGAGTTCCCTCCTCCGACGATAAATACATCTTTTTCTTTGCAGGCTGCAGCTTCCGTGTTTGCTGCGCCATAATATACTCCAGCGCCATTGAGTTCAGTCAAACCTGGTTGATCCAATTTTCTATAGTCGACCCCGGCGGTAAGCACAACTGCTTTGGTAGGGATTTTTTGTCCGTCAGCGAGGTGGATGATTTTGTAGGTGCCCTGCTGTCCAATAGCTTTTACTTCTCCAGGAGAAATAAACTCAGTACCGAAGCGCTTGGCTTGTGCCAAAGCTCTACGGGTCAATTCAGCACCACTTAATCCCGTCGGAAAGCCGAGGTAGTTTTCAATTCTTGAGCTTGTTCCAGCCTGTCCGCCCGGAGCCTTTCGCTCAATAAGCAAGGTTTTCAATCCTTCCGAACCGCCATACACTGCCGCAGCCAAGCCTGCCGGTCCAGCTCCAACGATGACTACATCATAGGTTTCTTCCTTTACTGCTTGTTGGAGTCCAATCGACTCTGCCAGTTGGCTCAAGGTTGGTTTTTGGATAATTTTTCCATCGGGAAAAAAGACAATTGGCAGGCACTCCGAGTTGAAATTATTGGATTCCATCAGCAATTTGCTCTCGGGATGATTGGGAAAATCAATCCATTGATATGGCACAAGGTGGCCCGATAGAAAATCTTTTATCGCATGTGAAACAGGTGAAAACTGAAATCCGACCACTTTTATCCCTTTGAATTCAGGGCGGAAGTCAAATTGCCAATCATCCAAAAGCTCATCCAAAACAGGAAATAATTTTTCCTGAGGCGGATCCCAAGGTTTACTTAGGTAGTAATCCAACTGTATGTGATTGATTGCTTTGATCGCAGCATTGGTGTCGGAATATGCGGTCAACAGCACCTTTTTTGCTTTTGGGAAAAATGGTTTTGCTTTTTCCAAAAAGTCAACTCCCTCCATCTCCGGCATCCGTTGATCGGAGACGATCAGTGCGAGATCGGTTCCCTGATTTTTGAGGTCGGTGAGCAACTCCAAGGCTTCTTTGGCAGACGAAGTACTCAGGAGTTCGTAGTCTTTTCTGTATCGGGACTTCAGATCTCTGCTAATGGAGCGAAGTACCTGAGGATCATCGTCCACTATGAGGATTACAGGATTTTGCATTAGTCTTTTGGTAATTCTATTTTGAAAATTGTCCGGCCGGGTTTTGAATCCACCCGAATGGTTCCACCGTGTTTTAAGACAATTTGATTAACAAGATCCAAACCCATTCCCGTTCCCTTTCCGATGGCTTTGGTGGTGAAAAATGGATCAAAAATTTTCGATTTAATTTCATCTGGAATGCCTGTTCCATTGTCAATCAATTCAACGCAAACCTTGCTTTTTTCGGGAATCAGGTTTATTTCAAGAGTTGGATCGGATGTAGTTTCCATCGCATCAATACTATTGTCGATCAAGTTTGTCCAGATTTGGTTGAGTTCTCCGGCATATCCGCAAATGAATACTTCCATTTCGGGTTTTTCAAACAAGACTTTAACTTTAGAATCCTTAATTTTATGAGCTAAAATTGCCAAAGTATCTACGATCCCACGAACCAAATCTACTTCACCTTTTTCGGGAGCTTGGTCCATGTGGGTATAGGATTTTACCGCTCCTATTAGTTTTCCTATCCGTTCAGTTCCAGTTAGGATATTGTTAATCAATGCTTGACTTTGAAGCAGAAACTGGATCCATCCCAGCCAAACAGGAAGCGCATCAGGTTTGATTTTTTCTACCCACAGGCTGATTTCTTCCTGATTGATTCCAAAGTCGCAAAAAACTTCTGCGGTTTCGTCGGCATCTTCTATTCCCCAGTTTTCAAGTCTGTCTACCCATTCCTTTTCGAGTCTACGAATGTCCAAAGCTTTCATCTCCTTGGGACGGTTGGACTTTTTCCACTTTTCGATAGCTTCAATCAACTGATGCTTTTGTGAAACATCTAATCCTGAGCATATTAGAGAAAAGTTGCTCATATTCTCAGACTGAAAAAGCCGATGAAGCTCTGCGTTATCCCGATTGATTGAAGCTATTGGGTTGTTTAGTTCATGTGTCAAACCAGCCGAAAGTTTTCCAAGTGCGAGCATCTTCTCGTTTTGTAGATTTTGTGAGGTGAAGCTGCGAACACGTGAGACCATGAAATGCACGAATTCCTCGGTTAATTCTGGGTTTTGATGGATCAATTCCTGAATTTTTGATTTGGGATAGCTGAGAATTTTCGCCTGACTGGTGATTTCACCATACCCGATGGATTTCTGGGCTCGAGAATAGGGGAGGTATCCTAGAATTCCTCCTTTTTGATATTGGGCAAGGGATCTTTTATTTCCTCCTTGAAAATAATATAAATCCAGAGAGCCCTCAAGGAATATATAGATCCACTCGATGGGTTGGTTCGGTTCAAATAGAAATTCCCCCTCTTGGAGAGATCTGATTTCTGAATTTTCAAAAAGCCATTTTAATTGCCCGTCAGGGACATTGGAGAACTCTGGGATACTTCGCAAAGTCTGGAAGGCAACAGTTGGTGAAACACCCATTTTTTGTCCGTTTTAAAATTAAAAATTCACCTATCAGCGCCCTAGTGCTTTCTGCTTTGATCGGTTTGCGATAAAAGTTTATCCAAAATAAGGATTGTATCTCTTTAATTTTACCACGAAATGGAAAAAATAAAGTTAAATGAAGGATTTGCGTTTGATCTTTAAGTGAATGGGTTCAATTCTGTATTTTTGGCGAGGAAAATTTCCTAAAGCTTAACCCACCCTTTATTCAACCCTTAACACAAATGAATTGGAATTCTGTCATCGACAAGGCACTCGAAGTCTTGCGAACTTCTGACCGTGGATATGTCCTAATGGACATGTATAACAATATCCTTACACCGGAAGAAGCAGCATTTAAAAAAGTCCAAGTGACCCCTTACAACGCTTTGAAATTTATTACCACTCAGTTTTCAGCTATGGGGCTGG
The DNA here is from genome assembly GCF_046296635.1 of Algoriphagus sp. GTDB lineage: Bacteria > Bacteroidota > Bacteroidia > Cytophagales > Cyclobacteriaceae > Algoriphagus. Next base: position 1,962 of record NZ_JBKBKZ010000009.1, on the reverse strand, counting down.
ATATTTCTGATAAAAATGTGCGGATCAAGCTCATTGCCTTACTGGAGGAATTTGAGCGACTCCAAAAAGAAAGAAACAAATAGGAATTTCCTCTTTTTTAAATTTTGGAATAAACAAAAAAGGCGACCAAGGGTCGCCTCAAGTATCTTTATGAGACTAGTGATTACTTAGCGAAAGAAGCTTTCAAAGCCTCAACGTCTACGTTTCTGATCACAGGCTTTGCGCACAATTGCTTGATTTTGATCACGCGAGCGGTCTGACCTTGTCTTTTTCTTTTCAGTTTTCTTTTTAATGTGGTTACTGCCATGGTCGTATATGTTTAAATTTTTGAGTTCAAAACGAGGTGCAAAAGTAAGTAAACAATTTATTACTGCCTACAAAACTTCCTATTTTATTCCAGAGTATTAGCGGGAATTAGTCAGGCATTTGGTGATTTTTAAATAAATTTGGCATTCATTCACCAAAAATCACTCATGCAAAAGCCGAGTTTGCCAAAAGGTACCCGAGATTTTGGACCCATGCAGATGGCCCGAAGAACCTTTATTTTGGACACTATCAAGGATACTTTTCAACTTTTTGGTTACCAGCAGATCGAAACTCCAGCGATGGAAAACCTCAGCACTCTAACTGGGAAGTATGGAGATGAGGGAGATCAACTTCTTTTCAAAGTGTTAAATAGTGGGGATTTTTTGAAAGATGTGAATGCCTCTGATTTAGAAAAGGGTTCAAGTTCGGTATTGAGTAAAGTCTCCGAAAAAGGCCTTCGTTACGACCTCACTGTTCCATTTGCCCGCTATGTCGTGATGAATCGCAATGAGTTGACTTTTCCATTCAAGCGATTCCAAATCCAGCCGGTGTGGAGGGCAGATCGTCCTCAGAAAGGTCGCTACAGAGAATTTTATCAATGCGATGCCGATGTGGTCGGGACAGATAGTTTGGTTTGCGAAGCTGAAATCGTCTTGATGATCCGACGTGTTTTTGAGAAGTTGGGACTGAGGGATTATAGCATCAAAATCAACAATCGAAAAATACTTACAGGAATTTCAGAGGCAATAGGAGAATCTGGAAAAGAAGGCCCGCTATGTGTAGCAATTGATAAGCTGGATAAGATCGGCTGGGAGAAGGTGAAAGAAGAATTGACCCAACGGGGGTTTGGAAATGAATCATTGGAAAAACTCGCTCCTTTAGTCGCATTGCAAAGTGATCTGAACGGTAAGTTTGAGTTTTTGAAACATTTCTTGAGGGATTCTGAAATGGGTTTAAAGGGAGTAAAGGAATTGGAAGAGACATTTGAGATCCTTAAGCAAATGGGAGAGAACCTAGACCACATTGACTTCGATATCATGTTGGCCAGAGGACTTACTTATTATACAGGTGCGATCTTTGAAGTGAAAGTTCACCATGTATCTATCGGATCGGTCAGTGGGGGAGGGCGATATGATAATCTAACTGGAGTTTTTGGGCTTTCAGGGGTGTCTGGGGTCGGTTTTTCATTCGGAGTAGATCGCCTTTATGATGTGATGGATGAATTGAATTTATTTCCGAAAGAAACTCACACGAGTACTCGATTGCTGCTGACGTATTTTGATCAGCAGGGATTTCAGTATGCCTTAGGGTTGCTCAATCAATTTCGTGATGCAGGAATTAAAACCGAGATCTTTCCCAATCAGGCCAAGATCCAAAAGCAGTTTGATTTTGCCAATAAGAAAGGGATTCCTTTTGTGGGTGTTTGCGGCGAGGAAGAAATCAATTCGCAGCAGATTGCTGTCAAGAATATGAATTCCGGTGAACAGACTAAATTGACGATCCCAGAAGCCGTCCAAAAACTTACTTAATCGACTCGAGGAATGGACTTTCTTGATTAGAAAAATGTTACATCAAAAATTTATATGGATATACGCAATTCTGCCAGTAGCCAAATTCTATTTAGTTTCACCTCGACTTCGCTCGGTGTCCGTTAGT
>NZ_JBKBKZ010000008.1:139941-165558 GCF_046296635.1 Algoriphagus sp. | reverse complement strand
GAGACCGGAGTCTGAATCGAGGATTTTTGACTGGGATTCAGGAAATTTTCAACTGGCAGCCTGAAAACAAGCGAAAAACCCAATAAAAAGGCCTTTAATTAAACCAATTGAGGGTTTTTAGACGAACTGACGTTATGCATCAGCATTAAAAACCCACTAATAAAAATAGTTTCCTAAATAAGAAACTTTTATATTTGAAGGAATAAAGAAAACTTGGATGGATAATTATAAATTCAGGGTAGAATTTTTGGAGGATGCGAAGCAGTTCCTTGATGAAATTGACGAGAAGGCAAGGGAGAAAGTTTTTTACAACATCTGGAAAGCCAGTATTACAAATGACAATGAACTTTTTAAAAAACTTCAGGATGAAGTATGGGAGTTTAGGACCAAATACAGCAAAACGTATTATCGGCTTTTTGCATTTTGGGACAAAACAGCTAAGGAAGATACAGTAGTTATATCAACCCACGGGCTTATAAAAAAGACAGGGAAAATTCCGAAAGGAGAACTAGAAAAAGCGAAGAGACTAATGGAGCAATATTTTCAAGAGAAAAAAGAGAAAGGGAGGAAAAGATGAAGACCTACACTTTAGAGGAGTTGACTGATAAGCATATCGGCAAAAAAGGAACAAAAAAAAGGGATGAATTCGAGAACGAACTCAGACTTGACTTATTGGGGCATGCCATTAAGCAGGCAAGGAAGGAGCGAAATTTAACTCAAGAACAGCTTGGGGAATTGGTTGGTGTAAAAAAAGCCCAAATTTCAAAAATTGAAAACAGCGCGACAGATGCCAGATTTTCAACAATATTGAAGGTTTTTGAAGTTTTGGGTGCTAGTGTGAAATTTAATGTAGAGTTGAACGACCAAAAATTGGTGTACTAAAAGGGAATGCCGAATGCATAATCGAGTAGACGGCCTCGCCAACCGTTAAGTTGACGAGGTGCGCCTACGCCACGGCGCACACGGTCTCACACCACTGCCGATAGCTATCGGCATACGGGTCTTCCCGCACGTGCGGGAGCGGTTCACTGGATTGTAGGTTGCGCCCGCCTGAATGACATAGTCGGGCAGGTTTTGAGGTAATAGGAAAGCATCGATTCGTAGCCCTTTCTTCTGAGGCGGGATAAAGTGATAGTAGTAGTCAGAATAGGACTCTGGGCTACTGCCCATCCTCCTTTTCTACCTCCCCTGCATTCTGGCTCCTTCGCTAAAAATGTCTGAATAGACATTTTCTTAACGCTCGTCCCTTCCATGCATAGGCATGGTCTTGATCCACTCCCAATCTGATCAGGTTTTTGCGTTTTCGCTCAGGCTTCTTCTCCCGTACGTACGGGACCAAATGCAGTAGCGGAGCCGGTTTATTCACATTGAGTTTATTTTCAATTGTGTTCATGAATGCTGCGCATTTCTCAACCACTCATCGAGTGATTTTAGCTTTGCTGTGATGCTGGCAAGGCGGTAATTATTTACCCATCCTCGCTCCCGAGGCTTCGGGACAAGCTTTTTCAACCGTTCTTCGATCCGCCGCGGCGGATGGTCTTCGTGGTGATCTGCTTGAGTTTGCGTTTAAGGGAGTCCCAACTGTTTTTCTTCACTACCAACTGATATTTTCCATTGACTCCCTTTTGATAAGTCGGAACAAATGCATGTCCCAGCAGCTCAAAATCGGATGGTCTTCGGATGCCAGCACTGCGTGCGCCCCCTTCGCACTACCGTGCTCGGGCGTATTCGTTGGAACCGAGGTTTGCGGGCTCGCTTCCTTCAGTGCATGTCTCACGACAAACCATGCCGATAGCTATCGGCACGACTTGCAAATGTTTCAGAGCGTTACCCCCGCACATAAGGGACTTCCACCCTCTGGAATATTTTGATATCTTCGATACCAGATGCCCATGCTGGGCACACACACGTTAGCATAATTAATTAGATAGTAGCTAGTTATAAACAAAAATAACATAAGAACAATATGATTGGAGCTATAAAAACTGAAACAATTACAAAAGGGTTTGTGCTTGCCGGATTATTCAATATGACAGTATTAATTTTTTCAAGATTCTTCACTAATTCTGTTATTCCTGAATCTGATCCAGTTGTGATGTCAAATTTCGGACTTTTAATGATTGTTGTTTGGGGCCTAGCCTATATATCAGTTGCAAAAAATTATCACTCTGTAAAATGGCTCATAGCAGTGTTTGCTGTTGAAAAATTCATTTATGGATTTATTTGGATAAAATGGATGCTTAATAATAATGTTTTGGATGTTTTTGCAAAAGATAAAATGGCCGGGATATTCTTCGCTATTTATGGAGTAAACGATTGGATATTCTTCATCTTCTTTTTATTAGTATTCATCCGCTTGATTAGATTTGGAAATAATTGATAAACCCTATGTACAACACACGGTAGGACAAAAGTGCGTCCTTTCTGGGATAGGCAGAAAATAGATTCACCTTTTTGGATTCTCGTCAATCCCTAGTCTAATCTATTTGAAAAGCGTATGAGTTAAAGTAGGGCCCAGGGATTCTGGCCAATTAATTTTTAGTATAGAAAAAATGAAAAACTCAGGTGAAATTTTTGAGTCCAAAATAAAGAATCAGGTCGTCGTCATCGGTACATCTGCCGGAGGGCTAAGTGCCTTGAAAATATTGGTAAGCCACCTGAATGACTTCCCCATTCCTATGTTGGTGGTTCGACACATTTCTCCTGATGCTACGGGAGATGTGGTCTTGAAGGAGCTAAATAAGCTAAACACCCTCAAATGTGAGTTTGCAAAAACCGGAGCAAGTCTTAAATCCGGTCATTTATATTTGGCCCCAGCAGACCACCACTTACTAATCGGGGACGACCGAAAATTACTCTTGACCAAAGGAGCTCATGAAAACAGGTTTCGGCCCGCGATAGATCCCCTTTTTCGCTCCGCTGCGGTTGCTTTTGGATCGGGTGTGATCGGCATTGTGCTGACGGGCTATTTGGATGACGGGACTTCCGGCATGAAAGCCATTAAAAGCTGCGGCGGAGTCTGTATCGTGCAGGATCCTAAGGAAGCGGAGTATCCGGCAATGCCGAAGAATGCGGCCAATAATGTGGATGTGGATTATTGTTTACCTCTGAAGGAAATCGGTGAATTGCTTCAGTCCTTAAGTTCCCGCAAACTGCCAAAGCAAAAAGCCATTCCAAAGGATGTGCTGATCGAAGCTAAAATCGCTGAACGAGTATTGAGCGATCTGTCCTCCGTCAATAAAATCGGGGAACAAGCACCCTTCAATTGTCCAGGGTGCGGGGGTGTACTTTGGAAAGTAGAAAAGGACAAAGACTTACGATTCCGCTGCCATACCGGACATGCATACACGGCAGCTTCGCTACTGACCGAACAGACAGAAAAGATGGAGGAAACGATGTGGACCGCCTTGCGCATGTTTGAAGAGCACAAAAATCTATTGACAGAAATGTCAAGTCAAGGAAATGGTGGTTCAAAATCGGCGAAAGAAAGAGCTGAAAGCACTCAAGTGCATATTGATCGGATTAGGACAATCCTCCAAACTACCAACTATGGTGACGAGGATGAACTCCCGGCGGGATCCTCGATTTAAGTAACCTTAATTAAATCTCGCAAAGACAGAAAGGCGCAAAGCCTTTTTTTTCTTGGCGGCTTTAGCGGTTAAAAAAGGCTCAAAAAGACAGGGGTAAGTTTGAGTTTAATGTTTCTAAAAGCACAGTAATTCCCTTTTTATAGCTATCCACTCCTGCCCTGTTTAGTCTACATCAAAATTTGTTAACCGCAGTATGTGCTGCACCCACCTCTTTATTCAATCAATGTAAATACCATCTGTCTAAACTTCCATCCCGTCTCATCGCCGTTTCCCGCACCGGAAGTCTGCTTGAAAATCAAACCAATAATTTTTTCTTGAGGATCAGCGAAATACTGGGTATTGAAGTATCCTCCCCAATCAAAGGTCCCCAAACTACCCATCCCGCCGATCTGCACTCCTTTCTGATCTACGACACCGAAGGCTAATCCATAATCTTTTCCTCCATCTCCAAGTAGGTCACCGACTTGATTGGTCATAATCATACTAATAGTATGCGGGCTAAGTAATCGCTTACCGTTATAAACCCCCTTATTGAGGTACATCTGAAGGAATTTGGCGTAATCTTCGGTCGTACTGGAAAGTCCCGCACCACCGGAGAAGAAGGTTTTTGCCCCAGTTTTAGGATAGGCCGGGTCATAGAAAGTCACTGGAAAGGATACCCATTTAATGTCTTTCCGAGTTTGAACAGTCACCAATCTTGGTGCTTGAGCATCACTGAGGTAGAATCGGGTATCATTCATTCCCATCGGATCAAAAATCCTTGTTTTCAAAAATTGGTCAAAGGTCATCCCTGATACGATCTCGATAAGGTATCCTAAGACATCCAAGCCTTCGCTATAGGTGAACTTTGCTCCTGGTTCATGATGAAGCGGTAGCTTCGCGAGACGCTTGACACTTTCTCCGATTGTAATATTCTCTGTGGTAAAAAGGTCCATTACCCCAGCCTTATGATAGATCATTTTCATCCGCTCATCTCCATCGATCACTCCATAGCCCAAGCCTGAGGTATGTGTCAACAGATGACCGATGGTGATTTCTTTCGTACTGGCTTTACTTGTAAAAGTGGTGTCTCCATACCTAAAAGTGTTGAGTATTTGAGGGTTTTTGAATTCGGGAATGAACTTGGAAATCGGATCATCCAATCTGAATTTACCCTCTTCCCACAGCATCATGATTGCCGTAGAAGTAATGGCTTTAGTCTGAGAGGCGATACGAAAAATGCTGTTTTTCTCCATCGCTTTGCCTGATTCAGCATCTGCAAAGCCTTTGGCTGAGTGGTAAATAATTTTCCCGTCTTTGACCACCAAGGCTACTAATCCGGGAACTTGCTCTTTTTTGATTGCATCTTCAAGCATCGCATCGAGTTTGGCAATTCTTTCTTGAGAAATTCCGGGGATGGGAGCTTTCCCCGCCTCGCTTAGTGTTTGTGAGGGGGCGAATTGAAACGATCCAAAAAGGAAGATTAGGATAATGGTGATTTTTAGTTGCATGGCTGGTTATGAGGGAGATTTATAAAGACCAAAGTAGAAAAAAGCAAGCATAAAAAAAGCCGGCATACACCGGCTTCCCTATCAACTTATAGTATTTTGATTTTACTTCACTTCAAAATAATACTCGGTTCCATCAGGGAACATTCCCAATACAACTATTTCTTCGCCTTGAGAAGACTCAAGAAAATCAATCATTGCCTGCGCATTGGCAATCCTTGTGCGACCACTATCCGAAATTACTGAGGTGATGATAAATCCATTTCTGGCACCTGCTTTTTTCCAAGCTTCATTGCTATTCATCTTGATTACGGCACCACCCGAAAGATCAAGTTTCTTTTTCATATCTTCCTTTACATCTTCAAACTGAAGACCTTCGAATGTGAATGTTTTTGGAATTTCTCGCTTGACAATATTGGTATCACCTGAGAAATTTTTTAGTGTGGCCTTGGTATTTGAAGTTTTTCCATCACGAATGTATTCTACATCAACTTTGTCTCCTGGACGTTTTCTCGCGACTAATTCTTGAAGATTGGATACATTGTTAACTTTTCTGCCATCAATCCCAATGATAATATCCCCTTCTTTCAATCCAGCTTCTTTGCCTGCAGAGTTGTCATTTACACCACCGACATAGACACCTTGCTCTACAGGAAAGGTTTTATTCAAATATTCCGAAAGTTCCGGGCTTACATTCTGGATATTTACTCCAAGAAGACCACGCTGTACCGCACCGTGCTTCATCAGATCATCCATTACCTTTTTGACCAAAGTGCTTGGTATTGCGAAAGAATAACCCGCAAAGGTTCCTGTATTGGAGGCAATAGCGGTATTGATCCCGATCAGTTCTCCTGCAAGATTGACCAGGGCTCCTCCTGAATTCCCAGGATTAACTACTGCATCGGTTTGAAGGAATGATTCGATTTGAAGATTATTTTCCACATTTTTCAAAATTCCAATATTTCGAGCTTTTGCAGAAATAATACCTGCGGTTACCGTAGAATTTAAATTAAATGGATTCCCAACTGCCAAAACCCACTCACCAATTTTGGTATCATCTGAATCTCCGAATCTCACAAACGGAAGATTAGTAGCATCAATTTTCAATAGTGCCAAATCCGTGGTCGGATCGGTACCGATCACTGTAGCCACGTAACGTTTGTTGTTTTCCAATGAAATATCAATCTTGGTTGCTCCCTCCACTACGTGGTTGTTGGTCACAATGTAACCATCAGGGGAGATGATCACTCCTGAACCTGAACTTACCGGCATCTGACCTCCACGTCCTTGACCTCCCTCTCCCCGAGGATCAGGAAAGCCGAAAAATTCCTGAATTGGATCTCTTTGCTGAACTCTTGGAGCAATGGCAACTTGGCTATTGACGTGAACTACAGCCGGGGTCACAATCTGTGCTGAAGCAACAAAGTTTATTCCGTCGGGAATAGTAAACTCCTCACCTGACAATAAATTCACGAAAGAAGCTTGCTGCTTCTCATCGAATGTTCCGGCATTCTGTGGTTGGATAAGAAAACTCACCCCCGCCAATGCGACTACTCCACCGATCAAGGCAGCGAGAAGCATACCCAAAAAGAATTGTTTCTTGCTCATAATTTTATGGTTTTCTTTTTCTACTACGAATTTTCAAAGTTAAGACTCTATTTGGAAGAACTTGGGTTAGTCAACCTGTCCAAATTAACAAGTTTTAACCGCTTTCCCCGACGCCTCTTTAGGGTATAACTCATATTAGAAGAGTGGGTTTCCCCACTCTCTGATTATTTCACTTCGATGGAAGCTTTATTTACCTTTTTTTCCTTTTTGGGAAGCAGAAGCTTGAGAAATCCATCTTCATAGCTCGCTTCTACCTGATCTTCTTTTACATCCTCCGGCATGAAAAAAGATCTGCGAAACAATCCATACTGGGTCTCTATGGTATGGAAATTTTTCCCCTCCTTTTTCTCTTCCAGAGTTCGCTCCCCCGAGATAGTTAATTTGCCATCGACCAGTTCGATTTTGAAATCTGACTTCTTCATTCCTGGAACAGCCACATGGATTTCGTATGATTTTTCATCTTCAGCGATATCCACCGCAGGATTGAACTGCTTCATGGAAGCATTTACTGAATCATTGAAGAATCTGTCCAGCATTCCGCTGAAGGAGCTTGGCACAGTTGGATCGAGTTGGTTGTATCTTACAAGTTTCATAATGATTGTGGTTATAGAATTAGACATTTATCCATCAATAAACTTTGTTCCACTTCCATTTTCACGCCGATTTGTCTGAAATTAAGTTTGATTATCGCTACAATTCAGTCATTATGGCCGATTTTTATAAAACACACTACAGCTATCAGTTGAAAATCATCAATAAATCAATACCGGCATTTCTGGATTTAATACCTACTTTTAACCCCAGAAAATATTGCTAATGAAAAAGTTTCTTTCCGTTTTATTTACTTTTTTTATTTCACTCCAACTGCCCGTTTTCGGGCAGAATTCTAATTTGGAGCAAAAAGTAGACAGCTTGCTTTCATTTTCCAAAGACAGTTTGGTTGTATTGGATCCTTCCCAACGACGTAGCGCCTCGGATACTGTATACATCACTCCTTCGCTGGAGGAGCTCATTAGCAAAAGCCGACGTTACACATTTTTGGCCAATGAAATCATGCTGGATCTTCAGGAACCCTTGGATACGGCGCAGTTCAATAGTGAAATCCCTGCTATGAACGAAACTTTGGAATCCCTGCGGGAGAGGACCAACAGTCCTAATACAAAGTTTAATTTCAGATACATCAATGCACTCATCCGAATTCTAGAAACAACAGATGAAAAAAATATTTCCTTGGACAAAATCGTTCAGGAAAGGCTTGATCGATTAGGGGTCTTGGATAGTCTCTTGATGACAATCAAGAGAGATGACTTATTTATCTATAAAATAAAGGACACCCTGCTACTCCCTATGTATTCTGGAGAAATTCAGAATTTAAAGAAAACTGTCTATGCAATTGACAGTACCCTGTATCGTCAAGAGCTTCAGGCTGCCCGATATCAATCGATGCTCAGTACTATTTCGATGGGTTTGGCTGAGTTGAAGCGATATGTAGAAACAAATAAAACGATCCTTGAAAAAAACCTCTTTAAAAAGGAAATCAATTACATCTGGGAGAGCTATTCCATCCCTTCCCCTAAGTCGATTCTGGACATCACATTTGATTCCTTACGTTTAAATTTTCTATTTCTAAAAAATCAACTTAGTGAAAGTCTTGTGGCCTCAATTGCGGCATTACTTATTTTAATTATTGCCAGTGTTATAATTAGGCAGACAGTCAGGAGAATAGAGCGGGATAAAGAGTACGGGAAGATCATCATTGGTAGAATAAAATACTTGGATGAAACTCCGATTGCGACCACTGCAATTGCACTTTTGCCCTTGGTATTTTTCCTGTTTGACACTTCCTCGATTACCTTATTGACATTTTTTATCTACCTACAAGTCTTCTTTAGTTCGATATTGATTTATCGATATTTCCCACGCCATACTTTTATCCGCTGGATGGTGTTGGTCGTGATCTTCATTTTCTTTACCATCAGCAATCTGTATTGGGAGATCGCCTATCAAGAAAGACTGTACTTTGAGATTGGAGGTCTCATCTTTATTTCCATCCTTTGGAATCTTCCAAAAAATTTCACCTCAGAAGATCCCAAGGAAATTGATTTTTTGAAGAAGCTCAGGTTTGTAACCTTGATTTTGTTGACACTTGGTCTTATAGCAAATATATTTGGCAGGTACAGTCTAGCCAAAATCCTCAGTGTTTCCGGTGCTGTGGGATTTATCCATGCGATTACGCTCTATTTGTTTACCAAGGCAGTAATGGAAATCATCTATGTTGCCTTAGAGAATAAAAAAGAGTCCGACTCCTTTACTTCTTATTTGGATTTCAAAAGTATCCAAAAACGAATCAGAGGGTTTTTCCTCTTCCTTGCCGGGCTATTTTGGATTACAATCATGCTGGCAAACCTGGTCTTGAGTGATTTTGTCTATGAAGGAATCATGAAATTCCTTGTGGAAGAGCGATTCCTCGGAGCTACTAGTTTCACCTTCAAGAGTGTTCTCCTTTTTGGGGCTTTAATCTATGTCGCATTTATCCTGTCCAATAACATTGCATATTTTGCTACCATCAAGGACCAACAACAAGCCTCCAACCGGACAAAAAGACTGGGAAGTTCTGTCTTATTAATAAGGTTGGGAGTATTTATTATCGGTTTTTTTATCGCTGCTACGGCTGCAAATATCCCACTTGACAATATCACCATTGTACTTGGCGCCTTATCTGTCGGTATTGGATTTGGCCTTCAGACCATCATCAACAATTTAGTTTCAGGAATAATTTTGGCCTTTGAGCGGCCTATACAGATTGGAGATGATATTGAAGTGGGATCACTGACCGGAAAAGTCAAAGAGGTAGGCATTCGAGCCAGTAAAATTCAGGGATATGATGGATCAGAAATCATCGTTCCAAATGGCGATTTGCTTTCTCAGCATTTGATCAATTGGACGCTATCTGACAAAAGAAGAAGGGTGGAATTACTCATTGGTGTTGCTTATTCCTCAGATATGGCCATGGTTGAATCATTGATCCAAGAGGCACTGGATCAGGACACTATTTCAAAAACTCCTGCTCCCCGTATATTGATGCAGACCTTTGGTGATAATTCAGTGGACTTTAGAGTCCTGTTTTGGGTCGATGATATGGACACATGGCTTCAAGTTAGACATCAGGTAATGAGTGCGATTTACGCCTCTTTCCTTGAGAATGGCATTGAAATTCCATTTCCAAAGCGGGATGTTTATTTGAAAAGTTTGCCTGAATTAAAGGTGGCCAAGGAATCAGATTCAAAAAAGAAAATGAATACAATAAAAAATCCCCTGAAGTCTGATTCAGAGGATAATTTACACTAATACGTTCTCTTGAATTTCTTAGGCCTTTTTGACGTTGATGGCGTTTGGTCCTTTTTTACCTTCTTTAATGTCGAAAATGACTTTGTCGTTTTGCTCGACTTTGTCCACTAACCCTGTAGCGTGCACGAACACTTCTCCCTGGGTTTCGTCATCAACGATAAATCCGAATCCTTTGGCTTCATTGTAAAACTTTACTGTTCCGGTAAACATAATGAATTGTATTAAATTGTATATGAAATCAATTTAAAAGTAAAGATAAGATCGAAAAAAACAAAATAATCGTTTACGAATAGCGCAAATGAAGAAAATAATTTTGGTCAGACACGCAAAATCATCATGGGACGATCCTTTCCTCAATGATCATGATCGGCCACTCGCTGAGCGGGGCATTGCCGACGCACCGATAATGGCAAAACGTCTCAAAAAAAAAGGAATTGTCTCGGATCTCATCCTGAGCTCCACTGCACTCCGGGCTGCTGAAACAGCAAGGACCACTGCAAAAATTCTGGGATATCCTGCTGAGCAAATCCATTGGGAAAAAGGACTGTTTCACGCATCACCCAATCAAATACTGAAGATCATCCGCATGCAGAATGATGCCGCAAATACAATCCTTGTCTTTGGTCACAATCCGGGATTCAATGATTTGATAATCTACCTGGGAGGTGATTTGGACAATCTACCAACGAGCGGTCAGTTCGGATTTAAACTAAAAACAGATCATTGGGCCGAACTCAAACCTGAAACTGTCGAGGTATGGTTTTTCGACTATCCGAAAAAGAAAAGTTAAGGCAATTCAAAATTTCGGACATCCTGAATGACTTCCTGAAAAAGGTCAGGATTACTTAATAAATAGAATACTTTTTCAGCAATTTCTTCGGCTGTACTCAGTTGACCTTCTGATTTATAACTGACAAACCGGTCCCAGGCCGGAAAATCGGATAAATCTGCTTTTCTGATTTCAGCTTGCATTTCGGTATCAATAATTCCCGGTGCCAGTGAAAAAACCCGGAATCCCTTTTCCTTAAAATCTTCTGCAGCGACTTTGGAAAACATCGCCAATCCTGCTTTGCTACTACAATACTCAGCCCAACCCGGCAAAGGTTTATGAGCAGCACCCGAACTGATATTGCAGATCAACTTCTGGCCTATGGTTTTGGAATATACTTTGACAAAAGCGTTGCTGAGGATCATTGGCGCCAAGAGGTTTAGGTTCATAACTTTTTGAATCGCTGAGGGTTGAAGCTTGCCGACAGGCTTTATCTCTCCTATCCAACCTGCATTATTGATCAGAATCACTTTTTCATATTCACCTGCTGGAAATAGATCGGAGAGTTTAGCATCCACGCCTTCCAAATCATTCAAGTCCAATTTTATTTCAGTGACTCGGAAATTCCCGAGATCCAAACTGGTTCTCGATATTGCGACTATCTGATAATTTTCCAAGGACAAGAATTTATCGAGGATGGCTTTTCCAAGTCCCTTGGTATGGCCGGTGAGAATGAGAAGGGATTTAGGTTTCATAAAATTCGATGGATCTGATGATTGTCCACGTATGATTCTGCTAATTATCTGAACTACTTATACTCGCCGAGGCGGAGGGCAGACTGAGACCCCACCTCGGCAGGCAGGCGGAGACCAAAGACCCGAGACAGGAGACCGAAGAAAAAAGATTAGAGACAATTGCCCAATGTTTTCTGGCCTCCAATCATTACAACCCGACAACAATTATAACCATGACAACCCTTCTAACTTCTAAAAGAAGCAAGACAAATCACTTCAACACACCAAGCTCTTTTCCTACCTCAATAAATGCAGCAATTGCCTGATCGAGATGCGCTCTGTCGTGACCGGCAGAGATTTGCACCCGGATTCTAGCTTGTCCTTTTGGTACCACTGGATAGTAAAATCCAATCACGTAGATTCCTTTTTCCAGGACTTTTTCAGCCATTTTCTGTGAAAGAACCGCGTCGTAAAGCATGATCGGTACAATCGCATGCTCGCCTGGTTTGATGTCAAAACCCGCCTCGGTCATTTTTGCTCTGAAATATTTGGTATTTTCCTCCAGTTTATCTCTCAATTCTGTCGTCTCCGAAAGCAAATCGAAGACAGCAATCGAAGCTCCGGTAATCGAAGGTGCTAAAGTATTGGAGAACAAATAAGGTCTGGATCGCTGACGGAGTAGCTCGACGATTTCTTTTCTTCCTGAAGTAAATCCGCCTGATGCACCACCCAAAGCTTTTCCAAGGGTTCCAGTTATGATATCAATTTTGCCCATCACACCGCAATGCTCGTGAACGCCTCTACCGGTTTTCCCCATAAATCCCGTTGAATGACATTCATCGGACATCACTAAGGCTTCATATTTCTCGGCCAATTCCACGATTTTGTCCAGCTGAGCGATTGTACCATCCATAGAGAACACTCCGTCAGTGACGATGATTTTTTGCTTTGCTCCGGCAGCGATGGCATCCTGAAGCTGTTTTTCCAAATCCGCCATGTTGTTATGCTCGTATCGGTAACGCATCGCCTTGCAAAGTCGAACACCGTCGATGATCGAGGCATGATTTAGCGCATCAGAAATGATCGCATCTTCCGGTCCAAAAAGTGGTTCAAACACTCCTCCATTTGCGTCAAATGCTGCGGCATAGAGGATGGTATCTTCCGTTCCCAAAAACTCAGAAATCTTCCGCTCCAACTCCTTATGAATATCTTGAGTACCGCAGATAAATCTTACGGAAGACATCCCAAATCCGTGCGAATCAATGGCTGCTTTGGCTGCTTCCACCACTCGAGGGTGGGAAGAAAGTCCGAGGTAATTATTTGCACAAAAATTCAACACTTTCTGTCCACCTGCGATGGTAATTTCAGCAGATTGAGGAGAAGTGATGATTCGCTCTTTCTTGAAAAGTCCCGCTTCTTCGATGGATTTAAGCTCTTGTTGTAATTTGGGTTTAAATTGATCGTACATGCTCTATTTTTTTAAAATTGATTTTCGATTTGATTGATTTCCGCTGATCAAAAAACTGAGGCGGAGCGGTGATTTTTACTACTTTTGCGCAGCAAACCCAAATATAAACAAAAACCCTCAAGGCCTGTTTGAGCCATTTTTGAAAGATTCTATCATGGAAAAAATCCTAATCATCGGAGCTGCCGGACAGCTTGGGTCAGAACTCACCCGATCTCTTGCCGATCAGTTTGGCGGAGAGCAAGTTATCGCTACAGATCTCAGAGATTCAGCTCGATCAGAGTTTGATTATTGCCGATTTGAAGTCTTGGATGCAATGAACAAAGAGGCCGTTCGTGATTTGGTAAAGGAAGAAAATGTCACGCAGATTTATCATTTAGCAGCGGTTCTTTCTGCCACTGGAGAAAAAAATCCAAAGTTCGCCTGGCATCTAAATATGGAAAGCCTGCTTTTCGTATTGGAACTTGCCAAAGAATTGAAGTTGGACAAAATCTACTGGCCTTCCTCCATCGCCGTTTTCGGGCCGAATACTCCAAAAATAAATACCCCCCAATACTGTGTCAAAGAACCCAACACGGTCTATGGCATCAGCAAGCAAGCCGGAGAAAGATGGTGCGAATACTATTTTCAAAAATATAATGTCGACGTCCGCAGCTTGCGATATCCGGGTTTGATCGGATATAAATCACTTCCCGGAGGCGGCACCACGGATTATGCTGTGGACATTTACCATAAGGCTTTGGCCGGGGAAAAGTTTTCCTGCTTCTTACGTGAAGACAGCTACCTTCCGATGATGTATATGCCTGATGCGATCAAGTCTACACTTGATCTGATGAATGCACCTCGGGAATCGGTAAAAATCCGATCTAGCTATAATCTTTCAGGCATGAGCTTTTCTCCTAAGGAGATCTATGAAAGCATAAAAAAGTACGTTCCCGGATTTGAGATTGAATACCACCCGGATTTCCGTCAGGCGATTGCTGATTCTTGGCCAAACAGCATTGATGACAGCTGTTCAAGCAAGGATTGGGGATGGCAACCTGATTATGATTTGGATGCGATGACGAAAGACATTCTCAAAAATCTACCGAGTTATTTTCCTGCAAAGAAATAGCCTTCAGAAAAAATCACTAAGCCGCCTAATCAAAGACGGCTTTTTACATTGATACTACTCAAATCCCGAATACTGACTGAAAGCAGGTTATCGCCTTGCACCAATAGCTCAGGTGCACCCACCTCCACCAGTCTTCCCTGATCCAAAATCAATACTTCGTCTGCAAGCAAGGCAGGTCGGATGCGATGAGTTACCACCAAAACAGGAATCCCTTCCTTTAGCTTCAGGATCAAGTCAAGCATTTTTTGTTCGGTCATCCGATCCATGGCTCCTGTGAATTCATCCAATAAAAGTGCTTTCGGACGTTTAATCAAAGCCCTGGCAATGCCTACGAGCTGCTTTTGGCCTCCCGATAGATTCACTCCTTCTTCTCCCACCTGAGTAAAATAGCCCTGAGGCATCCGCTCGAAAAATTCATGCAGGCCCAACTCCTGACATCGTCGAACCACCTGTTCAAAGCCAGCCGGATTGGGATCTAAGTTGAGGTTATACACAAGACTCCCGTTGAAAATCTTAATCTCCTGAGGCACATACCCCACCTGTTCCCGCCAGCTGTTTTTAGAAAAGCCTTGAATCAACTTATCCTCATTAATAAGAATGGTTCCTGACTCCGGCGGATAGAGACCCATCAAAACCTGTATGAGTGTGCTCTTCCCTCCCCCGGATTCGCCCAATAGCACGCTCAATTTTCCTTCCTTCAATTCAAAACTTAGCCCGTCGAAGAGTAATTTTCTGCCGGGAAAGCGGAAACTCAAGTTCTCAACCTGAATCCGGGTTACCTTCTCCGGTATTTCCGCTCCCTCTTCTACCTGCTCATTTTTTAGCTGTACAAATTCATAGAGTCTATCCCCTGCGATCTGTGCCTCCTGAATTTGAAGATTAGCAAGGGCCAGTTTGTTCACTGCCGGTACCAGCATTCCCAGCATTCCGCTGATCGCCACCAAGACTCCTAGCTCCATTTGACTTCGTGCCACCAGATAGCAGCATGTGCCCAAAACAGAAACCAAAAATACCACACCCGCCAGTTGGGAAACCAAGCCCAAGCGATTGCTGACTTGTCCTAAGGCAAAAGCATCATCCTGAAATCTATAATAGGCACGTTGATTAGCTTCCAAAAACAGCCCCTCTTTGGATTCTCCCTTGACGGCTCCTATGCCGGTGAGTGTATCGATAAAACCCGATTCCGAACCCGAATAACTCAACATCACCGCTTTCTGACCCTTCTGGATCGGTCTGTGGTATCGGTAAACCAGAATAAAATAAAACGGCATAAAAACAGCAACCCAACATCCAATCTCCCAAGAGTACAGGAAAATCGAAACCGTGGTCACGATAACCACAAAGGAATCCACCATCAGCTCCGTGGTCAATACCGAAACTGCCCGCTGAATCCGCCGCGAATCATTCATCCGGGAGGTGATGTCCCCGACTTTTCTGGAATCAAAAAACACCTTAGGCAATCCCAGCAACTGTTCAAAAAATTCACTGATCAGTCGGAGGTTCAGTTCTTTACTCTGACGCACCAAAATGGAAGCACGCAGGTAACTGAGTACCGCTCTTCCTATCAATAGGACAAAGAGCAGTATCAGACCTAGCCTCAGCTTTTGCCAGGCTTGATTGGGAAGAAACTCATCGATGAGTTTTTGGGAAAAAACTGCCACAGCCAGCCCCAAGACTGTAACGATTAATCCGAGAAAACCCGAAATCAACAAAATCGGAAAATCCGGACGGATCAGGTCTAAGATCCATTTTCGCTTTTTCTGCCGACTACTTTCAGAGGTCTCAAATCCCGGTCCGGGCTGGATCAAAAGCAGCGTCCTGCTTTGCCAGATCTCCAAAAGCTCAGATTCCGTGAACCAGCGAATGCCAACTGCCGGATCCATCAACTGATACTGCTGCCCTTTTCTACCATAGCATACCACAAAGTATCTCAACTTCTGATCGATCACCACATGAAGAATGACAGGAAACTCCAGCTCATCCAGATAACTGATTTGCTTCACTCGGAAAGCATCGCTTTCCATCCCCAACTGCCGGCCAGCTTCGACCAAACCCAAAACCGTAGTGCCCTGAATGGCTGTGCCACTAAGATGACGTAGGTACTCTATCGAACGCTCGCCTCCAAAATACCGAATCACTGAAGCCAAGCAGGCCACTCCACAGTCGGAACTCGCCTGCTGCAAGACCACGGGAATCTTAACGGGTGCGATCATGGGCTTTTTGAATGGAAAGGGTCAAGTCAGAAATAGCTACCGCACCCAAGGTATAATCCACCAAATGACCCCCTCCGTCATAAACAAAAGAAGCAGGCACTCCGGTCAATCGAAAGGCAGATGCCAGTCTAAAAAGAGTATCGGAATAAAAGCGGTGGGTATCCAAACTATCCAAATTGTATTGCGCAGTAAAATTTTTGACTTCCTCCACTGACTCGGAGGAAACCCATAAAAATCGGGTGAGCGTATCCTCTCTAAAACTTCTTTCAATTAACTGAGCTTCAGACTGACAGATCGGACAGGAGGAATTGAAGTAGATTAGTACAGAAGCAGCATCAGTAGCATGCTCCCCAAGATTAACAGATCTAAAAAACAAATCACTCACTACCACCTCGGGAAAATTTCGAAAATAACTCTCTCTATTTGATTTGTATGAATAAATCACAAAAGCAATAACTATAAATAACAACGAAATCAAACTCAAAAACCCTAATAAAAGTTTTCCTTTCATATTATTTAATAAGATCTAAATGGAAACTAAAAGCCACAAAGCCAAAAACAAACCATAAAATAAAATGTAAGACAAAACCAAAAAAATAGAATCTCTATTTATAAGTGAAAATTTACTTTTAAACAAATAGAAAACCGAAAACACAAAACCCAATTGAAAAATATTAATTCTAGACCAAACGAAATAATATTTCAAGAAATCAGAACTTGAAGATAAAAACCCTAAAACACTAAATGGATAGTAATGAAGTATATCATTTTTCATTGAAGGCTGTTTAACGACCAAGAGTAAAACCGAATTAATAAAATCACCAAAAATAACAAAAAGATATGAAACTAAGAATATTTTATTAAGTTCAGTAAAGGAAATAGAAAGTTTCATCAAATAACCTACAGAGTAAATCAGAATTGAAAATACAAAGGATTTAAAAAGCAGCCAAAATGGAGAAAATACTTCAACTATCAGATTTACAATTAAACGAGATCTATTTCCACTTACAAAAGTCCCATCCGAAATATCTAAGCCTGATTCATTCAGATAAATTAAATCCGACCAGACTAAATGATTATAGATAATTGTCGAGATCAAATTAATTGCAGCAACCAAAATAAAAACCTTCCAAAAAGAGTTATTAGCAAACTCCACTATTGGAGATATCTTAAATGAAACAGAATTACTCATTAGCTTTCAATTTTTCAAGATCTCGAATCATTTTATTGTACTCCATAGAATCAGGTATGAAATTAAAAGTCTTCCAAAAATTAGGATCATACGGAATGTCTAGATCTTTCAACTCTGTTTCCCAAGCTAATGCATTTCTATTCTTAACTTTATCAAAAAATCGTTTATTATCAAAAATTTCATTTACCCATAGTTCCATTTTTAATACTTGAATACCGCTTTTAGAATCAGAATCTATAGCAGCTAAGTTTTCTGTACCTTGAGAATAAAACCTTGATAAATAATATCTATCATTAATCTTACGATACTCAACAATCGAATAATTGGTAAGCGCCTTCTTCATAAATAAATCGGCGGTAAATCTATCATTGGGAATACGAACCATTTCAATCGAAATTACTGCAAAATCCGACAGATTAACTAAAAAAAATCCATTTGTAGAAAACATTCCTGTCGGTGCAGAGAAAGATATTTTTGCAATTCGGTCAATCCCATTATTAAAAATAGAATCTAGTTTGAAATCAAAAAAATCTAAAATACTTTTATTAATCCCCTTAAAGTAAGATGGCTCAAAATGATATCTTCTCAAAAGATCTCTAAAATTCAAACTGAAAAGAAAATCATTCTCCTTTCCAAATAAATTTGACAGCAGTTTTGTAAATAAGTCTTCTTCAACAAAATTTTGACTTTTCCTAAGGTTGTACACTTGAACTTTTCTCCTTAAAGGATCAGACCGATAAGAATAATCATTGATACCGATTGCGGCATCTAAATATCTCACATAACTTGTATCCTTCAAAACAGATTCTCGATAGTATCCTTTTAACAAAAACTGTTTATTAGGATAATTTTCTTTCAATCTTGAAAAAGCTTCTTTTATAATTTGTAAAGATGAATCAGCTTTTACCACAACTTCATCAAGAAAAAATGGATCAGGATGCAATTTTATTAAAAGTTCATAAGAATTGGAATCCAAACTAATCTGAAATGGCTTATATCCTAAAAGTTGAAAAACCAAATTCCCACTTTCGAGTTCAGTAGAAAATACAAAATTTCCATTTTTGTTTGTAAAAGTTCCGAGATTTCCATCTTTTATATATACTGAAACATTCTCTAACCCTTCGTTGGAATTTAAATCAACAACCTTTCCGAAAAATGTTTTTGTGCTTTGGGAATAACAAAATGTTACAAGAAAAAAAAAGAAGACAAAGGAAATGAGTATGCGAACCATTAAAGATTAGTATTTTAATATTTTAAAATTAACCTCCTTCGATATGAAGGAGGTTAACCATCAATAAATTTTTATTATACTATTGCAAAGTCATAATCAGAACAACTCCTAAGCCAAGTTTGAGCGAACAAAGTCATTCCACCTTGCCAGCCACCTGAGGTCCACATAGTCGCGAGAGTCATACAATACTCAAATTCTGTTGTTCCCCCCACCAGATTTTCCATCTGGTCATTTGTTAATTTTTCCATAGTTGTTAATGGTTAAGTGTTAGAAATAATTAAAAGAATGGTTGATTTTAAAAAATCAGTTTCACACTACCAAATCACTCACCTTCATAAACTTGCATTCTTGGAATTGTACCATCTGAAAAACGGATTTTTTCGGAATAATATTCTGAATTCTTAGTTGATCCCCCCCCCTTAATCCTTAGTTTATCTGGAATCAAATGAAACTAACAAAATATTCAATCGAATATCAACTATTTTCACTTTTTTTTAAATTCTTTGAAAAATTCAACTATTTATTCGGATATGCTATGTGTCATTTCACATCCTAAGCAATCAACCGTATTGTAAAAAACGAACCAGCTCCGATTTCCGTTACCAGTGGAGCCAATACTCTTAACCATTACCTCTCTAAAAAAGAGGGGGAAGATCGAAAAAGCCTTTTTCCTAATAGGAATGATTTCCATTTTTTAATTGCCTTCAATCCGTTTTGGTTTCCATTCTATTTCGAAAATGGCTATTTTTCATTCTAGTCTTTTGAAAATGAATCGGAACCAGTTAGTCCTACTTCTTAGCCTTCTAGTTGGGATCTCCATCATTGGGTTTTTCTTTTTTGGGCCTGAAAAAGAAGTCGATTACAGCACCGATATCAAGCCTATCCTCAACAAGCATTGCATCACCTGCCATGGTGGGGTAAAGAAAAACGGGGGATTCAGTATTCTTTTTGAAGAAGAGGCTTTTGCGCTGAATGAATCCGGGCTTCCGGCGATTGTTCCTGGAAACCCCAATTCCAGTGAAATGATCAAGCGTCTGACCCATTCCGATCCTGAATTGAGAATGCCCTACCAAAAAGCCGCACTTTCAGATGAAAAAATTGATTTGCTAAAAACCTGGATTCGACAAGGCGCGAAATGGGGGAAGCATTGGGCCTATAAGCCCGTCCAAAAACCAGTGGTTCCAATTCAAATCCAATCAGCAGGAATTGGAAGTAACAATTCTGGAGAAAAACCTAGTCCAATCGATCACTTTATCAGAGAAAAGTTGGATGTAAATGGTCTCAGTCCTTCCCCTGAAGAACAACCACTACGCTTACTCCGAAGAGTCGCTTTGGATTTGACAGGATTACCACCTTCAGAAGTTTTGGTCGCAGATTTCTCTTCCGGAAAAATAAGTTACAATCAAGCTGTTGATCAGCTTCTAAAATCTGATACTTATGGTGAAAAGTGGGCGACTTGGTGGCTTGATCTAGCCAGATATGCCGACACCAAAGGCTATGAGCGTGATGTATCCCGCACCATGTGGCCTTATCGGGATTGGGTGATCCGGGCATTTAATGATGACAAACCATTCGATGAATTTACCATCGAGCAACTTGCAGGAGACTTGCTGCCCAATCCGACTCAGGAGCAATTGACGGCGACGGCTTTCCACCGGAACACGATGAACAATGACGAAGGAGGAACCGAGGATGAGGAATTCCGAGTTGCGGCCGTTCTCGACCGAGTCAATACGACTTATGAAGTTTGGCAAAGTACCACCATGGCTTGTGTGCAGTGTCACAGTCATACCTATGATCCGATTCGCCATGAGGAATTCTATCAATCCGCGGCTTTTTTCAACAATACTCGAGATGAAGATACCCATGACGAAGAACCTCGGCTTCGCTTCTATGATGAAGATAAGCAAGGTCAAGTCGACAATGTGATCTCATGGGTTAAAGAAAATGAAGGTGAAAAGGCCGCAAAAGTCCGCGCTGATTTCCTCAAATTCTACGAGCCAAAGTATGCTGCACACCTTGCTACTGACTTCATTAGATCTGAGTTGATCGATACCAAATGGCTAGGACTCTGGTCTGGCGGTTCGGCATTGTATCGAAATATCGACACCCAAGGCTCAGATCAGATTCTTTTGGACTATTGGACTGGACTGGATGGCACTCAAATGACGATAAAAAAAGACGGTCCAGAGGGTGAAGTCCTCGCCTCTTTTGTTATGAATAAAACCCAAGGGGAAGTGGTCAGGCAGATTCCCTTCAAGCCTATTTCGGGCAAGATCAACCTCCACATCGAAGCCAAAAATCCAGCGGCAGGCCCGCAGCAAAATACCTCGTCCATAGTCTGGTTTGCGTTTGTCCCGAGTCTAAAAGGAAGAGAAAAACCGGGCTTCAAAGCAGCTGAAGAAAACTGGGAAGAACTCCTGAAATTCCGAGGCACCAGACTTCCTATCCTTATCGAAAATCCTCCCTACATGGCTCGAAAAACAAATGTGTTTGAGCGGGGAAATTGGATGGTTTTAGGAGAAGAAGTCAAACGAAAAACCCCGGATGAACTTGGGGGCTGGAAAGAAGAATGGCCAAATAATCGACTTGGATTTGCTTATTGGCTTACATCCCCTGAGAATCCATTGACTGCAAGAACTTTGGTCAACCGAGTTTGGGATCAGCTATTCGGGAGGGGAATTGTGCGGACTTTGGAAGATATGGGTAGTCAATCCGATCCACCAAGCCATCCAGAATTACTGGATTATTTGGCTTGGAAAACCATGAATGACTACGATTGGAGCATGAAAGCCTTGATTCGGGAAATTGTAACTTCAGCTACTTACAAGCAATCATCCATTCTATCGGCAGAAGCTTTTGAAAAAGATCCAGAAAACCAATGGTATTCCAGAGGGCCAAGATTTCGCCTTTCCGCCGAGCAGGTTCGAGATCAGGCTTTGGCTGTGAGCGGTTTGCACAGCGGGAAAATGTATGGCCCGGGTGTCAAACCTCACCAACCCGAAGGAATTTGGCAGACCGTGTACAATGGAGAATCCTGGACAGAAAGTGAGGGCGAGGACAAATATCGACGCGGGATCTACACCTTCCTGAAGCGAACCAGCCCCTACCCTTCTTTCATTACTTTCGATGCGGCAAGTAGAGAAGTGTGTCTCAGTAAGCGATTGGTCACCAACACACCACTTCAAGCTTTGGTCACGCTCAATGATCCTGTCTATCTTGAAGCCGCCAAACAACTTGGTAAAAATGCTTGGACAAAAAGTGCTGAAAATCCTGAGAAAGCAATTTCCTCAGCTTATCAGCAGTTGATCCTGAGCCCGATTTCCGAAGGAAAAAAGAAAACCCTACTCGCTTTGTTTACAACTGCCAAAACCGAGTTCACCAAAAATCCATCCGCTTTGGAAGAATTCTATCCGGGAGCTAAACCGGAAGAAGCAGCAATGGCAGTAGTCGCAAATGCAATGATGAATTTGGATGAATTTCTAACCAAACCCTGATGAAGCATCTGGAAAAACTCTTCGCCGAACTTGCAGTTCAAAAGCTGCAAAATCAAACCCGCAGACATTTTCTCATGGATTGTGTCAGCAAGGTCGGGGGTTTGGCAATGGCACCTTTGCTTTTTGGTTGCGAACCTGAGCAACTGATCAAAAAATCTTCGGGCCTAAATCTGAGCGAGCGGGATTTGAATCCCTTGGCACCTTTGCCTCCACCTTTTGTTGGCAAGGCCAAATCCATCATCTACCTGCACATGGCAGGTGCGCCGTCTCAATTGGAGCTTTTTGACTACAAACCGGAACTTGCAAAATACCACGACAAAGACTGCCCGGAGAGCTTACTGGAAGGACGCAAGTTTGCCTTTATCCGAGGCGTTCCGAAAATGCTTGGCCCACAGGCCAAATTCGCCCAACATGGTCAATCCGGAGCGTGGGTTTCAGATTACCTGCCTCACTTTGCCAAAGTCACGGATGAAGTCGCCTTCCTCAAGGCCGTCCATACTGATCAATTCAACCATGGTCCTGCGCAATTATTTATGCAAACAGGTTCGCCGAGGCTTGGAAGACCAAGTTTGGGGAGTTGGGTAACATATGGATTGGGGACTGAGAATCAAAATCTTCCAGGCTTTGTCGTCCTGACTTCAGGAGGAAAAACTCCCGATGCAGGCAAAAGCGTATGGGGTTCCGGCTTTTTGCCCTCAGTCTATCAAGGCGTTCAGTGCCGATCCAAGGGCGATCCTGTTCTTTACCTCGAAGATCCGACTGGAATGTCCCGAGATTTGAAGAAAAACGTCATTTCTGCCATTAATCAAGTGAATCAGGAAGACTTTGAAACCTTTGGAGATCCTGAAATTCTTGCTCGGATCAACCAATATGAGATGGCCTATCGCATGCAAATCGAGGTACCCGAGGTGATGAACATCAATGATGAACCTGAGCACATCCATGAACTTTATGGCACCAAGCCTGGCGAAGAGTCTTTTGCAAACAACTGTCTATTAGCTAGAAAACTGGTGGAAAAAGGGGTGCGGGTCGTTCAACTTTATGATTGGGGTTGGGACACGCACGGAACAGATCATGATGGCTCGATTGATATGGGATTGAGAAATAAATGCCGGGAAATTGACCGACCGATGTCCGCTTTGTTATTGGATTTGAAGCAAAGAGGCTTACTTGAGGAAACACTAGTGGTTTGGGGCGGTGAGTTTGGGCGGACGCCAATGCAGGAAAACCGGGAAGGAAAAGTACAGGGATTTATGGGCCGAGATCATCACGTGGATGCTTTCACGATGTGGATGGCTGGTGGCGGAGTGAAGAAAGGTGCGAGCTATGGCATCACGGATGATTTTGGGTTTTCGGGAGTCGATGAGCGAGTGTCAGTTCATGATCTTCACGCCACGATTCTGCAGTTGATGGGCTTCAATCACGAGAAGTTTACCTATGATTTTCAAGGAAGACCTTTCCGACTCACGGATGTTCATGGGGAATTGATTCATGCAGTGATGGCTTAAAAAACTGGATCACGCTTAGGTGTCAATTAACGAATTATCCATTGGAAAGTGGCTGGGAGACCGAAGACGGGAGACCGAAGAGTGCATCAATTTAGATTTTAAGCTAAATTCAATTATGGGTTCACATCTACTGGCAAAGAAAGGTGTAATCAGATAGTTTATTTGGTTAAACACGTTTTCATCCCTTTTAAAATAACATATTGAAAAACCTAAAAACACAGAATTTGGGATTTCTTCAGTCATTTGTACTGAGCGCCTGCCTGTCCGGTAGGCAGGAAGTCGAAGTATCGGTCTCCGCATGCCCGCCGAGGCGGGGTCTTCCCGTCCGACACCTTAAGGAAATTAGGCTTCAGGCAGAAAGAAGTATAATTTATTTATTATATGCTTAAGTTTCTTGGACCGCTCTTGGGCCGAATGCATCCTGTTCTGGTTCACCTTCCCATTGGAATTCTGATTTTTGGAATCGTACTCTGCTTTTTCCCTCAGCGAGAAAAAAATACTTTCCTACCAGCTATTCGACTCGCTTTTTTACTGGGTGGAATTGCAGCTTTAGGCGCAGGAATCAGCGGATTTCTTCAATATCAATTTGAAGGGTTTTCATGGGAGGATGTGCGAATTCACCTAATCGGAGGAGTTTTGACCGCTTTGGGAAGTTTTGGCTTATTTTTTCATTTCAAAAAAAGGGATGCGATTACTCCTAAAAGCAAAGCATTTGCCCTTGGCTTGGGTTTAATTTTGATGATTACGGGACACCTTGGAGGAAACTTGACTCATGGTGAAAGTTATTTCACCGAAGTGTTACCACCGGAATTACAGTCCTTTTTTGGAATTGAAATCCAACCCGAAAAAGGTCCGCAACTCACTGAAGAAAGTTGGGGAGAAGCGGTGTTCTACTCCGAAGTAATTCAACCTATCCTTAATCAAAACTGCAAAAGCTGCCACAATCCACGGAACAAAAAAGGCGAGCTTGACTTGACAACACTGAAAGGATTGATGACAGGTGGAGAAGATGGAGTAATTCTTACGGCAGGTGATGCTCAACATAGTGAACTTTTCTCCAGACTAATCTTGGCAAAAGAAGATGAAAAACACATGCCTCCTTCGGAGAAAAGACAACCGAGCAAGGAAGAAATTGCCCTGATCGAAACCTGGATCAAAAGTGGTGGAAAAGCAAATCAAACACTGGCCGAAGCCGGGATTTCAAGAAAACTCATTGAGCCTTTTATCCAAAAAAACGAAGTTTCATTTTATCCAACAACCCAAATCTCAGCGATTTCAGCTGACTCCTTAGCACAACTGAAAGACTATGGATTCTTTGCGGAATTGATAGAAAGCGGTTCGGGATTGCTGAAAATAACCTGTACCAATTTCCCCGGGTTTCAGGATTCCGATTGGGAGAAACTTGCTCATGTTAAGAATAGGATCGCCTATTTGGATTTAAGTGGAACTCAAGTAAGTGATGCCATTTTGGACAGCTTAACAGGCTTTTCCAATCTTACTGTATTGAAGCTGAATGCCACAGGGATTACTGGGAATTCTTTGAAGAAAATTTCTCAATCACCTAACCTGAAATTGCTTTACCTGAACAAAACCGGAGTGAATCTCGCGCAAATCCAACAGCTTACTTCAAGTCAATCACTGCAAAAAGTATTTATTTTTGATACCCCTGCTTCAGCTGAATTTTTAGATTCAGGCAAGTTGAGTTTACCTTTTCTCCTTGAGACAGGAAACTATCAACTTCCCAAGCTGCCTACTGATACGATTGTGTATTAACATTCAAGACTTTTTTAAACCATTAAGGAAATTGAGTTCATTAAGTTTTTGAAAATATCATTAACCAAAAAATCAAGCAAAAACTGAT
>NZ_JBKBKZ010000008.1:0-139842 GCF_046296635.1 Algoriphagus sp. | reverse complement strand
TTTCCAATTCTAAACTCCCTTAATTCTCTAAATGGTTAATCAAATTTCCTTACCTATGATACTGAAAAACTTACCCTATTTTACCATTTAGGAAATTGAGTTCATTAAGTTTTTTTGAAAATATCATGTGGCAAAAAACCAAGCACATCGAACTGATTTCCAATTCTAAACTCCCTTAATTCTCTAAATGGTTAATCAAATTTCCTTACCTATGATACTGAAAAACTTACCCTTTTTTACCATTAAGGAAATTGAGTTCATTAAGTTTATTGGAAATCAATCTAGTGAAAAGTTGATTTCGCTTCAACAAAAAAGAGGCTGTCTCATAAGTACTGATTGTCACAATAAGCGTAGTTGAAATGTGGCCTTTTTTGCTGGAGATGGCCTTCGACTCCGCTCAGGCTGACACCGAGCAGCCTTTTGGGACAGCCTCTTCAAGTTCTTAATTCCCTTAATTCTCTCAATGGTTAAAAAATAATTCAATTCAGGTTAAAGCTTCTCCTCAATCTTTTCTGGGACAAATCCTAAAGTCAAACTCCCATCCGGATATGTTATCACCGGCCGCTTGATCATGCTTGAATTTTCAATTAAAACCGGAATGGCTGTTTCGGCTTTTTCCAAGGCAGATTTCTGGGAATCATCCATCTTTCTGTAAGTCGTCCCCTGTTTATTGACCAAAGTTTCCAGCGAAGTTTTAGCTAAAAATCCATTCAAAAGCTCCTGAGTGGGTTTTTGCTTCTTGTAATCGATGAATTCGTAAGAAACTCCCTTTGACTCCAGGAAGGCAAAGGCTTTCTTCATAGTGTTGCAATTTTTGATTCCGTAGACTTTGATTGACATCTTGTTTGGGTTTTAATTTTTTAAATGATCCTCTGACAAACATAGCCTCCAGAATTTTAATCCCCCAAATCATTCCAATTAATTAGCGTATTCCAAACTAATGGGGCGTCATGATGATTCAAGTATCGATGAAGTGGATCAAAAGTGAAGGCGATAATCCTTCCTTTGCCAACCGGCACATTGAAAATACTTCCCTGACCGATGATCGTCTGCTCATTCCTTACCATTCCCGAACGAACATAAGGTGGCTCTTTGCCAGCTTCCGCTTTCTCTTCTTTCTTCGATTCGGACTTCGCCATTCCCATGATCTCTCCGGTGTAAGGCTCCTCATCTTTCAGCGGTTTGGTACCATACTGAAGCAGCATCATATCTCTTTTTGCCAAATCAACCTGATAAAGCGGTCCATTTCCTCTGAAAATTGAAAAGGTCTCTGGGAATCCATACAACACGGGGTGATTCGATTTTTTGGCTTTTACCGTCACCACAGAACCCGGATGAAAAAGACCGGAAGCATTATAAGATTCTAGGTCTCGCGTGATTCCTGTTTCAGCCACCATGACGGTAGAATTATCCAAAGTAATCACCACACCACCTGCTTCGACAAACTTTTTGAGGTTTTCTATTCCAAGAAAACCTGGCCCTCCGGTGATATCATTACTGGAATCCGGGAATCCATGTGAAGGATATTGATCGGTTTTAGTATATGGCATTGGGCCAAATCGTGAATCTATCCCATGAATAAAATCAGAGGCAGTTCCCCGTGACCTTGGGATCAAAATCACATCAAACTTCGAGTTGAGATTCCCGGCTTTCAAATCATCCTTGTCAATTGAAGTATAAGGGATTCCTCGCTGCTCAAAAGTGTATCGGGACCAGCCTTCATCCTGGGTATAAAACCAAGTATGGTAAATGGCCACTCGGGGAAGCTGCACAAGATGTGTTTCATCAGAATCAGGAGCAGAAGAACTTCGAATCAAGTCGAGACCGAACTTTTTCCCTAATTCACCAGCTTGAGAGGCAGAAATTCCTTTGATCATCATCGAACCGACATTCAGCGTGTCTTGATCGATGAGAAATTCAGATTTGATCACTCGGATTTCTGCATTTTTCGACTGCTCCTTGATCCAGTATAAAGCCGGTAAGACTGTATTTTGAGCCTGATAGTGAATGAAATAGGAATTACCTGAACCTGAAATTTCTCCCTCATACTTCACATCTGATTCCACTTTTTTCAAAGAAGAAATTTCATATGCGATACTGTCTTTTTGCTCGACTTCTACTCCATATAGATAACTCAAAGTCCATGCAATGTCATCGTAAGGTGGGAATTTCGCATCTTTTGGGTACTTCTGCTCGGTCAGCAAAGTGACAGCAAGGTTTCTGTAAGGTTGGTCCAATAGGACTACATATTCCCCGGTTTCCGCCTGATAGACTTCAATAGCCTGAGCGCAAAGTTGATTAACTAGGTATGCGGCCATAGTCGGATCTTTTTGATCCACCGGAATCACGAAAACTTTAGGACTGTCTTCTTTTCCCTTACGGATGGAATTCACTCCTTTTTGGTAAAAATTTCGAAGGAGTTGCTCGCCATTTTGCGCAGCATAAGTCAAAGAAGCGAGTACGCCTGCCTGCATATAGTTCACATTGTTTCGGGCTGACCAATAAACACGCTCTGTGGGTGGATCAGGACGATACCATTCTCGTGTCGTAGCAGGATCACCGGCATATTTCTGATTGGAGAGGTCTCGCATATAGGTATTTGCTCCGGCGTTGCCGAAAGTCTCATAAAATCGTCCGTTGGAATTATGATTGTTTGCCACCCAAATTCCATATCCTGGCCACCAACCGTCATAGAAAGCCCAAGTAAACGCGCCCGGCATACCCTGAGCGGCCAAGGTGGTAATGTCATGATTTGCCATGACTTGCCATTCGCCGATCGTGACTGGATCTATTTGCTCATTATACGGACCAGTTCCTGTGGAAATATAAAGCAAAGGAACCGACTCATGAAGATCCAACATCACCGTCGGATGCCACTCGTAGAAGATGGAAAAAATTCCTTTTGTGATCGCCTGAGAGACCTGCAAACCGTCTCGATTGTTGTCGTGGAACACATATTTACCCCAATACGGTGCGGAGCGAGGATAGCCGCCATCCCATTGCGTTCTGGCTTTGGTGTAGCGATAGTACCAATCCACCAATTTATCTCTTCCGTCAGGTTCAGATACCGGATTGATGAGAACGATGACGTTGTCTCGGATTTGCTTGATGGATTTTTCTTCGCTTGTCACGAGCCGATAGGCCAATTCCATCAGCATTTCGGGCGATCCCATTTCGGTTGAGTGCATGCCTCCATTGAGATAGTAAACTGGTTTGGCAGACTCTAAAATTGACTCAGCCTGTTCAGCAGTAGTAATTCTAGGATCGGCTAGTCGATTTAGGTGACCTTTATAGGTATCAAGCTTTTCCATACTATCATCATTTCCGATAATCACGACATAGATTGGCCTACCCTCTTCTGTAGTTTCAACTTGTTTGATTTGGAGATTTGGTGATTTTTCCGCGAGAAGCTGATAGTATTCATAAATTTTGGTCGTGTTGTGCATCACGCCCGGCGAACCGATGATTTCACCAAAATGCTTAAGAGGAGAAGGAATAGTAGGATGATCTACTACATTCATCACCGATGCTGGCAAAAACCTAGAATCCGTGGTGTATTCCTTGATTTTGTTGTTGTAAACCGCATCGATCTTTTGGGCAAAAACGGAAGGGCTTAGCAGCAAACAGAAAATTACTCCTATTGAAAGTATTTTTTTCATAGCAAAAAGAGATTGGTGATGAATCGATGCAGAAGTTAGCAGAATTAGCTGGAACATGGAGTTCAGTTTATGTAAAAGCCTGCATTCTATGAATATCTAAAAAAAGTAAAGGCTGACATCGCTATCAGCCCTTTAGAATTAATTCTATGAAATCGAGCCTGCCTGAGGCAGACAGGCATGACTCTGAGCGACATACAGAGGAATGATTATAATCGATGTGAGATTCCACCTGCCCGCCGGCAGGCGGGTGTGGCCTTTGAAAATCAAGTTATAAACACATGAAATATGTGTATTCTACTCACGAGTAAATAACCATTGAAATTTTTTAATACCCTTGATTGTACCCTTCTTCGGTCGCCTGTACTGAGCGAAGTCGAAGTATCGGTCACCCGCCTTCCAGCGGTTTATTTAGAAATAAATCGGTTTGTGACAGAATCGCTAGTACTTAAATTACGACAAAACCTCCATCATACTTTCCTCGTGAGCTTGAAGGATTTTTCCGACAAGATCATCTGTCAAAGCCGTAGAAAGGAACAAGCTCTCATACTGAGATGGAGCCAAATAGATTCCCCGATGAAGCATCGCTTGGAAATATTTCCCAAATAATGCAGTATCCGATTTCTTGGCAGATTCAAAATCTGTCACGGATTTCTCTGTGAAAAACAAGGAATACATGCTTCCCAATTGATTAATGGTGAAGTCATGTCCGAGTCTAATATTGATCGATGCCATTCCAGAAGCGACTTGCATCCCGATTTCATTTAATCGGCTATAAACTTCAGGATGAGTATTTAAATAATTCAACATGGTCAGACCTGCTGCCATTGCTATTGGATTTCCGGAAAGAGTACCTGCCTGATACACAGGTCCTGCTGGGGACACGAACTCCATGATTTCTTTTTTCCCTCCATAAGCTCCCACTGGCATGCCTCCGCCGATGATTTTACCCAGAGTAGTCATATCCGGTGTCACCATAAAGAGCTCCTGAGCACCACCTTTCGCCAAGCGAAAACCTGTCATCACTTCGTCAAAAATCAACACGATTCCTTCTCGGGTACAAATTTCCCGAAGACCCACTAAATAACCTGGCAGCGGCAAAGTCAATCCCATATTTCCTGGAACTGGTTCCAAGATTAGTGCAGCAATCTCACCTCGATTTGCTTCTACCAATCTTTCAATCGCTTCCAAATCATTGTAAGGGGCCAAAAGTGTGTCTTTGGCAGTTCCTTGAGTAACTCCCGGTGAATCAGGATGTCCCATGGTAATTGCACCCGAACCTGCAGATATCAAAAATGAATCCCCATGACCATGGTAGTGACCTTCCATTTTAATGAATTTGTCACGACCGGTAAATCCACGGGCTACTCGAATAGCCGACATCGTAGCTTCAGTACCTGAATTGACCATTCGCACTTTTTCCACCGAAGGGACCATGTTTACTATCAGTTCGGCAATTTCCACTTCTCGGGCAGTTGGAGCTCCAAAGGAAGTTCCGTTTTCCATCGCTTTGATCACAGCTTCACGAATCATGGGGTGATTATGTCCAAGGATCATCGGACCCCAACTATTGATCAGCTCGATGTAGGAATTATCGTCTTCATCATAGATAAATGCTCCCTCAGCTCTTTTGATGAAAATCGGGTCTCCACCTACGGCACGAAAAGCACGAACGGGAGAATTGACTCCTCCCGGGATAAAGTTTTTTGCATGGGCAAATAGCCGCTTGCTTTCAGAAATTTGCATGATTTATTGTAAAGGAATCAGCTCACCTGCTTCCATTCTAAATACTGGAGTGTAGCTGTTATTGTTTGAATTTTGAAAATTGAATCCCCAAGTCAACTTGCCCGGCTGGAAAGATTTTTGATCCAAACTCCGTCTGATATTATAGTCCATGGTTGATTTGGAATTTGAGCCTATCCAGTGAACCAGTTCCAATCCTAAAATAGAGTTCATGCCAGGATATATATAGTATTGGCTGTAGAATTGTTTTCGGAATTCTTTCATCGCCTCAGAATCAAACTTGGGGGTATTATTTGCAATGAAATAGAAGTTTGGGAACTCCAACATCTCATAGTTTGCGAAATTGAACCCCAACCAAGAGTCCATCACCAACATTGGAACTGAAGTGCTGATACTTTCCATCAAGGAAAAAACTGACTGAGCGATGGCAGGATCATCTGAAAGCAAAATAACCTGATCAACTGCTGGATTATTTCCACGTCTTACACCTAATCCCTGAAGAAAAGTAGAGGCATTTCTAGAATCCAGTTTTTGAATTTTCACCACTTCAAAACCTTCCTTTACCAAATTTACCTGAAGCATTTGGCCCAAATTCTCATCTCTCGAACTACCACTGTATCCGATTGCGACACGTTTTCCCCATTTCTGAGATTTCAGACTCGAAATGATTCCAGTAGAAAGGGAAGTGACAGAAGGTCTGAAAAGATAACTGTATTTGAATTGCTCGAATCGGTCTCCCAAATTAGAAAGCGGATGGATAAAGGGAATCTGTTCCTTCTCGGCAAAAGCACTTATTACATCTGTTTCCTCCGGATAAATTGGTCCTATGATCACATCTGCGGTTGCAAAAGTCTGATCTTTTAGAAGGTTTTTAAGATGCTCGATATCTCTTTTCGAATCAAATGTCGTCAGATTTACCTTCTGTCCCTCTTTTTTCAATTGCTCAACTCCTATCTCAATTCCCTGATAAAGTTCAAACATGAAATCGTTATAGCCGATTCCGGAAACTGAGGAAGAACCAGAACTGGTAAAAGGCAATATCAAGACAATATCAAGAACATCATTTGAAATCGCCTTTTTCTTAGGAACCATGGTCCTTACTTGATTCAAAGCTTCGATCTCGCTGGCTGACATAATGGTTTGCTTTTGCAAGACAGTTGCCATAGCTGCCGCATAACCTTCATTGGTTTTGAACTCATTAAGATTTGCCACCAAAAAACTTGCGGTCGCCTTCTTTAAGTATTCAAAGGAAAGGTTGTAGGCCTGTTGAAGGATTCCGTCCTTCTTTATGGTTTTGATAACCTTCAGTGCCTCTAAATTTTGACTGTTACGGAAATAAGCGGTTGCCAATAAATACCTGGCTTCATCGGATTTATTCCAGTTCTTTCCATAAATCGGTTGTAAGGCAGTAATTGCCTGGGCAGGCTGATTGGCACCCAAAGCCGCTTCCGCCAAATGAAATGCTGCATAGTTTGCTAAATTCCCATACTTATCGGCATTGGTCAATTGTTTAAATCCATTCATTGCTTCCCAATAATCTTTGGATTGCAATGCTGTTTTAGCTTTTTGGTATTCGGGGGGAAGACCTTGACCATTTGAAAAATGAATGGTAAAAAATACAACTACTAGTAGAAATAGATTTCGCATAATTCCGGGGCTGACAGGAAGATTAAAGCAGGGTAAATTTAACTCATTATTTCCAAACCCAAAGTTTGGGCCACAAATGTAGCTTCGAATGAGGAAACCTTTTGAACGCCCAATAGGTCCTTAGCTTTATTTGCCAGTAAGATTGAAGCTGATCATCTTCAATTCAATATTGATAATAAAAAAAAAGCCTATGTCGCATATGACATAGGCTATACTAAAAATAAACCAAACAAACCCAACCTATTTATTCTGTATGCTGCATACTCCAGACAATGTTGCCAATACTCGTTTGAGGAATCCTGTCTCTTTTTTGACTATTTTGAAGAAAGTTGATTTTTCAGATCAGCCAGCCCCTCTGCCTAAAGCTTCCATTTGTAATTGGTCCGAAAAACCCTCTTCTACCCTTTCTTATGTCTTTTCTACTCGACACATATTAAATAACCTTTTGAATGTATGCTGGTAAGTATCTCAAAATCCGAGTTTCAATCTGCTCTTGAACTCCAACCTTTTTGCGAATAATGATGGGATAAAAATAATTTGAATTATACCCTAAAGTGTAGAGCTTGTTCCAATTTGTAAACGAATTGCAAAATGTACATCACACAAAAAACCAGGCAGCTAGGCCTGGTTTTTTTGACTCTTTTTCACATGATGATTCTTCTTATTCCCACTCAATCGTAGCAGGTGGCTTAGAAGAGATGTCATACACCACTCTGTTAACCCCTTTTACTCGATTGATGATTTCATTGGACATTTTGCCAAGAAACTCATACGGAAGATGTATCCAGTCGGCTGTCATTCCATCTACAGAACCAACAGCACGAAGGGCTACCACTTTCTCATAGGTTCGCTCATCCCCCATGACACCTACTGACTGGATCGGTAGCAAAATTGCCCCTGCCTGCCAAACCTGATCGTAAAGTCCATGATTTTTCAAACCCTGAATAAAAATATGATCTACCTCCTGAAGCGTTTTCACTTTTTCCTCAGTGATATCTCCTAGAATACGAATTCCCAATCCCGGTCCCGGGAAAGGATGACGGCCGATGATTGTCTCAACAATCTCCAATGCTCTACCAACTTCCCGCACTTCGTCTTTGAATAGCGTATTCAATGGCTCTACAACTGAAAGCTTCATAAAGTCAGGCAAGCCTCCCACATTATGGTGAGATTTGATCGTGGCGGATGGTCCTTTTACTGAAACAGACTCAATCACATCTGGATAAATCGTGCCTTGACCAAGCCATTTTACACCTTCGATTTTATGCGCTTCTTCATCAAAAACTTCAATGAAAGCACGCCCAATCGCTTTTCTTTTATCTTCTGGGTCTGTCAGACCAGCCAATGCGTCATAAAAACGCTTTTTCGAGTCCACTCCAATCACATTCAATCCCATGTGCTTGTATGAGTCCAATACTTCCTCAAATTCATTTTTGCGAAGCAGACCATTATCCACAAAAACGCATGTCAACTGATCACCAATCGCTCTATGAATCAAGGTCGCCGCTACAGAAGAATCAACCCCTCCTGAAAGTCCCATGACCACTTTATCCGTTCCGATTTTGGCTTTCAATGCCGCAATAGATGAATCTATAAAAATATCTGAAGTCCAATCCTGCGCACAGCCGCAGATTCCGACAACGAAATTTCTGAGAAGATTTTTGCCTTCTGTGGAGTGAGTTACTTCCGGATGAAACTGAATCCCATAGGTCTTTTCACCTTCTACTTTAAATGCCGCAACCTCCACTGAGGAAGTACTTGCAATAATTTCAAATCCTGTCGGAAGCTTTTTGATCGTATCGCCGTGGGACATCCAAACTTGGGAACCATGCGTCAATTCCTTCAACAGGTCATGATGCAAGTCGATGTGGTCCAGATTGGCCCGTCCATATTCACGAATAGTGGAGGGAAGCACCTCTCCACCGTATTTACTGGCTAAAAGTTGAGCTCCATAGCAAACACCCAAGAGTGGGAGCTTTCCCCGAAAGGCATCAATGTCCAAATCCGGAGAACCCGCATCGCGAACAGAACAGGGCGAACCGGAAAGAATGACGCCTTTGATGTCAGCGGTGATCTCAGGTACTTTGTTGTAAGGGTGGATTTCGCAATAAACGTTCAGTTCTCTTACTCTTCGGGCGATGAGTTGGGTGTACTGAGAACCAAAATCAAGGATGAGGATTTGTTCTGCCATGCGCAAAGGTAATCAGGCAAGGTCGCTTACTGAAATTCAGCAAAGAAAATTTGGAGCCCGAATAAAAATCAAGAACAAGTCAAAAACCAATTAATTGAATCATAGCCATTTAACAAGTTTTTAGTTAAAAGACATTAAGTTTTTTTTACCCTTAAAAAACTTTTAGGATGTTTGGGTAATCACAATTTAAACTCTTTCATCATGCAAACACTTCGATATACTCTTGCCCTTTTGCTTCTCACTTTTGTTAAAGTAGCCTCCTTTGCACAGGATGGGCCCAAATTACAGTATTCAATTGGAGCCGGTGCTTCTATTGATGGAAACAATTTGCTGTGGGGACTTAACTTTACCAATGAGCTTAATTATAAGCTGGGAAGAAGGACTTCTCTGAATACAGGGTTGACATTTTACCAATCAATTGGAAATCTTGAGGGGACGGAAGTATTTCCCGGTCAAAAAAGCAAAGAACAATCCTCAGGTATTTTTATTACTCCGATGTTGAAATATGACATCATACAGCGTCCATCCGGATTCAAATTAGCTTTTGCAATGGGGCCATCACTACAACTGGGTGGAGAGTCTTTTTTGTTCAATCCTAGCTTTTCCAATTCTGAACCTTCGACTACTTATGCTGTCAACAAATATCAGCGAATAGGAATTATGACTGAACTTGAAGCGGAGTGGAAAACAAAAAATCCTAACATCAGGAATGCAGCCAGTATTTCTGCCTATGGCACCGACCTCTATTTCCCTTGGTATATCAATGCGACTTACAAGATTCGGTTTGGTATTGGGAAGAATTAATGTAAAGAACCTTACTCCTTCAATTGGAAAGCACTTTGAGGATTTTCAATCAAAAGCTGATCCCAATCTGCCTGTGAAAATCCTTTCTCATTCAGTATTGGAATCAACTTTTCGAAGATATTGGTAAAAGGCTGAAAATCTCCTCCATTGGGTTTGGCAGGATCATACCAACCGGCATCGTGGGAGATCAAAATCTGATTTAAAAATCCCTTTTCCTTAGCAAATAGCAATCGCTTCACATAGGGATCAATTGCCCATCCTATCCCATCCAAACTGATCCAAACTCCCAATTTTGCGGCTTCTTCATAATTTGAGAAGTCTTTTTCAGCCTGTGCATGAACCCATACAAATTCGGATGGATCCACTCCCATTTCCTGAAGAATCCAAACTTCCTGAACTGCTGTCTTCCAAGTTCCGGTATGAGAAGCGATTGTTAATCCCGTTTTCTGATTAGTCAAACCCGCAGCTTTGACCAGTTTTTGATCAACTTCTGAAAGGGTGTCAGCTTCGTTCACCGAGATTTTAATGAAACCGGGTTTGATTCCAGTTCCTTCGAATCCATTTTCGAATTCATCAATCCATCGAGAGGAAAGATCTTCAGCAGATTCTGAATAAGCATGTTCTGGTAAATACTTGCCTCCCACAGCTCCGTAATAGCCCGTGTTTGTCAGAATTTGAATCCCTGATTTCTCACTGAGTTCTTTTAACAGAAGTACGTCCTTGGCCAAAAAGGAAGGTGTGCAATCCAGGATGGTCTTAACTCCGTGTTTTTTTACTTCAAGTAGAAAAGGCAAAACCTTGGCGACAACCGAATCACGATTCCATCGATCTGAGTTTATCGAATCTGCCCCGATAAAATCCACCAGCATGTGTTCGTGAATCAAAGTCAAACCAATGGAATCGATTGAGATCGGACCGGTTACTGTATTAAGATAATCGTCAATATTATTTGAAGGAGGATTTTGACAGGAAGCTAAAAGGATGCTTAGAAGAATGGAAATCAATAACTTGGGCATAAATAGTGAATTTGAATCTAGACCCAAGGTATCGGTGGATCATCAATTTTTCAATTTTTCAATCTTCCAATTTTTCAATCCTGCCTAAAATCCCTTATTCAACCTCCTCTACACCAAAAAGTGTCTGCAATTCTACAGCAGCTATCCCTTTTTCCTCCTGCAGAAATTTCCCGAAGGCAGCCGTATTCCCATGAGTCAGGTACACCTTCTCGGCTTCTGTCGCTTCGATTGCCTGAATCAGCCCTTCCCAATCTGCATGATCAGAAAGCACAAATCCCCGATCCGCAGCTCTTCTCCTTCTAGTACCTCGAACACTCATCCATCCGGAACAAATCCCGGTACGATAAGGACCAAATCGCTTCATCCATGGAGTACCCATCGCTGATGGAGGTGCAATAATTAAGGAACCTTTGAAAGTTGACTTGGGCATCTCCTGAGTAACTCTAGGCACATCCCAAAGGTCAATCCCATTGGCAATCAAGGCCTGATTGGTGTTCCAGACTGCGCCATGGACGAAAACTTCTCCAATACTCTGATCCAGGTTTTGAAGGATTCGCTGAGCTTTCCCGAGGGAATAGGCAAAAAGTACTGAATTTCTTCCTTCAGCAGTATTTTCTTTCCACCAAGAATTTACCTGATTGAAAATTTCTACCTGTGTTTCCCACTTGTAAATCGGCAGGCCAAAGGTACACTCCGAAACAAACTCGTGACATTTTATAGGTTCGAAAGGCGTACAAAGTCCGTCATTTTCTACTTTATAATCTCCGCTGACTACTGCCACTTGACCTTTATATTCTAGGCGAATCTGAGAAGAACCCGGGATATGTCCAGCGGGATGGAGTGAAATCTGGACTCCATTTATATTTATCGCTTGACCATAATCCATGGTTTCCAAACTTATATCTGAACCAAGTCTAAATTTCATCACTTCGGCAGAATGATGATGCGCCAGATAGTGCTTCATGCCCCATCGGGAATGATCTGAATGTGCATGCGTGATCACTGCCAAATCCACAGGCTTCCAGGGATCAATGAAAATCCCAGCGGGTGGACAAAAAAGCCCTGAATCTGTGAGTTCGAGGAGGTTCAATAGAATATATGACGGGTTTTTATTTACGAATTATAATTTCAGCGGAGTTCATAGAAATATAGGGTTTGGACGTCACGTTCTTCCGCATCTGGATCTTCCCCAAGTTTAGCATTGACAGAATAAATGAGATCATTTTTGACTTCTAACTTAATTTGCCATTCTCCTTCCCAAAGCTTCTCTTTACCCTTAAAAATTTGATAAACAGGAGTTTTATATTTTTTCACGAGTAGATTATATTTTTCATCCCCTACAACTCTCCGATCCAAAGCATCAACTTCTTCATCGGGAGCTCCTTTTACATACCATGTAAGCAGATAATCATTAGAAAACACGAATTTTTCATAACGTGATCCTTTTAATTCTTCAAAAAAACGACCAAAATTCTCCCCTTTTGGACTAGGTTTGACTTCTTTAAATTCCTTACCAGGATCCAAGAAAATCGAATCCAATAATTCTAACTCAGGAAAACTGTAGGAATAAATGATCGGAGTAAATAAAAATTGCAAAAAGAGTTTGTTGCCCTTTATTAACGAGTTAGGATCATAAGAAAAATAAACACCAGGTGTTTGAATGTAATTAACGGATCTTGGTATTTGGGATGAAAACAAGACTTCACCATCGTGGTCGCTGACTTTTAAAAAATCATATTCATCCATTTTCATTTCATCATTCTTTTGAATTTGATCTATATCAGCTTCTAAAAAGCCGAATTTAAATTGACGTTTTTCGTCCAAAACAAAACCAGGAGTATCACCCATTATTGTACTAAGGATCTGTACTTTGGATGGTTTGGAATCAATTAGATTGAATTCCCTATCATAAATAAAGCTGCCAGTATAAGTTTCAACTAAGATGCGGTTATTGTCAACAAACCTAACTGTTGAAAAATAACTAGGTTTATAACTATTTGGGCCTTCCACCGCACGATTAGCAACAGTCAAAATCTCACCTGTATTTTTCGTAAGAATGAGCTCTTTGCTTTTAAAATCAAAAAACAGGAAAAGTTGGCGATCTTTTGTGTAATCTAATAATGAAGGGACTACCAATCGGTCAATCACTAAACTATCCACAATAACCAACTCAGGAACGTAATCAGATACAGTTTTTCCTTCCTTGTTTTCGGAACCACATGAAACAATGATAAGTGATGTTATGGCAAAAAGGAGCTTTTTCATTTTTACTAATTTTTTCAGTTTGCCTAAAATTAAAAAATTAATCTAAATTCTAAAAAAAACTTTATCTAGATCTCCTCGATTGCTTTATCGGGTTTGGCATAGCTCAATCTACTCAGTTTTTGACCCACATGATATTCGTCCAATCCTGAGACGGTAACTGTGTCCAACAAGTTCAAATCGAGCGAACCATCTTTTCTCAACCCTTTTTCATCGATATAGATCGAATCAATATTTCCTATCATCAGGATGGTTTGATTCACCTTTAGTGTTTGTGTTTCTACCAAAGAGCAGGCAAGTTTGACCGGACTGTTTTTTACAAAAGGAGCAAAAAAACCATTCAGATGTTCTGATTCAATCCCTGTGGCTTCAAATTCCGAACCTTCCCAATTGGCAGAAGTCCAATGGGCTTCTTTGTAAAATTCAGAGGTAACATTATTCAAAGTAAAAAATCCAGAGTCCAAGATATTATCTAAAGTATGTCTTACGACCGTATTTGGCCTAAAAAGTATTCCTACAGTAGGTGGATTGGCTCCAATATGAAAAACTTGTGAAAAAAGAGCCAGATTAGTAATCCCCTGCAAACTTTGTGTTCCTATCAGGTTGAGGCTTTTATATCCTGAAAGGCAATTGATCAGATTCCTTCGATAAAAGGAATCCGAAGCCATGATTTCCTCCGAAACAAAATGTCTAATCATAACTTAATTGCTTCTTCGATAGAGTCGCAATATTGGATGTCCAATTGATCAATGATATTGTCCGGATAGGTTTCCAAAATCTGCTGCTTGGCGATCTGCACCATTTTCTCAAACCATTTCTCCGCAGGCAGTATTTTTCTGTGAGTTTTCAAACCAAACCCAAGCATGTCTTTTTTCCAATGAATAAAATACCATTCCATAGTAGGCTGATGAAAAGCCCGAAGAGATCTTTTATCGAAAATAAATTTTTCAAAGTCCCCCGCTTTCACAATTTTCCCGACCTGTGCGAATGCCTCCTTGAAGTCATCAATAGGAATGTAATCGGCTAGCAATTCACAGATTATTATTTTTTTATCAGCATTGGCCAAGACTCTCGCATATCTGTCTTCAAATGCTAATTCAAAGTCTTGAATTTCGGAGGGGTTCAAAGTTTGATTCATAACTAGTGGAGGTTGGACTTAGTAAACGGAATTTTTACGCTGAGTGGTCACGTGTGCAACCTCTTCTTTGAACTCAGACAATCGTTGCTCTAGAACGGAGGCGTATTCAAGCGTGGTACGCATCATGTCCTGCTGAGATTGAATTTGCTCTTTCAATCGAAAAAGCTCTCGATTGACATCAGACAATTTTTCTTCGTAATGTTGTTTGAGCCGCTCTTTTTCAAGTTGGGCTTTCCTCAATTCTTCCTTGAACAGCAGGAATGATTCAGGTGGAGTCTTCATAATCACAGCACTTTCTTCTCGGGACCGTACCCGATGGTAAGACAATATGAACTGATAAAATGTTTAAGTTTTACTTCAAATTTGACATTCCGCCGTCAATGTGAAGAATTTGGCCTGTCATCCAGGAGGATTTCTCTGAAAGCAAAAAAACTGTCGCTTCAGCAATGTCTTCTGAATTCCCGATTCTACCCAGAGGATGCCGCTTGTCAGATGCTTCTTTTTTCTCCGGAGTCGAAAGTAAGGCTCCTGCTAAAGGTGTCTCTGTCAAAGAAGGCGCAATGGCATTGACCCGGATTTTATTTGGTGCCCATTCGGCAGCTAGTGAACGTGTCAAACCTTCCACTGCACCTTTGGCAGAGGCAATGCCCGCATGGAAACCCATCCCTGTCTTCACCGCGACAGTGCTGTATAAAACGACTGAGGGATTTGAAGATTTTTTCAGTCCTTTGAGGCATGCTTGCAAAACTCTGACAGCACCAAAAAAATTGATATCCATTTCATTCTGAAAATCAGAAATCGAAATTCGGTGAAAAGGTTTCAGGTTGATTGTGCC
Source organism: Algoriphagus sp. (assembly GCF_046296635.1). GTDB lineage: Bacteria > Bacteroidota > Bacteroidia > Cytophagales > Cyclobacteriaceae > Algoriphagus. The sequence goes on along the minus strand of NZ_JBKBKZ010000008.1, from coordinate 124,550 downwards.
TGGGCAATAGACGACTCCGTCAATCACTTCGGGTAATCCGGGGATCTCGGAAAAATCCACGCTCGTGTCGAGTGGAGTCGTTTCATTTCCACTCTTAGAATATAAAAAAAGATTGGCATCGGCTTCACGAAGCAACGTTGCTGTAGCCTGTCCGATACCGGAGTTACCTCCTATGATTACAATATTTTTGTTCTGCATATATGTTAAATTCTTTTTCTAGAATCGAGTTGAGATAGATAATGTTTATTAAAGCGAAAAAAAAACCGAGCAATGAGCCCGGTTTCGAAATTATGTTTTTTGAAGCATTTACTTTTCTAAGCTGATATATTTCAAAAATTCGTTTCTCGATTGTTCATCTGTCTCGAATTTGCCAGAGTAGAATGACGTCACGGTCGAACTATTGGTGTCCTTTACTCCTCTTGAACTCACACACATGTGGTAGGCATCCATCACAACAGCTACATCATCAGTACCTAAAGCCTCTTTCAATTCATTTCCAATTTGCATGGTCAATCGCTCCTGCACTTGTGGCCTCTGCGAATAATATTGAACGATTCGGTTGATTTTGGATAGACCGATCACATCACCATTCGAAATGTAGGCCACATGCGCTTTACCATAGATGGGTACAAAATGGTGCTCACAATGAGAATGGAATGTGATATCCTTCTCAACAAGCATTTGATTGTACTTGTACTTATTCTCAAATAGCTTGGCTACCGGCTTGTTCTTGGGATTAAGACCGCTGAAAACCTCCTTCACGTACATTTTGGCAACTCTGTGAGGAGTACCTTTCAAGCTGTCGTCGGTGAGATCCAAACCCATGATGTGCATGATTTCTCTGAAATGCTTCTCGATTAATTCGACCTTGAGGTCATCATCTATTTCAAAGGCATCTTCTCTTAATGGAGTCTCAAGGGAAGTTCCGACATGTTCTTCCCCAATATCCTCGAAGGAAGCTCGGGAAAGATTAATTCCCATCGTACTCAACAAAGTTTCTTTCTGTTTCATATAGACGAATTGTCAATTCGAATTTCCGATCAATTTTCTCCCTCAAAATATTCCAAATAACCACTGCAATGTTTTCAGCAGATGGATTGAGATCTTTGAATTCATCGGTATCCAGGTTTAAATTTTTATGGTCAAACTTATTTAAAACATATTCCTTAATCAGATCACTTAAGATCTTCATATCATAAACATATCCTGTCGCAGGATCAATTTCACCTTTTAATTGCACAATCAAATCATAGTTGTGCCCATGGTAGTTGTAATTATTACATTTTCCAAATACAGCTTCGTTTTGGGATTCAGACCATTGGGTGTTGTTTAGACGATGGGCTGCGTTGAAATGTTCTTTGCGATAAACGGATACTTTCATTGGATTAAGGAACAGCAGTTAGTGTTTTTTTGTTTAATATATTATATTTTTTATTAAACAAATCTTTCAAATAACTGCTAGTCAATTTATTAATTTTGGACTATGAAAATAATGAATTGAAAAAGGTCACCAAAACCATCAGTTTATTGACCTTCCACAAAACCTTCCAGAAGACAAAGAAGGTTCCATTTGTTGATTTTGCCAAAAAGTGATTAATGTCAATCCCCTTATTTTGTGGCAATGTTTTTGACTCTGAGTTCAATACGTTACATTTGAAAATCACCTCACCAGTTCCTTCAGCTTTATGATTATCACAGGAATTTTAATTTCCTTGGTTTGGAATTTGACTTTTTCGGATCCAAACCTTGGAAATATCCCGCTTTTGACTCCACTTGAAAGCACCAATTCTTCAGAATCAATACTCCAATCATTGGGAGCGAAATATCAAAAAACCCCAAACTATGAGGCGCTTAATTATGCACTTGAAGGCTGGGAAAAGTTAAGTAAAGACCTCAAAAAGCCCTTATTGACAGTTATTGATTTCACGCTACCATCGACAGAAAAGCGCCTGTGGGTCATCGATGTAGAGAAAAGAGAGATCCTGCTCAATTCAGTAGTCGCTCATGGCAGAAACACAGGCGAACTCATGGCGACGAATTTTTCCAACACGCATGAATCCTTTCAAAGCAGCTTGGGTTTCTATAAAACTGCTGAAACATATCAGGGTAAGCATGGCTACTCTCTTCGCCTTGACGGATTAGAAAAGGGTTTCAATGACCAAGCCAGAGCTCGTGCAATTGTAATCCACGGAGCTGATTATGCAAGAGAGGAATTTGCGAAAACCACCGGCAGACTGGGCAGAAGCCTAGGTTGCCCTGCTCTCCCTCCTGAGCTATCCGCCAAAGTTATCGACTTGATCAAAGACGGTAGCCTACTTTTCATCTATGGAAACGACAACAAGTACTTAAGTCAATCAGTACTGGTACAACCCTAATTATTTTTTGAGTAGCGTCAGAATCTCCTCGTCCCGGTTGTAAATATCTTGGCGAAAGTTAGCCTGACCTCTGGAATCTGCCCAAAAAGTCAAATACACCAATACCACAGGAATCTTCCTGTTGAGATTCACGATCAGTTCAGTCTTTCGATTCATGGCTTCCCGAATTCGCTCTTCGGACCATCCCGGCATATCACTCAATAGGATTTTTGCGAATTCAGCTGGATTCTGAAGCCTGATGCATCCATGACTCAGCGCTCGATCCTCTCGCTCAAACAGTGACCTCGAAGGCGTATCGTGGATATAAACACTATATTTATTAGGAAACATGAATTTCACAAGCCCTAAAGAATTACTTCCTCCGGGTCTTTGTCTGATCATATACGGAAATGTTTTTGCAGACCAGTTAATTGAGCTCGGATCCACAGGTTGACCCGAAAAAGTTACCACTTCCATGTTTTTCTGACTCAGGTAATTTGGGTTTTTACGGATGGCAGGAATGATTTCATTCCGAGCTATGGAGGCAGGAATATTCCAGAAAGGACTGAAAACAATGTAACTCATTGGGGCCGAAAATATTGGAGTAGCATGGTATCGAAGACCAACAATCACTTTGGAGGAAAAAATTGTATCCATTTTGTTAATGTAATCCAGTCGAAAGTTGGCAATGTTGACTAAAATGATTTCAGCCTCCTTTACAGTGTCAGGCAGCCATCTCAATCGCTCCATATTTACCGCAGCTCTATTGATAAGGTCGGATGGAGAATTATTAATTCCAGCTAATGAATTTTTACCTATTGCTCCATCGGGCTGCATTCCATTTTTCATTTGGAATTCTTGAACACCTTTAAATAGGGAAGAATCATACACTTTGGGTTCTTCCGATTCATATTGCCCCATGTATCCCCAGAATTGGAGTCGCTGCCGAATGACAGGAATTGAATTATTACTTTCCCCAACTTTAATTGTTTTATCTATTTTAACAGGCTTCCAATTCAGGGAATCTGACTTGCTTTTTTCATCCAGCGCACGAATCACCTCACGGCCTCGTTTATAAATGGTGAATTTAGGATAGAGTTTTTCGAGATTTCTTCTGACCTCACCTTCCACTAGTGCCTCAGCAAGCAGCTCGCTATAATTTATCTTTTGTGGCTTAGGTGATATTCCCCAAGTGGATTTGAGAAGAGAGGGATCCACTTTGCCCCGATCTAAATGAGCTGAAAGTTGAAAAAAAGCATCGCTCAAAAAAAGTTCAAGATCTACAAGCTCCCCTTGATCATTAGGCAGCTTGTTTTTTTTATTGGATTCAAACGTTTCAAAAAATGCATCAATTATAGCTAGATGATAATCCAGGGGATTTAATCCATCGAATTTGGATTGTCTAATTTCGAACCTCAATTCGTACGCTAATTCAGTTAAAAATCCATCAGAGGACCAAGCCTCTTCAAAGGCCCGATTTGAGTAAAATGAATAAATTTCATCAGAAGAAGTAAGTTTCTGATTCCGGATATTTAAGGGGAACCCAGGCTGGACATTCTCAAGTTTGAGGCGTATTTGGTCCTGAATCGTAGTTTGAATAACAGCACTATTTGCCCGAAGAAAAATGGGTGAAAACACCAAAAAAAACGCAAAAGTGATTATTCGATACATAAATCCAGTCATGCAGTAAGATACTGCAAAACTAGATTTAAATCTCAAATAACCACTTCATTCTGATTCAGTGAATTGGACACTTACTGTGTTCTACTTGCCTTCAATTTTGCTAATACTTCCTGATCACGATTGTAAATATCCGATCTGAAATTTGGGACTCCATCAGAATCCGCCCAGAATGTCAGATAAAATATAACTACAGGTATATGTTTCTTCAGTTGAACGATTTGTTCTTTTTCCTGATGCATAGCCAAGTCAATTTTTTCAGCAGTCCAAGAAGGGTCGTCTTGTAGTAAAAGCGCAGCAAATTTTGCAGGATCCTGAATTCGGATACAGCCATGACTCAAAGCTCTATTTTCTCGGTTGAACAAACTTCGAGCAGGGGTGTCGTGAATGTAAATGCTATGCTCGTTAGGGAACATAAACTTCACTAGCCCTAGCGAATTGGACGCTCCTGGTTTTTGTCGGATCAAGTACGGGAATGGTTCTGTAGTCCAATCTTTGGGCTTTACATTTACAGGTTGTCCGGAGGAAGTAATTACCTCCATGTTCTTTTGATCCAAATATTTCGGGTTTTTCCGCATTGCTGGAGCGATTTCATCTTTAACAATAGATGTAGGGATATTCCAATAAGGGCTAAATGCGATGTATGTCATCGGTGCACTGAATACCGGTGAAGCATTGTATTCCTCTCCCACAATCACCTTAGCAGTAAGGACTGTATCAAGCTTTACAAGGTAGTCCAATTGATAATTTGCTACGTTGACCAGAATCAATTCGGTATCTCTCAGTGTATCGGACAGCCACCTCATACGCTCCATATTGACTGCTGCGATATCCATCAATTTTGCAGGAGAATTATTAAGACTTTCCGCTGTCAAATTCCCAATGGCTCCATCCGGCTCCATTCCATTATAGCTTTGATACTTTTTCAAGCCTTCCTCCATTAGGGAATCAAAAACCAACTCGTTTTTGAATTCATAAGGTTGTAGGAAGTCCCAAAAAATCAATCTGTTACGTAATTGGGGAATCGCATCATTGGTGTCACCGACCTTTAAAGACTTTGGTAAATTCACTGGCTTCCAAGCCAAGGTATCTGTTTTTTGCTTTTCGGCCAGATCGCGAATAACCTCTCTTCCCTTTCTATAGATTTTAAATTCAGGATAGAGGCTTTCCAGCCCTTCTTTTATTGATCCTTTGCGGATCGATTCATTCAAAAGCTCATGATAATTTACACTTGGGGTGTTTACCCCAAGATCCCAAGCGGATTTAAGGGTGCTAGGATCTACCTTCCCGATTTCCAAATCCTTGGCAAGAGAGAAAAAGGCATCCGTTAGCAACAGATCCAAATCCGCCAATTCGGCAAAAGGTTTAGTCTTAAGGTTTCCTGTTTGGTCAGAAATCGCTTGAAACAACAATTCGATTTCAGCGGCATGATAATCTTCAGGGTTGAGCCCATCATACTTAGATTCTCCGATTTCGAACCTTAGTTCTTCACCAAGTTTGGTCAGTTTGCCGTTTTGTGACCAGGCCTCTGCAAACTCTCTTTCAGCATAGAAAGCCCGAAGGGTCCCACTGGATGTAAGTAGCTTTTGACCTATTTTCAGCTGGACTTCGGAGGTTTCACTTGCGAGTCTGCCTTGTAATTCTTCTGTTAAATCTGACTTTTTATTAAAAAGGGTGAACCAAAGTACACCCAAAATCACAATCACTCCTAAGCCAATGGCTACTACTTTCTTCATATTTAATTTGATGGTTTTACTCCACTTGGAAGTCTTGAAAATCTCTACCCAAATGCCATGCTTGTTTTAACATATTAAGGAAATCTCCCATTCTTTGAAGAGGAATTAAGTTAGGCCCATCACTAAGAGCCTTTGAAGGCTCAGGATGAGTCTCAATAAAAAAACCATCAATTCCCGTACTTGCGGCAGCTCTTGCCAGAATTGGGGCAAATTCTCTCTGGCCCCCACTGCTTCCGCCCTGACCTCCGGGCTGCTGTACTGAGTGCGTAATATCAAAAACTACCGGTGCAAACTGCCTCATGATCGGTAACCCTCGCATGTCAACAACCAAGTTATGGTAGCCCAAGGAAAACCCGCGCTCTGTGAGGCAGACATTTTCATTTCCGGTTGATCGGACTTTGGACACGGCATACTGCATATCCTCCGGTGCCATGAACTGTCCGCGCTTGATTTTTACAGCTTTGCCTGTTTGACCTGCAGCCAAAAGCAAATCAGTCTGTCGACAAAGAAAAGCCGGTATCTGAAGGACATCTACCACCTCAGCGACTTCAGCAGCTTGGTAGCTCTCGTGAATATCTGTGACCAAGGGAACATCTAATGCCTTTCCTACTCGTTGCAAAACTTCCAACGATTTATCCATTCCGATGCTTCGAAAAGAACCTGAGGAAGTTCGGTTGGCTTTGTCAAAAGACGCCTTAAAAACATAAGAAAAGCCATGTTCATCTGCCCAGGCTTTTACTTTAGTTCCGATTTCTATACAAATGTCATAGCTTTCGACCGCGCATGGTCCTGAGAAGAGCACGGGTTTATCCGATCCTAATACAATGCCCTTGCGGATATGCATTGGCTGGGTGTTTCTAATCATAATTCTTTCTTGGATAAAATTTCAATAAGTGGAATAAGCTGACCTCGAGAATGCAGCAGGATATCCCCGACTTCTCTGAATACTCCTTCCCCTCCATTAAAAGGAGAAACATAATGGCAATAAGCCTTCACATATGGCAAGGCATCAGCTGGCGAAACTGCCAAACCTACATTTGCCAAAATCGGCAAATCAATCAGATCATCTCCGATGTAGGCGACTTCATCCATGCTGACTTCAATCGTCTGAAGGATCTCTTCCAGTTTTTTTCCTTTGTCTTTAATTCCATGATAATGGAAATCAAACTTCAGTTCCTCACAGCGATTTTCCACTACTTGAGAAGCTCGACCGGTGATTGCACCAACCAGGATTTTTGCTTTCCTAAGGTGCTGAACGATCAGCCCATCTTTAACATTGTATTTTTTGTATTCTGTACCTAAGTCATCATAGATAATTCCTCCATCAGTCATCACGCCGTCTATATCCGTGATCAGTACTTTGATGGCTTTCGCTCGTTCAAAAACCTCCTCTGATACATGAGCAAAGTATTCGCTGATTATTTTTTCTGCTTCCATTGTACCGAGTAAAGATCCAATCTTCTTTGTTCCAAATTTCTGACACTTCCTGCTTTACGCTGTTTGGTAAGTAAATCCAAGTCTACATCGGCCACGATGATGGTTTCTTCGTTTTCAGAAGCCTGAGCTACGATCGCATCATGTGGGAAAGAAAAGTCAGAAGGTGAGAAAATAGCTGCTTGGGAATATTGGATGTCCATATTTTCAACTTTAGGAAGGTTTCCAACCGATCCCGTGATCGCAACATAACATTCATTTTCGATCGCTCTAGATCGTGCACAGGTGTTCACTCTAAGGAAAGCATTCTTCGTATCCGTCCAAAAAGGCACAAAAAGAATATCCATTTCCTGTTCTGCCAGAATCCTTCCCAATTCAGGAAATTCCACGTCGTAGCAAATCAAAATCCCGATTCTACCCGCATCGGTATCAAACACGTGGATTCCATTTCCACCCTGCAAGCCCCAATAGGCCGCTTCATCCGGTGTAATGTGAAGTTTATATTGTTTGTCCTGTGTTCCATCACGTCTACAGAGGTAGCTGACGTTTCGCAGTCTCTTCCCGTCATATTCCGGCATCGATCCCGCCACAATATTCACATTGTAAGACACTGCCAGTTCGCTCATTCGACCGACAATCTCATCGGTGTAATCAGCCAGATTACGGATAGCTTCAGAAGCATCCATGTCATTGAATTCTGCCAATAGCGGGGCATTAAAAAACTCAGGCAAAAGGCAAAAATCCGACTTATATCCAGAAACCGTATCGATGAAAAACTCTACTTGCTGCATCAAATCATCCACATTGGAGAATCGTCTCATCTTCCATTGAACCAAACCGAGTCGGACGATTGACTTTTTATTTCCTATGAGTTTTTCATCTTTTTCATAGTAGATGTTAATCCACTCCAGCAAAGTCGCATAAGCACGAGAGTCGGTGTCTTCAGGTAAATATTTGGTGATTACTTTCCGGACGTGAAACTCATTTGCAAGCTGAAAAGAAAGCACCGGATCAAAAATCTCCCGATTCTTCACCAAGTCGATGTATTTCCTTGGAGTCATCTCATCGGCGTACTTCGAATAGCCGGGAATTCGTCCACCTGCGATGATTGAACGGAGGTTCAGGTTTTCGCAAAGCTCTTTTCTAGCATCATAAAGCCTTCTACCTAGACGCATTCCCCGATACTCTGAGTGAACAAATACATCTGTTCCATACAGCGTATCTCCATCATCATCATGCGTGTCAAATTTCCCGAAACCAGTGATCTGATCATAGGTATGATTATCTCCGAACTTTGCATAATCCACCACAATACTCAATGCAGCCGCAATCACAACGCCGTTGTCTTCAATACAAATTTGTCCTTCCGGAAATACCTTGAGCTGATTTTTTAGCTCAGCTTTTGTCCATGCACCACCTTGATTTTTATAAATTGACACCATTATATCACGGATACCTTCATAGTCTGACAATTTGATATTCCGTAGTCTTAAGCGGTGTTCTAATTCTTCTCTCTGTTTACTCATAGGGTCAAAATTAAAAATATTCGGTCAATTATTTCAAAACAGACAACTTGGATGATCTAAATCAAAAGATTCTATTGAATTGAATTTGAATCAAAAACAATATTGGTTTTTAGATGTAAGATTAAATAGTTTAAGGGTCAAAATTGGTATTTAAAGTCCAATTTGAAAGTTTAAATTACAATCAGATATGGAAGAAAAAGGAAGTTTTTGGGAATGGCTAGGGTCTATATTAAATGAAAATCTCATCAGCCTAGGAGATTCAAAGCTAACCATTGGATTGGTTTTGACTTTAGTACTCTCATTCATAGCACTTTTTGTGATTTCAGAGTGGGTAAGGAGATTTTTGGTAAAGCAGGTTTTGAAAAAAAGCCAGATCGAAAAAGGAACCAAGGAATCTATTGGGACCATGGTCAAGTATTTCATCATTCTTGGGGGTTTTTTTTCAATCCTGCAAACCAATGGAATTGATTTAACTGCTTTTGGAGTCCTAGCTGGAGCAATTGGTGTAGGTATTGGTTTTGGTCTACAGAATATTACCAACAATTTTATCAGTGGATTAATAATACTTTTTGAACGACCCATCAAAGTAGGCGATCGAATTGAAGTAGGCGATGTAAACGGTGATGTTATTCAAATCAGTGCCCGAGCAACTACTGTGGTAACAAATGACAATATCAGTGTGATTGTTCCTAACAGTCAGTTTATAGACAGTCAAGTAATTAACTGGTCTCATAATGAACACCGAATCCGATTTAATTTCCCAGTTGGAGTCTCATACAAAGAAGATCCGGAGAAGATTAAGAAAATTCTTCTTGAAGTAGCTAAAGAAAATACCGGAGTTTTACAAAACTTAGAATCCGATGTCCTTTTCGATAGTTACGGCGACAATAGTTTGAATTTTAATCTTAGAGTTTGGACAAGTGAGTATGTAAACAAGCCAAAAGTGCTTAAGAGTCAACTATATTATGCTATCTTCAAACGATTTACTGAGGAAAAAATAGAGATCCCTTTTCCTCAGCGGGACCTTCACCTAAAATCTGGGTTTGAAAAATTAGAGAATTTGAGCTAATTTTAAAATTGTATTCGATAGGCAGAATTGCAATAAATTAATAATGAAAAGATTACTACTCATTTTATTTCTTTTCTCTTACTTTTCAGCATTCTCTCAGAGCTTCTATCGCTACAGATTTGAAGAGCCTTGGTCCATCTCAGCAGGCATTGGACCAACCCAATATTTTGGTGAACTTTACTCATTTTGGAAATACAACGAAGGAATTCAACCAGACTGGCATGCGAATTTTGCAGTAAACTATATTTTTGGAACGCACCTCAAGGCGAGATTGGAAGGAACTTACTATAAAATATCGGGTCAAGATCCCCCATCTGACCCGAGAGCTTTTCGAACGCCTAGAAATTTACATTTTCGAGCTACAAACATTGAAGTTGCCGCACTCATCGAGTACTATTGGCACCCTGTGAAAGTAAATAATATTACAAGGCACCTTTGGAATCCTTACATCTTTGCCGGAGTGGGTTTGTCAACCAATAATCCTCAAGCAGAGCTAAATGGCAGGTGGGTAGACCTTAGGCCACTCCAATTGGAAAACAATCCTTACAACGATAAAATCGTGGTATTTCCAATGGGACTTGGCTTCAAATACAAACTTAATGTCTACATGGATCTGAAGATCGAAGGAAACTATCGATTTACTTTGACCGATTACATCGATGACATCTCCGCCTTCAACATCAACGAATTTTACCTCGATTTGGTAGACGACTATATCACGGGTAAAAATCCGGATCGACTAAGACTAGCCATAAGGAATCCCAGTTTTGTTCTAGACAATGGTGAACCCGATGTCGATAAAATATTGAGAAATAATGGCAGGATACGACGCGGTTCCGGTCTTACACACCGATATGATGGGTATCTGACCGCCAACATAGGACTTGAAATCTACCTCTCACCCGATATCTGGGATAACTGGATCTTCAGAAACAGGATTTATGAGAAGCGATTTAGATTCTGGTAATCAAGATTTTACACTCAATACTCCAAATTCTGATTTGAATATCAGAGTCTCAGTCGTACCTACGATGTACGCAGATGTACGAGTGCGATTTCCTGAAGCAACTCCGACCAAGCGAATATCATTTTTGAGGCAAAATTCCCTGATCCCTTCCTCCACATTTTTATGGTTGTAAATGTGACGATGAATTACAAATTGCTCATGACCTTTGCCGAATTCAGCCATTTCTTGATCCGACTGGGAGGAATTGGTAAAATGATCCGGCGTATTCACATATAATAAATGAATGGAGGTTTTGAAGAGTTTGGCAAGTGGGAGAATTTTTTCAAAAGCAACTTTCCCAACAGGATTGAATACTGTGGCAAAAGCCATTTTTCGGAAAGCATTTCCATCAAGCGCACTTTTGACTGCTAGGACAGGACAATTAGCGAAGCGAAGAACTTTTTGAAGTGTTGATCCAACAAAATTGCCTTCGATATGGCCTTTCCCATAAGCGCCTAAGACGATCAAATCCGCGCCTGATTGCTCCGCAACTCTGATAATCTGCTCGTAAGGGACACCGATTTTGACTACTTGCTCTATATGTGCTTTTGCCGGCGCTACCGATTTTACATAACCGGGAAGAACCTCCATGGCTTCTTGACGCTCCTCCATCAATTGTGGATATTTTAATTTGGCTTCCTCTGAAAGAAGATCCCAATCAATTTCGGAAGGTATCACTGTGACACAGATGATTTTAGCTTGATTCTTAGCACAAATCCGCTGGGCAGTCTGTAGGGCGGCTAATGCATAAGTCGAGAAATCAAAAGGAACTAGAATAGTTTTCATATGATTATAATTTGATTTTTAAAGACCACACCCGCCTGCCGGCGGGCAGGTGGAATCTTCGCATGACAGATAATCATTCCTCTGTGTGACACCGACTGGGTCTTGCTTGATTTCATGACAAGTGGCTTATTGTTAGATCCTAAATTTCTTAATTACCGATCGAAAATCACTTGTGAAAAATCAGGGGAAAAAGTGATAAATATTAGGAAATTATTTTTTCGGAATGAAAATAACTCAACTTGAAATTGGAATGAAGGTGCAATATAATTTGTGAAAAAGACCAAAAAATTCCAATCTTTCCGATGGAAAACAACGGTATATTCCAGCCTATGGATGGGAAGTTTTCAGTGAAAATGAAGGAATAGCAGCGATTCAATTCAATGGCCCGAGAATGATGGGACTTAACCAATACCATTTGGGGTTGAGGGAGGATTTGGATGAAAGCTCCAAATTAAAGCTCGTGGGAATATTTATGGCCTTAATTCATCATTCACTAAAGAATACTATATATTAGAGCGTTAAAATCACTTTGAAAAAACAATGAAAATCTTCCTCAAAACATTACTTGTCGCAATCCTTGTTTTTTGTTCTATTACACTTTTTGCCCAAAGTCCGGAAGAAAAAATCAAACAAATGGGCTTGGTCATCCCTGAGGTAAGTCAACCCATCGCAAACTATGTCAAATGGAGACAAGTTGGAAACTTACTTTACCTCTCTGGCGCGGGCCCAAAAATCTATGGAAAAGTCGGGGCAGATCTGAGCACCGAACAAGGTTATGAAGCAGCACGTGCTACAGGACTGGAGATCCTTGCTGTACTCAAAGCTGCTACCGGGGACCTAAGTCGCATCAAGCAGTTTGTAAAAGTCTTGGGAATGGTCAATGCTACTCCAGAGTTCACCGCACAGCCTGCCGTAATCAATGGATTTTCGGACTTGATGGTAGAAGTCTTTGGAGAGAAAGGAAAGCACGCCAGATCTGCAGTCGGAATGGGTTCACTGCCAAATAATATGGCTGTGGAGATTGAGGTTATTGTGGAATTGGAGGATGAATAGGAAGTTGGGAAGTTGGGAAGTCGGAAGATTAGTAAGTAGTAAAGGTTAAGTGGTCAGTTTACAGTTTGCAGTTGCCAATTGTTCGGACTCTTAGTAGTGTTTCAGTCTTATTTCTTGTATCTAAAATCTTGTGTCTAGCCTCTGGAAGAGGCGAATCACTAAAACAAACTCCCCTGAAAAGCATGGCCTTCCAACTCCAGGAGGGCCTTTTTTTTGTCCAGGCCGCCGGCATAGCCGGTAAGATTCCCGTCGCTTCCGAGCACTCGATGGCAGGGAAGTACGACTAAAATTGGATTTGCCCCGATGGCAGCCCCAACAGCTCGAATCGCTCCGGGATTGCCTAATTTTTTGGAGATTTTCAGATAGGTAGTCGTCTGTCCAAAAGGAATTTCATTCATTGCTAACCATACTTTGCGCTGAAAATCAGTCCCTCCCAACCCGATCGGCATATCAAAAGTGGTTCGTTCCCCATTAAAATACTCCTCCAACTGCTGCACAGTACTCAACAGGACCTGATCCAATATCTCTCCATCCGTTTCCTCATCGGTAAACTTCAACTCAGAAAGACAACCTTCCCGGGAGCTGATTCGGATATTGCCATAGGGAGACGAGATGATTGCCATAGAGGGAAAAGGTTATTGGTTATTGGTTTGGAAAATTTTCAATGATCAAGTTTCAAGAAATCGATACTATGATCATTGCTCATTGATGATTGGTAGTACGAAATTTTCAATGATCAAACTCATCCCGATAACTATCGGGACAAGTTTCAAGGAACTGGAAACAGGTTTATTGCTCATTGCCAATTATCCATTGATAATTGGTTATTGAAAATTGATGATTGCTCATTGATCAGCTCATCGCCAGTCGATATTTCCATACTTCCTGAATCTGATCCACTTCTACTTCAAACGGAATGTAGATCGGGTTGGCCGAGCAGAGCAAAAGTTTTTGTTCTTCCTTGATTCGATTGTAAGCGATTTTAAAAGTGACACCATCTTGTTCGGTGACGATGACGTAGCGCTCCCCGTCTTTGATAGCCGTCCAATCATCCATGTACTCGCAGACAATCCAGGCTCCATCAGGAATCGGCAGCATAGAGTCTCCATCCACTTGGAAAACCCGGTGCTTCTTATCCATCGGAAGAAAAGGCAAAGCAAATCGTGGTAACTCAGCTATAAACTCCGGATCAGAAAACCCCGCCAAATAACTCGCCTTCACCTTTTGCGAGACAACCTCAATGAGTTCACGCCCTTGCTCATCTACGGTAGTTGCCAGAATCCGCAGCTTCCTGCCACGCAGAAACTGATCTGTCTCCAGCAGTTCCCGGAGTTTGAATTCAGAATAGGATGCGAGATCTTCTTTGATGAGAATATCGAGTGACACACGCAAGTAATCGGAGATTTTCACCAAGGTCTCAATCGGAGGAGTAATGCTGAGTTCGTATCCGGCAAGCTTGGATCTAGAGATTCCCAAGGCCTCTGCCAAAGCTTCTTGGGTCAGTCCTTTCTTTTTCCGGAGGAATTTGAGGTTGGTATTGATGGTCATTAGATAACGATTGTTTGAAATACTATTGAATACAGATCGGTTGAAAGATATGCTGCGCGCGATATTTTTCAAGATATGGCTGAAGCCAAGATAATTACCCCCTCCTATCTCGCGAAGCTTATCTCCTTATCTCGCGAAGCATATCTTCATTTTATCAGGCAAAGTATATTTCAATTTTCAAGAAAAGTTATTCAATGTAGGTATAAACCAATTTTTCAAAATTGATCAAGTGTCATAACCTGAATTTCAGTAATCCGCTGAAGACCTTTATCATTGGTGATGAACTGGATACAACCCGAATCAATTGCTACAGCAAGTTGTAGTGCATCCATAGGTTTCAAAAATTCATATTTACTTCGCATCAATGCAGCATGCTCAGCCATACTCTGAGTGATTTCAATCAATGGAATTCCAAGCCGATTCAGAAGATCTTGATATTTTTCGATCAGATCCAGCCTCTTGGTCTTTTGGGTCATCACACTGAACTCCATCAAAGTGATAACACTGGTGATCAACTCATCATTTCTTGCGATACTATTCAGGAACAAATCCTGAACCTTCTCCCCATAAAATGCATGAGATTCTACAAGATAGATAAACGGGGAAGTATCAACGAACAGTTTCATGCTCAAGGTCTGTCAATTTCCCGGAGTTGATCGGTGTATTCTTGAGCATCTCTCCCCCAAACTCCTTTCCCTAAACCTGCGAATTTTCCCAACGAATCCTTTGCCAACTGCAAGCGATCCGCCTGCTTCAGTAATTCCTGAAGAACTTTCTGAAGGTCCTCAGGCTCTAAGGCCCTGATTTCCTGAATTAAGATCTCAACTTTCGACATGATTGATTTTTTTGATTACAAGGCTATTACCCATACAAATTACGTTTTTTATTCTATTGAAGATTTGAGAGTTGGCGCTCATTGTGTGTGGGGTTTACATGGAAATACTATAGAATTCATATTGATTGAAAGATATGCTGCGCAAGATATATTCAAGATATAGCTAAAGCCGAGATAGTTCCAGCCCTATCTAGCGTATCATATCTCCTTATCTCGCGAAGCATATCTTCATTTTTTCAAGATAGCTACACAGCTACTTTTTCAAGATATAGCTGAGGCTAGGACAATTACACACTCCTATCTCGCGAAGCGTATCTCTTTATCTCGCGAAGCGTATCTTTTTTTTAATCTCGACAATCTGCGTCGCTAACAGACATCAAATTTATTCTTTTTGCTTAAATTATAAACATTAAAATGTTAAAATAATTAACAAAAAGTCATGGAAGGAAAGCGGAATATCGTGCATATGGATTTGGACACATTTTTTGTGTCAGTGGAGCGGCTTTTTGACAGCAGGCTGAATGGCAAACCCATTCTCATCGGGGGCTCCGGCGACCGGGGAGTAGTGGCTTCATGCAGCTACGAGGCACGGAAATTTGGAGTACACTCGGCCATGCCGATGCGGACGGCTCGGCAACTTTGTCCTGAGGCTATTCTCGTGCGGGGGGATTTTGAGAAATACAGCCAAAAATCCCACGAAGTCACTGAGATCATCCGGGAGAGTGTGCCGCTCTTTGAGAAATCTTCCGTGGATGAGTTTTACATCGACCTGACGGGGATGGATCGCTTTTTTGGCTGCTTCAAACTTGCCCATGAGCTTCGCCAAAAAATTATCAAACAAAGCGGTCTCAACATCTCCATGGGACTTTCGGAAAACAAAACCGTATCCAAAGTTGCCACCGGGGAAGCCAAGCCCAACAATGAAAAGCAGATCCCATTCGGTCAGGAAAAACCCTTTCTCGCACCACTATCCGTGCGCAAAATCCCCATGATCGGTGAGAAAACCTCCCAAACGCTCTACAACATGGGCGTCAAAAAAGTCCATACACTCCAGCAGATGCCAGCCGAGCTCTTGGAAGCAACTTTCGGGAAAAACGGAACTATGATCTGGGAAAAAGCGAACGGCATCGACCGCTCACTGGTCACGCCCTACTCTGAAGCCAAGTCGATCTCTTCCGAAAACACCTTCGAGCAGGACACCATCGATGTGAGGCTACTGGAAGCTACGATGATTGCCATGACCGAGCAACTCGCCTCCAAACTTCGCCAAAAAGGGCAACTTTCCGCCTGTGTGAGCGTGAAGATCCGCTACTCGGACTTTGAGACACATACCGTGCAACAGCGCATTCCTTACACTTCGGCAGACCATACGCTCCTACCTGTGGTGAAGGCGCTCTTTCGTAAGCTCTACAGCAGACGAATGCTGATCCGACTGATCGGGGTACGGTTCAGCAGCCTCGTGTATGGCAACTATCAGATCAAGCTCTTCGAAGACAGTCAAGAGCAGATCAACCTCTACCAGGCCCTTGACAAGCTAAACGTGAAGTACGGCGACAAAACCGTCTGTCGTGCCGTCGCCATGGGGGTGGGAAGACGGCGGTTTAATCCGTTTAATGGGATGGAAATTTGAAAATTGAGAAGTAAGAAATATAAAGTTTGAAGGGATAATTTGAATAACCTGCCAAACAGATTGTAGCATTTTTCCCACTCAAGAATGTATCTTTATAGAAATGCCAGAGATATCAAGATTCTACGGAATTATCATTCGAATGTATTTTCAGGATCATAATCCTCCACATTTCCATGCGGAATATCAGGGAATGAAAGCAGAATACGATATCAAAACTTTAGAAGTATTGGCGGGGAATCTTCCTAACCGTGCTCATGTTTTGGTGTTGGAATGGGCATCCAAGCACCGGGACAAACTACTCGAAAACTGGAAAAAATCTCAAATTCCTGCTCAACTTGAACGAATCGAACCCTTAGACTAAAATGATGAACGAAGTAATTGAAATTCAGGTCTTACAAGACTATCATGTTTGGTTACGTTTTCAAGACGGAGAAGAGAAAATAGTCAACCTTCGACCATTCCTAGGCAAAGGCTTCACCGCAGTGCTATTAGATCATTCGCAATTTGAAAAGGTATTTATCGAACCCGGTGGGGGAATAGCTTGGCAAAATGGCTATGACTTTTGCCCTAATTTTTTAAAAGAATTAAAAGGAGAAAAAATAGAATTGGCTTAAGATTTTTACTTTTTAGGTTTTTAATAAAAATCAGAAAACTCTTCGAAGACCGCCAAGAGCAGATCCACCTCTATCAGGCACTAGACAAGTTGAATGTCAAATACGGCGACAAAACCGTCTGCCGGGCCGTCGCCATGGGAGTAGGAAGACGGAGGTTTAATCCGTTTAATGGGATGGAAATTTGAAAATCCAAAAAAGTTGCCTCTAAAAAATAGAGGCAACTTCTAGCTAATATACCTATCTAAGATCTTAAAATAAAAATGATGAAGATCAAAATATTAAGTGTGTATTGGCTGATAATTTTCGATTTGAAAGAAGTATCCAAATCAAAAAAAGAAGATGGATTTATGGCTCGCCTAAATTGAATTGTCATAAATATCAAATTAAAGCCAACCAAGACACCGAGCACTATTTCAGAGAATTTAAATTCTGGAAATATCCGAAAAAGAATACCAGAAATTATGTAAACTAATACAGTCAAAACAGAGGCTCTGGCTAGGGCTTTTTTAAGAAGAATTTCCATATTTTTTTATTTAACACAATCGTAAAAGTCCCAAATCATCCAACCTAAAGCCACCCATCCTAAAGTTCTCTTCCCCACTAAAATCAAAATCTCTGCTGCCACCTCGGCAGAAGCTAAAGCAGCCGTATTTTTAACCAACTCTTTCACAGCACCAACACCTAAAACGCCAGCAACACAACTTCTAATTCGATCCCCATCTACACTTGTACTGGTAATCTGATTTGAAACACTAATTATGAAAGACAATTCCGCTAATTCTTGGTCCGAAAGGCTAAGAATTGACTGCTTATCGTCTTCAGATAGCGTGTTCCATACTGGAGAAGCATTAATCTGATCCAATAGCTGTTGATGGATAATTCTTCCATTTTCAACAAAGGGGTTCAAAACTCCTCCTATTTGTAGTTCACTGTAATCCATACTAAAAGCGAAAGCATTTGATTTTTGATCTCTACCCAAAACTTTGCTTAGTTCTTGCCCGATATGAATAACATCCTTGAAATCGAGGCCTTTTGGAACTTTGAATTCGTTGGAAATTTCAAGCTCATCATTATTAATTGGATTATCATGTTCGGTTATTGAACAACCAGAGAAACTGATTAAAATAATAACCGCAGGAAGTATACAATTTTTAAACATTTTTCAAAAGATATTAAATAAGTCTGTCATACTCTTTCCCTTTTCGGTTTCCGGGGCTACTCTGGATTTTTTTAAGTCGTTTTTCGCTTTCACATCCCCGACTTAGATTGGGTTGCCAACCCTACATTAGCTTCTTTTTTGAAACTAAAATATGGTGTGTGTGTGTGTGTGTAAGTCAAGGGGTCAAATAAAATTTTTAGCAAAATTTCAATCAACTGCTATAAAACAAGTATTAGTGGAGAAATTTTGAAAATGAAATTAATAAGCAACTCCCGGACTTCGACAAGCTGAATGTCAAATACGGAGATAAAACTGTCTGCCGGGCCGTGGCGATGGGCGTGGGAAGACGGCGGTTTAATCCGTTTAATGGGATGGAGGTGTGAAGTGAAGTAAGAAATCTAAAGTTTGAAAGGAGAAGTAAAGAAGCTTTGGAATGTAAATCCCCAATCGGGACCGAAAATAAATATGTAAATTCTCGATTACGATCGAAGAAAAACAGATTTTACACCAAATGAACCAATATATCTTCACTTCTCCCAGACTCGGTTTCCGCACTTGGCAGACCTTTGATCTGGATGATTTTGCTGCGATCAATTTGGACCCAGAGGTGATGCGCTTTTTCCAAAAACCTCTTTCCCGCGAGGAAACCCAAGCTATGATGAACCGCATGGAGCGGATGTTTGAAGAAAAGGGTTATTGCTATTTTGCAGTCGATCTGTTGGAGACCAAAGAATTGATTGGTACGATCGGACTGGGATGGAAAACTTTTGAATCGGATTTTACTCCCTGTGTAGATATCGGCTGGAGGATAGCCAAAAAATTTTGGAACCAAGGCCTAGCTACAGAAGGGGCTTTAGCTTGCCTGAGCTTTGCGCAGCAGAAACGTATCACCGAAGTGCTCTCGATGGCTTCAGTGGGAAATATCGCTTCGGTTAAGGTGATGATAAAGACTGGAATGAGCTTCTGGAAAGAATTTGACCATCCCGAACTCGAAAACTTCCCTGAAATTCAGCGCTGCAGTTTGTATCAGATAGCTTTTTGAACAGTTTTGATTTCCCACAGACCTGACTGCCGTCAGGCAAGTTTTTCATAGAAAAACTCACAGACCTGCCTACCGACAGGTAGGTTGACACGGGTTTTTTAAGGAAAAAATACAATTGAGCATACTAGGTTAAAAGTTCAATTCAAGGTATGATCCTTGACACACCTTTTCTCAGCGAACCCTGTATGACGGCAGGCAGGTCTGTGGTGAAAAACCTTTGCGCTCCTTCGTGTGCTTTGCGGCAAAAAACAGATCATTCCTTTAGCCCTTTTACGCCAAGATCTCCAGAAAAAAAGCTTTAGCTTTTCTCTCAATGACCTTGAAAATGACCTATTGAGCCTGCTAGTTTTGAAGTTCAATTAAAAGCCTAATCCTAAAAGCTCTTTTTCCTCTGAGAACCCTGCCTGACGGCAGGCAGGTCTGTGGTGAAAAATCTTAGATAAAAAAAGATGCCATCCCCTTGCGAGGATGGCATCAACTCCACCAACTTTAACCCAGCAATAAAGTTTTAAGGAGCCAAAAAGAGGGATGCAATTCCCAATACTTGATCTTTGTTCAAAGGCTCATCCCATGCTTCAGATACTCCTGCAGCATCAATTCCTGTCAAAGTGACAACATTTACTCCACCTTGAGTTACGATCTCTTCGCCAGCATAGATTGGTGTAGTGGCTGCAGGCAAGGTGCCAATTGAGGCATTTGTGATCCAACCTTTAACTGTATCTAGGCCTTTTTTGGTACGAAGGCGTCTTACTTGAGAAGCATGTCTCGCCTCTACTGAATGAATGGACAAAGCCGCAGTCAACACCACATCGCTTTCTTTCACAGCTGCAGCTTGTCCTTTATATGCTCTTACTCCCGTATCTTCAAATGCTTGCGCAAGTGCCAAAAACGTAGGATAATCCGTGAACGGTTGGAAAGCACCTTTCGCTGTAAAATCAAATTTTGGCTCTGCTACAGGCATACCTTTCAATACATTTCCTATTACTTCCTGCAAAAATTTCACGTGAGCCAATTCATGATCTCGAATTTTCTGGAAAACCACTCGATCAGCCGCCGCAACAACTCCTGAATCCAAAGCCATTTGGTAATATCTGTATTCCAAATGCTCAAGCGTCAAAGCAAAGTTTAAAGCACCAATCAGACTAGCTGTGTCTGCTTTGGCTATGTGAGGAATGGAAGTAAAGATGGACAATGGAACGGCTGCAAGAGCAACCTTCTTTCCAAAATCTCCAAACTGTCTAAATGCGTCTCTACGAGAGTAGAAACGGTCTTGGTCCTCGGCACTTTGCGTGTCCGGGCACATTGTATCTAATAATTTAATTAAATTCATGTCTTTTGTGTTTTAATAGTGGGATTACTTTGGAAGCTGACTGAAATCAATCTTAGTCCTTACGAAAGCACTGGCAGCTGTAAGCACCTGTGTGAAATTTAATGTACGCTCCAAACCATTTGCATCAATGATATCATTTCCTGCAAAATCCGCTGTACCTGGATTGATCAAATCTCGAATAGCCGCTGCGTGACGAGCTTCTACAGATACAATTTTTCCGGCGATTAAAAGAAAATCTGAACTTTCCAAAAACTGACCAGCACCATTATAAGCAGCTACACCCAAGTCTTCAAAAGTCTTGGCTGCTCCCAAAACAGATGTTCTGCTACCAAAGTCAATGCTGCTAAAATTAAACTCCAATACTCCGATGGCACTGGTGCCTAATGCTGCCTTGAAAAATTCCCGGTGCGCTCTTTCATGCTTCTCAAGATCTCCTATGATAGTTTTCTCTTCAGCATTTGCACTGGCAAAATAGCCTCCTTTCATTACCTCAGCATAATATGCAGCTTCCAATTGCTCTAAAGCATAAGCATAGTTCAAAATACCTGTATCCCCTGATCCAAGACTGACCATGCCATCAGGCATAATATCCTTATCATCATTACATCCTATCAAAAGCAATCCTGCTCCTGCGACTGTCATCGTTCCCATTCTCAGGAACTGACGTCTGTTTGCATTTTTCACCAAACCCTGCGGCCTGATCAGTTCATTTTCCATTGTGGTGTGTTTTAGGTTAATCACTTGGTTATAGTTTTTAAAAAATCAAAGGTTAGTTTGACCTGACTTTGATAATTCTCTAAGAAATACGAAGTCAAGTGAAAGGTTGGATTGAGTGGATTTATATCTTTTTTAAAATCTGATTTTATAATCCCTCATCTCAAATAATAAATTCTTTTAGCCAGCTATTCTGAAAACCCCCTCAGTTACCGCTTTTCATTTTATTTGAAATCAGCTTGAATTTAAATTTTGACTTAAACATCGATCAAAATGAAATCTTTCAACCCCAGCGGAGCAACAGCATTTGATCTTCAATCATTTTCAGGAAAAGTTGAAGAAAGTGGTAAAAATATGGAGACCCGTGTCAGTGGTGGAGGTGGCGGAGGTGCTACATATCAAGGTACAGGAGGCACAGCACCTATATCCATCACATCCAAAACCGTGATTCATGATCAACTTTTCCTTACCAATAAAGAAGGAAAGGAAAGGTCCTTTCAGCTTCAGGATTTCAACCTTGCCTGTCGAAAAGGCAATGAAGTCACAGTTTTCTGGGGAATCAAAAAAGGAAAGTCGAATGGAAGTTACCTTGCTGTCAAAAATCATACAACAGATCAGGTGTTTTTTGATGAGGGAGAAGTCAAAAAGATGTTCCTCAACCTTACGGTGCAGATCCTTCTGATTCTTGGGGGAATCGGTATGATTTTTATTGTGCCTTTTTTAGGTTATATCGGAGGAGCAGCTCTGTTTTTCTTTGCTTGGAAGAGGTGGCAAACCGCCAAAAAGGAAGCAGAGGACTTCAAACAAATCATTCACCAAATGTCATATCCATAATAGCTGAATTTCGAAGGAAAGCCAAAATTTTTTCATTAGCCTGCCTCGGTCTGTGTGCTTATAGACCGAAATTGGAGTTAGGTGGTCTGTTAGACATAGACTGCGGGGTAACAGAATTTAATCAAAGCGTACGAGAAATGGCCTTTTCCTGATAGCTTGATTCCGAAGGAAAGCCTTTAATTTTAAGGAAAATCTATCAGCTATGAAATTACTATTGATAAGCATTTTTCTACTTTTCTCAGTCAATTCCACTTTTGCGCAGCAAAAAATCTCTACCAGAGAGATGGATCGCATCAACTGGATGGAATTCGCAGAGTTTGTTCCAGATAAAATCAATACAGTCTTGCTACCTACTGGAACCCTAGAACCCCACGGCGTGATCAATAACGGTGCAGACAACACCGCTCCTTTTGCAATGGCAATGGACATCGCCGAAGGATTAAATGCCATGGTCGCTCCTACCCTGAACTATGGCATTACTGGTTCGATGGCAGCATTTCCCGGAGCATTTCAAATCTCAGAAGAGGCATATGCACCATTTATCCGGGATATTTTGAAAGGCTTGGCAAAAAACAAATTCAAAAACATCATTATCCTAAACGGACATGGCGGTGGACAGACTGCCGTTCTCCAAAAAGTAGCCGCAGAAGTAGCTAATGAACTTGGAATCCGGACGCTTGTAATCAACTGGTGGTCCTACGCTTCAGATGTGACTTTGGAAGTTTTCAAAGAAGATGGCGGACATGCTGGATTAAATGAGACGGCTTATATCCAAGCAATTGACCCGACGTTGGTTCAC
Organism: Algoriphagus sp.; assembly: GCF_046296635.1. Lineage (GTDB taxonomy): Bacteria > Bacteroidota > Bacteroidia > Cytophagales > Cyclobacteriaceae > Algoriphagus. The sequence goes on along the minus strand of NZ_JBKBKZ010000008.1, from coordinate 101,401 downwards.
AAGGAGCGTTACAATCCCGATCAAGCCACAGCTTATCCCAAGCCTAATACTTGGTCAGCCGTACCCTTTCCATCCTCTATCGGATTATATCAGGAAGGGCAAGGCTACCCTAATTTCAATCAGGCACAAGCGGAAGAATACTTCAGAAAAGTCAATGCTAAAGTGGCGGGATTGATTAAAGAAACAATAAGGAAATGGGATTTGGCGGGACTTTGAGAAGTACGATTTTTGAAGTACGATTTACGATCTGGAACTTAGCATCAATCCTTTCGAAGAGGCCGCAATATACAATCACTTATCAAGGTAGTTCGAAGATTTTAAAATTCTGAATGACGAACACTGAATAAAAGTGTTTGAAGAAATGCTTAAATTCTAGCCAATGTTTCTTTCCGACCAGACATACCAAAATCTTTCTGCCTCTGATTTTCAGATTGGGGAATATGAAGCCTGCACCTTTGTAGGCTGTAATTTTTCCAATCTAAATTTTCACGGTTGCAGTTTCGAGAATTGCAGATTTCAGAACTGTGATCTGAGTAATGCCAAGGTTTCATCTGTCAGTTTTAGGCAGGTAAAATTTGAAACCTGTAAAATTCTCGGAGTTCATTTCAATGCAGCAAACCCATTTTTGCTGGAATTCAATTTTGAGGGTTGTCAACTGGATTATTGTAATTTTTTCAACCTCAAACTCAAAAAATCCATTTTCAGGAAATGTCGGTTACTTGAGGTGGACTTTTCTCAATCTGATTTATCGGGAGCAGAATTTCAGGGTTCAGATTTTTCAGGTGTAGTCTTTGACCGAACAAATCTTGAGAAAGCCGACTTTCGCCAAGCCCAAAACTATCGCCTCGATCCCGAAACCAACAAAATCAAAGGCGCAAGATTTGACTTGGAAGGCTTGCCGGGGTTGTTGGGGAAATATGGGATAAAGGTGGGGTGAAAAATAATTTTCAATGTTCAATGAGCAAACTCAATGTTCAATATTCAATTTTCAAGGAAAAAGCACTTGACTATTGGTAATTGAGAATTGACCATTGGTATTTGAGAATTGAGAATTGACCATTGGTAATTGAGAATTGCTCATTTCTTCATATACCCATCCCTCACCGCTTTAAACTCCGACCCGGCTTTCCATTCCGGCCATTTGTCAGAGTTGGCTAGGCTTTTTCCAACATGGTAGAGTAACTGCACATCATCTACTGCACCATCAAGATTCCATCGCTCAGGATCATATTGTTCGTTAGGCTTGTGGTAATAATTGGCCACATAATCGTCTTGAAGCGATTTTCCGTATTCCTTTCCCTTTTCGAAATGGTCGATTCCCGTTCCGAAATACAAGGCTGGAATTCCGATTTTGGCAAAGTTGAAATGGTCTGAGCGGAAGTAGTAACCTGCAACTGGATTGGGTTCGGGAGCACTGTATCGACCCAGTTTTTCCAGTTCTACATCAAGCAAGTCTTCCATTTCACTTTGGCCTGCACCAATGATAGATACGTCTTTCATTTTCCCGTAAGGGTTGATTCCATCCATATTGATATTGGCGACTGTTTTTTCTTTGGGATAAATTGGATTTTGGGCATAGTATGCCGAACCCCAAAGCCCTTGCTCTTCAGCTGTGACAGCTAGAAAAATTACTGTTCGATCAGGTTGAGCATCTGTTTTAAAGGCTTTTGCCAAAGCAATCAATGCTGCAGTTCCTGAAGCATTATCCAAAGCTCCATTATAAATGCTGTCTCCTGTTTCATCTGGTTTGCCGATGCCAAAGTGATCCCAATGCGCAGTATAAATCAAGTATTCATCGGGTTTGGTTTTGCCGGTGACTTTGGCCACCACATTTTGGGAAACATTGTATTCAGCTTCCACTTCCATAGTTGCAGAAAGATTAACTCCTAAAGGAATGCCTTGAAAACCTGGCTTTCTGGCTTTCGCCAAAAGCTCACCTTCATTCTGCCCCGCAAGTTCAAATAGTTTTTTAGCTGTGGGAAGTGTGATCCATCCTTCAAAGCCCATTTTGTAGGCTTCATTTCCCCGGTCATCCAAATAGAGAATCGGAGCATTGTGTTTGCCTTGAACCACATTAAATCCATAGCCTGCAGGAATGGTATTGTGGACAATCAGGCAACCTAAAGCCCCTTGCCTCGCCGCCTCCTCATATTTATAGGTCCAGCGACCGTAGTAGGTCATGGTATTTCCTTTGAAAAAAGAGGCATCTTCTGTTCCGAAACCTGGGTCATTGACCAAAACCACGACGATTTTGCCTTTGACATCCAGTCCGGCATAGTCATTCCAGCCATACTCGGGAGCCACGATTCCAAAGCCAGCGAAGACCACTTCTGCATCTTTGACTTCTACCAAGGAGTCGGTTTTCTGAGTCCAGACGACAAAATCCTTAAATCCCTCCAAGGAAATGCCTTTGCTTGCATTTTTCAATTCAATATTCCCAACAGGCTTACTGACGATAGATACCATAGGAACATCCTGAAAGTAGGAATCTCCATTTCCCGGCTCCAGACCCAAGGTTTTGAATTCAGATTCCAAAAAGGAGGTGGTGATTTTTTCTCCTTCAGAGAAAGGCATTCGTCCCATAAATTCATCTGAAGAGAGGGTAATAAGGTTGGGCTCCAAGTCTGATACTTGAAATTGGTACGTTGAATCTTTGGGAGCTTGACAGGCGGAAAGCCCAGCAGAAATCAAAAAAGCAAATACAGGAGATTTCTTCATACTGTTTAGTCGGGGGTTGGTGGGGAAAATTGGGTAATAAAACCCAAGTTAAAACTTTTATAAGTTGATTTCCTGAAGTATAGATTCTATTTGGAAAGGAGACATTGCTTCAAGTGAAAATTGGTTTACCTTTGTGACCTAGCGGCACGACCAGCTCCTGCTGAATCCCCCAGGTCCGGAAGGAAGCAAGGGTAAGCGGTTGTAGCGGTGCGATGCCGCTTCTTTTTTGCCCTAAATTTTCCGATTCATCCACTTTTTGGAATTCCTAATCCTGATTTATCTTCTAACTTTGCTCACACGCCAAAAGTAAATCAATTTTAAGCTTGCGCGTTTTGCCAAGCATTCACCAAAAAACCTATATATATGAAATTCTTTATTGATACCGCCAATCTGGACGAAATCCGCGAAGCCTATGATCTCGGCGTCTTGGATGGTGTGACTACCAATCCTTCCCTGATGGCCAAAGAAGGCATCACCGGCGATGAAAAAGTTAGAGCTCATTATAAAGCAATCTGTGACATTGTTGATGACAAAGTTTCTGCTGAAGTGATTGCTACTGACTATGCCGGAATGATACGTGAGGGAAAAGAACTGGCAAAAATCGATGACAAAATCGTCGTGAAAATTCCAATGATTAAAGACGGCATCAAAGCCATCAAATACTTCCACGGTGAAGGAATCCGCACCAATTGTACACTTGTTTTTTCAGCAGGTCAGGCAATTCTTGCTGCCAAAGCCGGGGCAACTTACCTCTCTCCCTTCATCGGACGTTTGGATGACATCTCCTTCGATGGCCTTGAACTGATCGGACAGATCGTTCATATCTATCAGAATTACGGATATGAGACAGAAATCCTTGCAGCATCCGTTCGTCACACTATGCACCTGATCAAATGTGCTGAGTTAGGTGCCGACGTCGTTACCTGTCCACTTAAAGTAATCACAGGATTACTCAAGCATCCACTTACCGACTCAGGTCTGGCACAGTTTCTGGCAGACCATGCTAAAGCAGCCGGAAAATAATTCTACAAAGAGGCTGTCTCATTAATACCGATTGTCACATTGAGCGAAGTCGAAATGTGGTAGTATTCGCTACAAATCGCCTTCGTACTTCCCAACTCTCGTTGGTAAGATGCTCAGGCTGACATAAATAATCCTTTTGAGACAGTCTCTTTTTCAATCTACCTCTATGTATATCATTAAAGTAAAAGGGAAAGCTAAAATCCCCGATTATATTCAAATTCGAGATATAAATTTCGTTTTGGTAGCCTATTTCCGCGCAGACAGACCCCTCAAAAACATTGAAAAATTTGGACTGGAAGGTAAAGAACTTCAGCTTGAAGAAGTGATCAAAAACCTTCCATTCGGAAAACTTCAAAAACTAGATCTCTAACTTATGGACTTCAGTACCAAACCTGTACTTCAGGTGATGCAGGCTACTATTTTTCAGGGAGAGACTCCCGTGCTTTCTGATGTCAATTTCTCAGTTGAGCAACACGAATTTGTCTTCCTTATTGGTCGAACAGGAAGCGGAAAAAGTTCCTTGCTCAAAACCCTTTATGCAGACCTCAAACTCCAATCTGGCCTTGCAGAAATCGTAGGCTATTCCTTGACGAAAATAAAAAATACCGAAGTTCCCTTTCTGCGTCGAAAAATCGGGATCATTTTTCAGGATTTTCAGCTTTTCGGGGACAGAACTATTCAGGAAAACTTATCCTTCGTCCTAAAAGCGACAGGTTGGACCGATCCAGTCAAAATCAAAGAACGAATTGGTGATGTGTTGATCCAAGTCGGATTGACTGATTCATTGCAAAAAATGCCACACCAACTCTCAGGCGGGGAACAACAACGTGTAGTGATTGCCCGGGCTTTATTGAATGAACCTTCCATCCTTTTGGCAGATGAACCTACCGGAAATTTAGATCCGGATGTTGCTGACGGAATTTTCAGACTTTTTCAGGATATCAATAAAAAAGGAACTGCCATCCTCATGGCAACCCACAACCATGAGCTACTCCGTAAATTTCCTTATCGGGTACTGAAGTGTGAGAAAGGGAGATTGCTTGATAGTCAGGTCAATGATATTTCTTTTGGCTCTTCTTTTTGAGAGAAAAAACTCTTTCATGTAAAACAACTTCCTGAAAGTAAACGTTTGGGAGAGTCTAATTGATTCCCCATGAAACTCGCCAAATTCCTCTTAATTCCACTTATTGCGATTGTATTATTCTCCTGCCAGGACAAAGAGGACAAACTTCCTAGTGTAGACCCTGACTCCAATGCAGCTGCAAACCGTTGGATTTTGGGTGTGATGAAGCAGGTCTACTTTTGGGTAGAAAATATGGGTACCCCGATAGCTGAAACATCTGACCCTGAAGATTATTTTGAAGCACTTTTATTTAGACCTACTGATCGCTTTTCAGCTATTTTCCCTAATTATCAGGAATTGATCAATTCACTCAACGGGATAAATTTGGACGCAGGTTACGAGTTCATTCTCTTTAGGGAAAATCCCACAGGTAATAATGTCGTAGCTGAGATTACCTACATCAAAAAGAATAGCCCCGCATCAAATGTAAATCTTAGAAGAGGGGATGTGATCACTCAAATCAATGGTAAAACAATTACCATAAACAATTTTAGAGATTTACTCAAGGAAATTGATGGATTGCATACACTTTCGTATTTGCGGTTTGATAAGGAGGCACAAGCTTTTGTTGCGCAAGCTGACGTTAGCCTCACTGCCGTCCAATTAGCAGAGAAGCCAAATTTCCTGGATACGGTCTACACATTGAACAATGAAAAAATCGGATATGTGGTTTATCATTTCTTCGCTCCTGGTCCTGGGCAAAACAGTACTGTCTATGATAATGAAATGGATGCGATTTTTGCAAAATTCAAAGCCGCAAATATTGATCACCTCATCGTGGATTTCAGGTATAATGGAGGTGGATTTGTTTCTTCTGCTGTAAACCTAGCAAGCTTGATTGCTCCTGGAGTGGGTTCAGCTAGTGTATTTTCAAAAACTAAATACAATAAGTTCCTGACTGAAAATGTTGAAGGGCTCCGCAATGCTCAAACACTATTTAGAAATAAGGCTCAAAATCTCGGAAATACTCTTGAAGGAAATAGAGTATATATATTGACCTCATCGCGAACTGCCTCTGCTTCTGAATTGATTATCAACGGTTTAAAACCTTACATGGACGTTTTTATTATCGGAGACAAAACAACAGGTAAAAATGTAGGCTCTGTCGCTTTTGAAGACGAAGAAAATGAAGAAAATCTTTACGGAATTTTACCCATTATTTCTCAGAGCTTCAACAGTTTGGATCAATCCGACTACTCCAACGGCTTCACCCCAAATATTACAATAAAAGAAAGCCAAGAAAGACTTCGCCCTTTTGGTGATGTGACTGAGTTATTACTCAGAACGGCCATCAGTCATATTACGGGCCTACCTACTGGCGCGAGATTTCAGCAACTTGACCGCATCGATGTTGGAAGTACTCTGGATACCAAAATTAGAGCTGGATTGATGTTGGAAAGTCCAATTGGAAAATAAGCTCTCTCAGACGAACAATACGCTGTGCCGGCAAAAGATCCATCTGTCAAAGCCATCGAGCAAGTGGTCTACCTTCTCAAATTTCGGCAACCCTCCGGTAGATTATTGCGCTCCAGGATCTGCAATTACGTCCACTTGGAAAAGCGGAGGATATAATACGATCAGCGGAACTTCCATGGCGGCACCCCATGTGGCAGGTATACTACTATTGGGAACGGTGAAATCTGGAGGGACCGTCAAGAATGACCCTGATGGAAATCCAGATCCAATTGCAGTCCGTTAATCATCAATTCAATAAGATGAAAAAGTCGACCAAAAGGGCCGACTTTTTTTATGTTAAGAAATTGTTAAACCTATCAAAAATCATTTTTTCTGAAATCTAGGAGGGTTACCTTGCTGATATGGAAGCAATTGCATCTTTTTTAATTCTACTTATGTTTTATTTTCTTGGATGTCTGGCGGTTGTCCAATTGGCCATTAGACCCATGAGACGGATGGTTCAGGATCTAAATGGAGGAAGCAAACATGTAGAATCAAATCACCTGAAAATTTTGGCTTTGAGTTTTTTGTTGTCGCTAATTACAACCACCATCGCTTACATGATTTTCCCTTAATTTTTGTAGGGAATTGTGTTGGAATGGGTTTTCTCAGGTACGGCATTTACTCGGAGTTCTATGAATTGATTGAGATCATCGTCTCCTTTCACCAATTCAAATGCATCGTATAGTTCACCCACAGCTGTGAAAGATTCAAATTTCAGTCTGTTGCCCACTTTGGTAATCACTTGAAATAGCTGGGTATTTTCAGCTGTCCGGTCTCGTTGGGCTCCTTTTTCTGTCCAATCGTCACCGATATCGTACATTTTTCCTCCTGATACTGAAACCACATAAACTGTTCCCGTCAGATCTTTCATATTCAAACCGTCCATGACATTTTCTCCCGGAGCTACTCTTCCCCGTGCATAGGTATGGTCATGACCCTGCAGTGCTAGATCCACTCTATATTTATCAAATATTGGCTTCCAAAGATTCCTCAGCCCTTCATTATCCCTTCCATTGGATGCGGAAAAAAGCGGATGATGATAACTTACAATTGTCCAGCTTTTTGGGTTTTTTGATAAAATCCCCTCTAGCCATATCGCCTGAATCTCATGATCTCGATTGGAATCCAAAAAGATAAATCGAACATCTTGATAGTCCATATAGTAAACTGTCTCTTCCAATTCCTTTGGACCATTTTGAGGGAAAGTAAATTGTGGCCTCCATTGAACAGAAAGGCTTCTTTGACTTTTATCTGCTTCTTCTTGATTTTTTGCCCGGTACTCGTGATTACCCGGCACTGACATTGAAGGGATCATACTATGGATAAATCCACCCGCAGTAAACCACTCGTGCCATTCCTGTTCGCGATGAGCAGTATTGATCAAATCACCTGCGTGAATTATAAATGTCGCTTCCGGCGCTTTTCTGAATCCTTCTCGGATCAACCTAGACCAAAGTTCCAAGACATAATTCTGTGCATCGCCTACATACAGAAATGAAAATTCATCCCCAGCTTGATCGGAGGCCGTCTTAAACTGAAACCACTCACTCCATCGCTCTCCATCCCCTACTCGGTATGCATAAGTGGTGTCAGGAATCAAATTCCTGAATTCTACAGAATGATAATGAGCAATTACTTCAGCAGTCTGGATAGACCTGGCATCCAGAACTTCCGTTTTAGCCTTGATCGTTTTTCCATTTTTCCAAAACTTAGGAGCAGCGGTTGCGATCGCAATTTCTGCATAAGCAGTAGAAATTTCGGTATTTGTCCTCCACGTCACATTCACTTCTGTGGCAGGATTCTGGCCAAAATTCAGTACAATTCGATCAGGATATTCTGAAGGTTTTGACCAATCGAAATGGAACTTGGGCTCTTTGTAAACTTTGGTTTCCTGAGCGAAAAGTTGAATGGAAAGAAAAAGAAAAAGCGATAGAAATAGGAATATTCTTGAGGCGATCATGAAAAGAGAGTCTTGATAAAACAGGATTAAAGCTAAATTAAGCTCTCTAAGCTATTCAATTTATAATCTTTAGCTATCCTGATCTGAAAAAAATAATGATATCCTAAATATTTCCTGACATTCCAATAACACAAAAAAACCGGCACTAGGCCGGCTTTTATATTTCTAAGTGATAGATATCAATTTGTTTTCTTCAAATTCTCTTTTGCTTGCTCAAAGCTACTATCTAAGGCAATTGCTTCATTGAATGCAGTTTTTGCATCGGCTTTAGAATTTTGATCCAAATAGATCAAACCCTTCAAATTAAGTGCAGCTGCTTTCATGATAACTTCCTGCGTTTCCGTTTGAGATTTTGGAAAGCCAATTTTCTCGTCTTCTTTGGCATTTTTCACTAGCATATTGACCGAGTTCATCGCTTCTTCATAGCGCTGAAGATTAAATTGAATAAAGGCAGATTTGTAAAGACTGAAATTATCACCGGTCAATAAATATAAGCTTTCAAAATGGGGCAGTGCCCGATCCAAAGCTCCCAATTGCTCCAGGGAATAGGCAGCAATCTCCAGCGCGCCGACATTTTTATCGTTGCCTTGAAGCAAATCAATGGAAACTAAAGCGGCCGAAGCGAATTGACTATTATCAAAATAAATATTTGCCAAAGCTTCCATGTAACGAGAATTCTCCGGATTTCGGACCATCAAGTCATAGAGTTTGTTCTTAGCCATACTGAGGTCACTATATCGCATAGCCAGTTGGTAAACAGTTTGATCAGCTGCATTTAAGGCAGCTTTTGTTTTTGCGTCTAATCTTGGAATAGAATCATTTGCTGTCTGAGCAGCTAAGTTTCCGGCACAAAAGGCCAGTAGCAGCAGTAGAAATGTGCGCTTCATTGTCAATTAATTTGTTGAAAGGTGATTTGATGTATGATCCTTTGGAACTACGCCTTTGCTACGGGCAATATCTAACATAAGTTTCCTGGCTTCCTCGGGATTGTTTTGAATTTTGCCCTCCAATATAGCTTCTTTTATCTCTTCCTTGATTTCTCCGATGATTTTTGAGGGTGAAAGCCCAAAAGTTTCCATGATTTCTTCTCCGCTGATAGGAGGCTGAAAATTGCGAACTTGATCTTTTTCCTCCACTTCCTTCATTTTCTCTTCGACTTTGTCAAAGTTTTCCAGATAGCGTTGTACTTTTTTGTTGTTTTTGGAAGTAATGTCTGCACGACAAAGCATCATCAAATCCTCAATATCATTCCCAGCATCAAAAAGCAACCGACGCATAGCAGAATCCGTCACTTCATCCTTGACCAAAGCAATCGGTCGGAGATGTAAGCGAACAAGCTTTTGCACATACTTCATCCGGTCATCCATCGGAAGCTTCATCCGGCGAAAGATGTTAGGAGTCATTCGAGCTCCTCTATCCTCATGTCCGTGAAATGTCCAGCCCACTTTTGGGTTAAAGCGCTTAGTGGCAGGCTTGGCAATATCGTGCATGATCGCAGCCCAGCGAAGCCAAAGATTGTCCGACATCTGACAGAGATTATCGAGTACCTGAAGCGTATGATAGAAGTTGTCCTTGTGCGATTTGTCATCAACGGAATCCACACCTTGAAGCTCGACCATTTCAGGGAAAAACTCATGAAGCAGCTTGGATGCAAACAGAAGCTTAAAGCCATAGGAAGGTTTTGGCGTGGCAACGATTTTGTTTAATTCATCAATAATCCGCTCCGCGGAAATGATCTGAAGTCTTGCTGCATTTTCTGATAGGGCAAAAAACGTTTCCGCTTCAATATCAAAGTTCAACTGCGAAGCAAAACGAACCGCTCGCATCATTCTCAGCGGGTCATCCGAAAATGTAATCCCTGGCTCCAGTGGTGTTTTGATGTTTTTTCGCTTGATATCGCCCAATCCATCAAAGGGATCAACCAGATCTCCATAATCTTCCGAATTAAGCGAAATGGCCATCGCATTAATCGTGAAATCACGGCGCTCTAAGTCCTCTTGCAAGGTCCCATCTTCCACGATTGGCTTTCTGGATTCCAGTCTATAGGACTCCTTTCTTGCCCCGACAAACTCCAATTCCCAATCGTCAAGTTTAAGCATGGCTGTGCCAAAATTTTTGAAAACAGAAAGCGGAACATGCTGATCAAAGGACTTAGCAACCTCTTGCGCAAGGCTGATTCCACTTCCAATACAGGTAAAGTCGATGTCTTTGCTAGGCCGATTGAGAATCAGATCACGCACATAGCCACCGACCACATAGGATTTGATACCCAGTGCTTTACCGGCATTTGCGACTTTTCTAAATATTTCGAGCTCGTCAAGCTTGGTTTTGAAATTCATCGATTAATAATTTTGACATCGCCTTCCGGACCCAGAAACATTTCTTTGGTGCTGGGGCCCAAAAGCGGAAAATAAAGTTCGGTCTGAGCGTCTGCCTCTTTTGTTACGTAACCGATTTTTGACAAAACGGGCTGCGAAATCTGGAAAAGCAATTTGTTCCAGTTAGGCTCTCGGATCAGGGAAAAACTGATATTTCCCTCCTGAATTGGGGCATTTTTAATCACTCGGCTGACAGGACTGTGGTAGATGGTAGGCTTTGACGCAAACTCCACTACATCGAGCGACACCTCTGCAAATGGCTCACAAACAGTACGGATCTGAAACATATCGAACAAGAGGAAAGTCCAGTCAAATCCCATTTCGGGCTTCCAATTCTCCATTTTCAGGAGGGTGAGATTCTTTCCGTTTCCTTCCCGGATGGTTACTTGGCCGTTTTCACGGAAGGTTTTGACGATAGCTTGCTGATCCAATAGTTCTATATTTTGATGCAAAAATAATCAGATTATCCGGCTCGGTGGCTAAAATCTAAAACACGGGATAATCAACCGTGTTTTTGGTGAATTTTTTCGCTTGTGTGTGATGGGTTAATCAAAATATTCTCCTCCCTTTCCCGACATTTTCCTCCAAAAATCAGTCAAGCCCTTGACATGATTCCAATCCTTTTGTCTAATTTATAAACATATAAATGTTAAAATAATTAACATTTTGAATCTAAGACGGAAATAAGAGGCAGTGAGGCACTGCCTCGGGCACCCGCTCCTCGGGATTTGTAATCCCGAGGTCCGATCATAGGATTTGTAATCCAAAATTCAATTGTAGGCCCGCTTTTCTGGAAGTGACAACGTTAAGTCCAGCTTCTGGAGAAGCAGGACAGCACCAATGCTGAAACTATCTCGCTTCCGCAGGAAGCTTATTTCGCAACGCATATTTCACGAAGCGTATTTCCGCTCTCGGGATTTAAAATTCAAAACCTTCGAGGTATGAAAAACCTCAAAGGTTCTCCTACACCTCGTAAATCAAAATCGTAAATCGTAAATGTTTCTCAATTGCCATTCTCACTTCAGCTTCAAATACGGGACGATGTCTGTGGAAGCGCTGATCGCTGAGGCGAAAGGTAAAAAACTCGATGCCCTTGCCCTCACCGACATCAACTGCACCGCTGGGATTTTTCCATTTATCCGTGCTGCGCAAAAAGGCGGTATCCATCCCGTGATCGGCATCGACTTCCGCAATGGAACTCAACAGCAGTACATCGGCTTGGCCCGGAATCAGGAAGGATTCTATGAGCTCAACAAGCACCTCTCCGATCATCTCATTCACAAAAAGGAATTTACATCCAGAGCTCCTACTTTTGAAAACAGTTTTGTCATATATCCTCTGCCTGAAAAATTGATTCCCCTGCGGGAAAATGAATTTATAGGCGTACATCCCGGACAGCTTAATCGGCTGATTTCTTCTCCTTGGTTTAGAAAAAAAGAGAAGCTCGTTCTACTCCAACCGGCGACCTTTTCATCCAAAGTCCAGTTTAGCGCGCATCGCCTTTTGCGAAGCATCGATCTCAATACGCTCCTAAGCAAGCTCCCCAAAGAAGCGCAAGGCGACGCCACTGACCAATTCTACAGCTATGCCGACATGGTCTCCCGCTGCGAAAGCCACAGCTACTTGCTCGTCAATGCCCAAAAACTTCTGGAACAGTGCCAGTTCTCGTTCTATTTTCAGGCAGTAAAAAACCGTCGCGACATCTTGGGTTCGGACTGGGAGGACTTCGACTTTCTCCGGCAGGAAACCTTCAAAGGCGCACTGCGACGCTATCCCGCCCTACAGCCGGAAGTCAGCAAACGAATCGAAAAAGAGCTCGAACTCATCCAGCAAAAGGGCTTTGTCTCCTACTTTTTGATCAATTACGACATCATCACTTTTGCGCAGCACCGCAACTTCTACCACGTAGGTCGGGGTTCCGGTGCCAATAGCATCGTGGCCTATTGCCTCGGAATCACCGATGTGGATCCGATCGAGCTGGACTTGTATTTCGAGCGATTCATTAATCTCTATCGGGAAAATCCCCCTGACTTTGACATCGACTTCAGCTGGACAGATCGGGATGAGGTCACGGATTACATTTTCCAAAAGTACAATCGAGGCAAAGAAGAGCATGTGGCACTGTTGGGCTCCTACAGCACCTTTCAGTACAACTCCGTCTTTCGCGAACTGGGAAAAGTCTTCGGCCTGCCTAAGTCAGATATCGAGTCGCTGATCCATTTTGCAAACAAGGAGGGCTATGAACCCGATCAATTCGGCAAGCTGATCATCAAGTACAGTCAGGTGCTGCACGACATGCCTTCGCATCTGACGATTCATGCCTGCGGGATTTTGATTGCACACAAACCCATTCACTATTATACTGCGACGGACATGCCGCCGAAAGGCTTTCCACTCGCTCATATCGACATGCATATCGCGGAGGATATCGGCCTGCACAAGTTTGACATTCTGAGTCAGCGGGGACTTGGCCACATCAAGTCTGCGATCGAGACGATCTATCAGAATCAAGGCGTGAAAGTGGACATTCGAGAAGTCGACAAGTTCAAAAAAGACCCGAAAATCAAGGAAATGCTGCGGACGGGTCACACAATCGGGGCGTTCTACGTGGAGTCTCCGGCCATGCGAATGCTATTGGCCAAGATGAAAGCAGACGAATACCTGGAACTCGTAGCGGCTAGTTCGATCATCCGGCCCGGAGTGGCGCGATCCGGAATGATGCGGGAATATATCCTGCGTCACGTGAATGAAGAGCGAAGAAAAATGGCCCATCCCGTACTCGCCGAGATCATGCCCGAAACCTATGGGATTATGGTCTATCAGGAGGATGTGATCAAAGTGGCTCACTACTTCGCGGGGCTGAGTCTGGGCGAAGCTGATGTGCTGCGAAGAGGCATGAGTGGAAAGTCGCGCTCCAAGGATGAGTTTCAGCGGATTCGGGAGAAGTTTTTCAGCAACTGCAAGGAAATGGGTCGGGAGGACAAAGTCGCAGCTGAAGTCTGGTATCAGATCGAGAGCTTTGCAGGATATTCCTTTGCCAAAGGTCACTCGGCTTCCTTTGCCGTGGAGAGCTATCAAAGCATGTATTTGAAAGCCTATTTTCCGCTGGAATTCATGGTGGGCGTGGTCAATAACTTCGGGGGATTTTACCACACTGAGTTCTACATTCATGAGCTGCGAATGAACGGAGCCGACATTCAGGCTCCACATATCAACGAAAGCGAATACCTGACCCGCATCACAGGAAAGACCGTGTACATGGGCCTGATCCACATGAAATTTTTGGAAAAAGCGACGGTAGAAAAGATTCTCGTGGAGCGTCGTGAAAATGGGGATTTTCTAGGTTTGGCGGATTTTGTGGCGCGAGTGGCGATCAGTCTGGAGCAGCTCCTAATCTTGATCCGGATGACTTGTTTTCGATTAACAGGAAAAACAAAGCAGGAACTCCTCTGGGAAGCTCACTTTATTCTGAACAAGAAGAAAGCTATTCCGGCAACCAATGAGCTTTTCCGCACAGGAGGACTTTCTTTTGGTAATCGCCAACCTGAAATCCCAGTCTTGGAAGCTGTGGATATCCGGCAGGAAATTCTCGATCAGATCGATATTCTGGAGTTTCCGCTGGACTCCCCTTTTCACCTGGTCAAGGATCAAAGCATTCAAGGCATCAAAGCCAAAGATCTGCAAAGTCATCTAGGGAAAACGGTGATGATCCTTGGCTATCTCGTCACAGTGAAATACACCCGAACCGTGAAGGGTGAAGTGATGAACTTCGGGACTTTTCTGGATCGGGACGGTGACTGGATCGACACGGTGCACTTCCCTCCTATAGTGAAAAAGTATCCCTTCAAAGGCCGGGCAATCTACCGAATCGAGGGAAAAGTGACCGAAGAATTTGACTTCTTCTCGATAGAAGTGAATATGCTGGAGCGAATGGCGTACTGGAATGCGGGGGATTAGCGTTTATGGTAATCCTAGATGAACCTGATCAAAGCTTATTTCTACCTTGGAATAATTCCCAAGCTGATCTTTTTGGTAAACGACAGGAAACCCCGTAATCAATCCAAAATCAAGCGCTTTTAGTTTATCATCAAAAAACACTTTCCCTTCTGGCAACAATCCGAACGTCAATCTTCCCTTTTTGGTAGAACGAGTCACCAAAAAAATCTGATAATCCTTGTCCAATAAAGCCTCCTCATACAATTGCTTTTGAAATCCTTGACAACTATTGCAACCATCTAAATACAAAAACAAGAACTTATTAAAATTTGCTCCTGGAAAACTATTTAGGAATGCAGAAAGCTGAGCTTTACTACCCTGTTCTGAATTAGGTTGACATGAGTAAAAAACAATAAAACAAAACAAAAAAATACGACTCATTTGGCAACATAAATATCACAAACTATATAATCCTCATTCAGCTTGTCGTAAAATTGATTGAGCTTTGGTAGATAAAGACCTTTCTGACCAATAAATGCTTGATAGAAATCATAAGTTTTTCCTTCAAACTTAGTTTCACTCAAAAACTCAAAATCTTGATTATAAACCAAAACACTAAAGTCATTTTTAAAAATTGAAGCAATTGAATTGTCAGTTTCTGATGAATAGGTTCTTCCAATATGATAAAACCGATAATAAAGATTTCGAAATGGATCAAACATAACTCTTCCATAATACCCATTTCCGATAACTGCCTCAAGTTCTTGTTCAAGACTTGCATTCGGGGTCTCTGGAAAATCTTTGGATTTAAATTTACTCCTAGAAAAGACTTTTTTTTCAATGTCCCAGTTTGAATTCACAATTACCAAACTATCCAAAGCTCCCCATGAGTAAACAAGTTTACCGATGTCATTTAATACTCTGGAATGAACAGCCGCATAAATCGAAAAAGTCTTGCCCAAATAGGAATAAGGATATCCTGAGTTTTCTAATAGTCGAATTGAATCTGCTCCAAAATCTACAAAGCCTGTCACCTTAAAGTCAGGATTTAACGTACCATCCTGAGTGGTGTTTTTAAGCGTTAATTGATCGAAATAGATTTTTCCATCATGAAAAAACGTAGGTAATGAATTGGTGGAAGAATGATTTAAAATCTTTCCAATTTCATTATTTAAAGGTAATTCTGGTGAAAAAGAATTGACAATTGACCCATCCAAATTGCTAATTGCCATTTTGTTAAAACTCATCTTGGGAAAGAGGAAAACAGAATCCGAATTGAGTACATAAAATCCAGAAACCCCCATAATTGCATTTGGCCCTTCTGAAGGTATAGCTACTCTTTGATTAAGATCACCAGTAGCAAGATCGTATAAATCTAAACTTCCAGAAAGTTGATTCAGGTTTACTAAAAGCTCCTCTTCACCTCTAATTGTTACTTGGTTAAATAAAAGACTTGGTGCAGATTGACCGTCCAAGTTTATATTAACTGTATCTAAAAGTATCAGCCCAGACTCCTGGGCTGACTCTTCAGAAGGTTTGCAAGAAATCACAAACCATAAAATATTGATAACTAACAAAATTACTTGCCTCATTTTATTAAGGAGTTGGAGGAGTACTTGAACAATCTCTATGGGCACCTGCACAGCCACCGCCTGGTAATGTGGCACTGATTACTTGGATATAGGACCCGCAATCATAAACTGACGCTTGCCCAGAACCTGGACCTCCTGAAATCAGAACGCCACCACTACATGGAGGTAGACCTTGAGAAAAAGAAATCATAGGACTTACTAAAAGCGTAAGTACCGAAACCAAAATTGAAATCCCAAACTTTTTCATAATAACTAAGTTTTAAAACCCATTCGCACTACGCTGGGCGGGATTGTTTAACCCGTTAAAAATCAAAATACTGGCGCCTGGTCTGATTTTTAAACTAAAATACCCCCCCCCTGAAACTAGAAAAGCAAATTTTTCCGAAATATTTTTATTTTTTTTTGCGCTTCAGGCTTCCTGCGTTCAGAAAAGACCTTTCAAGGCTTTCTTCTTCCATGATTTCCTTATTTTTAACTTATGAAAAAGCCCGAGCTACCCAACAAAGTCGAAGAACCCCTCTCCGAGTATGGGCACTATACCTATGCCGACTACCTAACTTGGCAAATGGATGAAATGGTGGAATTGATCAAGGGGAAAATCTTCAAGCAAGCCGCTGCTCCTCGTGTTAATCATCAGCGAGTTTTAGCCATGGTATTTAACACTATTTACAACTTCCTGAAAGGCCAAAAATGCGAGGCCTTTTGTGCGCCTTTTGATGTTCGCCTTCCAGTCAAATCCAAAAGAAATGAGGATATTGACACCGTAGTGCAGCCTGATATCTGCGTGATTTGTGATCCTGAAAAAATAGACGAATTCGGATGCATCGGGGCACCGGATCTGATTATTGAAATCCTTTCTCCCGGAAACAACCGAAAAGAAATCCAAAACAAATACGAGGTGTATGAGGAGTCCGGAGTTCAAGAATATTGGGTTATTCATCCCAATGAGTGCACCTTGATGATTTATACTTTGGTTGAGGGAAAATATCTTCCTTCGAAACTTTTTACCATCGGAGAAATCGTCGAATCCAAAATAATCTCCGATTTCAAACTTGACTTGACTGAGGTTTTTGAAAATATCTGTTTTCAATTTCCGCCTCTAAAACAACCTTTCATTTGCTAATAGATAGAGGGGAAAAAGCAAAATTAACAGTGAAAACTTACAGTTGAGATTGTATAGACCATTTCTGTAAACTCCCCACATTTCTAAAAAGCCAAAACAACTCTCTAGAAGATTTGAATAAAAAATCTTTGCTTGCGTTTGTAAATTATCGTGGCGAAATAAATCAAAAATCAGACAAATTACGTTATATTAAAGGACATTTTACCGATTTCAGTCATGGCAAAAAAAATCCTCAAAGTCAGCGAGCCTGCAATTGCAGTTTACCAAAAGGCCCATTTATCTGCTCAAGATATTCTTAGAGTAGATTTTGATTGGTTGGATGAGCCGCTCAATCGGGTTGATACTTTTCGCAATGGCCTTGACAAAAGCTCTTTAGAGAGCTTCAAGGAGATTTCGGGCTTGGATTACATTACGCTTGCTGATGCCTTGGGAGTCTCTGCCAAGACTTTGCAGCGCAAGGATGTTTTTGACACTGGACAGTCAGAGAAGCTCTACGAATTAGCTGAGCTTTATGCAATAGGGATTAATTACTTTGGTCGCGAGGGTTTCCGAAGATGGATGGAGCGGCCACTTTTTTCGCTGGGTAATCGTACCCCGCTTGATTTGATTGATGTCTCGGCAGGTCTTGACCTTCTCAAGGCAGAGATCATGCGGCTACAGCACGGGATTGCTATTTGACAGATGAAGGTCTACCGACTTGCACTGACTCAATACTGCGACGCCAGTGGTGAAGGTGCTAAAATCTACGGAGGGAGATGGAATCTCCCCGGCACTCCGGCAGTCTATGCAGGATCAAGTGTCTCAGCTTCACTATTGGAACGCTTGACTATTGACCCTGAATTGCTTTCCTCAGAGCGATATATACGCTATTCAATCATGGAAATCAGCATTCCTGACCACCTAATTTTCACCCCAAAAACTGTTGATTTACCATTGGACTGGAACCACATCCCAGCTGTAAGAGCATCGATGGAATTTGGAACGGCTTTACTGAAATCTGGAGTATTATGCTTTGCCATACCCTCTGTGGTGGATCCAAGTTCTTTGAATTATGTGATCAATCCACTTTCTGAAAATTTCTCTTTACTTGAATTTAAAGTCTATCCACTTGAACTGGACAAGTGCCTTTTAAGGTGATTTTTTTGAAGTAAGAAAAATTAAAAATTGAATTTTTTCTCCCTATTTCAACCTACTTAAAACAATATCCTTAAACTCAACCTCTGCCCCTTCGGCCTGAAGTGCAATTTGACCTCGTTGAGCAGTGGCACCATATCCGTCATTTACCAAGTCACCATTCACCCAAACAGTGATTCGGTCACCTTCGCATTTGATCTTCATTCGGTTCCATTCACCAAGCGGCTTTTCTGAATTATCAGTCAGATTCATTACTCGCCGCTCTTTACCCTCAGACACGCCCCAATTTTCCTTAGGCCCGCGTCGTTTCTCCATATCATCCACTTGAATATCTTCTTGGATGCACCAAAAATCTCCTGCATTGCTGTGCATCATCTGTACTTCGATAGACTTAGGAAACATATTGTATAATGACCTTGGCGTAGAAGCATGAACCAAAACACCACAATTTCCAGGTTCTCCGGCAAAACGATATTCAAATTCCAGAATGTAGTTTTCGTAACTTTTTTCTGAAATCAAATGGCCTTGTGGAGTCCCCAAACTGACCAAAAGCCCATCTCTGACGATAAATGGTATTCGCAAAGAACTGTCTTTCTGCAGATCAGGTACATCCATGTACCAACCCGACAGACTTTTGCCGTCAAACAAAGAAACTTGGGAATTTGCTGCGGTTTGAATTCCTAGGATAAAAGCAAAGAGAAGAAATAGGTTTTTCATTGGGTATAATGTTAAACACCAATCTACCAAAAAATTACTTTCCCAGCTTCAAATTATATAATTGCGTTGCCTTTAATAGGCGAATGACCTCCAAAGGCCAATGAATTTATTGGTCGAATTCTTTTTAGAATTTTTTTTTACAAGTCCAAATTCCAACTTAAATATAAATGCCCTCAAAGAAATTCACCTTGAAATAGGAGAAATTGAAAGTTCTAGTTTTGAACCGAACCGTCGGCTCCTCTACATGCCTTTACAATTTGGTCCCTAAACAGCCGATCATTTTTCAACACATCAAAAAACCCTTTAAGAAAGTTTTTGGTGGATTTCATATCAGCATCTGATAAGTATAGCTGGTGTCGATCAACAGTACTCCAAAACTGAGTCTCTTTAGCCAAAAATTCTTGTCTTATCACTTGTAAAAAAGCCTCATCTCTACAAAAACCTCGATATAACCGATCTGTAACTGATTTTATACTTAATTTTTCACTTACCTGAGAATATGGGGGATTCACTAATCCGCTCATATCAAAATCGTATGCCAAGGGAATGACTGTTTTTTCGTCTAGCTGAAGTACTTTCTGATTGTGAAGAAAAAGGGTGGAAAAATCCGTATTTCCGATCATGTATTGGAAAAAATCCTGTCTCACAGTAGCAGAATCCTGCATGATTGTAGGTAAGATTTTCCTTCCTTCGACGATCTTTCCTCCAAAACGGTCTGCCACTTCATCATCGTCCTGAATTAAAAAACCTAACATTTCTATCTCCCCGGTTTTTTTGTCGTCTAGGTTAGTGAGTTTAAGTTTAACCAATCTTGTATCAAAATGGTATTGAGTGATATCCTCTAAAAGCTGATAGGCCAGAAATTCCTTACCAATAAAAGAATCTGCCCCTTTACCTTTTTGGCAGGGCATTACCAGTTTTAGACTTTTGTTTTTCTCGAATACCGTTCCGTTGATCTGCTTATTTTTGAACTTGATCCGTATCGGTGGATAATAGCAGTTGGCAAGTCGGAAATTACCTCTGGTTCTCATTTCCAAAGGAATGGAGTCCCACTTTCCTGGGCTGGATTCAATCATCAGAAAAGAATCCATATAGGTAGAATCATTGGTATTTCTCCGAAGATCCTTAACGGAAAATGCCATTTTTATTGGCAAAGGGTCATCGATTTGAAATAGGGCACTGGTTTGGAAACCAACAACTGATTGTGCTGAAAAAAGGATCAGAAAAACGATAATCGAAAAAAGCTTTTGCATAAGTTTATTTGATTTTCACAATTTTAAATTACACTTTTTTCCTGATTCACTTCTTTTTCATGTGTCTATAATTTGTTTTTTAAAGGCCACATGGAATCTTCGCATGCTTTATAATCATTCCAGTGTGTGTCGCTTTGCGTCATGCTTGATTTCAGGGGATTAAAAATTCATTTAGCTGATTGTAAAAAGTATTTCGTGATATTTTTCCAATAAAAGTCTAATCCTATTGCAGAATTACTTTGTTCTAGCCTCCCAAATTCGAAAAAAAAGAATGTGTGCCATCCTTCGGGCATGTTCTTTCGCATAATTTGCATTTTCTCCCACAAAAAATTCATCAATAGTGCTAAACCAGAGTTCCAGCCAATTTCCAAAATGGGCTTGCTCAATAGAGTGTTTCACAGATGCATCTACCTCTCGATGAACTTTGACGGGGTTAAACTTCCCAGCACCCGGACCAGTCTGCAAAAGAATCATTTCCCAAAAGTCAGAAAGATGAATCAAGTGAGATTCCCAGTCAGCAACTACCTGATTGAATATTGGTCCCAGATCGGAGTGAAGCCGGACACGATCGTAAAATCTTCTGACTAAAAAATCAACCTCTTTCCGACTTCCAATGGCTATTTTGTCCATGTTAATCGATTAAAACCGGATCCAAAACTTCTTTCTTACCATCAATTTCAGTCGGAATTTCAAGACCTAAGAGTTGACATAACAGTGGGTAAATATGAATATTCTGAAAAGGATCTACCTGATTACCCATTTTAATTCTTGGTCCTTTGGCATAGAAAATCCCCCACATTTCTTGATATTTAGGACTAAAACCATGTTCCCCAAATACATCGGTTTTTATCATCGCTGATCGGTTTTGATAACGAAGCATACTACGGTTATCCGCTAAATAATAGCCCATCTCGGGGATGATCAAAAAATCCCCGAAACGCTGAGGATACTTGGTAATATCTGTGTAATTCTCATTTTTGGCCAAGTCATCAATAATGAAATTTCCTCCACGTGACTTTAGTAGCTTGATTACTTTGGCTTTTTCATTGGGGTTTTCCAAATGTACATGTGCCAGAGCTCCATTATTTACTACCCTTGCCTTGATGCCTTCTGTCAGCTGATCTAAGTTGATCAATTTGTCTTTGTGGACGTCAGCCATACCATGATCTGAAACCAGGATAATGGAAATCGGTAGATCAAAACTTTTCAGACCTTCGAATAATGCTCCTAATTCCCTGTCAAGCTTGTATAGTCGCTCCTTCAGCTTTTCATCATTTGATGGACCATAGGCATGACCCACATCATCCATGTCGGAGAAATATAGAGTCACCATCCTTGGACGTTCCGCATCAGGTAGCTGTATCCATTCAAACACCTTAGAAATCCTCGTGAGATTAGGCACATTTCCATTGTAATCATAATACTCACTCGGTCTGATTCCATTTACTGGAGCCTCTGAACCAACAAAAAAGTAACTGGCTGCCTTTATTCCATTTTCTTCTGCAAGCACCCAAATCGGTGTGCCACCATACCAATACCCATCTTGGACAATTTCCCGATTTCCCATGTTGTAAACCTGATCTTTGAATGGTTCATAAAATGAATTATCCACCAATCCATGATGCTCGGGAAGCATACCGGTAGCAATTGTGTAATGATTAGGGAAAGTTTTGGAAGGAAAAGATGGAATCAAGCCCTTGGCTGCCGTTCCTTCAGAAATAAACCTAAGCAAGTTTTCGGGTTGGAACCGCTCCACATAGTCATAGCGAAAGCCATCCAATGAGATCATGATGACAATGGGCTCTTTCGCTTGAGCGAAAACCTGGAATTGAATTCCTGGATATAACAGTAGAAAAAAAAGGACTCGACGCATGACTTTTTTCTCCAAAAATACCCTGACCCACCTACGTATCCAATTATTACAAGGATTTTGCTCCAAATGGGAATAAACAAGAGGGATTTCCGCAAAATCGGGTTTATTATCCCCATTCTTTATGATCAAATCAGGCTTCAGAGACACCAATCGAAATGGTACAAGTATTGAGTAATTTATAAGGCCGCATTAAGCAATTTCAAATCTAAAACTGCGGAGTACCTCAACTTATGAAAATGAATAATAAAATTTTAAGTCTTCTTCTTGTTTCTAGTTTAGCTTTTGCGACAATTGGTTGCAAAACAAGCAATGCTGTTAAAGGTGGTGCTATTGGTGGTGCCGCAGGTGGTGTATTAGGTGGACTACTATCTAAAAACAATACAGCAACGGGAGTCATTGTAGGTGCAGCAATCGGTGGATCGGCAGGGGCTATCATTGGCCGTGAGATGGATAAGCAAGCCGAAGAACTCGAAAGAGATCTCAAGCAGGCAGAAGTAGAACGAGTAGGTGAAGGTATTAAAGTGACCTTTGACTCAGGTCTATTATTTGGCATTAACCAATCAACACTTAATCCTTCTTCTAGAGCAAACCTGGACAGCCTTGCCAAAACTTTGAAGAAATATCCTGAAACCAACATCATTATTGATGGTCATACAGACAATACAGGTACGGACAAACATAACATGAAGCTATCAATTGAGCGAGCGGGATCTGTAGAGACTTATCTTATAAATCAAGGAGTAAATTCCGAACGTATTGCAACACGTGGTTTTGGCCCATCAGTCCCTAAGTCTGATAATACAACTGTACAGGGTAGAAGCGAAAACCGTCGAGTAGAAATCGGAATTCTTGCAAATGAAAAAATGCAAGAAGAAGCCAAAAAGGCTGAAGGCGGAGAATAAGCTTATAAAAGGCTGAGAATTCTTCCTGAGGAGTTTAAAAATTAAATTGGGGGATACTGACCATAATTGGTGAAGTATTCCCCAATTTTTTTTGTAAAAATTGAGAATTTAAGTTCTGTTTGTGTTGGAATGAGAATTGAATTTGAAAGATTAAATTTGCTTATTGATAACCCAACACCCTATGAAAACTAAAAATCAATTTTTCTCTCTTTTGTTAATTATCTCAATGGCTTTTGTCAGCCTAAACTGTAAGACAAGCAATGCTGTCAAAGGTGGAGCCATCGGAGGAACGGCAGGCGGAGTGATAGGAGGATTGCTTTCCAAAAAGAATACTGCTACAGGAATTATTGTCGGTGCTGCAATAGGCGGTTCCGCTGGGGCCATTATCGGTCGGGAAATGGACAAACAAGCCGAAGAACTTCGCCGAGATCTTAAAGGTGCCAAAGTAGAGCGAGTTGGAGAAGGAATCAAAATCACCTTTGATTCAGGCTTGCTTTTTGGATTTGATCAAGCTACGCTTAATTCATCCTCAAAAGGGAATTTAGAAAATCTAGCCTCCACTTTAAAGAAATATGAGGATACTAGAATTCTCATCGAAGGACATACAGACTCTGTAGGGGAAGAGAGCTACAATTTGTCTCTATCTCGGAATAGATCGGCTGCGGTCAAAAATTACCTTGGGAATTTAGGAGTAGCTACCTCCAGAATGAATAGTACCGGACTAGGCGAATCAAGTCCCGTGGCCTCAAATGAATCCGAATCAGGTAGGGCCCAAAATCGTCGAGTCGAAGTTGCGATATACGCAAACAAGAAAATGCAGCGAATGGCAAAAAGAGGTCAATTGGGTTGAGCTAAGCAAAAAAAATTATTAATTATGACCAAGAAAAAAATAAGCTTCTTCATCGAGGCTTATTTTATTTTTGGTTTAATCGATTTGCGTAAAAATTCATTTTATCCTGATTTCCGATACTCTTATTTATAAGGTAAAGGTTAGCGATAATCGCCCTGTTTGAACCAAACTGAAGCGCTTTTTCAAAAGATGAGGCAGCCATTTCTTCTTTTCTCAGAGCAAGCTGAGCCATCCCCAAATTGGAATAAGCATCAAATTGATCTGTAGAACTTAGCTCAACAGCTTTTTTATAATATTTCTCGGCTTCAGCAAAGTTCTTATCCTTCATAAATGCAATTGTTCCCAAATTGGTATAAACAACAGGATCAAGTGAATCTATTTCATTGATTGCAAGCAAGAAATAGCGCTTTGATTTTGCGGTATCACCTGATGCTAAAAGAGATTTACCATAAGCTGCATAGAAAGAGGGAAACTTAGATATTCCATCCACTTGATCAAAGATTTGTTCGATTTTTTGGTATTCGACTAGAGCAGCCTGAAAGTTATTTTTAGAAAATGCCTCGTTTCCCTTCAAAACTGAGTTGATAAACACTATTTCGTCTGGATTACTTTCAGCACTTGTACTTAAGAATTCTGATGCCTTCTGGATATTTCCAGTCTCAGAGTAGAGAAAGCCTAAAACCCTCCGAACTTCAGGGGCATCCCAATATTCCAGTGATTTTTCAAATGCCGCAATTGCTTTTTCTTTTTCTGATTTTCGTTGAAAAGTAATACCGAGATTTCTGTAGAGTGGTGCAAAATCTGGTCTTTCTGAGTTTAAAGCTTGGAGGTATGTATTTTCAGCTTTGTCATAATCCCCTTTTTCATAGGCAATTCTACCCAACTGAAACAAAGAATAAAAAGCTTTTGGATTTTTCCGGGCACTTTCTTCCAGAATGGAAACAGCTTGAACAGTATCCCCAAGATAAATCAATACCTCAGCATAATTATTTAGGTATTGAGATACTGGAATATTGGGACCCAAAATATCGAAAGCTTTTTCGTATTCAAGCTTCGCCTCCAAGAAAAGATTTTGCGATGAGTCCGGATTTTCACTTTTTAAGTCTTTTGCGATTGCGCCAAGATTGATAGCATAAAACGTGTGAGTTCTCCAGCTTCTAGGCGCATTAATCACATCAGTTTTGGTAAGCGTTAAACTGTTTTTCCATACTTGAGTCCGATCGATCGTCTTCCAAGTAAACCCAACCAAAACCGGAGCAAGGATTAATATTGGAAAGAGAAAATTTTTCTTAGGCCAAAGTTTTTCACCTAGTTTCCACAGAACAAAAACCATCAAAAAGGCAAAAGCCAGGGATGGAATAAAAAGAAATCGCTCTCCCATGTTAGAACCTATAGTCAGGGAAGGCACCAGATTAGCGAAAATGGAAAATGTAGCAAAGTAGAAAATCAGTCCAAAACTGAGTAAGCTTCTATCCTTTAAACCTCGAATAGCCAACCAAATCAAGGCTGCGAAAAAAAAGATGCTCACCCATACCCATAAGTTGGAAAAATTTTGGACAATCAACTGACTAAATGAATAATCCCATGAAAGCGGATGTGGAAAAAACAGAAGTTTGATATACTGGAGATAGATGAAAAAGTTAGTAGCTATACGATCTGATCCATTGGCTATATACAAAACGCTATTGACGTAGGATTCATAGGCGGAGGAACCACTATCCAATACCAAACTGCGAATGGCTAGATAAATTGCCGCTGTCCCTAGAAAAGGGAGCACTGACTTGACTGAGTCCAAAGGCTTTTTCCCAAGGAAAAAATAAGAAATCAAACCTACCACAGCAATTAAAGGAATGCTTTCCTCTTTTGAAACCAGCGAAAGGAAATAAAGAAACACGATGGGGATCCAGTGAACTAATTTAAGATTTGGCTGAAATTTCCACCAAATCAAAATGGAACTGAAAGCAAGCAGAGAAGTAAGCAAGGTGTCACGACTTTTGGCCGATGCCACTACTTCTACATGCAGGGGATGTACCACAAAAAGAAGTAAAACTAAAGCTGGAAACCACCAAGGAAGATTTCTTCTTGCTGCTAATCCTGCCAGCAGAAAACCTAACACCAGCAACAGACCGAAATAAAGAATCAAATTTATGGTGTGACTGACTTTAGGATTAAACTTTCCTTCAAGTTCGTTTTCTACAGCAAAGGTTAATAGGGTAAATGGCCGATACGTTCCTGTATTTGTCGCTCCAATTTCTAAGAAATTCATGGATCCATATTGAAAAAGCTCTGTCCAGTTTTCTAATCCTTTTGTCGTCACCCGATTTTTTTCGGCATATAGTTCATCGTCAAGCGTGTACTCAAAATTAATGGAGGGGACAAAAAGGAGGGTACCAAAAAGTGCGATGGTTAAAACCCAAATCCAGATTTTGTTTTTCATAAGTTGAAGTTAAAAATCCTATTCTGTTTACTAGCAGGTACTAAGCTAAAAAAAAGGCTTCAATTTTTACAAGTCTAACCTCATCAAAAAATCCGTTTGGATTTCGTCTCCAAATGGAAATGGATGGCTTCCGAAGATTCGGAGGCCATTTTTTTCATAGAATCGGATGGCTCTTGCATTCATTTCCCATACACCAAGCCACAAGTATTTTTTCTCATTTTGCTTCGCAAAATCAATGGCCGTGTCCAATAGCCGCCTACCCAAACCGCTGCCAAGGTGCTCCTCCAGCACATACAATCGTGCGATCTCCAAACTATCCGGATCATGAATATCTGTCTGTGCCGGCACTTGGTTGACCTTGGTATAGCCAATGATTTCTCCAGCCTTTTCTGCCACAAAAAAGATGGAAGAGGGATTGTCAAGCTCTTTTTCAAATTGCTCCAATGTGAAGGCTTCATTGAGATAGGCTTGGACGTTTTCGGGTTTGTTTCCTGTAGTGAATTCTTGAAGAAAAGAGGTTCGGGCTACGTGGAGTAGGTCTCCAAGATCTTCAGAGGTGGCTTTTCGGATGTGAATCATGGTTTGAAATAACTCGAAAATCAAAGAAAAAAATATACATCAGTTTCTTATGTATAAAAGGAATTGATATATTCGAAGCAAGATTTAACATACCATGTCCAATAGTAATCTGATCAAAGGAAGCCTTCAGACCATTATTCTCAAACTTCTCGAGGAAAATGAAAAGATGTACGGCTACGAAATCACCCAAAAAGTGAAGGAACTCACCGCTGGCGAGATCAAAATCACCGAGGGTGCCCTCTACCCTGCCCTACACAAACTGGAAGCTGAGGGACTGCTCACTACCGAAATCCAGCAAGTGGACAATCGGGTGCGGAAATACTATAGCCTGACCAAGGACGGACAGAAGGAAGTCAGCTCGAAATTGGCCGAACTTCAAGCATTTGTCGAAAATATGCAACGAATTATCAATCCGGGTTTGAAGCCGGAATATTCACTTTAAATAGTAATCAAATGGAAAATCTAATTGAAAGAATCACCATTGACTCAGAGGTAGTTCACGGTAAACCAGCCATTCGTGGTACTCGGATTTTGGTTAGTTCAATCTTAGAATATTTGGCAGGTGGAGATAGCATCGAGGATGTTTTGACCGAATTTAAGGAATTGACCAAAGAAGATATTTTGGCTTGCTTGGCTTATGCATCTAAAGCTATAGATCATAAAGAATTTCGGGTTCCTGCAGCATGAAGTTCCTTCTCGATGCAAATATCCCTCCTTCCCTTGCAGAAGAATTCTCTGAATTTGAGGTCCATTTATCAAGTTCATTACCCAAAGGAAATGCATCAAAAGACTCTGAAATTATCACGTATGCATTTGAAAATGAACTAATTCTTATTACAAAAGATATTGATTTCTTTTATTCATTTATTCAAAGCAGAAAGCCACAAAAAGTAATATTAGTGAAACTTGGGAATATGAAATCGAGCATGATGAGAACGTCAATCACTGGGATGATTATCAGAAATGCGAGATTCCACCTGCCCGCCGGCAGGCGGGTGTGGCCATAAAGAAAAAATTATAAACACATGAAAACTAGGGAGCTTAGGAGCTACTTCAGATTGAATATGGAGGAAATTCTAAATCATTTGAATGATCACTCCATGCTGATATTAACTCAAGACCAAATTCAATCTTTTGAATGATGAGAAAATTATCGGAAGAAGAATTTAAATCGGTACAGAAAGCAATCATTACCAAGGAGATTGCAGTTTTGGAGTTGCTGGCAGAGATTTATGACCACTATGTTACTCATTTAGAAAGCCTTCCAGATGAAAATTTCTCATTAGACCTTCGAAATCTGGAATCCAAATGGACTTATGATTATTGTCAAAAAATTCAAAAAGAATTCTATAAAAACATAAACAGCTCGATTCGCTCATTCCAATGGAAGCTAACCAAAAGCTATTTCACATGGCCAAAACTCGTGATCACTATTTTGTTGTTTTTAGCAGCATCTTTAGGTGCATCGCTGATTCCAACCACCATTTACTTCTTTGGAGTAATAATTCCAATCCTTGTTTTTGTACTCATCTATGCGATAAGCATGAGCTTTAAATCAAATAGGAAGTTTAGGAAATTGAAATCAATTTTCAATTTTAAATCAATGGGTTTGATCGTAACATCTGGTGAGTCTTCTTATTTGTTATTGAATTCGATACTTCCAATAAACCTATTTAGCCTTCTCATTTTAGCCCCAAAAAACCTCGGTTTTATAGATGATTTCTCCGGTCCTTGGATGACCTTGATTATTTTACTTTTCTCGTTTTTTCTATTTCTGCATACCCTGACTATCCACGAAGCCTGGAAAATCAAATCCAAAACTGCTTTGATATGAGAACACTTTCTTCACTAGAAATCGCCCGAATCGATCAAAGGCTCGAAAGCTTGAAAATCCACTATCTCGAGATCTATCATGAGATTCGGGATCACTATTTCACCGAACTGGAGAAAAGGTCCGACGAGGAGTTTGAGGCTACCTTCCAGCAACTCAATGAAACCTTTGCGTGGTCGGTGGTGAAAGGGATGGAGAAGGAACTTCGGAAAGCCACCAGCAGAAAAATTGCTCAATTGCAATGGGATTCACTGACTTTTTGGAAGTTAAGCTGTTGGGAATTAGCCCTTTCAGGAATATTGATTTGTACCTTTCCTGCAATTTATTTTAAGTTTGGTTTGATTGATCTTATGACTGCAACAGGATTAATCAGCCTACTCAGCGCAATAGCAATTTGGGCTTGGGTGGCTATCAAAAGCGCAATCAATTTTTCAATTTCAAGACATAAGCCGATGTCCTGCATCTCTGCGGAACTTTTCGGAAGAATGGTTTTTCCGCTTTCTTCCTACTCATGGTTATACTTTGGCGCTAAGTGGATTTCTGGGTATAACACTTTTTGGCTTATTGACTTATTTATCATGTTCCTTATCATTTCTCAAGCCATCTTTCTACTAACTCTTACCAAGGTAGTGTTCAATAAAAAGCTTCAAGTGGTATGAAACTAACCTCATCACAATTCTCCCAGATTCAGCGACAGATTGGTTTGGAAAAAATCCATCATTTGGATATCAAGTCCGAATTAGCTGATCACATCGCTTGCAAAATCGAGTCAGAACTTAGCCATGAGGATGAGTTTGAAAAGTTGCTCCAAAAAGCCATGACAGAAATCAATCCAAAAAAATTTCAACAAAGCCTTCTGTTACAAGCTCACTTAAACGCTGTGAAGGAGTTTTTTGGAAATATCGGTGACTTGAGACTTTTGGTAAAATCTATAGTAATGACTTTTATCATCGGCTCTTTCATCAATCTTTTCTCGAAAAACACGCCTGAATTTGCCGAGACTGTGCTAAAAACCGCATTCCTGATCGCTTGCTATAGCGGCTTTATCTTAGTGCTTTGGGGGAATAAATACTTTGGCAACTCTAGATTGCTGACTGCTGCAAATATTTTATTCCTAATCGCTTCACTTTCGCAGTTCTTTCTCCGACTTGAGTGGCTTACTTGGACCGAATTAAACAATCAACAACTTCTGTTCTCAATGACAGCTTGCTTCTCTTTCATCCTTTGTTCCGGATATACCAACATCTACCGCCAATTCAAAAAATTGAAAACGGCATGAATCTCTCCCCCGACCAAATCACAACCCTCAAAAAACTCATTTCCTTCAAAGGCTATGATGAGATCGATGTGCAATACGAAATCCTGGATCATGTCGCCTGTCGGGTTGAGGTACTGATGGAAGAAAATCCAAAACTGAGTCTGGAAGAAGCTTTCCGAAAGACCCATTCCGAGTTTGGGATTTTTGGCTTCAGCGACTTGGAGGAATCCTACAAAAAAGGAATTCAAAAGAAGTTTCAGTCAAGATATTGGACTAGTTTAAGGTCTTTTTTAACTTCCTACCGAGTGACTTATCTGGTTCTATTGGGTTGGGCTTTATATTTTGCAAGTAGGAATTTTACGCTTTTTGGTGAGCCGATGACTGCTCCTGGCTGGGGTGTGATTGCATTGGTGATCACTGTGATCTTTTTCCTTATCTACTATTATCGAGTCGGAAGGCAATTTAAAAACTACGCAGTTTTTAAACACGCTTTTAGCTTTATGTGGGGAATGCATTTAATACTGCAACTAGCATTTCACGGAACCAAATACCTGACAGGAACTGAAATCCCAATGGAAGTAAGTTTTGAGGGCATCATGGCTTGGATCACCATTATTGTTACGTCTATCTGCTGGATTTCCATTTTTCTTTTGCCAAATATCATCAAAGAAGCTGCGGAGGAAACTCAGCGTTTGAAAGCCATCCATGAAAGTTAAAGCTTCTGTGAAAGGAAATAATTCATCGGCAAGTTAAAGAGAAATTGTTCTGTGAGTGGAGACACTCACAGGAACGAAAACCTAAACTCAAAGCCAAAAGAAAAATTCAATCCCTCATTTTTCTTGTATTGCCTTTTGTTTCTCCACCTTGTATCCTCCAAACCTCCGTCTCGGTGAGTGTCTCAACCCACCGAAAGTCCAAACTCAGAAACTAGATATTTTTCGTCTCGCTCCTTGTTTCTCGCCTTTTGGATCTTAAGATTTGCTTTTTCTATTCCCCAAAAATATAATTACCCCTGCTGTCCCAAACATCAGCAAACCATAAATCGCGGAGGGAATGGTCATGACGGAATTTACCAGAAGTGTCGCAGCAATAGTGATCCCCAAAGTTCCATTCTGAATTCCTGACTCGATCGCAATCGTGGTGCTTTGCTTTTTGCTCAAGCCAAATATTTTTCCACTGAAATACCCAAGCCCTAAGGTCGCAAGGTTAAGTGTAAGCGCTACCGGACCTGCTTCAGCAAAGTATTCAATCAGGTTTTCCCGCTCTTTCAGAATCGCAGCAAGCAAAATGATCACAAAGAAAATGGCGGAAATCTTTCGAAATGGAGCATCCCACTTTTGCGCAAGTTGAGGAGCTTTTTTCAATACCATCATTCCAATTGCTACAGGAATTATCGTAATGAAAATCACAGAAATCACCGTTCCAAACACATTCAACTGCTGCTCCTCACCGCTTGGTATAAAATAAAGGATAGCAAAATTGACGATAAAAGGAATCGTCAATACAGTAATCAGGGAAGAAAAAGCGGTCAAAGTGATTGAAAGTGCAGAATCGCCTTTTGCTAAATGCGTGATCAAATTGGAAGTAGCTCCTCCAGGGCAAGCAGCCAAAATCATGAGACCGACAGCAAGTTCGGTTTGCAAACCAAAAACCTTAATCAAGCCAAAAGCCACCAAAGGCAGCAGGACAAGTTGATTGGTAAGACCAATAGCTACTGCTTTGGGATAGATCAAAATCCGTTTAAAATCTCCAAACCGGAGACTCAGGCCCATCCCAAACATGATTACAGCTAAGGCAAGGGGCAAAAAAAGCTGAGTGAGAATACTGGCTTCCATGGTCTTTTGGGTTATTTGTTACTGGATTATTGAGTTATCGGTTATTAAGTTATTCGGTAATCATTCCTTGAGAATTGAAAATTGGTCATTGATAATTGAAAATTTAATAATCTTGCTTCTTGTCTCTTGTCTCATTTCTTGATACTAAAGTCTAGCTACTTGATAATCATAAAATTCCTGCTACGGCAAAACCTACATAGGTTCCCAGCGCATTCCCCAAACTTCCCACCAACACACCGGGAATCAACAAATCAGGTCGATTTAAACTTTCTGCCGCTGCAATCGCCGTCGTATTCCCTCCCACATTTGCTTGCGAAGCCACAGCGATCACGTCCCAATCCATTTTGAACAGGGCTCCAACTCCAAAAATAACCACGCCGTGAATTAAAACCAGAAGCCCGACAAATAGAATCAGCGTCCCAGCCAAACTCCCCACTCCCGACAATGCCCTAAAATCACACAAAGTACCGATCACTGCCAGAAAGATCAGGATAAAGAAGAATCCCAACGTATGTTTCCCATAGAGCTGTTGAACTGAAGGAAATTGTGCAAGAATCAGAGCTAATGTCGTCAGAAAGATAATCTCTGGTACTTGCGGGAAATAGGAAACCAATACCTTACTCACAGTCATCCCGAGCAAACCCAAGGCTAGAATAGAAGCCAGAGAACTGATGGAAATGGATTCAATTCCGTCATTCCT
This sequence comes from Algoriphagus sp., assembly GCF_046296635.1. GTDB lineage: Bacteria > Bacteroidota > Bacteroidia > Cytophagales > Cyclobacteriaceae > Algoriphagus. Next base: position 68,721 of record NZ_JBKBKZ010000008.1, on the reverse strand, counting down.
CACCGCTGTAGCTGCCGATGCCAGCTTTTTTCTTGGAAACCATTTCTGCAAATATTTGGGTAAAATCAGCGTGGCAATGATCCATGGAGTACCGATCAGATTGTCCACCACAGTCGTAGCAGCAAACAGATTTCCAGATTCGTTAACCTTGTAATGAAGCGCAACAGCATTGAAATTGATTGAGCCGCCTATGTATGTTCCGGTAAACATTCCAGCCACTGCAGGTGCCAAATCTCCAATTTCTACGGCAGGGTTGACGACAACCCAAGACACTAAAACTCCCACCACAGTACCAACTCCCCCAAGCAAAAACATGGAAAGGAGTGGAAGACCTGCCTTTTTTACGCTATTCAGATCCACTTCAAGAAGTGCTATAAAAATTCCCAAAGGCGCCAAATACAGGAAAACTCCATCGTAAACCGAACTTCCATCCATCGCACTCGGTATGATCCCGAAATTGGAGAAGATCGCACAGAGAACAATCACCAAAATCGGTGTGCCGACAGTTTTGCCCCAAGGAAAACGCGTCAGCCAATTCGCAAAAAAGACTGAGATACAGAGTGTAGCCGCAATAAAAATTGGCTCTTGCGTGAAAATCATGATGGAAAGTAACGAAAATTCAGAAAATGAATGACGTGGGGTTTACTACTTGTCAAAAAATTTCAAGATCATTTTACTAATAAACTCTACCTCCTCCTCTTTCAACAAAGGATTTAAAGGGAGAGAAAGCCCTTGATTTGCAAGTTTTCTGGCATTTATAAAGTCTCCTTCACTGAAATGGCTTCAGATCCGGCAAAATCATCGGTTAATGAATCGCTGTTCCGATACCTTTTGCAGCCAAAAAAGTTTTGAGCTCATCTCGCTTTTCTGTTTGGATAACAAAAAGATGGGCGTTGTGATCAGCCTCCAAAACCTCGGAAAATCGATTTTTCAATCGTTCCTTCAGGTCTTTTTCCATTCGGCTTAAATCAAGAAATGGTATTTTCATTGAGAATTTTGGCCAATTGAAAACTGAGATTTCTTCGGGAATATTTCTCCAAATCGGCGGATTTGGTCTCGGTAGAATTAGACTCCAATAAATGACGAAGCCGCTTTCTGATTCCCTCTGAATCAGTATGCGCAATCACTTCCCCCCCACCCGAATCTTTCAAAATTTGAGCAGAATCCCCAATTGGATCTCCCAAGGCCATGACCGGAATACCTGTTGCCAAGTATTCAAAAAGCTTCCCGGGGATATTTCCTTGGGCATTTTTGGTATCTGTGAGAATCAATACCAAGGCGTCCGCTTTGGCATAAAACCCAAAAACTTCCTGATGCGAAACATATCCCGCAAAGTGAATTCTAGTGCTCAACCAAGAATCCGACTTAACATAGTTTTGAACTTGCTCACTTACTTTTCCTACAAAAGTCCATTCGATTAGTTCCCCGGAATTTTCAAATTCAGACTTCATGGCTTCCATCAGCGGAATGGGATTTCGGATCGCATCGATGATTCCAGAATAGACGAGGTGGAGTTTTCCGCTCTCCTTTTTCTTCGGGGAAAAGCCCAAAGGAATATCTGCGGGGTCGTACCCATTTGTCAAAAGCTTGATTTTTCGATTAGCAAGTTTTTCCAAGTCTTGTTGAAAAGTCGGAGAAATGGTCAAAACCGCATTGGCTTCCTTCAGCACACTTTGCTCCAATTGCTGATGCTTTTTTTTGATCAATGAACTCATGGGAAGCGTATCCAAAAACTCCCATTGAGACCACGGATCACGGAAATCAGCAATCCAGGTGATTCCCGTTTTCCGCTTCAAGTCTCGTCCGATCAAATGCATGCTATGTGGCGGTCCAGTAGTAATCACCGCCTCAAACTGCCCACTTTTCACCAAATCTGTCAAGAATTTAACTGAGGGTTTTACCCAAAAAACGCGAGGATCTGGGACCAATAAATTTGCCCGCATCCAGATGGCAGTTTTCTCTAAAAAGCCCCGCTCCTTCTGCTCCATCAATCTTCCAGGATGACTTTTTGACTTTCCTTTTATCTTGGAAAAAAGCTGATAAGGCTCCCAAATCGGAAATTTCATCACTTCGAGTTGCATCGGAATTTCCTTGAGCAACGTCTCATCCTTCAAATCAAAATCTGGATTCTCAGGAGTAAATATCACAGGCTCCCAACCTGCATCCGGCAAATACTTGGCAAATTTCAACCAACGCTGCACACCCGAACCTCCACTCGGAGGCCAATAATAGGTGATGATGAGGACACGTCGGGACATTAGAGGATTTAAAGTTTGAAATTTGAAATTAGGGGAAACGCCTCAAAAAGAAAGGGGAAAAGTTTCCTCTCCCCCTATTCTTCATTATTCGATGTTCGACATTAGGTGTTCGATATTAACTATTCGAAATTCGAGGGTCACTTTTATCAAGCCTTCGAGTACGCCTCGGCGCACTCAAAGATTTTTGTGCGCCTCGTAAATCGTAAATCAAAAATCGTAAATCTCTTTATTCTCCCTGCGCAAGCGAATAGCCTCTCACTCCATCAAAGGAATAGAGATTTGCAGTTTGGATAGTATCAAAACCAAGTTCATTGATTTGAGCCAGCAAGTCAAGAATCTCAGTATGGGTCACTTTAGACTGATCTGATTTTGCAAAGCGAGCTCTCCAGTGATCCGTGCAGAAAGTTTCTTTCATCCCAGCCGGGAAGACTTTGACACCACGATTGGTGATGAGTTGGAGTTGAAGTCCGTCGGCGTTGACTTTTTGCAATCTTTCTCCAATCACATTTGGATTTCGACCCGCTTCATTCCAATCAATGAAGACATCAACCCCTATCAATTCTTTTTTCTGGAAAGCCTTACCTTTTACTTTTGTATTCATCGGTGCAGTGTCGTCCTTGTCAAATGAGGCAGGCACCATACTTGAAGGCAATTGACCCAAGCGTTCTATTACTGCTTGCGCAAAGTCTTGTGTACCGACCTTTTTGCTGGAAATTCCTTCCTGGTAGATATCACCTGTGTGGATTCCATCCTCCAAAGTTTTCATCCAAGCATTGGAAATTTTCTCAGCCACTTCAGGCTGACCGATGTGTACTAACATCATGATCGCTCCATTGAGCAAACCGGATGGATTAGCAATACCCATTCCTGTTATGTCAGGCGCAGAGCCGTGAATCGCTTCAAACATCGCCACTTCATCGCCAACATTGGCAGACCCGCCTAGTCCAACCGATCCGGTCACCTGAGCTGCCACATCAGAAATGATATCACCATATAAGTTCAATGTGACGATCACATCAAAGGTCTCCGGACGATCCGCTATCAATGCGGTTCCGATATCGATGATTTTATGGTCAGTTTCGATGCCAGGGTATTCCTTAGCGACTTCATCGAAAGTCCTGTGAAATAGTCCATCAGCCAACTTCATGATGTTGTCTTTGGTCATACAAGTCACTTTCTTTCTTCCGTATTTTTTAGCGTATTCGAATGCGTATCTGACGATTTTTTCAGAACCTGGCTGCGATATCAACTTGATGCTTTGAACCACTTCCTGAGTTTGGCGGTGCTCGATGCCAGCATAAAGATCCTCCTCGTTTTCACGAATAATGACCAAGTCAGTTTTTGGGAAGTGAGTTCTGATGAAAGGCGAAAAAGCTTTGCATGGGCGAACATTTGCAAAAAGTCCAAATGAAGTTCGGGTAGTTACATTAAGTGACTTAAATCCGCCTCCTTGAGGGGTGGTAATAGGGGACTTCAAAAAAACTTTGGTCTCACGCAGTGAGTCAAAAGCACTTGGTTCCATGCCTGAGCTGATTCCTTTTAGGTAGACTTGTTCACCTATTTCGATCACGTCATATTCAAGTTGAGCACCTGCTGCTTCCAAAATATTGATAGTAGCTGTCATGATTTCCGGACCGATTCCGTCACCATAAGCCACTGTAATTTTTCTTTTTGAAGACATATTATTTGCGAATTTAGTTGAAAATTTAATGTTGCAAAAGTAATCAAAAATGCCTGAAAACGACCCAAATCCGCAATTATTTCCCTCTAAGGTCAAGTTTAAATTTCTTGAGTAAAGCTAACCTATTACCTGAATTTGGATTTTTCTAAGTGCGTAAATTTGGCTTTGCCTCCCCTAAGCGTATATTTGCTTGGAACATCTAACTAACTCATGGCAGAATATCTGAACATCCTGACTGAAGAAAAAAATGGCGTCCTCTACCTTACTATCAACAGAGAGGACAAAATGAATGCCCTCAATTATGCTACTTTGGCAGAATTGAAAGAAATTTTTGAGGAGGTTGTAGATAACAAATCTATCAAGGCCGTAATTCTGACCGGTTCTGGAGAAAAATCATTTGTTGCCGGAGCAGACATTAGCGAAATCGCTTCCTTAAACGAAGTGAACGCAAGAAAATTTGCTGAAAACGGACAGGAGATATTTGCCATGATCGAAAACTGTCATAAGCCTGTAATTGCCGTCACCAATGGCTTTACTTTAGGCGGAGGCTGTGAATTAGCTATGGCATGCCACATGAGAATAGCCTCTGCCAATGCCAAATTCGGACAGCCGGAAGTGAACCTAGGAATCATTCCAGGTTACGGAGGCACTCAACGTCTCACTCTGCTAATAGGGAGAGGTAAAGCCAATGAACTTATGATGACTGGCGATATGATTGGGGCAGAAGAAGCCAAAGCCTTTGGCTTAGTCAATCATGTGCTTCCAACTAAAGCAGAAGCCATGGAAAAAGCGGAGGAAGTCATTGGCAAAATTATGAGTAAGGCTCCTTTAGCTATCGGAATGGTCGTGGATTGTGTCAATGCTGCTTTCCTTCCGGATGAAAATGGATTCCAAACTGAAGCTAACAGTTTTGCCAGATGTGTAAAATCCGGAGACTACAAGGAGGGAACAACCGCATTTTTGGAAAAGAGAAAACCAATTTTCAGAGGAGAGTAGGCTCCTTGCTCTTACATGAGTAATCTCAAAAAATTAGCCGGACAGACAGCAATCTATGGGCTGAGCAGTATTCTGGCTAGATCCATTAATTTTTTAATGATTTTCATTTATACTTCCTATCTCAACAAGGAAGTAGTCGGTTCTTTTACAGGAATTTACGCACTCATAGGATTTTTAAATATCATTTTTTCCTACGGAATGGAAACTTCATTTTTCCGATTTTCCACCGGGAAAAATCTCGATCCCGAAAAGGTCTACAATAACACACAGTCCCTATTAGTCATTTCTACGCTCATTTTTGGAAGTAGCGTATTTCTAGCCGCACCTTGGCTTGCGGAAGTAATGGATTATCCCGGACAGGCTTACCTATTTCGTTGGACCGCTTTAATTTTATCTTTTGACGCCATTTTGGCTATTCCATTTGCGAAGCTGAGGTTGACAAATCGTGCCTTTGCATTTGCAGGAGCCAAAATGATCAACGTTCTACTCAATGTCTTTTTCAACCTATTGCTTATAATTTGGATACCAATTTTGATTTCAAATGGAAATTTGCCAACTGATTTTCTTGGATACAAATTAGACTGGGGAGTGGAATATATTCTTTTGGCTAACCTATTTGCCAACGGGCTTATCATTCCTTATGTCTGGTGGAAAGCTGGGTTTTTTCGCTTTTCTCTGGATAAGGAAATCCTCCAACCCATGTGGAAATACGCCATTCCCTTGCTTTTTATGGGTTTGGCAGGTGTCACTAACGAACTGGTTTCCAGACTTTCATTTGAATATCTCCTTCCGGAAAACTTTTATCCCGGACTCAATACAAGAGAGGCTGCAGGGATCTTTGGAACAAGTATCAAACTTGCTATTCTGATGAATTTGGTAATTCAAGCCTTTAAGTATGCGGCAGAACCGTTTTTTTTCGGAAAGTCTACCGATAAAAACTCCCCTCAGCTTTATGCGCAGGTGATGCATGCCTTTATTATTTTCTGTTCGGTATTGATGATAGCAATTTCGGTTAACCTTGACTTGGTCGCTTATCTTTTTCCAAAAGATGAGGGTTACGATTCCGCTTTCTATATTGTTCCAGTCTTGTTGATGGGCTATTTGCTTTTGGGAATTTACTTCAACCTCTCTATCTGGTTTAAAATAACTGATAAAACCAAATACAGCTTTTATATTACACTTGTTGGCGCTATGGTCAGTTTGATCGTCGTTTTTACTCTTGTGCCCATTTTGGGCTATCTCGGCGGTGCACTCAGTACATTATTCTGTTACTTAGTCATGACCGTGTTATGTTACTACTTCGGACAAAAGCACTTTCCAATACCTTATCAAACGGGAAAGGGAGTATTATATCTTCTTATAGCTTTTGGGTTTAGTTACGTCGGATTCTATCTCAAAATCGACTCTTTAATACTAGGTTTTCTGGCAAAAAACAGCTTGATTCTTCTATTCATAATCATTATTGGACTTTTAGAAAAAAAGCGACTGACAACTTTAATCCGAGGAAAACAAACGGATTAATACAACGTATCTCTTTGCGTCAATTATCGAATTTTCCAGCCATTTTAAGCAAAAGGCATTATGTTTGCAGACTTATGCTGCTCTCCCAAGTCAACGTGAAAATTATCCGATTTCTATACTTTGTTTCTCTTATTTCCTTAAGCTGGACCACAGGTTTTGCCCAGCAAGCCCTTTCAAAGAAAGACTCCAAAATTCAGGAAAATAAGACTAAAACAAGTCGATATTTTATTGAGGGACAGAAAGCACTGGTATTGGGGGATTTAGAAAAAGCATATTTCTATTTTAATCGATCTTTGGAATTCTCGCCACTGGAGCCAGCTATAAGTTATAAGATCGCCGAGGTGTTAGTCAGATCAGATCAGGCTCAAAAAGCCCTTCCTTTTGCAGAAAAAGCGGCAATAAAGGATCCGGACAATAAATACTACTCCCTGATGGTGGCAGAGATCCATACCAATCTCAATCAGCCTTTGAAGGCAGCCGAAATTTTGGATCGACTTATGGATGATGGAGAAAGTAATCAGCAATATAACCTAGACCTTGCCTCCATCTACCTCAACGCCGGAGAATTTGATAAAGCCTTGGTGGTCTTGGATCGAGCAGAAGTCTACTTTGGAATAAGGGAACCATTCACTGTTCAGAAACAGCGGATTTATTTACGAAAAAACGACCTGCCAAACGCCATTCGAGAGGGTGAAAAATTGATCGATGCCTTCCCAGGCAATCCCAACTATGTACTCAATCTAGTGGAGGTCCTTTACAATAATGCCCGATTGGAGGAAGCGCTGAATTTGGTTACTGAAGAAATTCATAAATATCCCAACCAACCAGAACTCCAAATGGCGTCCTACACTTTGCTCAAAGAAAAGGGAGAACTTGCCAAGGCAAATGAAAATCTGATTTCCGCCCTAAAAAGTCCTGATCTCGATGGAGAAATCAAAGCTAAAACCTTTAAATCTTTACTTGCGGAGTTGAAGACCTCTCATCGCGAGGCACTGTTGGACCAGATGGAGTCCATTCTGTTAGAGTTCAATAGCAAGGATGCTATGGTGTTGGAGGTAATTGGAGATCGAAAAAAGCAAAATGGAGACGATATTGGTGCGATGAATTTTTATAAGGAATCGCTTCGTGTCCAGCCAAAAAATGCGCCGATATTGGAGCAGGTGATATTGAATTCGTTCGGTGACAGTCCTGACTTTGCGGAAATTGAGGCTTTCACAATCATGGGGGTGGATGAGTTCCCCACCTCGCCTGAGTTTTGGTTTTATGATGGAGTAGTCAAGTCAGCCCGAAAGAAAGACTCAGTAGCTGTCATTTCACTTTCAAAGGCTATAGAATTAAATACAAGCAAAAACCCACAGTTAGATCAAGTTGCTTATGGATCTTTGGCAAATTCGCTTTATAACTTGGGAGAAAAAGATTCCGCTTTTGTATTTTTCGATAAAGCCTTAGAACTCAATCCAAATGATGATCAATTGCTAAACAATTACGCCTATTTTCTATCGTTGGAGAAAAGAGACTTGGAAAAGGCGCGTACAATGGCTGAAAAAGTAATAAAAAAATATCCTAACAATGCCACCTATCTCGACACCTACGCTTGGGTTCTTTTCCAGATGGGAAGCTATGAAGAAGCGTCCAAATACATGGAATTGGCCATAAAAAACGAATCAGAACCCAGTGGAGTCATGTTGGAGCATTATGGCGATATATTATTCCACTTAGGCAAAGTATCTGAAGCAGTGACTTGGTGGAAAAAAGCAGAAGGAAGTTCCGAGGCCTCAGAAAAACTCACTCAAAAGATTAAAGATGGAAAATACCATGAATAGACTTTTTATAGGTCTTTTGACAGTTTTGGTCATTTCAATGACTTCATGCGCCCGAAAGATCGTGCTCTATGAAGGCGACGGGCAGATGGAGGAATTCCAACCTGTAGAAGCTCAGTATGATTACATCAGCGCCAAAGCTAAAATCGTAATCGAGGAAGAAAACGGCAAAGTCACTCGTGGCTCATTAAGTCTCCGTGCAAAAAAAGACAGTGTATTATGGTTCACCATGTCACCGGGAATGGGGATGGAGGCAATTCGCGGGTTTTTTACACAAGAAAGAATTCAGATTCGTGACCGAATAGGGAATGAAAATATCAACTTAACCTATGCAGAGTTCGAACAGTTTTATGGATTAAAGTTGTCACTTGAACTGTTTCAAAACGTACTTTGGGCCAACGTTCCATTTGAATTTGATTATCAGGATAGATTGCTAAGAATCGGGAGAAAATTTGAGTTAACACAAGTTCGGGACAAGGTGAGATATTTTTCCAAAATAGAAACCAGTCATGGTAAGGTTTCCGAATTGGTCAGCAACTCCTTGGACGACCGAGGTTCTATGTTGGCTAGTTTTCCGAAGTTCCAAAACGCTGGCTCTCAACCATTCCCAGCCGAAGTTTTATTCAAACTTGCCTACCAACTACCAGGAGGAACCCAAAATACAATTATCCACCTTGAATGGACCTCAATAGATCCAAATTCTGAATCTCTAAGCTTTCCTTTCAGGTTCTAATCACTATGCGGATTTATAGAATTCTTCCATTATTATTTTTCTTCCTAACTCTTGGAAGTGTTGAGACTTTTTCTCAAACAAAAAAATCCAGAGAAGAACTGGAGCGGGAGAAAGCTGAAGTTCAGGCTCGTTTAAGGGAATTTGACATCATCCTCAAGCAGACTACCGCTACCAAACAGACTTCCCTTGGCGAACTCAATGCGCTGACGAGACAATTTCAGACCCAAACCAAACTTGTAAATACCTTGGACAGGGAAGTTCGGCTGATCAATCAAGAAATCACCGAAACAGAAAAGAAAATCTCCGGATTGGAGATTCAGCTCAAAGACCTGAAGGCGGAATATTCCCGGATGATATATAACTCTTCCAAACTCAATCGAGGACTTTCAATTGTAGCCTTTGTATTCAGCTCGGGTACTTTCAATCAGCTATACATGCGTTTGAAATATCTTAAGCAATATAGTGACAGTAGAAAGCAGCAAGCCGAACAGATCGAAAAGCTATCTGCTGAGTTGGTTGCTTCACGTGAGCTTCTAGATCAAAAAAAGACCGAAAAAATCACAGTCCTATCCGAGGAGCAAAAAGAAAGGGCAGAATTAGAGCGGCTGAGAAAAGGTCAACAAGGGGTGGTCAATACGCTTTCACGAAAGGAAAAAGATATCCAACGCCAAATCACAGCAACCAAAAAACAACAGGAGCAACTCAATCGCATGATCAAACAAGTGATTGAAGACGAAATCCGTCGGGCTGAAGCTGAATCCAAAAAAGCCAATACCACCACTACAAAATCAGCTGGAACTAGTATGCCGATGACTCCAGAGGCTGCAGCGCTCTCCAGTTCTTTTGCGGGAAATAAAGGAAAATTACCTTGGCCTGTGGAGACTGGATTTGTGTCGCAAGGCTATGGAACTTACCCGCATCCTACTTTGAAAGGAATCGTACAAGAGAGTGATGGTCTGGAGATCCGTACACAACCCAACTCAAATGTGAGAACTGTATTTGACGGGACAGTGAGTAAAATTTCAACCATCCCGGGATATGGCCTGACTGTAATAATTAAACATGGGGAATATTTCACGATGTACAGTAGATTGAAGAATATTTCCGTGAAAGTAGGGCAAGCCGTCAAAGCCAAAGAGGTTATAGGTCAGGTGGCTACCAATACCGATGGACAGTCGGAAGTTCACTTCCAGACATGGAAGGGACTTCAGATCATGGACCCTGCAACATGGATTACGTCCAAATAGAAATTAATATCGTATGTTCATAAAAAAGAAGAAGAGTCTTGCCACATACCTTTGACTAAGCGCATGACAATTGTATCTTTACAACAATAATCCTTAAACACACACACCATCATGACTACATTAGGTTTCATTCAAAACATGGGCGGAGGTTCGATCGTATTGATCATTGTCGTTATCCTCCTGCTGTTTGGTGCCAAAAGGATCCCTGAATTGGCCCGAGGACTGGGTCGTGGCATCAGAGAATTCAAAGATGCTACTAAAGAAATTCAGAACGATCTTGAAGATGGTCTGAAAGACAAAAAGAAGTAATCCTTGAAGTCAATTCCATTGGAAAAATTTAGTTCTTTCGACGAAATCAAGAAATCGCTCGAAAACAAAGAAACTGATTGCCGTACAATCGTTACCCATTACTTAGAAAACATTACAACGAAGGCGCATCTCAACGCCTTCGTTGAAGTTTATAAGCAATCTGCTTTGGACCAGGCAGACCTGATCGATGAAAAAATCGCCAAAGGAAAGGCCGGCAAACTCGCTGGAATGGTCATTGGAATCAAAGATGTCCTCTGCTATGCAGGACACGAGGCCAACGCTTCTTCCAATATCCTCAAAGGGTTTCAATCCCAACTTACCACTACTGCTGTTCAAAGACTGATCGACGAAGACGCCATCATTATCGGACGTCTCAATTGCGATGAATTTGGAATGGGCAGTTCCAATGAAAACTCAGCTCATGGCAAAGTGCTCAATGCTGCTGATGAAAGCCGGGTTCCCGGAGGTTCTTCAGGTGGCTCCGCAGTAGCCGTTCAGGCAAATCTCTGCACAGTTTCTTTAGGAACAGATACAGGTGGATCAGTTAGACAACCAGCGGCTTTCACAGGAATTATCGGAATGAAACCCACCTATTCACGAGTATCACGCTGGGGATTAATTGCTTATGCATCATCTTTTGATGTAATTGGAGTTTTCTCCAAGACCGTCAAAGACAACGCTTTGGTCATGGAAATCATGGCTGGACACGATGAGTTTGACAGCACCTCGTCAAGAAAACCGGTGTTTCATTACAGCGAACTTTTGCATTTTGAGAAAAAAGCAAAGGTGGCTTACCTGAAAGAGACACTTGAATCTTCAGCATTACAGCCAGAGATCAAGGAAAATACACTTTCAATTCTGGAGAGATTGAGATCTGAAGGACATGAGGTAAGCGAAGTAAAGTTTCCTCTTTTGAAATATGTCCTTCCGACTTATTACATCCTCACTACAGCGGAAGCAAGTTCCAACCTTTCCCGATTTGATGGTGTAAAATATGGCTATCGCTCCCCAAATGCCCATAATCTGGAAAGCATGTACAAAATGACACGCAGCGAAGGATTTGGTGAAGAGGTAAAAAGAAGAATAATGCTTGGAACATTTGTCCTATCAGCGAGCTATTACGACGCCTATTTTACTAAGGCTCAACAAGTCAGAAGATTAATAAAAGAATTTACTGAGAATCTTTTGGATGAATTTGACTATATTATTATGCCGACTACGCCATCCACAGCGTTTAAGTTTGGTGAGCATAGCGGTGACCCTGTAGCGATGTATTTGGAGGACTTATTTACAGTGCAAGCTTCAGTGTCAGGAGTTCCGGCGATTTCAATTCCCAACGGGAAAGATAAATCGGGAATGCCAATTGGGCTTCAGGTGATTTCAAATTCATTTAAAGAAGCTGAATTATATGCTTTCAGTAATTATCTTACAGAATTAACTCCGTACTAAAAAAATATGAAAACGCCTTTCCGCAGTCTGTTCATTCTTGCCATTACTTGCATGACCCCACTGACCCAAGGCTTTTCTCAAGAATCTCCATTGGACGGAGCCACCCTTTTGACTGATGAGATTTTCCCAAATTATCATTATGAATATATTCCAGACTTCACTTATGAAGAGGTGAATCAACGGATCAAGGCAATGAAAAATGAAATGCATTTTGAATTGAATGACCGTATTTTTTCATTTATCCAATATTTCACTGTCAGGAATCGCGACTACACCAAAATGGTTTTGGCAAGGAAGGAAAAGTTTTTTCCTCTTTTTGAAGAGACACTTTCTAAGCATGAAATGCCAAGAGAGATCGAATACCTCGCTATCGTAGAATCCGGACTGGATCCACAAATCAAAAGCAGAGTCGGTGCAATGGGCCTTTGGCAGTTTATGCCCGCAACTGGCAAAATGTACGGCATGAACGTAAATGCTGATGTGGATGACCGAATGGACCCAGAACTATCGACAGATGCAGCAGCCAAATACCTTAAATCACTCTATCGAATGTTTGGAGATTGGGAGGTGGCCATGGCAGCTTACAATTGCGGACCGGGAAATGTGAGAAAGGCGATTAAGAAATCAGGAGGAAAAACCACTTTTTGGGGGATCTATAACCACTTGCCAAAAGAAACTAGAAGTTATGTCCCTCAGGTACAGGCCTTCATATACTTATTAAATCATTTAGAAGAACACAATTTCAACCTGGAAGAACCTACATACCCTATTGAGTATGAAAAATTCAGATTTGAAAGAGCGCTCTCCCTTGATAAGCTTTCGGAATTAACGGCAATATGCCTCAAAGACCTTGAGGAATTAAACCCATCAGTTAAAAACAAGAACATTCCTTTGAGTAATCGCAATATGGAGGTGAAGATTCCACGAACTAAAGCTCCATTCCTCAAAGAAAATTTGGCGTGGATAAGTGATTCACTAGGAAATCAACCCTCGGTATTGATTGCCTCTAACGCCACTACCACATTAGTGCCTGTAGAAAAAGCGGTGGCAAATACATCCACTGGAAGAATTGCTTATACCGTTAAGTCTGGCGATGTATTGGGATCTATTGCTTCACGGCATGGTGTAAGTGTCACCCAAGTGAAGGAGTGGAATAATTTAAATTCAAACCTGATAAAGGTGGGCCAAATCATTTACATCAATTCAGGAAAAACGGTAAACTCATCCACCCTAGCTGATAATTCTAAATCGATCGATCCAAAAACATATACTGTCCGTCCCGGTGATTCGCTTTGGATCATTTCCCAAAAACACTCACTTTCTGTAGAGCAAATCAAACGACTCAACAACCTGAATTCCAATAATATTAAACCTGGTCAAAAACTTGTGATTGGATAATTGAGATGGAATTATTTTTTTAAAGTTATTTAACTTACCTTTTAATTGCAAAAAACAATCACAAACCGTTTTTAGTAATTATATTGATACTATTTCTAAAAAGGAAAACAATGAAAGCATTAAATTATTCCATTCTATTTTTGATGTCAATCCTTCTAATTTCCTGCGATCAAGAGGGAAAAGATGGTTTTGGTGGGTCCAAACCTAAAGCAAGGGGTTCAGTCGGCGAAATCCTATTAGCAATAGATTCCACGAAGTGGGCAGGTCCTGTGGGTGAAGAGTTAAGAGAAATTTTTGAAGCTGATTTGCCTGGAATGCTGAGATCAGAGAGCATGTTCAAAGTAGTTCGTGTTGATCCCAGAGCGATGAATTCTATGCTCAAAAGATATACTAACCTGATCTATGTGACCACTTTTGATGACAAAAGAGGTGGTAGTCAAGTGATCAATTCCCAGTTTACCAAAGAATCCAAAGAAAAAGCACAAGCTGATCCAGGTCTATATTCCCTTCGCATGCAAGATGAATATGCTACAGGACAGGAAGTCCTCTATCTATTTGGAAATACAGAAGATGAACTCATCACCAATCTGCGCAAAAATAAGGACAGACTACAAAATCTATTTGAAGTAAGAGAACGAGGAAGATTAGAAAAACCACTTTTTTCCAGGAAAAACTCGGCAGCGGAATACGAAGCTAGAACAAACCTTGGGATAAAGATAAGTGCGCCTGCTTCCTATCAAGTCGTAAAAGCTACTAACAACTTTCTTTGGATGAGATCTCCTACACCCACTGAAAGAAGGCCAGATATCAGTATTTTTTATTTCGAAACTGACTACACTTCTGAAGAGCAAACCTTCCCTGTAAACATACTGAGCCTCAGGGACTCCATCACCAAACAATATATTTTCGGAGACCCGGAAGATCCAACTTCCTATGTGGTCAGTGAAAAACAAATTCCACCAGCATTCAGAAACATGGTGATAAATGATAATTTTACCGTGGAAATCAGGGGCACCTGGAAGACCAACAATAATAGTATGGGGGGAACTTACCTCGGATATGTAATGGTGGATCAAGCAAAAGGCAAACTTTACTACATGGAAGGCTTTGTTTATTTCCCCAACGAAATACACCGAGATGCACTCCGTGAGATTCAAACCGTTTTGCTCAATACTGATATTAGCTGGAAAGAAGACCAGGGTGCCTGACTTTTGTCTATACACCATCTATGACCATTAAAATCAGAAAACAAGACGCCCTAAATTACCACAGTCAAGGTTCACCGGGGAAAATAGAAGTAATTCCTACCAAGCCAGTTTCCAGTCAAATCGATCTTGCACTTGCCTATTCCCCCGGAGTGGCCGAACCCTGCAAGGAGATCGAGGCGGATGTAGAAAACGTCTATAAATACACTGCAAAAGGGAATCTAGTCGCTGTAATCTCCAATGGGACAGCCGTACTGGGACTTGGCGATATTGGACCTGAAGCGTCCAAGCCAGTCATGGAGGGTAAGGCTGTACTTTTCAAAAAATTTGCAGGAATTGACGTTTTTGATCTTGAGATTGATGAAAAGGATCCGAAGAAACTTATTCAAATAATAAAATCTCTTGAACCGACTTTTGGAGGAATCAACCTGGAGGATATCAAGGCTCCCGAATGCTTTGAAATAGAACAGACGCTCAAGCAGCAGATGAAAATCCCAGTGATGCATGACGATCAGCATGGTACAGCGATTATTTCAGGAGCAGCATTGATGAACGGCCTCGAAATCGTTAATAAGAAAATTGATGAAATCAAGCTTGTAGTAAGTGGTGCCGGAGCTGCTGCTATCTCTTGCGTGCGGTTTTATGTCAGTCTTGGTGTTAAAAAAGAGAACATCATCGTCTGCGATAAAGATGGTGTGATCCGTACTGATCGGCCTGGACTTACTGATATCCATGCAGATTTTGCCACCAATAAGAATATCACTCACATAAGTGAAGCCTTGCCAGGCGCCGATGTTTTTTTAGGACTTTCAGCTGGGAATATCATTTCCCAAGACATGATTAAGTCCATGGCTCCAAATCCGATTGTTTTTGCCCTTGCAAATCCTGATCCTGAGATCACCTATGATTTAGCAATAGCGGCAAGAGAAGATGTCATAATGGCCACAGGCCGTTCAGATCATCCTAACCAAGTAAACAACGTCTTAGGTTTTCCTTACATTTTCAGAGGTGCCTTGGATGTCAGAGCAACGGTAATCAATGAAGAAATGAAGCTTGCTGCAGCAATAGCAATCGCTAAGCTAGCAAAAGAGCCTGTTCCAGAAATTGTAAATAAAGCCTATGGTGATTTGAATATGGCTTTTGGAAGACTTTATCTAATTCCCAAACCCGTCGACCCGAGACTGATCACCACAATAGCTCCTGCTGTCGCAAAAGCTGCCATCGATTCCGGTGTGGCGAAAAATATGATCCACGACTGGGAAGCTTACGAACTTGAACTTCAAAAGCGTATTGGCATTGATCAACGACTTATGTCAATTGTGATTGGAAGAGCAAAAAAAGATCCAAAAAGTGTCGTCTTTGGCGAAGCTGATAATTTAAAAATCCTTAAAGCCGCACAGATGCTTCGGGATGAAAAAATTGCAATTCCAATACTTCTCGGTAATCGTGAAAAAATTCTTTCTCTCATTGAGGATAATGCATTGGATTTGGCCCATGCAACAATTGTTGATCCGATGGAAGAGTTTGCGATGATCGAAGAGTTCGGTAAATTCCTCTACCAAAAGCGACAACGCAAAGGGATGACACTCTTTGATGCAAACCGACTCGTACGAGAGCGGAATTACTTCGGTGCGATGATGGTCGAAACTGGTTTTGCAGATGCATTTATTTCCGGCTTGACCCGGGATTACCCGAAAACGATTCTCCCTTCCCTTCAAACAATTGGGGTAAAAAAAGGAGTAAATCGTGTAGCAGGGATGTATATTATGAATACTCCTAAGGGCCCCTATTTCTTTGCCGATGCCACAGTAAATTTAAATCCAACCGCTGAGGAATTAGTGGAGATTATAGGTTTGACTGCTAATGCGGTGAAGTTTTTCAATATGGAACCACGAATTGCGCTTTTATCCTATTCCAATTTCGGCTCAGCTCAAGGAGAAATTCCGGCGAAAATGGCTAAGGCAACAGCCCTTGCAAAAGCCAGATATCCCGAACTAATCATCGAAGGCGAAATGCAAGCCAATGTGGCGTTCAATCAGGAACTTCAGCGTGAAGTTTATCCTTTCTCTTCTCTAGCTGATAATCAAGTTAATACCCTGATATTCCCTGACCTAGCTTCCAGCAACATAGCCTATAAACTTCTCGCAGAGCTAGGGAATTCAGAAGCGATAGGCCCAATTTTGCTCGGAATGGCAAAACCAGTCCATATACTTCAACTTGGAAGCTCGATACGTGAAATCGTAAATATGGTAGCCATTGCAGTAGTAGACGCACAATCTTCTGAGGGAGTCCTATGATCGCGTACTTAAGTGGCAAACTTGTCTTCAAAGACCCTACCTATGTCATCATCGATGTTGGAGGTGTGGGCTATCAGGTGAAAATTTCACTTCAGACTTACAGTAAAATCAAGGATGAGGAACAGATCAGGCTCCTCACTTTCTTACATATCAAGGAAGACGCTCACACCCTGTATGGCTTCAAAGAGGAGTCGGAAAAACGACTTTTCCTTCTTCTGATTTCCATCAATGGAGTCGGGCCGAACACAGGATTGATGATTTTATCCTCTTTGGATACAGGAGAAATCGAGCAAGCCATACTTTCCGGTGATGTAGCAACAATTCAAGCCGTGAAAGGTATCGGAGTCAAAACAGCCCAACGGATTATTTTAGAATTAAAAGACAAAGTCGGCAAACAAGGTGGGTCTGAATCATCCACTCCATTGGGATTCTTAAAGTCAAGCAATAAAGTTCGGGAAGAGGCGTTACAAGCGCTAGTTACTTTGGGTTTCCCAAAAGCTGTGGCTGAGAAAAATATCACTCAAATACTCAAAAAAACCGAAGGGGAAATTTCCTTAGAAAATTTAATTAAAGCATCTTTAAAGACACCTTAATTTGAAGCTGGATTGAACATTCAGGAGTTACTGACTTTTTGCAGGGGAAAAATCAGAAGTCAAAGACCTGTTCTCTTAATCCTGTTGGGATTTGCATTTGCTATATCAACTTCTGAAGCCCAACAAGTATCAGGAGACAGCAACCAATCCCGACTTGATTCCCTGAATATCCGTAGGTTGTCGCCTTCATTTTTGCTTTGGCAAAATATGAGGACAAATCCCTTATATCCCCAGCGGAATCCATTCCTTCAACATAGATCCCCATTTATTCCCATCCCTCCACTAAATCAGGAAGTTCAGGTAATTGTTGATTCTACACTTCGGTACAACATCGTAGACCAGCTTGACACCACTAGATATGGCAATGAGCAAGAATACGATTTTGAGCGATTTTCAGAGATCCAACAATATCGAGTAAGGCAAGATTATTGGCGGTCCCGCGCTCGTGGAATGGACGGAGAAAGTGCCGTAGCCGGTCGTAGTTTGATTCCTCCCATGACTGTAAGTCCTTCTTTTGATCGAATTTTTGGAGGAAGCGAGATCAATATTGTCCCAACGGGCTATGTCAACCTGGATTTTGGAGCAATATTTAGGCGTATAGACAACCCTACCCTTCCAATCAGGCAGCAACAGAATGGAGGCTTCAATTTTCAGCAACAAATCCAAATGGCTGTAAACGGCTCAATGGGTGAAAAAGTAAAAATAGGGGCCAATTTTGATTCCAATAATTCTTTTGATTTCCAAAATCAACTCAAACTAGAGTACGATGGCTTTGATGAAGACATCATTCAATCTGTCGAAATAGGCAATGTCAGCATGCCGATTCAAAACCGATTGATCCAAGGTGCACAGAACCTGTTTGGTTTGAAAACTCAGATGCGCTTTGGTAAATTAAATGTCACGGCGGTGGCTTCTACTCAACGGGGCCGTAGAGACAACTTGGTCATCGATGCAAATGGTCAGGGAAGATCCTTTGATATTCAGGCGTCCAGATATGACGAAAACCGCCATTTCTTCCTTTCTCATTTTTTCCGGGACAATTACGAACGCTGGCTAAGAGGTCTTCCCCAAGTGCTTTCGGGAGTGAATGTGACCCGAATAGAAGTGTATATCATGAACAGGGCAACCAAAACGGAAACCCTACGGAATTTCGCCGCATTCATGGATCTGGGTGAAGGTAGGGTACTACTCAATCCATCGAATCCTTCTATCGGGACGGGCACGCCGGGAGCCGCTGCAAATAACGCCAACCTACTATATTCCAATATTGCAAATAACGCTTCATTCCGTCCATTTGATACGGGGTCAAGAGCGATGGAATCTAGTCTTGGACTCAGAAAGGGAGTAGATTTTGAACAGATAAACGG
Source organism: Algoriphagus sp. (assembly GCF_046296635.1). Lineage (GTDB taxonomy): Bacteria > Bacteroidota > Bacteroidia > Cytophagales > Cyclobacteriaceae > Algoriphagus. The sequence goes on along the minus strand of NZ_JBKBKZ010000008.1, from coordinate 49,847 downwards.
TGCAAGAAAGCTAGATCAGACGGAGTTTTTCTTTAATCCCCAGTTGGGTTATGTTTCTCTTTTCAGAAGACTCCAAAACGATGAAGTTCTGGCAGTTTCCTTCGAATACACTTACAACGGTCAAGTTTACAAAGTCGGTGAATTGACAGAAGACTACCAAACTCGACGAGAAGACGAACTCATTTTTCTAAAACTACTCCGTCCTGCTCGAATCAATCCCAGAGTTCCTACTTGGGATTTGATGATGAAAAACGTCTACAGTCTTAATGCGAGCCAAATTCTCAGAGATGGTTTTCAGCTACAGGTAATCTATCGTGATGACCGTACCGGTTTGGACAATCCATCGCTACTTGAGGGAGCCAATGTAAAAGACAAACCGCTAATTCGGCTAACGGGTCTTGACAACCTCAACCCACAAAATGACCCTGCACCAGATGGGAATTTCGATTTCGTGGAGGGAATCACGATGATTTCTGACCGAGGCTTATTGATTTTCCCAGTCCTAGAACCTTTCGGATCAAATCTTGCGAAAAATTTCCTTCCGGGGGAATTGGTCCTAAAAGACAAATACGTCTATGATACACTTTATCGCACTACTCAGGCTGATGCTGAACTCGTCACCAGATTAAATAAGTATTTCATCAAAGGCCGGCTAACTGCTGGTTCTGCAAGTGAAATTCAACTTCCCGGATTAAACATTGCTCCGGGCTCCGTCATCGTACAGGCAGGTAATATTCCTTTGACTGAAGGAGTAGATTTCACGATAGACTACAATGTCGGCCGTCTGGTAATCATCAATGACGCCATCCTGCAGTCCGGAAAACAGATCAATATAAGCTTCGAAAAGGCAGATTTGGTTTCTTTTCAAACACGCAGTTTGCTTGGAACAAGGTTAGATTACCTAGCTAGCCCAAAATTAAATATCGGAGGAACCTTTCTATACCTGAACGAACGTCCAAACGTAACTCGAATCGCTACAGGCAATGAGACGCTGAGAAACAGTCTCTGGGGTCTTGACGTCAACTTTAATGACGAATCTAGATTCCTGACCAAGCTAGCAGATGCGCTACCATTCACTAGTACCAAAGAGAAATCACTGGTTCAATTCAATGCTGAATTTGCCCACTTACTTCCTGGAACATCCAATACAGTAGCTGGTGATGCTGCATCATACATTGATGACTTTGAAGCCGCTGTCACACCTTTCTTCCTTGGTGCTGCTGCGAATCAAAACTGGAAACTTGCAGCAACTCCAAAAACCGTAGGAAACAAATTTGATCTAAGTAATCAAACAGAAGATAATCTTGGAAATGCCTACAGAAGAGCAAGATTAGCATGGTACAATATTGACAACATCTTCTATAGAGAAAGCGGACCCGGAGTACCTACCAATCTAAGCCCTCAAGACAAAAGGAACCATTATGTCAGAAGAGTAATTCCTCAGGAAATCTTTAAAAATCAAGATCGGGATGTAATAGTGGTTCCTCAACCACTTTTTGAAATGGCCTATTTTCCAAGTGAGAGAGGCATGTTTAATTATAATCCAAATTTGAACATTGATGGTTTACTGCCAAGCCCAAAACTTAACTACGGTGGAGTAACCCGTGCGATCACCACCGAAGTAGACTTTGATAGAACGAATATCGAATACATCGAATTCTGGCTGATGGACCCTTTCCTGCCTGGTGAAAATGGACGAGTTTTGGATGGGGTATTTAATCAAAATAATACCACTGGAGGTAAACTGTTCCTCAATCTTGGAGATATCTCCGAGGACGTGATGAAAGATGGAAGCCATGCATTCGAAAATGGTCTTCCTGCCGATGGCGATCCCTCCGAAGCTGGTCAAAATGAATGGGGACGAATCACCCGAAAGCAGTTTTTGATCCCGGCATTTGATAATTCTGAGACCTCACGAGCTAACCAAGACGTAGGACTGGATGGATTGAAAAATGCCGATGAACCTGCATTTTTTCAAAGCAGATTTTTGGACCGACTCAATGTCTCACAACAAGCACGAAATACCATATTACAAGATGTCTCAGCAGATAACTTCCAATATTATTTGGACTCGAGATTTGATCAGACTGATGTAAAAATCTTGGAGCGCTATAAGAAATTTAACGGCATGGAGGGGAATACACCTGTTTCGGCTAACCCAAACCTACCTTATACAGAATCTGGAGGTAATATGCCTGACAATGAGGACTTAAACTCTGACAACACAATCAATGAACTGGAAAACTACTACGAATATGAGATTGACCTGAGACCCGGACAATTAAATGTAGGGCAAAATTATATTGTGGACCAGGTTACTCACAATGAAAGAGGTGAAGAGGTCAATTGGTATCTATTCCGTATCCCAGTCCGACAGCCGGATCGAGTGGAGGGTGATATAGTTGGCTTTAAATCGATCCGTTGGATGAGAACCTATTTGACTGATTTTGAGCAGCCGGTGGTGTTGAGAATGGCGGAATTCAGAATGGTAGGGAGTCAATGGCGGGTCTTTCAGGAATCACTTTTTGAGAAGGGCTTTTTTGAAATCCCGGAGCCTGACAATTCCAATGTCGTAGTAGATGTAGTTAACATCGAGCAAAATGCACAAGGAAGTGACAAATCCAGTCCTTACGTACTGCCTCCAGGAATCAATCGAGATCGGGACAATACTTCCACCGTCGAAAGAAGACTAAACGAGCAATCGCTTAGAGTATGTGTGGAAGATTTAGGTCCAAAAGATGCCCGAGCGGTGTTCAAAAACCTAACCATCGACTTGGTGCAGTATGAAAGAATCAAAATGTTCTTTCATGCTAACAGCGAGGATGCGCAAGATGGCGAAATCACCGCTTTCTTACGATTAGGAACAGACTACACAGATAACTACTATGAAATTGAAGTTCCTCTTGTTGTTTCTCCTTTAGGAACAAACGATCCTCGTGCGGTTTGGCCACTTGAAAATGAAATTGACATTGCCATTCAAGAGATTGTTGGAGTCAAAGTAGACCGGGATAATAATCGGGCTCCACTTAATCTTCCCTATTCACAAAATATCCGACAGTACAAAGTAACTGTGGTAGGCCGACCGGAATTGAGTATGGTTCAGGGAATGATGCTCGGGGCAAGGAATCCCGGGATAGGCATTGGGTCTTCGAAATCATTCTGCTTTTGGGCAAATGAACTTCGAGTAACGGGACAGAATGAGAACAACGGCTGGGCCGCAAACGCATTTTTGAATGCAAAAATCGCAGACATAGCCGTCGTTTCTGCTTCATTCAGACACAATACCATTGGATTCGGAGGATTGGAAACCAAGCTTTCACAGCGTACCCGTCAAGCAACTACACAATATGACATTTCGACAAATGTTGAAGTAAACAAACTTTTACCAGAGGCTTTAGGGGTAAGTATTCCCATGTATTTTTCCATTGAGAACACCTCATCAAGACCCGAGTTTGATCCACTCAATCCAGACGTACCTTTTGAGGTTGCCCTAGGAAAATTTGAAACCGATGACCAGCGTGCTGAATATCGCAATATCGCTCAAGATCAGATGAAAAGGAGGAATTTAAGTTTCAATAATGTCCGGAAAATCAAAAGCAATCCAGATGCTCCAAACAGGATCTATGACCTGTCCAATTTTGCTTTTTCATATGCGATTGGATCAGTGACTCAGACTAATGCTCAGATTCAGAGTTATGATTTCAAAACCAATCGGGGCAATATCACTTACAGCTACCAACCTAAGGAATGGGTAGTAGCACCATTTCAAAATGCAGAGGGAATGACTTCTCCATTTTTAAAATTGATCAAAGATTTTAATCTTAACCTATCCCCTACTCTGGTGCTGGCAAGGCTGGATGTGGATAGAAGATTCCTGAGATCACAATATAGAAATGACCAATTGAATTCCGCTGGGGTGGATCCACTCTTCCAGAAATCATTTTTTATGAACCGTTCCTTTAATGTTAACTGGGACCTTTCCAAAAGCTTACGGGTAGATTTTGATTCCCGAGTAAGTGCTGTGGTAGATGAACCAGAGGGCGATATAGATTCGGAGGCAAAGCGAGATTCAATAAAATTTAATGCCTGGCGATTTGGAAGGGTTATGAATTACAACCACATGGCCACGCTTAATTATTCCCTGCCTCTAAATAAATTACCCCTTACAGACTGGATCCAAACGGACTATCGGTATGTCACAAGTTATACTTGGCAGACAGGTGCGATCGGACAAAGGGACACCTTAGGAAATGCAATTCAAAACACTCGGGATCAAAGTCTGACCGGGAAGTTTGACTTGATGAAACTTTACAATAAAAACAAAAAACTTGCAGCCCTGAATGCTCCTAAACGTCCGAGTATACCCGGAAGAACTACGCTGGCTGCGGAAGATACAATTGGCACACCATTCAGTAGCAAACTTTTGAAGTTCCTGATGATGACCAAGGAAATCACCTTCAATTATGGGGTAACTGATGGGACTTTCTTGCCTGGATATATGCCAAATACCGGACTACTCGGTATGGACAGAGCATGGAATAATCCAGGGTGGGCCTTCCTCTTTGGCAGTCAAAATCCTAACATTCGATACGATCTTGCCAATAATGGGGAAATTGCCCCAAGTGCTGAATTGACCCAGCCATTCCTACAAAATAGGGCGATTAACTTAAGGCTAACCAGCATAGTAGAACCAATTCGTGACTTTAGGGTGACTCTTGAAGCTAGGAAACGTGAAACTGGAGATTATCAGGAGATCTTTCGAAATTCACTCGAAAATCCAGGAAACTACCAAAGCATCAGCCCAAATCGTCTAGGCTCATATTCTATTTCGAGCATCATGATTGGAACTACATTTAAAAGAGATGATTCACGAAATAATTCCCCACTATTTACGGATTTTGAAAATTATCGATCCATCATCAAATCCCGATTGGATGAGGCGGCAATTGGTTCAGGTGAATATGGGCTAAACGGACAGGATGTATTGATTCCGTCATTCCTTGCTGCCTACTTGGGAAAGGATCCGAATAATGTAAATCTTAATCCATTTCCAAAAACTCCTCTTCCAAATTGGAGAGTTGATTACAGAGGTCTGTCACGACTGAAAGGTTTAAGTGAAAAATTCAGTAGCATTAATCTTACCCATGCTTACTCTTCCAATTACGATGTGAGTAATTTTTCCAATTCTTTGCAATATCAGCAAGGACTGGAGCTATTTAATAGATTACAAAATGTCCAAAGACCAGATCTTACTAATGACGACGGGCAGTTTATTCCAATTTATGTTTTGAACCAAGTTGTGCTTTCGGAAAGATTTGCACCATTTATAGGAATTGATTTATTGACTAAAGACCGACTAAATGTGGCTATTAATTATAATCGAGAGCGAAACCTTGGTTTGAATTTTTCAAACTCCCAGGTCACAGAGCAAAAAAGCAGTGACTTTGGATTAACTTTAGCCTATACCAAGGCTGGAGTCAAAGTGCCATTTAAGGTTCAAGGAGGACAAAAGGTACTCAAAAATGACCTTCAACTCAGACTGGATTCCAAAGTAGTAGACGTAAGGCAAGTTCAGCGAAAAATAGAAGAAGGAAGTACTGTCACCAACGGCAACGTAAATATTCAATTAAGACCAACAGTTGGTTATGTAGTCAATCAAAACCTAAATCTTACCATTTACTTTGAACGAACTATCAATGATCCTAGGGTAACAACAGCCTTTAGAAGAACTTCCACAGCTTTTGGGGGACAGCTAAGATTTAATTTATCACAATAGATTTCAATCTAATCTGATTCCTTTTAATTTTGACAATCTAAAAAACTAATCATGAATTTTCCACAAGAATTAAAGTACACCAAAGACCACGAATGGGTAAAAATCGAAGGTGAAGTAGCTACCATCGGTATCACTGAATTTGCTCAAAAAGAATTGGGGGACATTGTATATGTTGAGGTAGAGACAGTCGGCGAGACAATTGAAGCAGGAGAGGTATTTGGATCTGTGGAAGCCGTGAAGACTGTCTCTGACCTATTTATGCCTTTGACAGGCGAGATCATCGAATTCAATGAAGCATTGGATTCATCTCCGGAATTAGTCAATGACTCGCCCTATGAATCAGGCTGGATGATCAAGGTAAGAATCTCAGATGGATCAGGTAATGATCTTATGGATGCAAAGGAATACACTGAACTTGTAGGCGAATAAATTTAAATCATTGAGAATATTTCTGGCAATAACCTGGTTGATCATCCTGGCATTTGGTATGCTCACACCAGGTGAGAAAATCCCAGAAGTTGCTTTGTTTGATTTTCAGGACAAAGCCATACATCTGATTTCTTTTTTCCTGTTGGCCTATCTTTGGAGTGGTGTTGGGATAAAAAAGGAACAGATAAATTATAGAAACCCCCGTATTTGGCAAAATTTTATTTTGTTTGGGATATTTTGTGGGATCGGATTTGAATTAGCACAACAATTTATCCCGAATCGATCGTTTGAGATAATGGATATGATTGCCAACGCAATAGGAGCTAGTTTGGGATTATTAGCATATTTAAAATGGCCGTTCATTAAATACATTTTGGAATAATCTTCAATAATTCTTACACTTGTTATTCAGATTTTAAAAAGAAATTCAATTAGTATAAACCAATTTCACCATGGAAGCAAAAAAGTCTCCAAGCGCTGATATCACCAGGAAGGTCGGTATGTTTACCAATCTTGGTCTAGCAGTAGCTGTAGGTCTTACTCTTGCTGCCTTCGAATACAAGTCATTTGATGACTCAGGACTTAAGGACTTGGGCGGCGTAAATGACAATTTCGAAGAGCTGCTTGATATACCTATCACCGAACAGCCACCACCGCCGCCGCCTCCACCACCAATGGAGCAGCCAATCATCGAGGAAATTCCAGATGAAATTGAAATCGAGGAAAAAATCGATGTGAATTTCGATGTGGATGTGAAAGAAACTACTGAAATCAAGGAAGTGATTATTGCTGAAGCTCCAGTGGAAGAAAAGGCAGATCAAATCTTTGACGTCGTAGAAACTCAACCAAATCCTCCGGGGGGAATGTCAGGCTGGAATCAATACCTTTCCAAAAATCTGAAATATCCAACTCAAGCCCGTAGAATGGGTATCGAAGGAACTGTGATCGTTGTTTTCGTTATCAACACTGATGGATCCATTCAAGACGTTGAAGTTTTGAGAGGTATCGGCGGAGGTTGCGACGAAGAGGCTGTAAAAGTTGTTCAGGAAGCTCCTAAGTGGGAGCCTGGAAAGCAAAGAGGCCGTCCGGTTCGTACTCGAATGAGACTACCGATTCGATTCAAGCTTAGCTAAAAATATTAGACCCGAGAAATCGGGTCTTTTTTTTTATAAACTTTAACACCTTTTTAGATAGTTAATAAATGTTATTGAAATAGGTAATTCCCAGTGATAGTTGTAGCTTTTATTAAAATAAAACGCTAAGAACCATGGAATTAAAAAAGAACCTCGGGTCGGACCTTCGAAGATGGTACGCTCCCTTTTTAAATTTTGGACTGATTATATCAGTCGGTGCAGTTTTGGCAGCCTTTGAATGGAAGGCTTATGAAGAAAAACCTCTTTTGGAAATTTCAAATTCTAATTCGAATTGGGACTCGGAAGTAATTCCTATTACCATTCAATCTCCCCCACAGGCACCGCCTCCGATTGTTGCCCCTGAAATCAAAATCTTAGACGATGACATTGAAATTGAAGACTTAATCTCAATTGACATCAACTTTTCAGGAGATCAAGAAATACCTGAACTAATTTTTGAAGGCCCTCCTACTATCGAAGTTGCATCAGAGATCTTGGATTTCACAGAAGTTCAGGCACAATTTCAGGGCGGAATGGATGCTTGGTATGCTTACTTAAAAGCCAATCTAACGTATCCAAAGCAGCCGCAACGAATGGGAATTGATGGAACCGTTTTTCTAAGATTTGTCATCAATACAGATGGAAGTATTCAAGATGTAGAAGTAGTAAGATCAGTTGATCCATTAATTGACAAAGAAGCCCTAGAAGTGGTCCGAAATTCTCCTAAATGGAAGTCTGCCATGCATCACGGTAAACCTGTGAGATCCCGAATGACTATGCCCATTAAATTCAAGCTTAACTAAACCAACTCCTTTTAATTGAAAAGCCTGCATGGGGTCATGCAGACTTTTTTTCCAATGTCCAATTCTCAAATTCAATGGTCAATTTTCAAGGATAATACTCCTGAAACTCACTTGAGAATTGATAACTGGTCATTTTGCATTGGTCTACTTGAAAATTGGTCATTGAGCATTGGTCATTGAAAATTGGTCATTGAAAATTGGTTATTGGTTATTGGTCATTTAGCATTAATCATTATAAATTGAGCATTGGTAATTGACCATTGTTCATTGATCATTGTCCATTGATCATTATTTAAACAGTGATTTTAGTGGCAATTTATACCCCACTTCCATAATCCAGCCATTTAATGAACCGGATGAATCGAAGTTTACGGGCTCTGCATTGACATTTCCGGAAACATTGATTTTACCTACTTCAGGACTTCCAAAGTTTCTGGAAAAATTAAAGGTAATCATGCTGGAATTGAAAATCGGAATCTCAGCAAAGACACCTGCATTAAAAAATAGCTTGCCCTGGATGTTTTGGTCCAAAGGAGTTGAAGTTAAATTGTAGGTTGTATTACTATATCCACCAATAGCACCTTCATACCAAATCCTTCCTTTTGTATCTAAAGTATAAAAAGCGGCTAAAGAAGTGCCCAAGCGCAATCTTTTCTTATCACCAATATCCATGTGATAACGCAATCTTACTGGAATAGCACTCACTGAATAGTTGGTAGGAGTATTTATATTCAAACCACCAGGCAACCTGACGTTGGTGTATGCATTGAATTTGCTATAGCCAGATTCCACACTAAAAGACCCCAAAGTGTACCCTCCCAAAAACTCATATCCACCGGAAATGTGGGAAAATTCCAGGTTAGGTTCACGCTCTGATTTTGGACGAAATCTTAAAAGTCCATTGACTGACAAATAAGGTCCACTCCCCCAGGCAATTTCTCTTTTCGCAGATTTGTTTTCTTGTCGTTCAAGTCTCTCTTCAAGTTTTTCGTCTCTGGTTCTTCCTTTGAAGTCTATCCCGTAACCCACAAACATGCCTGTGTAAGAGCCGCGTCGCTGAACTTGAGCCTGAGAATTACCAGCATAAAGACCTATTTCAATTGGATTGAGTGAACTGAGACCTGACTGATGCCTTAAGCCTACCAAAAGATAATTTTTCCTTCTAGTATTAAATTTCATTCCAGCCTCCATTCCTACATTTCCGACTATTTTGGTTTCCCGATTGGCAAAAAAGAATGAAGTAGAATCTGTTCTTGCAAAATCCCAGTAATTATTTACCGTAAATCCGACCGAGGGCTGAGCATAAAATGCATGCTTACCCTGCTCCCATGTTTTCCGAATCCCTAGTCGATAATTACCTAAGGCGTCTATCCTTTGGACTTGAAAATCTGGGGTCAAACTTGGAAAAGCAGGAAAATAATCAAAGCTAAAATTGGGTCTTATCATTTCCGATTGAAAGCTTAGCTGTAAGTTATCTCGGAGACCAAATAAAAAATTAATCCCTAAATGATAGTCTATCTGTGAATTGGTGTTCAGCGGTTGTCCCAGTCTCGTTATGCTTTTTTGATAACTGTACTGCGGGCCTCCATACAATTCCATTTTAATTTTACTTTGCGCTGCACTGTTCGCAACAAGACCGATAAAGCAAACGAATGTGAGCAGGGCTGAAATTATAATTTTCATTATGTTGGATTTTAAAAATGCTGGAAATAGAAACTTAGATTATTGTCTAATCTTAGATAGATAGATTAAACGTTTAATCAAAGATAATCTTATCCGCTTTTCTGAAAAAAAGAACAACTAAAAATTTGTTAACCGGTCAGTTAAAAAACCAAAAAGGAACCCCCTATTTTTCCAAAGTTTCTACAACACATTAAGCGATTGCTCCTTGATCTTTTCTAGCTCATCTTTCATCAGAATGACATGCTTTTGAATTTCGGCATCATTTGCCTTGGAGCCGATTGTGTTGATTTCTCTTCCTATTTCCTGACTGATAAATCCCAGCTTTTTTCCCTGACTAATTTCCTCACGGAGCGATTTTATGAAATAATTTAGGTGTGTTTCCAATCTTACCAGCTCCTCAGTCACGTCAAGTTTTTCGAAGTAGTAGATCAATTCTTGTTCAAAGCGATTGGCATCAAAAGAATTTTCATCCATCCATTGTTCAAAATGATTTCGTATTCGCTGTTTGATGCGCTCTTTTCGGATTGGTTCTTCCTGCTTTACTCGTTCAAAGGCCGATCTTATCACCAAAATATTTTCTTCAAGTTTGGCAAATAATGAAGCTCCTTCATCTTTTCGAAAGCCATCACACTTTTTCAAAGCTTCTTCCAATACCAGCTTAGTCTGATCCCAATCTTGGCTTTCCTCACGCTCCATCGGAATAGATGTGATCACATTTGGAGACTGTAAAGCAAGCTTAAATAGGTCGTCGGACTTCTCTCCAACTAGTCCTGCCAAGTTTTTAAACTCGTTGAAATATGCCTTAAAAAGTGCTTGATTGATTGTAACGGGGAGGTTTTGACTTCCTTTTGGTACAAACTCTATAGATACATTGACTTTTCCACGATCTAAAATGGACTGGACTAAAGTCCGAATCTCATTTTCTTTGTCAGAAAATTGTCTTGGGCTGCGAATGGATAAATCCAAAAATTTTGAGTTGAGCGATCGAACTTCGACCTGAATCATCATTTGCTCATTCTCAAATCCGGCTACTCCAAAGCCGGTCATTGATTTGATCATAGTGTAGGATGAAAATTAGAAATTATACCCTAAGGTAAAATAAAACCTTAAGTCTTGTGCCTCATAATTTCGGATGGGACGAGCCACGTCAAATTTGACATAATAGTTCATCAGCACCGTCCTTAATCCAGCCCCATAACTTTGCAGCCATGGATTATTAAAGTTGTTTAGCACCACAACAAATGGTGAACCTTCGGTACTAATTACTTCAGTATTCTGGTCATTTACTCGCTCCCATGGAGCAAAATCATTCCAAGCAGAACCGATATCGTAAAAACCGACAAGTTGGAAATTTCTCACAAAATTTGACGTGATATTACCTCTGGTCAGATAAGTAAAGAGCGGTATCCTCAGTTCTGTGGTAAATGTAATTACGTTTCTACCCCTTATTTCATCATAATCAAATCCTCTGAGGTCAACAAAGTCAGCAAAAAGAATATTTGAATTTTCGTTTCCTGCTGGATTACGAACAGGGGAAGGTTCAGGTCTATTTATGGGAGGGCTATAAAATTGATTGAAAATCCAATTATCCATTCCGCCAACTAGGTAACTTTGGGGATTATTTCCCATAAATGAGCCTGCATAAAGCTTAGAAGCAAGTGTAATATTCTTATGGATTTTTTGATAATTTCTCACGTCAAGATAAAAATTACTAAAGGATCGGGACTTATTATTTAATCCTTGGTAGTGCATATATCCAACTTTCCCCTTCAATCCAGTATGCGAATAGAGTCCCATAGGCTCAGTTCGGTCGTAGACAAATTCTGCTTTTCCTCCTAAATAATTGACATCAAGTCGATTCTGTTCGGGAACTTGACCGAAAATTAAAGAATCTGAATAAAGGTTAAAATACTGAGTCTTTGCTATCAACGGTGCCACATAGATCCTGGAATTGACATTTAATGGATAGGAAACTCCTGCTTCGACTTTGGTCAACACATATTTTTGACGATAAAAGTTAATTTCAAAAAGCTGAATCGTCCTTCTATCAAACCTACCTCTGAAATCAAGTCTGCTTTTTAAATATTCATATTCAAACCAAATATCTCCGCCGGAATTGAAATCCAATGATTGCATGATCCCGCCTGAAAACATATGGTTATCAAGAATATCAGTCATTTTACCATTAAGATTAATCCCAAAACCTCTTAGAGGATCTACCACGAACCTAGTATTGATATTGTTTGTGAAAAATTGGGGGTCCATTCTTCTTGGTCCTGTCACACGCTTCTGCAACGATTGCCTTCTAAATGTTTCCAGAAGATTTGTTCTACTCTGTTCTGGTCTAATGTTTTCAGCTCGATTAGGAAGCGGGGGCAAGGTGTCGAAAGTATAATTCTCGGTATTGACTCCTTTTCGTGATTCAAATCTCAAACGATCCAAACTGATAGAGGAGGTTTTACTTGTGGCCGTAGTGTCAATTTGGACTTGCTGTATTTCTATTTCAGCAGCTGGCGGTGAAGGTAATGCTGCATTAGCTCTTTGTTCAAGCAGTCTCCTAGCAGCAAGGCGTTCATTCAGTTCTTTGGCCTGTGAAAGCTGTACCCTTGGAGTACTTGGGGTGAATTGGTCCACTCCGCTATAGCCTTCCACGTAAAGGTGGGATTCTTTACCACTTCGAAGCGCGTAGGCAATTTTGTTCATTCTACTGCTTACGTCGTAGACCTCAATGCTTTTATCATATGCTGATATTTGATTGGATACCTGATTCCCAATGTTGAATCGCATAAGATTAGTGATTCCACTCAAATCACTCAGGAAAAGGAGCGTATTACTGTTCACCTTTCGGGGATGAATATTTTTACTGTTGGAATTTGTCAACTTGGTCAAAATTGTAGTGTCTTTAAGAACCTCCATTTTGAAAAGGTTGTATTGATTAGGCAGTAAATTAATGTCAGGAGTAGCCGTCAAAACGGAATCCGGCAAATCGACAAAATTTGAAGAATAAACTATAACCGAATCATTGAGGAAGGCTGGACTCAAATCATCAAATAAATCATTGGTCAAACGCTTTCCTTGGCCTCTCGCATTAAGGGTATAAATATCAGTTTTGCCATTGGATATGGCTGAGAGCACCATATTCCTACCTGACTCATTAAAATCAAGGCTAAGAATCTGGGTAATGTTCCTTAGAAAGATTTTATCCTGATTTGTGCCATCTATCGATCTTAGCCTCAATGTTGTAAATCCTCTTTTGAAGGAAGCAATAGCCAAATTGGCAGAATCTCTCCAAGCAATTATAGGTGAATAGAGATTTGGAGTGAGTTCATCGTAACTCGCTCCACCTTGGAAAATTGTTTGCTCCGAACCACTGGACAAATCACGAACGATCACCTTATATTTACCAGCATTATTCACTACATAACCTAGGAGGAGCCCATCGGGACTGAATTTCACATCACTGATGGCACCATCTACTCGTGAAGATGTCTTGGCAAGCGCTGATTCTGGAGAGACATTTTTGAATGAAGCATAGACTGGTTCATTTACTTTGAGATAGTAGTTTTTCCAGTCATCGAAAAAAACTTTGGCGTTTACACCAATTGTATTCGCGATACTATTCTCCTCATTTCTGTTGATTCTAGAGAGATTTAATATGCTGGACACATATCTTCGTCCATACTTTTCAGAGATATAGTTCCAAATCGATTGTCCTACAAGAGCCGCTTCTATTCCTGTTAAATTCAGAATTTTTGGATTTTTATTTTCTTTTAAATACTTCCTGATAAAATCATCCATTTCTCTACTCCAGCCTTTCGCTAGATAGAGTGCAGCTCCATCAATATACCATTGCGGGAAATCATTGATCAAATTAGCCTGAAAAGCGTCTGCTACCGAAGCTCCATATAGCATTTCACGAATAATTACCTTGGCAGTCGCATAAATGATATCCTCCTTGAACTGGTCGATACGTCCTTTGTATGAAACCTCTGCTATCAGCCGGGTAAACTTGGTTTGACCATCCTCGGTATACTTTTGGACATTAAGGTTTAGGTTACTTTGAAGTCCCTCTTCGGGTGAATTGTAAATGTAAATCTTTGGCTTGGTGTAAGCTACGTAGCCAATCATTTGAGTCAGCTTATCAAACTCCGACTCTAAATATTCTATTGCCATTTTGGCATTAGCTCCACCACGGTCGTAGTAATAAACCTCAAAATTATTGGAGGAGTAAAAATACCAAGTGAGCTCCTTGTGCTGAACACGGTTTTTCCCAAACCTTTCTTGGTCAAATTGAGCCAAAGAAATGGAGTAGCTTCCAAAGAATAAGACTAAGATCAAAAGTCGAAAGACCAAGTATCGCATTCAGATCGAGATTGATAGGTTTTAAATATACTTAAAATACCGAGCTATATCCACCTCAGGCAAAATTGGATGAGATTTAACCAGATATTGAGCCATCATTTTACTAAAATATGGTATTAGCGACACTCCTTTAGCGCCGAAACCATTGAACATGTAAACGCTATCTTTTATAGGATGTTTGCCAAGAAATGGTTTTCGATCTTTTGTCGCTGGTCTTATCCCAATTTTATGACTTTTTACCGATTCCACAGGAACATGTACCACCTCTAATAACTTCCCGAGAATCTCCTTTTTTGCGGTTTCTGAAGGTCCAGTCTCCAAATCATGCCAAGTGTAAGTCGATCCTACGCGATAAATTCCCTTGCTCAGCTGAACTCTGAAAACTCCCCTATTTACAATAAAATCGGGATCAAAGTCCTGCGCTACTTCCAAGATTTCTCCTTTCACAGGAGCGAACGGTAAATAACTGAAAAATCTGCTTTTTAATGCACCAAGTCCATTGCAAAAGATTAAATTTTTGGAATGAAAGTTTTCATATCTCCAGCCTCCAGAAGTCTTTTCGAGCAAATTCTCGTTGAATTCCCTAGCATGCAAGCGATCACCAAAGTAGTCAGCCATCCCATCCAAATATTCATTGATATTTAGCCACCCGGACATTTGAAGAAGAACTCCTCCATATGGATCGCGAAGTTCTGGATATTGACTTTTGGTAAAAATCTGATCAATGAACATACTGATTTTAGGATCACTTGAATGTCCCATCCATTCATTCTGCTCCTCGATTGAGAGAAAGGGGCGGTAGATTTTTTTCTTTGTGAGAAATTCCCTACCTGTGATTTGCTCCAGTTCTTGATAAAAGGGCTCGATTTCAGGAAAAAGATATTCTGCAATCCATGACTTGACCATTTTTCGACCGGTCACTGGATTATATAGACCTGCTGCCACCCTGCTGCTATTGTTAGATCCTGGAAGATCAAAAATCACTATTTTCTGACCTAATTGCTCCAGCCTATATCCCAATGCGGTACCTGCAAGGCCCTGCCCAATAATCAAAAAATCAATTTCCATAATCCAAATTAAAGGCATAATTCTTTACTTTGCTGCGTTCACTCCAACTTTAAAAATGCTCCACATTAAATCATTCACCTTCAATCCTTTTCAAGAAAACACCTATTTACTCTACGACGATCGGGGTGAAGCTGCTTTAATCGATCCCGGCTGTCATACCGCAAATGAAAGAACTGAGCTGGAGGATTTTATCGTATTGAACCAACTTAAAGTCAGCCATTTGTTGAACACTCATTGTCACATTGATCATGTCTTGGGCAATGCTTGGGCAAAGAAACGATTTGGAGTTCCACTTTGGATTCATGAAAAAGAAATACCTGTCCTGAAATCGGTAGAAGTTTATGCTCCCAATTACGGTTTTCAGGGATATGAGTCTTCCGAAGCAGATTATTTCCTAGTCGAGGGCGAGAAATTTAATGTGGGAGAAGAAACTTTAAAGATCCTTTTTGTACCTGGCCACGCACCAGGTCATGTGGTTTTTTATCATGAAGAAAGTAAAAAAGTCATAGCAGGAGACACACTTTTCAGAGGCAGTATTGGCAGAACAGATCTCCCGGGCGGAAATCACCAACTATTATTGGAGCGAATAAAATCTCAACTATTGACCCTTCCGGCTGAAACTATTATTTATCCTGGACACGGGCCAGAGACACAAATTGGTTTTGAAAGAATCCACAACCCATTCGTGGGAGAGCGGGCGACATTATGAACGTAAAAGCTCAAATACCAAACCTACTGACGCTTCTCAATCTTCTTTCCGGAGTGATTGGCATTATTTGGGTTTTGAATGGCGACATTCTTTCCGGTGCATTCTTTGTGCTGATTGGGGCGGGGTTTGACTTTCTTGATGGATTTGTAGCACGCTTGCTCAAAGTTCAGAGTGATATGGGAAAAGAACTGGATTCTCTCGCTGACGTGGTTTCTTTTGGCGTATTGCCGGGTATGATTCTGTTTATGATGACAAAAAACCAATCAGAACCAGAGTCCTATTTGCCTTACTTTACCCTGATTGTGCCGATGCTTTCCGCTTATAGATTGGCCAAATTCAACCTGGATACGCGCCAAAGTGACCGCTTCATTGGTTTGCCTACACCGGCAAATGCTTTGTTTCTAAGCACACTCCCCTACCTTATTATTCGATGGACTTTTGTTGAACAATGGCTTTCTTCTCCAATTGTACTCATCATTTTGGCCTGGGCTTTTGCGTTACTTTTGATTGCTGAAATCCCACTCATTGCATTAAAATTCAAAAGCCTTTCCTTTTCGAAAAACATTTTTCGGTACATCCTCATACTTATTAGTATAGGGATATTCGCCTGGCTTCAACTCGCAGGCATCCCGCTGGTGATTTTGGCGTATATTGGACTATCGGTAGTCGAAAATGCAATCGGAAGTGAATGAGGAGGAAATTTACACTTTGGGCTCTGAGTCTGTTTTTAGGTCTTTACGCTGAGCGTTCTTTTGCGCAGTCAGATTTTTTTCAATTCAAAGTCCAAGAACAAGGTGTTTATAAAATTTCAACTCAAGAAGCAGCTAAACTAGGTTTCGCCAATCTTTCTCAAGTCAGTATTTTCGGGTATCCGGGCATGCTTCCTCAGCAACTGCAACCGGAACAACTTGAACTACAAGAAATCCCCGCTTTTGAGTTTGCAGGAAACTTGTATTTCTTTCTTTCCGGTCCGAATTCTCTCACTTTCTCTGAAGAAGGAATCAGCTATACTCATCATTTATTTTCAGATTCTTTGAGTTTTCTGATTGGGAAAAAAGAAAGCCCAATACGAATATCAGAATTGCAGGGTCAATCAGTGCCAGCTGATCCCAACCAGATTTGGTATAGCTTCAAAACCTTCAAGGAAGAAAAAAATAATATTTTGAATTCAGGGAGGGCATGGTATTCAAATCCCATCCGGCAAGGGCAAAGCTTCAATATCAATTTAGGCTTAAGATCAGAAACCAATTCTCCCTGGATTTTGCATGGAAAATTAATGGCTCAATCCTTTTCAGCCTCCACCATGCGGATGCTTACAGGAGATCAACTGTTATCAGAGGTTGGATTTCTTGCCATTCCAAATTCCACTTATGGGATCAAAGGCCGGGAAGTAGGTTTCGACTTGAAAATCAGTCCTACAAACAATTCACTTTCTCAAATCCGATTTACTTTTCAGGGAACAGGATCTGAATCTGCCGGATTCCTCGACTATGTTGTTGTGGGTGTTCCTTTTTCCAATGAAAAGCTTACTGAAGGGATTTTTGAATCCGAATCACCAAAAGCTATATCACTAAAGGCCACATTCAAAACTTGGGAAGTAAGTAATTTATATATGCCCTTAGCTTTTGGGAATACTTCTGGTAACAGTGCGACAGGAAAAAAATGGGTGATATTCTCTCCCGAGAAAACAACAGAAATCAAGGAATTCAAATCGATTTCGATGGATTTGAGGAAAACTGAGATTTCTCCAGAACTTCTGATAATCTGCTCGCCATTATTACGCCCCTCGGCAAATAAGCTTAAAAACCATAAGGAGAACATGGGGATAAAAACCCTAGTTGCCACGACTGAAGAAATCTACAGGAATTTTGGCTATGGAAATCCTGATCTGACCGCAATCCGAAATTTTATAGCTTTTACTTATCACACCAATAAAACACTCGAAAATGTATTAATCCTTGGAAAAGGAACATTTGACCACAAAGGAAAACTTGGTGGCAGGCCAAATCTTGTTCCTATTTACAGCAGTAGAGAAAGCCTCAATCCATTGACCACCTTCAGTTCAGATGATTATTATGGATTGGTCGATTGGGGGCAGGGGGAATGGATTGAAACTCGGGAGGGTGATGAGCAGATGCAAATCGGTGTAGGCAGACTTCCTGCGATCAATTTTGCAGAGGCAAATGAAATGGTGGAGAAAATTATTCGATATGAAACTAACCCTATTCGATCGCCCAAATCTTCAACGGTGACTTTTTTAGCTGATGATGCAGACAACAATATTCACGTTCGAGATGCTGAGGTTCATGCCAACTATTTAAACGAAAACCACCCCGAATTTCGGTTGAATAAGCTTTATCTGGACAGATTTGAGCAGGTAAAATCGGGTACCAATCAGCGCTCACCTCAAGCCAAAGATGCCTTGAAAAAAACTCTGGACGAAGGGACATTGATATTGAACTACATTGGACACGGGAACGAAACCACTTTGACAGCTGAAGAGATTTTTAAGGTTTCGGACCTTGCCGATTGGGCAAAACAGGAAAATTTAGCCCTTTGGGTTACTGCTACCTGTGAATTTGGAAGACACGATAGTCCATTCATCCGGTCAGCGGCTGAGGAATTGCTTTTTGCTCGAAATAAAGGAGCAGTAGCATTACTGACCACAGGAAGGCCTGTTTTCAGCAGTGTAAATTTTACGCTGAACGAAGCATTTATTGAGGAAGTTTTCAGAAAAGAAGATGAGCAATATCAAAACTTAGGTTCAATTTTTAAAAACACCAAAAATCGCAGCCTTAATGGCTCTTTGAATCGAAATTTTTCGCTTTTGGGTGATCCTAGCTTGAAATTAGCTCTTCCTGAACTTGAAGTAAAAATCACCTCGATAGAGGATGCCAAGAATGGAATTCAGGCAGATACCCTTCAAGCCCTCCAAGAAATTGTGCTCAAAGCAGAAATCATAGATCCATTGACTCAGTCTTTCCAGGCCGGATTCAATGGTGAGTATCAAATTGAGGTGAGGGACAAACCTGTTGTGCAGAAAACTTTAGGAGATGAAAGTTCTCCCTTTGAGTTTGAAGAAGAAGCCGTATTAGTCTTCAGAGGTCAGGGAAAAATTGAATCGGGTATCCTACAAGCAAGATTCTTAGTGCCAATAGGCATCAACCCTGAATTTGGAAATGGCAAGTTGAGAATCAGAGGATGGGATTCTAGTTCTGGCTTGCAAGCAATAGGTAGCCTTTCACAATTGGTCGGTGGGAAAAAATTGACGAACAATCAAGATACGAGTGGACCTCAAATCATTCCTAAAGTGAATGGTCAAAATGCGGCACCATTTATTTTTCCTTCCCCTACACTCGAGATCGAAGCTACACTTATCGATCAGAGCGGGATGAATGTATCAGGATTTATTCCCGGTCAAAACCTGACTATCCAACTGAATGATCAAATACCAGTTATTCTGAATGAATATTATATTGCGAAGAACGGCAGCTATCAAGAAGGGACTTTTAAAATCACCATTGCTGGTTTCCTGGAAGGAAAAAATTCAGTCACCATTCGAGCATGGGATAATGTTGGTAATGAGAGCATTATCACATTTGAAGTGGGAATTAAAGGTAGCAATTCACTAAAAATCACAGATCACAAAGTTTATCCCAATCCCGCTTCTACAGAAAGTAATTTTGAAATTAAACATAATCGGCGCGGAGAAAACTTAAATATCATACTTGAAGTTTATTCACTTACTGGGCAAATACTATTTAAGGAGTCGTATCGTTTGATTAAAGCTGAGGAAAATATCCAAGATTTATCATGGATATTTTTGCAAAACCAAACAAAATATCCAGCAAAAGGAACTTATATTTACAAATTAGAGCTACAATCAGAATCCGACCTAACCTCAGATTCCGTAAGTGGTAAAATAGTTATTCGATGAACAAAAAGGACATAGAAAGCTTTAAAAGCATATTTTTAATTGTCTTCGCCTTAAGCGGTTTTTCTTCTTTTGCGCAGAACAGTGTCATCATTTCAGGTCAAGACCCCAACAGAAGGGTTATTACCACTGCCGTTCCATTTTTGAATTTTGCACCAGATTCGCGGCATTCAGCAATGGGTGACGTAGGTGTAGCCACCTCCCCTGATGCTAATTCTGCACATTGGAATGCCGGAAAACTGGCTTTCATAAAGGATGATATGGGATTTTCCCTCTCTTATTCTCCATGGCTAGGCAAGTTAGTCAATGACATGTCAGTGAGCTATCTCACAGGTTTCAAGAAAATCGATGAAAACTCAGCCTTTGCCTTTGATCTGAGATATTTCAACATGGGAAGTATTCAGCTGACAGATGGCTTTGGCAATACCTTGGGAGAATTTAACCCCCGCGATATTGCCATCGGAGGGACTTACTCCCGAAAATTGTCACAAAATCTGGGTTTGGGGATTTCTGCAAGATTTATTCATTCCAACCTTTCCGGAGCAATTTCCTCTGCCGGTGGATCAGAAGCTAGAGCAGGTATCAGTGTGGGTGCTGATATAGGACTTTATTATCAGAAGCCTGTATTTACAGGAGCAAGAGATGGAGTGTGGTCTTGGGGAATGGCAATCACCAATATCGGACCTAAAATCACATACAACAGCGCAGAGGACCTAGATTACATTCCAACCAACTTAAGAGTAGGGACTGCCTATAGAATAAACCTTGACCCCGTCAACTCAATCACCTTTGCGCTTGATTTCAATAAATTAATGGTGCCTACCCCACCATTATATGAAACAAATCAAGATGGAACGCTTAAGACTGATGAAAATGGAAATCTAATAATTGCTCCTGGGAATGGGAAAGACCCGAATAGAGCATTGATCTCCGGAATGTTTGGTTCATTTTCGGATGCACCAGATGGGTTTAGAGAAGAATTAAAAGAATTCACCATTTCTGCAGGAATTGAATATGAGTATGCTGAAAAATTCGCTCTTCGCACAGGATATTTTTATGAAAATCAGAGTAAAGGAGGACGTAGATATTTCACCATGGGACTGGGATTTGACCTCAAAAAAATTGGATTTGATTTTTCTTACCTAGTACCTCAAACCCAAAATCACCCATTAGCAGAAACCCTCCGGTTTTCCTTGTTATACACGATTAACAGCAATTAATGCTTCTTGACAGATCAAAAGCACCTGAATTTATCGTTCCGGAGGATTTTGAGTTGCCTGCTCCGCAGCAGAAAAAGCTAAAGGATGGTCGCTCACTTTATTTCGTTTACACACCCAATCTAGACGCTGTTAAGCTGGAAGTAATCGGGAAAAGTCAAAGACAGGATCTTCCATTAGGTAAATCATTAGTACCTTCCTTCACATTACAAATGCTGACTGAAGGCACAAAAGATCTAACAGAATCTCAACTTTCAGAATTTTTTGACTTCCACGCTACTGAAGTCCATCCTCTAGTGACCTATTCACATGAGGGAATGAGCTTGGTGACTACCACGAAGCATCTTTACAAAGTATTGCCTGTTTTTTGTTCGCTTTTTAGTGCAGCGGTCTTCCCGGATGAGAGTCTCCAGAAACGTAAATCCCAGCGCAAACTAGGAATCCGAATGGATCGGGAAAAATCAGCATCTCGGGCCAGTCATTTATTCAGAAAAGCGCTCTATGGAAATGAGCATCCTTATGGACAGGAAATCAATGAGGACCATGTAGATAATGTGGACAGACAGGACCTGCTTGAATATTTTCAAAACAACTTACTGATAGACACAGAATTTTTCCTGTGCGGAAACCTAAATGATGAAGAGTTGGAGCGAATAATTGCTGATTTAAATTCATTTCCATTTCGAAGTGCAAAAAAATCGACCCCTCTCCATACCATCTCAACTACTTTAAAAATAGATGAGATAAGACCCCAAGCATTGCAAAGCAGTATTCGTCTGGGCAGTTGGTCAATTCCAAAAACACATCCTGATTTTCAGGCATTATCTGTGTTCAATACGATTTTGGGAGGATACTTTGGGTCACGTTTGATCAAAAATATCAGAGAAGAAAAAGGCCATACCTACGGCATCAATTCTTCTTTGGCAGAAATAGGAGAAAGCTGCTATTGGGTGATCGGTGCGGACGTCCAAAAAGCCTTTAAGGCTGAAGTGATCACTGAGATTTATAAAGAAATTAATCGATTGGTATGCGAGCCTGTTTCTTCAGAAGAATTGGAGGTAGTCAGGAATTATTTAATTGGTCAAATGATTGGTCGATTTAGCTCATCCTTTGACCTAATCGATCGATTCAGAGCTGTTCACCATTCAGGATTGGACTTTACTTTTTATGTGGAGAAGCTTGCATTCTTAAGAAGATTCACTACTGAAGAAATTCTCACGGTCGGCCAAAAGTATTTTGGTAATCCACCATTTATTGAAGTGGTCGTAGGCTAATCAGTAAGTTTCATGTACAGCCATGAAATATCCCATCGCAGGGATGCCCAAAGCTTGTAAAACAAAAATCTAAGGTTTTTTATCCCCAACTCATTTCCTAGATCTACTAAATCTTTGGCCGAATCAAAATTTGCAGACCAAAGTGAATGCTTCAGTTCGTATAGTATTCTTCGTTTTAGGGCTTGATTTTCTTCTGGGTAAATATTCATTCCAAGGATTTTTGAGCAAACTTTCACTGTACTGGGGAGCATCTTGGAATGATAGCTTTGATATTGGCCTGCTGACATAGATTTATTGTGTTTGCGCTTTAGGACTCCAATATGATTGGAAAATACCACCGGATGATTCCTTGATAGCCTGACCTGTATATCAAAATCTTCATAATAGAGAGATTCATCATACCCACCTTCCCTTCGGAGGATAGTTGTATTGAAAACTACTGTAGGGCTGCAAATTAAATTTTTTTGAATCAGTGTCTCATAGATGTTGCTTAGTTCTATCTCTTCGATCAGGTCTCCACTTAAGTTTCGTTTGTAGAATGTCGTTACCTCTCCCATTTGATCTAAAACATAAGCATCCGAAAATACAAATCCGGCATACGGGACCATTTTCAATTCAGAAATAGAGGACTGTAAATGATCCGGGTAGAGCACATCGTCCCCTGATAAGTCCACTACGTATTGGCTGTTTATTCTGGAAAGAATCTGATTAAAAAGCTGACAATAGGGTTGCATTTCCTCATAAAAAATAGCCTCAACAGGTAAATGCTCAGAAGACCTATTTACCCAATTTTTTATCTTTTCGGCTGTACCATCAGTACTTCCGTTATCCACAACAATCAATTCCTTTTGGTAATAGTCCTGTCTGAGTACACTCTCCAATGTCTCCTCGATCCATTCTTCGTGGTTGAATGCAATACAGATAATCGTTACCAGACCAGTGCTTTCCATCTTTAAAGGGTCAAAGTCCAAGTGACTTTATTGCTAATATCGTTGGAAAAACGGGACTTAAAGAATATCAGACTATGATTGGGTCCAACATTCAAATCAGAGGACCCTAAATCAACAAAATTCAATTTTTGATCTGAGGCGAGGTGAAAAAGGTGGAAAAGACCAAGTTCTCCGAGATTCTTAATTTCCGATTTTGGTAAAGTGGCAGAAAGAAAATAATAAATGGAATCCAGAGTCAATTTCACGCCTAGAATATGGGCTATTGGACTCCCATCTTTCAAAATACTGACCAGAAAATATCTTTCGGGAAAATCTGAAACTTGACTAATCAATCTAGCATCATCGAATAAGATATTGTAACCTCTGGCATTATTCCATGCCCTAATTTCCTGAAGAAAACCAAAGTTCTGAATTGGCCCCGTCTCGATCTTTAATCCCAATTCCTTTATTTTTTTGGAGTATTTGGAATTCTCCTTCAGGACAAATTTTTTAATTTTCTTTTTACCGATAAAAAATTGATGGCTCAAAATTGATTCTTGCTTAAATCCTAGTTTGAACAGGATGTAATTAATCAAATCAAAATTAGGCTCATACGGTTTGGGTGCTTGGGAAATGCGAATACAGGAAATTTTCCGTCCCCTCAAATCTTCCAAAACGGCCTTAATAAAGGCTTCCAAAGCCTCAGACGAAAGGAGATCTTCAATCCAGATTCCTCCAAAAGGAGACATTGGAAGCGAAACTGCTTCAGTTTCAGAAATCGCTAAAGTCAAAGAAGCCTTGGACTTGCCCTTTTTGAGCCATTTAAAATCCAATTGTGTAGCAAACCCATTTGTCTCACAATTTCTCAGGAAATAGGCTCTACGCTCCTCCACAGAAGGAACTACCAGCAATTCATGAAGATCTGAAAGTGCTTTATCGTAGGTTTTCAAAATCGCTTTTATCTCTTATGTATTCGTCCTCTGAAAAGTATTGGTCTCCAAGTCCTAATAGTACCGCATCCGAAGAAAAATATATTTCAATCCAATTAAAAATAGGCACAAATAAACCTCTATTGGGTTTATCAAGCACAAAAACTCTCTTGCTTCCATCAACACCACTGACCTTGACTTCAAGTTTTCCTGCAATTGCTATTAACACTTGAGACTCTCGCTTATGTGCGTGATTCCCACGAGACTCGCCTTCTTTTACTCCTGATATCCAAAAACACCGAAGAATTCCCTGCGGGAAAAGTTGAATATTTTCCCAAAAATGAACAGATCCGGTATCATTGATATGGCCTGGAATATCTATCAATCGTGGTGCTTGATATTTCAAACCTTCCATTTTCAATTCTTCACTTATCATAGCTAAAAATAAGACAAATCACGGGAATGAACTTTAGCAAAAAGTTAATTTTCTATTTTCACCACTTCATTCCAAACCGCATAGATGAATAATCTTTCCGAAAATCAATTTCTTTCTGATTCATTTTTGACGCTAGCAGCGAATAGTGAAGGATTGTTTAAAGACAAAGGGAGCAAATTCTTGTATTTCAGTTTTAGAGTAAGCTCGGAGGAAGAAATTAAAACGCAGCTCGCAGCACTTCGAAAGACTTATTTTGATGCATCTCATCACTGCTATGCTTGGGTCTTGGGCAGGAACGGGGATACTTACAGGGCCAACGATGATGGTGAACCCAATCATTCAGCAGGTGACCCTATATTAGGCCAAATCAGATCAAACAATCTCACCAATGTACTGATTGTAGTGGTTAGATACTTTGGAGGCACCAAGCTTGGCGTCAGTGGCTTGATCCAAGCTTATAAAACTTCAGCAGCCCTTGCCATCGAGGAAAACCAAATCGTGGAAGAATGGATAAAAGTCACGATAGAACTGAGATTCTCCTACCAGTTGATGAATGAAGTCATGAAAGTAGTCAAAGCTCATAACTTGGAGATAATTGCCCAAGAAATGGAATTGGACTGCAAAATCATCCTTTCAATTAAAGAGGGATTATCGGATCAAGTCTTCGGGAAATTAGGAGAAATTGACGGACTAGAAATTAAGACCGCTTAAAAAGCTCATCGAGAAAACCTTCTTCTCTAAGAACATTAAAGATTTTCAAACAGGCCCAGGCATCTGTAGCTGCATAGCGCTGCTGCTTTTCGGTGAGGAGTTCAGATTCCCAATTTGAAACTTGCTCTGATTTGGAAATTCGAATTTTCAAGACCATTCCACTGAGATTTCTAACCCCAACATTATGAAAACCGACTTTTTTCAGCTCATCGTTTAGATCAAAAAAAGATTGAGGGTAGAAGCTGTCTGTAAGCTTACTAAGTCCTTTTAGATCATCATGGACTGCTGCACCGATTTTGATAAGATTTTCTTTCTCCATCAAATTTCTCAAAGAATCCGGAAAACCAATTTTATTCATTCTGAATAGAAATGCCTGCTCGGTAGTGGATAATTGAAGCAGCGAAACATGGTTGAATTGTCCTTTTTTGAAGGCGGGCTTAGTCTCGGTATCAAATCCAATGATGTGTTGCTCCTCCAAAAAGTCAACAGCCTCCTCCACCTGATCGGGATGATCAATTAAATAAATTTCACCTTCAAACTGCCCAAGGGGCAGTTCGTTTACTTCTTCTTTGCTAATACTGTAAGGAATCATACCAACTCTTCTTCCGGCTCATAATAACGAATTCCAATTTTCAAATAACCATACAGGATGGTCATAAACGGACTGATAATATTGAAAAAACAATATGGGGCGTAGACTAAAGTAGCAACACCCAAGACTGAAGCTTGTGTAGCACCACAGGTATTCCATGGGACTAATACCGAAGTCACAGTTGCTGAATCTTCCAAGGTACGACTGAGATTTTCAGGTTTTAGTCCACGCTTTCGATACACATCTGCATACATCCTTCCAGGAACCAAAATCGCCAAATACTGATCTGAAGTGGTGATATTAAAGAACACACAGGTCGCGGCAGTGGAAGCAATTAATGAACCAACGGAATGGACTTTTTTGATAATAGCTTCTGCCAAGACTCGCAACATCCCGCTTTCTTCCATAATTCCCCCAAATACCATCGCACAAATAATCAACCAAATGGTATTCAACATTCCTGACATTCCTCCCGTGACTAGAAGTTCATTCACGATGGCATTGTCGGTCACTATGGCGATTTCCCCATAGAGCGCCATCATCACTGCTTTAAATCCCAAATAGGCATATGAACCAGTATCATTAGCAATACGTGCCACTATCTCAGGTTGGAAAATTAATGCAAAAACCCCTCCAAGTAGTGCCCCTGCAAGCAGGGCTGGGATGGCAGGTACTTTTTTTACAATCATCGCCAAAACAGCAAGAGGAACTATAAACAGCCACCCCGAAATATTGAAGTTCGCCAAAATAGTATCAGAAATTGCCTTCACATCATCTACGCTGCCGGCCGTTTCATAATTAAGACCAATGATTACAAAGAGGATTAAAGTTATTGAAATGGAAGGAACGGTCGTCTTGGCCATATACCTGATGTGAGTAAAAAGGTCCGTACCTGCCATGGCTGGGGCAAGGTTTGTCGTATCACTCAAGGGGGACATTTTATCTCCAAAATACGCTCCAGAAATAATTGCTCCTGCTATTATTCCTTCCTCAAATCCCAGTGCCTTCCCAATACCCAATAATGCCACGCCAACTGTCGCCACTGTAGTCCAGCTGCTTCCGGTTGCAATAGAAACTACTGCACTAATAATACATGCTGCCCCGAGGAATATTTCTGGACTGAGGATTTTCAACCCATAATAGATCATCGCAGGTACTATTCCACTTAGCATCCAAGTACCGGCAAGCGATCCTATCAGAAATAAAATCAAAATAGCACTCATCGCAGAACTGATACTCTTTACGATTCCATCCTGGAGTGTTTCCCATGTTATTTTCAGTCTAAAAATTGCGATACACCCTGCAACTACAGAAGACAGGATTAATACCATCTGATTGGATCCCGATAAACTATCCGTGCCGAAAATCTGAATATTAATGACTAGGAGAATAATTAAAAAAATAATTGGAATCAGCGCATCTAGAATACTTGGAGCTTTTTGCGGGACTTTCATTCAGTTTAATCCGGACGTTTGAAGGGTTTGAATCTAAGGAAAAAAAATCAATTACATTTTCGAAAGAAGTTGAGAAAGTTCTTTTCCTACTTGCCAACCAATCGCTACCCCCATACCTCCGAGACGGACAGCGGCAGCAGTTTTTTCTCCAATAGGCTGAATGAGTGGGATTTTCTTTGGACCGAAGGCCATAATTCCAGTCCATTCCATTTCCCATTCGATAGCCTTTCCGGGGAAAATCACTTCTTTTGCCAAACTTTCGAGATGACTTTTTATTTTGGGATTGGTTTCGAATTCCAGCGTTTTTTCTTTCTCGAAATCTTTGTTTCTAGCACCTCCGAGCAGCAATCTACCGTCAATTTCCCGAAAGTAAACATACCCCTTGTCCATATGAAAAGAACCCCTCCATGGAATCTTGTCCGCTAGAGGTTTACTGAGTAACACCAGACCACGGCCGGGTTCCAACTCAGACTCAGGCCAAAGTTTTTTGGAAAATGCATTGGTACAAACGGCAACTTTTTCAGCCTTGAATTCAAAGACTTTATTTTTCCCAGTATTCTCAGCCAATACTATTCCTGCATCTTTTTGTATTTCCACCACGGAAACCCCAGTCAAAATTCTAACACCCAATTTGGATGCCTTGGCCCAAAGTGCTCCCAAATAAGCTCCGGGATCAAGTTCTCCTTCAAAATGATTTTCAACGACCGTTTTAACCCTACTTGAAAACCCAAATTTTTCCGGCTTTTTCACTAGACTAAAGACATCTTTCTTGAAGATCTTTTTCAGCATCTTATTTACTTCCCAAATCTGATCAACAGCGGCTAAATTTTCTTCCTCCAAAAGTTCAAAGCCATGAGAATGTTGGTACCGAAGTACTGAATCACCAAAAGTTTTGCGAATCTGTTGTAAGCCTTTGTATCGCCTCCCGACCAGAGTAGTCACTTCTTTGGGATTCATATTCCAAAAATCATCCAAAATCTCAGTAAGACTTCCAAAACAAGCAAATCCAGCATTTTTTGTGCTTGCACCCGTTGGGAAAACCCCTTTTTCCAGAATTAAAATACTCGCTTTTGGGTGTTTCTTTTTGTAATTGATCGCTGTAGAAAGCCCGGTAAAGCCCGATCCAATCACAATTAAGTCATAGCTAAAGAAGTTTTTTTGTTCCCAGTAACTAAACATCTTTCTGCGGATTGTTTAAAATTTGAAATGAGTTAACTAATTTGAATCAAAACTACCTTAATTAAATCCGAAAAACCATGAGAAAAATAGATTCATTTCTTGAAGAATACGGCGAAAGTCATCGTAATGAGACCAATAAACTGATTCACTGGTTCTGTGTTCCGGCTATTTTCTTCAGTGTAGTTGGTTTAATATTCAGCATTCCAGCGGGTATTTTATTTGAGCCTTTATCATTTCTTGGCAGTTTTGCCAATTGGGCCACTATTTTTTTAATATTCACTTTGATTTATTACGTTTCACTATCAGTTCCCTTGAGTTTGGGGATGCTGTTTTTTTCAGCACTTTGTCTCGCATTGGCCAATTTCCTAAGTATTGCTTTCCCCGGAAAACTATGGATGATCAGCTTGGGAATTTTTGTCATCGCATGGATAATCCAGTTTTTCGGACACAAAATCGAGGGGAAGAAACCCTCTTTTTTCAAAGATCTTCAGTTCCTTTTGATTGGTCCAGCTTGGCTGATGCATTTCATTTATAAAAAAATTGGGCTTGCTTATTGAATTTTCTGATTATCCGCTTCTTTGCCAGTAGATCAAAATGGCCTCGACTTCGCTCGGCCACCGGATTTCAGGTTATTAAAGGGAGGGGAGGTATATGCGGCACAGCCGCATATACCTCCCCTCCCCTAAAAGCAAAACTAACGGACACCGAGCGAAGCCGAGGTGAAACTTAATAAAATTTGGTTACTGGCAGAATTGCGGATATACATATTGAATTTTATTGATTTGCGCTAGTCAGCCACCAACTGAATAATCTCTTTAAAAAACCCTCAAAGACCGATTCTTTTGCTTCCCACGGTGGTCAGGCTGATCTGTACAGGCGATCAAAGAGGACAAAAAGTTAGATTTTAGGTCTTTCCCCATTGGTTGGGGGTTTCTATTACAAGAAGCTGAAAGTCAAATTTTAATTTTAGGAACGCTATCAGTTTGATCAACCGGAAAGATCTCCCGAATTCGCTCAATGGATCGCCTATTCCTAAAGGACTCAATACTGGTCAGGATTGATTTTTTCTCTCTGGCCGTCAGTCTCCAATTTAATGAAGCACGCTGCATGGTCTCTTGTGAGCCAGTTAATTCACCGGTTT
The DNA here is from genome assembly GCF_046296635.1 of Algoriphagus sp. Classification (GTDB taxonomy): domain Bacteria; phylum Bacteroidota; class Bacteroidia; order Cytophagales; family Cyclobacteriaceae; genus Algoriphagus. Next base: position 20,088 of record NZ_JBKBKZ010000008.1, on the reverse strand, counting down.
GGACTTGTTCAGGAGCATATTCAAATTCCACTCGCTCCATATCAAAAGGCATGGATTCATTCATGTAATTGAATAATACTTCGTTTTGAATGGTCTGTACGTTGTCCCAATTGGTATAAATATTCTTAAGGGGATTAAAGATTTTTTCAAATATCCGGGGGAGATCAGTTTGTGGAATTTCGGCTGATTTTTGAGAGTCTCTGATGGACACGAGGACGACACCGCTGGTGTTTTTTCCAATCCAATCCTGAAAAACGTAGAGAAACCTTAAAGCATCCTGCACCCCAAAATTATCAGACAACCCGGTATCCATCGTTTCCATTGTAGGCATTGATGGGAGTTCTACATTGGGTGTGATAAATGGGAAAGTGGCACTCATTCGAAGCGCACTCAAAAAACGAAGATTTCCCGGGTCGTGATTAGCAAAAAATCGGAGAAAATCTATGGACTGTTTTTTTTCTTCAATGCCGGTTTTACCGAGGGTCGAACTCCCCAAATACGACATGGAATGCGGAGAAATCACCAATTTTCTCCCATCATTTGTAACGAGTGCAGTGACAGGAAGTAGCGGAATAAGCGCATCAAATTCGGGTTGACGATAGTCAATCATAGGCTTATCCATGATTCCTTTGGTGTTTGAATTGAGTTGACTCTCAAAGGCAAATCCTCTATCCTTCAAGTGGCTATACCCCCGATATTCAAATCGTTGATTTCTGATCAAAAGGTCATTAACTAAGAGTGTGAAAATGATCGAATTTAGATTATCCGAAGAGATTTGGTCCAAATATTCCGGATTCATAGGATCAATCGATGAATCGGAAAGTGACCTCAAGTAAATCTCTCTGAAGAATGCTTCACCTAAGACTCCACCGGAAGCTCCTGTGTAAAGTTCTGTGTGTTTAGTGATTTTCCCATTTGTCACTTTGTGAATAGTTTGAAGCACATGCAGGGTCCAAAGGGCTGCCCGCTGCCCTCCCCCACTTGCTGCTACCAAAACCAATTTGGGTAAAGAGTCTTCAGGAAATTTTGATCTCCAATTATCCAAAATGACCAGCGTATTTGTCCGATCTTTTATCAAAGTATCAGGATGAACCAAAGAGTCAAGTCTAGCTAAAGTGTAGGGGGTTGGCGCTTGGGAATAGTCAATCCCGTAAGCCTCATGAGGTCGATTCAGAAAGGAAAAATTTGAAAAATAGTTAGCTGAGAATATCAATAGAATCACTACAAAGGTAGCCCAACCTCTCAACCAAAATGTCAAACCTCCGACAAGCATCACTAATATCGCCAAAAGCAGAGTAACGCTCATCGCTGCGGGAAACTGAAGGATTTCCTTTTCCTTGAAGAAACCCAGAAACAAGACAAAAAGAATCAGGAAACTCTGAATGAGAAAAAGATTCAAATGATTCTGGTCAAATACCCGAAGCAACATTTTTGAATCAAATCGAGCCAGATCCGGACGAACATCCTGCAATCTCAATCGAAAGTCCAGATAGGTAATCACCTGATCTTTTTTGTTCTTAATTTCTTTGTATTGGCTTAAAACGGTGGCACGTGTCAGGCGAACTTTTCGAAGTCTCTTATCCAGATTGCCAGCGAAAAGAATAAAGAAATCCTTATTGGTAAATGTGAAATAGCCGAAAATCAACCCATAACTCAAAATACTACCGAGTGAAAAACCCAAATAATACTTTAATACATCCCAGTCAGATGGCAGGTCATTGTCAAGCTGAAAAACAATGAACTTTATGATATACAGCAAATAAAAAAGTAAGGGGACGATTGAATTATTAATACAAAAGTGGATGAAAGGCTTCGGCACAACTGCCAAAAACTTAAACTGCCTCCCATCAACAATGTAAGTAGTCATGTGAAAAGCCATGGTCAGGATAGCTAAGCCTACTCCCATCAAGGCAAAACTCAGCCACGAAACCTCATGGAGATACTCAGGGTCCAGAAAAAGAAAGGGAATACCCAGAACGACACCAAATTGTTCGAGGATTATTCCTGCCAAAATAACCCAAACCAGCAATAGCGCTAGGTTTTTTCGAAGGTGCAGAATGAAAAGCTGAACAGGGAAACTGAATAAAATTCTTTCTCGCATGGACCTATTGTTGAGAACAAGATAAACTTTTTTAAGAAATCATTTTACTTAATACGAGCCAACAAGTTAAAGTCAAGCTTTGTAACTGATTCAGAGTTGATTGATAGTTTCTTTAAGATATTTTCAAAAGATATCCCCATAAATCATTCGCAGCTTTAGATTAGAAAAAGTACCTTCGACACATTAAAACAGAAAAAGATGAGAACCTGGTTTTTGTGCAAAGTAAAGTACGCAAAAGAAAATGAAGAGGGTCTGCTGAAAAGCATTTCCGAGCAATATCTAGTAGACGCAGTTTCATTTACAGAAGCTGAGGCAATCCTTTACGATCGACTCGGATCTCAAATAAGGGGAGATTTTCAAGTGACTGGCATCAGCAAGAGTAACATTGTGGATGTATTTTTCTACGAGGATGCAGATCAGTGGCACAAATGTAAAATCACCTATTTGATCGCTGATGGAGATAATGGTAAAGAAAAGAAAGTGACGCAGTATATGATTGTGACCGCAGAGGATGTGCGTCAGGCCTATGATAGAATTCAGGAAAGTCTGAGTAACATGTTAGTGAGCTTTAGAGTACCTGACATCACCGAAAGTCCGATTGTAGAAGTATTTCCCTTCGAAAAAGATGAAGTAGCTGATCAGCTTCCTTCGGGAAACTTCAAGCCAGTGACTCAAGTTGAGGAAGAATAGATTTATGAGGCCGCCAGAAAGCGGCCTTTTTTTTTAGGATAGATCTGCTGCTGCCTGATTTTCAATAACAAATTGAATGAGTTCCTCTACCGCAATTCCTACTCGTTCACTTGCATCTTGGATGTCCTCTCTACTGACTTGAGCTGCGAAGGTTTTATCCTTCAATCGCTTTTTAACACCTTTAACTTCCATACCTGCGTATCCTTCCGGTCGCATCAGGGAATATGCATGAATAAATCCACTAAGCTCATCAAAAGCATATAGCATCTTATCCATCTCAGTGACTGGTTCAACACCAAAATATCTATGACCATGAGCGGCTATGGCGTGAATGACCGCTGGATCAATTTCTCTGACCTCCAGTTCCTCAATGATTTTTTTGCAATGCTGATCAGGCCACTGATCCCAATCCGCATCATGAAGCAATCCGGCGAGATACCACTTTTGTACCTCTATGTCTTCATAGGCTTTTGAAAGTGCATAGGCTTTCATCAGATGACCAACTTGCTTCATATGCACTTTGAGTTTTACATTGATTACCCAATCATCAAGTAAACTTTTTGCCTCCTCAGTAGTCAAGATTTTTCCAATGTTTTTCGAATTACCAAAGCTCGATCGATTTAATAAAAGCGAAGAAATTTCCATTATAAATATATTTTTATGTATTTTGTATAAATTTTATTGTCATATATACTTCAAACGAAGAATTCAATTATCTTTGCAAGATGCAAAAATGGGAATCAATAAAAGTCCTAAGTAACCTAGCCATTACCTCGGAGTATTTTCTTCAGGTGACCTTAGATAAGTATGGGAAAGTATTGTCTTCCGATTCCGGCATTGGACCTGTACCCTCTCTTTTTGACCATAAGGAAAAGCCGGTCCATTTTTCAGATTGTTTTTTAGCTTCCGACTGGTCAAAATATGAAAATCAGCGAATAAAAGCTTGGAAAAATAGCCACCAATCTTTCCTTGTGGATTTACAAAAAATCAATCATCCAAACGAAAATACAACATTAACCAAATGGGAGTTTTTTTTCATTTCAAATGACCATGGGACATGTCTGGGTTTGGGACACCCGATAGAACCACTTCGGCCCTATAACCTAGGACTTGGAGAATTTATTGACGGCACAACCAATGGCAACGAATTAGTAGACATTCTGCTCGAAAACAAACTTCTGGGTTTCTGGGATTTTGATCCCTCCACCAAAACAGATTATATCAGTAGTGGATTAGCTCAAATGTTGGGTTACTCTGAAGAAGAGATTCTCCGATTGAAAAATATATCCTGGCAAAAGCACATCCATCCCGATGATTATACTTCACTTTTTAGAGACTTGGCTTTACACTTTAAAACTACTGGTAACCTTCCATTTAGAAAAGAATTTCGAATTGTCTCCAAAGGCAATCTGATCAGTTGGGTGATTGGCTATGGAAAAACTACCAAATGGGATGAGCAAGGATGGCCATTAAAAGTGCAGGGGCTATTAATTGACATTACCGAAAAAAAGAAACAGGAAATTTGGTTGAGAGAGCATCATTATTTTTTAAGGGATTTGGCTTTCCAGCAATCCCATTCGTTAAGGGCAAGAGTAGCAAATATTCTTGGGGTTTTAGAAATACTGGATATTGAACCACAATCGCCCGAATCCAGAAAGCTACTGGATATATTAAAGACGGAATCTAAACAACTTGACGAGGCACTCAAGAAAAGTATCAAAGAATCCGTAGACCAAAATAAATCCTGGGAGCGAGGTATAGGTTCCACTTGATCTTTTATTACAAATTCCTGATTTTCCATTTAGCCTTTAAATAGCCCCAAACTATGCTGGGGCTCATGGCTTTTTTCCTCTAGATGCTTCCATCATATCCCACATTTCTTGGGGAATTTGGTCCAAATTGTTGAATTCGCCGGCACCTTTGAGCCATTCTCCACCATCGATGGTAATCACTTCACCATTGACATAAGCTGAAAAATCAGAGACGAGATACGCTGCAATATTGGCGAGCTCCTGATGCTCCCCGACTCTTCCTACAGGAACTTTTTTAGCCGGATCAAATTTTTTCACCAAATCACCCGGCAACAATCTACTCCAGGCACCTTCTGTCGGAAACGGTCCAGGAGCTATTGCATTTGACCGTATCCCATACTTGGCCCATTCCACCGCTAGTGAACGGGTCAAAGCTAGAACGCCAGCCTTAGCGGCCGCAGATGGCACTACATAACCCGAGCCTGTCCAAGCATAGGTAGTGACTATATTTAAAAATGTACCTGGCTGTTTTTGAGCAATCCAGTCCTTGCCTGCTGTGAGTGTAACCTGTGAGGTGCCTTTTAAAACAATATCCAAAACAGTATTAAAAGCATTGGTGGACAATCTTTCGGTAGGACTGATGAAATTTCCAGCTGCATTATTCAAGACGACATGAATTTGAGCAAATTCAGCTTTTGCCTTATCCCACATGGATTCTACTTGGTCGATATCTCGGACGTCACAAGCAAGCGGCAGTACTTTGCCGCCACTTTTAGCCATCATTTCTTTTGCTGTTTCTTCCAGGACGTCTAATTTCCGGGAAGTGATCACCAAATTTGCTCCCAATTGCAAAAAATATTCACCCATAGATCTTCCTAAACCAGTGCCACCACCTGTGACAAGAATATTTTTACCTTTAAGCGCTCCTTCACGGAGCATTCCTTCGTTAAAGTTCATCTGGATATAATTATTTCGTTTTAGTCCAAGATAGCAATCAGGCTCGGAAATTGAAAGGAAATTCAAATACTGTAGTAAAATGAAGCAATACCTAATACTAATTTCAGTTTTGATCTTTTTTGGATCCTGCTCCGAGGATGTCAGCAGAAATATTGAAACTGATCTAACGAAAGAAGCAGATCAGTTTTTTCAATTTTCTGAAGCATTGAGCGAGAGTAGCTACATAGGAAACATTTCTTTTGGAGATTATGCCAGGGTGCTTCCTGAGGACTTACCAGGCTGCCCAAAAATCACTCGGAATATTGACACGCGAAAAATCGAACTGGACTATTCCAATCCACAGGAATGTGAAGAAGGAAACAAAACTCCAAGGAGTGGAAAGATTATTTTGGATTTTTCCACTTCAACTACGGCAAACCCCTCTTGGAAACTTACCTACGCTGATTATTCATTTGGCAAGACCAAAATTGATGGTGTCCGAATTTTTTTAAATCCATCAATTGGTGAAAATCGGGAAACCTTTGAAAACTTAAGAATTGAATTGGAAAAAAATCTAGGGTTTTCAGCATCTGGGTCGCTATCCTATTCTGTAGCTCGCCTTAGTTTTAGACCATTTGCTATGAGTACCAGAGGACGGGTAGAAGGAAAAAATCCCGCTGGCAGGGATTTTTCATTAGTAATCACCGAGGCAAAAGAGCAACTTTTTTCCTGTTACCGAGAAGGTTGGGCCTTACCCCAATCCGGAAAAGAAACCTGGATAATTTCCAGAGGAAATTCCAGAAGCCTTGATTATATGGTCAGATTTGAAAAAAAGGAAGCTTGTAATACACTTGTGACTTCAACCTTACCAGACGGAAGAACCCTTCAGCTTAATCCATAAAAAAGCCCCGGATTTCTCCGAGGCCCTTTTAAGCAACTTTTACTCTTTATTAATATCTGTAATATTCCGGCTTGAATGGTCCTTCTACCTCCACACCGATGTATTGCGCTTGATCGTCAGACAAAGTATCTAATTCCACACCCAATTTGGCTAGGTGGAGGAATGCTACTTTCTCATCCAAATGCTTTGGAAGTACATAAACACCGGGCTCATAATTTTTATGGTTAGCCCACAGTTCAAGCTGAGCCAAAGTTTGATTCGTAAATGAATTTGACATTACAAAAGATGGGTGACCTGTAGCACAGCCAAGGTTTACCAATCGGCCTTCAGCCAAAATTAGGATCTCTTTTCCATCCAATTCATAAAGGTCAACTTGAGGCTTGATCACATTCTTGGTATGACCGTAGTTTTTATTCAACCAAGCCATATCGATTTCATTGTCAAAATGGCCGATGTTACATACAATTGCCTTGTCTTTCATTGCTTTGAAATGCGAACCGGAGATGATGTCCTTATTACCGGTCGCAGTCACCACGATATCAGCTTCTTTTACAGCATCAGCCATTTTCTTCACAGCAAAACCATCCATAGCAGCTTGAAGCGCACAGATTGGATCTATCTCAGTCACAATCACACGAGCACCCGCACCCTTTAGAGATGCAGCAGAACCTTTTCCAACGTCACCATATCCTGCCACAACGGCCACTTTACCTGCCATCATCACGTCAGTAGCACGACGAATCGCATCTACCAAAGATTCCTTGCAACCGTATTTATTGTCAAATTTTGACTTGGTCACTGAGTCGTTCACATTGATTGCAGGCATCGGAAGTGTTCCGTTTTTCATTCGCTCATACAATCTGTGAACACCCGTAGTGGTCTCTTCAGATAGCCCTCTGATACCAGCTACTAGCTCGGGATATAGATCCAATACCATGTTGGTCAAGTCACCACCATCGTCAAGAATCATATTTAATGGCTGTCTTTCTTCGCCGAAAAATAAAGTTTGCTCGATGCACCAATCAAATTCCTCAGCAGTCTGACCTTTCCAAGCATAAACTTGAATTCCAGCAGCAGCAATAGCGGCAGCTGCATGATCCTGCGTTGAGAAAATATTACAAGAAGACCAAGTCACCTCAGCACCTAAAGCAGCGAGCGTCTCAATCAAAACCGCAGTTTGGATAGTCATGTGAAGACATCCTGCGATTCTTGCGCCTTTCAATGGCTGGGTTGGGCCAAACTCAGTTCTTAGAGCCATTAGACCAGGCATTTCTGACTCAGCCAACCTTATTTCTTTTCTCCCCCACTCAGCTAGAGAGATGTCTTTTACTTTGTACTGAATGAATTTTTCAGATTTAATTTCTGACATGTGATTGATAGTTAAAGAATTAAAAACTTTCGATGGATGCAAAGTTACCGCTTAAAATCGGGAATAGAAAACGGCTTTAGAGATTTGGGAAGGCGATTTCTTTCAAATCGAAAAAACGCTCGGAACCATCTCTGAGTATCATTTGAAGTTTTCCGACTTTTGAAACACCCGTAATTTTTCCTTCAAAATGGATTTCTTTTTCCATAAAGATCGCCCATTGATCTATAAGATGGAGATGATTGAGATAATCATTTCGAACGGTCTCTGTTTTGCCTTTTTTCAATGAAATGTAGCCCTGTTCTATGTGCGCTATGAGAAGCCTAAAGAGCTCTTCCAAGTCAAACTTGCCACCCGTGGATAATGACAAAGAAGTTGCCTTGTTTGTTTGAAAAATTCGCTGGTTGATATTCAGACCCACACCCACCACTGCGTATTCCCAAGCCACTGAACTCACGATATTTTCGATCAACACACCTCCTATTTTTCCATGATCGGGCACGACTAGGTCATTTGGCCACTTAACTTTGAGATCTGGCAGGTATTCTTGAAGTAATTTTCGAATACTGTTAGATATCATCATGTTCAGAAAAAACTGCTCAGACACATCCAAAAATTCAGGTCTAAGGACCAAGGAAAATGTCAAATTTTGGCCTGATTGGGTTTCCCAACTATTTCCACGCTGTCCCTTACCTTGAGTCTGATGTGCACAGATCACAATTGATCCCTCATTCGCCTTACCTAGACGGATAAGTTCAAGTGCCTTGTCATTTGTGGAGTGACACTCTGGCAGGAAAAGAACATCTTTCCCCAAAAAAATCGTGTTGGCAAGAATTTTATACATTAATTTTCGGTTGGACTAATACAACAATCATTTCCGCATCGCAAAATTAAATCAATATATGACAGCAGAAGCGCTGAGCAAGGTTATCGTCAAAGGAATGGAAGAAAAAAAAGCTTCTGAAATTTTAATAATGGATCTTAGGAAAATAAAGAATGCGGTAGCCGACTTTTTTGTAATCTGTTCAGGCAATTCCGATACCCAATTAGAGGCCATTTCTGAATCAATTGAAGAGGAGATTCAGAAAGCCAACGAAAAACCAGCCAAGAGATTAGAAGGAAAAGCAAATGGTGAATGGGTATTAATGGATTATTTTGATGTGGTTGTTCATATATTTCTGAAAGAAAAAAGACATTACTACGGGTTAGAAGAACTTTGGGGTGACGCCAAAACCACCAAAATCAATTAAAATTTCGGATAAACTTTCAAAAGGTAAATCCGTTTTAGCATAAGTTTTAAGAATTACCAAAAGAGCGATGAGCGATAAAAATAAGAATAAAAGTATAATCCCTAAATCTCCACAGAAACCCAATATCCAGCTCTGGTTAATCATTGCTGCAGTCATGGTGCTTTTGGGGTTGACATGGATTCAACAGCGAGGTGCCGTAATCGACATCACTCAGAAAAGATTTGAGGACATGTATTTGTCCGGTGATATTGCTAAAGTAGTCATCATTCGAAATATGAATCGGGTGGATGTCACTTTAAAGCCTGCTGCACTTCAAAACGCAAAATATAAAACAGAACTCGAGGCAAACTCCTCCTTTGCTAATCCTACCGGGCCCCACTATGCCCTTCAGGTAACTACCTCGGATAAGTTTCAAACAGATTTTCAAGCACTTGAAGAGCAAGTTGAAGTAGAAAATAGAATTGGTGCCTCAGTAACAAATGAGGAAAATTGGAGCAGCTACTTCGGTAGCTTCGGATTCTTGATCCTGCTATTCGTATTCTTCTGGTTTATGATGCGTCGAATGGCAGGCCCTTCAGGTCCGGGTGGACAAATATTCAATGTCGGAAAATCTAAGGCCCAACTTTTCGATGCAGAAAATAAAGTGAAAATCACTTTTGACAATGTAGCAGGACTGGATGAGGCCAAAGAAGAAATTCAGGAGATTGTCGAGTTCCTTAAGAACCCAGGAAAATTCACCAAACTAGGTGGTAAAATTCCAAAAGGTGCATTGCTGGTTGGCCCTCCGGGTACAGGTAAAACCTTGCTGGCAAAAGCTGTTGCAGGCGAGGCTGGAGTTCCTTTCTTTACTCTTTCAGGTTCCGACTTCGTTGAAATGTTTGTCGGTGTGGGTGCAGCTCGAGTGCGTGACTTGTTTAAGCAAGCAAAAGAGAAAGCACCATGTATCATCTTCATTGATGAAATCGATGCAATCGGCAGATCAAGAGGAAAAGGTCAAATGCCAGGTTCAAATGACGAGCGTGAAAACACCTTGAATTCACTCCTTGTCGAAATGGATGGTTTCGGTACGGACTCAGGTGTAATTGTGCTTGCCGCTACCAACAGGCCAGACGTATTGGATAGCGCATTATTGAGAGCGGGCCGATTTGACAGACAGATTTCTATTGACAAGCCGGATATCAACGGGCGTGAGGCAATTTTCAAAGTCCACTTAAAGCCGATCAAAATTGCTGATGATATTGATCCTAAAAAATTGGCAGCTCAGACTCCTGGTTTTGCAGGTGCTGAAATTGCCAACGTGTGTAACGAAGCAGCTTTGATCGCAGCCAGAAGAAATAAGACTGCGGTTGACATGCAGGATTTTCAGGATGCAGTGGATCGGGTGATCGGTGGTCTGGAAAAGAAGACTAAAATCATTTCTCCTGAAGAAAAAAGAATTGTAGCCTACCATGAAGCAGGTCACGCAGTGGCTGGCTGGTTTTTGGAGCATGCAGATCCCTTGGTCAAAGTGAGTATTGTACCTCGTGGTGTCGCAGCTTTAGGTTATGCTCAATATTTGCCAAAAGAGCAATTTCTATATCAAACCGAGCAGTTGATTGATGAGATGTGCATGACCCTCGGTGGACGTGCAGCTGAACAGATCATCTTTGGCAAAATTTCTACAGGCGCTTTGAGCGATTTGGAAAGAATTACCAAAATGGCCTATTCCATTGTCTCAGTATATGGAATGAACGAGAAATTGGGAAATATTTCCTTCTACGACAGTAAGGCTGATGGTTATAAAATGACCAAGCCATACTCTGAGGCAACTGCAGAAATGATTGATCAGGAAGTGAGTAAATTGATTCAATTTGCATATACCAGAACCATTGATCTTTTGAAAGAACATGAAGAGCATCTGGAAATTCTTGCAAAGGAGCTTTTGGAAAAAGAAATCCTTTTCCAGGCAGATCTGGAAAAATTGATCGGTAAACGTCCTTTTGAAAGAGAAACAACCTATCAGGCTTTCACCAATAAGAAAGACAAGGTAATAACTGAGCAAGATGTAGTAAAAGACGATATCTCTCCTGCTGATCCTGAGGCTGAAAAAACAGAGGAATCAGAAGTAAAAGCAGAAAAATAATCAAAAAAGCCCCACTCAGATTGGGGCTTTTTTATTTTTGTCCCAAGACATTAACTTAGTACATGCAAGCTGCACCTCTTGACTTCCCTTTGAAGGGTAAAAAACTCTATTTTGCTTCTGATTTTCACCTTGGAGCACCGGATGCAGCACAGAGTAAAATCAGAGAAAGAAAAATCATTCGGTGGCTGGATTCGATTGCAGAAGATGCCGCAGCGATTTTTCTGGTAGGTGATATATTTGATTTTTGGTTTGAATACGGACAAGTAATTCCCAAAGGATTTATTCCCTTCCTTTCCAAGATTTCTCAACTCAGAGACCAAGAAATCCCGATTCTTTTTTTCACAGGAAATCACGATCTCTGGATGAAAGATTATTTCACTCAGGAGCTGGGAATTCCTGTTTATCAGCATCCCATTGAGCTTACAGTAGCTGGTCACAAAATCTTGGTAGGTCATGGAGATGGCTTGGGTCCGGGCGATAAGTCCTACAAATACCTGAAGTCAATTTTCACAAATCCCACTGCACAATGGTTTTTCCGTTGGCTTCATCCTGATCTAGGCATCAAACTTGCGAAAGCATGGTCAAGCCGCAGCCGGATTTCAAACATGGGGAAAAATGAAAATCATTTTCTGAATGAAAACGAGTGGCTTTGGCAGTATTGTAGGGAAATAGATGCCAAGGTTCCACACGACTTCTATATTTTTGGACATCGGCATTTGCCTTTGGAGCTTCCCGTTGGGAAAAAGTCCACCTACTTCAATCTTGGAGAATGGGTTACTCAAAACACGTATCTTGAATTTGACGCATCAGGCGGTAAGCTTTTGACTTTCGAGAAATGAGACTGTTACTGACATTCCTGTTTTGCAACTTATTTACTGGGCTTTACTCCCAGGAAATTCTGGAGTTAAGATCACCCCTGGCCGAAATTCACCTATCAAATCTGGAAATAGTTTCCTTAGATACTCGAGATCAGATTTTCGCCAGTACCGCATCAGGGGATATTTACTTATTTAGCAAATCAGGTAAAGAGATCAACCTTTTTTCGCCTCCACGGCAAGCTAGAATTCAGCAGTTAGAAGCCTCCTGGACGGTCAATATTTTCACTTTCTCTTCGGACTTACAGGAATATCGGGTAATGGATCGCTTCCTTAATCCCATTGCTGAGAATAGCCTTTTGCTCGACAATGTTATTTTGCCGAAGGCAGCTACTCTTGGAAATAACAATGTCATCTGGGTTTGGGATGAGTCCGATTTGTCTTTAAAAAGTGTAGACTATCTCAGAAAACAAATCATTCAGTCTCAGCCTTTGAATTTGATTTTAGCTTCAGACAATCTACGAGTGACTGAGATTCGAGAATTTAAAAACCGACTTTTCATGAATGTACCAGAGTCAGGCATTTTCATCTTTGACAATCAGGGTAATTATTTGAAAAAAGTAGCGATTCAAATCGAGCAACGAATGTGCTTTTACAAAGAGAATTTATTTTGGGTTGAGGGTAAAAATCTGAAAGGGTATTCGCTTACGTCCCAAGCTTTTTTAGATTTGGGCGAATTACCTTCAGGAAATTTAGGATCTGTTCAGATCGGTCAGGATATTATCACATTTGTGGAGAAGGATCGGATTCTTGTTTATGCGCTGCCTGAGAGGTTAAAGAGGATAAAATAACGTCTGCCTAAGTGAGTGACACTCTGCCGAAGTAAGTGTCTCTCCGCCGAAGTGAGTGTCGCCACTCACAGCTTACTCAATTGATAATATCATTTCTTTTGGATTAGTAAAGCGCTGTATCAAGTAGGTTTCAGTCAGTGAAGCTGATAATTTCTTGAATGGCGACATCACCTATGGGATTCGAAAATCACGTGAGTGGAGACACTCACGTGGGCACCTAATTTACTGATCCCTAGGTAAAAAAATCTCAGCCATCATACACCTCGCACTGCCCCCTCCGAGCTTTTCGATGATAGGAATGGAAGGACTGATGATGGTCGTGTACTTTTCAATTTGTTGGATCTGTCCCACATTCAAAGAATCCAAAGCCGCCTGAGACATCACGGTAAATTTTTCACCTCCATCATTGCTGACTTCCAGCATATTTCCGGCAAAATTGAATTTCTGCTTGGCTGTGATCGGAATCAATTTTTTCCCGGACTTAGTCAAAGACTCCTGCACTTTCCTTCGTTCTGCCAACTTCGGAATGCTATCCAAGCAAACTACAGCCAAATCTGTCCCTACATGCATCATCACGTTGGTATGGTAAATAGGACTGACTTCACCATCGATCTCCTGAGCGGCTTCAAAACCTATCACAACGTATCCCAATATCTTCGCCACATAGTCCAATGGAACCGGATGCGTTCGCTCTGAATAACAGGCATAAATCACTTTGGTCTGATGATCAATCACCATACTGCCGGTGCCTTCCATGAACTGTCCACTTTCCTCGAAAAAACTGAGATCAATGATCTCATTGACCTTAAATCCCAAATGCATCAACTGCTCGATGATGTCTTTTCTTCGTTCCAGTCTTCGATTGGTAGAAAACATCGGATAGAGAATCAACTTTCCATCGGGATGAGTACTAAACCAGTTGTTTGGAAAAACAGAGTCAGTTTTAACCGGCTCCTCAGTATCCTCTACGACCAACACATTTACGCCCTGATCGCGAAGCATTGCTACAAAGCCATCAAATTCTGATCGGGCCAAAGCCCTGATTTCTTCCTGAGAACGAGAATCCTGCTTTTGGTAAAAGTTATTTTGCGCCGTCTCAGAATTGAATCCAAAGTTTGCCGGACGCACCATCAATATCGTGGAACTAGTCTGCATGACTTATTTTTTGGCTGGAAAGCGATACAAAATCGGATGAATGTTATATCGCTTCTCAGAGATCGTATAAAAAGCTTTACCGTCCGGCTGAAAACCAATGGCCTCACCTTGCGGCTCTGGCACATAGGGCAATTCCTTTGGGGCTCTTGAAAGAGCCTCAGCAACTGACTCACCTTTTTTTCGATCCCAATAAAAAATTTTAAAATAATTCTTGATCAGAATCTTGCTTCCATCTTGGCTGATATCTGCTGCCGTTGCGCTGGTAAAAGTCAATTTCCCCTCCTTTTTAGCCACCACATCTTTTTTCCCAAAATCATCAGATTTAAGCTTAAACAGGGTGTTTTTCTTATCCCGTTTTGAAACTACAAACAAATCCCCGGAGATAGGGTCCACAAAAAGACTTTCAGCGTCCATGGCACCATCAGGATAGGTGAATTTCAGCACCTCAGGTTTAACCGTGATTTTCTTTTCAATTTTGGCGGGTTCCAAAAACCTATAAATCTTCACTGATTTGTAAACCGCAGCGTTATCTCCAATTTCCGCAACATAGACATAGGATTTTCCATTGGGACCGGGCCCAACCGCAATATCTTCCCAATCCCGATTCTCAACTCCCTCCAAAATGATTTTTCCAATCTCATTTCCCAAAGAATCCAAGACATAAACCGCTGCCTCGCCTCCACTGTCTGTGTGCGTATAGAATTTATCAAGATGATTTTTGGAAAAAGCCAAGCCACTCATCTCCTCCAAAACTGGATTGTCGATCGTACGAATGGTAATTCCAGGCAGGTAGACAGAATCAATTTTTTGCTGCGCAAAACCTGAACAAGAAAGTAAGACGAAGAAAGAAAGTAATTTATACATTGAATCAGATATGAGGAAATATAATAATCTGCCGCTAAACGAATTATCGTTTTATAACCCGATGGAAGACCGGAGACCGAAGAATTCACAATCAATCGTCTCTCGGGATTTCAAATAGCAAATTTAAAATGCCAGTAAGAAAGCGGGGCCGGAGTAAAATTACGGGAAAAGGTGGTTTTTGTCTGAAAAAGTCCGATTCCTTCCTGTTAAATTTAATTATTAAACACTTAATTTAATCTCAAGATGGACCCAATTTTAAAGAAAATGTATTTTAAGGAAGGGATGAAAATCCGGATTTGGAACACTCCAAATGACCTAAACTCACTTTTTATTTCATGGGAAAAAGAAGGCTTCTTATCTGAACCTGATGAAAAACCAACCTTCATGATCGCTTTTGTCCAGACTGAAGAAGAAGTGAGAAAGTACTTCCTAGAAATGAATGCACTTTCTCCGGGTGATGAGGCAATTTGGATGGCTTACCCAAAAGGGACATCAAAAAAATATAAACCCCAAATAAATCGAGATTCGGGTTGGAAGATCGTCGGAGACATGGATTACGAAGGCGTGAGACAAATTGCCATTGACGAGGATTGGTCTGCGCTACGATTCCGGAAATTGAAGTTTATTAAGACACTCACGAGAAATTTTAGTGCGAAGAACCAGTAGGCAATAGCAGTAGGTCAGTTGGCAGTCTCAGTTGGCAGAGTTTTCTCTACAAAAATTGTAATCAGTAAGTTGTTAGGGGAAAGTCGTAAAGTGTGCTAAGGACTTGCCATTTACTCTTCAACCCAGTCTGCTGATTTTTTTCATTTAGAACCCAGATGAATTGAACGCGGAGACTAGAAAAGCTTTAGCTTTTTTACTTTGTACCCTTGAAAACGATTGGTTACTGCAAAACCCTAGGTGTTCAGATAAAGGTAACAAATGACTAATCTCTCTTCCTTTGCGCAACTTTGCGGTTATTTAGAAGTCTCAGTGATCAGTAGGTAGTCGCAGTTGGCAGTTGTATCAATGCTAATGAGTTGTAACTTGTGAATAGTAAGCAGTTAGCTGTAAGTCGTTAGCACAACTCACTACTTACCACTTACTCTTTACAACTTACACAAAAGCCGGTCTACTGAGAACCGCGACTGACCACTGACCACTGCCTACTTCAATTATGCCTTAAAAGGCAATTCATAATTCCGCTTTCCGCTCAATTTATAGATTGCGTTAGCCAGAGCTGGAATAAATGGCGGAACAGGGGGTTCGCCGACACCGGTAGGTTTTTCCATGCTTGGAATGATATGCACATGGATCTTTTTTGGAGACTGAGGCATTCGAATGACCTTGTAAGTATCAAAGTTGTTTTGCTGCACCTTTCCGTTCTCAAAAGTAATGGCGGAAGTCATCGCCAAACTAGTTGCGAATTGTGCTCCTCCTTCAAACTGAGATCGAATTCGATCAGTATTTACCGGAATTCCACAATCCACTACATAATGAACTTCCGGAATGACTAGATTACCCGCGGCATCATTTTCTACCCTTACGACACATGCCACGTAGGTAAGAAAGCTCTTGTGTGCCGCAAATCCAACAGCTTTACCCGCGGCAAGATTCTGTTTCCAGTTTGACTTTTCTGCTACTGTTTCGATGACCTTTCGCATGCGTCCGGTATTCCATGGAAAGTCTTCGATTTTCTCCCCATAGTTTCCATATTCCCCTACCATTTCACTTGCAAAAGCAAGGTCTTTGTCCTCACCCAAAAGTTGGATGGCCTGATCAATCGGATCAACTCTGCGAGTTTCGGCAATCTCATCCAACATGGTACAGATCGCAAAAGCGTGGTGAATATTACTTACCGAACGAAGCCAACCTACCCGAGTATGAGCGGTGGTTTTATGCGCTTCGATTCGAATGTTTGGAACGTCATAAGGAAAATCCCGGCATCCTAAATCCAATTCTCCATCTGAAGGAGTTGCAGCATCGAGACCCGATCCAATAGCGGGGAAAACAGTATGGTGATTCCAACCTGTCAGATTGCCTGAACCATCCAAAGTCGCAACGATTCGCTGAGCACTGTGGGAATGGAAGTAATCATGGTGTAGGTCGCATTCTCTGGTCCACTGGGTCCGAACAGGCACTCCAGCCGCCTTGGATAGCAAAGCAGCTTCCACGACAAAATCCGGCTTGGACTTGCGCCCAAATCCACCCCCTAAAAGTGTGACATTTAATTTGACTTTGGAAACATCTATGCCCAAAGCTCCCGCCACTGCTCCCCTTGCCCACTGTGGATGCTGACTTGGCGCCCATATTTCAACCGAACCGTCAGCCTTCACGTCTGCAATTGCGGCAGGAGGCTCAACGGTTGAGTGCGCATAGAAAGGAGCTAAATAGGTCTTTTCAAGGACCATTCCTGAAGATGATTTTGCTTGATTAAAGTTTCCTCGCTCTCGCTTGACCGTACCATTAGATGCGGTGCTTTTCAGCATTCCCTGAAGCTGGTTTGCTGAATTGTAGGTTTGGTTTGGACCCAAATCCCACTCAATTTCCAAAGCCTTGCTTCCTTTGATAGCGGCCCAGGTATTATCAGCCAAGACTGCTATTCCTTCCAAGGGCTGATCCAAACCTGCTGGAAGCCCAGGGCCATCTATTTTTACAACTTTCTTTACTCCAGGAACTGCCAGTGCTTTCTCATCATTGTAGGTGACAACCTTAGCACCGACAACCGGACTTCGTTGAACCACAGCAATCAGCATATTAGGCAGATTCACATCCGCTCCAAATTTGGCTTTACCTGTGGCAATATCTTTTCCATCATAAATTGGAACATCAGTTCCTACGAGCTTGTAGCTGGAAAAATCCTTCATCACCAGAGCTTCAGGCTTTGGGATTTCCATGGTTTGAATTTGAGAAACGAGGTCACCAAAAGGAATTTTTTTGCGCGAACCCTTTAGAATCACATGGCTGGCTTCGGTATCACATTCGGAAGGATCTACTTTCCACTCCGTAGCTGCGGCCTGCACCAACATGTGTCGGGCTGTGGCTCCGGCCTTTTTCATCGGTTCGTAAAACATCCTGACGGAAAAAGAACCGTCTGTATTTTGGTTGCCGAATTTGTCTTCGTCCCCTTCGGCCTGCACGATCTTTACTTTAGTCCAATCCGCTCCTAATTCATCAGCAACGATCATCGGAAGGGAAGTTCGAATACCCGTTCCCATCTCGGATCGATGAGCGAGTATGGTGACAATATTATCCGAACCAATACTTACAAATACGTTTGGAGCGAAGGTGATCAGTTCACCTTTTGGCCCACTGCACTGGAAGTTGACTCCCAATACAAATCCTCCGGCTGCTAGCGAGCCGATTTTGAGAAAATCCCGTCTTGAAGCTCTAAAGATCTCACTGCGATCACTTGTGCTGAGCGCCTGCCTGTCCGGTAGGCAGGAAGTCGAAGCATGCTTTGTCAAAAATGGCAATTTAGGCATCATGAGTTTGTTGATTTAGGATTTAGAGGGATTTGGAAGCGGTGACAATGGCGTCCTTGATTCGGTTGTACGTACCACAGCGGCAGAGATTACCTTCCATAGCCGATTCGATTTGCGATTCGGAAGGACTTGGATTTTTTGCGAGCAAAGCTGCCGCATTCATGATCTGACCGGATTGGCAATAGCCACATTGCGGAACGACATGATCCACCCAAGCTTTTTGAAGTGGATGATCACCTGCTTCGGAGAGTCCCTCGATCGTGGTGATTTTCCCAGATCCAACCTGTGAAATAGGAAGACTACAGGAACGAACCGCTTCACCGTCCAAATGGATAGTACAAGCACCGCAAAGGGCTTGACCGCAACCAAATTTGGTCCCTTTCAAGTCCAATAAATCACGAATGACCCAAAGCAGGGGCATATCTTCAGAGGCAGTGACTTGCTGCGATTTTCCGTTAATTGAGAGCGTGTAATTTTCCATAGGTTGGTAATTTCTATTTTGGGAATATAAAAGTTAGGGAAAAGAATTGAAATAGTTGGACTGGTCCTTATGCCAAAAGACGAACTTCTTCTAGGCGACGAGTTGGAAGACCGGAGACCGGAGACTGAAATAGCCTGAGTTTGCCAATAGATTTTATAAATTTCAATAGCATAAGGGATTCATGTAAAAATACCAATTCCCGAAGATTTCTCAGGATACAATTTTAGCCATGTAGAGCTTTACTCTATAACCTGAAAAAAATAAGTCCCTGAAAAAGAAACAGAAGTAAGGTAAACGCAAGAGATTCCAAGATTTTTTCAAAAAGAGGTTTGGAATAAAAAGGGGATAGACTACATTTGCAACACGATTTCTAAAAGGGAAGTCGAAAACAAACAAAATTCCTCCTTAGCTCAGTTGGTTAGAGTCCCGTACATACGGGATTAATCATGAGCCAAAGAGATTTGAAATAAGAAAATATTCCTCCTTAGCTCAGTTGGTTAGAGTCCCGCACGTGCGGGATTAATCATAGAGTCAAAGTGATTGAAATAAGAGATATTCCTCCTTAGCTCAGTTGGTTAGAGTCCCGTAAGTACGGGATTAATCATAGAGTCAAAGTGATTGAAATAAGAGATATTCCTCCTTAGCTCAGTTGGTTAGAGCACATGACTGTTAATCATGGGGTCCTAGGTTCAAGCCCTAGAGGGGGAGCTAAAGCCTTGCATCTCTGCAAGGCTTTTTTTATTTTTATCTATGCCATTTTTTATCTACATCCTCCACTCAAGTTCAACTGACAAATACTACGTCGGGCAATCAGAAGACCCTTTTCGCAGGTTAATTGAACATAATTCTGGGAAATTCCATAAATCAACCACATCAGGAAGGCCTTGGGAGATTCAGGCTATTTTTGAAATACCTGGTGGTCGAGGCGATGCCTTAAAAATCGAATCCTTTATTAAAAAACAAAAGTCGAGGAAACTAATTGAGAAGCAAATCGGTCCTCAATTTATTCCCTCTAGCTCCTTAGCTCAGTTGGTTAGAGTCCCGCACGTGCGGGATTAATCATGGGGTCCTAGGTTCAAGCCCTAGAGGGGGAGCTAAAGCCTTGCAGAAATGCAGGGCTTTTTGCGTTTAAAGCAAATTCTATTATCGGCACACCTTATTTTTTACCGTTTTCATTTATTACTTTGAAATCTCTGGCTCCTTAGCTCAGTTGGTTAGAGTCCCGCACGTGCGGGATTAATCATGTCCCGTACTTACGGGATAGGTTCAAGCCCTAGAGGGGGAGCTAAAGCCTTGCAGAAATGCAGGGCTTTTTGCGTTTAAAGCAAATTCTATTAT
>NZ_JBKBKZ010000007.1:0-167150 GCF_046296635.1 Algoriphagus sp. | reverse complement strand
AAAAAATGGGCCTCTACTTCGCTCGCCCACCGTTTTTCTGTTTTTTATTGGGTGGGTAGTTATATGCGGCGCAGCCGCATATTCCTCCCCTCCCCTAAAAAAAACTAACGGACACCGAGCGAAGTCGAGGTGAAACTTAACAAAATATGGCTACTGGCAGAATTGCGGATATACATATAAAAAAATTATAATCAAATGAAAAAAAGCCTTCTCCTACTCTTTTGCCTAATCCCATTTCTCGGATTTTCTCAGGCAAAAACAGACACCATTCAGGTTTACAGCCCGGCAATGAAAAAGAATCTCAAAGCTGCAGTTACCACTCCTTCTTCTTACCAGAAAGGAGCCGAAAAATACCCTGTAATATATCTGTTACATGGTGGCAGTGGAGCGTTCAGCGACTGGCATAAAAATGTCAGTGAACCAGGACTTATAGCACGAATGGCAGAGGAATATGACCTGATTATCGTCACTCCCGGTGTCGGACCTTCGAGCTATTACTTTGATAGTCCTCTACTGGATTCTGTCAAATATGAGACTTATATCATCGCCGAACTTATCCCCCACATTGACAAAAACTTCCGGACTTTAGCGAAAAAAGAATCTCGAGCCATCACTGGCCTGTCGATGGGTGGTCACGGCGCCATCATGCTATCAGCAAAGCATCCAGACCAATTCATCGCTGCAGGAAGTATGAGCGGAGTAATGAACATCGACACCAGAATGTGGAAAGTGCCTGCAGATTTCCGGACTTTGCGCCAGCAAGGACAGCAGGATATGCTAGGCCAAGATCTAAATTATGATGGTCCAAAATTCAGCACTTTCACAGCGGTAGGACTTGTGGATAGGATGAAAAGCAATGGATTGGCCTTGATTTTCGACTGCGGAGTGGATGATTTCCTTATCGAAACTAATCGACAAATGCACCAGCTTCTTCTCGGAAATGAAACTCCTCATGAATACATCGAGCGGCCCGGCGCACATACTTGGGCCTATTGGACCGAGGCTTTACCAGTCCATCTACTCTTTTTTGATAAGTACCTGAAGAGGAAATAGTTCTAATTCGACTATTACCCTTAAGAGAAATTTACTTCGATTATTCAGCTAATTTTTGCTTTTTGCGCAAGAATACACACCCAACTATGTCCAAATTTGATTCAATAAGACCTTTTTACGATGCGGAAGCCAACAAGGCGATTCGCCAGATTATCGAAGACCCTATGCTGGAAGCGATGATGAATTTCACCTTTCCGGATGAGAATCCATCGCATTGGAAAGATTTGATGAAGCATACTCACTCACTCAGGGATTTTCAGATCAATTTCATTTATCCTGCCTTATTAAAAGTTTTGGAGAAAAGCTCCGATGGGCTGACAACCGGCGGCTTTGAGGCCTTGGAACCAAATACTGCTTACCTCTACATTTCAAATCACCGCGACATCATACTCGATACTTCGCTTTTGAATGCCTGTATTTATGAGAAAGGTCTTGTGATGACCACTTCTGCAATCGGCGACAATCTGATTAAAAAACCTTTCCTTCACACGCTTTCACGACTCAATCGGAACTTCGCTATTCGCAGAGGATTGACAGGTCGTGCACTTTTTGAAAGTTCGCTGATGGTCTCGGAGTATATCCGGAAATCGCTCCTCAACGAGAACAGATCAGTCTGGACTGCACAGCGTGAAGGGCGAACTAAAGATGGTAATGACATCACCCAAAAAGGTGTACTAAAAATGCTGACACTTGCCGAGAATGGAGCTGATTCATTCGGGTTTTTTGAAAAAATCAGAGTCGTCCCTGTATCCATTTCATACGAATACGACCCAACTGATAGTTTAAAAATGCCGGAGCTCCTTGCAAAATCCCGTGATGAAAAATATGTAAAACACGAGAACGAGGACTTTGTAAACCTGCTGAGAGGACTTCTTGGGACTAAAAGACGAATCCATATTCAGGTAAATGGCGTATTGGATCATGAAATAAAGGCGATCTCCACCTCGGACATCTCTCAGACCGAGAAGCTTGCTCAGCTTGCCACAATTATTAACCACAAAATTTGGAAAGGATACAGGCTGTGGCCAAGTAACTATATTGCCCATGACTTACTTTCAGGTAGTGAACATTTCTCCAGTCATTATTCCTTGGAGGAAAAAGATGCATTCGAAAAACGATTGTTGAGTAAGGTGGATACGAGCAACCCCGAGCTTTTGAAAAGCTTCCTGTCGATGTATGCCTATCCTGTCGATAACAGTTTGAAATAAAAAAACCTGAGCTAAGCTCAGGCTAAGGGTAGTATAAATTCAAATTCGGTCCCTTCTCCGGGATCGGATTTTATCAAAAGGCGACCTTTCAGTCCTTTGATGAGATGATTGACCAAGTTTAGGCCAAAACCGTAGCCTTTCTCTCCTGAAGTTCCTTTGGAAGAAGTTGTACCCCCTCTCAGGATTTCAGCAATTTTTTCGGGAGAAATACCGACCCCGCTATCCCTTACTTTGAACTGTAATATTTTCTGTTGGTCGAGCACCTCCATATCCAACAATACTTCCACAATCCCACCCGATGGGGTAAACTTGATAGAGTTGGAAATTAGATTACCCAAAATCTGGAGAATTTTATTTTTGGGAAAAGGGATCTCGGCAAAAGGTGCAGTTGCCGTTAATTCCAGCTTCACCTGCTTGGTGATAGCTTGGGGATTAAACATGTCCTCGAGCTTGAATTTCAAAGTGGAAAGTGTAAACTCATGATCCTTGGGCGCCCGTTTCATTACTCCACCTGTTAGATCAAAGTTGTGCGATAGAATCTCATCTGCAAGCTCCAGGACAGATTTTCCACTTTTTTGGATCAAAGCGATAAAATCCAAAACCTCCTCCAGCTTATTGCTGTCACCTTGCATCTGAATAATCTCTGCGAGTCCAATGATCCCCCCAATAGGTCCTCGGATGTCGTGGGCAACTCTGTTTTTAATAGAATTTGTTTCTTGAACAGTTCTTTTCAGATTAGCCACAGCCTGATGAATTTTGATCCGATTGACCACTTCACCCGCAATGATTTCCAGCATTTCTTTCTTTTCAGCACTCAGACTTTTATAGTCGTCATGTAATACACAGAGGGCTCCCAAGGCTAAGTCATCATTCACTTTCAGGGGAATTCCAAAATAGTATTTTAAATGAGGGGCATTGGTGACAAATGGTCTGTCTTTAAACCGCTCATCTTTGGACAAATCTTCTACTTCAAATCCATCCGAGTTTTCTTCCATTATCGTGTATTGGCAGACGGATTCTTCTCTTGGCATCTGTCGAATATCTATCCCATAGGAAGACACACTCCACTGTGTAAATGAATCAATCAAATTGATTAAGGAGATGGAAGTACCCGCAACTTTGGCAGCGAGCTTGGTCAGATCAGCGAATGATTTATTCAGATCCATGTAGTCCAAATCAAAATCAACGAGCGCCATTATTCGCTCCATTTCATTGGATGGAATCGGTGGGTCTAGGTCGACCGATACAGGTAGAATTGAATTTTCTTGATCCATAATAAAAGGGTGTTTTAGCAAAAGAAGTAACAAATATTCACTTCTGACATACTCTTGGACATTTAAGTTTTATCATAAAAATCAGTTCCTTACTATTGTAAATGAATGGTTGTATTTTACTGACAAACTCAAGATTCCTATGATTTCAATTAAATACTTTCTACTTCTATTCCTGATTTTTCAGAGTTTGGATACTATTCCCGTGGGCAAAATAAGTACGCCACAAGGAGAAATTTGGATCAACTTGGACGAAAGGACACCAAGGCATCGAGCCAGTTTCATCCAATTGGCTGAAGCAGGCTATTGGGATTCGTTGACATTTAATCGAGTCATACCAAACTTCGTTGCGCAAGGAGGTTGTCCTGACACGCCTGAGGGGTTTACCGATTCAGAGTATCTACTGGAACCGGAATTTCATCCTGAATTAACCCATGTCTATGGAGCAGTTGGAGCTGGAAGAGATGACAATCCGGGAAAGCTCTCTGCCAGTTGTCAATTTTATATCGTTCAAAATCCAAATGGACTACACCGACTTGATGGTGATTACACTGTCTTTGGACATGTAATCAAAGGAATGGAGATAATAGATCAAATCGTAAAGGTAAAGCGAAATGAATCCAACACTCCCGATATTCCAATTCCTTTGACTGTAGAAATTATATATCTTAGTCAGCAAGATTATAATCAACTCACCCAGAATTCTATTAAATGAAATCCATCAAAATTCTAGTCGTTGGCTGTGGAAATATGGGTGCTTCCCATGCAGCAGCTTATCATCAAATGCCTGAGTTTGAAATCTGTGGGCTGGTGGCTAGAGGAGATAGCAAAGTGAAATTGAATGAGACATTAAATGCTAATTATCCACTTTTTGAAGACTTTGATCTTGCATTAAAAACTACCCAACCTGATGCAGTTTGTATATCCACCTATCCTGATACTCACGAAGAATTTGCTATCAAAGCCCTGAAAGCAGGCTGCCATATTTTCATTGAAAAGCCACTTGCAGACACGGTTTTGGGTTGCGAAAAAATCATTGCCAAAGCAAAAGAAACAGGCAAAAAATTAGTCGTCGGCTATATTCTGAGGCATCATCCTTCTTGGATTCGATTCATCGAGGAAGCGCAAAAATTGGGCAAACCTCTCGTGATGCGGATGAATCTCAATCAACAAAGCCAAGGCTACATGTGGGATGTCCATCGAAATTTATTGAAATCCCTGAGTCCAATTGTTGATTGTGGCGTCCACTACATTGATGTGATGTGTCAAATGACTCGATCCAAACCAGTGTGGGTTTCCGCTATTGGGGCAAGGTTGACAGAAGATATTGCTCCAGACAACTACAATTACGGTCAATTGCAGATCAGATTTGAGGATGGATCTGTCGGTTGGTATGAGGCAGGTTGGGGGCCGATGGTTAGCGAGACTGCCTTCTTTGTCAAAGATGTATTCGGCCCAAAAGGAGCAGTCTCAATTGTAGCCAAGAATGCAGGTGCGGCAGGAAAGTCCGATCATGTGGATAGCCATACCAAAACAGAATCCATCCGGGTACATCATGCAGACATCGATGACAAAAACCATTTTCTGAAGAAAGATACTTGGATAGATATGACTGATGAACCAGACCATCAGGAGCTGTGTAACCGAGAGCAGGCCTATTTTCTTTCGGCAATCCAAAATAATCTTGACCTGACAGATCACCTAAGCGACGCACTGAATAGTCTTAAAATCGCCTTTGCCTGTGATGAATCTGTAAAAACCGGTGAGGTGGTGAGGTTGTAGGTTTACACAATACTGCACTTGATAGAAATGAGCTACAGAATAAACTTATATTTAGCAGTAAAACCACCTCAATATGGGTAATCCTTCTACCCCCAGAGACACTCAAACTATTGATCCTTCCTTGAAAATATTAGAGGAAACAAAAGCATTACTCAGGCAAGTTGAGTCAATGGGAGGTATCGGACATTGGGAGGTTAATTTACTTACCGGTGAAAACAAATGGTCTGATGAGTTTTTTCACATTTTAGGTCTGGATCCAAAGTCTTCAATTGCCTCCACCGAGTTAGGATTGTCCACAATTCATCCCGAAGATCTGGAAAGGGCAAGTTTACATTATCAAAAATCCTTCGAATCCGGCGATCCCTACAAAGTTCAGAAACGAATCATTCGACCAAATGGCGAGATTAGGCATGTAATATCAGAAGGTGTAGTTGACCTTAATGAAGATGGTAAACCCATTCGCCTTTTTGGGGTTTTTAAGGATGTCACTGAGGAAAGATTAAAGGAAGAAGAACTTAAAAAGACCAACCTTCAAATTGAAAACATTCTGAATGCTACTCAGGATTTGATCATTATTGCAGAAGAGGATGGACCTTTCCTCAGGGTATCCAAATCCAGTGAAAAAATCCTTGGTTATTCTCCGGAAGAACTCATCGGGAAATCATTCAGAAATATGATTCACCCGGATGACTTTCAGGATACCCTGAAAAACAGATTGGAGGTCTTAGCGGGCATTCCCTCCTCAAATTTCAGAAACCGCTATTTCAAAAAAGACGGCACCATCATTTACCTTAGTTGGTCAGCAACCTTTGACAAATCTTCCAATACTGTTTTCGGAATCGCCAGGGACATTACCCAACTGGTCAAAACAAAGAAAAAACTCAAAAAGGACCGTCAAAAACTTTCCATTGTTCTGGATTCTTCACCCGAAACCATTTGGGCAATAGATGAAAACTTCCGCTTGATCACTGCAAACCAAAAATTCCTCCGAACCATGAAGGAAATTGGGGATTGGGATCTTCATGTTGGTGGCAATCTAATTTTCAATACACCATTACCTGAGAAATTTATTCACGAATGGAAAAATTGGTATGAACGGGCATTAGCTGGTGAAACATTTTCAGTAGAACGAAAAGTCACCATGATGGAAAGAGGGGGCTACATGGAGGTCAATTTCAAACCTATCTATGAAAAAGGAAAAGTAGTCGCCGTAGGTTGCTACGCTTTAGACATCACAGAAAAAAAACTGGAAGAGAAAAGGAAAAATGAGCTCCTTGATCGTCTAAGTCTGGCACAGAAAATTGGAAAACTCGGCTATTGGGAGTTTAATATACAGACCGAAGATATTTATTGGTCTGACGAGGTTTTTGCGATTTGGGGAATAGATAAGGATCAATTCAATCCCAATTTTGAACTGTTTATTCAGACCATTCATCCGGAAGACAGAGCGACTTTCCTCGAACATCACAACAGCGCACTGGCAGAAAAGGGCCCCTTAGATGCTGTTCATAGAATTCAACTTTCCTCAGGCGAAATCAAATTTGTTCACGAAAAGGGGGCAATAGAATTCGATAAGAATGGGGTGAAGCACTTCCGAGGAACTGTACAGGACATTACCAGAGAAAAGACCATTGAAAAAGAACTCCTAGAGCGAAATCTATTCATTGAGTCAACCTTAAAAAATATTCCCTTGGGGATAGCTGTTAATAAAATCAGCACGGGCAAAGCCACTTACCTCAATCCAGCCTTCAGCGAAATCTATGGCTGGCCACCGGATGTATTCAGTGATGTAGAAACATTTTTTGAGAAAATCTATCCCAACAAAACATTTCGGGACACCATTACCACGCAAATTATTGCCGACATCCAAAGTGGAAATCCTGAGCGTATGATCTGGAAGAACATTCCTATCATGACCCAAAGTGGAAAAGAAAGGATTGTTTCCGCAAAAAACATCCCCCTACCCGATCAGGATATCATGATCTCAACAGTTATCGATGAGACAGATCGGTATTGGGCTGAACACTCATTAAAGACAAGTAATGAACGATTTCATTTAGCTACACAGGCAGTTTCCGATGCGATTTGGGATTGGGATTTAAAGAAGAATGTTATTTTCTGGGGAAAAGGCTACCACAGACTTTTTGGCTATCCGGAGGAAATGGAACAAGTGACTGAGGACATTTGGCAAACCATGATACACCCGGATGATCTGCCCTCAATCAGAGAATCCACTCTAATCACCAAAAATGATAAAAGCTCCGATCGTTGGTACGGAGAGTATCGATTTAAAAAGTTCGACGGAACCTATACCCTAGTCAAAGAAAATACGGTAATTCTGAGAAATTCAGATGGTGAGCCCTATCGGATGGTAGGAAGTCTTTCTGACATAAGCGAGGAGAAGGAAAAAGAGCTGGAGCTTCAAAAAAAGACTGGACTCATTTCATCGATTTCATACATCATCCAATCATTATTGGAATCAGAAGACTGGAAAGAACTTATAGATCCTACACTCAAATTAATGGGAGAAACCGCTGGTGCGGATCGAGTTTATTTTTTCCAAAATTACGCTGATCCATTTACAGGGAAGCTATTTACCCAACAAACCCATGAATGGACCAATGGATTGGTAAGTTCCGAACTCGACAATCCGGATATCCAAGCCATACCCTTGGAGGATCATCCTATCACTTACCAAGGAGTGCTACAGGGTAAGCCGTTTATGGTAGTGGCCGAAAAAGCCGAGGAGAATATGAGGCAACTTCTGGAAGCCCAGGGAATTAAGTCCATCCTGATCATGCCAATTTTTGTAAATGGATCCTTCTATGGATTTATGGGATTTGACGACTGTACCACCAGTAAAATTTGGTCCGAAGATGAAATTGGATTTTTATCTTCAGTCACCACCAATCTATCCCTAGCAATCGAGCGAAAACAGAATTTGGATAAAATCAGAGAAGCTTTTGAGTCCAGAGATTCTTTGTTGGAGAGTATCGGAGATGCTTTTTATGCCATCGACAAAGACTACAAGGTAACCTACTGGAATGTTGTTGTTGAAAATCTTACCGGTATCAAAAGAGAAAAAATCATTGGGAAAAATATTTTTGAAGCTCTTTATAAAATCAGTGAAAAATTCAAGGAAGGTTATGAAAAAGCCTATGAGAAGAATCAAGCCCAATATTTTGAAATCTTTGATTCTTGGATTAAAGCTTGGCTGGAGGTAACTATCTATCCTTCAAACGGCGGACTTTCTGTCATTATTCGGGATATCACTCAAAGAAAGGATTCTGAAAAACAGATTCGTGAATTCAACGAACGGCTTAGATTGATTTCTCAAGCTTCACACGATTCCATCTGGGACTGGAATATTGAGACAGGCGATCATTACTGGGGTGAAGGTTTCAACACCCTATTTGGCGAAGAAATCTCAGGAACTCATGACAACTACAATAGATGGAGGGATAATATACATCCTGAAGATAGAGATCGTGTAATTTCAGTGTATTCCAATGTTCTTGCCAGTCCTTCGGAAAATTTCTTTGAATCTGAATATCGCTTCATCAGAAAAGACGGGAAGCTCTTTCACCTGCTGGATAGAGGGACCGTCCTGAGGGATGAAAAAGGAAAAGCAACTCGTGCTGTGGGCGCAATTCAGGATATCACTCAAAGAAAATCCTATGAGGTATCTCTTAAGTTACTTAATGGTGAACTTGCTCAAACTAACAGCAAGTTGGAAACTTCCAATAAAGAACTGGAGCAGTTTGCCTATGTGGCATCTCATGACCTTCAGGAGCCACTTCGGATGATTTCAAGTTTTCTCGGGCTTATCGAACGAAAGTACGCCAATGTCCTCGACGAAAAGGGTCTTCAATACATTCATTTTGCAGTAGACGGGGCAAGAAGAATGAAAGAAATCATTTTGGATTTGCTTGAGTTTTCTAGAGTTGGTAATCTCTCCGGTGAAAAAAAATTGAGTCATACCCCCGACCTAGTCAAGGAGGTATTGATATTAAATGGGAAATTGATTGATGAAAAGAAAGCAAAAATCCATGTAAGCACCCTACCTGATATCATTTGTCATGCCAGTACCATAATTCAACTATTTCAAAACTTAATATCCAATGGATTGAAATATCAAGCCAAGGATAATATCCCGGAAATCTGGATTGAAGGTGAAGAAAATGAGTCCGAATGGAAGTTTTCTGTCAGAGACAATGGAATCGGTATTGATCCTGAGTTTCGGGACAAAATATTTGTTATTTTTCAACGACTACATCTAAAAGAACAATTCTCCGGGTCCGGGATTGGCTTGGCTATTTGCAAGAAAATTGTGGAGTTTCATGGTGGAAAAATTTGGGTTGAATCATCTCTTGGAGCAGGAAGTAATTTTTGTTTTACTATTAAAAAGTAATTCGTGATCAATTTAGAGAAGTTGAAAAGTCGGGTAAGTAACTTAATATCGGCGAGCCCAAAGTCCTCCGGGTGGATTGTATTCTTTATAAGTCTCTCTCTCACGATGTACCTCTCCTATGCGGAATATCAACTCAAACTGGCTGTAGAGCGGGAGGAAGTGATCTCTAAACTTAATGAACTGGAAAACAGACTGTTTAGTGCATTAAACAATGGTATATCTGCTGTAAAAACACTTGCCTTTTATGCCCAGAATCAAGCAAACGTCATCGCCAAATTTGAATCAATAGGCAAGGAAATTTTAGCCAGTAATCCTTTAGT
Source organism: Algoriphagus sp. (assembly GCF_046296635.1). GTDB lineage: Bacteria > Bacteroidota > Bacteroidia > Cytophagales > Cyclobacteriaceae > Algoriphagus. Next base: position 157,105 of record NZ_JBKBKZ010000007.1, on the reverse strand, counting down.
TGATGTCATTCAATACTTAGACAGTGGGACTATTGTGGCGGTTTACCCCTTGGAAGGAAATGAAGCTGTAATAGGATATAATGTCCTCGAAGACTCAACCAGAAATATAGAAGTATTGGAGGCTGTCCGCAGAAAAGACGTGTTTTTTTCAGGACCCATTCGTCTCAAGCAGGGAGGAATTGGCATTGTGGGAAGATATCCCTTTTTCAAAAATGGAGAACTTCAAGGACTGTCTGCAATCATTATTAAAGTTGAAACCATTTTTGAGAATGGACTATTGTCAGACCATGTCGATGAGAAATTTCTGGTCAAAATAACTAAGACAAACCCTAATTCAGGTGAAATAGAAAATTATATCCCCTCAAGAGATGTATCTGAGGCATCAGGATTTGCTGCCAGTAGGTTAATTGATATTGGAAACTGGACCCTGACCGTTCAACTAAAAAAGAGCACGGCCTTTTCCGGTGTTTTTTTGGAAATTGTTCTTAGAATTGTTTTTTCCATCATCTTAGGATATGCTACGTGGAATTTTGCCCGTCAGCCCGCACTTCTCCGGAAAAAATTGGAAGAGCAGTCCAAGGAAATCCTAGCCGCCAATGAGCGGTTCGAATTAGCTACAAAAGCGACTTCAGATGTGATATGGGATTGGGATATCGTGAACAATAAAACCTACAGATCAGACCTTTTCTTTCAATTATTGGGCTATGATGAAAGTGACCAAATCGGAAACAATGATTTTTTCATAAGTATAATTCATCCCCAGGATATTGATCAGGTCAACAAAAACCTTGAAGAGACGCTCCAAAGTTCGGGTCTGTTTTGGGAACAGGAGTTCCGTATCAAAAAAGCAGACAACAGCTATGCTTTTATTAATGACAAAGGATATATCCTCAGGAATGTAAATGGCGAGGCCATTCGAATGATCGGTGCTACACAGGATATTTCAAAACGAAAAAATGCCGAAATCGAACTTCTGGAAGCCAATAAAAGTCTCGCAAACGTAAATCAGGAGCTCAAAATTTTCGCGTTCTTAGCATCGCATGACATGCGAGAACCATTGCGTATGATCAGTTCATTTTTGACTTTGCTTCAAAAGAAATATAGCACTGAACTTGATCAAAAAGCGAATCAGTACATCAACTTTGCCATAGATGGATCCAAGAGATTGACTATCCTGATCAATGACCTCTTGGAATATTCTAAAGTGGGATTTGATCCAAATAATCTTGAAAAAATTGATACAAATGAACTATTAAAGGAAGTGCTTTCGCTCAAGTCTGATATCATCAGGGAATCTGATGCAGAGATTATCTTGGAGGATCTTCCCTCTATTTGGGGAATAAGAACGCCTATTCAAATCCTGTTTCAAAATCTGATCGGAAATGCACTTAAGTATAAAAATTTAGAAGTAAAGCCAATCATCAGGATTTCAGGTAGTGTGGGAAAAGATTTTTTGGAATTTTCTATTGAAGACAATGGAATCGGAATCGAAGCTGAGTATCTTGAACATATCTTTGGTATCTTGAACAGACTACATTCTAAAGAAATGTATCCCGGAACAGGAATGGGTCTAGCCACTTGCAGAAAGATCGTGACTCAACATGGCGGAGAAATATGGGCAGAGTCCGAACTTGGAGTTGGTAGTAAATTTTTATTTACCCTAAAAATATATGAATAAACAACCTATAAAAATTCTTTTAGTTGAAGACAATGAAGGAGATATCATTCTTACTACCGAAGCTCTAGAAGAATGTAAAGTCAAAAATGAACTTAAAGTCTTAAGAAATGGAAGTGACGCCCTGACTTTTTTGCTTTCAAGTTTACAAAACAAAAAGAAAGACTTGCCTGATCTGATTCTATTGGACATAAATCTACCTAAAAAAAACGGACATGAAGTACTGCAAAGTGCCAAAAACCATCCTGATCTCAAACATATCCCAATCATCATTTTGACTACCTCTTCCTCAGAAATAGATATCTTGAAGGCCTATCAGGAGCACGCAAATTGCTATATTATTAAACCTCTGGAGGTAGCAGAATTCATAAATGTGACTTCTAAAATTGAAGAGTTCTGGTTTAACATCGCTCAACTTCCCAATAACTAATCAACATGAGAAAGGACGAGAAATCCTATCATATTTTAATTATTGAGGATAATCTTGGGGATTACATCCTCATTGAGGAATATCTTACCGAATACATTTTAAATCCCAAACTCACTCGGGCTGAGACCTTTCAGTCAGCTAAGAAAATTCTGCAGGACTCAAGCAATTCCTTTGACATCATATTTCTGGATCTTTCTTTACCGGATCTTTCGGGGGAACAGTTGATTGTAGGAGTCTTGGAATTTGCTATAGGCACTCCTGTAGTAGCACTGACAGGTTTCTCAGACTTGGATTTCAGCATAAGATCTTTGTCCTTAGGTATTTCCGACTATTTACTTAAAGATGAGCTCACGCCGATAATTCTTTACAAAAGTGTGATTTATGCAATTCAACGAAGCAAATTCACCGATCAAATTCAAAAATCCGAAAAACGATACAGCGACCTCTTCCAACTCAGCCCACTTCCCATGTGGGTTTGCGATCTCGAAACGCTTCGTTTTTTAAACATCAACAAGGCTGCCATAACTCACTACGGATACAGTGAAGCCGAATTTTTGAGCATGACGATTGGTGATATCCGCCCTAGTGAAGATTTGATCCTCATGGAAGAATACATTCAGAAAATCCGAAATGGAATAACGCTTAATCCAAAAATTATTTACAGGCATAAAAAGAAAAATGGGGAGCTGATTTTTGTTGAATCGACTATCAATCCATTAAGTTTTAATGGTAAAGAGTCCATTTTAGTACTGGCAAATGATATCACTGAACGCGCAAAATATGTGCAAACTATAGAAAAACAAAACCAGACTTTTCGAGAGATCGCATGGATCCAGTCCCATGTGGTGAGAGCACCGTTAGCAAGGCTCCTTGGTCTGGTCAACCTCTTGGAGTCTGACTATGGAAATTCCCCAGAAGAGAATATTGAATTGATCGAACATGTCAAAAATTCTGCCGATGAGCTCGATCATATCATCAGAGAAATCAGTCTAAAATCAGAAAACATAACTCCTCTCGACAACCATGAATCCTGAAATAATCCTAGTAGATGACGATGAGGTATTGTTGGCCATTCTGGAAAAGATGTTTCATAAAGTAAGTCCCGAAACCAAGTTAAGACCTTTTAGCTCAGGGCGACATGCATTAGACCATCTTGCTAAATTTCCGGATTCAAGTCAAAGACGATTTTTAATAGTTGACATCAACTTGAAAGATTTGACAGGTTGGGATTTCCTAAATGAATTGATTGAAAGAAAAGACAGCTTTTCAAAAGTCTTTCTTATTACTTCTTCGGTGAGCTCGGCCAATAGTGAAATCGCTAAAAAATATCCTTCGGTTATCGGATTTTATGAAAAGCCTATCACCTTTGAAAAAATCGAAAAGATCCTAAATCAGATCAAAGAGGATTAAAAAATCCTTTCATTTTTTATCAAATTAACCTAGTTTGATTTTGTAAAAAAATCGCTCTAAACCCGAACCTAAAATCATGAAATCAAAGAACGTTCTGATCACTGGCGGGGCCAGCGGAATCGGACTCGCCATAGTTCGCAAGTTCGCAGTAGAAGGAAGCCACGTCTTTTTCATAGACACCAATCACCTCGAAGGAATTAAACTCCAAATTGAAGAAAATGAAAAGGGCTATCCTGTCAAGTTTCTTGAAGGAAGTATCGCATCCTATGAAGAAGTGGAAAAGTTGATTCAATTGATCCCGGGTAAAATCGATGTACTGATCAATAATGCCGGTATATCCCATATCGGAAAGGTAGAAACTACCTCAGAGGATGACTTTGATAGACTGTTTCAAGTCAATGTCAAAGGGATTTTTAATTGTATCAAAGCAGCACTCCCAAAATTGAAGGCGGATGGAGGCGGCTCAATTCTCAATATGTGCTCTGTGGCTGCGACCATAGGTATTCCGGATCGATTTGCCTACAGCATGACCAAAGGGGCAGCCCTTTCCATGACTCTCAGCGTAGCAAGAGACTATGTGCAAGACGGGATTCGCTGCAACTGCATTTCTCCCGGTCGAGTACATACCCCATTTGTTGATGGTTTTCTGGCCAAAAACTATCCCGGACAAGAAAAAGAAATGTATGATAAGTTGGCAGCGACTCAACCTATTGGAAGGATGGGTACTCCGGATGAAATTGCTGAATTAGCGTATTTCATCAGTTCGGATGCTGGAAGTTTCATCACCGGAGCCAACTTCAATATTGACGGCGGCTTTATGGGGTTGAAGATGTAGCTTCGTGCCTGATGTCCGATGTCCGATGACCGGTGTTTACTACTCGATATTCATCACCTGCCGACCGCAGGCTGGTTAGATATTCGATATTCCTCAATTTTGATTAATAATTCGAAGTATTCTTAAATTAGATAGCATTAGTCAATTAGTAATTTGATTGGGATGGAATGGTGAAATTTGGAATTTTTAAACTTTTTTTAACTAGGTGGGAAAAATTATAAAATTCACTTCAACTTAAAAAGAAGACTTTCATTCTATTGTAAACCTCGTAAATCAAAATTCTTAAATCGTAAATTCAATTATCTCTCAATAACCTAATAACCCATAACCATGAAACTCATTCGATTTGGAGAAGTAGGACATGAAAAACCAGGTATCCAGAATAAATCAGGACAGAATCTTGATTGCTCGGGATTTGGAGAAGACTGGAATGAAGCATTTTTTACCAATAATGGTCTGGCAAGACTACAAGAATGGCTGAATTTCAATCAAGCCAATCTCAAGGAGATTCCTGCAAATGCCCGAATAGGCTCGCCCATTGCTCGTCCTTCAAAAATTATCTGCATCGGTCTCAATTACCGAAAACATGCCGAAGAAGCAGGAATGGCAGTTCCGGAAGTTCCGATCATTTTTATGAAATCAACCTCTTCACTTTGCGGACCATTTGACCCAATTTACATTCCAAAAAATTCAATCCAAACTGACTGGGAAGTGGAATTGGCAGTTGTTATCGGTATACGAGCAAAGTATGTAAGCCCGGAAAATGCCAATGAATACATTGCAGGCTATTGCCTTCATAATGACGTCAGCGAACGTGATTTCCAGCTTCGACACGGTGGACAATGGGTCAAAGGGAAGAGTGCTGATCACTTCGCTCCACTCGGACCAGTTTTAGCTACTAAAGAAGAAATACCAGATCCGCATAATCTGCGTCTTTGGCTCAAATTGAACGGAAAAATCCTTCAGGACAGTAATACCTCTGACTTGATTTTTGACATCCCAACGATCGTCTCTCATCTCAGCCAATACATGACTTTACTGCCTGGAGACGTGATTTCCACTGGAACTCCAGCCGGCGTAGGTATGGGATTGAAGCCTATTCCACGTTATTTAGAGCATGGTGATATTGTCGAATTGGGAATTGATGGACTGGGAGTGTCACGACAGGTCGCGATGAAAGATCCTGAGGCATGAGACTGGACAGTCATCAACATTTCTGGGAGTATGATCCAAAACGACAGGATTGGATAGGTCCTGAAATGAACAGAATTCGACGCAATTTCAGGCCTGCAGATCTTTTTCCTTTACTTCAAGATGCTAAAATGGATGGTTGCATTGCAGTGCAAGCGGAAGAGAGCCTTCGGGAAACCGATTTTCTTCTCGATTTGGCAGATCAACACGAGTGGATCGTCGGAGTCGTCGGTTGGGCAGATTTGAAAAGCGATTCCTTAGATGAGTTGCTTGACACCTATTCTGAAAATCAAAAACTTTTGGGTTTTCGCGAAGTACTCCAATCCAAAGATCCGAGGTATATGCTTCAGGAAGAATTAATCTGGGGTATTCGAAAAATCGGTGAAAGAGGATACCCTTATGATATTTTGATATTCCCAAATCACTTGGAAGCTTCTTTAGATTTGGTGAAAAAATGCCCGAATCAACGTTTTGTCATCGATCATTTGGCCAAGCCATTTATCAAAGACGGAGAATGGAAAGATTGGAAAAAAGCCATGACGCTACTGGCCGAGCGGGAACTCGTTCACTGCAAACTTTCGGGAATGATTACAGAAGCTGATTGGAAAAAATGGACTCCTGAACAGCTCTTCCCCTATCTGGAAATTGCTGTGGAATTATTCGGGCCGAGTCGCTTGATGTATGGAAGTGATTGGCCTGTTTGTCTTTTGGCTGGAGAATATGAGCGATTTTGGCAAGTGATTGAGGAGTTTACTGACACGCTATCTGCAACTGAAAAAGCAAGAATCATGGGCGAAACTGCGGCTGAGTTTTATAGGGTATGAAGGATAAAGAGTTTAAGAGTTGGAAGACCGAAGACCGAAGACCGAAGACCGAAGTATCCAAATCTAGCGTTCAAAGGTTTCGACTTTGTTAAACCTGACAACCTGCATTGACAACTGCGACCTACTGAAAACTGATTACTGAGACTGCCTACTGACCACTGAACACTAAATATGAACCTAAACCTACAAGATAAAGTCATCCTAATCTCCGGAGGTGCCAAAGGTATCGGAGGTGCTATTTCCAGAGGATTGATCGAAGAAGGAGCTATTCCTGTGATGATAGACCCATCTGAGAAAGAAGGAAAGGAAATCCTCGACTTGGCAAAAGGAAATGCACTTCAAATACCTATCCGACTATTTTCCCCTGAAGATGCTGAGTCTGCCGTGAAGCAAACCATTGAAACCTTTGGACGAATTGATGGCTTGGTCAACAATGCCGGCGCAAATGATGGAGTTGGACTGGAATATGGAACTCCGGAGGCATTTGCCAATTCTGTAGGTAAGAATCTTTTCCACTACTTTTATTTGGCCCATTTCGCTTTGCCGTATTTAAAAAAAAGCAAAGGAGCTATTGTCAATATTTCATCCAAAACAGCCGTAACCGGACAAGGCAAAACTTCTGGATATATTGCTGCCAAAGGGGCTCAACTTGCGCTGACCCGAGAATGGGCGGTGGAGCTCCTCCCCTATCAAATCCGAGTAAATGCCATTCTTCCAGCTGAGGTTTTTACCCCGATGTACGAAAACTGGATTCAGTCTTTCCCCAATCCAGAAGAAAAACTGAATGAAATCAATGCACGAATTCCTTTGGGAAATCGAATGACGACCTCGGAAGAAATTGCTTCGATGGCTATTTTTTTACTTTCGGATAAAGCCTCCCACATCACCGGACAACATCTCTATGTTGACGGTGGCTATACGCACCTTGATCGAGCCCTTTGATATCAAACCCATGACTCAAAAACCAGCCCTTGTCCCAAAAGATCTTCTACTCCCTTTTATTCTAGTTACCTCACTTTTTGCACTTTGGGGATTCGCCAATGACATCACCAACCCCATGGTCGCCGCATTCAAGCGTGTCTTGGAACTGAACAATACCCAAGCTTCCTGGGTGCAATTGGCGTTTTATGGGGGGTATTTTACCATGGCTTTACCCGCAGCTTTCTTTATCAAAAAATACTCCTACAAAACCGGAGTGCTGCTTGGCTTGGGACTTTATGCAATAGGAGCTTGTCTGTTTTACCCAGCAGCAGCTTGGGAAAGTTATGGTTTTTTTCTCGCCTCACTTTACATTTTGACTTTTGGTTTGGCTTTCCTAGAAACTACCGCTAATCCATACATTCTTTCGATGGGACCCGAAGTCACGGCAACCCAGCGATTGAATTTAGCGCAAGCCTTTAATCCCATGGGAGCTTTGGCCGGACTCTTTGTCGCCAAAACCTTTATTCTCAATGCACTTCAGTCAAATAATGTCGATGAAAACGGGAACATCATATTTGACTCCTTAGATGAAGCCGCCAAATCTGTCATCCGAACTAATGACCTGATGGTCATCCGCAACCCTTATGTGATGTTGGGCTTGGTGGTGGTCGGGATATTTATTGTGATTTTGATGGTCAAAATGCCCGAGAGTAAGGATTCCACAGGTAAAGTCAACTTTGGTCCAACGATGAAAAGACTGGTTAAGAATCGAAATTTCGTCGAAGGAACCCTAGCTCAAATGTTCTATGTCGGTGCGCAGATCATGGTTTGGACCTATATCTACCAATACGCTGAATCAATCGGAATTAGTACATACGATGCAGTCAATTATGCATATGCCTCACTAGGTATATTCCTTGTTGGCCGATGGATTTGCACCTTTTTGATGAGGATAATTGCCCCTAGAAAGTTGCTGGCAATTTTCAGTGTAATGGCAATGGTTTTCACGGTAGGAGCTATTTTCCTTACGGGAATGATTGGACTTTATAGCCTGGTGGCGATCAGTTTTGCGATGTCACTGATGTTTCCTACCATATACGGAGTGGCATTAGAAGGCTTGGGTGAAGACTCTAAATTTGCCGCGGCTTTTTTAGTGATGGCAATCGTCGGAGGAGCAATCATGCCAACGCTTCAGGGGATGATTTTGGATTTAGGAGGAAAGGGCTACACTGATGTGATTATCTTAGGTGTTCCCGAAGTGAATTTCTCTTTTGTTTTGCCGCTGTTTTGTTTTCTGGTGGTGTTGTTGTTTGCGGTACGGGTGAAGGAAGTTGGGAGGGTAGGAAGTTAGGAGGTTGGGAAGTAGGTGTGATTCATTATTCGATATTCTTCATTCGATGTTCATTATTTGTCAGTCCGGTGTCGGATGACCGATGTCCGATGCCTACGATTTCGCTGTTCGATATTCGATGTTCGATGTTCATTAATTTCAAACACCGAATGCCTGCAAGTACTCGGACTGGAAAATTTCGAAGTTTGTAAGATTCAATTGCAACTAAAAATACCTTCGAGGTTCTAAAAACCAAAAAGGTTTCCATCACCTCGTAAATCGTAATTCAAAAATCGTAAATCCAAAATGCAAACCTTCCTTCTCATCTGCGATCTCAAAGACGAACCTGAAGCAATTCAGGCCTATATCGACTGTCATAAAGCGGTCGCTCCGGAAATCCTAGAAAGCATTCGAGTTGCTGGAGTGCATCAAATGAGCATTTACCGCTGGCATAACCGACTCAGCATGATACTGGTAGGTGATGATAATTTTAGCTTTGAGCGAAAAGCTGAGCTCGACAATGCAAATCCAAAAGTGCAGGAATGGGAGGCTTTTCTCGGTCAATATCAAACCAATCTTCCGGGCACTCCCGCAAATTGGAGATGGGCTGTGACGGAGAAGATTTTTGAGTTTAGGGTTTGAAGGTTAATTGTTAAGGGTTAATTGATTTGTTAAGGGTTAATGGTTAAAAGTTGAGTCTCTGAATTAAGCCTTCAATTGTTAACTTATGAAAATTCAAGGTCTGTTCCGATTCGTTGACAGAGATAGAAGTATCGTTCTTTTCAGCGATAAATCTTATTATCGTATAAATAGATGATAATTGATTTTATCGTATAAATAAACGATATTTTGAATAATCATTGAATTAGACGATATTTCATTCTATGATAGCAGTGATCAAAGGTGACATCATCCATTCCCGTAAGCTCAGAAATCCTGAACCTTGGTTAAAACCCTTGCAGGAACTTTTTTCCCAATGGGGTGAAACACCCAAAAACTGGGAATTGGTCTGGGGTGACTTTTTTCAGCTGGAGATCAAAAATCCTGAAGAAGCACTGCACCGGGCAATTCAGATTAAGATTTTGATAAAGAAGATCCAATCCGAGGAAAACCAAAAAAACTCCAGCCCGATAGATGTTCGCATTTCCATAGGTATCGGTGAAAAAAACTATACAGGGGTCAAAATCTCCGAAAGCAATGGGCCTGCCTTTATCAATGCCGGAGAAAAGTTTGACCGATTAAAAAAGGAGAAAATCAACCTGGCTATCCAGAGCCCTTGGAAAGAATTGGATGAGGAAATCAATTTGTATCTAAAGCTAGCTGGAATAGTAATGGATAGCTGGTCAATATCTTCAGCTGAACTTATGGAAGTAGTATGGAATCATCCAAATATCACCCAAGAAGAAATTGGAGAAAAACTGGGCATTAAGCAGAATTCCGTTAGTGGGCGATGGAATCGAACTCATGTAGTTGATTTGATGGAAATAGAAAAAGTTTACCGTAAAAGGATTAAAAAACTGATTCTATGATCATTCTTGTTAAACTTCTGCTGGCTCATTTGATTGGAGATTTCTTACTTCAACCAAAATCATGGGTAACAGAAAAGGAAAAGAAAAAAGCAAAATCCCCAAAAATCTATCTTCACTTTCTGATTCACGGTGCACTGATAGTAATTCTACTTGGAATCGAATATTGGGGTTTGGCGTTGTATTTAATGCTGATTCACGGTTTGATAGACCTGATAAAGCTATACTTTCAAAAAAGCAATAACTGGGTTCACTGGTTTTTTGCAGATCAAATGGTCCATTTATCAGCAATTGTGGGTTTGTGGTATTTTTATTTCGAACCCGAAATCGACCTTTCGTTTTCACCTGCTTTCTGGATTTATCTCACTGCCCTAATTCTAATCACTCAAGTAGCTGGCATCACCATACAGTTATTGCTTGCAGGCTGGTCAAAAAAGTTGGACCTCTCAGAGGGCGCTTCACTTCAAAATGCCGGAAAATATATTGGAATGTTGGAGCGATTATTTGTTTTTGTGTTTGTGATCACTGGTAAATTGGAAGCAATAGGTTTCCTTTTGGCTGCCAAGTCAGTTTTTCGATTTGGGGATCTCAGGAAATCAAAAGATAGAAAACTGACCGAATATATTTTAATTGGCACATTGATCAGTTTTGGAATATCCATCCTCACAGGACTTGCAGTTCTATGGGTTGTAGAAAATATTTAAAAACCTTGTATTATGCTCTCAACTATGAAAAAACCATTACTAACCATCCTTTTTAGCCTTTTCAGCTTTATGGCATTTTCCCAAAATCATACGCTCCCACTTTGGAATGGCACTCCTCCCCTTCAGAATGAAATGGACTTGAAGGAAGAAGTTGTTTCTGAAGGCATCATCCGAATCGCCAATGTGCAAATACCGACGATTGAAGTTTATCTTCCAGCAAAGCAGATTTCTACAGGCAAAGCTGTGGTCATTTTTCCTGGTGGTGGATATGGAATATTGGCCTATGACTGGGAAGGAACCGACTTCGCCAAATGGTTAAATTCACAGGGAATAGCAGGAATTGTGGTCAAGTACCGCCTTCCCATTTCCAAATCCCTGACCGATCCGAAGGAAGTTCCGCTCATGGATGCTCAACGTGCTATACGCTTAGTCAGGCAAAATGCTACTGCTTGGAACATCGATCCAGCCAAAGTCGGCGTGATGGGTTTCTCTGCCGGAGGGCACTTAGCCTCCACAATCAGTACACAATACAACCATGAAATAGATCGGCCAAAGGATCCCATAGACGCACTTTCCGCCAGGCCTGATTTTTCTGTTTTGGTCTATCCTGTAATTACATTTCAGGATGATGCAGTTCATGGAGGCTCGAGAAAGAACCTAATTGGAGAAAATGCTTCCCAAGAATTGAAAGATCGCTTTTCTGGTCAATTGAATGTCAATTCAGAAACCCCTCCAACTTTCTTGGTTCATGCACAGGATGACAAGGGAGTTCCGATTGAAAATTCAATTCTCTATTATCAAGCACTGCACAAAAATGGGGTGAAAGCTTCACTCCACATCTATCCATCCGGTGGTCATGGATTTGCTTTTGGATTGGGAAAAGGAGCTTTGGAAGGCTGGAGAGAGGTTTTACTGGCGTGGATGAATGAAACAATTGAAAAGTAAGATTTGTAAGTAGTAAAAAGTGAGTAGAGAGTCACAACTTACTTTTTACTACTCACCACTTACAAGTCTCGGAGTTTACTATAAAGTTAAACAAACGATAAAGGTGATGTGACTCTCTTTCTAGGCGATTCGGTGTATTCTTAATCATCCATTGTTAAAAAATCCTGGACAGATCTTTTAAAAAAGATGGCTTGCATCTTATGCCATAAGTACCCCCATCTTCAACCTGCCAACCATTGCCTTTCTTAGCCAATTGAGCAATAAAAAGCCTCCAAAATCAATCCTTGACTTTGGAGGCTGGTAATGGGTGTTGTGGCTTTTTAGCTTACTTTTTCAGGAATTTGAATGTCTGAGGAACGCCGTTGGAGTTTACAAGTAGAACAAATACTCCCGGTTTCAATCTTAAATTCGTGATATCCAAGATTATCTTCCCATTTTCTGATTCCATCAATTGAGTAAACAACTGTATACCTTTCATATCATAAATGCTTACTTCGAGCTGCTCTTCCTTGAATTCTGAAAGTTCAAGAATTATCTGATCCGAAACAGGGTTAGGATACATTCTGGTAACCTTTGAAGTATCACTCAATTGAGGCTCTTTCACCATCACAGAAGCGTTTCCTTTGGATTTAGTGGAATCAGGTTTCTCTGATGTGTTTCCATCGATTCTGAATGCAGCACTTGTAATGGAGAAATTAACGGTTTTGGTTGTTCCCACAGTTCCTCTTCTTTTAGGTTTGGAATATGGGGTCGCTGTCAGGATATACTCTCCTGGAGGTAAATTCCGTCCATTATAACTTCCTTTTTTCTCTCCAAAGAGTGAATATGGCGCATCATCATCAGTTGTAGTAGCTTTTACAGGACCTGAGAGTTTGATATATACACTTCCCACGAGCGATGGCGCTGGATTCGCCCTTAGATTAAGTCTCAGCCCCTGGGTCAGAGTTTGATCAATCTGCATGCCGTCTGTTAGTGTTACTATATCCCCATTGGTTCCCGAATTGACCAAAGTGAAATTATCAATACTCAAATCAGAATTGGTTTGTATTACAGTCACCAAAGTCGAGGCATAAAAACTACCATCTTGTGTGGTGGCTGTAACTGTAGACTCCCCAGGGCTTATGGCAGTCACCAAACCGTTGGAGTTTACAATTGCTACATCTGGATCAGAAGAAGACCAAATCACAGTTTTATTGGTTGCGTTAACAGGCTCTACCGTCGCTGAGATCTGAAGTGTGCTTCCCTCCAACATAGTGAATGTTGACGGTGTAGTTGTTATCCCTGTGACAAAAACAGGGGCTTCTACAATAGAGAACTGAATAGAAGTAGTCGAACCGACAGTTCCTTTTCTTTTTGAGCGAGAATATGGGGTTGCTGTAAGGATATAGTTACCCGCTGGCAAATTCCGTCCATTATAATTTCCTTTTTTATCTCCAAAAAGGGCATATGGTGCAACATCATCGGTCATAGTTGCATTTACAGGCCCGGCGAGCGTGATATACACACTTCCAACTATCATTGGAGTAGTATTCGCTCTGATATTCAGGCTCAGTCCCCGAATTATATTTTGATCGATTTGAAGCCCATCAGTTAGATTAAATATATCTCCATTGGTGCCCGAATTAACTAATACAAAACTGATTGTATCATTATTAGGATCCACACAATCTGCAATACCATCATTATCAGTGTCGGCAAATCCTTCATCTGTTTGTCCGTTGCAATTGTTATCGATACCATCGCACACCTCAGCAGCACCTGGGTTTATTTCAGGATTGTTATCATTGCAATCGCCGTCGCCAAGAAGATCCGCATAGCGGTATCCTTCACCTGGACTTTCGCATTGTTTAATCCCCTCACCAGTATAGTACCCATCGCTGTCTGCGTCAAGGTACCAGACCGTATTAGGGTTGATATCTGGATTAGTATCGTCGCAATCGGTATTGTCGGTTACATAATTCTCTGGTGCTGAACAGGCTTGCATGCTAACAGCTGGGTCACCAAAACCATCTCCGTCGTCATCGAGGTAGAAGGTGGTTGTTACACCTTCGTCAATCTGTTCATTACAGTTGTTATCCACACCATCGCACACCTCAGCAGCACCTGGGTTGATTTCAGGATCATTATCATTGCAATCGCCGTCGCCAAGAAGATCCGCATAGCGGTATCCTTCACCTGGACTTTCACACTGTTTTATCCCCTCACCAGTATAGTACCCATCGCTGTCTGCGTCAAGGTACCAGACCGTATTAGGGTTGATATCTGGATTAGTATCGTCGCAATCGGTATTGTTGGTCACGTAATTCCCTGGTGCTGAACAGGCTTGGATGCTAACAGCAGGGTCACCAAAACCATCTCCATCGTCATCGTGGTAGAAAGTTGTTGTTACACCTTCATCAATCTGCCCATTGCAGTTGTTATCCACACCATCGCATACTTCGGTTGCACCTGGATTGATGTCTGCATTGTTATCGTTGCAATCGCCATTTGTAGCTATTAAATCAGTTTCTAGTTTGTAGCCATCAGGCTGTAAACATTGGGTAACTGAAGTACCATCACTGTAACCATCATTGTCTGCATCTTTAAACCATTTGGTTGCAGGATTGATAACACTATTTAGGTCATTACAATCTGTAGCAAAATTGATTAATTCAGATGGTAGTTTATAGTTTGCAGGTCTTAAACACTGCCTTAGGGTTACACCATCTGAATAACCATCACCATCTTCATCTTTAAACCATAATGTATTCGGGTTTAGTGCTGCATCGTTATCATTACAGTCCCCAACAATGGCTGTTAATTCTCTCGCCAACTTATGTTTTTCAGGACGTGTGCATTGGACAATAAAATTTCCTGTACTATAGCCATCATTATCAAAGTCAGGATACCATCTTGTATTTGGATTAATAGCCGCATCGTTATCATCACAATCACCGCCCGGCACTACCTCTCCTATGAGTTTATATCCCGAAGGCCTGAAACAACTTTGTTGACTTGCTCCATCACTGAAGCCATCATTGTCGACATCTTTATACCATACTGTACCCGGGCTAATGGATGCATTAGTATCATCACAATCCAACGTTAATCCTGCTAACTCTGAAGCAAGTTTTCCTAATGTAAAGGTGGTGGAAAAAAATCCGCCGTAAAAAAATTGCGGCCTGTTGCAACCAGTGAATGTCCGGTTACTTGGATATCCATCACCATCCCTGTCTTCGTACCAAACAGTGTTGGGGTTGATCTCGGGATTGCTATCATTACAATCAGTATTGTTGCTTACATATCCCGAAGGCGCTGAACAGGCTTGTTGGCTAATAGCAGGATTGCCAAAACCGTCTCCGTCCAAATCTTGGTAGAAAGTGGTTTGTACGCCTTCGTCAATCTGCCCATTGCAGTTGTTATCCACGCCATCGCATACTTCTGTGGCACCGGGATTGATGTTAGGATTGCTGTCATTGCAGTCACCAGTAGTCGAAGTCAGTTCAGTAGCTGCCTTATAACCTGTAGGTCGCGAACATTGGGTAATAGAAGATACACCGGTGGCTCCATAGCCATCGTTGTCGCTGTCTTTGTACCACACTTGTCCAGGTTTTTCTATCGAACTGTTGTCATTACAATCAGTATTGTTGCTTACATATCCCGAAGGCGCTGAACAGGCTTGTTGGCTAATAGCAGGATTGCCAAAACCGTCTCCGTCCAAATCTTGGTAGAAGGTGGTTGTACAACCACCACCACCACCATCGATAGGATCACCAGGTATTATTACTACCAAAGGTTTGATTTCCCCTTCATCAGGTAATAATTGCCCCGCATTACCATCGACGCCTTCAATTGTAGCATTATTTCTAAGGGACGTATTTGTGTTTTCCCATTGGCCAGTACAAGCTTCGAAAATTACTTTAGCTCGCGTGGGCAATGCTAATTGCTCAAAAGAACTGGCTGGAATTTCAAAATTAACCTGCTCCCAGCGAACCGTGCCATTTGTAGTAGCCATTATCACGGGTGAAAAATCAGCCCGAAGCGTGAGGCCATCACCTTTGATAGTCACATTCTTGTTGATGGTCAAATAGACCGAAGTGAGCGTCACTTCTTTGACGTTGGAGAATGTAATGACATCTCCATCCTGGGCCTGTTCCAAGGCATTTCTAAGGCTTCCTTGGCCACTGTCATTTCCATTGGCGACCACTATTGTTTTGGCAAACGCTGCCTGTCCCAATAGACATAAGAAAAAGAGTAAAAATGTTTTCATGAGTTTTTAGTTATTATTTGAGTTCATTCGAAATTTCGCTTTGCAAGAGATCTGTCCTCCTGCATCTCGACTTTGAAATGCTTGATTCATATTTCAATAATTTCTTTTTAGACCATCAGCATAAAAATGTTTTTCACCGACAAAAGAGAATCTTTAGCTATCGATTTCTCTTGATTGATTTGGTCCGGTATCGCTTCAATTCGCTTTTCGAAAAAGAAGTACACCAAAAGAATGAGAATCAGGACGACGATAAATCCTATCAACAGTGTCCAATTTTTCTTTCCCATACTTGCCTCCAGATAAGAAAATTATCATGGTCCAAATAGTATGTTATACCAGGATGAACAAAGTTTTTAAGGCGACAAAATACTGACAAGTTTAAGCGAAAAGCTTAAAAGTACCGGACAAAGTCCGGACAGGGGAAAGTTAAAAAATTTATAATCAATGAGTTATAGTCCGTAAAAAAACTCTCGTGACCTTAGTGAATAAAAACTAAAACGAAAAGTTTTGCATTGCCTTTTTGAAAACCACATAGCCACATAGAAAACATAGTATAAGTTCTTTGAGGAATATTAAACTATGTGTCACTATGTTCCTATTTTTTTAAAAAATATTCTCGGCGTTGCGCTGGCATATGCATCCAGGCTCTTTATTAAAAATTCTGCGCCAGCGCAAGGTTGAATGGAATTCTCTCCAGTCCAGGGGTTATAGTTCGACAAGCTCACCAACCAACCCTGGCTATTACATGTCGCCCCTACAGGGCTTTAAGGAAAATAAACTTTTGCTTTTCTCTTCGCTTTCAAAAGGGTTAATCTCTGATACCGCCACCGAAGATCTCAGAGAACATATCTTCAAAACCAACTTTTCTCAGTGGACCAGGCATATCAGCAGTAAGGACTGTTGTCAAAAAAACTTTGCGTTCCTTCGCAGCTAAAAATCAAAAAGCTTCAGCTTTCTCTGTGAAATTGAAAAAGGTCTTCAGTGAGAGATGAGATTGAGGTTCCATTTACAAACCAATATTCCTCTAACTTTTCTTTATTTTTCTCTGTGGTAAAAAAAAGCCGAAGGTAAGATTTAAGTTAAATTTTAAAGAGACGGCCCCTTGCAGTGTATCAAATACCCGCAATGTATTCGTCTAGATTGGTATCGGATCCAAGTTGAAGTCGCTGTCGTAAGCGTTGCCGTGTTTTATGTACACTATCTACCGAGATACCTAGCATAGCAGCCATTTGTTTGCTGGTCAATTCCAAACGCGTAAGTGCTGCCATCCGCTGTTCGGCCACAGTTATATCCGCCGCATTTTTTTTGAGCTTGTGGAAAAAAGTAGGATATATTTTATCGAAGAGTGATTTGAATTTTACCCAATCATCTTCGGTAAGTATAGTTTGCTGGCTTAGTTCGAAAATGAGAAGTTGCTGTTCGGAGGTTACACTATTTTCATTCAATTGTCCTTCCAGCTTTTCAATGAGGCTTGTTTTCTCAATGATATTAGCGGTAAAGCTTTTAATCTGTTCTTTTGATGATTGAATTTGCTGCTCCATCAGCATTTTTTCACTTTCAGCTTTTTCCAATGCCAACTTATTTTTCAAGCCCCGTCTGTTCTCTATTAAGTATATGATCAGGGAAAAAGCAACAATGGCGGCTATCAAACTATTTCTGATGAATAGCTCCTTCTGTTTTTCCTTATTTATTTTCTGAATTTTGTAACGACTTTCTTCACTTTTCAACCTTGCATCAGCAATATCAAGACTGCTCGTAGCAATTTCTTTTTCCAGCGAATCATTCAGTGATATGTAGCGGTCGTTGAAATAAAACGCACTATCATAGTTCCCCATTGCCCGATATATTTGGCTGAGGGTATAGTAAGTATCACGCCGATATTGATTTTTGGGCCAAAGACCTAACAAGCGAAGGGCTTCCTTTGCTTCGGCTAAAGCGGCTATCATATTGCCCCTAGCCAGATTTGCCTTGGCCATCCATTGGGATGCATTGGCGGCTTCGTTAAAAGCACTATCGTACATACTGTACTGAAAATTGGTTTTGAACAGAGCCCATGCTGAATCATAATTATTTTGCACGTAGATAATCTTACCAATATTACCCAACACCTTTTCTGCCAAGATCGAATCCATATTATCGGTCGCATATTTAAGTGCCTGCTGCCAGTAGATGTTAGCAGAATCATTTTCGTTTTTATTGTAAAAACTACTGCCTATTGTATTGTAGGCATTTACCTTGTACATGTAGGGATTTTCATAATTCCATTCATCATTTGGTGTATTCCATGCAGCTATTCCTTTTTTTGCATAGGTAATAGCTTCGTCATATTCCCGTACCTCGTGAAGCAAAGCTGCAAGTTCAGTATATACCGGGGGCTCAACTGGATAGTTTATCTTTTCGAACAGATCAACTCCGTTTTTGGAGTACATCACCGCCCAGGCTGTTTCTCCAAAAGAAAGTATTCGGCGTGCAGAATAAAAGTTTACCCACCCAATTACTTTTTCATTTTCAGTTTGGAATGCTGCATCGAGGGCATTAGCATAGAGTTGCATCAACTGTTCCTTGATGGGCATTAAAGCTGCTGCGTTGCGATCCTTATACTTATCGTATCCGGCATATTTTGCATATATAACAGCTGCTTTGACCATATAAAAATAGGTTCTGAAATAATATCCTTTTGCCCAACTTGAGGTCTCAAGGGAATCCAAAAAATGAATTGCCCGTAGGCTATCCACTTCAATCAACTGTTCCGTCAAACTTCCTAAGCTGTTTACTTCAGTCAACTGACTTTTACTTAATTCAACTGCCCATTTATCGACATCAAGCCCTAGCTTTTCAGGTTCCTGTGCAGGTGCAGAAATACAAAATCCTGTAAATAATAAGATTAAAAAGCAGATTTGAGTGTATTGCATTCTTAGCTTTTCCATGAGCATTGTAAACATAATAAAAAAGTTCAAACTACCAATAACGTTCTCCCGTCTTCCTGTCAAAGACAGTAAAATAACCTCAGTTTATTGTTATGATTGGTTTCAAAACTAAACTTAAGCAAATCTTAAGAAAATAAATTTTCAGCAAAAAACTCGGTTATACAGCCATTTGTTTAAAACCGTTCAAAGCGGGATCAATAGACTTTGGGATCAAAACATGGAGATTTTCCAAAAAATCAAATACATTTCGCATAGATCAGGTTATTTGATCATCAATTATTATAAAAATATGCCCATCAAAGTAATTGCCTTCGACGCGGACGATACCCTTTGGGTGAACGAACCGTTTTTTCGCGAAGCGGAGGAAAAGTTTGCCAGTCTGTTGGAGGATTTTATGCCGCAGCATACAATCATGAAAGAATTGTATCGCACCGAGATCGAAAATCTTGGGATTTACGGGTATGGGGTCAAAGGCTTTATGCTTTCTATGATTGAAACAGCCATGCGGATTTCAGATCACAAGATGCCAATTCGGATCATCGAAAAAATCATCACAATTGGTCAGGAAATGCTTGCTAAACCAGTTGACCTACTTCCAGGAGTGGAAGAAGTCCTCAAATCCCTCAATGGAGATTATCGCATCGTGATGGCAACAAAGGGTGATTTGGTGGATCAAGAGCGAAAACTCAAAATATCGGGCCTTGAGAAGCATTTTCACCATATAGAGATCATGAGCGAAAAGCGGGTTTCAGATTATGAAAAACTGATCCGTCATTTGGATATCACCCCTTCCGAGTTCTTGATGTTAGGCAACAGCCTGAAGTCCGACATTCTTCCCGTTTTGGAAATGGGGGGATATGGTATTCATATTCCTTTTCATATCACTTGGGCGCATGAGATGGTCGAACATGAAGTGGAACATGAGCGATTTTTTAAGTTGGAGCACATTGGAGAAGCGTCTGAATTGATTCGGAAAATTGGATAAGCGAACCTTTCCAGATTTTATTACCTCTATCCAGAAAGTTTAAAAACACTCTTCCAGTTGACTATCAAGCAAATACATAAAATAAAAGGCGATCAACTAATCATTGATTTGCCAGAAAGTCTCAAATCTTCCGGAAAAGAAGTTTTGGTGACCATAGAGGATACATCGACCATCCACCAAAAAAAAATAGAGTTGATGAAGAGAGCACCTGAAGATCCAATTTTTCTAAAGGATCTTGAGGAAATAAAATCTGATTTTAAGAGTATCGATTTCGAATAAAAAATGACTTTTAAAAAATGAGCCATTTAGTTAAACTTTTGTTTTCTTTTTGGAGTTGGCTGGAGACTTTGACCTAAGTGCTTTTGCTTTAGCAAAAAATTCATTCAACTCTTTTTCTTCTTTTTCCGAAAGTTTTTCACCACCAAGAAAATCAATTTCAAGTTCAATATTTTCTTTTCTATCCTTCATAATTAAAATATTTATTTACCAGGTTTAGAGCTGCACTTGGATTTAGAATCATCAATCTACCTCCAAAATGAAAAGCTCCTAAAGTATTAACGTAATGTTCAATAAGCTGAGTTTTGGAAATAAACGCAACATTTCCTTCATGACCCCTTTCTAAAGAAATTTTACAAGCAAATGCAACCAAATTACCTGCCACTCCAATATACATCTTCTCGTGTCCTTTATTAACAGGAGAATTTTCAAGAAGATGCATAAAGACATGGTCTTCTTTTTCTTCTAAGCTGATTATTCCTTGAATGATTTGGGGGTTGTCTTCAATGGTTAATTTGAAAACTTCTCGGTTTTGACTCTTGAATTCATTTTTCCAGTTGAAAACCCATCCAGATTTTTTGGTTACTTTCTTCAATTCCTCAAAACTAAGTAAGCTTAAAGTGGTCCTAAATTGATCCCCACTAACTCTATTTTCGATAGAATTAGTCAGCTTATCTATTTCAGAATCTAAACCCCTGATTTTCATTTTACTATTCTAAAATAATTTATTTCAAGGATAGGGAAAATTGTTGAACGGAATAAAATTTCGAATTCAAATAATAGCTTTTGAAACAACGATTAAATTAGTGTCACCGGATCACCATCTTTCAAATTGGCTTGGTATAAATTTTTTTATACAGCATTGATTTAGACTTCTACTTTACTCAATTCTCCAAAACCTGCTTTTCTTCCAAAAGCACTTTTCTCAACTTTTCGTAGTCCAAATCCTGAACGGCTTGCTTCTCATCAATCGCCAAAGAAGCAGCTGCGGCAGCACTTTGCCCCAAAATCATAAATACAGGCTCCATCCGGATCGAGCCAAAAGCGGTATGCGAACTCGATACACAGACCGGAACTAGGAGGTTGGTACAATCTTCTTTTTTGGGAACCAAAGTCCCATAGGAAATCGAATAAGGTTGCTTAGGATGAACCCCAATATCTCCTTCGTTTTGGACATAACCTCCCGGAGTCACAAATCGCTGGGTATTATGAGAATCCAAGGAATAGGAACCCATACCGACAGGATGAGGTACTGCTTTGGCACCAAGGACATCATGCTCGGTCATCACATAGGCACCGATCATTCGACGAGCTTCGCGGACATATATCTGATGCGGCCAATTACCATTATCTGTGAATTCATCTTTTGCTAAGCCATAGTTTGCCATTTCATTTCGGACATCTTCAGGGACTTTGGGATCATGGGAAAGGAAATACATCAGCCCCTTTTGGTAGTCCTCATGATCCTTGATGATTTCCTTTCGTCGTTCATAGCTCGCCTCAGGATAATCATAGTTTTTACCGATATAGTCCGTGCTAAATGGCCCATGGTTATTAGTATCAGTTTTTAGGTTAGGGATGGGATCGTACTTATCAAAAGTCTCCTTCCAACCTGCTGCATACACTCTCGCTAGAAGTTCATATCGTGCAGGATCATAGTTTTGTGGCTTCGCAAAAGGAACTCGATTATCGGGATTTCGGCTCAAGGCCATTCTGAAATTATAGGCTTGAAGCAACTTATCCCCTTCCCCATTTTTTCCCGGAGGATTTGGAGAAATCTCAGGCAATACTCCACTGGAAGGATCTCCGGGAACCTTGTAAGCACTGATAGAATCCTTGAAGTAATGCCGGTGCTGATACACCCCTACTTGCACCCCGTTCCAGGTTTCACCATACACTGAATTACCTTCCCGACCGACATGATAGCTCACTCCAGCCGCAGCCATCAAATCTCCTTCGTAAGTGGCATCGATAAAGACTTTGCCTTGAAAAGTTTTTCCGGAAAGCGTACGAATTGATGTGATTTTTCCATCCTTCATTGTTACCCCAGATTCCCGATCCAGCCATTCATCCCGATGGATTTCGAGTTGATTTTCCCGGACAAAATCCTCAAAAACCCGCTCGGCTGCGTGCGGTTCGAAAATCCACATCGTTCGATTCTCCCCATCTATCGCTGGAGTTCCTTGACCTTTGTTACCATAGTCTTCCCGCTTTTGCCATTTCCAAGCCGAATCCTGTTCGTAATGCAGGTATAATCGGTGATAGAATTCTCTGGCCAAACCTCCAATCACCGATTTATTTCCAGTATCTGTAAAACCCAAACCACCGGAGGATAAACCTCCAAGGTGAATATCCGGAGACACGACTAATACCGATTTCCCCATTTTCGCTGCTTGAACTGCCGCAGTAATCCCCGCAGATGTCCCGCCATAAATTATGATATCGGCTTCGAAGGCTGTTTTTTCCTGTGAATTGCATGAAAAAACAAGAAGGCTGAGAAAAAGGGAGAAAATTAGCCGCATGGAGAGGTGGTTAATAGTTATTTGGAATTGGTTAGTGGTTAGTGGTTACCAAAACTTGAAAATTGATCATTGACCATTGATCATTGAAAATTTTTCAGATTCCTGATTCAATACTTCATCAGTTAATGAACTTCCTGAATTAACCACAATTCGATATCGGAAAGTTACCGATTCTCCATCTGCCAATTTGAAGTTCAATTCTTCTTTCCCTCCACTCAAGGCCTTTTGACCAAGCGTATTTGAAGCAAATAGCCCATAGCCTCGAGCATGCCAGTACGTAGGATAACCGGGGTTTTGAGGATGATCGATTATGGCTAGTGATAGCTTTTCTCCTTTGATTTCACCGGTAAGATTCACCCATTTTCCTCGGGTTCCCCATACATCGTCTCCTTCGATTCCTTCGCTGCTTCGGTACATGCCAGTGACACCTTCATTGTTTAAAGTCGGAACAGCAGTAGCAATCCCGCTCGCATCGGTGAAGATCTCAGGCTTATTGGATGGATGCTCCAATTCCCGCGCAACTCGGATTCCCAACATTCCTTCTTTGTTATCGGTGAATGACACATCCTGTCCATGGGCAGTCAAGGTGGTGGTGCGATCAATTACTCGCTTTTCTCCAACTGAACTGAATATAAAGTGCGTAGTTTCTTTCAACAGAATCCTTCCATCAGAAGCAATCCAATCTGCCGCCACTTCCAATTCCGCCCCTTCCCTACTTTCTCTAGTGCTGAGGATCTCAGTATGAACAATCGAGCCGTACCCACTCTTTTTATCCTCCCCTATCGCATCTGAATTGTTCCAAAAATCCAAACCATTTACGTCACCATAATTGAACCATACACCGATATGGTGCATATGATCGACTCGTTCTCCTGCTCTTGGCGCTAATGGGAAACCTCGAGTTAGGTCATTCCCATTTGCGGATTTGATAGGATAAAGGACCGGTTTGGCTATAGATTCGGGATACAGATAAGCCGTAAAAAGGGCTCCTTCGACCAATACCTCAACCTTCTTTTCTGTATCGTTTCTTACCAAAGTGACTGAATTCATTTGCTCCATTGAATCATCAGAATTGGTGTCTATTCCTCCAGAACAAGCTGAAGAAATCAAAATTAAACCGGCCCAAAGGCCGGTCTTTAGTTGAATAGTCATCGAATGATTGGATTAATATTGAAATACTTTGCCTCCAGCTAAAACTTCCTGCTTTTCCTCGTCGAAAGTCACAAATTGACCTGTCCGCAAAGCTGCAGTAGTCATGATATTAGCAATGGAATGGTTGTACCCTGCCATCACATCGGCATTCGGCTTTTTCCGGTTACGAACACAATCCAACCAGTTCCGCATATGTGCTGAAGTCAAATCATCTACCCCAGTATCTGCACCAGTTTCGGCTTGTATTGCCTCACCCAACGCCAGATCGGGAAGAAGATTGGCTTCCATGCCCATGCCTCGTGCATTGTTTGCACTCAATCCTCCGTTTGGAGAAATTCGGTTGGTATCGAGGTTAAGTTCTCCTGAATTGGAATAATAAATCTCCTTCGTTCCACCTGCTCCATTTGTAAATCTAGAAGAATAGATTACCTGAAAACCTTTGGTGCTGTCATTCAATGGCCCGTAATCAAAGACCGCAGTCATGGTATCGTAGTTTTCTCTGCCGTCTTTCCAGAGGTAAATCCCTCCATTGGCAGCTACGCTTCTCGGATGTGGCAAGTCTGTAAACCAGTGGACGGTATCGATCTGATGCGCCATCCACTGTCCCGGAATTCCTGAGGAGAATGGCCAAAACAAACGGAATTCCAAATATTTTCTCGAATCCCATTCCTGCTTTGGTCGATTCATCAAGTATCTGTCCCAGTCGGTGTCTTCTTTTCTAATTTGAGTAGAAAGGTCTTTTCTTCTCCATCTACCCGGCTGATTCACGTTCCAGGTCATCTCCACAGCCACGATATTTCCGAATTTCCCGGCTTTGATGAAATCATTTGCCTGATGATAATTGAGGCCACTTCGGCGCTGGGAACCTACCTGAACAATTTTTCCGGTACGGAGCACGGCTTCTTTGGCTGCTCGGTTATCGGCCATGGTTTCGGCAAAAGGCTTCTCCACATACACGTCACGCCCAGCTTCTACTGCTTCCTTGCAATGCAAGGCATGCTGAAAATCCGCCGTGCTGATGATCACCGCATCTACATCCTTTCGATCGTAGAGTTCTTCATTATTTCTGGCAGTGGCAATCGTCAATCCACTTTTATCCTTGACATAGGCCACACATTCCTCTCTTCTTCTGTTCCAAATGTCAGAGACGGCTGTGAATTGAAAATTCGTTTCCTTGGAATGCTTGAGCATGGCAGGAATCAAAGCACCTCTTGCCCGGTCGGAAAAACCGACGATCCCGACATTGACTCGGTCATTAGCTCCCAAGATTTTACTATAGCTGCTTGCAGGAAAAGCTAAAGCACCCAAACCCACTCCTGCGGTGGTAAGGGCTGATTTTTTGAGAAAATCTCTTCTCGAATTGTCGTTTTTCATGGTATTTTGGAGTTATTGTTTTAGTGTTGTATGTCGGATGACCGATGTCCGATGTTCGATGACCGATGTCCGATGTCGGATGACTGATGATGGTTAGGTTCAAAGTTTAGACAGTCACTTTTTTATCTGTTTTTTGATTGTGTCACTAATTCATTGAATAGAGAAAGTTGCTCTTTGAGTGCAGCGATGCGGTCAGCGGGTTGAGTTCGGGCTTCGAGCAGGATCCAGCCATCGTAATTCATTCCTGTAAAGAGTTTGAAAAGCTCTGGATAAGGATACTCCCCGACATTGAATTCCCGGACGTGGACGGTGTCACCAAACCATTTTTTCACGCTGTGAAAATTGGCCTCGAGGCCCGGTGGTAATAGATCCTCGTCATTACAGTTCCAGCAGATTTTGACATTGGATTCCGTCACCTGATCGAAAATCGCTTTCATCACCGGGAGTTCCTGAGTGAGATTCCCATGTACCTCAACCCGAATTATTTGTCCATAATCTTGGGCAAATTTCCCAACTTCATTGAAAGAAGTGGCGATCTGTGCAATGGTTTTCTCCTTGGAAACTCCTTCAGGAAGGTTGTTTGGCTTCACTTTGATTCCTGTAGCACCGATGTCTTGGCAGAGCTTGATGTAGGCTTTGGTGCCTTCTATGTTTTCTTTGAGTTTGGCAGGATCGGGGCTGTGGTATTCGTAATTACTACCATATCCAAGGCAAGTGACTGGGCTATCTGCAAACCGCTTCTTAACTTCTTCCCGTTGCGCAGCACTGAGATTGGTTTCCACTGCATGGGCATGTTGGGTCCGAAGTTCTACACCCAAAACGCCTGTTTCCTCACAATTGGCGATCAAAGTGGGAAGATCCCAGTCTTTTCCCCACTCATAAGTCACGAGGCCAAATCTCATTCCATCTCTCCTTGAAGCCGAGCATGCTGGAATAAATGGTAGTGCTGAAATGCCAATTCCAGCAGCAATTGATTTTTGAATAAAGCTTCTTCTGGACAAATCCTTTTCTATCATAGCTAATTATACCAATAAAAATGCGGACGAGCGTCCCGAGCTATGTTTAATCTTCGGAAACGATTGTGGAAAAGGAGGGTTTTATTTGCCACGAAGGCAGTGAAGGAACTCAAAGGAGATATTTCGACTAGTTCAAATTTTCAGACCTTCACGGAGCAGACGGGCTTGACCCAAAAGATTTAGTTCATCCTGCTTTTAATATTCCTAGTTTACTGATCTTGGAATCAGTTTTTCCAGTTCTCTTTCGAATTTGTTGAAGTTTCGCTTGTTCTTGCCCCAATCAATTATTTGAGTGGGTAATGCACAAATGGATTTGAATTCGAGTTCAGTAAAAAAATTATCTTGAGTAAACGACACATCAATATATTCCAAAAATGAAGACATGGAAAAACTTGTCTGAGCGTAAAAACGACTCCTTTCTTCGTCAAAACCAACTTTTCTAAAACCAGCATTTTTTGAAGCCTCTTTTATGATCCTCAGGTTTTGCTCGGGGTTTCCTTGTACCTTCTTCCTTGCGACAAATTTACTTGTAATGGCGTCTGGGTTCCTCGTAAGTTTTTTATAAGCAAAAGTGAAAAGGACTATAATCAATACAAGTAACCACCATGTATTAATGTCAAAGATTTCCATGTTGTTTAAATTTAAAAATTAGTTGTGTATAATTCACTCCCCCAACCTACCAATTCCCCCTCATTTTTAAAAGCTTATTCGAACCTGAAAAGAAATATTATCCGAAAACAATCGAATACAAACGACTAGCTACCGACTAATTCTCGGGTCGCTTTCGTTACTGTTTGCAACTCTTATTAGGTGAAATTTTCAAACTTGGATCTACCATTATTATGGAGTCTTCAGATTTAACTCCCGGTAGGGAGGCTGCTATTAAAAAACATTTACCACTGAGGACTCAGAGAATAGGTTCTAGGTAATGTCATCTTTTGAAAAACTTCAATCGCCTTTGAGTTCATAGAAAAAGCTAAAGCTTTTAACTTTTTTTGTTAACAGCTAAACTTTGGTAAAGACTTCAAAGATGGACCTACTAAAATGGAGTCTTACACTAACAAATCTTATTTCTAATACAGATAAGGTCCAAGTTGGGAGACTTGAATCAAAAGCAAAAAAAATCTGTCCTGATCTGTGATTTTGATCTGTGAGAATCTGTGGGAAAACAAAAAATTGATTCAATATCTATTTGTTCCAGTTACTCCGTCTGATTGCGTAAACAAATTCGTCCAATAAAACTTCATCTTTAAATAGGTGTTTAGGCTACAGACTTTATTATCATTATTCCTATCATGATCGCAAAAGGAGAAATTAATTGAAAATAACCTGGTTTTAAAATATCAGCACATTTATTGGAAAAAGCATGATGTAATTTTTTAGGAACAAAATAAAGAACAATAGAAGTAATGAGCATAAACCATCCAAACAGTTTGAAAAACTCAGGATATTTTGAATAATTCGAGAAAATAATCAATGCAGTCGCAGGTATCATTCTTATTGTAATTTCTCCATAATTAATGAGGTTTGTACTTCCAGCTTTCCTCAAAGTTTCTCTAGCAATTTTAGGCCTGAATAACATAATTGCTCCTATAAGAATAAAAAATAATCCGAAAGCAATTAATGTCCATTTTGCTATTTCTATTATCATAATTCTGAATTTCTAAATTTTTAGATAGCGTTTTTACTTTACAATTTCGGCAGTATACCTCCAACGTTTCTTGGCTTAAAGCTGGAGAGCATTGAGCACCTAATCTACTAAACAAAACCCAAACCCGAGAAAAATCCACTTGGATTTTCCAAATGGGCGTATACAAGCCATTTGCAACTTAACTTAAGGTATTTTGGGCTTTCAATTCCATTTTTTCTCACCCAGTTTCTTTTCTTAACCCAAGTCAATTTTTTTGTTTTTCTATCACGCCATTTTTGACATAACATTTAAATCAAAATAAATCATGAACAGACATTCAGCACGATTATTCGGAATTTTCTTCATTCTTTCATTTGTGTCCTATGCAACTGGTATAGAGCTTATGTCAGATTTATTAAATACTCAATTGCAAGCATTTCAGGTTGCTGAAAACAAAGTAGGTTTTATTATAGGTGCGATTTTAATTGCTGTTTTTCATACCTTATCTAATCTTGGAATGGTTATAATAATGTTTCATGTTCTTCAACCGGTAAGTCATAGTCTTTCACTTATGTATTTGGTTCTAGGTTCCTTCGGCACATTTTTACTTACGTTGGGAGCAGTTTTTCTTTTATTGCCTATTCCAATAAGTGAAGCGTTAGATGAAACAAGTTTACATGATGCTTCATTTTTATCCATGTTATTAACTTTATCTTCAAGTGGAAATTTTTATTCGTACCAGCTTGGCATGATACTTTGGGCTTGTGGCGGATTGATTTTTTGTAGTCTGCTGTTCAAATCTAAGCTTGTTCCAGTTTTTTTTCCAATATGGGGTTTCTTGGGGTACTTAATTTTTATTATTGGTTGCGGATTAGAATTAGTTGGACAGGCATACGGAGTGATATTATCTATTCCCGGTGGATTATTTGAAATTATTCTGAGCATTTGGCTTATCGCAAAAGGTTTTAAAAAACCTGAAGTGGTAAAAGCTGTCAATGTTTAGAAGCTATTCTCTTTCTAATTCTGCTCAAAGATTCAGGTTTTACGCCGATATAACTGGCAATTTGATATTGAGGAACTCTTTGAAATATATCAGGTCTTTCTTTTAAAATCCTTAAATATCGCTGTTCGGGTGTCTCAGTCAAATATGAGGTAAGCATCTTTTGTTGTTCTGCAAATACAGTTTCCATTACTGCCCTTGAAGTTGTTTCCAGTCTCGGGAAATATTTAAAGATTTCCTGAGCTTTTTCTTCATTGCCTACCACTACGAAGGTGCTCTCTTCACAAATCAAATAACTATCAGCAATGGGATTGTCTGAGAAACTTGTGAACGAAATAATCCATTGCCCTTCATTGAAAAAATTCATTGTAACTTCTTCGCCATTTGTCAGCCTGTATTGTCTTACCAAACCTTCCAAAATAAAAAAAGTATCTCTATTCGTTTGACCTTCTTTTAAAAGATAATCCCCTCTTTTGATTTCTTTAATAAGCATACTGTCAGTCAAGGCTTTAATCTCTCCCTCAGTCAATGGAGTGAATCTTAAAAAATAATTAATTAACCTATTTCCCATTTGCTCTGTCATTTTTCAAGGTGCCGTAAATTTCTCCATTTCAGTAACCATTAAAAACCGGTACATCAGAACCGGTGTCAAATTGCTGTCCAAATAAGTTGCAGGCCGGAGATTATGAGCAAAAACTCCACGAGTAAAATAAATTTCTCTCTGCTCAATTTCTCAATTATTTTCTTTCCTGTCCAACTACCCAAAATCATTGCTACACCGATAAAAACTCCATAGTAAAGTTCCGTCTGACCAATTAGTGAATATTTATTGTAAACAATTGTCTTGGTCAGGTGCATAGCCAAAGCTGTAAACGCTTCACTTGCAATGTATGCTGTCGCTGTCATATTAAGTCCAAGGAAAAAAGCTGCACCAAGCGGACCTGCACTTCCGGCAAGTCCTGATAGAAAACCTGTCAGTCCGCCACCAAGCAACATTCCCTTATCCCCAAGTTCTATTTTCCTAATTTTCATTCTGCGATAAACGACTAACAGAATGAGAAATAATCCAATTCCAAATTTTACTGTATTGCTGTCAATTTCGGTGAATAAGTAACTTCCCAAAATTGTCAAAGGAATTGCAGTGAGAAGGAAGAAAATAATGGGTTT
The DNA here is from genome assembly GCF_046296635.1 of Algoriphagus sp. Classification (GTDB taxonomy): domain Bacteria; phylum Bacteroidota; class Bacteroidia; order Cytophagales; family Cyclobacteriaceae; genus Algoriphagus. The sequence continues at coordinate 127,016 of NZ_JBKBKZ010000007.1, read as the reverse complement.
CCATTTAAGTTCGTGCCTGCCAAACCACACCCTTGAAGCATTCCCGAAAATCTGCCCTATGGTCAAAATGGGTACAGCTGCCTTTATCCCAACTATTCCTGTCAAAAATGGAAGCAAAACTAACGCTCCTCCGAATCCTGCCGCTCCTGAAATTGTTGCAGCGAGAAATGAAATTACGAATAGGAGGATTAGTTCTGAGGTCAAATATTAACTCTTTTAGGTATTAATAAAAATGGGGCATCATGTTCAAACCTAATCATAGTGCAGGGTTAAATGAACTTCAATTCGGTTTGACAATTGGTCGGTAAGATTCATGCCATTAAATCTTAATACTTAGACCTTCATTTCGCAAAAACATTGTTGGTTAATCGTTATTTTGATTTTAAAGTTGAATAAACTTCCTTTTCAAAAAGTCTATAAAAATCATAGGATACTTTATCATTAAAAGGAAGAAACTGGGTAAAATATACAACGGCAACTTCTTGATCCTTATCTAATGTATAATATGAATTAGCAATCCCAGCCCAATAGACAGCCCCTTTATTTCGAACCAATTCGTCATCATTGTTTTCAATTGCCCATGCAAGTCCATAAGTGTCCAATTCATCGGCAAAACCACCTAGACCTATTGTTTCAGGAAACCCGCCTACAGGGATGTTAAAATTAAGAGAAATCCCCTCGAGTTGATTTTTAAACATCATCTCAACAGTTTCGGGTTTTAGAATTTGACCGCCATCATATTTTCCATCATTCATTATGCAGTTGAGAAAAAATAGATAATCCTTTGGTGAGCTATATAAACCACCACCTGCACTGTATTTTGTGACAACTTTTGCCGGAATGCGAGGATTTTCTTTAAATCCGGTTGAATCACGCACACCCCAGGAAACAATATTTTCTTTCAGGTTATCCGGCACATTAAACCAGGTACTATTCATTTGTAAAGGCCCCGTAATATGATTTCTTAAGTAAGTTTCGAGGTCTTCTCCACTTATTTTTTCGACAATTTTTCCAACCCATTCTGTATTAGTGCCATACTGCCATCTTTCGCCAGCTTCAAATAATCTTGGTAAATCATCATGTTCCCATTTAGATTTATCAAATGATTGAAGGCGATAATCCAGAAATTCATATCCAAATCCTGCCGTGTGTGTCAATAAATGCCTCAAGGTTATTGCTTTTCTTGCCTTTACAAGCTCGTCTGTTTCTGTTAAGATTGGAATCGAGTTCATTTCCGGCATAAGATTATCTAAAGGTTCGTCAAGATTAATCAAACCTTTTTCAACAAGCTGCAAAGCGGCAACGGAAGCAATGGCCTTTGTCATTGAAAAAATTCTGAAGATATTATTTTCATTTACCGTGTCTCTGCCACCCCAAACTGAGGGTCCATATGCATACCAGTGCATATCGCCTTCTTTATTAATATATCCCATAATCGCTGCAGGAAGCTGACTGTTTTGAAAATAAGTTTCTAGAGGTAATTCATCTAGTGCAACATTACTTTCTTGTTTTTCAGTTTCGCAACCTACTATTGATATAATTATTAGTACAACAAGTAATTGTCTCATTATCAAATATTTTAAGGTTAGAAAAATGTTTGCCAGTTCGTTTATCAATATATTAAATTTAACAATTACCCCTCATTCTAAAAAACTCATTCCAGTGTATAAAGCCATATTACCCGACAACAAACGACTACAATCGAATACAAACGACTAGCTACCGACTACTTTTTGCGCCACTCCCCAACTTTGGTTCATCAACAAGCCTCTGGCGAAAATCTTTAACAAATCGTTCACAACCTAAACTTTCAAAATCATGAACACGCTAAGAAACAAAGTACAGCTCATCGGTAATCTGGGTGCCAAAGTAGAATTGAAAACCCTCGAATCCGGCAAAGTCGTAGGTCACGCCACTATAGCGACTAACGAATCTTTCAAAAACCAAAAAGGTGAAAAGGTCACCGAAACCACCTGGCACAACCTGGTCATCTGGGGAAAGACCGCAGAAATTCTTGAAAAATACACCGACAAAGGATCGGAGGTAGGTGTCGAGGGTAAAATTTCTAACCGAGCCTACACCGATAAAAACGGTGAAAAGCGGTACTTCACAGAAGTGGTGGTCAGCGACTTCCTACTGATGGGTTCGCCCAAATCAAAGAAGCTTGAGGCAGATTTGCCGTTCTAACCTCGATTATGCATTTGGATTCCTTAAGAGGTTTCTAACGGCAAGAAAATAAGGCATTATCGATCCCAATGGCCATCGGGAGAAAAGTGAATCCCAGCGATAGATTTTGTCCGCCGCTGCGGATGAGACCTGAGTAGTTCCTCTAATGTATATTTCAGGGTTAATCAGACCAAAGTTTTATTCAAAGCAAAGCCCCTTTCAGAAATGACCGAAAGGGCTTTGTTTTTTTGGTCTGGTCCAATGTTTCCTCAGTCCAATGTTACCTCAGTAGAATTTGTTTAAAAAACCGTTACCTCTTAGTTGTGTCACTCGAATCTTGAGCATGACTACTTAAGTTGGGGGATTTGGAAGATCTAAGTCAAATTTCCAAGGAAGTTGCAATTACTTCTATGGTTTGATGGCGTTTTTAAAGGCCTTTAATCCTGCAAATTCGGATGTATTTCCTAATTCATTTTCGATACGTAGGAGCTGATTGAATTTCTCAACCCGCTCCCCTCTGCAGCCGCTACCGGTTTTTAAATGCCCCGCATTAACTCCTACTGTCAAATCAGCAATGAAGCTATCGACTGTTTCGCCACTTCTATGTGAGACAAAACAATTGTAGGAGTTTTTATAGGCAAGCTCAATCGTTTCAAGAGTTTCTGTGATTGTTCCTATTTGATTCAATTTAATCAGGATTGAATTTGCAACTCCCTTTTCTATACCCTCTGCTAAAATTGATTTATTCGTGCAGAATAAGTCATCTCCAACAATTTCAATTTTCTCACCCATAATATCGGTCAGATTTTTCCAGCCTTCCCAGTCATTTTCAGCCAAACCATCTTCCAACAATACGATTGGATATTGATTCACCCAATTTTCCCAAAGTTTTATCATTTCATCGCTTGTGGCGAGTTTCTGTGAACTTTTGAAAAACCTGTATTTTCCATTTTCCCACATCTCACTTGCTGCGGGGTCAAGACAGATGCTCACATCCTTCCCGGGAGTATATCCAGCCTTTTCGATTCCTTCCAAAATCAATTCTACGGCTTGGTCATTTGATTTCAAATCAGGGGAAAATCCACCTTCATCACCCACACCCGTGCTAAATCCTTTTGCTTTAAGCACAGCTTTTAAAGAATGAAAAACTTCTGCTCCCATTCGAATTGCCTCTGAAAAAGAAGGTGCATTATGTGGTGCAATCATAAATTCCTGAAAATCCACGGTATTGTCCGCATGTTTTCCCCCATTGATAACGTTCATACAAGGGACAGGCATAAGGTGCGCATTACTTCCTCCCAAGTATTGATACAAAGGAATTTTTGAACTCATGGCTTTAGCACGGGCATACGCCATCGAAACACCCAAGATCGCATTAGCACCTAATTTGGATTTGTTTTGGGTTCCATCAAGCTCAATCAGAAAATAGTCAAGCTCTCGTTGACTGTTGAAAAATTTTCCTTCAAGCGCTTTTGAAATTACTGTGTTAACATTTTCTACCGCTTTTAAAACACCTTTACCGCCGTACCGATTCTTATCACCATCTCTTAATTCTGTGGCTTCTCTTTCTCCTGTCGATGCTCCGCTTGGAACCATTGCACGTGAAGTCGTACCGTCTTCAAGTTGAATATTTACTTCCACGGTTGGATTTCCTCTGGAATCGAGAATTTCGATTGCTTTAATTTTTTGAATTTTCATCATGATTAGACTAGTGTTTATTTACTGTTTCCTTTATAAATTAGAATGTCTTGGTGAGGAAATATTTTCATTCAACTCCCATATAACGGATCTAAAAAATCAATTCTTTCAAAAAATAAATATTCTCTATAGTACCTAAAGCCTATTAGAATAAATCCTAAGTTGAACTTTTGTTCAATTGCTATCATCCAAGAAAAATTCAGGAAATCAAAACCCTATATAGAGTAACAAAACACTTTTGGTTGTCAATTCCTCTAAATGAAATTTATACTCTGAAATACAAGGATTTATTTTTCTGCATTCTTCTTCAAAACCTTATCAATTTTTTGCTTAAAATAAATCTTAAACTCCGTCCCTTTCCCTAGTTTGCTTTCTACTTCTACTTTACCACCTGCATTGGATACCAGAGTCTTGACTAAATATAATCCTATACCAGAACCCTCCAAGGTGTCTTCTATTCTGTAGTATTTAGAAAAAATATCTTTAAGCTTACTGGGGTCAATTCCGATACCGTTATCTTTTACAGATATAATCATCAAAGCGCCCTTTTTTGTTATTTTAATCGAAATCTCCGGACTGCGATCCGGTGATTTGAACTTAATGGCATTTACTACAAGGTTATAAATAATTGTTCTTAACTCCCTTCTTGGAAAAACTATTTCTGAATGCTTTACTTCAGCTGTTATTGTAGCATTGGTCTCATGTATCTCATCGATGAGCGCAAATTTTACATCCTCCAAAATACTTTCAATATTAAGCAATTCCTCTTCTGCTTTATATTTATGTCGCTTACTTTCGGACTCGCGAAAATCTCCTAAAATCAATTTGATTTTCTTGATTCCATTTTCAATTTTCTTGGTATAAAATTTAATTTCTTTAAAATCCTCCAACTCTAAATCATTTAAGAGTTGAACCGAAAGAAGCATGCCTGTAAGCCCATTTTTAATGTCGTGAGACACGGTATCCAAAAGCGTTTCATACTCTGCAATTACTTTCTCCTGCTCCTTTAAATCTCTGACTCTGCCGGTGATATTGATAAAGGTGAGAATTACTCCATTTAATTTTCGATCAGCCTTGTCGAAGCATGGTAAAATATTCATCTGATACCAACACATATCATCTGTTTGAATCTGCTTTTCAAGGATTTTGGCTGTGGCTAATACGCGTTCGATATTATCTATAATCGTAGTATGCCGAAGGGTATTTTTCAAATCATGAATAGACCTACCTAAATCTGCTTTGGTAAGTTTAAACTGCTTCATTGCAGGAGGTGTAAACTTCCTCAAGATCATTTCTTTGTCAAAAAACAACTGGGGAATGATGGTATTATCGAAATAATTTTCCAGTTCATTATTCAACTCTTCTAGTTCAGCTATTTTTTGTTCGTCAGTAGGAGCCATGGTTATAAAAAGATTTAGTCAGATTTATAAATTCAATCTCCTCATGAAATCAATTAAAATTTTGAAGAGCAATTAGATTTGGAGACGTCCCTTGGAATTAAAGCACCCTGTAAGGCGAAAATCATAAAGATAATTATCAATACTTTTGCCATAACCAAATAAGAACTCGAGCCTTCAAAATATGTGAATTTTTAAGGTTGCTTTTCAATTGACTTTTTCAAAGAAATTAGAGTCCTAAGGTCAATAAGCACCAAATTTTTTTTGTCTTTAAAATTTAAAAAGTGTCAAGCTTCGAACTAACCAACCTGTGTTTTTACGAGTGTATTCTCATAAAGGGGAATATTTTCCCTTTTATTGGTTCTACATTGAATTTAAAAGGAAATACCTGTCTGGTCTCATTGTAAGCTCACTTACTAAAAATATCACTGGCTACTAGAATAGGACTGAACTTAAGGATGGAAAGCAGCTTATTTTCAAAATTGAATTTGGTTGTAGTATTTATCATACCGACCAATTGATGTCCTGAGAGGGATTGGTTCATCCGCCTTTTGTTTAACACTTAGAATCGCCGTGATGCATTTATTCCCGATTTGACAGTTCACCAAATAGTACACCAGGAATATGCATTCTTTTGATGTTTATTGAATTACCCCAAAAACAAAAAACTCTGTAAATCAGCTATTTACAGAGTTTTGATTTTGTTTAAAATCCTTATTTGTCGGGGTGACAGGATTTGAACCTGCGACCACACGCCCCCCAGACGTGTACGCTACCGGACTGCGCCACACCCCGATTCGGGAGCTAAAATTACAATTTTTACAGATTTTAAAAAGTTTCACAATTAGATTCAAACTCCAAAGATTTTTACACTTTGAAATCCAAAGAATTTCCAAAACAAATCTAAATCAATTAAATCTCTTTCCTTTTTGATTGTAGAAAGGAAGCTTCAAAATTGGTTTTACAGCATTTTTCACAACAGACTGAGTTTGGTTGGATAAGTTGAGCTTTGCGTAACGCTTCTCGCCCATTGTTGAATGGACCCAAATAATCACGATCGATTGCATCAGGAATGTCTTCACAATCTTTTTCGTGGATTTCATACTGTCCTTGATTGTTGGATTTGGAGGATAGATAAAAGAATTTCATAGATATCATTTACAAATTCCATCAAAAATACAGTGCTAAAAAGTACCAAAACATACCCTCTATAGGGTATATTTTGCATGTTTTGGTAAGAAAAACGGAAAAAGTCCTTAATTCTCAGTGGATCTGATCTCAGATTGCCTCATAGGCATTGCATCAATAATTCTAAAAATCTCGGAGGGTAGTGGGGATTTAGAACTCATAAATTTTACCCCGCCATCCAGTCCAATCAAAACCCATCGATCGGGATTGGAAATTTTGGAGGGAAGCTTTTCCAAAAATTTACCAGCGTCAACTTTACCTTGAAATGTGGTTTTTACCAAAAAATCTCCTTTGAAATAAAAAACCAGAAGTTTACGATCGTTCAAATTTTTTTGGAGATTTTGTTCAAACCAAAAAGATTCAACTTTGGAAGAACTAATAATCAGAATTCGGTTTTCCCAAACAAAATCTTTTGGAGATTTTGGCTTTTCTAAATTCAAAACAAGTGAGATCATTAGAAGAATTACCATATAAGATTAAAACTTTTTTTACCTGAAATGATTATTTAAAAACCTTGAATCCATACAGTCTTCGATAGATAAAATTACAAAGCGAACAGTATCCTTTTTCCCTTCTTAAACATGGTAAAATTTATTTCTAAAAAGAAACCTGATAATCAAAGCTTTTGAAAAACAAAAGATTTTTTATCTGCGGTTGCAAATAATAAGTCTCTTTTTAAATAAAGCTTATGCATTAAATTGATTTTTTTTATAAGGAATTATCATGTTTCCCGAATTTCTAATTCTTGGAATTCACAATTTAATCACAGGAATTTCAAAAAAATTTTATGAATTCACTCATTTAGTGAGGGTCGGAGATTTTTGAATTTATTTGGCAAATTAAAATTTAACAAGTAAATAGTAGCACTATTTATACATTAAATTGAAGTTAATTAATAAGTACCGTCGAAAATGTAATTCAAACCTAGAATATTGAATTTTAACAAAAATTGGATTGATTTTGGCTAAATATAAATTACCCTAGTTAAAGTGCGTTATTACGATTACCCTCAGAAGAATATTCTGATCACCCCTCTTTATGAATAAAATTTTACCGGGTTTATCTTTTTTGACAAAGATCAAATTTTACCTGATTGTAGGGCTTTTGGTGTTTGGGTATGGGGTGAGTTGGGGGCAGACTACCTACACCTGGGTCGGACCGAATAATGGTTCTTGGGCCATTGCCGCAAATTGGAACCCGACAAGAACAACAACAGCAAACAATGACATTCTGCAATTCAATTCAGGAACGACCCTGAATATCATTTCTGTACCAAGTCAAACCATAGGTCGATTATTAATCACAAACAATAGTCAAATTACCCTAAATACAGCACAAAACAATCATAACCTTAACATCAGCAACCTTGTCGGCGAGGATTTACAAATCGATTCTGGAGCAAAACTTACGTTAGTTTCATCAAGCAACAGGTTTCGAATTACCCTAGCCGCAAACGCAACTGGACTGATCAATGGGGAATTGGTTTTGGGGAATTTAGGCAACTTAAGAACGAATAATACCGGAGTCTCAATCACTGTAAATGGAAAAATTACCAATACAGGCGGAAGTTTCAGCAACTCGGCAACAAACAAAATTATTTTCAATGAAGAGTCCGAATATCATCACGCACGAAATGGGACAGCATTCCCTCTTGCTACTTGGGCTCCGACATCCATACTTAGAGTAACGGGAACCCAAAATACAACTAGTGGAAATACTGATCAAAACTTCGGAGACGTCATTCTTGCTAGCCCTGAGTACAACGTTAATATGAGTTTTTCTCCACTAAGTATTGCTGGAAATTTGACTATTCAAAACCCAAACAATAATCAACAAATCAGGATTGCATCGAGTTTTACAATAGGAGGGAATCTCAATCTAATCAGTGGTCATTTAGCTTTCCAGAATAATAATACCAGCCGAATTGTTACGGTAAACGGGAATGTAACTATTTCTGGGGGAACTATGGATTTAAGTCGAACTTCCGGTTCAGGGACGCTCCTATTAAATGGGAACTATTCCCAATCAGGTGGCTTAGTTACTGAAACAAGTTCCAGTTTTGGTTTGATAAATTTCCAAGGTGGAGGCCCAATTCAATTTTTTTCAAAAACTGGGGGAACATTTTCTCAAACTATAAATTTTGAAGTCACTGCCAGCTCATTTCTACAATTCGCTGACGCAACTTCCAGTACATCAGGTAGCATCGGGACTTTTGTGATGGGCACGGGAGCAACCTTAGGAATACGTTCTCCAGACGGAATTTCTGTAACAGGAGCTACCGGACATATACAAAATACCGGAATCCGAACCTTCAGCACCACCGGAAATTACATATACAATGGTAGCGTCAACCAAGCGATTGGTACCGGCCCTCCTGCTACCATCAATTCTTTCATTATAGCGAATACGGGAGCTAGTGGATCAAATACAGTCACATTTAACGCAAACCGGACTATTACCAGTGATCTGAGTGTACTTTCTGGTACTTTCAACTTATCCACATTCACTGCCAATCGGGTAGCGGCAGGTGGAACCCTCACCTTGGCGGCAAACACAAATTTGTTGGTAGGTGGAACCAATAATTTCCCTATGGATTACACTACATGGGATATTGACTGTGCCAGTACAGTTAATTACAATGCAGCAAGTAATCAAACCATCGGGGCAGTCAATTATGGGAATTTGATTCTCAGTGGATCTGGAGTAAAAACATTTCAAACAGGTACTACAGACATCTGTAACAATTTTACTTTAACAGGAACTGCATCCAGCACAGCAGTCATTGGGCTAACTATAGGGGGAAATGTCAATATAGGAACCGGAACTATATTTTCTGGAGCTTCCTTTACACACAATGTGGGCGGCAATTGGACTCGTGCAGGGACCTTTACTCCCGGTACGAGCACCATCAACTTTAATGGTGACAATCCGGCAAGCATTCAAAGCACCACATTTAATAACCTGACTTTTTCAGGAACCGGAGCAAAAACAGCCTCGGGCAATCTCACAGCCAATGGTACTATTCTGATATCCAATAATTTCAATGCGGGTGCATTTTCACACTCCCTGTCAGGAAATTGGACCAATAACGGCACTTTCACTACAGGAAACAGTTTAATTTCTTTTACAGGATCGGCAGCGCAAAGTATCTCAGGAACCTCCCCAACCGCTTTTCAGGCATTAACAATCAACAACCCACTCAGTGTGGGGGTCAACAGCCCGATTTCCGTCTCTACCAACCTGACCCTTTCCAATGGGGATTTTAATACCAATGGAAACCTGACCATGCTCGATGAATCACAGATTCTCCTGACCAACGCCTTGGCGGATCTGAATGGAACTATCCAAGGTACAGAGGATTACGATGTGATTTATTCAGGCGGAAACCGTCCGACAGGCGAAGAGCTTAGCGGTGCAGGATTAAGAAATGTAACCCTGACTTCTACAGCAGGTAGTACCCTGACTTCGACTTCCAATTTTACCATGAAAGGTCAGTTGAACATTCCCAATGGTATCACATTCAATATGGGAAGCTTTTCCATAGGCCCTACTCTGATTACTACCCTCGGTGGAGGACAGTTGCAGACTCAGAGTACCTCGCTGGAACCGCTTCCTCAGGATGTAACCTGGAGCTTTGTCGTGAAATACAACAAAGCAGACGGTGGACAAACTATAGTATATGGGATTTATGAAAATCTGGAAATCTTATCCACCAGTGGGACTAATACCATGGAGCCAGAGGGATCAGGGGATTTTGTCATCAGGAACCAACTAATTGTAACCAATCCTGCTACGGTAGATGCGACTGATTCCAGAGTGGAGTTCAATGGTCTTGCAGCGCAAACCATTGCCGGTTTGACTTTCAAAAAACTGGTTCTAAGCGGTAGTGGGAACAAGACCTTCGACGCAGGAACTTCCATTTCAAATGAATTGGTCATCAATCCCACTGCTATTGCCAGACTGGGAAATATTGATAGATCTGTAGAGGTTTTAATTCTGAATGGAATAGCTCAAGGGGTAGGATCTTACGGAAGTACAGCTTCTACAGCGACCAATAAATTGGCAACTTATTTTGGGACTATAGACCCAGGAATCTTATTTGTGACGAATGTCTGCCAGGATGGAAAATGGACCGGAGATGTCAGTTCGGATTGGTTTGATCCAGCTAACTGGTGTAATGGATTACCAACGGCAACGACCGATGTAACTATCCCTGCTACCGTAAACCAACCAGAGATTAACACCACGGGGGCTCTATCCAGAAATATTACAATAGAATCGGGTGCAAGCCTAAGTATGACTGGAACCTCAACTTTTTCTGTTCGAGGAAACTGGATAAATAACGGAACCTTTTCTGCTGGAACAGGAACAGTTACTTTCCAGAGTACCGCTGTTCAAACCTCCTCTGGGTCAAGTGCCAATAATTTCGCGAACCTCACAATTTCCAATCCTGCCGGTGTATCACTTGGTACTGCTACCATTGTATCAGGCACTTTGACGCTGGCCTCAGGGGCACTTGGAGCAGGTACCAGCCTCACCATGAGTGTCAATTCGGCAATTTTAAGGACTGCAGGTTCACTCACAGGTACACTGCAAGGCAGCAATGCTTATGACGTCAGCTATTCCGGCAACTCAAAAACATCAGGACCGGAATTAGTCAATACCGGACTCCGAAATTTGACTGTAAACCTAACTGCTGGGCAAACTTTGACCCTAGGTGGGACTCCTGCCCTTCCGGATGGAAACCTTTCACTGACAAGTGGGAGACTAAACGCTGGAGCTATTTCGATCGACCGATCCACGGCAGGTGGAACTTTGACAATTGGAGCAGGAACCACTTTTATTACATCAGCAAATGGCACCGCAGCATTTCCTACCAATTACACAACCCGGACAATCGATGCCAGCAGTACTGTAGAGTATGCAGGTACCAACCAAACTGTCGCTACCAATACCTATGGCAACGTCATTTTGGGTGGAGCCTCCGGTGTAAAAACCTTTGCTGGAGCCACTTCCTTCGCCGGAAATCTTTCAATTGCGGCAACTACATCAGCCAATCTGGGAACTGCCAATTCCTCCGCAAACACCTTAACCCTTGGAAGTGTGGGACAACCCAATGGATCTTATGGAAGTACAGCCTCTTCGGCTATATTTAAGGTTGCTACTTCCTTTGGAATCTCCGCAACAGGAATCTTGAATGTAACTAACAGTACCTTAGCCTGTGTGAACGGATTCTGGATTGGTGGTACTTCCACAGATTGGTTTACCACTTCCAACTGGTGTAATGGAATCGTTCCAACCGCCACGACTGATGTGCTTATTCCAGCAAATGCTCCATTTAAGCCTGTGATTAATGCTAATGGGGCTATCGCTAGAAATCTCAACATTGAATCAGGAGCATCATTAGGTATTTCAGAAACACAGACCCTGACCCTTAACGGGAACTTTATTAACAACGGAACATTTGTTCCAGCAACAGGTACTGTAGTTTTCGGTGGAACCGCCACTCAGACTATCTCCGGATCGAGCACAAGTAGCTTCTTTAATCTTATTTCAACCAATTCAACAAGTTTAGGATTGAGCGCTCCTATTTCAATTGGGGGCACCTTGTCGCTCACAGCAGGAAACATAACGGCAGGATCAAACCTGACTATGAACGTTAATTCAGCTATAATTAGAGGTACCGGAGCAATGACTGGTACTATCCAAGGTGCCAATATATACAGTGTAAGCTATCAGGGAACAAGTAAAACAACGGGGAGCGAACTGAGTGGTGGAGGATTAAACAGCGTCACTGTAAGCCTGAATGCGAATCAGATTCTGACGGCTGGAAATAATTTTACTGTCCGAGGAAATCTGAATATTCCTACCAATGTCACACTGAACATGGCAACTTTTCAGCTATCAGGAAATTTGACCACTACAGGATCAGGTACACTCTCCACTCAAAGCATCTCTGCAAGCCCTCTTACTTCAGGTCGTTCCTGGAGTTTTTCAGTCTCATATAACAATTTAAACGGTGGGCAGAAAGTTGTCAGTGGAATATATCAAAATCTAAGTGTCCAAAATAATTCAGGCACCACTACTTTGGCACCGGGTACAGAGGGACTAATTGAAATTGCTTCAGGCGACTTTTCCAAATCCGGAAGTGGAACTTTAGCTGCCGGCACATCTTCAGTGGTCTTCAGCGGTCCTGGTTCTCAAAGTATTCCAGCCGTTACCTTCTTCAACCTCGAACTTAGAGGCGGAGGAGACAAAACTTTTACAGGGAGTCAAAATATTCTCGGAAATCTTACGATTAGAGGAACAGCTATTGCAAGATTATGGACAACCAATCGTACTGCAAACTCCCTCACTCTTGGGGGAATTGATCAGCCTGCTGGTTCATTCGGAAGTACTGCCTCTTCGGCTACATTTAAAAGGCCACAATTCTTTGGTACAACGGATACTGGTTTACTCAATGTCACCATAAATACGGCCATCTGTGACGAGGGAACTTGGCAAGGAACAGTTTCCACGAATTGGTTTACTCCAGGCAACTGGTGTGGCAATAAGGTGCCAACTCTCACGACAGACGTGTTTATTCCATCTACAACACCTTTCCAACCGCTCATTAGTGCAAACGGAGCAATAGTTCAAAATTTGGTGATAGAAACTGGTGCCACTGTTCAAATAAGCGGGGCATTTACGCTTACTGTGGGCGGAAATTGGGAAAACAACGGAACATTTATTCCTGGTACAACTAGTACAGTAACTTTTGCAGGAGTCGAAGATGGATCAATTTCAGGCGGAAACTTTGCCAATATTTCCTTCACAGGCGCAGGCACAAAGTCTGCCTCAGGAAATTTAACCATTTCAGGAAACTTATTGATTTCCAATAATTTTGACGCAGGAGATCAACTCCATTCTTTGGCGGGAAACTGGACAAACAATGGGGATTTCTCATCTGGCACTGGCACCGTTTCTTTCAATGGAACAGTAGCTCAGACTATCACAGGTTCTCAACCCAATGCCTTCAATAATTTTATTTTGACAAATTCAGCGGGATTAACAATGAATTCGGCAGGATCCATAGAAAGCACCCTGACTTTAACTTCCGGAAACTTAGCAGCAGGGGCAAACTTAAGCATGCTAACAGGATCTGAGATTCTGAGAAATGCTGGTTCAGTGACAGGTATTCTTCAAGGCACCGGAGCTTATGATGTCAGCTATTTTGGAAATTCAAAAACTTCAGGTCCCGAATTGGGAAATACCGGACTTCGAGACCTGAATATCAATCTCACCGCAGGGCAAACATTGACTTTGAGTGGCACTCCTGCCCTTCCGGATGGAAATCTTACGCTGCTCAGTGGAACACTAAATGCTGGAGCTAGCTCGATCGATCGATCTTCAGCAGGAGGCAACTTGACCTTAGGACCAAATACCACCTTTATCACTTCAGGAAATGACATTGCCGCATTTCCAATCAACTACACGACCCGAACAATCGATGCCAGCAGTACTGTGGAGTACCTAGGAACCAATCAAACCGTGGCAATTAACACCTATGGCAACTTGATACTGGGAGGAGCCTCAGGTGTCAAAACTTTCGCAGGAGCAACCACTATTGCAGGGAATCTTTCCATAGCTGCAACTACTTCGGCCAATTTGGGATCCGCCAATTCCACTACAAACACCTTAAACCTTGGAGGTGCAGGTCAACCGAATGGTAGCTACGGTAGTACTGCTTCTTCGGCTTTCTTCAACAATGCAACTTACTTTGGAATTTCGGCAACGGGAATCCTGAATGTGACTACCAGCACCTTAATATGCACAAACGGACTTTGGATAGGCGGAATTTCCACAGACTGGTTTACCGCTGCCAACTGGTGTAATGGTATTTTGCCTACCAATTCAACGGATGTACTAATTCCATCCACCGCACCCAACCAACCTAGCATCAATGCCAATGGAGCAGTAGCCAAAAATCTGACTATCCAATCTGGAGCAAGTTTGGTAATTACCGGAACCTTTACCCTATCCGTCCATGGAGATTGGAGTAATTCAGGAACTTTCAACTCCGGTACTTCCAGCACAGTTGATTTTACAGGAACACCCAATGCAATTATTGGAGCAGGAAGCTTTACAAATGTTTCCTTTACCGGCATCGGTACAAAAACGCTCAATGCAACCATTACCGTTTCCGAAAACATTATTCCCATAGCTACTTCGGTTGTATTGAGCGGAACAAATACGCTGACACTCAATACCGGGAAAGCAATGGAAATCCTTTCCTCGGGATCTTTGACCACCGGAAGCGGTAAATTGATTTTGGAACCGGGAGCTAACTATGTCAATCGAAGTACCTCCAACCCGGCCTTAGAAGTCAAACAAACGCTTACAGGAAACAAAGGATGGAGGATGATCGGGACTCCGGTCACCACGACTTATGATATACTGACCTCAGGATTGGAAACTCAAGGCTTCCCTGGTTCCACCAATCCAACACTTCAGCCTAACTTATTATGGTGGGATGAGACCGATAAAGGTACCACCCTGCAAGGATGGAGACAGCCTACCAATCTATCTTCAAATGCTCCAGCCGGACGGGGACACTACTTCTATGTTTTCAATGGAGATACCAAGCCCGGCGGCGGAAATTATACAGATGCATTACCCAAGACTATGTCCCTCAGCGGAACAGAAGTTAATCTGGCTTCGGGATCTTTCAACTTTGGGGTCACTTTTACAGCAAGAACTACGCAATTCGAGGAGGTAAATAGCAATACACTCATCGAAGTGAATCAGGCTGATGAAGGCTTTAATATGCTGGCCAATCCTACCGCCTCGGTGATTGATTTCCATTCAGCTAGCGGATGGACCAAAACCAACATTGATCAATCCATCTATTTGTGGGATCCGGTATCGAATGCTTTCCTGACTTGGAATGGGACTTCTGGAGATTTGGGAAGCGGTAGAATCGCACCTTACCAGGCTTTCTGGGTCAAGGCAAATGCTGCAACCCCAAATCTCATTCTCTCTGGCAACGATGCAAAAACCTTGACTTTCACTTCTTTCTTTGGAAGAAAACAAGACTTCACCCCTCCTACGCTGGAATTGAACGTTGCTGGAGAAGGTATGGAAGCCCGATCCTTCATCACTTTTGGTGAAGATGGGAAAATCGGCGCTGACACCAAAGACGCTTACCAGCTCGAATCCTTAGGAGAGGATTGGCTGCTACTTTACTCCTTTGGTTCTACAAAAACCCGAAGCCCGCTCGTGATCAATCACCAACCCGATCCAAACAGCGAAGATCGGGTGATACCATTACACCTTGCTGCTTCCAAAAAAGGAGAACCGTTCAATGGTACCTATCTAATGGATTGGAAAATCCCCACAGAATGGCCAGCCACTTCCGACATCGTGCTGATGGATCACATCAACCAAAAAGCGATTGACATGCGGAAGGAAAGCATGCATACCTTCAGCTTTGAAGCGCCCAAAGCATCGGTATCCAATGCACGAAAAACATGGAATGGCCTGCAAGTTCCTCAGGCGGTAGTTTTCGAGACTCCTTATGAAATAGGGGAAGAGGAAGAAATTACGCCAAATATAGTCAATGCCAGAACTTCTTCTGGTTCCAAACCGAAACGTCCATTTACCATTTTCATTGGTGCATTCCCGGACGATCGCATTGAGTATTTACCCGAATTCCCCAAGCTGTTTGCTCCTATTCCAAATCCATTTAAGTATGAGACCAAAATAAGATTCTATCTGCCAGTGTCAGAAAAAGCCACAGTCAGCATTTACAACCTTTTGGGTCAGGAAGTCGGAAGCTTCCCGGCTGAAGAATATAAAGCGGGAATTCAGGAACTGGATTGGATTCCTTCATCCATCGATTTACCAAGCGGAATGTATGTCATTCGCCTAAGCACCACCAACGGACAATTCACTCAAAAACTATTGAAACACTGATGATGAAATCCTTTTATATCCTGCTTCTTTTTTTAACCGGAATATGTACTGGAAGTACTTTGGCCCAAGAGGTGGTGGATACCCGTAGGGCCACCCTTAATGTCCGTGCAACAGCTACAGTCACCGATAACCTGCAAATGCTGACTATCCGAAATCTGGATCTGATCAGCCCAACGATCATTGATAATAAAATAATAGTTGATCCCACCACAAGTGGATTTGCTGGTATGTTCAAAATCATCGGAAATCCAAATGCAAAAGTTCGAATCACTTTTCTCCAGAACGAGGTCTTGAAAGAACAAAATGAAGGATTCGGAACGGTCTACGCCGAATATTTTGTGAGTGAGGCGTTCGAAGATACCCAGTTTCAGAGTACTCCGCTACAGGTGGGCGAGGGCAATGTAATGCTCAGTGAGGTAGGTGTACTTTTCCTTTGGCTAGGTGCCAATCTGGATCTTTCCCAGGCTGGACCCGGACTGTATTTATCTGAATTTATCATCGAATTGGAATATATCTGATGCGAACAATTATTTCATATCGCTTTGGATTTTCTAGCCTCCTGGTTCTTTTGGTGGCTATGCTTGGTGCTGAAAGCAGCCTTGCACAGCGGATAAATTTTAGTACCTGGACAGGTAGTGATGATATCACTATAACCTCGGTTATGGCAAATCCGAATCTGAACTTCAATCAAAAACAAGCAAACATCTCCGCCAATAGCTCTGCTATAACCATTAATCTGGCTGATGCTCAAGCAGTTGCCTTCGAAATCAAAGCACCAATAGGATTTGACCTGACAGTGGAAGTGGATGCCCCGACTTTCCTTAGTTTGGACGGCACGGGAACAGTTCCTGAAGAGCAAATCCCTTTTCGAATCGGTATTGCTTACAATAATATGGAGGCCGGAAATGATGCAGCCGCCAAGGCTTCAGCAATTCAGCTTCCAATTGGATTTTACAATGTTACGTTCCCGGTAAACCGAAGAACAGGAGGAGCACCTGGACCACCTCCCACACCGATTTCCGGAGGTGAGACACGGTCGAAATCAACGGCCTATCTATTTATTACCGGAGAGCTGGGACCTATCGGCGCTGTAAATGCCGGTCAGTATCTGGGTGACATCACGATCAATGTCTACTTCACTAGCAATGATTAATCGGATATTAAATATCGCCCTAATTCCACTTTTGATGCTGGTCTCAGAGTCAGTACAGGCTCAGTTTGTAGCTGTCCGGCTAGAATTACCTGCCGGGATCCAATTTTATGCAGGGGTCCTAAAAACCATCGAAGGGGGAACGTGGGAAAACAGCAAAGCTAAAGTCTGGGTAGGTATCGAATCTCAGGAAAATCTGACCTTCCTTCTTGATATAGACTTTCCAGATCGGGAGATTCTCCCAAGTCCCGAAGCAAATTTCCTCAACGATGGGACTGCTGACTTTGAAAAAGCTTCGAACCTTGATTCCACAGTTCAGGAATTAAGAATGAGTACTCATCCCAATCTTATCCGACATATGGACCCACGACCGACACATATTCAGGCCTGGCTAGGTCTACCATTCATTAACGGAATTACTATCAAAATTGAATACCCTTAAAAATAAATCAAAAACCTTCAAAATCTTGAAAAAAGCCAATGAAAAACAAATAAACTAAACCGCCGAGGGCATCCAGGATCGCCTAAGCAAATGAAAAAAAACAGTATTAAAACAACAATTACTTTTTATCAAAAAACAAACAAACAAACAAACAAACAAACAAACAAATGAAAACAATCTTAAAATCAATCCTTACCCTAGGCCTCGCAGCAGGTTTAGGCTTTGCTGCGAATGCGCAAAAAACAGCAATTGCTCCTGCATCAGCTTCAGTTCTGGCCGACTTGACCATTTCTTTGGATGGAACTCTCAATGAAATTGCATTCGGAAATCTTTCTGCTTCTACTCCAGACCAAATAATTCTGGATGCAAATGGAATAAGTAATGCAAACACAGGTTCAATAACCAAGGTTGCGAAATTTGATCTCGAAGGTGCAAATGTCCCAGTTACGGTATCCTATGATGCAACAGTTACTTTGACCGAATCAATTGTTGGAACTGCCACCATGATAATGACTCCGCAAGTAGTGGGTGCTGCTGTAGACACGGAACAGGCAACTGCAGGCACAGTTACATCCGGCAATACTGTTACTTTGGCTTCAGGAGTTTATTTCTTATGGGTTGGAGGAACTATCCCAGCCTTATCAAGTCAAGCAACTGGAGTCTATGAAGGTACATTCAACATTAGTGTTGAATACAATTAATTTCAACAAAGCCGGCAGGGAAATCTGCCGGCTTAACTTACTTTAGTCTTATGAGACATCGAATACTAGTAATTCTAGCACTTCTCCCTTGCCTTGTTTCCTTTTCGGCTTTGGCGCAGGTTTCCATCGCTCCCACCACAGTTTTTATTGACCAGAACGGAGTGGGTTCCCTGTTTATAACCAACCCAGGAGACACACCTCAGGAGATCAACGTGAGTTTTCTGTTTGGCTATCCCGGAAATGACGAAGTGGGCAATCTGACCATGGTCTATGGGGACAGTCTAATGGAGAAACAGTTTGGTATGGGTGACCGACTTCGGGCATTTCCCCGAACTTTCATCCTTGCCCCTCAGCAGCAGCAAACAGTGAGACTTCAGGCAAAACCTGACCGATCATTGGCAGCAGGCACTTATTTCACCCGCGTAAAAATCACTTCCAATGCTCAAACCGCAGACGTAGAGCAAACGGCAACAGAAGGAGTGTCTACCCAAGTCAACTTTAAGTTTGATCAGGTGATTGCTGCCTTCCAGAAAGTTGGTGGGACTTCAACAGGGCTTGAATTTGGACAGACTTCGACTGAGGTCAAAGATGGAAACGTCCGCATCACACCGGATTTTAGGGTATCTGGCAATTCTCCGTATTTGGGAAGTGTGACTGCTACCATGCGAAACGGTGCAAAGGAAGTGATAGCTGAACAGCAGCAGACCGTTGCCATGTATTTCTCCGGAAAGCGGGCTGTGGAAATGAAGCTCCCGGAGAATCTTCCAGCAGGAACCTATGAAATCACGCTCAGATATGAGACCCGTCGATCGGATATCCCATCTTCGGATTTGGTTCAGGCACCTGCGGTGACTCAGACGGTGATGCTTACGATCCAATAAGCTAAGAGATGATCGAAAACCTTTCCTAATCACCCTGAAGGCAAATCTCTAAAAGCTGTTGAAATCACCTAGGTTTCTTCAATTCGGAATTCTGTTGGTATTCCTTACCGGAATTCTTAAACCTGTTTTTGCGCAGCAAGAACCGGATGGAGAAGTATTGCTCAATTTTAACTACCCTGCCGTGGGAAATGTGTACATCAACGGCGTATTTTTTGGTGATGTAGCGTACTTACCTTTAGGGGAAGTCCTCAGCTTACTCTACATCTCTACAGAAAGAACTGATAGTGGAAAAGGCCTGAAAGGCATTTATCCAACAAAAAACGATACTTGGTCAGTTGACCCTGTTACCAATCAACTCATCATCAAAGGGAAACCCGAACCCTTACAAGCGGATAAATATTACATTGGGGACTTGGATCTTTTTCTTCACCCGGACTACTTCAAACAAATTTTTGGAATCACCTTTACCATCAACACCTATGCGCTCAGCGTAAGCATGAAATCAGATTTCACGCTCCCGATCGAAGAACGACAGAAGCGAGAAACTATCCGAAGACAATTGCAGCAAAGAAACAGCGCAGGAAGTACCGATGCGCCCCTTATTTATGATCGGGAACGAACAGCACTCAGCTTGGGTGTCTTGGATTACAATATCAACTATACTGCATCAGATGTCGGAAGAAATCTGGGCATGTCCTTCAATGCCGGATTGGAATTTTTGGGAGGTGATCTTCAAGGGAGCTACAATAGTAACTTCAACAATGGCAACCTACTCAGTAGCTTATCGGGTGTTCGCTGGAGATATGTGCTTCCGGGAGGGATGACTCCTGAAAAGAACGTCGGACTAGCCAGTATCTCCGCCGGACAGGTGAGTACGACAAGTTTCAACAATGCCGCCAATTTGGTCGGAGTTTCTTTGACCAATAATCCCGTTATTCCACGCTTCGAACTCGATGTGTTTGTCATTGACGGCACGACGGTTCCCGATTCGGAAGTGGAGCTCCTGATCGGGGGGCAATTGGTGGATTTTACACGCGCCGATGAAGTTGGTTTTTATCGATTTAATGCACCTGTAAATTTTGGAACAGTTCGACTCAGCATCAGAATTTATACTCCACAGGGAGAAGTCATCATACAAGACCGACAGATTCAGGTTCCGTTTAGCTTTTTACCCAAAGGATTTGTTGGGTATAATTTTCAGGCAGGATTGCCACAATTCACATTTGACAGTTTAGGCACCAGCTTGGTAACCCATGCAGATATTGCTTACGGTATTACCAATGCTTTGACGGTACGGGCTGGTGCAGATCAGGGTGAAATATTTGGTGAGAAAAACATCTATCCTGTTTTTGGTCTTTCTGCCCGGCTTTTTCAACAATACTTGCTTAATATCGATGCCTTGCCGGATCGCTACTATCGTGCAAATGCGAGTGTATTCTATTCAGACAACACCAGTATCAATGCCCAATTCACTGAATACAATCCAAACTCTGCCTTAAATTTCAGAGGTCAGACACGCGATGGTAATGTGAACGTTTTTTACCCATTTAAACTCCTTGGAAAATTCTCCGGCTTTCGGGTGACGGGAGAGCGGATCTGGTTTGACTCTGGACTTGGTGTAAACAATTATCAGTTTGACTTCAATACCCAAATCAGCCGGGTGATTCTCCGATTAAATTATCGAGGTGGTGCAAGGAGATTGGCAAATGATCTGGAAAACCAGACACAAAATCAGTTTGGGCTATTAACGAGCTCTTTGACCTACACCTTACCTCGCACACCGAGTATCCCTGTTTACGTTCGGGGGCTTTTCCTCAGGGGACAATTCAGATACTCCACCCTACTGGAGGAGCCGGAATCAGTTAGTTTTCTTCTTTCCCAGACCTTATTCAAAAATGGTCGCTTCACCCTAGGTTACGACAGAGAATTGATCCGCGATCTTTCCCAGTTTCAAGTGGGTTTCTTGTATGATTTCAACTCATTGAGAACTTCAACACAATATGCCAAGCGGACCACCGGGTATGCCCTTCAGCAGGGATTCAGCGGATCCTTGGCCTATGATCCTGCGGGAAACTCTTTGATACCGAGCAATCGTGATCAAATCACACGATCAGGAGTAACGGTCCGGATGTTTGTCGATGAAAACGAAAACGGATTCTATGATGAAGGTGAAGAAGTAGTTCCAGCAAAAGCGGTCCGACTCGACCGCTCCGCAAATATCCTGATCGGATCTGACGGAATCTTGAGAATTTCACAACTTCAAAGCTACTGGAAATATCGATTGGACGTAGATATCGCTGCCTTACCCAATCCAAATTTAGCTCCAAAGCTGAAAAGCTTTTCATTCGTTGCTGAACCTAACCGATTTAGACAGATAGATATTCCACTTTACCAGACAGGGATTATTGATGGTTTTGTACTTTTTGAGAAAAATGGAGAACAGCAAGGACAAGGCGGATTGAGATTGGAATTAATCAGAAATGGGGAGACCGAACCTGTAGAAATTATTCGAACTTTCTCGGATGGAAGCTTTTACTCTTATGGACTTTTGCCCGGTAAATACAAGTTAAAAGTAGATTCGAACCAGCTGGAATTTATGCAAGTAAATTCTAACCCGGCTGAATTGGAATTTGAAATCAAAGCTTTGGCTGATGGGGATTATTTGGAAGGAATAACTTTAGTCCTAAGACCAAAACCTACATAATAACGATTTTCAAACCAGAAATCGTTTCACCAACTGTTCCCACTCTTCCCTCAGGCTAATGTTTGGACGACTCTCTCCTGACTTGGAATACCAATAATCTGCATTCCAAAGGTCTCCTTCTTTGCGGTGAAGATAGGCATGAACTCTAGCTGCGCTTTTTCCAGGTAGCCCATCGACATGATCGTGGGCTAGTTTCCAATCACCCTTTCCGTCATACCACAATGCCAAGAGTTCAGGGCCAAATTTTTCCACTTCAGGATCTAAACCCAAAAAATTACCTACTTGCTTTTCCATTTTTGCTGTTTTTTCTCTGTGAATTTAGAAAAAATGTCAAATAACATTTTCTCACCCTTTATAGAGGGAACTTTCAATTAACTGGATATCAATCTGGTACAAAAAAGAGGCTTTTTTATCAAACCTCCACAAATCTCCTATTTCTCTTTCCAGTTGGCAGGTATTGGATTAATTCTATATTTGCCCAATTAATTTTCAAAAACCCAAATCGAATTAATATATAGTATGGAACATGCGTTGATTTATATGGTCCCGGCCCTCGGGATACTTGGCCTGATCGTGATGGCCATCAAATCTTCCTGGGTACTCAAGCAGGAAACGGGAGACAAAAACATGGTGGAACTTGCCGGCTATATTGCCGATGGGGCAATGGCATTTTTAAGGGCAGAATGGAAAGTCCTCTCCTATTTTGCTGTCATTGCAGCTATTGTACTAGGCTGGTCCGGAATGCTGGTTGAGACCTCCCACCCTACCATCGCTATTTCATTCATTATTGGCGCATTCCTTTCTGCTTTTGCAGGCTATATCGGGATGAAAATCGCCACCAAAGCTAATGTCAGAACTACACAAGCCGCACGAACTAGCTTGAAGCATGCGCTTAAAGTGTCTTTCACAGGCGGATCTGTGATGGGACTTGGAGTTGCCGGGTTGGCTGTTTTAGGACTCGGGGCCTTGTTTATTGTATTGTATCAAGTATTTGTTGTAAGTGTTGGAGCAGGTGTTAACGGCTTGGAAATGGAAAAAGTCCTTGAAGTATTGGCAGGCTTTTCACTTGGCGCTGAATCTATCGCTCTTTTTGCTCGTGTTGGTGGTGGTATTTATACCAAAGCGGCTGATGTCGGGGCAGACTTGGTAGGAAAAGTGGAAGCTGGAATCCCAGAAGATGATGTAAGAAACCCAGCAACAATCGCCGATAACGTGGGTGATAACGTGGGTGACGTTGCAGGAATGGGTGCCGATTTGTTCGGTTCTTATGTGGCTACGATCCTTGCTACCATGGTTTTAGGTCGTGAGATTGTGTCACTTGATAACTTTGGAGGTATCGCACCGATCCTACTTCCAATGGTTTTGGCGGGCTTGGGAATTGTGTTTTCGATCATGGGAATGGCCTTTGTCACCATCAAAGATGAAAAAGGCGACGTGCAAAAAGCCTTGAACATGGGCAACTGGTCATCTATCTTATTTACAGGTATTGCATCCTTTTTCGTAGTGAAGTATATGCTTCCAGAGACGCTCTCAATAAGAGGATATGAGTTTACCAATATGGACGTGTTCTATGCGATTATACTTGGTCTAGTGGTCGGAACATTGATGTCGATCATCACAGAATACTACACCGCAATGGGAAAACGTCCTGTTTTGTCAATTATCAAGCAGTCAGGAACTGGACACGCCACTAACATAATTGGTGGTTTAGCAGTAGGAATGGAATCCACAGTTCTTCCAATTCTTGTTTTGGCAGGTGGTATTTATGGAGCTTATGAGTTTGCCGGTCTTTACGGAGTAGCAATCGCCGCAGCAGGTATGATGGCAACTACAGCAATGCAATTAGCGATTGATGCTTTCGGTCCTATTGCGGATAATGCGGGTGGTATCGCAGAGATGAGCCAACTTCCTGAGGAGGTTCGTGGACGTACTGACATTTTGGATGCAGTGGGAAATACCACTGCAGCTACTGGAAAAGGCTTTGCGATTGCTTCTGCAGCTTTGACTTCTTTGGCTTTGTTTGCAGCATTTGTTGGAATTGCAAAAATTGACGCCATCGACATTTACAAAGCCCCGGTTCTTGCAGGACTTTTTGTAGGCGGGATGATTCCGTTTATTTTCTCCTCCCTTTGCATTGCGGCAGTAGGTCGTGCTGCTATGGACATGGTGAATGAAGTGAGGCGTCAGTTCCGTGAAATTCCGGGAATCATGGAATACAAGGCTAAGCCTGAATATGAGAAATGCGTGGAGATTTCCACAAAGGCATCAATCAGAGAAATGATTGCTCCAGGTGCAATCGCACTCCTTACACCGATCATTATTGGTTTTGCATTTGGCCCTGAGGTATTGGGTGGAACGCTTGCAGGTGTGACAGTTTCAGGTGTTTTGATGGGAATTTTCCAATCCAATGCAGGTGGAGCTTGGGACAATGCAAAAAAGTCTTTCGAGAAAGGTGTAGAAATCGATGGAGAGATGTATTACAAGAAATCAGAGCCGCACAAAGCTTCTGTAACAGGTGACACCGTGGGTGATCCATTCAAAGACACATCAGGACCTTCCATGAACATTTTGATCAAATTGATGTCTATTGTGGCATTGGTAATTGCCCCACACATTTCGGAAGGAACTCACAGTCCTATAGCTGAAAATGTGGTAAAGAAGGAAGTTAAGAAGGAAATCAAAATCGTCGATGGTAAAAAAGTAGAAACTGAGACTATTACGATTACGAAATAATAAATACAATCAACTAATACCCAAAACCGTCTCTGATCTACAGGGGCGGTTTTTTTTATTTTTCGATATAAAAGACTTGTCAGGTTTTGAAAACCTGACAGGTCTAAAACAGTGTAAATCCCAATTAAACAAAAGGATTTTATTTATGAAATATGTTAATCTGCGGAAATCAGCGAATTTTTCTGTGTAAACCTACCTTCGGCAGGCAGGTCTGCGAGAAATTCTTATTTTTATTTATGAAGAAAATACTCCTTGGCCTGTTAATCGCCCTTTCCTCCTGCACGGTACAAAAGATCAATTCTTCGCTGAAAAAATCAGAAGTCTTTGACCAAGGCCATTTGGGCTTTATGCTGGTTGACCCAGCCAAAGAAAAACCGCTGGTGGAGATCAATTCTGATAAGTATTTCATTCCAGCTTCCAACACCAAACTTTTCACTTTTTACACTGCTTACTCAATTTTGGGAGATGGATTAGTCAATGGCTTGAATTATTTGGAAAGAGGCGATTCTCTGATTTTCTGGGGCACAGGAGATCCAAGTTTTCTGCATCCGGATTTGAAAAATGAAAAGGTCCTGGAGTTTTTAAAAAACTCTGAAAAAGACCTTTATCTGGTGAATAATTTCGATCAAGTGGCAGCTTTTGGGCCCGGATGGTCTTGGGATTGGTACAATGCCTATTATGCCACTGAGCGGTCGGCATTTCCTATGTACGGGAATGTGGTTCGGTTTGAAAAAGCTAAAGATGAACAGCGCATTACCGTAATTCCCGAGCGATTCAGGACTAGTCTCTCAGGAAAAGACACTAAGAACTGGCAGGGCTTTCAATTTAGAAGAGATCGTTTTTCTAACCTGTTTTCCTACCAAATCAGCAATGAAAAGGTCAACGAAGCATTTGAAACCGACATTCCTTTCATCACTTCTGCTGAATCAACAACGGTGATGCTTTCCGAATTAATTGGGAAAAGAGTTGAGCTGATCAGGAATGAAACCTATATGAAACTCGATCCAAAAAAGCTTCAAACTCATTCGGTAGACAGCATTTATGCCCAAATGATGAAAATCAGCGACAATTTCCTCGCTGAGCAGCTGTTGTTGTTAGTTTCTGATCAACTCACAAATACACTCAGTATCGCCGATGCCATCGAGTATGCTAAAGAAAATTTATTGAAAGACCTTCCCGATGAGCCGATTTGGTATGACGGTTCTGGACTTTCAGCCCGAAACATGTTTACCCCAAGATCGATCATTGCGCTGTTAGGAAAAATACGAGAAGCAGTACCGCTGGAGAAGATCAAGGCCTATTTCCCGGCAGGTGGTGAATCTGGCACTATCCGCAATTGGTACAAAGCCGACGCCGGTCAAGCGCCATACATCTACGCCAAAACAGGTAGTCTCAGCATGGCTAATTCACTCAGCGGTTATCTGATCACCAAAAGCGGAAAGATTCTTCATTTCTCCTGTCTGATGAATAATTATACGATTCCGTCAAATGACTTAAAGATGGAGTTGGAAAAGGTGCTTTATTATATTCATGACAAGTATTAAGATGGAAATCAAAGGTGACAACAACTCTTATTCTGGCTTAAAATTCCAAATCTCGGAACTTCTTCTCTTGGGCAGGGAGAAAGCTGGCCGAGCCATTAATACAATTCTGGTTCAAACTTATTGGCAAATAGGAAGACATATTGTTGAATTTGAGCAGAATGGAAAAGACAAAGCCGAGTATGGATCAGAGTTGCTTGATCGGCTTTCTAGAGATCTTTCGTTAGAATTTGGGAAAGGTTTCAGTAGGTCAAATTTATTTCAGATCAGACAATTTTATCTGAAATTTCCAAAAATCCAGACACTGTCTGGACAATTGAGTTGGAGCCACTATGTAGAAATAATTAAATCAGATCATGAATTAGAAATAGGATTCTACACCAAACAATGTGAAAAGGAAAACTGGAGCGTAAGGGAGTTAAAACGGCAAATGAAAAGCATGCTTTTTCACCGAATCGCAATCAGCAAGGATAAGCAAACCATTCTTTCTCTTTCAGAAAAAGGGGCTGAAATCCAACTTGCATCAGATATCATCAAGGATCCTTTTGTTTTTGAGTTCCTGGGAATCCCAAATCCAACAAACTATTCTGAAAATGAACTTGAAACCAAATTGATTTTAAACCTTCAAGATTTCCTACTTGAACTCGGTAAAGGGTTTGCTTTTATCGGAAGGCAGTACAGAATAAGTTTAGGCGGTAGACACTTTTTTGTTGATCTTGTTTTTTACCATAGAATTCTCAAGTGCTTTGTTTTAATTGATTTGAAGAGGGGTGAAATTGATCATCAGGATGTGGGGCAAATGAACCTTTACCTGAATTACTTCCGAAAAGAAGAAAATACCGAAGGAGATAATTCACCCATTGGAATCGTACTGGGGGCTTATAAAGACCAAATCTTGGTTGAGTATGCAACTGAAAACATTAGCAATCAGCTATTTGTAAGTAAATACCAACTCTTTCTCCCAGATAAAAAGCAGTTGGCCGATGAGTTAGAGAAATTATTAGACTTCGAAAATCCATGATAAAAAGATACGCAATTCAGCTCCTTTCCTTTCTCCTGCTCGCACAATCCATCCTAGCTCAATCCTTCACTATGGAGCAGATAGGGAAGTTCAGTTTCCCCTCCGAACTCGGCTCCTCTCCCACTGAGGAAGCCATCGCGTGGGCTATGAATGAGCAGGGGAAACGGAATATTTATTGGGCAAAAGGTCCTGATTTCAGTCCTGAAAAACTCACCGCATTCAACGAAGATGACGGACAGGAAATCAGTAGCCTGCAGTTTTCTCCGGATGGTAAATGGTTGGTTTTTGTACGCGGTGGAGATCACGGAGGAGGAAATGCTTCCTCAAAAGTCAATGCTAAAAACCTCCCACAACTTCCAAAAGTTGAAATCTGGAAAATCAATCTGGAATCAAAAAAGGCAGAAATAATCACTGAGGGCGATGATATTTCATTAGGCTTTCCCAGTCAATTAACTTTTTTGAAAGGTGGACAAATCTGGAAAGCTGATTTGTTTGGATCCGATAAACCATCACAACTATTCCAAATCAAAGGAACTGTCAACTCCGCAGTATTATCCCCAGATGGCAAAAGCCTTGCATTTACAGTAAATCGTGGTGGACATCAGCTTTTGGGAATCTATCGGGATGAGAAAACTCCGATCCAGTTTTTGGCAGCATCATTTCATCGGGATTCTAATCCAAAATGGTCGCCGGACGGAACCAAAATCGCCTTTATCAGAACTAGAGGAGGTGAAGGTGCAGCTTTTCCCCTACTCGAACCACGACACATTCCTTGGGAAATCTGGATCGCTGATGTGGCAACTGGTGAAGGAAAGAAACTCTGGAAAGCTCCAGAAACGCTTCGAGGCTCCTATTCATCTGGTTTTTTTGACTTTTCCAGCAATTCTGAATTGATTTTCCAATCCTATGAAGACGGTTGGCAACACCTGTATTCTTTGGATATTCCTTCCGGAAAAACTCAAATCTTGACACCCGGCAACTTCATGGTTGAGCAGGTAAAAATGAGTTCGGATCGGAAGAAAGTGATCTTCTCAGCCAATTCTGGCCCGGCAAAAGAAGACATGGATCGCCGGCATATTGGTTCTGTGGATCTGAATTCAAAAAAGTTGACATGGGAAACTTCAGGAACTGGGATTGAAGCTTATCCAGTAACGATTGGTTCACAAAGAAAAGTCGCTTTTTTCTCCGCTACTCCTCAGCGTTCTCACTTGGTGGCTGTGAAATCGGGTGAAAAAACTCAGCTTTTGCAAGAGAATTCACTACCATCTGATTTTCCGGTTTCCAAGTTGGTCACGCCAAAGCAGGTCAAATTCACTGCACCCGACGGCACGACAGTTTATGGTCAACTTTTCGAAAAAGAAGGCGGCGCAGCCAAAAAGCCCGGTGTGGTATTTGTTCATGGCGGACCACAGCGACAGATGCTGTTGGGATGGAGTTATATGGATTACTATTCAAATGCCTATGCACTTAACCAATATCTGGCAGAACTCGGTTTTGTGGTTCTTTCAGTGAATTACAGACTAGGAATCGGCTATGGCTATGAATTTCATCGACCGGCTAATGGCTATTATCAAGGTGCTGTAGAATATCAGGACATCAAAGCTGGCGGAGAATTTCTCGCTTCCCTTTCGCAAGTAAATTCAGAAAAAATCGGAATCTATGGTGGGAGCTATGGTGGATTTTTAACCGCTTTGGCTTTGGCCCGAGATTCGAAACTTTTCAAAGTTGGAGTAGACATACATGGTGTTCATGATCTGGATGGGCGATACGATTTGCCTGCAGGATATGAGGTCGCTCCTGACTATGAAAAAGCAAAAGAAATCGCCTGGAAATCCTCTCCGATCCCCGATTTGGCCACTTGGACTTCACCAGTTCTTTTCATTCATTCAGATGATGACCGCAATGTCAACATCAGCCAAACCACTGATTTGATCCGAAGATTTGAGGAAATGAACAAATCGTATGAGTCGATCTTCATCCCCGGAGATACACACCACTGGATGAAATGGAGCAATATGGTTCGGGTGCATCAGGCCACAGCGGATTTTCTGAAAAAGCATTTGATGGAAAAATAGCTGGAAGACGGAAGACATAAGTATTAAGTATCTAGACGCAAGTATCAAGATTTTGGAAGTGAGAGCCGAAAAGCGAGAATCAAGAAAGTAAGTGGTGAAAAGTAAGTTGTTATTATTATTAACTAAAAAGCGAAGCTTTTAAACTCTGTGCTCTCAAAAAAGCCTACTAAGACCATCCAGTTCTGCGGTTCATTATTGGGTCAATTCCTGAAAATCCTATTTCTCTGTGAAACTCTGTGGTAAAAAAATCCTCAAGCATAACATCATTAAATTTGAGGTGGTAACCCGAAGTCAAGAGAAAAGTATATTAGAGAATCATTCGATTTTCCAATCCGCCACAGCGGACAAGTTCTTTCAATTTATAAAATGCTCAATCTCCAATCCCTACACCATATCGCGATTATCTGCTCGGATTATGAGCGATCCAAAAAGTTCTATACTGAAGTGCTTGGATTTACCATTATTCAGGAAGTTTACCGGGCTGATCGGGAGTCTTATAAATTGGATTTGGGACTGAATGATGGATATTTGATCGAGCTTTTCTCCTTTTCCAATCCGCCAAAGCGAGTTTCAAGACCCGAAGCTTGTGGATTGAGGCATCTTGCTTTCGCAGTGGAAAACATTGAGGAATCCATCGCATTTTTGATCAAATCTGGAATAAGTCCCGAACCAATTCGTATGGATGAGTACACCGAAAAGCGCTTCACTTTTTTCGCTGATCCGGATGATTTACCGATAGAACTTTACGAGATTTAACCATGGCAGAAAACAAAACCAAAGCGACCGAGATTTCTGTAAATGAGTTTATCCAAGCTGTCGAATCTCCCAAAAAGCGGGAAGATGCGTTTGCACTTAAAAAAATAATGGAAGAGATCACCGGAGAAAAAGCGGTGATGTGGGGGCCTTCAATCATCGGTTTCGGTAGATACCATTACAAATACAACTCCGGTCATGAAGGAGACGCCCCAATAGTTGGGTTTTCGCCAAGAAAAGCGGCCATTTCACTCTATCTGATGGATTGTTCCGATCCGACTTCTGAAATTTTACTGACCCAATTAGGCAAATTCAAGAAAAGTGTGGCCTGCATCTATGCAAATAAACTTTCTGACCTCAACGAACCCGTGCTAAGGGAAATAATTAAAAAATCTTATGATTTCATGAAGGAAAAATATCCACTTAAAAAAGTCTAAGACCTGCCAGGTTTTGAAAACCTGGCAGGTCTGACTCAAGCAATCCCCTCAATCAGATGCTGAGCTTCCTGAAGTGATTTATAATATTTTCTAATGGTAATCCTTCCGAAAATATAAACACTTAATAGACCCAATGGGACATAGACCATCCAGAAAATGGGCTCTAGAATCAAATCCTTTTTGCCCAACAATTCTGCCAATGGTGGTAAAATGCTCACCACAAACAACCCTGAAAGCATCAAATTGAATTGCTGAAATTTCCAGAAAAAGGCCTTTTCCTTTTTGAATTTTTCAACCAACAGCGATGGACTTTCATCCGTGATTTTCAGACTATTCAGTCGGGCCAAAGTCCACAAACTGATAGTTGGCAAAGTGATCATCATCACCGTATTGAACACTGCGAGCACTTGATTGATTGGTAGCTCGAGTTTTCCAATCTGGAAAATGAAATATCCAGCATATCCAAAGCAAATCACACTGCCCAGTATTTCTGGAAAATAGATACTGAATAAGCGGTTTTGATAGTTTTTCTTAGTCATTTTCATAAGTTCTTCTTTTTTGATTTTTTCCTGATTTTCTACTTTTCCACTGAGATCTTCCCAGATGGATTTCATTTCTTCGAGTTCCATTGTGTTGTTGATTTAGTAGGTTTGAACTCCCTTTCTGAGCTTTTCTTTGATTCGTGAGAGACGCGTCCCGACATTGCTGCCGCTGATTCCGACGATTTCGGAGATTTCCTCGTGGCTTTTTCCTTCGAGAAAAAGGAAAACAATCCCTCGATCCAGCAGTCCCAACTTCCGGATTTCAGAATAAAGCGATTTGAGCCGCTCTTCCATTCCCGAATCCAACTCATCGGCAAAATCCAAATCCAATCCGTCCAAGGGCACTGCAGCCACCCTTTTCTTTGATCGATTTAGACTCGTGATCGCCGTATTCATTCCAACCCGGTAGAGCCAAGTGCTCGGTTTGGAGGCTTTTTTGAACTGATCAAAAGACTTCCAAGTCTGATAGACGATCTCTTGATACAAATCCTTCTGCTCTTCCCGGTCGCGAGTATAGATCGTTGTGATCTTGTAGATCAAACCTTGGTTTTGCTGAATGAGATGAATGAATTCGTCCTCGCGGTTCATGAATTAGCTTTTGATCAATTAGTCTTTGCTTCGCTTAAAAAATCACACTCGATTCAAACTTTATTTAAAAAAGCAGGGAAAATTTGGATAAATGCTAATCTTTCTATGTGCAAATATCTCTATAAATTGGCTGGAGGACCGGAGACAGATGCTTCGACTACGCTCAGCACAGGCGACCACGCCACACCGTGCAAGCGAAGAGGTCCTGAAATTAGAATTTGAGTCTGTTTCCGTTGGTTGAATTTATCTACTGACAAAGAATCTGATGATCACACATACAAATTTACATCCCTAGAAAAGATAGCTTAAAATCGATATAAAAAATCTGTGAAAACCTACCTCCGGTAGGCAGGTCTGTTTCCTTTTCTGTGTAAAACTTGCCTGACGGCAGTCAGGTCTGTGGGAACTTTAAGAAAATAATCCCGAATCAACTTTTGGGAATCCTTAACTTCAACCCATGAACTGGTTTATACCCTTCGAAATCCCGACTTCTGCCCATCCAATCGCTCACAATTCTAAAATCCTGAGCATGGGTTCCTGTTTTGCTCAGACGATTGGTCAAAAGATGCTCGACGCCAAATTCGATGTGCTTGTCAATCCATTCGGGACGATTTTCCATCCATTGAATCTATCTGATTTGTTGGATCATGCGCTTTTTAATGATCCCTTGGATGAAGAAGGAATTCTGGAAATGGATGGGCTTTTTCTTCATTATTCCACGCATTCAGATGTGATTGGAAAGACTCCCGAGGATTTAAAAGAAACCTACGATAAAAGGCTAAAACTTACCAAAACATACCTCGAATCTGGAACCCACCTTATTTTGACTTTAGGTACAGCTTGGATATATGAGCACGAGTCTTTTGGGAGAGTTGCCAATTGCCACAAGCAGCCCCAAAAACTATTCAAGAAATCTCTTTCATCATTGCAAGAAATGGAAATGGGTCTTTGGAGTGTATTGGATAATTTCTCCCGAGTCTATCCGAACTTAAAAATCATCCTTACCCTCAGTCCAGTTCGTCACATCAAAGACGGAATCCCGGAGAATCAATTGAGTAAAAGCATACTTCGCGTTCTTTGCGCCAATTTGGAGCGGCGAATGGAATCTGTGAGCTATTTTCCAGCCTATGAGATTATGATGGATGAATTGAGGGATTATCGTTTTTATAAAACCGATAGAATTCATCCAACCGAGGAGGCAGAAAACTACATTTGGGAAAAGTGGAAAAGTGCAGTTTTTTCCTCAGAAACTCAATCCAAGGTCGCCGAAATTCAAAAAGTCCAGCTTGAACTTGCCCATCGACCTTTCAATCCGGAAAGCACTTCCCATCAGAAATTCCTTCAAAACTTACTGGCCAAACTGGAACGATTGAACGGGGAATTTGATTTTTCAAAGGAAATAGAGTTAACTAAGCAGATGCTGTATTAAAAAGGACTGATGGTGTCAGCCTGATCTTTCGACTCCGCTCAGGATGACAGGAGTCGAAGGCCGATTATAATGAATAAAATCGTATTTCGACTTCCCACTACGGCGGGCAAGCTGCTCAATGTGACAAACAGAAGTTATTCCACAGCATCTCACAAATTTCCCTAAGCCTCCAAGGGATTCGAAACCCTTGGAGGGTAACCTTTCAATTTTGCAATCTTCCAATTTTTCAATCCCATGAATCGCCTCCTCCATTCCCAATCCCCCTACCTCCTTCAGCACGCGCACAATCCCGTTGACTGGTTTCCATGGGGGCCGGAAGCTTTGGGAAAAGCGGAAACTGAAAACAAACCCATTATTGTCTCCATTGGCTACTCGGCCTGCCATTGGTGTCATGTGATGGAGCGGGAAAGTTTCGAAGATCAAGTCACTGCTGATCTGATGAATGAGCACTTTGTTTGCATCAAGATCGATCGTGAAGAGCGTCCGGATATTGACAATATTTACATGGATGCAGTACAGGCGATGGGATTGCAGGGAGGATGGCCGCTGAATGTCTTCTTGATGCCAAATCAAAAACCGTTTTACGGAGGAACCTATTTCCCGAATCTGAAATGGAAGCAACTTCTTTCCAATATTGCTGATGCTTACGTGCATCATTCAGATCAACTGGCTGAAAGTGCGGAGGGATTCGGTAGAAGTCTAAACCGAAAAGAAACCGAGAAATACGGTATTTCAGCTGGAAATGCAGATTTGGATGCGGATGATTTGGTGGAAATCGTAGCCAAACTCAGTGCTCAGTTTGATCCGGAATGGGGCGGAATGAATCGAATTCCAAAATTCCCGATGCCTGCGATCTGGGATTTTTTGTTGGATTATGCCTTGCTGAGTAAGAATGAGGATTTGAAGGAAAAAGTCTTTTTCACTCTACGAAAAATCGGAATGGGCGGAATTTACGATCAACTCCGAGGTGGATTTGCAAGGTATTCAGTCGACGGAGAATGGTTTGCACCGCACTTTGAAAAGATGCTTTATGACAATGGGCAATTGCTCGAACTCTTTGCAAAAGCCTTTCAGGTAAGTAGAGATCCTTTCTTCTTTGAAAAAGTAACCGAAACGGTCAATTGGCTGGAAGCAGAAATGCTACAGGAAGAAGGTGGATTTCACTCTGCCCAAGATGCGGACAGCGAAGGTGTAGAGGGGAAATTCTACACTTGGACTTATAAAGAATTGGCGGAAATAATCCCAAATGAAATCCCTTGGTTGAGCAAACTTTACAACCTCAAACCCAATGGTAATTGGGAAGAAGAAGTCAATATTCTGTTCCAAACTCAGAATTATGAAGAAGTTGCAGACGAGTTTGGAATGACTGAAAAAGCGCTTTTGGAAAAGCTTAATCAAGTCAAGGCTCAACTTCTTGAAGTCAGAAACCAACGAATCTATCCAGGGAAAGACGACAAAGTTTTGGCCGGCTGGAACGGACTGATGAGTGCAGGATTAATCCAGGCTTTTTATGCAACCGGAGAAAAGCGAATGCTTGACCTAGCCATGAAAAACTTGGACTACATCAAAGAAAAGATGATGGTAGGTGGTGTTTTACATCGTGCTTACAAAAATGGTCAAGCCTATACTCCTGCATTTCTGGAAGATTATGCGGCTGTGATTCGGGTGAGTTTAATGGGCTTTGAGGCAAGTGGAAAGTCTGAGTGGCTGGACTTTGCACAGCAATTGACGGATTTCTGCATCACAGAATTTTACGATGAAAGTGATGGTTTCTTCTTTTTCAATAATCCAAAAGCTGAAAAACTCATTGCCAACAAAAAGGAACTTTTTGACAATGTAATTCCTGCGTCCAACTCGATCATGGCCAGAAACCTTCATCGACTTTCACTTTTTACTTACCAAGAAAAATATGCGGAAATAGCCTCAAAAATGCTTGGTGGCATGAAGGACTTAATCATTAAAGAACCCGGTTTCCTTTGCAATTGGGCACATTTCTATTTGGAAAGCTTGGTGCCGACTGCCGAAATCGGAATAGTGGGAAAAGGCGCAGAACTGAAAGCCAAAGAAATTCAATCGTCCTATTTCCCGAATCTAATTGTCGGCTGGTCAGAAACTTTGACACAAACTGCCCCAATTCTACAGGGCAAAACTCCCGATTCCAGCGGAAATGCTTTAATTTATGTTTGCTTCGATCACGCCTGCCAAAAGCCTGTGAGTACTTTAGAAGAAGCAGAATCTCAATTACCATATTTAGCCTGATTTGGTGGAAAGTCTGTTTGGAGATCATGAATTTTTAGGAAAAGACAGCGGGAATAATTTCGCAGATATCATCCTGCCCGTCCCGATCCCGCGAATGTTTACTTACAAAATCCCCACAAATCTGAAATCTCAGATTCAGATCGGTTCGAGGGTAATGGTGCAGTTTGGAAAGAAAAAAGTCCTGACTGGAATTATTGGCAAGGTTCACAACAAACCTCCACAGGCTTATGAGTCCAAGCCTATATTGGATGTATTGGAAATCGAACCCAGCGTCAACCCGCTTCAAATCCGGTTTTGGGTGTGGATGGCTGAGTATTATTGCTGCCACATCGGTGAGGTGATGCATGCGGCGGTTCCTTCGGGGTTGCGACTTTCGAGTGAGAGTAAGATTCAACTCAACCCGAATTTTGACAGGGAGGAAAGTAAGTATCCCTTGGATTTTCGTGAGGAAAAGATCTTGGAAGCTTTGGAGAAAACCGAGGAAATCAGCTACGAAGACTGCGAAAAGATCCTTGGAGTAAAGACCATTCACCCGATCCTAAAAAGTCTTGTTGCCAAAGAAGCAATTTTGGTGTATGAGAAAGTTTTGGAAAAATACACACCAAAAGTTGAAACCCGAATTCGGTTAACAGGCGAAATTGCCTCTAATAAAACCGCCTTGGAAGCAGTTTTTGCAGGAGTTCAGGGCAAACCCAAGCAGGAATCCATTCTTCTGAAATACTTGCGGGACATTCCTGTTTTTCAAAAACCTCAGCTGAATGAAAAAGGAGTAGATAAAGCCACATTACTGGAAGAAGGGGATTCTGAAAGTTCGCTCAAAACACTGATCAAAAACGGGATTTTCGAATCCTTCAAAGTCGTAGTAAATCGGCTACCTGAGGAAGAACCTGAGAAAGAGCCTGCTCAACTTTCGACCACACAGCAGGCAGCTTTCGACGAGATCAAAACACATTATGAAAGCAAGCAAACAGTTCTGTTGCATGGCGTGACGGGAAGTGGCAAGACCGAAATCTACATCCAACTCATTCGTGAAGTGATGGACAGCGGTTCTCAGGTGCTTTTGCTTCTACCCGAAATCGCACTCACCACTCAAATCGTCAGCCGACTGAAAAAAGTCTTTGGCTCCCAAATGGGTGTGTATCATTCCAAGTATTCCGACAACGAACGGGTTGAGGTTTGGAATGGCGTTCTGAGTGGAAGATTTTCTTTTGTGGTTGGCGTACGTTCCTCGATTTTCTTACCATTCGACAGCCTAGGGATGATTATCATCGATGAGGAACACGAACCGAGTTACAAGCAATTTGATCCCGCACCGAGATTCCATGCCCGAGATGCTGCGACGATGCTGGCCTATTTTCATCAAGCGAAAACGCTTTTAGGTTCGGCGACACCCTCATTCGAATCCTTTTTCAATGCCAATCAAGGCAAATACGGCTATGTGGAAATTACCCATCGCTTTGGATATGCCACGATGCCTCAATATCACTTAGCAGATTTAGCTGCGGATCGAAAGAAAAACTTGCTCAAACTGGACTCCACCCGCATGATGCGGGAAAAAATCCAAGCAGCTTTGGACAAGCAAGAGCAAGTTTTAATCTTCCAAAATCGTCGTGGCTACTCCCCTTACATTCAGTGTGAGGATTGTGGTTGGACAGGACAATGCGTGCAATGCGATGTGAGTTTGACTTATCATCAGTTTGCCGAGGAAATGCGCTGCCACTATTGTGGATACAAGGAAAAAGTACCTCAATCCTGCCCTGCTTG
This sequence comes from Algoriphagus sp., assembly GCF_046296635.1. Taxonomy (GTDB): domain Bacteria; phylum Bacteroidota; class Bacteroidia; order Cytophagales; family Cyclobacteriaceae; genus Algoriphagus. The sequence continues at coordinate 89,593 of NZ_JBKBKZ010000007.1, read as the reverse complement.
CGGAAGTACGCAATTGACTACCATGGGAATGGGAACCGAGCGGATCGAGGAATCGCTGAGTTTGCTTTTCCCAGAAGCTCGAATGGGAAGGATGGATCTCGACACGACCCGAAATAAATATGGTTATCAGCGGCTTTTGGATGAGTTTGGAGCGGGCCAAATCGATATTTTGGTTGGCACACAGATGATCACCAAGGGCCTGGATTTTGGGAAAGTGACCGTGGTGGGGATTTGGGATGGAGATCGGATTTTGAATTTCCCCGATTTCCGATCCGGCGAGCGAGCGTACCAGCAAATCACTCAAGTTGCAGGTCGTGCGGGGAGAAGAGAGGTGCAAGGTCAGGTGATCATTCAAAGTAGGAATCCTGACAATGATTTATATGAAAAAGTGATAAAGGGCGATTACTTCGAATTTTTCCGTCAGGAAATGTTTGACCGCAAGAAATTTTACTATCCGCCTTATGTAAAATTAATGAAAATCACTACAAGGCATTCTGACTTCAAAGTCTCCGAAAAAGCCGCGCATGCCCTGCATCGTGAGATGGCGAATATTGCAGTGAAAAAGATTGTGCTAGGACCAGAGAAAGGGATCATTGCACGAATCAAGAATCAATTTCAATTTGAAAGCCTGATCAAACTGGATCGAAGCGGAAATACCCAAACTGTTTTCAAGGACAGCCTTGCAAAAATTTTAGAGGATCTTCATTCCCGACCTGAGTTTCGATCGGTGAGGTGGATTGTGGATGTGGATCCCTCGTAGAAAGTTGAATTGGTTAATTGGTTAAATAACCAACTGTTGAATTGTTTAGAGGTTGAATTGTTCAAGGTTCAAAAGGACTTCGTTGTAATCTTGAACTGATAAATTTAGGTGTTGAATTGCTGAACTCTGCTCCTCAGGATTTGCAATCGCGAGGTCGGTTCATAGAATTTTTAATCCGAAAACATGTATTCCGCCCCGGTTTGTGCCTGACTGTCCGGAGGCAGGTCTCCACAAACCGGCAGCCTTAGAGCTTCAAAATTGCAATCCTTGAGAACGAAATAATATGGCTAAAGCCCCATGAAATTCAAATTTCAGGAGTAGCAGAAAACAAAGACAATCAACCACTTAATTATTATATTTCTGAATTTATACGAATAATTGGATATTCATGCGCATATAATGAAAAAGAAGCTAAACATCACAATCGAAGAAAATCTTCTCGAGAAAATTAAATTATATGCAGAGGAGCGAGAAACCAGTGTTTCAAATTTGGTTCAGGAGCATTTTGAGACTTTGATTAAACCTCCAGCTACCCTTCCAAATGGTATGACCTTAGTCGAATACATGAAGTCCTTGCCTAAGTCAAAAATTGAATTTCCTGAAGGAATGGACTGGAAAGATGAGTATTATAGAGCTAAAGCAAAAAAGTGGGGTTATGAAGATCTTCTTTGATGTGAATGTAATTCTTGATTTTTTTCTGGAAAGAAGTCCAAAGCAAGATATTATAAATACAACTTTTCAAAACTTAGATGAGGGCAAAATCAATGGATTTATCACTTTGTCTGTGATCCAAACTTGCTCCTATTACCTTCAACAAGCCAAAGGAACGCAAGTAACCAAAGAAATTGTGGGAGTTATTTGTAAGCGATTTCAAATTCTAGATGGTTCAAAAAATAACGTATTAAGAGCAATCGAATCCGATTTTGAGGATATCGAAGATGCAATTCATTATTTCATTTAAAAATATCCCAATACGTAAAAAATCCTGCTTCAGGAGAAGCAGGATAACAGCTAATGAAAACCTTCGAGTACGCCGCGGCGCACTCAAAGGATTAACGCCTCCCACAAAATCTCCACCGGATGCTTGGCTTTTCGGCCAGTGCCATCTGCAATCTGATGCCTACAAGATGTCCCTGGCGCAGCAATAATGGTTTCAGCCTCTGCATTTCTCACAGCCGGAAATAGCACCAACTCACCTATTTGCTGGGAAACTTCGTAATGCTCTTTTTCATATCCAAAACTTCCCGCCATCCCACAGCATCCACTGGGAATAGTTTCAACAGAATAATTTACCGGAAGTGAAAGAAGCTTCTGTGTCCAATTCAGCGATGACAAGGCCTTCTGATGGCAATGTCCGTGAAGTTTAATTTTTTGAGGTTGCGTGGTGAATGATTCCGCTTTGATATTCCCAGCTGCCACTTCCTGACCTAGAAATTCATCAATCAACTTGACGTGAAACTTGAGTTTCTTCGCAGCTTCTACCAAGTCCGCACTCACAATCCGAGGATATTCATCGCGGAAACTCAAAATAGCCGAGGGTTCCAAACCAATCAGCGGTGTATTTCCATCGATGAGTTTGTCGAAAATCCTCACATTAGCATCTGCATGCTTTTTGGCTTTCTCCAACAATCCCTTGGAAAGTGAAGATCGACCACTTTCTTCGTGATCCAGGATTTTGACTTCGTAGCCTAGTTTTTTTAGGAGAGAAATTGCTTTGATTCCGATTTGAGTATCGTTGTGATTAGTGAATTCATCCACAAAGAAATAAACCGACTTGATCGTTTTCTCCGGACCTGCCAAACTCGCATAATTCTTTTTATACCATTTCCTCAAACTTGTTGAGCTGATTTCTGGCAGATTCCGCTGAGGAGCGACTTTGAGAAAAGATTTCATCAGACCGCCTGTGAAGGAATTTCCAAGAAAAAAATTAGCAATCCCAGGAACGATCGACCCCAACTCATTCAGTTCATTGATATAGGCAAAAGCCTTTGATCGAAGCGGAACTCCATTCGTTTTTTGGTATTGGTAAAGAAACTCAGCTTTCATACTGGACATGTCCACGTTGGATGGACACTCGGCAGTACAGCCTTTACAACTTAGGCAGAGATCCAAGGCTTCCTTGATTTCCGGATGATCAAAGGCGTTTTCTTTGTTGTCCAAGGTCAAAAACTCCCGAAGTGTATTAGCTCGGCCTCGGGTAGTATCCCGCTCATTTCTCGTCGCCATGAAGGAAGGGCACATTGTGCCCTCTGAACCCGGAAGTTTGCGGCAATCACCTGAACCATTGCACTTTTCGGCCAATCGAAGAATTCCCCCTGCAGCAGAAAAGTCAAAAACAGTTTTATGCTCTGGAGTTTTCACTTCTGACTCATAGCGCAAAAACTTGTTCATCGGAGCGGCATCCACGATTTTGCCCGGATTGAAAATGTTTTTAGGATCCCAAGTGTATTTGATTCGACGAAAAAGCTCGTAATTTTTCTCACCAACCATTAGAGGAATGAAAGCAGCACGAACACGCCCATCTCCATGTTCCCCAGAAAGTGAACCTTGATATTTCTTTACAAGCTTTGCCGAAGCGAGAGAAATCTGATAAAACTCCTCCACATCCTCCGCTTTCTTCAAATTCAAAATCGGGCGAAGGTGAATCTCCCCAGCACCTGCATGTGCATAATGAACGGGCTTTTGGTTGAAGCCTTCCATCATGGCATCCACTTCATCAATATAATCTGCCAAGTCCTCAATATCCACAGCGGTGTCCTCAATGCAGGCCACTGCTTTAGGATCACCCGCAATGTTTCCCAGCAGACCCAAACCAGCAGCTCGAAGTGACCACGCAGAGGCAACTCGCTCAGGTTCGATGATCGGATAAGCGTAGCCATAACCTCCTAATTTCAGATCAGCCACAAGGGCCTCGCCTTTTGCCATGGCTTGTTCCAAAGTTTTACCTCGGAATTCGATCATGAGAATCGCTTCCGGATCACCTTCGACGAAGTATCGGTTTTTAGAATATTCGATGCTTTCCTTGGTGCAGTCGAGGATGATTTTATCCATCAACTCCACCGCAGTCGCAGGATGCCTCATGGCAACTTGGGCGGATTTCATGCTTTCATGAATACTGATAAAATGCGCCGCAACCACTATTTCCACCGGATCAGGAAGCGGGTCAAGGCTGATTTTGATTTCAGTGGTAAAGGCTAAAGTTCCCTCCGACCCTGCCAAGAGCTTACAGAAATTGAATTTTTCGGTTCCTTCAAAAAGCTCCGCTTTCAGAAGTTCATCCACGGCATAGCCTGTATTTCGGCGATGAATTGACTTTTTTGGGAATTGAGCATGAATTTCGGCTCGATTTTCAGGATTGTTAAGTTCGTCAAATGCTTGGCGATACAGCTGTCCTTCAAGATCTCGTTGACCACACTTTCTATCAAATTCGTCTTGGGATATTTCTCCAAAAACCACTTTATTTCCATCACTGAGAATCGTGTTTAGAGAAATCACTTTATCCCGAGTTACACCATAGACTATGGAAGTGGTGCCCGAAGAATTATTCCCGACCATTCCACCAATCATCGCCCGGTTGGCGGTTGAAGTGATCGGGCTGAAAAATAATCCGTGTGGCTTCAGGAAGCGATTCAATTCATCGCGAACCACTCCAGGCTGCACTCTGACCCAACGCTCATCCTTATTAAATTCAAGGATTTGGGTGAAATGCTTAGAAACGTCCACCACAATGCCATTTCCCACACATTGACCCGCAAGGGAAGTTCCAGCTGTCCGTGGTATCAGCGAAGTGCCATGTTCAGTAGCAAAATGAATCAGTTTCTGAATGTCTTCCTCTGACTTAGGAAAAGCCACGGCCAAAGGCATCTCCCGATACACGGAAGCATCGGTGGCGTACAAGGTTTTGGTCAAGGAATCAACATGAAGATTTCCATCCAATTGGGTAGAAAGACGCTCCAATAAAGGCAATAGGTTTGGGTCATCTGAAAGCATGGTCAAAAATAGCTTTATGAGTCCGATAAGAGAAATCAGATTGAAATTAAAATGTTCAAATATCAATGATCAAACCCAATGATCAAGGAAAACTCACTTGAAAATTGAACATTGCACATTGAATTTGAAAATTACCCCTTTCCCCCCTTTCTTTGCCCAAAATCAAATCCCATGTTCTTCTACCTCTCACAGTTTCTGAGTTTTTTGGCGATGCCGCTGACAATTGTGATGATATTGATTTTGCTTGGGGCGGTCTACTTTCACAGAAAATGGGGTAAAAGATGCCTTTGGACTGGAATAGGACTATTGATTTTTTTTACCAATCCATTTCTTTCCAATCTGGCTTTATTGGCTTGGGAACCGGAATTCAAATCATTTGATAAAATCGAAAATCACGAGATCGGAATCGTCCTCACCGGGGTCACCAACCTCAGCAAAACAGCCACCGACCGAACTTTTTTCAACAAAGGGGCCGACCGAATCACTCACGCTCTGCAACTCTACCGTATGGGAAAAATCCAGAAAATCCTCATTACAGGCGGTCAAGGGCTAAATCCTGTAAATCCTCAGTCTGAAGCAGAATTGCTTCAGCGGTTTTTGATCATGACCGGAATGCCAGAATCGGATATTCTGATCGAGGATCAAAGTAAAAACACCGCTCAAAACGCCCAGTTTACTAAGGATTTTCTTGTGCAAAAGGGCATTCCCACCGATCAGGAATTTCTACTGATCACCTCTGCTTTTCACATGCCACGCTCCAAAGGATGCTTTGAAAAAGTCGGTCTGAAAACGGAAACTTTTCCCACGGATTATTATTCTCATGACCTGAAATACGATATTCCCGCATTGATTTTTCCTAACGCAGACTCCATCTCCAATTGGCACAAACTGGTGAAGGAATGGATTGGGATAGCGATGTATAAGGTAGTGGGATATATGTGAGACATTTTGTCTTGAAAAATAATTAAAATTGCGTACTTTGCGCAACGTACTTTACGCAACGCAATTCACGTAAATTCATCTCAAATGAAGGCTCCATTTAACCCCTTTGTGATCAACTCCTATCAAGGAAAAGCTTACTTCTGTGATCGGGAGGAAGAATTGAAAGACCTTTTTGATCACATTAAAAACGATAGAAATATCGTACTGTACGCCTGGAGGAGATTAGGGAAATCAGCCCTTACTTTAAGGCTATTTGAAGAGCTGGAGGAATCCAATCAATTCGAAACCATCTACATTGACTTTCTAGCAACTCAAAATCTGGAAGAAGCTATCAAAGCGATTGCATCTGCAGTCTATGATAAATATGGGAAAACCGCCTCTGGAATCGGCTCCACTTTGCAAAAACTACTGGCGTCTTTAGGTGCTACCTTGAATTTTAATCCATTCACTGGATTGCCTGAAATCTCCGTTTCTGTACGCCAACCAGAGAAAGCTTCAGAATCACTCCGATCGCTGGGAGATTTTTTGAAAACAAGAAAAAAACGAATTGTTCTTGCAATTGACGAATTTCAACAAATCGGAGAGTTCGAAAACCAGCAAGCAGAGGCCGTTTTTCGAACTTGGGTACAGCAGATTCCTGAAGTTAGATTCATTTTCAGCGGTAGCCATAGATCCATGATGGAAGCTATGTTTACTGAGACAAAGCGCCCATTTTACCAAAGTGCACAGCTGGAATACCTCAGTCCGATTGACCTCAAAGTCTATTCAGCATTTATCCAAAACCATTTTTCACATGCCAAAAAAGAAATCTCAGAAGAGCTGATACAAAAGATATACACGTGGGGCCGAGGTCAGACTTACACGATCCAATTAATTTGCAATCAATTATTTGCCAATTATACAAAAGTTAAAGAAGAAGACATCCAAACTGTATTTTCACAGATTCTAGACCAGCAAAAGGGAATATTTGCCAATTTCCAAAAGATCCTCACACGCACACAATGGACAGTATTCAAAGCAATTGCGAAGGAGGAACCACTGAATAACCCTTTTTCAAAGGACTTCATTGGAAAACATGATTTGGGTGCAGCAAGCTCAATCCGAACTGCACTCAAGGCATTGGAAAAACAAGAATTGGTTATTTACGACGAAGGGGCATATTTCGTGCATGACGTGCAGTTGGCAAGGTGGCTAGCTTCTCTTTAATTGTAGTCAACCGACACATCGTTTTTCCACACGAAAGTAATTCAGCTAAACCAAGAGCGTAGCCTGTATCGAATCCCTGAGTTTTGCATCGACTTCCACCTCCTCAGCAAATTCTCTCCATCTCCGAATAGCGGATTTGACCTGTTCGAACTTTTCCTCTGGCTTTTTGATATTCATCTTTCTGGCAACCTCCAAAAAATCAGCGTCCGTGATTCCTTCTCTTTTTCCATTGACTTGAAGCGACTGAGAGCTCACCCATAGACTTCCGGGGCGATACGCATAGCAAATGTCATATGCAGGTGAAAGCGTCCATTTTCCACTTTTATCCATCAGAAAAGCAAAGTTTTTGGTGTGGTCGTCACAGTTTCGAGACAGGACATTGAACACCATCCGAATGAACATTTGCTCCGCTTCGGGATAAGAGAGACGCAGCATCCGCATGGTCTCAAAGACTTGCTCGTAGCTAAACATTCCTACTTGGTTGAAGTCAAAATGCCTTAATCCGCACAAACTCTGCATGTGGATTTTTCCTTCGGTGGTACGGTCAAAACGCTTGGTCATAAAATGTGCTCGATCGTTTTCTTCCAAAATCCGACATTCATTCATCTCAACTCCTGCTTCCAAAGCCATCAGGTAATAGGCCATTTCCACTCGACCATAACCTACCGAAGCCCCGAATTGACTGTCAGTCACTCCGTCAAACTTGATCAACCAATGTGAAAATCCTGACGGAGTCTCTACCTGACCACTTTTGACTTCTCCGGTTTCAGGATTGAAAGCGATCACAGCCTTAGCTCGAGCACCTCCTGCCGATGTTCCAATCTTTAGGATATCTGCCAAAGCAGCTTCCTCTTCTTTCGAAATATCAGTTTGAAAGTCTTCTCTCGAATTCAGGATTTTATTAGCGATGCCGACTAAGCTGTCGATCTCCAGATTGGTAGCAGTATTGGATTCACTTCGCAATGAAGGCTTAATTTCCAGAGCACCAACACCGCGTTTACCAATAAAGCAAAGCAACTCCACGGGGTTAAGGCTATCTGTTGGCCGTCCATTTTGCACCAGCCAAGCATTAATGAGTTGGTTTCCATACTTGTCGGGCAGCATATCTGCCAACAGCCCCGGAAGTCCCCGGAATGTATCAAACCCATCATTTCGACCCCGTCGGATCTCCGGGAAAGCATGCAGTTTCTTCCCTTGGCTCAGCGGCATAGTGATCGGTGCAATATCCCATCCCGAGCGCAAAAATCCGGGATCAAACTCAAATCCAGCCAATTGCTCTGCCTCATCCCACAATACCGCACCGGCAAGCTTACCCCAAAGCCAAACTTCAGCTGCGATTACCATTCAGATGGAGGATTATCAGCGGCTATGTCTGAATCTGAATTACGAACTCGCTGCCGCTCATATTTCTTTTGAAGCTTAATGTAATCGAGCGGACGAATCTGCTGTCTCACTTCAAATGCCTCCAATAACTGTAACTCATTCAAAACCCGCAAAACCTGAATCAGGGTGATGAGATTGACCTTCTCACCTCGCTCCAAAAGACTCAGCGTGGACCTACTGATACACGCCTCCACAGCCAACTGATCTTGGGTCTTATTGAGGGCCATACGCTTCTTTTTGATGAAATCTCCGATCATCTGGAGAATGGCCATATCGGATAACTGGGCTACATTCATGACTTATATTTCATTCATTAATATCAAAAATACAATCTAATGAATGATAAATCAAACTTTATTGAAATTTATTTTGAAAGATATAAGACGCTAGATACTAGAAGCAAGACACTAGAGGCAAGAGACAAGGTTAGGTGCTAAACTTTGATTTCAAAATCTCAAAAAATGAAAAAAATTAATGAATTATTAATCATTCATTAAAATCAAATAAACTAATTAATGAATTATTAATCATTCATTAAAATCAAATAAACTAATTAATGAATGCTTTATCATTCAAAAAAACTGATTCTTCATTGTATGGTTCTATGTGTCTAATACTACAAATCTCAATTCTTGTTTTTAGTACCTCAAATCTGGTCTTGATACTTGCTACTAGATATGTCTCGTCCTGATTTTACTTAACACAATATTTACAAATTAACCGAAATTGTTCAACCCTTTCAGGGTTGTTTGTTTACAAAAACGTCGTAAATCCGAAATCCGACTTCTAAAATCAAAAATTGTCTCCTCTAGCTTCTTGTATCTCGTCTCTTACTTCTGATCTTGATACTAATGTCTAACATCTTGATACTCTAAAAAAAACCTGCTCCACTTCCACTCCCAGTTCCAGCCCTTTTCTTCCAGCAGAATCGGATGATAAGCCATCGCAGCTTTCGCTGTGGATGCATTAAAAAAGCGTTGATCATCTGTCAGAATCGCAGTTTGTTCACCATCTCGAACAGTCCAAACCAAATCCATCACCGCTGAAGGAATCTGTCTGGAATAGCGATTATCTTCTGCTAAAAGTCGGTTTTTTAAACTCCAATCAATTTCAAATCCAGCAACAGCTACTTCGGGCGACGGAACTTCCCTTGTCAGACTTTGAGCTTTAACCCAAGTCAAAAACTCACGAAGCAAAGCCAAACCAGGATTATTCAACAGTCCGGGACGGAAATCCTCCGGTTCGATCGAACTGATTACATGCATCATTTTTCGAGCCCGCGTGATCGCTACGTTCAGCCGATTCTCTGCGCCGGATTTACCCAGCAAGCCAAAGTTGGTAATCAGCTTTCCCTCCCGGTTGGCAGCATAGCCCAAAGAAAGAATCACCTGATCAAACTCGTCTCCTTGGACATTTTCGATATTCCGAACTTTGACCTTATCTGATTGAATTCCAGATTTCCAGAGCTTTTCGCGGATCAATTCCATCTGAAAGTAATTCCCAGTCACAATCCCAATGGAATCTGATGGATCATTTTCTTGGATGGTTTTTACTTTTTCCACCACTGCATCAGCTTCGGTTTTATTCATCTGGCTTTCCCAGATTCCTTCTACTTTTTGCCAGGAAAATGGAGTCTTTCCAGCTTTGATCGTCAGATAATCAGGCAAAGTCTCCAGTTTATTATTGTAAAAATGTGAATTGGAAAAGTGAATCAACCCAGGATCCGCCGAGCGGTAATGACCTTTGAGTTGAATTTTCTCAAAGAAATGTCCTGCCAACTCCAACAGTGATTCAGCTTCATATTCCATCCCCTCTTCCTCAGATTCCCACTTCACCTGATAGAAATCTGAGGGCCTAAGTTGCTTGGAATCTCCGGCAACTACCACCTGCTTACCTCGAAGCATAGCCGGCAAACCCCGCTCCACGGGACATTGAGACGCCTCGTCAAAAATCACCAAATCAAAATTCTGCATCAATGGAAACAAGGCCGAAACCGTCTCCGGACTTGCCAGCCAACAAGGCAAAAGCCGAAAAACCTCCGAACTCAATTCTCCCGCCAGTTTACGAACTGACCAGCGCTGTCGCTTTTTGCTCACCTGATGCAAAAGTTCCCGATACGTCAGGCGATTGCCAAGTCGATTGAATTCTAATGGAACACAAACTTGCTCCCGAAGTCGAAGCAATGCCACATGCCTTGCAATCTTGCGCTTTTCTAGAATAGAGGTTTTGAGCTCCGTCATTTCCTCCGAAAGCTTCAGACTTCCTAGCTCAGAAAGCACGGGATTTCTTCGCTCCAATTCCCCAATCCAAGCTAGATTCCAGCCATTTCGAAATGCAGTGAGTTTATCATCGGCTTTATAGTCCGGGAATTGACTGTCGATTTTTGAGGCTAATTCCCTTTTCTCACTCCACCATTCATCAAGAAATCGATCAAAAGCCGTCAGTTCAGAAAAGGTCTGATTTAAAGTCAATTCGTTGTCTAGTGAAAGCTGAGTCAGCCCATTTTTAAGAATTTCGATGATCTGAGATTGACTCAACCAATGCTTCCAACTTTGGGCTGATCGCTCGAAATCATTGCTCCAGCTTGCGATTTTAATCAGCTGAGACTGGAACGAATTGAAATTCAAAGTCGACCAGTCAGTCAATTCATTAACTTCTTTCAAGTCCTTCCAGCTATTTTCCAAATCCAATACTTGCTTAATCAACACCAGTTGATAGGAAAGATTTTCTCTGGAAAATTGATCCCATGAGAAGCCTTGAACAGTTGTCAAATCATGATATTCATTTTGAAGCCGAATCCTTGTCTTAGCCTCCTTTTCAATTTGAGCAAGTAAATCAAAGTTGAATCTCAAACCATTCTCAGCCAATGTCTGAAAACTCATATGGAACTTCATTCTACTCCATGCGACACTAATTTTACCGAAATACGATTTCGATTTGGGAAGTAGAATTTCCAATTCCTTTATTAAAAGTTCAAGCTTCGACTTTTCTGAAAAAAGTGCCAATTTCAGTTCTGAAAGCTCATGTTCAGCATTTTCAATCCATTTTTGAATCTGATTCAGTTTTTTAATTTCCTTAGAATGAAAAATCAAGGGATAAAAAACTTCAGCATTTGGGATCAGATTTATGGCTTCCTTAAGCTTTAATATTTTAAGATTTGCCTCAGATGAATTCAGAATTGAACTTGAAAAATCTATCCAATTTTCTTTATCGAAATCAGCTGGAATGGTCATTCGAAAGCTCTCCGCCTCCTTCAAACTTTGACTAACCTTCGCAAAATCTGCTGGTTTCACCTCTGTAAAAGAAAGTCGTTCTCCCCAAAAAGTCTGCTTGTATTTTTGATTATACGCTTGAAAAATCTTGAACTCCTTTTCAAAATCAAGTGATTGCTGGTAATTCAACTTGAGCAAAAGATTGGAATCATGGATTGCTGGACTTTCCAAATTCGCACTTAGGTAGAGTGCTTTTATCGGAATTCCTGCGTACTGGTCCTGGTAAAGTTCTGTTCGAAGTGATTCAAACTTTTCCGATAATCGAGCAATCGTCCCGGAATGCTTCGAAATCTCCCGCTCAAGCTGGATGGAATCGATTCCCCGGTTTTGCTCTTGATAGTTTTCTATGAATTCAATCTGCTTCTTGATTTTCTCAAAGAGAATTCGATGATCCGCTCGATAATCATGGACCAAAGCCAAAAAATCTCCAAAGTCAGCTTTATCCATTCGATCAAAAACCACATCCAGAGCAGCACGTTTTTGGGAGACAACCAGCACTTTTTTTCCTCGTGCGATAAAGTCTGAGACCAAATTTGCGATCAATTGAGATTTTCCGGTTCCAGGAGGACCTTCCACCACTAGACTTTTGCCTTGCCTAACCTTTAGAAGTGCATTTTCTTGTGAAGCATCCAAAGGAAAGATCGGGAATAGCTGTTCCTCTCGTGGAATAGGTTGTGTCTCTCCTTTCGCAAAATAGCGCTCAAACAAATCCTCCAATGATTCTGAATCATGCGATGTTTTCAATTCCACATATTCCCGGAAAAGGAAATTACCGCTCTGGGCAAATTGGCCAAGAATGGCATAGGTTTTAAGACTGATCCTTCCGTCTTGAAAACGATCTTGATCGAGGCTGATTTGAGAAGAAGGAAAAGGAGCAAATTGATCCTCAAAGAGTGAAGAACTTAACTGAATCTGGAAGTTATCTGCTAAAATCTGATTAAGCTGAGTACGGAATTCCGTAGGATCCTCGGAGAGATTCCCAAGGTCTTCCTGAAGCTTTTCTTCGTCAATTTCCTTTTGATAGGCATGTCGATAAGCCAAAAGAAACGCGGGATTCCATTGCCAAAAATCAGCTATAATCAGCCACCAGAAATCTTTTTCCCGCTTCAACTGTACTGGAAGAAGCAAAATTGGAGCTCGAAGAATTTGACCATTAATCAATTTTCCCTCTACAAAAGGCCAAGCCAAAAACAAGCTTTGGTCGCCCGTTTCCTCCTGAGTCAATTGATCTCGAAATGCGAGTCGGGATAGATTTTTGGAAAGCTGATTAGTCTCTCCCATTCGAGGGTCGGCTTCCGGAATTAACTGAATCCGTTTTTTTCCCTGAATGATCTTTCGAAGAATTTCAAATGCCGGTTCATTGTTGAGAAAATCCAGTTCCCTCAATTCGACCTTTCCCACCCCATCCACTTTTGGCAAATACATTGACCTGTTTTTGGACGAAAGGTCAGTCAGCCGATTGATGTAATTCTGGAAGATCGATTCAGCCATTTATTTTAAAGGTGAATCCTTTTCTTTGGCCATCTCTCGGTAAACCACTCCATCCATGAATTTTGGTGCCCATTTGTTAAAAAATACCGCAAGTTTGCCTTGGGTAGTCAGTACAAGATCTCTTTTGCGCTTCATGGTAGCCTTCAAAATTTCTTCAGCTACTTCCTCAGCGGTCATCATTTTTCCCTCGTCCCGAGGAGATGCTCCTTGTGCTTCACCATGTGCCGTAAGCGCATTATTCCGGATATTTGAAGCTGTAAAACCCGGTGCTGCAACCATTATGTGAACACCCTGATTCATCACTTCTGTCCGTAGCGATTCAAAAAAACCGTTCATTGCAAACTTACTCGCTGTATATGCAGTCCTTGCAGGAGTGCCTCTGAAGCCATTGATTGAGGAAATTCCGATTATCGAACCCTTGGATTTAAGAATTTCTGGAAGGCAAAATTTGGTAGCGTAGACCGTGCCCCAAAAATTGGTATCCATGACCTTTCGGAAAACTTCCAAGTCCAAATCCTGAAAAAGCGCCCGCATAGAAATCCCGGCGTTATTGATCAAAATGTCGATTCTACCGAAAGCTTTGATCGCTTCATCGGCCATTCTTCTATTGTCAGCTTCGGATCCTGCATCAGCCAGAACAGCCAAAACCTCGATTCCTATGCTCTTTAATTGTTTTGAACTCTGGTCAAGCTTTTCTTGGTTGCGTCCGGTGATTACGATTTTTGCTCCTTCTTTTCCAAAGGTGAGCGCACAAGCTTCACCAATACCGGAAGTTGCACCTGTGATTATGACGACTTTGTCTTTGAGCTTCATGGGTATACTTTCGATTGTAAAGATAAGGAATCGAAGGAAAAGGAAAGATTTAAGGAAGGTATTCTCATCGTATTCCAAATAAATAGCATCGAATTAAAAACTCGCCAAGAATACTTGTAATCAAATCGCCCCGCTGGGGCTCTGGTCAACTTTCACTAGAATTGATTATCTACAAGAAAAACGCACCGCTGGTGCTAAAATCAAAAGTCAAATTTATAGGCCAATTTTGTAATCGTTAAGCTGTTTTAAAATTGAAATCTGTTAAAAATTAGCCTCAGAGAGGCGATTTGATTGAAATAACATGGATTACCAGATGAGTGTGAGCTTCAGAGAAGCGTTTTAAGAGGATTACAAGAAAAACGCACCGCTGCTGGGAGTGGTTTTTTACTCCATCAGAGAAGCCGATGATCATTCATCCTCATAAAATTCAAATAAGTATTCGTCTTTATATTCGATTTCAAATTTTTTCAAAAAGCTGATGTATTCTTCTCGAAAGGATTTTTTCCGATGATGCTCTTCTTGATTTAAAATGTATTGATAAACCCTGTCGAGCTGAGACCTTGAATAGGAAAAAACTCCATAACCATTTTGCCAGTCAAATTTTCCTAGAACCCAGTTTTTGTCCTTTAGAAAATGATTTGAATCTGTTTTCAAATCTTTGACGAGGTCTGAAATCTTTTTGTCAGGATTCAAACCAACTAAACAATGTACGTGATCAGCTACTCCATTTACTATGATAGATTTATGACCTTGATTCTGAATCATCGATGCCATTACTTTAAAAAAGTCTTCTCTGAACTCCTTTTTCAAAAAACTCTGCCGCCCCTTTACTGCGAAAATGATTTGTACATAGACTTGGTGGTAGGTATTTCCCATGGGATTTAAAAGGTTTGAATGAATTTAATTGAAAAACAATATTGAGGAAAGAGAAACTATAAAGAAGGCTTTCTCTGTTTTAAAAAGCCGAAAGATCTTCTCCGCCTTTTTCCCTAATTTTGCGGCCATGTCGCGAAAAATGAAAAATAAGGTCATTACCAACCTACAGATCGAGCGAATCGCATCCGAAGGGAAATGTGTTGGCCATCATGAGGGAAAGGTTGTTTTTGTGTCCGGTGTCGCTCCAGGAGATGTGGTCGATGTTCGAATCACAAAGGGGAAAAGCTCATTTATGGAGGGAGAAGTGGTTCATTTCCATGAATTTTCTAAAGACAGAATCGAACCGTTTTGCTCGCATTTTGGTACCTGTGGAGGTTGCAAATGGCAACATATTCACTACGACTTACAGAAAGACTACAAGCGTCAACAAGTGGTGGATCAGTTTCAGCGGATCGCAAAAGTGCCGATTCCTGAGGTGATGCCAATCTTGGGTTCTACCAAAACTCAATACTATCGCAACAAACTCGATTTCACTTTTTCCAATAAAAAATGGCTTACTCTCGAGGAAATCAGATCCGAAGCAGAATTTGATCGCAGTGCTTTGGGATTCCATATTCCAAAAATGTTTGACAAAATCATCGATGTCGAACATTGCTATTTGCAAGGTGGACTCTCGAATGAAATCAGAAACGAACTCAGAGATTTTGCGCTGAAAAATCAGTTGAGCTTTTATGATATCCGTGGGAATGCTGGGCTACTCCGCAATTTGATTATCCGAACTACAACAACCAATCAAACGATGGTTATTGTGCAGTTTGGGGAAAATGACCCAGGTTCAATTAATCTGGTGATGGAGTTTTTGAAAGCAAAGTTTCCTGAAATCACGGCCTTGATTTACGTCATCAACACCAAAGGAAACGAAACTTACAACGATCTGGAATTGGTTACTTTCAGCGGCCTTCCCTACATCGAGGAAGAAATGGAAGGGCTAAAATTCAGAATTGGTCCCAAATCATTCTACCAAACCAACTCGGAGCAGGCCTACGAGTTGTATAAAGTTGCCCGTGAGTTTGCCGATCTGCAAGGCGATGAAGTCGTGTATGACCTGTATACCGGTACTGGAACTATCGCTAATTTCGTCGCTAAAAAAGCAAAACAAGTCATCGGTGTGGAATATGTCGAAGCTGCAATTGAGGATGCGAAACTCAATTCCCAACTGAACGGAATTGACAATACGCTCTTTTATGCCGGTGATATGAAGGACATTCTGAATGAGGAATTCATCTCTAATCACGCCGCACCGGATGTCATCATCACCGATCCGCCTCGCGCAGGAATGGATGAAAAAGTGGTGGAAATGCTGCTCAGACTTGAAGCACCCAAGATCGTTTATGTCTCCTGCAACCCTGCGACCCAAGCTCGAGATTTGGCGCTACTTGGTGAAAAATATCAGGTCGAAAAAGTCCAGCCAGTGGATATGTTTCCCCAAACTTATCATGTGGAAAATGTGGTACTTTTAACACTAAAAAAATGATTTCAGACTTCAACGATCCCGAACTAAGCGGAAAGTATTTGGGTACGATTACCAGCGATTTTGTAAAAATCTCAGACGTGCTAAAGGAAGCTTCCTACCAAATCCGTACACGAGGATTCTCTGATTTTCCGATTTTCCCCATTGCCAAAGACATGCAGCCCATCGGGAAAATCTTCATCGGCAAGGCCGAAAAAGACCTGGATTGGAATTACTTCGTCACCTACGTCGATGAGTTTGTCCAACGGACTTTGATCGCTGAGGAGGCCTTGGACGACTTCAAAAAAGCCTACAAAGACCCCGACGAATTCTGTTGTCTTTTCGTGATGGATGGGGCGTTTACTTCTTTTGTGTATATCCCATATCCAAATGATTAATTCAAAAATAGGCTTTACCTATCATTAAGGTAAAGCCTTTTTAATTACTGGCTTTCAGTCAGTAAAGTATAGTAACTTACAGCCATATCTAACGTGAATTCTTATCATTTTCAAAATCAGCGCAAAAGCTTACATTTAAGAAAACCACTTAAACCCTAACTCCTTGACTTCTAAGATTCTCCTTCAAGTTGAAAATGCACAAGTCCACCACCTCGGAAAAGTAACTTTTCAACACCTCAATTTCACTTGGGAAGAAGGGCAGCATTGGGCGATTATCGGAGATTCGGGTCGGGAACTTACCGCATTTTTAGAAACGCTGCTAGGCAGGACTCACCTTCCGGAAGGAAGAATTTCGAGACCGTTTTCCGAATCCTATACCTCCAAAAAAAATGAGGAAGGAAGTATCAACAGCTTTCGGGATTTGATGGCTTACGTCTCGCAGCAGTATCGATTTCGAAATAAATCCAATCTGCAGAACTTTTACTTTCAGCAGCGATTCAACAGTTCCGAGTCGGATGAAGCCGCTACAGTTCGGGAGTATTTGATCGAAAATTCGAGAACTGTTTCAGGAAATTGGAACTTGGAAAATGTCTCCGAATTACTTCGACTAACTCCTCTTTTGGATGAATCAATCCTCAAGCTTTCCAACGGAGAAACACGTCGCATAAGTCTAGCTTTGGGTCTTCTTTCCCAACCCAAAATTTATCTGATGGATCAACCTATGACCGGGCTTGATCAGGAAAGCCGGTCGGCTTTTGGGGATTTTTTGAAGGCAATAATTCAGAACGGTATTCACGTCTTGATTACAACTTCCTCTCATGAAATTCCAGATGGAATTACTCATATCGCAAAACTTGGCGATGGAGGAATCTCTGAAAAATGGACAAGAGAGGGCTATCCAATCGTCCAAAAAGAAAAGGCAAGTTTACCTTGGGATCTTTCTCTTTTGGAAAAACTCATCAGTCCAATTTCTCTATTTTCCGAGACAGTGATTGAACTGAAAGATGTGAGTATTCGATATGGGGAAAAGACAATTCTGAACCAAATCAACTGGAAGGTGGAATCAGGAGAGCAATGGCTGCTACGAGGTAAAAATGGATCGGGAAAGTCAACTTTGATTAGTCTTTTGATCGGTGAAAATCCTCAGGCCTACTCACAGGATTTTTGGCTTTTTGGAAGGAAAAGAGGAACAGGTGAAAGCATTTGGGAACTGAAAAAACCAATTGGATTCGTTGCGCCGGAGTTGGTTCGATTTTTCCCAGCCAACCAAACGGTAAGAAAAGTCATTCTCTCCGGTTTTTTTGACACCATGGGTTTGTTCAAAAAGACAACACTTGAACAAGAGTCAAAGACTCAAGATTGGCTTAGCCTTTTCCAATTAGAGGTTTTCGCAGACCTGCCGATTCAGCGCATTCCTCTGGAGCAACAACGCTGGGCTTTACTTGCAAGAGCCTTGATCAAATGCCCAACACTCCTGATTTTAGACGAAGCTTCGCAAGGAATGGATGAACAACAGCGTGAGATTTTTAAAGAAACAATTGGTAAAATATGCGAGCTTTGCCATGTCAGCCTTATTTATGTAAGTCATTACACCGAAGATATTCCTGAATCGGTGGATAAAACATTTGATTTAGGCTCCTGATTAATAGCTGCTTAATTTTAATTTAGTTCCAGACTTATCCTGGAAGGAATTCATTTTGAGTTAGGTGGGTTTGACATAGGCTGAGGAAGGATATTTCATGTTTTTTATTAATCAATTAGTAGATTACCCAAAGTAGAAATGAAATTTTTAGATATCATCCAAAAAATTAAAGACAACGAAAACCTCTCCTCACCTGAAGGAATGATTTTGTTTATAAATGAAATTAGACCTCCGAAGAAAGACCTCGATCAGGCCGGAAAAAATCTTCAAAACTTCATTCAATTTCTTCAAAAACATGAGTGGGAAAAGGAAGCGGTAAAATTGTATTTCAAGCATTTCATCAATTCCCGTCATCTCGTACCGCTTTTGACCAATTCTGGTATTTTGACCAATAGGGGTTTTTTCTCAGAGGCAACCGTCCGATTAAATTCAAAATTTTTACCCAGAGCCTATCAGGACACAGACCACTCCGCTACATTCAATGAGATTTTTCATCAGTCTTGGGATCATGAGTGGGTAACCAAAATACCAAGTGAAGATTGGGTTGCACTTTTTGAAGTATTGGGACTTCAGGAAGTGGATGATTTGGATCATTCCAATCAGGTATTTGGCCAATTGATCAATAGCATCATCGTTTTGTCGCAGCGTGTCGGTTCTTCAGGTATTGAACAGGATATTCTTTTAAAACTCCCTGAATTGCAAGAGTTTGACTCACCATTTATGGTGCAAAACAGGGAAATTTTCGGATATCTCAGTCAGGCACAGAATAGTGAAGATTTTGATCGATCTGATCAAAATGCCGATTACAAGCATATATTAGTCATGCTGAATCAATGCTCGGAATTCAGTGAAAGCATCCAGAAAAACAAAAGCAAATTTGGAGCTGACTTGCACCTGACTTACCTGCTGACACGATTAAATCAAAACATCGAGCGACTGAGAACCCTTCTAAGTTTGATCGTGAATTCTACAGAAAAAGCACCTTTCCAGGTAGAAATTGAATTGTTCAAAACACTTGTTAGAGCCGAAAACAAAAAAGATTCATTACGGGAACACTTTGAAATCAACATTCGCTCTATCGCCTTTCAGGTAACCGAACACGCCGGAAAGACCGGTGAACATTACATCGCCAATACCACAAAGGAATGGAAGAAAATGCTCTATTCTTCCATGGGGGGAGGTTTGATCGTAGGATTCCTCTCCATTATTAAGGTTCTCATATACTATTTAAGACTTCCGCTGTTTGGGGAGGCCTTCCTTTACAGCATGAATTATTCGCTGGGGTTTATCGGAATTCACGTCTCCCACTCCACACTTGCGACCAAGCAGCCGGCTATGACGGCTTCAAAGCTTGCCTCCGCTTTGGATGAAAAAGCCAAGACAAAATCCGAGGCTTTGGAAAATCTCGCTGAGGTCATTGTAAAGCTATCTCGTTCACAGTTTATCGCCTTTGTGGGGAATGTTATGATTGCTTTTCCTGTTGCATTTCTGATAGCATGGATTTACAATTATAGTACAGGAGGGCAAATCGCAGAGCCGGAGAAGGCTATGATGCTCATTAAAGAATTAGATCCATTCACCAGTTATGCGGTATTTCATGCAGGGATTGCAGGGGTATTCTTGTTCTTGTCAGGATTGATTTCGGGATATTATGATAATAAAAGCATCTACAACAAGATTCCACAGCGGATTATAAATCACAATTTTTTAAATAAATACTTAGGCAAAAAAAGAACAGAAAATTTCAGTTCGTATTTGGAATTCAATCTGGGAAATCTGGCTGGGAATTTCTTCCTGGGAATATTCTTGGGAACAATGGGAACCGTCGGAATTATCCTTGGATTACCTTTAGATATCAGGCACATCACTTTTGCATCCGGAAATTTCGGTTTGGCCTTCGTTTCTGTTGGCGACCAATTATCCCAAAACGAGATTGCACTTACAATTTTTGGGATTGTATGTATCGGATTGATGAATTTTCTGGTCAGCTTTTCACTGGCGATTTTTGTAGCTACTAAATCGCGTGGGGTCAATTTTAACCAGCGAAATGAGCTGTTACGAATTCTTATCAATTGGTTTGCACTAAAACCCTCCCATTTCTTTTTTCCACCGAAAATCTTAAAAACTAATGAAGATCAGGAAATTGCTGCTGAAAAAGAAGATTGAAAAATCAGTCGTAATCCTCCCCCATTAGGCTTTGTAGAACAGATAGTTGCCATTCTTTTAAAGCCATCTCTAAGTCACTTGCTAATTCTGGGTAGGTTGAAATCAGGTTGTGTTTTTCCGATGGATCTGAAATTACATTAAATAGTTCCCTCAGAATTTCTCCATTTGGCTTGTCATGAAGTACCAATTTAAATTGATTGTCCAGGATTGCCCTCGGGCCTTTGAAATCTTGAGGCTGAATATCAGGGTGATGGAAATTTTTGAAATTTCGTGTGGCCACTCCATCCTGTAATTTTGCAAGTGGAGTAGTTCCTGCCTGAAGTTTTAGCTCAATGTATGGTTTTGGTGCAGTCTTTTTTTCATTTCTTGGCCCTCCATTCCAGAATTTTATTGACTCGGGACGAGCATCCATCTTTTCCTCAAAAAAAGGTAAAAGATTGATTCCATCAATTGGTCTTTCCGGCAATTTCTGACCCACCATTGCGCAAAGCGTTGGGAAAATATCCGATGACACCATATTTACATCTGTTACCATCGAATTGGGGATTTTGGCAGGCCATTCGAGCACACTTGCGACTCGGATACCTCCTTCATAGATGCTGCCTTTTTCTTCACGAAATGGCACCGTCGCATTCCCTTCTTGAGGAGTTCCGTTATCACCAAAATACCACAAGAGCGTATTTTTTTTTAATTTCTCACTTTTCAAAAAATCCCTGACCCATCCAATCGTGCGATCCATGGCCGTGATTTCCGCAAATCGCTCTCGCAATACATCTCGCTGGAGTCGATCCACAGGCATTCCGGTTTCATTGGAAGTCAATCGAACTGATTTATTTCCAAAATCCTCCGGCAATTTATCATATAAGGCCAAGTCTTGGGGTAGTCCGCTATAGGGTTCATGTGGCGAACCATACCAAATCACCACGAAAAATGGTTTGCCTGCTTCTTTGGCTTTTTGGATAAAGTCCAATGCTTCTTTGACAATAACTTCAGACCCTTCTCCCTTGAATTCTTCAGGTGATCCCCCGTTTCTAGATAGCACTGGATTCATTTCGAAAAAATTGTCATGGGAAAGCCACTCATCAAATCCCATCGCTCCGGGATTCGTGGGAGATTCGGCCTTGACAGGGCCAAGGTGCCACTTTCCAAAATGGGCAGTAACATAACCTGCATTTTTCATTAGTTGTGCAATGCTTATTTCCTCGGGACGGATGGAAAATCCAGGTGTAAAAGTGCCATATCGATTGGGGTGTCGTCCAGTGATAATGCTCCCTCGAGTTGGTGAACATATCGGAGAAGCCGCATAGAATCTGTTCATCTTGAGGCCTGTTGCGGCCATTTCATCAAGCACTGGAGTCTTTAAAAAAGGATGCCCATTGTATGCCGTTTCATCCCAACCGTGATCGTCACCTAAAAGCAAAATCACATTTGGGAGAGAAGACGGAGAATCGGCAGCAATGTACGTTTGACCAAACCCTGGTGATTCAAAAAGACCAAACACTAAAACTAATAAGCATCGGATGTAAAGTCGCATTTGCAGTTCAGGAAGTTTATCTTGAATAAAGCCAGTTTTATTCCCAATTCCAAAATTCATCTATAGACGAACTAATAGCGCTTAATCTTTTACAAGGTTTACTTGTATGGGTTTGATTATTAAGCATTCTAGTGTACTTTTTGACTTGAGTTCACTAGCTCAGAATATCATCTTTGTAATATCCGGTAAAATGAAAAGTAGGCGCAATTTTATTCAAAAAATTTCTGCTGGAATAGCTATTCCGAGTCTTTTGGGGATTCAGGCGACTTATGCTTCTGAGCCATTTGAAATCAATCATTCGCTGGAATCGGAAGATTTTTGGGAACAAATTCGAACCCAGTTTCCCTTAAGCACAGATCGGGTATATCTGAATAACGGCACATTTGGGCCTGCTCCTTTTCCTGTTCTTAAGGCTATGGAAAAAAGCAATCTTCACATCAATACCACCGGGGAATATGGGAATTCAGATCAAGAACGAAGCAACTTGGCAGAATTTTTTGGAATAAAAGCCACTGAATTTTCCATCACTCATAATACTACTGAGGGAATCAACATCATGGCTTGGGGCGTGCCATTACAAGCTGGAGATGAGGTGATTCTCACCACTCATGAACATGCAGGAAATGCCCTTCCCTGGCTCAATCGGGCCAAATTGGACGGAATCGTACTTCGCACTTTCGAGCCCAAAACTACCGGAGAAGAAAACTTGAATGAGATTCAAAAGTTAATTAACCCAAGAACAAAAGTCATTGCAATCCCTCATGTGACTTGTACCACAGGGTTGGTTTTCCCCATCAAAGAAATCTGTGAACTAGCTCGCAAAAATGGAATCCTGACAGCAATCGATGGAGCTCATGGCGCGGGTAGTTTCGACTTGAATTTATATGATTTGGGATGTGATTTTTATGCAGGTTGCTTTCACAAGTGGATGTGTGGCCCAAGCGGAACTGCCTTCCTTTTTGTCAGGGAAGATGCCTTGGAAAAGTTAAAGGCTGTGATGATCGGAGGACACTCGGATATCGGTTGGGATATGACCGTTAATCCACCCGAATTCAAGGGTTATGTTCCTTCCGCAAGAAGATTTGACTATGGTACGCAAAGCAAAACCTTGGCAGTTGGCATGCTCGCAGCAGCTGATTTTCACAGTGAAATCGGAAAAGGAAAAATCGAGTCAAGAGTGCGGGAGCTAAATCAATATCTTTTTGAGGGGCTTTCTGGGCTTGCTTCAAAACTTGAGATTCTTACACCGTTGGAGAAGGAGTCTCGAATCGCTATAATCTCATTCAGACCAAAAAACATGGATTTTAATGCCTGCGGAGCTGAACTGGGAAAAGCTGGTTTTCGGGTGCGATTAGTCCATGAGGGAAAAGTAAATGCAGTGCGTATATCCACTCACATTTATAATTCTAAAGCAGAATTGGATAATTTCCTTGGTGCCCTTGATCAAATTCTTGCTTAACGTTTTTTCTTATTCTCCGCACGAAATTTTGCTTCCTCAGCTCGAAATTGGGCAATCTGTGAAATAAGCTCTAAAGGCAATTCTCGGTCATAAGGAAATTGAATTGCGCCTTTGGAAGTAACATAAGGAGCTAATTCCTTTTTGAATTCCTCCACACCGGTATTAGTGGGGTAATAGCCCAAATGATTTTTTGCGGCAGCATAGTAAACCAAGACTTCCGAGGTCTTAAATGCCGGCATGTGATAGCTGATGACTTCCTTTGCGTCTGGTAAAGCTTCCATCAGGGTTTGTCGAATTTGCTTGAGTTTGGCTTGAATATCAGAAGAAAACCAAGAGAAGTACTCCTCAATGCTACTGGGTTTAGGGTTCATTGGAGCTTGGGTTCTATATTTGGAAATAAGATCTGAATTTATGGAAAAAGACATTACAATCGCTCAAGCTCAAGCCCAAGTCGATCAATGGATCAAGACCGTCGGCGTGAGATACTTCAACGAACTCACCAACATGACCATTTTGATGGAAGAAGTAGGCGAACTAGCTCGAATCATGTCCAGAACCTATGGCGAACAGTCTTTCAAAGAATCTGACAAAGGAAAAGACTTGGGAGATGAAATGGCGGATGTGCTTTGGGTATTGATCTGCCTTGCCAACCAAACCGGGGTGGATTTGACTGAAGCCATGAAGAAGAACTTCGAAAAGAAAAACATCCGGGATATCAATCGTCATCGGGATAATGAAAAACTAAAATAAATCAAGCAAATGAAGTTAGATGATAAATCCATCATCGTTACAGGAGCGACAAGTGGTATGGGAATGGCCATGGCGGAGGCTTTTGTACGTGAAGGAGCGAAAGTAATTCTAAGTGGAAGGGATCCCGAAAAAGGTCTTGCTCTTGAAAAAGAACTCAATTTGACGGGAAAAAAAGCTGTTTTTGTCGCAGGTGACATCTCCAAGCCCCAAGCCAATGAGCAATTGGTAGAGGAGGCAATCCGAAACTTTGGCAAACTGGATATTATCGTCACCAATGCGGGAAACTTGGGAATTGGTTCGGTGACTGATATTTCGCTGGATGAATGGGATTATACACTGTCGACGAATTTGAATTCTGTATTTTATCTGAGTCGCTTTGCGATTCCTGCAATGAAAAAAACTGGCAAAGGAGTGATTCTGGTTAACAGTTCCATTGCAGCATTTAAGTCTTTTCCTAATCACGCAGCATACTGCGCAAGCAAAGCCGCTTTGGTTGCACTTGTGAAGGAAATGGCATTGGATTATGGGCCAGAAATTCGAGTCAACTCCATCTGTCCCGGACCCGTCGATACGCCCATGATTTGGGATTCTGCTGAGGCATTTCAAAACCCAAGCACCATTGTCCAGCAAACTGCCAACAACACCCTAATGAAAAGACTTGGAAAACCTGAGGATATTGCTTCTTTGGCGTTGTTTCTGGTGTCAGATGAAGCATCCTGGATTACCGGATCGGCATTCACGATAGATGGAGGTATTTCAATTAGATAAATCCATTGAACCGATAAACAATTCAGAGTAGTTGAAAATGAAAAAAATGCCCAAAATTTCTCTCGGGCATCTGTTTCAGATCTTTGGGTGCCATGGCAACTTAACTATCTTTCAGCATGTGGTAGATCTCATCCTTCAGTCTAAGTCGGTTTATTCTCATTTGATTGGCGGTTTCGTCTGAGGCAGGTTCTGCGTCTGACTCAATTTTGTAGATTTCATGATCTACTTCATCATATTCATCGAAAAGTTTTTTGAAGTGAACATTTTCTACTTTTAGTGAATGGATTTTCTCTGCAAATTCTGGGAATTCTTCAGTTAAGGGATGCTTTCTAAACATGATTATGATGGGTTTTATCTAGCTACAAGGTCAGCTCTTGCCAATGAATAAATTATGACATCCGTCAGTTTAGTTTAGGATTAAAGTCTTTAAAGAAAATTCCGTATTAAACCAAATAATAGCTTTGGGGCTAAATCAGTAAAGGGTACTTGACTCGTACATTTGAATATGTCTAAAAACACTACGTACTCAATTTTACTTTTTTTCATTTTCCTTAAGGTTTTCAACCCAGCACTTGCTCAACAGGATTCCAGCGGGATACAAGAGAGAGCAATATTTATACTTCCCTTAGTTTATTATACCCCTGAGACTCGTTGGGTATTTGGTGTGGGTGGAGCCACAAATTTTAGTTTGGGAGATTCTGTAGATACCTACGAAAGTCAAGCGGTTTTTGGCGTCGCCTATTCCTTGAGAAAGCAATTCCTAAGCTATGCCAACTGGAGAATCTTTACAGATCAAAACAAAAACCTTTTCTCTGGCGAGGTGGGCTGGTTCGATTACGTTTACTTTTTCTATGGAATTGGAAATGATGTCAGGGAATCGGATTTGGAAACCTATTCTGCCAAATTCCCTAGACTTCGGTTTGACTACGCAAAGCAAATAGCTCCATCGAGCTACTTGGGCGTAAAAACCGTACTCGATCAATTTAGCTTTTCCAGCTTTGATCCTGCGGGAAAACTTGCAACTGAAGAATTCATCGGTAAAGAAGGCGGATGGAATGTTGGTTTGGGCCCTTCCTTTATTGTTGACTCAAGAGACAACCCGATCTATCCAGGTTCTGGCTGGTTTTCTGAGACATATCTCCTTCGATTTGGAAAGCCATTGGGAGGAGATTATCCTTATTGGGAGATCGGTGGAGATCTTAGAAATTATAGATCGCTTTCGCAAAGCGTGGTTTGGGCAAACCAAATTGCCACAAAAATTACAACCGGAGAAACACCATTTTTTGCCTTGCCTCTATTGGGAGGAAATCGCTCGCTTAGAGGACTTTTTGAAGGAAAATACCGGAATAGCAATGTGGCATTTTTCCAGTCCGAAATCCGGAAAACCATTGGTAACCGCTGGGGTTTGGTTGGTTTTGCTGGCGTCGGAAATGTATTTTCCGATCTTAATTCCATAATTGATGGGACTAAAATAGCCTATGGAGCGGGTGGAAGATTTCGGCTTTCAAAAGCCAAAAAGCTTAATCTCCGATTGGATTTGGCTCATTCACCAAATGAGGGTATGCAGTTTTATTTCACGTTTGGGGAAGCATTTTAGAAAGTCAGAAAGCTGAAGTGAGAAAGCTGAAAAAAGAAGTAGGCAGTCACAGTTGGCAGTTTTGTCAGGCTGAGTCTGAATAACCTTGGATTAACAAAATGGAGATGACATATCGAATGATTATTTGGTTTTTCAACAATTTACCAAATAATACATACTCTGTCATTGGTAGCGGAGTCGAAGCCTTACAGATAAAAGTCAGAAAGCTGAAGTGAGAAAGCTGAAGTGAGAAAGCTGAAAATAAGTAGGCAGTCGCAGTTGGCAATTTTGTCAGGCTGACACTTCGATTCCGCTATCGATGACAGATTGTATTTAATTTTATGAAATCAAGCATGACCCAAAGCGACACACAGAGGGATGATTATAAACCATGCGAGATTCCATGTGGCCATAAAGAAAAAATTATAAACACATGAAAGATAATAATATAGAATTTAATTCTGATTTGGAGTCTGTAAATCATTAGACATTAATCATTTAATTATGGTTCTGGATTCAGGTTAGGCTATTTTTTTTCTTCGTTCTTTTGGCTTGACCCAAAAGAACCAAAAGGTCAAGATTTGCCAAAGCTCCCACCCTGCCTGCCGGCAGGCAGGCGCACTAGGCCGAACGCTGGCTCGCTGGCAAATCCTCCCACCGCGCCCTTCCGATCAATGTTTTGTCTACCCAAATAAAATTCAAACCTCCACTCGGATTTTATAGGCTTTTATCTTAAAAAACCTTGTCATTGCCTTTTTGTATGTTCATAGAATATTTAAGACTCAGTGTGACAGTCTTCGAAGCCTTTTAGATAAAAAGTAAGAAAACTGAAGTGAGAAAGTTAGAACAAAGAGACTACTAAACTTTCACCAAAAACCCTCTCTCATCCAACCTCACCACAATTTCATACAAATCCAGTGTCAGACAAAAGTCAATATCCCGCTCAATTCCGTGATTTTGTAGCCGCTTAGCATGAGAAGCTTGGGATAAATAACGTTTCAAGTTGTGGCCTTCTTTTAAATAAAGAGATTTCATTGCCAAAGCTCCATCCTCATTTGCCTCATGTGTGGATTCCAAGGACTGGACTAAAGCTCCTGCGTAAAGCGAATCTTCCAAGTTGAAATGTCCTTTCCAGCCAGCACAGTGAATGAGGACGTCTTTGTCCTGAGCTTGGATGTAGGAAACTGTGGCTTGTAAATTTGGAAATGCTCCGATCAAGATTTCAGCTGCTCTTTTGGACTTTTCTATCGCCTGAGTTCCATTTGTTGTCGTCATAGCGAGTTTACGGCCTGAATACTCGCCAGAGAGGTAAGCGACAGGAGAATTCCCCATTTCAAAACCAGGTGCTGTCAGCCCATTCCGTTCGCCTCCTATCAGGTATCCTTCTTCTTTCATCAGTCGACAAGCTTCCAAATCTGCGAACGGAAGGATTTCTTCCACTCCATTTGCAAGCGCAGCAACCATTGTGGAAGTGGCGCGAAAAATATCGACCACGACCACGATTTTGCCTTCAAGATCGAATAGATGAATTAACTCTGGACTGAAGCAAACTTTAACTTTTCTCATGCTTAAGCTTTCAGGAGCGGAAGTTTTTCAACTTGTGCTTTCAGGTTTTTATTCCTGACTTGGATAAAAATCTCAGTTCCAGGCTTGCTAAATTCTGTTTTCACATAACCCATTCCGATTCCCACGCCCATACTTGGAGACTGAGTTCCGGAGGTTACTTCGCCGATTACTTCACCTGAAGAATCCACGATTGGATAATGACCTCTTGGAATTCCTCTTTCCTGCATGATAAATCCAACCAATTTGCGAGAGACACCTTCTTCTTTCTGCTTTTTGATTGCTTCAGAATTGGTAAAGTCCTTGGTGAATTTGGTGATCCAACCGAGTCCAGCTTCGATCGGTGAAGTGGTATCGGTGATGTCGTTTCCGTAAAGGCAATAGCCCATTTCCATTCTTAAGGTATCTCGCACACCCAAACCAATCGGCTTGATGTCGAAATCTTTTCCTGCTTCAAATATGGCCTTCCACACATGCTCGGCATCTTCATTTTTCACATAAATCTCAAATCCTCCAGCTCCGGTGTAGCCCGTTCCGGAAATGATCACGTCCTTAACCCCTGCAAATTCACCTACCGTAAAATGGTAAAACTTTACCTCTGATAGATTAACTGGAGTCAAAGACTGAACGGCTTCGATGGCCTTTGGGCCTTGCACCGCAAAAAGTGAATGATCATCTGAGATATTGGTCAGCTTCGCTCCCATTGTATTGAACTTGTTGACCCAAGCCCAATCCTTGTCAATATTGGAAGCATTGACCACCAACATGTATTTTTCTTCTTCGAGCTTGTAGACGATCAGGTCATCCACGATTCCGCCGGTTTCATTTGGAAAGCAGGAATATTGTGCCTGTCCAATCACCAACTTGGAAGCGTCATTAGAAGTAACTTTTTGGATCAAATTAAGTGCTTCAGGTCCTTCCACTAGGAATTCACCCATGTGAGACACATCAAAAACCCCTACTCCATTTCGCACGCAAAGGTGTTCTTCATTGTCGGAACTGTAGCGCACGGGCATATTGAAACCGGCAAAAGGCACCATTTTGCCACCAAGGGCAATGTGCAGGTCATTGAGGGGGACGTATTTAATTTGCTCTTCCATATTTGGGTGTTTTTTATCGTGGGCAAAGGTAAGGATTGACAGGAATTTAGGTAAAGGGAATTTTTGTTTCTTTGATTGATGAAGAAAAGGATTTGATTACCCGATTCTTTGCCAGTACAACATAATGGCCTCGACTTCGCTCGGCCACCGGATTTGAAGTTTATGAAGGGGGGGAAAGAATATGCGGCGCAGCCGCATATTCCTTCCCCCCCTAAAAACAAAACTAACGGACACCGAGCGGAGTCGAGGTGAAATTCAATTCTTGCGAAATTTTAGAGTGTCATTTAAAGAAAAAAAAAAGGCAGCTCTGTGGCTACCTTCATTAGTACTTTGAACAGTTTATTTTAAACGGAGAAGCTTTCCCCGCATCCACAGGTTCGGCTTGCATTTGGATTTACAAACTGAAATCCTTTGCCATTTAATCCGTCTGAGAATTCGAGAACTGTACCTGCGAGGTAAAGTAGACTTTTTCTGTCGACAAGGATTTTCACACCTTTATCTTCAAAAACATGGTCAGAATCCACCACAGTGGCATCAAAACCAAGGTCGTACATCAAACCGGAGCAACCTCCACCTTTGACAGAAACTCGTATATTTTCATTCTCAGTTCGGCCTTCCTCTTTTCGAAGTTCGAGAATTCTCTCTTTGGCTTTGTCAGAAACGATGATCATATCTTTATACTTTTACTTTTGATAATGCTTTGGAATGTATCGTAAACACATCCACTAAAAAAAAGATTCGCAACAAAGATACAAAATAGATGATGAGGAAAATTGAACATATCGGAATAGCTGTCGCAGATTTAGAAAAATCGAATAAGCTCTTTACTCGACTTTTGGGAAAAGAGAATTACAAGACGGAATCTGTGGAAGGTGAAGGGGTAGAAACCAGTTTTTTCCAGGTGGGCGAGACCAAGGTTGAATTGCTTCAAGCGAGCCGGCCAGACAGTCCGATTGCAAAGTATTTGGAGAAAAAATCAGAGGGGGTGCATCATATCGCATTTGATGTGGAAGATATCCATGCAGAAGTCAAAAGATTGAAAGAAGCTGGTTTTGAAATCCTGAATGAAACCCCGAAACAAGGCGCTGACAATAAAATTGTGGTATTTTTGCACCCTCGCAGCACGAATGGTGTGTTGGTGGAGTTATGCCAGAGTCAGTAAGCAATTGCCAGTCGCAGTATTCAGTTGGCAAATCGAAAGTCAGAAAGCTGAAGTCAAAAAGTTTACCTGCCGGAGGTAGGCTGAAAAAAGTAGGCAGTCGCAGTTGGCAGAAAGTCTGAAAGCTGAAGTCAGAAGTCTTAATGAGCGGTAGTGATCAGTTAGCAGTGTTCAGTCACAGTCTTTCCAGATCGGCTAAAGGAAGAGTACTAAATCTGCGAAAATCCGTGTCTTTTTCTGCGTTAAACTTGCCTGACGGCAGTCAGGTCTGCGGGAAATAATAAAAATGCCTCGTAAATCGTAAATCAAAATTCGTAAATCTAATAATGTCAGAAAAAAGAACAGAAATCAGTGAATTGGGTGAGTTTGGCCTGATTGATCATTTGAATTCAACAGTAATAATCAAAAATCCAGGAACTCTCAAAGGAATCGGAGACGATGCAGCAGTAATCGAAGCTGGAGATCATGTGAAAGTGGTGACAACTGATCTGCTGCTTGAAGGAGTTCATTTCGACCTTTCTTATGCTCCGTTGACGCATGTTGGTTTCAAGGCTGTGGCAGTCAATATCTCCGATGTGGCTGCAATGAATGCTATTCCGAAGCAAATCACCGTAAGTATCGCGCTGTCCAATCGCTTCTCAGTGGAAGCTGTAGATGCCTTATATGAAGGAATCAATGCCGCTTGTGAGCATTATGGAGTGGATTTGGTTGGTGGAGACACAACGGCTTCAAGGGGCGGTTTAGTAATCTCGGTCACTGCAATCGGCGAAGCTCAGAAAGAGCAGATCACCTACAGAACAGGAGCCAAAGTAAATGATATTCTTTGCGTCACCGGTGATTTGGGTTCGGCTTTAGTTGGATTGCAAATCCTGGAGCGAGAGAAGCAAGTGTACCTTGCAAATCCGGAAATGAAGCCCGATTTGGAGAAATACACAGTAGTCACTGGTCGTCAACTTAGACCGGATGCCCGAATGGACATCATCCATGAAATGCGGGAATTGGAAATAGTACCCACTAGCATGATGGACATTTCGGATGGATTGGCTTCAGAGATTTTTCATATCTGCAAAGGATCAGGAGTTGGGGCGACGATTTATGAAGACAAACTTCCGATCGACAAGCAGACTTTTGACACAGCAGTGGAACTGAATTTAGATCCGATTACATGCGTACTGAATGGTGGAGAGGACTATGAATTGCTATTCACGATTGATCAAAAAGATTTTGAGAAGCTAGAAAAGCACTCTGACATTCACTTTATCGGTCACATAACTAAAGCAGAAGAAGGAAAATACCTCGTGACCAAAAGTGGGACAGCGGTTCAGTTGAAAGCCCAAGGCTGGAAGCATTTCTAGATGCAAGATATTAGACTTAAGATATTAGATTCAAGAAACAAGAAGTAAGATTGGCTGGAAGTAAAATTCCGTTCAATAAATAGGAATGTGGCTTTAGCCCATTCCTAAAATTTTATAATTTCAATCAGGCTTTAGCCAAATTCTAACTTGCAAAAATTCGATTTGTCATGAAAAACACACTTGAACACAAAAACTTCATTGGATCTGTGTCATTCTCATCCGAAGATGAAGTTTTCCATGGGAAAATCGAAGGAATTGATGACTTAGTGACTTTTGAAGGAGGCACGGTGGCAGATTTAAAATCAGCTTTCGAAGAAGCTGTGGAAGATTATATCGAAACCTGCATCGAAATCGGAAAGAAGCCCGAAAAGTCTTACAAAGGCTCATTCAATGTTCGGATCAAACCTGAGCTTCATAAAAAAGCGGCTAGAAAAGCACTGAAACAAGGTTATTCACTAAATCAATATTTGGAGAAAGCCTTGGAAGAATTTATGGTAAATGAACCTGAATGATTTTTTTATAAGAATAATATTGATTCATGGGAGTCTGTTTCTTATTAAGTAGTCCAATGGTCTAATGCTATCGGTCCGATCGTAGAGGTAATTCCATTGGTACATGTAGTAATCGGCTGGCATAAATTCATCTTTACGATCTTTCAATTTAGCGGTCAGTAGTTTTTCCATTGACGTCTGAAGCGCCTCAAATTCTTTTTTTTCAATCAGATTATTAAGTTGATAGGGATCAAGCTCATTATCATATAGGAGCCAAGGACCCATGAGGTCTCTGACATAGGTGTATCTTTTAGTTCTGATTCCCCGATATTCTCTTCCTCCGTTAGAAAATTGCCATTCGTGAAAAGGAACAGGAAGCAGGATTAGAGAAGCCTCATTTTCAATATCTTTTCCTTGGATTAAGTCTTTCGAAAAATCTTCCCCCTCCACTTGGCTGGGGATTTTTATCCCACTCAATCCCAAAAAAGTAGGGAGTAAATCCGGTGTACCTATTGGGTTTTGGATAATTCGGGACTGCTTTCCCAATCCAGCTGGGTAGCGCATCAGCATAGGAACCAGAATTGACTCATCCCATGGTCTTTGCTTTTTTAATACGCCCTTTGACATCAACATATCTCCATGCTCAGATGTGAAAACTAGTATTGTGTTTTCCTTGAGCCCCAAGTCCTCTAAAGCCTGGAGCAGTTTACCAAAGGCATGATCGATGGCTGAGGCATGGGCATAATAACCAGCCAAAACATTTCTGGCACTATCCTGAAATTCAATTGGCACATTCGGTCTTAAGACTAGGCTCTCGGCATCGTAAAGCGCCTTAAACTCCGCGGGAGCAGAAAAATAAGGGTCATGTGGCGGCCCATAAGACAGAATCAATGCGAATGGTTTCTCTTTGTTTTTTGCCATGAAACTAATCGCACTGTCAGTTTGAGGGAATACATCATAACCAGGCCATACCTGGCGCTGATCATTTTCATCAAAGTAAAAGCTGTTGTTGTAGTCGTGACTCACCTCTCTCACTTTCCAATAATCAAATCCCTGCCTCCGATCTACCGGAATTGGTTTTCCTCTTCCACTAAATGGATCCTCACCGCGCTGATGTCCATTCAGATGCCATTTTCCGATATATCCTGTTTGGTAGCCTTCACTTTTATAGATCTCCCCCAAGGTTAAAGCTTCATTGGGAAGCGGCTTGTCATTATAAAAAATCCCGTGAGTCAAAGGGTATTGGCCAGTAAGGAAACTAGCCCTCCAAGGAGCGCAAACCGGTAAAGTGGCGACTGTATGTTCAAAAATCAAACTCTCTTGAGCAAACTTATCCAGATTGGGAGTTTTGATTTGGGAATTACCAGCATAGCCCATTTCCTGTGCTCTCCACTGATCGGCAAGGATAAAAACTAGGTTGGGCTTGGCCAATTGAGGCTGATCAGGTCCATTTTGAAAATCTGAGGAATCTGTTTTTCCTCCAAAAAATAAAAAGGCGAGAACATATAGGTAAGTACTGAACATGGCGGTCTTTTCTTTGAAATTAGAGCGGAAGCCTTGCCCAACTATCCTGCACTATCTCAAGTCTAAACTCTGTTTTTCGAATCCATAACAATCGTCACCGGCCCGTCATTGACCAAACTCACTTTCATATCTGCACCAAATTCTCCTGTACCGATCGGCCTGCCTAATTCGGATTGCAGTGCCTGAATCATCTTCTCATACATCGGAATGGCAAAATCAGGTTTAGCAGCTTTGATATAGGAAGGACGATTTCCCTTTTTTGTCCTTGCATGAAGTGTGAATTGAGAAATCAGCAGAATCTCCCCTCCTACTTCCGATACGCTGCGATTCATCACTCCATTTTCGTCAGGAAAAATCCTGAGATTGATGATCTTCTTGCACAGCCATTCGATGTCTTCTTGATTATCGGCTTCCTCGATTCCCAATAAAATCATTAAACCCAAACCGATTTGGGCTTTAATTTTGCTATCGATTTTGACTGATGATTCGGAAACACGCTGGATGACGACAATCATTTGCTTAAGTCTTGCATTTGCCCCGAAAGGACAATCTCCACAGCTTCTGAACTTGATGCCAAAGCTTTTTTCACCATAGCTTTAGCCACTTGGTAATCATAGATGGGACGGATGTTTTTTGCAACTTTCAGCCAAACCAAAGGCTTCATCAAAACGGAAGCCACTAACTCACCCATTCGGAATTCGCTTCTATTTCCAAGCAAAAGCGAAGGTCGGAACAAGCCCAAGTACCCGAATTGGATGGATTTGAGATCATTTTCCGTTTCTCCTTTTACTTTATTATAAAAAACCGAAGAAGTCGAATCTGCACCTAAAGCAGAAACATACAAGAATTTTGAGGCTCCTATCTTTTTTGCCCAATGGGCAAAGCCGATTACCAAATCGTGATCAATTGCGTAAAACTTTTCCTTCGAACCGGCAACTTTTATGGTCGTACCCAAACTTGAGTATGCGTGGATTTCAGCTGATTTTTCCGAAATGGCGTCAAGCAAAATATTGTATTCCCCTCCTAATGATTGGGCTTTTACCAATTCTTCCCATTGCCAGGCATTAATTTTAGAAAGGTCTCCATCGATCTGAATCAACTTCCCGTGCTTGAGCGAAAGTTTCCTTCTCCCCACACTCAATACATAATCATAGGATTGGCCTTGCAAAAGCTGGTGAAGTAGCTGCATGCCGACAAGTCCTGAAGTACCAGAAATTAACGCGATGTTCATATGATCAAAGTTGATTGAATTAAAGGTAATAGCTCTGATTCCAACTCTTGGTTTTTATTTCTGGCGTACCAAAGGTGCAAACTTTCCGAAAACTCCTTAAAGGTTAATCCTTGGGAATCTTTCTTATAATTCATTACCAACTCATGTGCTGAACTTGGTCTTGGCCCCCATGTAAACAGTTCACAAGTAAGATCCGCTGTCATGCCAATCACTTTTGGAATAGATCGCGAACCTGAAGTGAGGTATTCATCCATAACCTCGGGATGCTCATCGCGAAGGATAAACCGAATCTGTATCAATGGATTGATTGTTGCGAGTTTGACAAAATATGGGATATTCTGTGCCGCATCACCACACCAAGCCTCTGTTAATACCAACCAGATTTGAGGCTCTTGAATAGCTTGAATGGTTGCTACCACTTCATCTGAAACTTTGGCTCTTTTGTCCCAGCGGTTCATTCGCTGCACGTTCATCCGGGTATATTCCAAATAAAACTCAGTATGTGTTTGGCCGGTGGTTTTATTTTCCAAAAGTAAGCTATCGATCAGTTCTCGATAGGTTTGATAAGTCATAGCATGTCTAATCAAATCCTTAGAGATGGATCCTATACTTTGCTCCATAATATCTTAATTAATTTTGGGGCAAAACAGGGAATTTCAGACTTGAGTTCGCTCCCACTCCAAAAATTGATCGACTTCATCTTTTAATTTAGCATACACGGCCAAGACTACGGACAAATCATCTACGAAACCAAAAACTCCCAAGAAATCGGGGATCAGATCAATTGGTGAAATAAAATATACCATCGCCAAAACAATCAATCCAAGGGTACTATATTCCAATTCATGGTGCCCCGTAACGTGTGCTTTAATCATCCGAATAAAAACCTGAATTGGCGCAGTCAACTTTTTGACCTTGGGATTATGCGCCAGATTGGAAAGTTTTTCTCCGACATTTTTAACAAGCTCAACAACTTTCTGCTCTTGGCGCACGATCATGTCCACCTGCTTACCGAAAAGCGCTTTGGCTTTTTTCACTATTGCTGTTTTCTTGCTGGTAAAGGTTGTCATTATCGTATATTAAAAATGAAGTTGAATTTCTGATTTCACTTGTCGAAGCGCATAGGTGATTGCATCGTTTTTTTGCTCGAGTGAATTGGCGAAAATTGATTTTGCCAAATCCATGCCACTGGCGTCAGCATGAAGTGACTGCCTACTGAGATTCAAAAGCGTGACAACATCTTCTACCGCACGTCGGACAGCTTCCCAAGTTTCCTCAGAGAAGTAGACTTGCTGACTTAAATTATGATTGAATTCTTCTCTTACATCAGCAAGGAGCTGAGGATGAAGTTCGGCTGCAGAAAACTGATTGGGGTTGGAGCGTCTCACCAAATTATTGGGAGTAATCCGCTCCAGCAATAGGCAAAGCCGCTCAGCGGCCTGCAGTCTGATTGGCAAAACGACTTGTGTATTCTGAGTTTTCAGGTCGATAAGTAGTTTTTCTCTTTCCTTGGAAAGAAAAGAAACCACCACGAGATACATTCCATAGAGGACAATGCCTGCCGGCAAAATGATTTTCAGCAAATCGAGTAAATAATCCATCGTTATATTTTGCATTCGAATATCTGTAATTCTAATCAGTCAAAAAATCGGCCGAATCCATAATTTTGGACTTATTCTCGAACCAAATTCCTAAATAATTGATTTTCTCCCCATGCTGATTCCCATTTCCATCACAGACAAGGCCGAGGCTGAAATCAAACACATCATGGCTACCAAAAATATTCCCGAAGATTATTTCCTGCGGGTTGGAGTCAAAGGTGGTGGCTGTGGAGGAATGTCTTATGCGTTGGGTTTTGATCGACCAAAAGCTGAAGATCAGCAGTTTGAGATCGATGGAATCCGGATTTTGATTGAGAAAAAACACTACATGTTTCTGATGGGAATGCAGATCGACTTTTTCGATGGAGATGAGGCTCGAGGCTTTACTTTCATCAACCCTGACATACCGAAACGGCATGATATCTGATTTTTTGTACTTTCGGACACCCAATCGTATATCTATGAAGGCATTATTTATCCTCACTGTTTTTCTGACATTTAGTCAGCTCTTAGCTGCACAAGTCCGACAACTCGAAGCCGACCAACTCCCTGGAAAAGGAAACGTCAAAGATCTCAGTTGGATGGTTGGCTATTGGACCGGAACTGGTTTAGGCGGTGAATGTGAGGAAGTTTGGATGCCGGCAGTGGATGGTCAAATGATTGGTACGTTTCGTTTTTGGGATGATGGTAAGCTTGTTTTTTCCGAATTCATGAACCTAATACAGGATGGTGAAAGCATATCGATGAAGCTCAAGCATTTCAATCCAAATCTCTCGGGCTGGGAAGAAAAAGAGGAATGGACGACGTTTAGACTTATAGAATTATCCAGAAATAAAGTTTGGTTTGTCGGTTTGACCATCGAACGAGTTGGAGATGAGATGATCTACCAATTGGACTTGACTGAAAATGGGGAAAAGACGGTTGCTGAGTTTACATTTACCAAAAAGACATTTTAAAGTTTTCGTAAGGTATTTACCATAAATGCTTTTTGAAAAGAGGATGTAAAAATCCTTCTCCCTTGATTACCCAGCTATTCTCCAATCAATTTAGCAACTGTTACTTGACTTTCAATTTTGGGTCCCCATTGATCCTGATTTGATAATGTATCGCATAACTTTTTGTGGTAATAAACCTGATACCAAGTATGCGTAAAAAGAGAAACGGGAAATTTTTCAATCCTCAAAACTCGGCTTCACATTATCCCAAAATTCATCCAATGCGATAATTCTAGGTTTCAAAAAGGTGATAATTTTTGGCCAATCGGACTCCTCCATTACATTGACTCCCGGAAGCACTTTTTCGATTTTGGAGACCGGCTGACCTACTTCATTTGTGGAATGCAATTTCCAATCCCACTCTTCACCTAGGCTGTTTTTGAGAAGGTTTTTCAATTCTTTGAATTGCATGAAATACAACTCCTGAAGTTCCTCGTCTTTGTGCCCGATTTCTATCCCGATTGAAGCAAAGTCTTGCTCAGCCTTCATTCGGAAATAGATGTTTTTAACACCTGTACGGTAATTTGGCCAGTTGATTCTGAGGCCTTCAGCATTGGGTACGGGCTTCATGTATTGACCAAACGTAATCCAAAATTCAGCCCGGATTCTAGAGGCTTCTGATCGACTGTACATGGGAAATTTTTAAGCAAAATCCTCCGGGAAACAAACCGTCACCGCAGAATACTGTACGATTCCCCCAAGTGCGGGATGATGTTTTTTCAAAGTGAGACGAACAGATTTTACTTTGGGATAAACTACCAAAATATCCGAAACAATGCGATGCCCTAGATGTTCCAGCAACTTAACTTTCACGTCCATCCGAGCTTTAATGAGCTGATACAATTTGGCGTAGTCCACTGTATCTTTTAGACTATCATGTAACATTGCTTCTTTAAAATCAGTGTCCA
The DNA here is from genome assembly GCF_046296635.1 of Algoriphagus sp. Lineage (GTDB taxonomy): Bacteria > Bacteroidota > Bacteroidia > Cytophagales > Cyclobacteriaceae > Algoriphagus. Next base: position 51,130 of record NZ_JBKBKZ010000007.1, on the reverse strand, counting down.
ATTCCAAGTCCAGTGTAAATCTATTTCCCAAAATAGACTCTTCTGGATAAGCCCCATGATAGGCATGAAATTCAATTCCTTCCAGTGCTACTTTCCCCATCAGTCAAATTGATCAAAAAATGACCCTGAGGACTTCTTCAAATCCTCAGGTTCAGAATCTTCATTTTTATTAGTTGGTCTCGGATCATCTGGTATTTCGGCTTTCGCAGCTTCTTCCTCTTCGATTTCCTCCTCCATCACTTCATCTTCAACAACGGGAAGCGCTTCATCTACAATTGGCTCCTCGTCTTCTTCAATCGGTTCTTCCTCCATTTCCATCACATCATCAACCGGTTCCTCCACTGGAATTTCTCCTTGCTCCTCCAATTCATGCTGCATGGCCTCGACAGTTTCCATAGTTTCTTCGTCAAGAGTTGCGGTAGACATATCCTCTTCAAACTGCTCTTCCGGCTCTGCATTGGCAGGCATTTCAGCTTGGGTGGCAAGGACCGCAATATTTGCCACCGAAAAATGACTGGATCGGCTCAGTTCGTCAATTGCACGCTGATAGGCTTTGCCATCGATCCGGAAAAAGTGTGCATCCGAAAGATCAATCTGATTCAAAGCATCCTGCGAAAGGCGCTTTAAACTTTTCACTAAAGCCTCACGCTGATCAAGTAGACCATCGTAACTCCTTACCAGACTCTGCATGCTTTCTCGGATTTCCTTGATGGTTTCCTTAGCTTTTGCTTCCGCAGCAGAAGTAATAATTTTTGCTTGGTCCTCTGCTTGTTTCTGAGCTTTTTGAAAAATTTGGTTTGCCTCTTTGGTGACGTTTTCAGCGTATTTATCTACCTCACTTTTAGTTTTTTCCGCATATTGTTTTGCTTCGGAAATCGTCTTTTCGGCATACTGATTTGCCCGTAGGGTCGTTGCTTCCGCATTTGAATGGGTTTCGGATAAAATTTGATCTCTGGCTTCCGTCGCTTCAGTAATCATACTGGCCCCCGTATCTTCCGCAGTCTTCAGCATCCGAAAAAGTGAATCTTCCACATCTTTAAGTCTTTTGGCTTCGGATTCGACTTGTTGAAGTTTACTTCGCAGGTCCAGATTTTCTTGATTGATCTGCTCCATAGTCACGCTCATCTCTTCGAGAAACATGGCTACTTCCTTTTTGTCAAAGCCTCTGAAGGCCGTCTCAAATGCTTTTTGCCTGATGGCTGTAGGGGATATTTTCATAAATTTTCTTCTTCAATTTGCCAAATAGATATGGTGCGATCATCAGAAATAGAGATGACATGACCTGAATAAGTGCTCCAAAGGACTTTATTTATAGATGTACCATGACCTGCATTCCTTGCTTTGTCGATGACCTTCATGAGTTTATAGTTTACTGCGTCCCACACTTTGATGGATTTATCCATAGAGCAGGACACGAGGTACCTACCGTCTTCTTTGAAAGATAAATAATTAATGGCATACATATGTGCCACGATATTTTCAGACAGGGTGTAATTATTCGATTCCCAGAATTTCATGTGCGCATCTCTTCCGGCGGAGACAAGAATTTTTTCATTGGGGGAATAGTTCAAAGCAAAAACTGAATTGGTATGACCGACTAAATTGGAAATCGGCTGATAGTTGTTGGCTAAATCCAAAATTTTTATGGAATGATCACTCAAACCTAAAGCCAATTGTCTTTTTTCAGGAGCAATAGACATCACTCGGATACTTTTCGAACTCAGTTTAATATGCTTTTTAACACTACGCTCTTCGATGTCGACAACGACCAGTATCCCATCTCCTGTTCCTATCAAAACCTCATTGCCGAAAACTTTAATATCGAAAATAGCTTGATCTGTCAGTTTTAAATTCCAGATTTCTTTGTTTTCATTTAGATCGATGACATGAATCCCTTCAAAGTTATGTCCGATAATGAGGAGGTTTCGCTCGCGATCTACTGCCAAGGCATAGATTGAATGCGGTAACTTGGCGATCAGCTTTCCATCCTTTGGAAGATCAAGGTCCCATTCCACTACCATGCCATCTCCGGCTCCGGTATAAAAAAATCTCGGATCACTGCCCTCTGTCAGCGCATAGATGCAGTCATTGTGACCAGTCAGTGTGTGTAATTTATTTACTTGGATTTTTGACATATATTGGACAATCACTCAGCGGCGCCCTTTTGGCCTATGCAAACAAAAATAGAAAAAATTGATTCCTCATCAGCCCTTGCTGTGAAGATTATCGAGTCTCATGAGGATCAAACCTTAGATTTTCTGAGTTTCCGCGAAAAACTTTCTTTAGCCAATATCTCCCATTCTGACAAAAAGAAAGAATGGGCTATCGCCCGGCTTGCCATATATGATGCCTTGAAGGCTTTAGATGTTCCCTATCCGGGCTTTTATAAAGATGAGCATGGAAAATCCCAAGCCATGAATGGGCAAGGCTACGTATCGCTGTCTCACACGCCGGGATTTGCTGCGGCAATTTTCCACCGAGAGCTGCCCGTAGGAATCGACATGGATTTAATCAGAGAAAAAATATTGAAAATTGGTTTTCGATTTCTTGATCCTGAAGAGTTGAATTTCTTGGAAAAAGACCCCATCCATTATACTATGGCCTGGTCTGCCAAAGAATCCATATTCAAGTGCCAAGGAAAAAGAGGGGTTTCTTTTCGGGAAAATATTCTCTTGGAACCTTTTAGAATAGATGCACAAAAAATCAAAGGAAAAATAAGGGGAACGGACTTTGCAGACCATCATTATACGGTCGATGTAAGGAAATTTGAAAATGTAATTTTAACCTACACGATTTGGTAAAAAAATGGTAAAAACCTCACTTGTAATACTATTAAGTCTAGGATTGATATGGAGCGCTAAAGCGCAAAATCTCAACGAGCTTACTGCAACTGATGCTGTCACGGGCAAAACAATGAATCTCGGGTCCATGACAAGTGGAAAGGCACTAGTTATGATATTTCATAGTTTAAATTGCCCCTTTGCTAAATTATATGAGTCTCGAATCAAAGCACTCAAAACTACCTTTCAGAATCAAGGAGTTGGGTTTTTGTTGATCAATCCGGAAGTTGGAATCTCAGAGTCGGAGCAGACTGTGCTTCGAGAGTATATAGATCAAAGCGGAATGAATATGTCCTACCTCATCGATGCAGGGCAAGCCTGGACAAAGGTTTTTGGCATCACTAAAATCCCGGAAGTAATCGTACTAACCCCAGGACCCAATGGACTACAAATCACTTATCGTGGGGCAATCGACAATAATCCACAATCTGAATCTGCTGTCAGTGAGCGGCATTTGGAACGCGCTTTAAACCATATTATGAGAGGCGAAAGTCCTTCACCCCCTCAAGTTCGAGCAGTAGGTTGCAATATTCGAACTTATTGATTTTCAAGAATAGCGATCATTTCTTTGACCTCTTCGACTTTATTTGCCTCGCCTAATTTTTCAAAAGCATTACCGAGATTTCTCAGGGATCGAAGGATAATGTCTAAGTGGGCACAAGGTTCGAAAAAGTAATCTTTTGGTTCGATCTTGAGGTGCTCCAAATAATTCAAAATATCCTTCCTGCTAAAAGTCAACCCTTTATTAAAGGCATTGATATAAAAAGTAATGTCGGCGGACTTATAAGTCAAAACAAAAAGATTAGGCAAATTCACTCCGTAAATAGGCAATCCGAGTTTTTTGGCAACCAATAGATAAATAGCGCAAAGGCTGATGGGATTCCCCTTTTTTGAATCCAAAACTGAAGCCAACATGCTATTGGCAGGGGAATGAAAATTCTTGGTATTGGCAGAAAATCTTAGGGTATTGAACAGCACATTGTTGATTATCTTAACCTGATCGTATGGCTGAAGATCACTTTTGAAAGAAGTCCAAACCTCAAAATAAATCTGATGCATATCTGCATTCAGCTTTTCGAAATCCAAATCAGGATATTGATAAGTATTCAAAATCCAAAGCCCAGTCAGCAAGTCCCGATCTTCTGTATCTCGCCATTCCGCAAATCTGCTTTTGACCAGAGAAAATTGAAGATCGTGAACCAGTTCTTCGATCTCCTTTTGGACTTCGGGATTGAAACTCTTTTCCCACTTTTGTTCCAGAAAAGGAATAATCTCCGCACCTAATGACGTGATTTTATCCCTGACGTGGTTTTTTACTTCCATATCGGGATCATCAAGTAATGAAACCAAAGCGTCTAATTGTGCGGGAGTCAGTTCACTCATAAAATTTCTAGGCTTATTCAATTTACTAAAATCAAGGTAAAAGAAAACCAAAGGGCATCAAGAAGTCTCCAGTTATTATATCTAACTATTTGAGTCTTGTATCTAAAATCTCTGTCGCGTGCTGATTTTACTTGACACAATATTTACAAATTAACCGAAATTGTTCAACCCTTTCAGGGTTGTCGTCCCTGATTTAATATCTTCAATTCCCCGCGTTTCACACGGGGTAATTCAAAGTTTAACCCTTTCAGGGTTGTTTGTATAATCGCTTCCTTCTTCTCGATTCTCGCTTCTTGCCTCTCGCCTCTTTTCTTGATACTAAAATCTTGCTACTTGCTACTTCAAATCAAAACTTCCGATACTTTCCTCCTAAATACTTATTGGCTTTTTTCTCGGCAAATAGTGCTTTTTCATTGTCCCAGTTCAGGGTTTGATTAGGGAAACGTCCAGCAATAACACCCAACAGGATCGTCTCTGTCAATCGAGCTGAATACTCAAATGGTGTACTGCATTCATCTTTGCCAAGGCAAGCATCGACAAATTGATGGTAGTGCTTTTTGCTTTCGCCTGCATAGTCTTTTACTGGAGCGCCAAGTTTGAATGGCTCAACATCAAATTCCTGATACTTTCCATCCACAATCAGGCGGGGAAGCTGCTGGAAATGTGGCAATAACAATCTTCCTTTTTCACCCATAAACATTGCTCCTTGGTCAGGCAATTGGTCTCCGTTTGGAAGTTTTAGGTCTTCATGATTTACCGGCGCTCCGGGTCCATCATACCACACCCACTTCAGGGTTTCAGCAGTGAAAGGAGTTGAAGGAAATTCGTAAGTCACCACATTGTTTTCAGGAAAACCGAATCCCGTAGGCTTGCGGCAATTGTTTACGATCGTCCTTGGCACATCAAGTTGAAGTGCATTGTATGGTGTGTCAAAGATATGGACGCCCATATCGCCTAAAGTTCCGCATCCGTAATCGAGCAGCTTTCTCCAATTCCCGGGATGGTAAACGCCCTCCTTATATTTTCGCTTTTTAGCCGTTCCTAACCATAGGTTCCAATTCAAATTTACCGGAATCGGATCACTTCCTTGAGGGCTTGAGCCATCGAATCCCCAGTTTTTGGGAGACCATGCACGGACAGTGTGTACTTTTCCGATGATTCCTGACTGAATGAGCAAGGTTGCCAGTTTGTAATCATAGAATGAGTGAACCTGAATCCCCATCTGGGTCACCAGATTCTTTTCAGCAGCCATTTTCCGCATGGCCCGCGCTTCGGTCACATGGTGGGTCAATGGCTTTTGGCAGTACACAGGTTTGTTCATTTCCATGGCCATAAGGGAGGCCGGGGCGTGGGTATGATCCGGAGTGGATACGATTACGGCATCGATTTGACCCTCCATTTCTCGGAGAAGCAGTCGATAATCCGCATAGGTTTTGGCATCGGGATAGAGAGCAGTTGCATTGCTGAGAGCATTGCTGTCTACATCGCAAAGTGCCACTACATCGACTAATTCATGAGAGGCAATGGCACGGAGATCTTCCATTCCCATTCCTCCCAATCCGATATGGGCGGTTCTAAGTCGACCATTAGCTTTTGCTTGTGCTAAAAGTGACGGAGCTAGTGTAAGGCCTAAAACTCCAAGACTACTTTTCTTGATAAAGTCTCTCCGATCAATAATTTGAAAATTCTTGTTCATTAGGATCTTGGGATAATTTTGGGGGTTTAAAATTTTTATACCTTTTTAAAACTGGTCAAATAAGAATGTGCATAGTTGGTTGGTCCAACACTAGCAAAAGGGCAACTTCTGTCTCCCGTCTTCGGTCGCTTGTGCTGAGCGAAGTCGAAGCATCCAGCTATAACTATAATTCTTTAATGTTAATATTTCGAAATCTGACCACGTCACCATGGCCAAGAAAACCTATATGGCCGCTACTTCTTTTTAGTCCCGGATGATCTTTTCCATCCAAAGTTCCATTTCTACTCGCTTCCGCGTAATCACCTTCCAAGATGGTTTCGCCGTTGAGAATGACTTTTATTTTTGGATGTTGGACAATTACTTCCTGTTGGTTCCATTCTCCAACTGGCTTTAAAAATCCTCGTTTTGCAGGCATCACTCCGTAGACTGAACCATGAAATTGGTAAGGTTCAAGCTTAGCGTATTTACTGGCTTCACTATCTAAAATTTGGATCTCCTTACCAACATAGGCTGCATCGCCTTCCAAGGGAGCATGAATTCCAAGACCATTGTTTGCGCCTGGAGTGAGTTGAAATTCAAAGCGAAGGATAAAGTTTCCGTATTCTTTTTCGGTGAAAAGATTTCCTCCTCCTCCCCCATTAGGTTCAATGACAATGATTCCTTCTTTGACTTGATAGGAAGTTTTATTACCTACCCAACCATCCAGATTTTTTCCGTTGAAAAGCGGGGTAAATCCTTGATCAGCCTCCTGCGCAAAGGAATATAAACAAGGCAAAAAAACAAGGAAGAGTAAAATCAACTTTTGCCAAAACTGAAGTGTCATTTCCTACTGAGTTTAGAATGAGTGTTATACAAATCTATTGGACAAATTGACTTTTTGCAGTTTTTTGTTTTAAAATCCTTGTGGGTTGTATGGGTGGAGATTTGGGTATTGTTGATTCGTTCAACTGGTTAATCGATGAATTGAAGATTGTTGAACTGGCAAATTGTTCATGATTCAATTAGTTAAGGAGGTAAATTAATATGAGCAAATGTGATGGATGCTATACTTTGAACATCTATCGGCAAGAAATAAAAACAAACCTCTTCTTTTTTTGGCTATTTTTGCCGATATCGGCAAGAATTAAAAGGAATAATGGAGTTCTTATCAGTTGCTAAGTTTGCAGGGAAATGGGGAATCCCCGAAAGGACTGTACGAAACTACTGCGCTCAGGGAATGATACCGGGGGCCTTTCTAACAGGAAAGACATGGAATATTCCAGAGGATGCTCAAATTTCCCGTAAGGAAAAAAAGAATTTAATTGGCAAAAACCTCCTTCTCCATCATCTCAAGGAGCAAAAAGCGATGAAGCTAAAAGGAGGGATCTATCATCGAACACAAATCGATCTGACCTATAACTCCAACAGAATCGAAGGGAGTCAACTCAGTCAAGAGCAAACCCGGTATATTTTTGAAACCAACACAATTGGTGCTTTTCAAGAAAGCATAAACGTGGACGATATCATAGAAACGACCAACCATTTTCGCTGTATTGACCTTATCATAGACAAAGCAAAGTCGAAACTGACAGAATCATTGATTAAGGAATTACATTTTTTACTAAAATCAGGAACTTCAGACAGTGCGAAAGAATGGTTTAATGTTGGCGCTTACAAAAAGCTACCAAATGAAATTGGAGGAAATGAAACCACTCCACCTGAAGAAGTTTCAAACAAAATGAAAACATTACTTCAGAACTACCATGTCAAGGAAACCAAAACTTTAGAAGACATTCTTGGTTTTCACCATGAATTTGAGCTTATCCATCCATTCCAAGACGGAAATGGTCGTGTTGGAAGGCTGATTATGTTCAAGGAATGCTTAGCAAATGATATCGTCCCCTTCATTATAGGAGACGATATCAAACTTTTTTATTACAGAGGTTTACAAGAATGGGGTAAGATAAATGAATATTTAACCGACACTTGCCTTACTGCTCAAGACAACTATAAAGTCATCCTCAGATACTTCAAAATAGATTTTTGACGCTCTTTCAGCTTTCTCATTTCTAATTTCAAACTTTATTACCTATTCATCCTTCAACACTTTAGCAGGATTTGTTTGGGCGGCAGTATAAGAATGCAGTCCAACAATCAACAGGCATAGAACCATCACACCTAAACCGGCAACACCGTACAACATATATGGCATATCCACTCGGTAGGTGAATTCATTGAGCCAATCTCTTAGAAAGTAATACGCCGGGAAAATAGCCAATAGAAAAGAAATCCCAACTAAGAGCACATACTCTTTGGAGATCAGCCCCAGAATCTGGGTCATAGACGCTCCAAGGACTTTTCTGATACTGATTTCCTTCGTACGCTGGGCAATAGTGAAAGAGGAAAGTCCAAATAATCCCATTGCTGAAATCAAAATAGCAAGAATACAGGCCGCTCCCAGCACATTTCTAATCCGCAGATCTTCTTCATAAAATTGAGCAATTTGCTCATCCAAAAACTTGAATTCAGCAGTTTCAAAAGGGTAAATGCTTTTGTAAAGGGACTCAAGTTCCTGCTTTGCAGCGGCAAGATTTTGACCAGATTCCAGCTTGACCGTGACCGATTGAAAATAGGTCTGATTAGTCGTCATAATCATCGGCCTTATTTCCTCTCTTAGTGTTCGGGAATGAAAATTATCAAAAACGCCAATGATCTTCTTTTGTCCTCCGCTGAATCTTATCGCGAGATTCAACGCTTCCATTGGCTCCGAAATACCTGCCTCTTTCAGAAAATTTCTATTCACCAAAATTTCATCAGCTTGTGATAGTTGGCTTTTCCCAGCCAAAAGCGGGATACCATTCACACCAACAAAAGCTGAATCTACATTCATCACTTGCACATAAACTTGCTTCTCAGTAGTATCCACCGGAATGTAAGAATCCGATGTCCAAAGGCTTGTGGAAGAAACCAAACTACCGCTCAGACTTGAACTTTTCACAATGGAATTTTGATTGAGTCGATCCCGAAGCTGAACCATCTTATCAGGATCGGACATGAAAGGCAGGTCTGAATATAAGATGGCACTTTTATCAAAACCCAAAGGTTGGCTCGACACAAATCTGATTTGATAATTGAGCACCAAAACCAAAATGATAAAAGCAATAGAAGAGGTAAACTGGATAATAGTCAGATTTTTTCGAAGAAAAACTCCAAGTGAAAAACCTCGATGCGCCGATTTCTCACCTTTCAACGCTCGCTGAGGATCATATCCTGAAAGTACCATCGACGGATAAATCCCTGAAATAAGGGCTAAAATCAGCGGAAAGATCAGATAGAAAACGACATTTTGAAAGGATAAGAAATCCATTGAAAACCCGTCTGGCAAATACGAAATAAAAAGGGTACGCAGAAATTCTACCAATACTAATCCTACCCCAGTTGCAATGATTACGAGGAGATAAGTTTCTGTTAAAAATTGAAAGACCAGTTCCTTACGCCTTCCCCCTAGCGTTTTTCTAATTCCAACTTCCTTGGCCCGACCTATCGCTTGGGCTGTTTCCAGATTCACAAAATTTAGCGTAGCCAAAGCCAAAATAATCAGACCGATGTATATCAGCCCATTGAGGAAAACTTTAGAGACTGAAGTATCTGCATAATTCTGCCCAAAATGGATTTCTGCCAAGGGCTCCGCTGAGAAACTTGTCTTGTTTAACTCATTTGCATCGTAATGTTTTTCAGCCAATTCCGAGAGTGACTCACTTAGTTTTTCAACATCAATCAGAGGTTCGGCCTTGATAAAAAGCTGCGAACTGGAATTCACATTTCCCCAACTATGAAGGCCATACCATTCTTTTTGATCCTCGGTTTGAATAGTTGAATAGGATATGAAGTCCTTGAAAATAAGATCTGTGTTTTCAGTATAGTCCTCTACAATGCCAGTCACTTGCGTACGGATCGTGTCTCTATCAATCCAGATAAGCTCCTTACCTAAGGCATCAATAGCTTGAACTCCCGGAAAATACCTTTCCAAATTACTTTCAGTAATTACCACAGAATTTGGCTCCAGAAGAGCCGAGTTAGGATTTCCTGCCAACCATTTTCTTGGGAAAATTTGAAAAAATCCAGGATCGGCAAAGGTGGCTTTATCTGTTCTTCCAATTATTCGATTTCCCTCCGTAACTATCACCAAAGTCTGATAAAGTGTGTTGAGCCTTCCTTTTACAATAATTCCGGAAACTTCTGCATCAATCACTTCTCCAAGAGGGCCCGGCGTCCCTGAGTTGGGATAGCTTTCACCCCTTTCATATTCTGTCAAGGTATTTATCCGAAAAATCTGTTCTCGATCCGGGTGAAAGCGGTCAAAACTATTGGCATGCCAGACCACATTGAAGATCAAAAAGCAGATCGAAATCCCCAGCGAAAGACCAAGGATATGAATGGCAGTTCGGAGTCTATTTCGAGTCAAATTCCTCCAGGCGATTGTGAAGTAGTTTTTGAGCATGGGGTTGGGAGGTTTGGAAGTTGGAAGTTGGGAAGTTGGAGGTTGGGAAGTTGGAGGTTTGGAGGTTATTAGTTATCAGTTATTGGTATTCGAAATCTCTTGGCTCTTGTTCTTGTTTCTAGTTTCTAACATCTTTAATTGAATCGACTAATCTTTGAGGGAATAAGGTTTATTTGGTTCAAAGTTAGTTTTTCCTTACTACCGTCTTATTACTAGTTATGTGCCAACGAAAAATTGTCTATTCAGCAATTTAAAACATGTTATTTCCACTCGAGAAGTGGATTTGCGGACAAAAACGTTCGTGAACGGACGAAGTTGTGAAAAATTAGATTTCTCCTATTTTACATTTCTGTGTCAACCATTTTCAAAAATCCATTTATGGACAGAACAGAAAGTTTTGGAAACGGTATGGATGCTAAAATTGAAAAATGTTTGTCTTCGGTAACAAGAAAAGACGCCCCAGAATTTATAGCACAATCAACATATTTATTATCTTCTGGATCAGCTTCTATTAAATTCCATCTGTAATAAGTATTTGTGAAACGCACATTTGGAAGTTCTTTCAACAAAGCGATTAAACTGGCGGCTGTTCGGGTTCCATATTTTAATTGGATAATTTCTTCATATTCTAGTAAAATTTCTTCGTTGATTGCTAAGTCGAATTTTCCAAGGACCAGAGATTGAAAAATTCTGTGATAAGGAGACTTGGAAGTAAGACTCATTACTAAAATATTGCAATCCAATACGATCACCATGATGGGTTATCCCTGTTTACGAAAATGTTCTTTTTTCCATTTATTAAAAACTGCCTGGGTATAATTCCTTTCTTCAAAAGCTTTGTCCGCTTCCCTTACAACTTTTTCAGAAAGGTAGGTCACAAGCAATGATTTGATTTCTTGCAAATCTTCCTCTGATTGTTCGTGGCTGAACAGCTTCAGGATTTCCAATTGGGTCTCATTAAGAGGGTTTGACATAACGACTCAATTTAATTTTCGAAATTTTTCAAACGCTAATTTATAGAAAAGGACAGATAAAGATCCTTGGATTCAAAAACGATACGCTAATCCTTCTACTTCCATCTTTCAAATCCCAAAAACTGGATCAATGTTTTTAGGCATTTAAAACGTCATACCTTCCACTTCTTGCTTCATGTTTCTAAAAAATCACTCATTTTTCAAACTATCCACCGGATTCATCAAAGCGGTTTTAATGATTTGAATGCTCAGAATCAAACCAGAGATCAGAAAAATGATTATGCCCGAAATTAAAATTGTACCCGTTCCTATTTCTATTCTGTTTGAAAACTGCTGAAGCCAGCTTTCCAGTGCCATGTAAGTAATGGGAACTGTTACGCTAAAGGCAATTAAAACCAACAACATAAATTCCTTGGAAAGTAAATAACTGATTTCCCATACGGAGGCACCCAGCACTTTCCTGATCCCAACTTCCTTTGTGCGCTTAGCTGCAGAAAAAGTAATCAATCCGAACAACCCTAAGCTGCAGATTATTACAGCCAAAACAGTAAACAGACCTATGATCTTTCCTGCCTGCTCTTCAGTTTGATAAAGGCTATTCAAGCGCTCATCTATAAATGAATACCTGAAAGATGCTCCGCTATTCAACTCAGTCCAATAGGATTCTATTTCCTTAAGTGCTTGTTGGGGATTGCCTGAATTCAATTTTACAGAGACAAAAAGTTCGTATGAATCAGTTCTGGAGAGAGCTATTGCCAGAGGTTTAACCTCATTTTTGAAATGCTCGAAATTAAAATTCCCAATCACTCCTATCACTTTGATTTTCTCTCCAAAATGATTTGTGAGGTAGCTATCAATGAGTCCATCTTTCCCTAGTTGAGCCGCTGCAACTTCATTCAATAACACCGCAGCAGTATCGGTTGGAAAGGCTTCAGAAAACCCCCTTCCTTCTAATATTTCTATATCGTATGTATCAAGGAAATCATAATCCGCATTCATCCAGTAAAATTGAAAATCCTTATCCTCTCCTTCTTTTCTGAAGAGGCTCAAAGCATCGAAGGTACTTCCAGGAACTGCATAAGAAAATGATGCAGCTTGCACGGCTGAAAGTGCCGTGAGTTTTTCTTTGAAAACCTCACGATTTCCCTCAAAAGAATAAGCCCCCGGCATCACTACGACGTTTTCTTTGGCAAAGCCGGGGTTCTTCTCCCGCATATAAGCCAATTGCTCGAAAAGGGTGATAAAGCATATCACTAAACTTATGCTAACAGCATATTGAAAAACAATAAAAGGCTTTTGGATACCGCTTTTACTATGGTCTTGTTTGACACTACCAATGCCTTTTACAGCCTTAATCGTTTTGACAGAACCTAAGTAAAAAGCAGGATAGGCAGATGAAAAAACTGTAATTGTTATCAATAAACCCAAAAGCCCAAAGCTATAATAAGGATTGCCGAATTCAGCTAAGCTTAACTCTGTGCTTACAAAACTATTGAACGGACCTATCACTAATGGTACCGCGCCTAGCGCCAAAGTAAAAGCAATGCTACAAAGCAACGTAGCCTCTAAAAAGAACTGCTTTGCGAGCTCATTTTTTCCTGCACCCATTGTTTTACGAATACCTACTTCTTTTAATCGGCTATTTGAACTTGAAATAAATAGGTTGATAAAATTGATGATGACCAAGAAAAGGATTAAGAAACCTGTCGTTGAAAATAGTTGGATGTATTTCAAGTTTCCATTTCTTACCAAATGAATGTCCAGAATAGGCTCAAGATAATAGCCATATTGAGCTCTATTGTTTTTAAGTTTAGAAATCGAAGAACCTAAATTTTTATTCAGCTGGGGCCATAGAAACTCTTCTTCAATTTGTTTAAATTTTAATTTAACCGACTCGATTTCAGAACCTTCTTTTAGAACCACATAATTCACTATACCAGCAGGCAACCAAGTTTCTTTACTGTATCCGTTATTAATCAGTCCATGAATGGAAATGATAGCATCAAACTGCAGATGAGATTTTTCCACGGGGGTTTCCAATACACCGGTAACCGTATATTCTTCCCTATCCAAAATAAGAGTTTGGCCTAATACCTCTTGACCCTCAAATAATTGAGGGACAGTATTTTCGGAGATTATAATTGAGTGGGGCTCAGACAGTGCTGTTTGGGGATTTCCCGCCAAAAGGTTAAAATCAAAAACATTAAAAAACTCCTCATCAGCATGAAGGGTTCTAATCTCATCCACGATGGTTTCCTTATGCCGGAAAGAATAATTAAATGGTGCTGTCGTACTTGTCAGATACTTCACTTCGGGAAATTGTTCACGCATTTTTTCGGCCAAAGGCACAGCTGTTTCATGCCAATCATAATCCTGATCCGCCATAAAGTAGTTATGGCGAATCCTGTAGGTATTTTCTGCTTTGGTGTGAAATTTATCATACCCCAACTCATCCGCTACATACAGAAAAATAAATAGTGTAGTCAGAATCCCCACGGCCAGGCCTACAATATTAATCCCCGAAAAAAGCTTTTTTTGTAAGACATTTCTCCAGGCAATTTTCAGGTAGTTTTTTAGCATGATTTTTAAATTAAAAGATTATGGTTGGAAAGTTGTAAGGTTTCCTTTGTTCAAGAGCCAAAACTCTAATTAAGCCCTCGTAAATCGTATTTCGTAAATCGTAATTCTTCTTTTCTCATGCATATTAGTCTTGATACTTAAATCTAGATACTAGCTACTATCATTCGTCTTTCAGCGTATTCACAGGATTCATCTGAGTTGCTCGGAATGCTTGAGCCGAGACGATAGCCAGTGTAAATCCAATCCCCGCTAGTGCCAAAACAAGGAAACTCAACCAAGAAGGCCATTCTCGGACAGCAAATTGAGCAATCCAATCTTGCATCAGATACCAGCTTAAAGGCAAAGCAATCAGCACTCCTGCCAGTGTAATGATCAGAAACTCCTTGTTGAACATCCAGGAAATACTCAAGCTTGAAGTGCCAAGTACTTTGCGAATTCCAATTTCTTTGGTTCGGCCGGCGATGCTCAAAGCCGCCATTGCCAGCAAGCCCATAGCTGCAATTAGGATCGCAATTCCCGCTGCCAAAAAGACCATTTTCCCGAGACGTTCATCGGCTCGATACTGAGCTTCCACTGCTTCATCCATAAAACTGAAACTAAAAGCCTCAGATGGAAAAACCTTACCCCACTCCTGCTCCAACATGGTTCGGAAAGCTTCAAAATCAGTCCCTGTACCCTTTACCATCACTTTTGGATTTGTGGACGAACTAATGCTCAGATTATTAATTCCACTAAATACCGTCATAGGGCTTTTAGCCAGCATCACAGGTTCGATTTCTTGATAGAGCGAAGAATGGTGAAAATCTTTCACCACACCCACAATTTGATGAGGTATAAAATCTGTCCCGGGTAGCATTTGAGCCGTGGCATCGGTCCAATTCATTGCTTGGGTAAATTTCTCATTGATCAGAACGGCGCTACTGTCAGCTCCCGGCTCAACAAGAAAATCTCGTCCTTCCACTATTTCGAGCCCTAGAGTCTTGATGTAATCGCCTCCGACGAAGTTGACCCGGAAATTGAATTGCTTTCCATCCTCCAGCGGAAATCCAGCGTTCCAAAATGCATTATCTCCATAAATGGAAATCGTAAGTGCTGCGGAACTTACTTCTGTCCGGCCTGTCAGCGCTTGTCTAAACTTCTCTGCCTGCTGAAACCCTTCAGAAATTGATTTTATAAAACTCGTACTTGGTACTTCTGGAACATCCACCAAGACCACCATTTCCTGGTCAAATCCAAGATCAAATTCCCGAATGACATTCATTTGGTTCACCATGATCAAGGTAGTTGCTATCAACAAAAAAGATATAAAGAACTGAAATGCTACAAGTCCCTTTCTTAGGGCTTGCTTACCAAATCGTACAGAAAGATTTCCTTTTAGTACTTTGATCGGACGAAGACTAGACATGAAAAATGCGGGATATGCTCCTGCTAGTGCAGTAATCAATAGAATCAAACTTATCAAAATTCCAATTTGAATAGGTCCATAAACCAACTTCAGTTCCTTTTCAAAGAGATCATTGAAAGTTGGTAAGAGAACTTCTGCGAGAAGCAAACCAAAAAATGCAGCGGTGATAGTGATCAGGAAAGCCTCAGTCAAGAATTGGAAAACCAACTGGCTGAATTCCGCCCCCATGGTCTTGCGTACACCCACTTCCTTGGCTCTCGTGGTGGATCTACCGATGGCCATAGTGGTGAAATTGATACATGCTATCAGTAGAATCAAAAATGCAATTCCAGCTAGGATCCAAAGTAAATCGGGCCTTGTTGACTCTATCATCCCATTTTTTGGATTATCCGAAATATGCATTTTGGAGATGGGGTGCAGAGAAAACGAGTAATCACCTTTGACATATTTTCCACCTAAAGCCTTCTTCAACATGGGGTCAATCCCGGATTCGATTTCAAATTTGGCATCCGGTCGAGTTACTTTCACATAGGTCTCTCCAAATATATTGAACCATGAATTTTGCATTTCCTTTCCAATCGAAAAATCCATGTTTTGATCATTCAAGAGCATTTCAAACCGAATACTGGAGTTTGCAGGTGGGTTTTTCAACAAGCCTACTACTTGGTACTCCTCAAAATTATCGCCCATTCGCATTCGGATACTTTTTCCGATAGGATTGGCCTCTGCAAAGTACTTTTGTGCTACTTCTTCTGTGATAACCGCACCAAATTTGTCAGTCAACACTTGCTCTTTATCCCCCTGAATCAACTCAAAATCAAATATTTTCAAGAAATCAGGTCCAACCATCAAGTACCTTTGGTTTTGAGTAGTTGACTCATCCAAATAGGCTTGGGCAGATCCACCAATCACGCGGGTGACATGTGTGATTTGAGGAAATTCATCTATGAAAGTAGGCGCAGTAATTATTGGGACAGAGTAGGAATCACTCATTTCCCCATCGATCATTTCATGGCGCTGAATACGATAGATCAGTTCGCTTTCCTGATGGAAATCATCAAAACTCAATTCAAACTGCACAAAAAAGAAAATCAGGATGCTTACACCCAATCCCAAAGTCAAACCAATCAAGTTGATTCCTGTGTGAAGTTTGTTCTTGGTCAAGTTCCTTATGGCGATTTTGAAGTAGTTTTTGAACATAATGGTTGATTTGGGAAGTTTGGAAGTTGGTGGTTTGAAAATGGTAAATAGTGAGTTGTAAATGGTGAGTGGGAAGTCGCAGTTTTGCAATTGTACTTACTAGTCACGACTAACTAATTACTTCTTACAAATTCTTCTTGGTTCTTATCTCTGCATCTTATTTCCCACTTTTGTGCCATTCAAAAAGGCCCTAATCGGATTTCATTGGGCCCTTATTTGTTTTTCAGTGAAATTCTCCGAACATTTTTGTTCGCATTCGGTCGATTTTTGGTTCAGATCCCTGGATTCTAAATACTTCTTTTATTCAGACTTCAAAGATTTTACTGGATTTGCCAATGCCGTTTTTATCGTTTGAAGACTAACAGTAAGCAATGCCAAAAGCCCTACCAATAGGATAGGAAGGCCCAATAGCCACCAGTGAATTTCCATCTGATAGGCATAATTTTGCAGCCAGTTTTTCATGATATAGTAAATAATCGGAACTATAATTATACTGGCTGAAGCGATGAGCAGGAAAAAGTCTTTTGAAAGTAAGGCTACGATATTTAAGATAGACGCTCCCAGCACTTTGCGTATACCGATCTCTTTGGTTCGTTGCAAGGTCATGTAAGAGGTAAGACCGAAGAGTCCCATACATGCGATAAAGATGGCCAGCCCAGCAAAAAGGCTAAAAATCCTTGCGAATTTTTGCTCAGAAAGGTATTGACTATTGAAATAATCGTCGAGAAAAAAGTATTCAAAGGGGCTATTGGGAAAGGCTTGCTCCCACTTGGTTTTTATTTGGCTCAAAGCTGTGGTATAGTCGCCGGTACTTATTTTCAGAGAATAATATTCGCCCGCCCATGGCGCATTGAGGTATTCCTTTAAGGCAAACACCAGCGGCCCCACTTCCTTATGGAGCGATTCCTGATTAAAGTTCCTAATCACTCCGATAATCGTTTTGGCATGCGTGTCTTCGTCAGATTCATGCCAAATGATTGTCTTTTGGATGGCATCTTCGGCATTTTTAAAACCCAGCTGGCGTGCTGCCGTTTCGTTTATGATCAGATTACCACGATCAGAAGTTACCTCCGGGGAAAAATTACGGCCGGCAAGAAAATCCACACCGTATAATTGAAAAAAATCTTCGTCAATAGCGATGATATTTATGCCTTTACCGCTCTCCGGCCGTGCAGGCTGGTAAAACTGCCTTGCCCAACTCAGTTCCTTGCCTGGAATATTCGAGGAAACACTTACTTCTTGTACTTGGGGAAGCTTGTTCACTTCATTTTTGAAGTAGACTAAGTGTTGTTGATAGGTTGAATCCTTAATTCCTGGGCCTTTTACGATAAGCGTTTGGTCCATATCGAGTCCCTTATCCTGCTCTTGCATAAATCCAAGCTGCTGCCGTACACCCAAGGTCCCCGCAATGAGGGCAATAGAAGCTGCAAATTGAAATACAATCAAAACTTTTCTAATGGGGACACCCTGACTCGGGTTTTTAAAGTGCCCCTTAATCATTTGCAAAGGTTGAAAAGAAGACATTACATACGCCGGGTAAAGGCCGGATAATAAAGTTCCTGTCAAAAACAGTGCTCCTACGCCAATGATCATTCCAGCGGAGGGAGTTGAAGAAAACGCTACCTTCGTCAGGGATTGGAAAACAGGCATTAGGAGATGCGAAAGCGCAATAGCCAAAATAACGGCTAACCCGTTGACCATAAAAGAGCCTGTCATAAATTGTGCGATCAGTTGACGTTTACTGGATCCCACCACTTTTCTAATACCGATTTCTTTGGCCTGCTCCACAGATTTGGCAGTGGTTAGGTTCACGTAATTGATCCATGCGATAACCAAAATAAAAATAGCGATAAGGGTCAGGAACCAAACCATCTTTCGACTGCCGTTTGGTTCTGCTTCAGCCTCCAGATGGGAGTCTAGGTGAATATCTTGAATAGGCTGTAGTTCTAGTGTGGAGGTGTAACCTGAGTTGCGCCATTCGGCTAAACTTTCTCCCAGATATTTTTCCAGTACGTCCAAAAATTTCCCTTCTACCACTGACAAATCGCTTTGTGGAGCTAATTCTACATAATTGTAGAAATTGCCCCAATCCCAGTTTTCATCCAGGTTCCATGGAATGGAATTGAAGGAGATGATAAAATCGGTATGCACATGGGAATTATCGGGGATATTTTCAAAAATTCCGCTAATGTTTAACTGTGTATTCCCCCGGTCACCCATATAAAAGGTAAGCTCTTTCCCTAAGCCATCCTGTCCGGGAAAATATTTTTCCGACATTTCCTTAGAAATTACCACATTGCTGGGTTGGGTAAGTGCCTGATCCCGATTTCCCTGAACCATTTTATAAGAGAACATGTCAAGGAATGCCACATCTGCATAATAAACTTTGCCTTCATGAAAACTCCGGTCACCTACCTGCATGACGGGATCCGACATAAGTGGGGCTGTATGAACCAATCGGGCGGATTTAATTACTTCCGGAATCTCCCTTTGAAATGCCGGGGCCAATGCAGGAGGCGTCTGGGCCCGTTTTCCGACCATTTCACCATTCAAAAAAGCATAGTCCGCTATTCGATACACGTTTGACTTCCGGAAATTATCATAACTCAGCTCAAAGTTCACATAGTGTATAATGAGTAGACAGGCCGACATGGCGCAAGCCAATCCAACGATATTAATAACGCTGAAAACTTTATTTCTCCACAGGGTTCGGTAGGCGATTTTTAGGTAGTTTTTCCACATAAGGTTTGAAGATTGGCTTTGTTCAACTGATCGATATTCAATAAAAGAACTAATTAAAGATTTCCACTTTTATGCCATGAAAAAAGGCCAAAAAACAATTGTTTTAGGCCTTTCCTTAATTTTTCAATTCTATTCTCCGAACATTTTTGTTCGCTCTCGGTCGTTCTTTGTTATGATCTACTCGATCCTAAAAACTTCTTTTACTCTGACTTCAAAGAATTTACAGGATTTGCCAGTGCGGCCTTTATCGACTGAAAACTCACCGTCAGCAGGGCAATCAGCATAGTCAATGCCCCTGCCCCAACAAAATACCACCATTGCAAGTCTATTTTATAGGCGAAATTATCCAGCCAATTCGATGTTATATAATAACTCAAGGGTAATGCAATAACAATGGCAACAGATACCATTTTGGCAAAGTCAGCAGACAAAAGCTTGATGATTTTCCATTCACTGGAACCTAACACCTTGCGAATTCCTATTTCCTTTGTCCTTTTTTCGGCGGTAAAAGCTGCGAGTCCAAATAATCCCAGACATGAAATAATGACCGCAATACCGGCAAAATATCTTGAAAGCACCGCAATACGCTGTTCGGAAGCATAGAGTGCTTGATAATCCTGATCCAGATATTTATAATTGAAGTTATATCCAGGATTAAATTTTTTAAAAGACTCTTCTATCTTTGACAGGTTCTCCTGCTCATTTCCGGCCTTTAGTTTCACCATAAATTGCATAGCACCACGCTCTAATAAAAAAACAAAAGGCTTCACTTCCTCATAAAGTGATTTGAAGTGAAAATTTTTAACGACACCTACTATTTCAGCATCGCCGTAAAAATCAATCACCTCTCCTATCGGATCTTTCAACCCCATAATTTCCAAAGCAGCTTCATTGATAATTATTTGATCAATGTCCGATTGAAAATCGTAAGAAAATGAGCGACCTTCTTTTATTTCAATCCCAAGCAGCTCAATCATGCCTTCCATGACACCGACACCGTTGAATACATAAACTTCTTCTGGATTTTTGCCGGGCCAGCTAATTCCGGTCATAATAGCACTGGGATTAACTATAATATCTGATGTACCTGAAGCATGAGACACCCCGGAAATATTACGCACTTCTGAAAGAAACGCTAAATCCTGTTCAGCCCCGGTAAAACCTTCTGTATCAAAGTAAATCACATTGTCTTTGTTATATCCTAAATTTTTTGATTGGATCAAATCGATTTGTTTGTACACAACCAATACAGATACTATAAAAATCACAGATAAGCAAAATTGAAACACAACCAATCCTTTGCGAACAGAAATCTCATTCTTTCCGGTTTGAAATTTCCCTTTCATTACAAGAGAAGGGTTAAATCC
Organism: Algoriphagus sp.; assembly: GCF_046296635.1. Classification (GTDB taxonomy): domain Bacteria; phylum Bacteroidota; class Bacteroidia; order Cytophagales; family Cyclobacteriaceae; genus Algoriphagus. Next base: position 30,463 of record NZ_JBKBKZ010000007.1, on the reverse strand, counting down.
CGAAAGATAAAGTGCAGGATAGCTTCCGGATAAAAGTCCGGTAAAAGCCACAACTACTGTTATAGCCAGGCACATTCTTAAGTCAAAAACCAAAGAAAGACTTTTTCCGGTCAGTAGATTAAACTGGGGCAGCAGGGTCAGAACTAACGCTATTGACAGAAGTAGCGCCAAAAGCGTAAGCAAAAATGATTCTGTCAAATATTGTAGAATCAATATTCTTCTTCCTGCCCCCATAGATTTCTTGATACCTACCTCTTTTGCCCGGCTAAAAGCTTTGGCCGTGGAGAGGTTCATGAAGTTAATGGAGGCAATGATCAAAATGAAGATCGCAATTGCTGAAAACAATTTCACATACTCAATGCGACCACCTGCCTGAACGCCGTTTTCATATTTCCCATGCAGGTACCCGGATGAATAGGGTCTTATGAATATTTGATCCGGAGAGTCTTTATACTTTGTTTTAATAAAATCAGTGATTTTTTCATTAAAAAGTTGAGGATCGGAACCTTCCGACAATAAGATATACGTTCGGTATAATGTCTCATCCCAATCATACCAGTGGGGCTGTAGATACTCTTTATATGCATCCCATGAAATCAAAAAATCAAATTGATAGGAAGAATTTGCTGGCAAATCTTTAAATACTCCGGATACCACATATCCTTCATCTTTAACTTTTAATGTTACTATTTTTCCAACAACATTCTCAAGTGATTTAAATAACTTCAGTGCAGTTGTTTCCGATAGCACAATGGAGTTTTTATCGGCCAAGATCTGCTCAGCATCTCCTTGAATCAACTCATAAGAAAACATGTTGAAAAAATCCTTACCTACAAACTTTCCCATTTCTTTTAGGGTCACATCTTCATAAGCAATAGAAAGCTTAATGTCGTCAAATCCCTGTAAGGAGGCAGTTGTAACAGCCATTTCCACTTCGGGCATTTCCTCAGCCAAAGCTTCCGCTAGAAATGCAGGTGTCATATCTTCTGTCTGAATTCCTGTTCCTGATTGCCTGTTTACCATCACCTGAAAAAGTCGCCCATTCTTCTCATGAAATTGATCAAAACCCAATTCATCACTCACCCATAGAAAAATCAAAAGCGCACTTGCAAGTCCGGTGGTAAGACCAATCAGATTGATATAAAAAGTACTTTCAAACTTTTTGAAATTCCGGAAGATCAGGAGAAGATTGTGTCGAAGCATAGTGGTTAAATTGATTTTATTTAAAATTGCGAGTTTAGTGCCAATGAAGAACTAAGATGAAAGGCATTATAAAGCGATTTTTTGGATTCTAGGTCGAATTTTCGAACAAAATTGTCCGATGACGGGCAAAACCCTAAATAGAGTAAATACTTTGGAAGACACAATTGGCGGCCAAAAACATTAAGAATGAGTCAGGCCTCAATCAGAAAATGACTTAATGATAAAACTCAATACAGATAGTATTACTTTATGATAAATTTTTTATCAAATAGTATAACCTCCTGATTACTTTATGTTCAGAAAGTATGATTTGTGATTGAAATCAATCAAAAAAGGGAAAGAATAAACTTGCAGAGGCAAAAGACCTGTACATATTCTCAAACTTCCCTTTGGCCCAAAAAAAGATTTTATGCATAAAAACAGCTTTGGTAGTAATTAAAAATAAGGCCGCAAAAATCCTAAGTAATGATTGATTTTGAAAGCTTCGGTCTTCGGTCTCCTCCTGTCCGCCGTGGTGGAGTCTTCCAATTCCTTAACCAAGGAAAATTCACTTACTAACAGGATTCCGTATATTCATTATAATTTCAATTTAAACTGGACCTTCCCGAAAAGCCATGTTTTATAGCCCGATTATTTTTCTAGTCTTCGCCTTTCAGACAGCAAAAGCTCCAGTTTTTGAAGAACAGATCCTAGACTCCGAAGTAGCCATTGGGTATGGAGTTGCTATTGGTGATGTGGACGGGGATGGTAAGCCGGATATTCTTTTGGCTGATAAAAAGGCCTTTGTCTGGTACAGAAACGGAGATTGGAAGAAATTTATACTAGCCAAAAATCTTACTCAATCTGACAATGTCTGCATAGCTGCCGCAGATATTGATGGAGACGGAAAGGTGGAAGTCGCTGTAGGAGCTCAATGGAATCCCGGAGAAACTTCAGATACAGAAAAGTCAGGCGCAGTTTTCTACTTGAATAGACCTGAAGACCCAACTCAGCTTTGGACTCCTAAGCAACTTCATCATGAACCGACTACCCACCGAATGCGTTGGGCAATCATTGGGAATTCTGCTCAATTGATCGTAGTTCCATTACATGGTCGGGGAAATGCAAATGGAGAAGGCGAAGGAGTAAAAGTGATGGCTTACGAATATCCAGCTGACCCGTCAGGAGACTGGAAAATCGAAACCATCGATGATAGCATGCATCTCACGCACAATTTGGATGTTGTTGGATTTGAAACAGATCAAGTTATTCTTTTGGGCGGAAAAGAAGGAGTCAATATTTTGGATAGATCCAAGTCAAATTGGAAGAAAGAGAAAATCAACCTCCCCAGCAATCCAAGTGTTGGTGAACTCCGACTTGCAAGCGGTTTGAACCAAACTCTCTTTTTAGCTACAATTGAACCCATGCACGGCACAACACTGGTTGCTTATGAGGGTTTCGACGATGATTTGAATTCTCAAAATCTCAAAAGAACTGTTTTACATTCTCAACTCAAAGACGGGCACGCACTCGCAGTTGGGGATTTTTTGAGTTTGGGTTTCGATCAAATCGCTGTGGGTTGGCGATTGCCAAATGATGCCGGAGAATTTGGAGTTAAGCTTTTTATTCCAAAAAATGGCTCCTTTTCAGAGTTTGAGGAAATCTGGATTGACAAAAACGGAATGGCCTGCGAAGATTTACAAGCCGCAGATCTGGATGGAGATGGCAAATTGGATCTAATAGCCTCCGGCAGATCGACCAAGAATTTGAAGATTTATTGGAATAAGAATTAAATGCTGAAAGAACTGCCACGCCTGTGCACTTGCGGCGAAGCTGATCGGAGGAGAACATCAAAATTCCGCCCGAGGCTTTCTCAAAAGGCTTCTTTCCGTTCAGATCAGTGTCTTCAATGACCTGAACGTGATTCGAAATCTTTTTCTGATATAGATCAAAAACCCAACACAATCTCTCCTGTAAATTATCAACGGGAAAATATTTCAAAATCAAACCTGAGGTCAGAGTCAGGGTTTTTGCTTTGGTTTAAAAACGTCAGTGAAGAGACACTGACGTTGGCTAAAGATATTGAACTGGTTTCACTTTTTCTTCAATTATAATTGAAGAAAATACTATTTTTGGTAAACTCATCAAGTATAATGGAAGAAAAAATCATCAGAAGAGATCAATATCTTGGAAGGATTAAACCTTTTATCGACAAGCATATCATCAAGATATTAACGGGTCAAAGACGGGTGGGAAAAAGCTATATGCTTAAAATGATTATCAAACATATTAAAGAAAATCGACCTGAAGCAAACGTCATCTACATTGACAAGGAATTGGAGAAATTCTCAGAAATCATCAACCATAGCGACCTTGACCATTATGTAAAACTGAAATTGATTCAAGGAAAACCCAACTATCTATTTATTGACGAAGTGCAGGAAATCATGGATTTTCAACGCTGTCTTAGAAGTTTATTGAATGAGCAATCCTGTGATATATATTGTTCAGGGAGCAATGCCAACATATTATCTGGTGAACTTGCCACCCTCATGGCTGGGCGGTATATCGAATTTCCAATCCATAGCCTCAGTTACGTAGAGTTTCTTACTTTTAATCAATTGGAAGACAAGATCGAAAATCTCGAACTGTACCTGACCGTCGGCGGGATGCCATATCAGCATCATATTGGACTCAATCCAGGACTTGTATTCGAATATCTGAAAAACGTATATTCTTCTATTCTACTCAGGGATGTCGTCAGCAGGGAAGGAATACGGAATGTTTCTCTATTGGAAAATTTGGTAGCCTACCTTGCCGACAATACCGGAAGCGTGTTTTCAGCCCAAAATATTAGCAAATACCTAAAGTCCCAACGGGTCAACATACCTACCCAAACCGTTATCAACTATCTAAAGGCCTTAACCAATTCCTATTTTATCCATAAGGTGGCAAGAGCTGATATCAATGGTCTGAAAATTTTTGAAATCGGAGAAAAGTATTACTTCGAAGACTTAGGCCTATGTAACAGTATCCGGAGTTTTAATTACCGAAGCGATATAGGCAAACTCATGGAGAATGCTGTTTACATGCAATTGCTGCGAAACGGGTTTCGGGTATTTGTAGGAAAGTTTCAAGATAAAGAAATAGACTTTATCGGTGAAAAGAACGGAGAGCGCTTATATGTACAGGTTTGTTATGCGCTTTTTGATGAGGTAACCATACAAAGGGAGTTCGGAAACCTAATGACTGTCGCCGACAACTATCCCAAATACGTGATAACAATGGACATGATCAAACCACTCAATACCTTCAAGGGTATCCAACAAATGCCTTTGCGTGATTTTTTAAAAATGGAGTTTCTTTGAACAAATTTTGTACTTGTTAAATTCTTTTTTAATGGACTAAATTGCTTATCATCTCTTGTTTTTCACTGCATTAACTTATCCATATTTTTTAGATATAATTTCATTCATCACCATAGCAAAACTAAAATCTGATTGGTAATCTCCGCCCAGGTCAGTGTCACTGACCTGAACGTGCACAACATTTTTTTTCAGATATAGGTCAAAAACCCAACATTATCTCTCCTCGAAATTATCAACGGGAAAATTTTTCAAAGTCAGACCTTTGGAAAACGTCAGTGACACTGACGTTGGCAAAGAGTTTCTGACTTCATGAGTGTCTACTTATGTGATTTATAAATTGATTTAAAGCATGACTTTTTCATTCAAGCACTCATTTTTTTAGAATTTCAAAAATTCCATCAACAGTCTCTTTACCAAATCCAGGGACATTCAATAAATCATCAGGATGGGCTGTAAACACCGACTCAAGATTTCCGAATTTCATCAGTAACCTTGCTGCCTTATCTGCCCCAATTCCGGGAAAACCTTCTAGAATATGGATTTTCTGTGCCAGAAGAGGATCTTTTTTTGCTCTTGAAAAAAAAGACCTGGGATAAAAGCGCTGCCCCTCCAGTTTGTCGCGAGTAAGTTGCTTAAAACTTTGGAGCATGACCTGCACCGATTCATGTGTGTCTTTCGTCCGTAAGATCGGAAGTCTAAAAGCTAAAGACATGGAAAGCAATATCCCCTGAATTGCTTTTGAAGAAAAATCTGCCTTCTTGAATTCCCTGTTCTTTCCTTCCAAAATAAGACATGCTGGAATACGGCTATTTATTAGCTTCCCTGCCTGCTTAAACAATCGTCCGTCTTTTATTGAAAGACAAAAATCAGGAATGGACTTTCGCTCAACCAAAAAATCATTATCAAAAAGATAGTCCTCTACTGCCAGACGTTTTCGGCGAATAATCATATTTCCCAAGTCCCTAAACTCTTTTTCCAAAGAATCGGGTTCACGGTCATCGATAGTGACCTGTAAGGGGAAATAATAGGAGGACTTGAGCAAATTGGACATATATAAAAAATGATAACCCCTTCAAATTTACCAGATATCAATTGACATCATCCGACTTCAATCCAAATATTTGGGCAATTGAAATATAAGGATTGGAAAGAAAACATAATGCTGCGAGGTTTTTGACGATGAATCTTAAGTAAAGGCTATAGCCACACTCCTACTCATAGAAACGGATTCCAAGTACTTCCCCCTAATGCAGGCTTAAAAGACCCAACTCATCAAATAATTGGCAGCAATAGCAAGTGCTGCTCCCAAAGGTAAAGTCAAAACCCAGGCAAAAAGAATCTGACGAAAGACCTGAAAATTAGCAGTTCCATTGGCCCAACCCATTCCTGCAAGTGAACCCACAGAAACCTGTGTGGTGGAAGCTGGTAAGCCAAATACTGATGCACCTATTACCAACCCGCTGGTAATCAAATTTGCAGAAAGCCCCTGACGACTGGTCATAGTTGTCATTTTATGACTCATGGTCTCAGCGATTTTCCGGGCATTGATCAAACCTCCTATCGCCATCACCACAGCTACCAAGATCATCCCAACTTGAATATTCAAAAACGGAATCAAAATTAATAGGGCAACAATCTTGGGTGTATCATTCAACCCTCGGGCAAAGCTCACCAATCCGGCACTGAATAAGTGAAGGTAATCTTCCAGTTTTGCTCGATCAAAGCGTAGTGTAGCCTGCTGGGGGATTTGCTCGCAATTCTCCATTTTGTCAAAAATTACAGTCGGCATTTCTACAACTTGGATGTTTTGAGTCGATTGAACAAGTAATTCTGTCTCGGGCAGACAAATACAATCGCAATTGGTAGGAGTAGATTTGAGCTGAAATCGCACAAAAATAAAAGACAAAAAGGAAGAACAAATCGGAGTCAAAATCAAAGGAAGAAGAAACCCCGTAGCCAATTTGGAAAACTCGACGTTTCCTCGTGAGACCACCATCCCTGTCCCAACCAATGCTCCCACCATGGCATGCGTACTGGAAACAGGCATTCCGACTTTGGTTGCTGCTATCACTGTGATAGCTGCGCCCAAAGCCACAGAAAGAGCAAAAACCGGATCATTCACAAGCGCATCAGCGACCAATCCCCGCCCAGAGAAGCTTCTAACCAAACTCACGGCCAAAATGATGGCCGCTATCGAACCAAGAAAAGTGGTGATGGTAGCCCAAGTGATTGCCCTTTTGTACGACAACATCCCACTTCCATAAAGGGTAGCGAATCCTTTAAAATTATCATTTGCCCCGTTGCTGTAACTAAAAAAAGCAACTGCAGAAATCAAGACTATCCAAATCATTCCGCAAATACGAGAATTAGTACCTCGAAAGATTTAATGAAGAATCATAAAAGACACTAACCCCGGCATAGGAAGTTGGGGAGTTGGAAGTTTGGAAGTTGGAAGTCAGGAAGTCAGGATGTTCCATAGTTGTCTCTAGTAACTACAATCCAAATCTAACTTCTTGTGCCTTGGGTCTTGCTTCTTGTTTCTTGCCTCTCAAATCTTGATACTAACGTATTGATACTAGATACTTCAATTAAACTCCAAACTGATACTTCCACCAGAGCTCTGCATGGTTACCGGGATTCCACCGCCGTTAACTTTTCCAAGGATTCGGTCTTTCTTCATTTCTCCACTGAAATTGTTGAGTGAGGTATTCACTCTTCCGCCGCTCAAGTCAAGATTAAGTCCTTGTCCAGCCGACACTACAGCAGTAATACTTCCTCCACTGCTTTTTAGGCTTAGTCCTTTTTCCAAATTGGTAAGTTGGGCACGGATCGATCCGCCGCTTGTACTTGCATTGATACCTCCACGGATATCTTCAAGGGTCACACTTCCACCCGACGAACCTACCATCAAATCGCCAACCAGCTTATTGATTTTTATAGAACCACCACTGGTCTGCACATCGACATTTCCTTTGAAGTTTTCCACTCGGAATGAGCCTCCTGAACTGCTGGTCTTCACCTGTCCGCTGCTGTTGACAACTTGAATGCTTCCACCACTTGTAGCGACAGTATGAGTTCCATTAATTCCATCAATTGAAATCGAGCCACCGCTGGACTGGAATTTGGATGACATTTCCCTCGGTACCTGTACCTTAAAGGAGAGGTTCAATTTACTTCGGCTACTGTTGTTTTTCCTTTTCACAATCACTGAAACAGTATTTCCGGATTGGTTGATGTTGATGTTGTAATTATCCAATTCTCTTTCCACTTCTGAATCTTCCTTTCCGACTTCTCGTCCGTTGAGCTTCACATACATATCGACGATTACTTTATTGCCGCTAGTCCCTGTGACTGCTACAGAAGATCCGGATGTTTCAACGTTGAGATTTCCCGCACCATTTAGCGTAAATTCTTTGGTGAGATATGGATTTGCCAGTTCAATTGAAGCAAAGGCGGTGACTTGAAAAATAAGCATTGCAAGGAATGCTAAGGCAAGGGATTTTTTAAAGATTTTCATAGAGAGATTTTTGAAGTATGGAGTATTCTTATTTTAGTGTTTCCATAATTATGCCAGTTAAAAACCTGTCATAAAGCCGATTGAGTAGATATTTCTACCTTTTCACTTTTTTCAACACGGACATCTTTGTTCGCTGACGGGCATTTTAATGTTGCGTTGTCACCTTATTTTTCTGAAAACTATACAATAGGTAAAAAAGTGAGGGTAAAATAAAAACGCTCCCAATCAACAATGCCCAGGCTAGGGTTTCGATTGGTTTCCCTGTTGCAGAAGAATTATAAAACGACAGATTTTCTCCGGATTTGATGATCACCAAATCAGGAAAATAATGATATCCAAAAGCCAAAAGAATAGCACTGACAACAAAACCACTGAGCAGCCTAACCAAAACCTGATTTCCATTTTTCAAAGAAATCCAAAGGTAAATCATAGCCAGAGTAGCCAGGATCAACATTCCAATGGTTATTATTTCCTTCAGCAACAAACCTATAAGTGGAACCTCATCCGTAATAGAAGCTAGGAATACTATTCCTCCTGTCAACACAGAAGCAATTATAAACTGCTTGGCTTTTCGAACCACAATTAATCGTATGGTAGAATTTTTTGATTCACCTATCAAAAAGACTGAAGCTAACAGTCCACATATCGCTACAGTGAAAAGCCCTACAGAGATGCTGAAAAAATTCAACCATGGCTTGATGTATCCATCATAAAAAGTTGCCGCTTCGGTATCAATCTGACCTCCTACTGCAGCTCCAAAAATTAGCCCCAAAAAGAAAGGAGTAATTAAGCTTGAATAGGTGAAAATGAGGTTATAAACTTTCTGCATTTCATCCTCATAGGCATCATAATGTCGAAATATAAAAGCAGTTCCTCTTCCTATAATTCCAATTAGCATCAGCGCAAGAGGGATGTGCAAATGAACGGAAAGTGTGGTGTAAATCGGCGGAAAACCGACAAACAGAATCACAATGGCAATAATCAGCCACATGTGATTTGCTTCCCAGATCGGTCCAATGGTTTTGTAGGTCGTATCCCGAAGTTGCTCACGGGAAGAAGCAGGTGTGAACATTTCTACGATCCCAGCGCCAAAATCCGCTCCTCCAAGAATCACATAGAGCAAAAGCGCTAGACAAAGAAAAATAATGACCACGTACAGCATAGGTTGAGATTAAGTTTCGATAGATTCCTGAGCGTACTTTTCCAAAGTCTTTGGCAAAACCTTGATTTGCCTATAGAGAAGGAATGTCACAATAGCCGCAAGAGAAATGAAAATCGCCGTGAATACAATTAATGAATAGACAATTCCAGGAATTGGCGACACAGCATCTTTGGTAAGCATTATTTCATAGATGATCCATGGCTGACGTCCCACTTCTGTCACGGTCCATCCCGCTTCCAAGGCGATAAATCCCAATGGAGTGGCAATGACAAATAGCCAAAGGAACCAACGCTTGAATTGCCAGCTTTTCTTTTTCCACAAAGAGAAAAAATAAAGCAAACTCAAACCAACCAACAGCATTCCTAATCCCACCATAATCTGAAATGCAAAATGCGTGACCATCACCGGAGGATGATGTTCTTCCGGAATTTGGTCTAGCCCAATCACTTCCGCATTGAAATCCCCATGTGCCAAGAAACTTAGGGCTCCGGGGATTTCGATAGCATAGTTTACTTCTTTCTTTTCAACATTAGGGATTCCTCCGATGATTAATGGAGCTCGCTTGGAAGTTTCAAAATGCGCTTCCATCGCAGCGAGTTTTGAGGGTTGCCTCACAGCAATATCTTTTGCAGAAATATCTCCGGAAATAGGTTGAAGGATAGCAGCCACCGCACCGAAAACAATGGCGATAGTGAATGCCTTTCGGTGAAATTCCAAGTTTTTGCCCTTCATTAATAAATAGGCATGAATTCCAGCCACCGCAAATCCAGTGGAAACAAATGCCGCCAAAGTCATATGCAGCGCTTGTGTAAGCCATGCATCGTTAAACATAGCTGCGATGGGATCAATATTCAGGTACTCTCCATTGACAAAATCAAATCCTGTCGGACTGTTCATCCATCCATTTGCAGCAACTACCAAAATACCCGAAGCCAAACCGCTGATGCCAACAATGACTCCGGTCCACCAGTGAAACCAAGGATTGAATTTGCCCCAACCATAAAGGAAGAAGCCCAGGAAGATCGCCTCAATGAAAAATGCGGTGCCTTCCAAGGAAAAAGGCATCCCGAAAATTGGTCCTGCATGAAGCATAAACTCCGGCCAAAGCAATCCCAACTCAAAGGACAGCATGGTACCAGAAACAGCTCCTGTTACGAAGAAAATCGCAACTCCTCTGCTCCAAGCTTTTGTCAGTTCTTTGTAAAGTGGGTCTTTGGTTTTTAGGTATTTGTAATGAGAGGTAGCCATGAAAAAGGGCATTACCATCCCAATGCATGCAAAAATGATATGAAATCCCATGGAAAGGGCCATTTGGGAGCGGGCAGCAAAAAGATCATCCATTGAATAACAGCTGAGTTAAATTTAATTATATGCTATTCTATTACTAAAAGAAATATCTCTTGAAATCCTGCTGGAAGACGGGAGACGGGAGACCGAAGAGGGCCATAATTTTGATTTGAGGCCTTTTTCCATTTTTGATTTTCATCTACTGGCTAAAGAAGCGCCTAATCGTAATCTAAAATAAATGATTCCGAGAATTCAATATTGATTTCTTTTGACTGACGATTAAGAAGTGGGAATAGTTCATCAAATCAGGTTTAATTTCTTGAATAAAAATGAGTGTTTTCAGAAAGCTTCAATGATTGGAGGAAAGCATATTTTAATGTGCATTAACGCAACTTTTCCAGCAGATTAAAATAATCAGTAAAAATCCTGAGTAACGATTGGTTTTGGATACTTCGGTCTTCGGTCTCTGGTCCTGCCTACCGCCAGGCAGGCTTCCGACCCCTTAACTAAAGAAAATTAGCTTACTCGCAGGATTCCGTATGTTCATAAATTTTGAATTGATCTAAAGAAGTAGAACAATTTCAAGTTTTCGAATTGGATTATAAGGATAACTTTTTGATATTTTAAACCCGGACTATTCATTAGGATTCGTAATGAAGGGTTTAATTGCAAAAAAATCAGGCTATTTGGAGACTGAAGCATAGCACCGCTATGGTGAAGTTGAAAATAGCAAAGCAGTGTCTGATTTTAAAGCAATTAAAGCCTGTAATAGAATTGCTAATGCATAGTCCGGGTTAAACCTAAACCACCATCCATGTACGTCAACAGGCACTATCATATCTGGAGCACGATCCGCTGGTCTAAAAAACCATTAATCAACGCGTTTTTTTATTCTTTAGCTATCATCGTTCTCTATGAAATAACCGACATTCCTTTTTCTCTTCCCTGGCAACCCATCTCAGTCATCGGTATAGCGGTAGCTTTTTATTTGGGTTTCAAAAACAACAGCTCCTACGATCGCGCTTGGGAAGCCCGGAAAATCTGGGGGGCGATCATCAACGACAGTAGATCCATTGCGATTGGCGTTTTGAGCCTTCCCAAGTCAGATGTTTCATTTGAGTGGAAAAAAGAATTTGTCTATCGTCATATAGCCTGGGTTCTGGCGCTGAAGCACGCTATGCGAAAGATGAAATCCTGGGAGCATGGGGCGAAAGTAGAGAACTTGGTTTTTACCCCTTACTATCGAGAAGAAGGACTGAAGGGGGTCTTTCCGGAATTGGAAAAATACCTTACCTCTGATCAAATAGATAACTTAAAAACCTACACCAATATCCCTTTTCATCTCTTGAAGACTCAAAGTTTGGAATTGAAAAAACTGGAAGAAAGTGGAGGTATCACAGAGTACAAGCATGTTTGGCTTCAGCAATTGATCTCCAAACTTATGGACAGCCAAGGCATGTCTGAGCGGATTAAGAATTTCCCTTTTCCTAGGCAATATGCCTCCACCGGTTTGTTTATCAATTACATCTTTTGTGCACTGATTCCATTTGGTTTGCTGGATATTTTCACACAATCCTCCATGCTTCATTACTGGCTAACAGTGCCGTTTTCTACGATAATTATTTGGATTTTCTTTTTGGTGGATCGGATTGGGGATTACTCTGAAAATCCTTTCGAAGGAGCATACAACGATGTGCCAATTTCTTCCATCACTCGTGTGATTGAAATTGATCTGCTTGAAATGCTGGAGGAAAAAGACATTCCAGAGCCCTATCCGGTGGAGAATGGGTTTTTGATGTGAGCTGGATTTTTGATTTACGATGTACGATTTACGACGTTGAAGTCAGGTTTAAAAATTGGAAATACGATTGAAATATTGTTGAAATATGTCCGCCTGCGACGGATGAAATAATGAGGGTATTTGTGAGGACGGTAGCCTTGTCTCTTTAGAGAAGCCAAGGTTTTGGAGATTCATTCTCTTTCAGCTCTCCGCAAATATTTCACAACTGAAGGGAGTGTATCTCGCGTAGCGTATCAAGCAGCTCATATTTCGTGTAGCATATCTCGCGACCGAAGGAAGCCTATCTCTATTGTATTTCCACCTTATTTCAAGTTAAAACTTTGCTACTGAAATCCTTTCCCTTTGTCGCTGAGATGTTGACTCTATTTCTCGACCGCAGGGAGCCTATTTCTATTGTATTTCTACCATATTTCTCTAGCCTCTTGTTTCTAAAATCTTGTTTCTAAATTTTGATATTTGATACTTCATACTTTTTACTCACTTTTAATACTCTTCACCGGATTTGACCAAGCGGCTTTGAGCGTTTGTGAGGCCACAGTTGCTGCAGCGATAATTCCTGCAATCAATCCTGCCCAACCAAAAATGGTCCAAGAGATTCCGGTTTTATAAGCAAAATCCTCCAGCCAACTGCTCATTCCAAACCAGGAAACAGGTATGGCAATAAGAAAACCGATAACCACAAGCTTCAGGAAATCTTTGCCAAGCAATACCATAATATTTCCTGTCTCTGCTCCCATCACCTTTCGAATTCCAATTTCCCGAGTTCGTTGTTCTGTTGCAAATGTGACCAAGCCTAACAACCCAAGAATGGAAATCAAAATCGCCAAGACCGAGAAGAAGGTGAATACTGTTTTTACTTTTGCTTCGGCTTCATATTGGCGATTGAATCCCTCATCGACGAAAAGCGGCTCGAAAGGGTAATCGGGACGTAGTTGGGTCCATTCTCCCTCTAAGTATGTCAAGACTTCTTCTCGTTGTGCAGCATCGATCTTGATACTAACCTGATTATTTCTATCCTGTGAAATCATAAACACAATAGGAACAATCGGTTGATGAAGGCTTTCGAAGTGGAAATCCTTCATCACCCCAGTGACAAAACCTCTTCGATTTCCATAAAGAAACTGCTTTCCGATGGCTTCCTCTGGATTTGACCAACCCACAGCTCGAATTGCCGCTTCATTTAGGATAAAAGCTTCGGTGGAATCACTTGCACGGAGAAAATCAAAATCCCTTCCCGCCTCAAGCGGTATCCCATAAGTGCTAAGGAAATTATGTGCAACATGGATATCTGCAATTCTCACATTCAGCTGAGTCAATTCACCATTGACTTCAGCCGTTGTGCCTTGTGAATCCAGCAATCTTCCCGAAGGAACTCTACTGGACAAACTTACTTCTTTGATACCGGGATGAATTTCAAGCCGATCTTTGAGAATCAGATAGTTTTCATTGATCTGAGCACTCGTAGGAAGGATAAGGATATCTTCCTTTTGGAAGCCCAAATCTTTGTTCTGCATATAATCCAACTGTCTGACTACCACCAAGACAGCGACGATCAAGATCACCGAAATCGCAAATTGCCCAACTACTAAAAGAGATCGGAAATTCTCGTGTCCTTTGCCAGCTTTGAAGGCACCTTTCAGCACTTTTGCAGGCATAAAACCTGATAGAAACAAGGCAGGATAACTACCAGAAATTAGCCCCACAAAAGCCATCAATCCAAAAATTCCCAAGAGATATTCCGGATTCTGGAAGAAATTTAGGGTGAGGGATTTTTCTGTGAAATTCGAAAAAGTCGGCAAAAACAGATAAACCAGAATAATCGCCAAAATCATGGAAAACAGTGTCATCACGAAGGATTCGCCCATAAACTGACGGATCAAAATCACTTTATCAGCGCCCATCACTTTGCGAAGTCCCACTTCCATTGATCGCAAAGAAGATCTGGCGGTTGACAAGTTCATGAAATTGATACATGCAATTATCAGGATAAACAAAGCTACCGCGAGATAGACAAATACATAGTCAATATTTCCATTAGGTTCGATTTCTGAAGCCAAATTGGAATGAAGGTGAACATCTGAAATGGGCCAAAGATTAAGCTTAGTACCTTTAGACATGGGAATTCCTGCTTGGTTCTCGCCCATATGTCGGTCGATCATCGCCGGAAGTTTGGCTTCGAATGCTTTTCCATCTACGCCTTCTGCAAGTTTGATGAAAGTGGAAAAATTGTTCGAACCATAGTTGGACATAAATGCTTCCTGACCGCCGTAAAACTGCACTACGGGAATCACCGAACCGAGAAAATCAACATGGAAATGGGAGTTTTCCGGCATATCTTCCATCACTCCACGTACTTGAAAGGTGAATTCCTGCCCTGCTAATTCAGCCCGCAATTCTTTTCCTACAGCAGATTCATTTCCGAAATAACGCTTTGCAGTACTTTCGGTCATGATGATTCCATCTGCTTCATTCAGTGCATTTTGACCTTCACCTTCGATTGTTTTCCAGGAAAAAAGATCAAAAGTCTCCGGATCGGCAAAGAAAAACCGCTCTTCAACCATCGCGTTGGTGCCGGACTTGATCAGCGCATCAAAATTGAATAATCGTGCAGAAACGGCAACATCCTCAGGGAAATCGGACTGAATCAGCGGGCCAAAAGGTGGCGCCAAATGACCCAAGTGAAGGCTTTCCTCACCGTCCTGATTGAACCAAGCGCGAGAAACTCGGTAAATCCGATCTGCATCTGGATGGTATTTATCATAGCTCAGTTCGAACTGCACGTACAGCAAAATCACAATACTCACTGCCATGCCGATCGCAAGTCCGATCAAATTGATCAGCACATACATCGGATGCTTTTTGGCATTCCGGAAGACGATTTTGAAGTAGTTTTTGAACATGTTTTTTAATTGAAAGATTAAAATATTGGAAGATTGAAAAATTAAGATCAATCTTTCCTTTTTCTTGTTCTTGATTTTCAGTTCTTGGCTCTTGGCTCTAGGTTCTTAGTTCTTGTCTCTAATTTTCTTGCTACTTACATCTAGATACTTGATACTTCAATTTACTGCTTGATTACCTTCGAAGAACCCGAAACTCCGATACTCTTCTTCTCTGGATTTCCTCTGTAGTAAACATTTCCGGAACCTGAAGATCCAACAGTCAAGGATTCAATTACAGAGATTGAGGTATCAACTGACCCGGATTTCCCGATTTTAACTGCCTCAGCTGTGAAATTGATCGCTTGAAGATCACCGGAACCTGATTGACCAATACTTGCTTCAGCTGCTTGGCCACTTTCGATAATTACTTTTCCGGAGCCGCTCATACCAACAGTAAGCTTTCTCGCATTTATGTTTTGAGTGATTATATCACCTGAACCTGCAAGTCCAATTGTGAAGGAATTTGCGCCAAAGTCAGAATTGAGGATCATGTCGCCTGAACCCCCGTTTCCGATGGATTCCAGTTCTCGGATAGTGACATATACTTTGATATTTACATTTTTGTAGTTTCCTTTTTCAAGTTTGATGGTAAGTTTTCTTCCATTTACTTCGGTAATTACTTTATTTAAATCAAACCCGGAGGATTCCAGTCTGATCTCGTCTTTAGACCCTTTGTTGATTTCCACATCCCAGCTGCCGTTGTTTTCAATTTTAGTAAAAGTACCGGGAGTTCGGACTTGAGAATTTTGGGCAAAAGCAGAATAGCCAACTAGAAGCAGGGCAAATACGAAGGCGGAAATTTTTGAAGTTTTCATAGTTTTTGGATTGTGTTAGTTTTCAATTCAGTTAGATGCCAGAGATTGTGCCAAGGTTAAAGTACCTGATTACGCACTCCAGAGGGGAATTTTAGTTTTTTGTATTGTCCGGGTAAAAGCATTTTTGACCGTCAGCGAACGTAATGAGGTTTAAATAGATTCTCCCAACACTTTGAATTCTATTCCTTGGATGCAGACTTTTTGAAAAAGGTTGCTTAAGAAAAAGTGAAAGTTGGAAAAAAAAGACGTCTGAAAAAGAACTAAAGATCTTATCAACCAAGGCTCATACTTTATTTTTAGTGACCTAAATAGGCTTACTTCAATCGTTTTTTAACCATTTAGGGAATTAGGAAAATTAAGATTTGAGACACCAGCTTCTTTTCGATTCATGGATGAGGAAACTTACTAAAAGTCAAAAACAAAGGATTGATTTATAGCCCTCAATGACCATAATTTTCTTAATGGTTAGATATACCTGAGTAACAAATTTTGAGAGTGTTCTAATAAGTCTTCTCTTTTGTGGAAGTTAGGAAGTTAGGGGGTTGGGAGTAGCTTTTGTTGTACTTGAATTTTTTCTGTCTCGTGTCTTATATCTTGGTTCTTGTGTCTTGGTTCTAATATCTTGTGTCTAGCGTCTTGCTTATTCGGTCTTAATCGCCTCCACAGGATTGGCCCACGCTGCCCGAACCGCCTGAACTCCCACTGTAAGCAGAGCAATCACCAAACTCAAAATTCCAGCGAGCAGAAAGGTACTCAGCGATAATCCTGATCGATATGGGAATCCTTCCTGCCAGCTATTCATCAAATACCAGGATATCGGAACAGCGATCACAATACCCAACATCACCAAAATCAGAAAATCTGCACTTACCAATTTGATGAGACTCTCGCTGCTGGCTCCCAAAACTTTTCGTATCCCAATTTCCTTGGTTCGTTGCTGAACTTCATAGGCAGCTAGCGCAAAAAGTCCCAAGCAAGAAATCAAAATTGCCAAAATCCCTGCAATACTGAAGGCGAGACTCAACTGCGATTCTTGCTGATATTGCCGTTCAAAAACCTCGTCAGCAAAAGAATAGTTAAATGGATTTCCTGGAAAAATCTCCTTTTAGATTACCTGAATACTGGCAAGATTGGCTTTCATATTGGAGGACTCCATGGTGAGTATGAAAAAACCATCTGCCTGACTAGCAAGGAAAATCATAGGCTTAATCTCTTCCCTTAGAGACATGTGGTGATAATCTTTTACGACCCCAACAATTTCAAATGGTTTGCCCCAAAGTATACTTAGGACTGCGGCAGATTCTGGATTCTCAAATCCAAGCTGTCGGGCAGCTTTTTCATTCAGAATAACTTTATTGATTACGTTCCAACTGGCAATAGTTTCCTCCATATTGAAATTTCTCCCCGCAATTAGTTCAATGTCATAAACTGGAAAAAACTGCTCGTCGATGATCAACATCGAGTAATTGTAGTTTTCATCCTCAGGTCTTGGTACGAGGGGAGTAATTCCTCCTGCGGAGAAATTATAGCCAATTCCAGGAATATTGTTGGAACCTGCAAGCTCCTGCACGAAGGACTGGGAACGGAGTGATTCCTTAAATGCATTCATTTTGGATCTTCGGTTTTCACCTGCATCGTTTGGCCCTGCGATGGCTACTTTTTGGTTCACATTCATTCCCAAGTTTTGGTTTTGCATGAATGAAAGTTGGTCTTTGATGACCAAAGTGCAAATGATTATCCCCACCGAAATCACAAATTGAAAAACCACAAGGGACTTCCGTAGCACTTGTGAATCAGGCTTAAATTTCAATTTGGATTTCTTATCAAAACTACCGGAAAGCACAACCACGTATGTTCCAGAAATGAATGCACAGGTCAACATAATCCCACAAACCAACAAAATCACTTCGGGCAGAATCAGTGATTCAATCCAAATAGGCTGACCAAAAATCCGGCTCAAAACAGGGCTAAACAAATAGATCAAAAGTCCAGAAATAAATGCTGCTCCCGAAAGTAAAACCAGTGTCTCAGTCATGAATTGTTGCGCAAGTTGCCAAGATTGGGCACCCAACACTTTTCGCATTTTTACTTCCTTGATGCGGGTCAGAATGGCGGCTGAGGACAAATTCAGATAGTTCACATAGGCAATCCCCAAAATCAGAATAGCTATTGCCAAAAAAACCAGAACCGATCCCATTTCTGAAAACTTGGTAGTGGATCACTGATACTGGTGCCTAGGTGAATATCTTCGAGTGGTTGAAGAAGAATTTCCGATTTTTCAGAACCGGGATTTTTGCGGATAAATGATGTCAATTGCTCAGCTAGGGCACTGGAAGAAACTCCGCTTTTGGTCAACAAAAACATGTTGACAAATCCAGATTCCAGACCGTTGGGATCTGCCCAGTCATTGCCCTGACGGTATTCAGGATTTTCCAAGGTATGAATAGAAACAAAGACCTCTCCTCGAAGATCTGATCGATCGGGAATGGACTCGATAACACCTGTTACAGTCAATTGAGCTTTTGCAAACTGATTGCTCAATGTGAACACCTTCCCAAGTGGATCCTGCGTTCCAAAAAGCTTCTGAGCTATCTGTCCAGTGATTACTGCTGAATTGGGATTCTTTAAATCAGCAGATCCTCGACTTTTTCCAAAAGAAAAAGACTGGAAAAAACTTCCCTCCACGAAATTGATATTCTCCTCCGTGAAAGCCAAATCAGTTTCAGGAACAGCAACCAAACCTCCTGCAATCCCCTCGGCAAATCGATTGACAGATTCTACCTGGTCAAAGTTATTTTCGATAATTGAAGCATATCCTGGTGGCAAATAGGTTTCAAATACGCCATTTCCCTCAGTGACTACGATTCGATATAAGTCATCTTTGCGAGTGTGAAACTCATTGTAGCTCCACTCTGTCGTAACATAAGCAAACAGAACTAGGAAAGTCACCAAACCCAAAACCAAGCCCAGGAGATTAACCAAGGAAAACAGCCTGCGTTTCAGCAGACTACGGAATGAAATTCTAAGGTAGTTTAGGAACATGGGGAGGTTTGGAGGTATGGAGGTTTGGAGGTATGGAGGTTGGGAAGTTAGGAGGTTGGAGGCTTGGAAGTTGTAATTAGTGTTTAGTAAGTTGTAAGTGGTTTTATTGGGTCTTGATTCTGGTCTCTTGTCTCTAGTTTCTAGCGTCTTAATACTTGATACTTATGTCTTGATACTTTTCTTACTCGCTTCTAAGCGAATTTACAGGATTGGAAGAAGCAGCTTTGAAGGCTAGAAAACCCACAGTAAGTACAGCGATAAAGATCAAAAGCAGTCCGGAACCTGCAAAGACCCACCAGCTCAGTTCAGTTTGCATGGCATAGGTTTCGAGCCAAGAATTGGCGAAGTACCAGGCCAAAGGCAGGGAGATAAGAACAGATACTCCTACCAACTTCACAAAGTCTTGCGTGATTAGTGCAAGAATTCCTGTCATGGATGCCCCAAGGACTTTGCGGACTCCGATCTCCTTCTTTCGGCTTTCAGCAGTGAAAGCTGCCAAGCCAAATAACCCGAGACAGGACAGAAAGATGGCGATCACACCGAAATATTCAGAAAGAATTGAAACTCGCTGCTCTTGGATATAGAGGGTTTGATAGGCCTCATCCATGAATGTAACCTGAGGCTTCTGTCCAAGAACAGACCGAAATACCTCTTCAACTCCTGTTATGGTTTCTTTTTGATTATCTGCTTCGATCCTAACCAGGATATTTTGGGCAAAACCTGGGTCATATTTTATAAATGCGGGTTTTACTTTTTCTTTCAGCGACTCGAAATGGAAGTCTTTCACCACCCCTATCACTTCCATGTCGTTGCCCCAAAGATTCATAATCTGACCAACAGGATCTTCAAATCCTATTGTTTTTATAGCGGCTTCATTCAAAATGATTTTGCTGCTTTCTTCTCCAAATTCAGGTGAAAAAGATCTTCCTGCGACCAATTCAAAATCCATCGTCTCAATCAAATTCATGTTCACAGAAATATTCTCAAACTTGATCTGCTCTTCAGTATTCTTACCTTCCCATGTAAGTCCAATGGTTGAATTTGCAAGCCCTACGAGCGGATGTGTGAGGCTCGATGCATTCTCAACCCCCGGTACAGCTTTGATTTGTTGTAGAACAGTATTCAATTGGGATTCCGGAATTGTTTCGGATGGTATTCGCAATAAATGGGACTGATCATATCCTAAATTTTGATTTTGAATAAAATTCATCTGCTTGCCTATGACCACTACACCCACAATCAAAAGCAGTGATATTGCAAACTGAAAAACAACCAATCCCTTTCTTGCCAAAAGCTCTCCTACACTACCTTTCAGATTGATAGTCATAATCTGGACAGGCTTAAATCTGGATAGGTAGATAGATGGATAAATCCCTGCCAGCAAACTAGTAACTACCCAAATCCCCGCCAGAATAAAGATTTCATTTAACCCAAAAGCTAATTGAAGTTGCTTTGAGGTAACTTCATTGAAGATGGGTTGCAAGAGGTTTACAGTAATAATTGCGATCACTAAGGCCAAAAAAGTGATCAAAAGCGACTCAACTATGAACTGATAAAAAATGCTAATACGGGTGGCTCCCATTGATTTTTTCACACCAATTTCTTTAGATCTCGCCATAGATCTGACGGTGGTTAGATTCATGAAATTGATGCAAGCAATTATCAAGATGAATAGTGCAATGCCTGAAAAAATCCACACATAATTAATCCTCCCCCCTACTACTTTTCCATTTTCGTATGTGCCATGAAGGTAGGTATCCGCATAAAGTTGAATAAAAGGCGTAACGTTAGATCCTTCTGCTCTATCCTTGATGAAGTTGGCAATCTGAGCATTGAATGTGGCCTCATCAGTTCCATCTCGAAGCAGCAGATATGCCGTTGTATTGTAATTATCCCAATGAGCACCATCCCCAAGCATTTGTTTGAAAAAGGGATAGGCAAGTAAAAATTGGGGCTTTTCCACATCCAATTGTCCAAAATCCTCATACACTCCAGTAACTTCCACCTCATAGCCAAAATTGAACACCTGCCATTTCAAAGATTTTCCAATGGCATTTTGAGGTGCTCCAAAAAGAGCATTAGCCATCGTTTCAGACAAGGCAACTGAATTGATTCCTGTAAGCGCTTTGGATTGATTACCCACAATAAACTTATGGCTAAACATATCCAAGTAGGCTTGATCAACAAATAATCCTTCGGCCTCAAATTTTTCTGTTTCCGAATCGAAGACCATTCCTTTTATAAAAGGAGAAACACCCGCCGCTAATTCCACTTGAGGCAATTCTGCTTTCATGGCTTCGGCCATTTCTGCAGGAGTTTCTCTGATAGTCACTATTCCACCTGAATTATCATGATTAGTCATCACGACATAGATCCGATCCGAATTTTCATGATACCGGTTGATGCTCAACTCATCTTTGACCCACATGGAGATCAAAATCACCGTCGTCAAACCCAAGGACAACCCCAAAAGGTTGATAACAAAAATGGACTTAAACTTCTGAAAATTCCGAATTGCGAGGAGGAAATAGTGGCGGAGCATGGGGTAGGGAGTTAGGAAGTACGGAAGTATGGAGGATTGGAAGTTGGATGTTAGGAAGTATGGCGATTTCTTTTCAATTCACCTAAATAATTGTATTTTAGTTACTTACATCAACTTAAATCAATTTAAATATGGAAAGTTTCAAATTTGAAAAACTTAGGATTTGGCACGCTGCGATGGATTTTGGCGAATTGATTTTCGAGGTATCAGGGAATTTTCCTATTGATGAAAAGTACAATCTGATATCTCAAATCAGGAGGGCTGCAGACTCCATAGCATTAAATATCGCCGAGGGATCTACAGGCCAATCAAACAAGGAATTTCGCAAGTTTATTGGATACTCTTTAAGATCCTTGGCTGAGGTAGTTACTTGTCTACACAAGGCAAAAAGAAGAAAATATCTCGCGGAATCAGAATTTTCAACATTCTACACTCAAGCATTTAACCTGATGAATAGTATGGGAGCTTTTAGGGCGACTCTAGCTGTTAAAAAAGCTCCATCGCCCAAAAAACCAAGGACTTAGATTTCTCCTTTTGCTTAACTTCCCTGCCTCCAAACTTCCTACCTCCACCTACACATGAAACTGCTCCCGAATATTCTCCGTCACCACTTTTCCATCGAATAGATTGATGATTCGGTGTGCATAGTTGGCATCGTGTGGGGAGTGCGTTACCATCACGATGGTAGTTCCTTCATTGTTGAGTTCTTCCAAAAGGCGCATTACTTCTTCACCATTTGTTGAGTCCAAGTTACCTGTTGGTTCATCGGCAAGGATCACAGATGGCTTGGCCACAATCGCACGGGCAATAGCCACACGCTGCTGCTGACCACCGGAAAGCTGCTGAGGGAAGTGATTTCTACGGTGCATGATGTTCATGCGGGTTAGGACTTCTTCCACTTTTTTCTTTCGCTCTTCAGAAGGAACTTTCAAATAAAGTAGTGGAAGCTCTACGTTTTCGAACACAGTCAATTCATCGATCAAGTTGAAGGACTGGAATACGAAACCGATATTTCCTTTTCTCAAGGCAGAACGCTGACGCTCAGAAAACTTGGCTACCTCATTTTCCAGAAAGTAATATTCTCCACCATCCGGATTATCCAGCAGACCAATGATATTCAGGAGTGTCGATTTACCACATCCCGAAGGGCCCATGATGGCGACGAATTCGCCTTTTTTGATTTCAATTTGGATACTATCCAGTGCGGTAGTTTCCACTTCCTCGGTAGCATATAGCTTTCGAAGGTTTACGGTTTTGATTACGTTGACCATTGGATTTCGGATTTCAGATCTCAGATTTCGGATTTTTATAGCCCAAAGTCTTGATCCACTTTGTTGATATATTTTTATTATTTAATTGATATTCAATTTATTAATTATTTCAGCTTAATAGTTTGGAATATAAAAGTTCAGATTTCAAAAATCCGAAATCCGAAATCCCACGTCCGAAATTACCTAAGCTCCAGCACCTCATTATTCCCGAAGTTCTCATACCCACTGACAATTACCCTTTCACCTTCGACGAGTCCTTCAAGCACTTCATAGAACTCAGGATTTTTTCTTCCTAATCTGATATTTCTTTTCTCTGCATTTCCGGTTGAATTGAGCACAAAGACCCAATTTCCACCAGTATCCTTGAAGAATCCGCCTGTAGGTAGCAACAAGCTTTGCTCGCTTTGGCCTAGCTCCAATCGGATTCGTACACTTTGACCACGTCGGATACCTGCCGGATTTTCTCCGGTGAATACCATGTCTACTTCAAATCGACCATTGGTGATGGTCGGATAGATTTTGGAAATCTCCAGTTCGTAATCTTTTCCGCTAAGCGTAAACTTCCCTCTTAATCCTTGTCCGATTCTCGGAAGGTAAAGCTCATCAATCGGTACTCTTACTTTGAATTCATCAAGTATATCAATCTGACCATAACGTTGACCTGGGCTGATTGCTTGTCCGATTTCCAACTGCTGAGGGGTAGCTAATTGTCCGGCAATTGGAGCTGTGATGACCAAATTGTCGAGGATATTACCAACTCCATTGAGCGAAGCATTCATCCTGCTTTCAGAGAGCCTTAACTGATTTAATTGAATGGATCGGGCGATGGAATCATTTCGATACGAAGTGTAAGTGAGCTTTTTGCGCTTTACATTGTATTCGTATTGCTCTTTTACTTCTTCAAATTCTCGTTGAGACACTAGCTTTTTATCATGAAGTTCTTTGAAACGCTCGTATTGAGGCTTCAGCAAACTGATCTGATAATCGATTTCAGCGAGTTGTCCTTGTTGATTCAAGTCATTTTGATCAAGCAAAAGCCGTGTTTGACGCAGATTGTTGATTTGCTCATAGAGCATCGTTTCCCGCTGCATGACATCGAGTTGAAGATTGGAGTTAGTGAGCACGAGAATAGTGTCACCTTTTTTCAGCAAAGATCCTGACTCGCGAATGACCTGATTGACCATCCCTCCTTCTATTGCATCGAGAAATACTGTTCGCGCCGGTTCGATCTGACCTGAGACGAGAATGTAGTCAGTGAATTCACCTTTTGAAACCGTAGCGATGCTAAGCCTTTCTTTGTCCACCTTCATGGTGGAGCGGTGGTCGGCAAATCCAATTTGATAAATAATTCCTCCCAATAAAACTGCACCACCTAGTATGGCTGCGATTTTTCGGGGGGTCCAGGTTTTCTTTTCTATTTTTCTATCCATTGTGTGAAAATGCCCTACATGGCTTGCTCCCTTTATGCCAAATGATGTGCCATGCAAAAAATAGCCCTTGGGCACTCAAAATCAAGATTTGCAGAAAATGCAAATTTCGAGTCTCGAACAATTTCGTCCGCCACCGCACAAAAGTGGATCAAAGTCGAATTTTTGTTCGTAACTTTTTTTTTCAATTATTAATCTCAAAAACGGCCAAAATCGTCCGAAAATGGCACTTTTCAATTCAATTTAACCTGGGAAAAAAATCGGCAAACTTTTGGAACAGGAAGGCAGTAAGCAGTTTCCAGTATTCAGTCTCAGCGTCGGGAAATCAGTGAGCAGTGTTCACAGACAATTCGCCGCATTGAATAGATTTTCGCGAGCAGCTGATTATACGCTTGACACAGCATTAAATAACACTGAAATATGACTTTAACTCCACCTTCCCCTTTAAGATATAACTCTCTTATCCTATGAACGACCAACGATTTGGTAAGATTCTCATCGTAGATGACAACGAAGACCTACTCAAAGCAGCTAAGATTTTTCTCAAGCGTCATTTCGCTCAGGTCGACACCGAGACAAATCCTGATCTGCTTCCGATTTTGACACATAATGAAAACTATGATGTGATTTTACTTGACATGAATTTCACTAAGGACGTGAGTTCAGGTCAGGAGGGATTCTATTGGCTGGATCGTATTTTGGAGTTAGACCCTTCTGCTGTAGTCGTTTTGATCACTGCTTATGGGGATGTAAATCTTGCAGTGAAAGCCATCAAAGAGGGAGCTACCGATTTTGTGCTTAAACCTTGGGAGAATGAACGATTGCTAGCCACATTAAATTCTGCACTCAACCTCCGTCAGAAAAAACTGGAAGTCAATTTACTGACAGATCAAAAAAACACGCTTCAGCAGGACCTTGATAATAAATTCAAGGACATCATCGGTCAAAGTCCAGCGATGCAAAAGGTGTTTGAAACCATCGAACGGGTTGCTGCCACAGATGCGAATGTGTTGATTTTAGGGGAAAATGGAACAGGGAAGGAATTGATCGCTCGGGCGATTCACAGACACTCCAGAAGAAATCGAGAGGCGTTCGTTGGGGTGGACTTAGGGTCGATTACCGCTACACTATTTGAATCAGAGCTTTTTGGTCACAAAAAAGGATCCTTCACCGATGCTAAAGAAGATCGGGCCGGTAGGTTTGAACAGGCGCACAAAGGGACGCTTTTCTTGGATGAAATCGGAAACCTTACCATGCCACTCCAGTCCAAACTTTTGGCTGTGCTTCAAAATCGCCAAGTAACCCGAGTTGGTGCCAATCGCCCGGTCGATGTCAATATTAGGTTGATTTCGGCGACCAATATGCCCATTCATGACATGGTCTATGACAATGGATTCCGTCAGGATTTGCTCTATCGGATCAATACGATCGAAATTCAACTCCCTCCTCTTCGTGAGCGAATAGAAGATATTCCTGTTTTGGCGGATCATTTCATTTCTTTTTATTCAAAAAAATACAACAAAGACATCCGAAAAGCCTCCGAGCCTTTGATCAAACGCATGTCAAAGTATCACTGGCCTGGAAACATCCGTGAACTTCAGCATAGCATTGAGCGGGCTGTGATCATGAGTAACCACAATGTCCTGCAACCTGAAGATTTGTTTTTGCAAAAAATGGCTCAGCCCGATCAAAAAGAAGAATCTGTAAGTTTGGAACATCTCAATATAGAGGATGTGGAACGAATCCTAATCCGCAAAGCGCTCCAAAAACACAACGGTCACATCACTCGCGCTGCCGATGAATTAGGGTTAACAAGGTCCTCGCTTTATAGAAGACTGGAGAAATATGGTTTATAAGCGGTTTTCGATTGGAATTAGCGTCAGAATAATTCTGATTACGATTTGCATGTTTTTAGCTGTTTGGCTCTACTATACTCAGGAGTTATGGCTTGCGCCAGGGATTTTGGTATTGATCGTCACCATTTTGACTGGCGAGATGATCTATTATGTCAACTCGATCAATCACAAACTTGCCCGCTTTTTAGACTCCATTCGCTTTACTGACTTTTCCTCTTCCTTCACTTCAGATAGCAAAATGGGTGGCTCCTTTCGCGAAGTGAATATGGCTTTTAATGAAGTCATGGAGGTGTTTAAGCAAACCCGCGCTGAAAAGGAGGAACAGATGCTTTTCCTTCAGGTCATCATTCAGCATATCAATACCGGAATCATTTCTTTCAACTCTCTCGGTAAAATCGGAATCATCAACAATGCAGCGAAACATCTGCTCCAAATACCACAATTCAGGGACATCAAAGATCTGGGTAAACTTTCACCCAAACTTTTGAAAGAAGTAACTGAGATGAAGCCTGGTCAGCGCATTTCATTCAAAGTAAATAACGGACTTCATCTTATCGTACAGTCGGCATCTCTAAAAATGGGCGGACAAAGTTGGACACTGCTTTCCCTACAAAACATCAATGCCGAACTTCAATCTAACGAGCTGGAAGCCTGGCAAAACTTGACTAAAGTTCTCCGTCACGAAATCATGAATTCGATCACACCTATTTCGAGTTTGGTCGAATCGCTTAGGACAATTCTTGATGAGGACAGCTACGTGCAGCTAGAAGGGTTTTTGATCAAAAAAGACGGTTTCCAGGATATTCAGGAAGGTTTGGATACAATCGCCAACCGCAGCAAAGGTCTGGTAACTTTTGTAAATGCCTATCGGGATTACACGAATATTCCGGAACCCAAAAAAGAATTGATTGAGGTAAAAATGCTTTTCGAAAATGTCATAGGACTGATGAAGGAGGAGCTTAAATCCAATCAAATCGATGTCAACACCGAATTAATTCCAAGTGAACTTGAGGTACTTTGCGACTCAGATCAGATCAGTATGATTTTGATCAATTTGGTTAAAAATGCATCTGAGTCGGTTACCAATCAGGCTGATCGATCCATTATCCTTAGAGCAATTGGTCAAGGAGATATGGGGACTTTGATCCAAGTAGAAGATCACGGGGCTGGTATCATACCCGAGGCTTTGGAACGGATCTTTATTCCCTTCTATACCACCAAAAAGACAGGTTCTGGTATTGGATTGGCCATTTCACGGCAGATTATGAATTTACATCGGGGAAGTCTTTCAGTAATCTCAGTGCCGGGAGAAAAGACGGTATTTACGATGAGTTTTAAGTAGGTTAAGCCATCATTCGCTCCAACCGCTCTTTCCATTTTTCCCAATCCGGATTAAATAATTTTCTATCCCGCTACTGATGACAACACCATATAAGGGTGGTTTCTGGGCGGCATTACCTATGACACGATTCTCCTTTCTGGTTCTTTATTATGCTAAGTCATAATTGTATTTTTTTAATTTTAATTCCAATGAGTAAGGAAAAAGATAATTTGAGCCCTTTGAATATTCCTGAGGTAGCCTACAGTGAAATCCTTAAGCAGGCTTTGGAGGAAATCCGTATCGCACGGACTACGATTGCAAAACAGGTTAACACCACCCGAAATTCCATTTATTGGAACCTGGGAAAGTTGCTTTTTGAAAAACATCTTGATGAAGGCTACGGAAGTGGTGTCGTGAAACAATTGTCTATTGATTTGAAAAATGAATTTCCAGATATGGGTTTGTCTCCACGGAATTTATGGGACATGAAACGTTTTTATGAGAGGTATTACCAGTCAGACTCAAAACTGCGACAAGCTGTCGCAGTTTTGCCTTGGGGTCACAATTTATTACTGCTCAATAAAGTAATCCAAAATGAGGAAGTAGAATTTTATGCACAGGAAACCCTAGTCAAAGGTTGGTCAAGGGATTTGTTGCTCAATGCGATCAAATTGAACAGCTTTAATCAATCTCAAAAACAAATAAAGACAAACAATTTTGACCATACCCTACCTGAGATTCATGCTGGATATGCAAATGAAGTGTTTAAGAGTTCTTACAATTTAGGTTTTTTGGGAATTACAGAACCCATCAGAGAATTGGATCTGGAGAATAGGCTGATTGAAAAAATCAGAACATTTATTTTAGAGTTAGGTAAAGGTTTTAGTTTTATCGGGAACCAGTATAGGCTGGAGTACAACCACAAAGAATACTTTGTGGATTTACTTTTTTTTCACAGAGGGCTGCGCGCACTTGTCGCCATAGAGTTAAAAATTGGAAACTTTAAAGCTGAGTATGTCGGCAAAATGAACCTCTACCTTTCCTTGCTCGATCGCTTAGAGAAAGGTGAAAACGAAAATCCATCCATTGGCATTATTCTCTGTGCTGACAAAGACCACTTGGATGTGGAAATTGCGCTTCAAGATATTAATAAGCCGATTGGGGTAGCCGAGTATCAATTATTGTTACCTAAAGAAGCTTTGCAAACTTTGGTATTAAACGAACTGAAAGAAGAAAATCAGAGATAATCAAAGAGTTGAAATCCAGCCGAATTAACTTTTCGATGAAAAACTATTTACTATTAATTTCAAGTAGTTCATCCCTTTTTTTCTACAACTCATCATATTTAACAACAAAATAATGTATGCCAAGTACATTTTTTAATAGAATGGTTGTAAATTCTTAAAAAAAACAGCAATGGACAACCCAAAAAATCAAGAAATTAAGAATGCAGCTTTTCAACTGGCTGGTTTAATTTACGGCATTTCACTCGATGGAGTAATTACCAAAAATGAATACGAAGCCCTGAAAAGTTGGTGTTGGGAAAATGAACCACTTTGCGAGTTGGAATCATTTCAAAACCTTCACAGCCAAATCAAACCAATCATTGATGATGGAAAAGTGAATACTGAGGAGATAGAAGAATTAAAAGATATTCTTAACAAATTCTTAGAAGAAAATGGTGCTGACACAAGCAGTGCACCAAATTTGTATTTTCTAAACGGAATCTTCAAAGGAATTCTCGCAAGTGGTGATGTCAATACCTACGAAATCTACAAACTCAACCAATGGCTTGAAAAAAATGAACACTTAAAATCCTCCGCTCCTTTTGATGAAATGTTCACACTAATAGCTTCTGTTTTGGAAGACAAAAAAGTGGATGATGAAGAAGCCAAACAATTGAAAGCATTCTTCTCAAACTTGATTAAATAGATTTTTGAGAGTCATTAAGCAAGAAGTCTTAAACTGTGTTTTGATTTATTGATTTCCAGTGAAAAAAAAATCCTGCTTTGGTATATCTTGCGGAAACAGATTCGCTGAAAATTATTGAAAAAGATTTTTTTGGGGAAATTTGAAATATGAAGACTTCAATTTTCCTGATCGCTCTTTTCTCAATCCTAAACTTAGCTTCTGGACAGAGTTCGAACAAATTTCAATTTGGAATATACGGAAATATTGGCCTACCGATGGGGGAATTCCGAGAAACTGTCAACAACTCTTTGGGCGGTACAGGTTGGGGCGGTGGAATGAATTTTCTCCTTAATCCCAAAAAAGGTGGTGTTTACAGTCCCGTATTTATAGGGATTGAGGGGAATTACATGAATTTGGGAACGGATAAAACACCTGCCACTTCTTTTTTGCCTCAGTTGAAAACTACTTTTAATTATTACAATGTAGGGCCAATCATTCGTGTTTTTTTGGTTGAAAAAGAGGAAGGGTTCGTTCCTTTTTTGGATGGCTTTGTAGGAATGAAAGCGCTCAATACCAACACTCAAGTCGATAATTCTTTGCTCGACACCATCCTTAATCAAGAAGACCTCGAATCACTTCTCTCAACAGATTCTGAAAGTCTCGGTTATGGTGTCGGATTAGGGTTTTATAATCGAAAGTTCAATGACCGAGCAGGAACTGGTCAGGGATCATTTTATCTAAGATTGATGTATCAGTATGGAGATAGAATAAATTATGTCAAGCGTAGATCGATTAAGGTTGATAATAAGGGTTTCATAACCTACCAAACAGATCGAACCCAAACCGGAATACTCTCGCTTCACCTAGGACTGTTAGTTTGGTAATGCTCAAAATTTTTGATTTGAGACTGTATTATTAGGAATAATTAATATGGATATACGCAAATCTGCCAGTAGCCAAATTCTATTTAGTTTCACCTCGACTTCGCTCGGTGTCCGTTAGTTTTGTTTTATTGGGAGGGG
>NZ_JBKBKZ010000006.1:46780-205623 GCF_046296635.1 Algoriphagus sp. | reverse complement strand
TTTACTACCAAAAAAGGGACTGAAGGAACGGGATTAGGGTTGAGTATTACGCATGATATTTTGAAGGCGCATGGGGGTAGCCTCGAAATCGAATCAGGAACGGAGGGGTCAGTATTTAAAATAATTTTGCCATGCTAAAAAAACGAAATAAACTGATATACATTAGGAGCATTCTTCTAATTCTCATCCTTGGGAATTTTTCGATTTCTCATTCCTATTCCCAAAATTTAAAACCCAATTCAAATTTTTTTGGACAATACACCCTTGAGCATTGGGACATCAACAGCGGGCTACCCTCCGATTTGGTATTGTCTGCCTTCCAATCAAGCGATGGATTTATATGGCTGACAGGTTACACGGGCCTGATTCGGTTTGATGGGGTGACCTTCACTTCTTTTACGACTCGAAATGTCCCCTTATTGGAAAGCGACAACATCAGTGCAGTTACCGAGAGTAGTGACAGCACGCTTTGGATTACAACGGGGAACACCGGTTTATTGAATTATAAGCACGGAGTGTTTCAACAGTTTATACCGAATATCAGATTCAGAGACTTCATCGCAACAACCAAAACGGGCGGATATTTGCTTTCTCAAAATAATGCGTTAACACCATTTATTATTGTTGACACTAATACAGGAGATTTTAAAAATTTAACACTGAATGAACGGGACTCTTTATTTATAAACCAAACTCTTCACATCAATCGCCGAACTGATAGTAAGGGTGGAATCTGAGGAGGCAATCCGACTTCAATCCAGCGTTTCGCAGTCGGAGAGTCACAGCTATTTCCTTTTTCAAATGGTCTCAATGAGAACGGATCGTTATTGGATTTATTTGTTGATAGTCGGGACAGAGTCTGGCTAGCTACCACAAGAGATTTATTCATCAAAGAGGACAGCACCTTTAAGAGGTATGGTACTGACCACCCAATCCCCTTCGGTCGATACGCTGATAAAGCACCAAGACTATTCCTTGAAGACCAGTCCGGTGGAATCTGGATTGCTCACGCCAATGGGCTGTCATATTTGGCTCCTGACGATGATAACTTCTCACATCTTCCTGACAATCATCCACTTCGTGACATTTCCATCACGGATATGATAGAAGACCGAGAAGGAAATATCTGGCTTTCATCATTGAGTGGTTTATATAGATTCAGTAAAGGGAAATTTTCCATTTATTCCATGGAAGAGGGTTTAGGTAGTAGAAATATTCGCGGTGTGTCAACCTTCAAAGATGGAGGATATATTGTTGGCACAGATGAACATCGCCTTTACGAGATTAAAGATGGCGCAGTACTTCCAATTCGTATCCAAGACCCTGAAATACAGGCAAACTTGGTAAACATCTTCATGATTTTAACGGACTCTAAGCAAAATATCTGGGTTGGTGCCAGTATCGGATCAGTCAGGATTTCAATAAATGGAGAAAAAAGATTTAATGAGCAAATTAGATATGTATTTGAAGACTACGAGAATATGATTTGGTTTGGCGTCCCCTTTAAAGGTATTTCCTTTCTAAATGACAATGATGAACTCGAATTCCTAAAATTTCCGAATGTTGATTTCACCGTGGTTTTCATAAGCTCTATACGGAAACTAGCTAACCAAAACTGGCTTGTTACCACATTCGATGATGGAATATTACTGATAGACCCTGATGGCAACCTGGTAATAAATGAGGCTACCGAAGAATTAAAAAATGCCACGGTTTTCACTTCTTATGAGGATGAAGATGGTGTTGTCTGGTTGACAACAAGTTCAGGTTTATACAGGTACAAAAACGAAATACTCACCCGCACCGGGTATGAATCAGGTATGCCGGAAATTTCGGTTTTCAATTTTTTGCCTGATAAGCTTGGTTACGTCTGGTTCCCGACCAACAAAGGCGTCATTAGAGCAAAGAAGCAAGAAATCAATGATTATCTGGATAATAAAACAGAGCAGATTAACTGGCGATTGTTTGATCAAGGGGATGGCATGCGAAGCCGAGCCAGCGTTGGTTCGAGACATTCTGCGATCAGCCCTGAGGGAAAAATCCTTATTCCGACATTCGATGGCCTTCTTGAAATCGACCCTGCAAATCTGTCAAGTAATCCTGTCCCTCCACCTGTGGTTATTCACGGCTTCGGTTGGAACGGCGAATCGCTTAATCTGACCGATCCTCAAAAATTGCCACCCGGCAATCACCGGCTTGTATTTGAATACAGTGCGCTCAGTCTGACCGCACCCGAAAAAGTGGCGTTCAAATTCCGACTTATTGGCTATGACGAGGATTGGATCATTCCATCAGGTGATCGTCGGGCTATCTACACCAATCTACCTTTTGGAGAATATACCTTTCAGGTGATCGCAAGCAACAACGACGGGATTTGGAATGAGGAAGGTGCAAAGCTCAGTTTTACCATCACCCCGCCATGGTGGAGAACTTGGTGGGCGTACGGATTGTATGCATTGCTGCTTGCCATTATATTGTACAGTGCAAATCATTTTCAGCATCAGCGATTGGTCCGCAAAGAACGAGAGCGTGCAAAAGAAAAAGAGCTTGAGCAGGCACGGGAAATTGAGAAAGCATACCGAAATCTGGAAGTTGCCCACACCAATCTGAAATCAGCCCAGGATCAATTAGTCCAACAGGAAAAACTCGCCTCCCTCGGCCAACTCACCGCCGGCATCGCCCACGAGATCAAGAATCCGCTGAATTTTGTGAATAACTTCTCGGAGGTATCGATGGAGATGATTGAGGAGATAAAAGAAGAAAGAGCCAAGAGCCAAGAAACAAGAGACGAGACGTTGGTGGACGAAATCCTGGAAGATATCCAGTCCAATTTAGGAAAAATACATGAACATGGTTCTAGGGCAAATGGCATTGTAACATCTATGCTACAGCATTCCCGTGGAGGTTCCGGTAAAAAAGAACCTACTGATTTGAATGCGCTCATTAAGGAATATGTGAACTTGAGTTTTCATGGGATGCGGGCAGGGAAGAATCCGATCGAGGTTGATATTCAATTGGATTTAGATGATTCCATCGGTAAGATAAACCTGATAGGAGAAGATTTTAGCCGGGTGATTCTAAACCTTTGTAACAATGCGTTTGATGCCCTTAAGTCTTTAAAGACGCAGCACCTTGCGTCTCTCAAAGTGCGCACAAAAAAACTCGATGGTAACATCACCATCGAAATCGAAGATAATGGCCCTGGCATCCCAGACGACATCAAGGACAAAATCCTGCAGCCTTTCTTTACTACCAAAAAAGGGACTGAAGGAACGGGATTAGGGTTGAGTATTACGCATGATATTTTGAAGGCGCATGGGGGGGAGTTGCAGGTTTATTCAAGAGTCGGAGAAGGGACAAGTTTTTTAATCTCTCTTTCAAAAAACACTGTGATATGAAGAGGCTGCTGATATTTCTTTTTGCTTTTGAGGCTTTAGCATTAACCGGTTTTGCCCAAGAAGAGTCAATATTGCTATCCGCTGGTCAATTTCAAACCCACCAACGAATTTTTTTAGCCCCACTTGATGGTTGGCATTTCAAACAAGGCCATGATCCTAATTGGGCAAATCCGGATATAGATTTGAGTGCATGGGAAAGAATGAATCCCACTGCCTTAAATCCTAACATGGAAGATGAAAACGGCCCCGGCATCCCCGCCTCCATCAAAGACAAAATCTTCCAGCCTTTCTTCACCACCAAACCCACCGGACAGGGAACAGGATTGGGTTTATCATTGAGTTATGATATAATGAAAGCCCACGGTGGTTCATTACAAGTAGAAACTGAAGAAGAGAAGGGAAGTATATTTACCATTCAAATTCCTGTATAAGTATGCATATACATAAAATTGTTTTATCATTATTATTTACAACCATCATTGCTTCAAATTTATCAGGTCAAAGCAAATACACCGATAGTTTGAGTATAGAATTGGCGAAAGCAAAAGATGATACGAGCAAAGTATTGATATTGGCCGAATTGGGATACTATCATCGCTACCAAAATTTTGATATTGCCTTCGCTTATAGTCAGGAAGCACTTCAATTAGCCCAAAAGATAAAATTTCTGCGGGGGGAATCCTTGGCCTATCAAATCATGGGCCTTATTAGCCGATATAAAGGAGATTATTCAACAGCATTAAAAAATATGTACAAAAGCCTGCACATTGCTGAGGAAAACAACTACAGGAATGAAATGGCCTTATGTATTATGCGGATAGGAGGTGTTTTCAATGATTTGGGTCAACATGCAAAAGCGGTGCGTTTCTATCATAATGCTATCGGGATTATAGGGACTGACCATCTGGTTAGATCCAATGCGCTCAACTGGCTTAATTTAGGAAATGCATATGAAAGGTTGGACCTGGTAGATTCTGCCTATTATTATGCGAAGTTAGCATATGATAATATGTACCTGATTAGTGACCTAACGGCAGATGTGTGCCGGAATTTGGCGACCCTTGAAATTAAGAAAGGAAACAAGCCTATGGCCTTGCGTTATTTCAAAGAGAGCATTCAGGCTGCTGATTATCTGAAGGATTATTGGGTTGCTTCCTCTACTTATTCAGAAATGGCCAAAATGTACAAGGATGAAGGAAGAGCGGATTCAAGTATTTATTGTGCCCAAATCGGATTGGAATATGCGCAGAAGGGTAGCAATCCGAGGGGGGTTCTTGCTTGTGGAAACCTTTTAGCTGAAATGTTTGAATCCACCAATCCTTCAGAAGCACTGCGGTATTACAAAATAGCTGCAGCAACAAAGGAAGGCACGTTTGGTGCCGGAAATTTACAGGCAATACTAGCTTTGGTAGCACAGGAGGATGCCCGGCAACAGGAAATGGCAGCAGCAAAAGCTGCTTATCAGGCACAGGTGAAGCAGTATGCATTGCTAGTAAGTTTGGGCGTATTCTTACTCATTGCCTTGCTGCTTTACAGGAACAATCTCAACAGAAAAAAAGCGAACACAGTTTTACAGGAACAAAAACAAAAAGTTGAAAGCACTTTACATGAATTAAAATCCACCCAAGCCCAACTCATCCAATCCGAAAAGATGGCCTCGCTTGGAGAACTCACCGCCGGTATCGCCCATGAGATTCAGAATCCGCTGAATTTTGTTAATAATTTTTCGGAAGTAAGTAACGAGCTCATGGATGAGTTGAATGAAGAGTTGGATAAAGGGGACATTCAGGAAGCAAAGATTATTTCAACAGACATCAAGGAAAATCTCTCTAAAATCACCCTCCACGGCAAGCGGGCAGATGCGATAGTGAAGGGAATGCTCGAGCATAGCAAAAGAGGCTCCGGACAGAAAGAACCAACCGACATCAACGCCCTTGCAGATGATTTCCTTCGGATGACCTACCAGTCATTTCTAGCGAAAGATCCCAATTTCAAAGTTGAGTTTCAGACAAATCTGGATCCCGATCTTCCGAAGATTTCAGTCATTCCCCAGGATATCGGCAAGGTCCTGCTCAACTTGTATAGCAATGCTTTCTACGCCTGTGCGGAGCGAAGTCGAAGTGCGGTCGCTGAAAAACCGAACACCTCTGGTTCAGATTATACACCACAAATCAAGGTTTGCACAAAACAACTCCCCCCTGAGAGCCTGTCCCGAGAAATCGGGAGGGGCAAGGGGGGGTATATTGAAATCTCAGTTTCCGACAACGGCCCTGGCATCCCCTCCTCCATCAAAGAAAAAATCTTCCAACCTTTCTTTACCACCAAACCGACAGGTTCGGGAACTGGACTGGGGTTAAGCTTGAGCTATGATATCGTGAAGGCGCATGGAGGGGAGTTGAGGGTGGAGACGAAGGAGGGGGAAGGTTCAACATTCACCATCATCTTGCCAATGACTATATCTTAAAATTTCTTTTATGGAAAAAGATATCTTGAAAAATACTTCCCAGCCCGATTATCAGCATTTGTTGGCAGCTATTTCCAATACTTATGTTTCAGGGCAAGTAAAAGCTACACATGCTGTAAACACCCAATTACTGGAAACCTATTGGGAAATAGGCCGGCATATTGTAGAGTTTGAGCAGGGAGGAATTGCCCGGGCAGAATATGGAAAGGCACTCATAAGCAATTTATCTAAAGACCTTTCTCTCATTCATGGCAAAGGATTCAGTAGGAGTAATGTTGTGTATATGAGACTTTTATACCTTCGATACCCAATAAGTCAGAAGCCTTCTCACCAATTGAGCTGGTCGCATTTTGTGGAACTATTGAAAATAGAAGATGACTTGGAAAGGAAGTTTTATGAAAATCAATCCATAGCTGAAAAATGGTCAATACCACAATTGAAAAGACAAAAAAAATCTGCACTTTTCCAGCGACTAGCACTCAGCAAAAACAAGGAGGAAATTTTGAAGCTTGCCTCGCAGGGTCTTGAAATAGCCAATCCCAGAGATATCTTAAAGGACCCATATGTTTTTGAATTCTTGAAGATCCCGGAAGAACAACTTCCTTCTGAAACTTATGGCATGAATAGCCAGCTATTTGTGAGCAAGTACCAATTGTACCTGCCTGATAGAAATGATTTAATCAAACTTGTCAACAATACGCTTCAAAGAAAAGAGGACGGCAATGAATAATTGTGGAAAAATAGCTGACAAAATCCTGCAACCCTTCTTCACCACCAAACCAACGGGTTCGGGAACTGGATTGAGTTTGAGCTATGATATTGTGAAGGCGCATGGAGGGGAATTGAAAGTGGAAACTCAAGAAGGAGTTGGAAGTACTTTTATGATGTTAATACCAGTCAATAATTCTTAGCTATGAAACAATTTTACGCTCTAATCTTTCTACTTCTTCCGCTGACACTTTTTGGTCAGTCAGAAAGAGTGTTTGTAATCTCAGACACTACTTTTTCAGAGGGTTGGAAGAATTTAACAGAGGACTGGCTTTATCAAAAAGGAGATGATCCAGCTTGGGCCAATCCGGATTTTGATGACGCTTCATGGAACGAAGTCAGTGCTTACAATCTAAACATGCCCGATGGTGAACATGCCATCGCCAACCGCGGTGAAATTGCCTGGTTCAGAAAACGCATTAAAGCGGATGGCAGCTTAACACAGACTATTGTTTTAAATATCAGGCAGCTAGGAGCCTCGGAGGTTTATTTAGAGGGGAAGCTGATTCATGAATTGGGGAAAGTAAGTGCTAACAAAGACGAAATCATTTTTAATAATCCTCTGAGGCAAATTCTTCAATTGCCACTGGAAAAAGGAAAGGAACATGTGTTGGCTGTGCGCTATGTCAACGCACAATATAAGTACCCCCTGTATACGAATACCAATGGGGACATTGGACTTTCAGTTTCAACCCTTAGCAATGCCACATCCACCGATACAATAAAAAATAGACGAATCGCTGGCTTTCAACGGTATATAAAAAACTATCACATCGCTTTAGGCATCGCGCTCTTAATGTTTATCATATTCATATCCTTTTACTTGGTCTTCCCCAATGAAAAAATCAATGGATACTTCGCCATTTCTAATCTTTTTTTGAGTCTGTTTTACACTGGAATAATCTGGTCGAATGGTTATTATGTAGATGAGTTTTGGAATTCCTTCCTATATGCCACCTGTCTTGTATTTTCCTCTTCAATCTTACTGTATTGCTTGTACAGCATTGTGGAGCAGCCCATAGATTTTACCTATAAAGCAGTAACATTTTTAGGTCTTATCGCTATTGGCTGTTACTTTTTATACGACCCTCTTACATTAACCACAGCTTGGGCACTTCTTCTTATGGTGGCCACTATAAGAATAGCTTTAAAATCCTGGAACAAAAATAGAGTGGCTAGTATCTTATTTCTGAGTTCTAGTTTTATTTCAATAGTATTCTGGGCGATAATTATTTTAACCGGTATTGGTGTAATACAGAACGATATTGGTATAACAGATTTTTATATAAACGACTATATTCCT
This sequence comes from Algoriphagus sp., assembly GCF_046296635.1. Lineage (GTDB taxonomy): Bacteria > Bacteroidota > Bacteroidia > Cytophagales > Cyclobacteriaceae > Algoriphagus. The sequence goes on along the minus strand of NZ_JBKBKZ010000006.1, from coordinate 197,690 downwards.
TTTGCCCAAATGCTCAATTCCGTTGGTTTAGCTATTTACTTAGGATACGCCTTTGGCAAGCGAAGTCAGGAATTAAGGCTTAACCTGGACAGGGTACTGAAACTCTCAAAAGAAAAGGAGTCCATTTTATACTCACAAAATGAAACCCTCGAAAAAAAGGTAAAAGAGCGCACCAGAGAACTGAATCAGTCTCTCGAAAACCTCAAATCCACCCAAGCCCAACTCATCCAATCCGAGAAGATGGCATCCCTCGGTGAACTCACTGCTGGTATAGCTCATGAGATTCAGAACCCGCTGAATTTTGTGAATAATTTTTCGGAGGTAAGTGCGGAATTATTGGATGAGATTCAAGACATAAGACGCAAGACACAAGACAAACAAACCGCTAGTGAAGAAGATGAGATCCTAGAGGATATTAAGCAAAACTTAGAAAAGATCAATCATCACGGGAAGCGGGCAGATGCGATCGTGAAAGGCATGCTCGAGCATAGCAAAACAGGTTCTGGTGTCAAAGAACTGACTGACATCAATACCTTGACAAAGGAATATCTGAACCTCGCTTACCAAAGCTTCAAATCCAAAAACAAGGATATTGAAATAGAACTTATCACCGATTTCGACCCGACTCTTCCACAATTGGAACTCGTTAGGCCTGAAATAGGAAAAGTCCTGCTCAATATCCTCAACAATGCTTTTTATGCCTGTTCCAGGAGAGACCTGCAAGGTTTTGAAAACCTGGCAGGTCTTACGCCCCAAGTCACCCTCTCCACCAAAAACCTCGACGACAAAATAGAAATTTCTATAAAAGACAACGGCCCCGGCATCCCCGACTCCATCAAGGACAAAATCTTCCAGCCTTTCTTTACTACCAAGCCAACGGGGCAAGGAACGGGATTGGGATTGTCTTTATCTTATGATATTGTGAAGGCGCATGGAGGGAAGCTATCGGTATCTTCCAAACCGGGAGAAACCATATTTGAGATTGCCTTACCCATTTAAGATAAAATTCAGGCCTTTCCATAAACTCAGCTCCTGATTTATTTTGATATTTATCTCAGAATCAAAATCAGAAATAGAAGCCATTCCAGGAATCTATCTACAGGGATTACAACCTTCACCTCAACTCACAATTGGCGGTCCTGACAGCCTGCAAAATGGGCCGGAGAACAATAGTTCCCAGAGAAGGGATGTTGTCCCTTGCCCATGCTTTTCCTTATTCAGGGAGCGAAAGCTTATCGGTGGGCTTTTGGAAAATCAATGAAAAAGCAGGCAGTCAGATCACTGAAATCTTTTATCAAAAACTGACCGAAGGGAAAGACATCGCTTCGGCTTTGGGAGAAGCAAAAATGTATTACCTACGTTATGCCAATAGGAAGGCTCTGTCCCCTGAGTTTTGGGCTGGAATCATTTTGATCGATGACAATAGCCCGATTTATTTGGAGACTATTATTTCGTGAAAATATTTTTTTTAAGGCTTGGCTATTTTTCTTGCTGCAGAATTGATTTGGAGATATGTATCTGCCCACAAAATGAAAGTTAGGATTCCAGCGGTGGATGGTTGATTCAGCACGATATTCAATTGTAACTGCTTAAACGATCTGCACTGACTCTGTTATTTATTTCGACTCTGAATATTTTATCTGTGGATTGATTTTCCAAGTTCCAGCTTAACACATTTCCGGGTATTTTTTTAAAAACATCGCACAAAAAATGATGACATACATTCTTTATTCCGATGAAGGGTTAATTCCCGATTACAACTCCAATTTTTCCAACAAATCTTCCAAATACATCAAATATGAAACCTTCTAAAATTATCCGTCCCGCCTTCATTTGGACATTATTAGTAGCAGCTTCGATGTTGTGGACCGCCTGTGATCCAAAAGAAAACGATCCTACCCCTCCCTTGCAAACCCAAAAAGATATCGATGTCATCGATTCCAAAATCATCGATTTTATGACAGCCCAAAAAATACCCGGTGCTTCTTTGGCGATCAGCAAAAACGGTAAATTGGTCTATAAAAAAGCCTATGGCAAAGCAGACGTAGAGGGCAACATAGATATGACCACCAAGCACCGCATGCGAGTTGCAAGTGTGTCCAAAACTTTTACAGGTGTAGCTATTATGCGCCTGGTGCAAGCAGGGCAACTCAGTCTTGATGACAGAGTGTTTGGGCAGGGAGGCATCTTAGGATCAGAATTTGGCACCAAAGCCTACAATGACAGGATACTAAATGTGACTGTTAGGCACCTCCTTCAGATGACTACCGGAGGTTGGGTATTGGCCAATGACAGGGATGCGATCGATTTCAATCCTACCATGAACAATATCGCTTTCTTCAATTGGATGATGGATAATGCATTATTAAAACATGACCCTGGAACAAGATATTGGTATGTCAATACCAACTATTTCGTTGCTGCCAGAATCATTGAAAAAGTAACAGGAAAGTCGTTTTACCAGTTTATGAAGGACGATTTTCTTACTCCCTTAGGAATCAATTCGGCTGTATTTGGAAAATCAGCTATGGCCAATCTCCATCCTGATGAAACCAAATATTATGGACAAGGGGGAACCAAGGGATTTGAATATAACCTGAACATAGAGCGAAGGGATGGAGATGGGGGCCTTGTTATAAATGCGAGTGACTTGTTGAAGTTTGTCTTGGCTATTGACGGGAATCCAAGCCGACCTGACATTTTGAATGCCACTACCTATCAACAATTCATTCAGGGTTCAGGGCCTTCTCCATTGAATCCAAACTTTGGTAACGGAATTGTCAAATGGAATACCAGATATTATTTCTATGGGGCACTTCCAGGCACCAGATCTTCTTTTATGACTGAAAGCAACGGTATGGCGGTAGTGCTGATTTTTAACGGCAATGCTGATTACACCAACGGTCCCGTTTATAACATATTTGCACAGGCACATCAAGCCCTATTGGTTGATTTGTTGAACAACAACCTCAACGCCTATCAGGATATTGACCAGTTCTAAGTATTAAGGGTTATTTTTTTTAATGGAGTGTAATTTGGCTTAGCCAAAGAAATTTGGCTAAGTTTTTTTGATGACAATTTAATAATGTATTCGATGTATGGTTAGAATCTAAAAAAGAACATAATGAAATATCCATCAAAATTATTTGCCTTTCTGTTTCTTATCCTTATCTCAGTTTCATGCACTGAAACTGAAGAACCGAACGATGACTTGCTAAACGCAAAAGTTTTCAGAGTGCCTTTCGAGGGGATTATCCCTCTATTGGCAAATAATGACGGTACTTTTAATATTTCCAATGCAAGGTTTGAAGCCGGCTTTCCCGAAAGAGCAAATGTCAACGGCTATGAAATCAAAATAGTGAAGGAAGATGGGACTTTCGGTAGTACCAATGTAAGAAGGGCCAACCAGTTGGAAAAAAGAGGTGACAAACTATTCTTCGTAGTAATGATAGGTACACCCTATGCAGGCATTGGGGTTTCTTCCACAGTAAAAGACCAAATGTTTCAAACCTTTCAAACACAGTTGCAAAATGCAAAACCAAATTATAAAGCGATAGAAGTGACAGTACTTGAAAATTGATGATCGAAAATCAAATATACATCTGGGTCAAAGCAGAAAATTGATTTTCTGGCAAAGTGATTTTAGGATAAAAGGCATTTAATTGTATATTTCTGTAAGCGTCTTAATCATGCAGGAATATACTTTTAGAAAATACTCCCAGGAAGAAATAATAAAAGGAATTAAATCCAATAATTCCGAGATAATCCGGCAAATCTACCAAACAGAATTCAAAAAAACAGAGCAGTTTATTCTGGCGAACAACGGAAACCAGGAAGATGCGAAAGATATTTATCAAGAAGCCTTTGTAGCTGTTTGGAACAATGTTCGGTCTGGGAAATTTACACCGGATAATGGAACTGCAATCAACGGTTATCTCTATCAGATTGCCAAAAATAAATGGTTGGATAAGCTCCGCTCATTAAAAAACAAAACAAAAACTGTACTACTTGACAATATACCGGACAGGTCAGAGGATAACGATCCGGATCTAGAAGCAAATCATGAGTGGGTGACGATGGCCTTTCAGAATCTAGGAGATAACTGCAAAGAAATCCTCAAAAGGTTCTACTACCAAAAGGAAAGCATGGAACAAATTGCTGACTCCTTTAACTGGACCCCTGCAACAGCCAGAAACAATAAATACAGGTGTATCCAACGCCTAAAAGAAAAATGGAAAACTAAAACCGAGACAGGAAATTGAAAAACCCAAATTATATACCGCAAGAAGAGTTTGAAAGGATAGAGGAATATATCCTGGGTAATGTAAGTCCCGAGGAAATCGACGCTTTCGAATCAGAGATGAAAAAAAATGCTGATCTGAGGCAAAAATACCTTGAAGTAAAAAAGATTATTTCGGGTATCGAGGAAGTAGCTCTTCGTAACAATCTGGAAATTTTCCATCAGGAAATAGATACTGAAAACCAAATCATTTCACCAAACAGAAGCATAAACTTTTGGCCTTGGGTTGCAGCAGCTGCTATTGCACTGTGCATTGCCACTGCTGTTTGGGTCTTATATCCTCAGCAATCAGACGCTAGAAGTCTCTTTGCTCAATATTATCAAGAAGACCCGGGATTGGTGACTGCCATGAGTTCAGAGACAAATTATGAATTTGACAGGGCGATGGTGGACTATAAATCAGCAAATTATAAGGAGGCCATTGGGCGATGGGAAAAATTGATCCAGGTAAGACCCGAAAACGACACCATACAATATTTTCTGGGAGCTTCCCATTTGGCACTCAAAAACGCTGATCCAGCCATTACTTATTTTGAGGCTGTGGCGAATAATGAAATATCTTTCTTCCAAAAAGATGCTATTTGGTATTTGGGCTTGGCTTATATCCTTGAAGGAAAAAATGATCAAGCAGTAGAAGTCTTGGAACAAAGCCAAGATTACCGGGCAATTGAATTGTTGAAAGAACTAACGGTGAAGTGAAAAAGACAGCTTTCTTAAGTTTCTTATGGATTATTTTGCCTATTCTACTATTTGGGCAAACTGTCGATGAGCGATTGGCTGAAGTCCAAAAAGCGATCAATAAGGACAAGTTGGACAGTGCAGTTATTTTATTCGATACCCATACAAGCTATTATATTGGAAATTATGATTTTTTAAATCTAAGCTATTTTGTACCCATGGCAGGATTTATTGGCAACAAACAAAATGACATGGAATTTGGGATGGCCAGGGTCCGGTTTTGGTTGGATTTTCTCGGTAAAAAAAGTCAGGATCCAAGAGTTTTGAGACAGGCCCATTTGGAGTCACATCGGTATTTTATGTTTGCAGGAAAGATTCAAATGGCTTATGATGCCAATAAAAAAGCCTTGGCTCTTACCTACCAAATCCCTGAACATACCCCTTCAGAATGGGCGATCATTGAGCGAAATCTTGGAGTTATTGCCACTAGACTGAATGATTTTGGACTAGCCCGATCTCATACCCTCAAGGCCTTAGAGGGCTTTGATAATGATCCAAATACCAGTTCTGAGAGCCGCTTCAATATCCTCAATGATTTGGGTGTCTCCTATTGGTATGCCTCCATGTGGGATTCTGCGGAATATTACTGGAAAGAGGGTATTGCTTATTTGGACCGAATGGAGGACAATCCTACCAACCGATTGTACCGAAAGGCAATGATAGAAGGGAATCTTGCAGCCGTGTATGACGTGAAAGGCAAGCTTGATGAAAGTGTTAAAATGGTCAAGTCATCCATCGCGAACAGTAAAGCCTTTGCCGAACAGGCAATTGATGATCCCAAGCGGGATCGTGCGATGTTTTCCATTTTTTACAGTTCGATGAACCTGGGAATCACCTATAAAAGTATGGGGAACTATCTCCAAGCCCTTCAAATCCATGAATATACGCTAAAGGAGAAAGAGAAGTATTTCCCGGCGGGACACCCTGAAATCACAGAAAGTCTTATCATGGTGGGTCAGGTCCATAATTATTTAATGAATTATGGCGAAGCAAAAAACTACCTGTTTCGGGCCATTGATGATCTCAATGCAACAGAAGAAAAATTCCCCTTGCGTTTGGCAAATATTTATTACACGCTCGCATTAATTTCAGAAGGGGAAAATAATATTGATGCCGCAAAAGCTTATTATCATACTTCTTTGGCTTATTTTCAACAGACCAATAAAGAGTCCTTGGATTTTGTATACCTGGGTTTTTTGGGTCATGCCGCTGATTTTTTTTCACTTCACGGTGAGCCAAAAATAGCGCAACAATTGTCAAATATTGGATATGAATACACCAAAAAAACCAATGGAATCAAATCACTTCCAGGTTTTCATCAGGTAATCAACAAAAGTCGTGTATCCTATAATTTGGGGAATTTTTCTTCGGCAAAGTCAGAGGCGGAGGACGGAATCGGAATTCTTGAAAATCTTTTGGTTTCTGTAACCAATCTTACAGATTCAGTAAGAATTGAGTACGAAAAACCAATGGCATTTTTGCTTAAGTGGAAGTCAGATTACAAAATCACAAAAGAACGTTCCATTCCTTACCTGGAATCAATGTTGGATGAATTGCAACAGGGAATTCAACTTTTAGGAAAAAGAAAAGCAATGCTTTCCGACAGTAAGGATTTGGGCGTATTGCTTTCCCAAAATCAGGAACTCATCAATTTTATAAAGCAGATTGAATTGGAGCTATATGATAAGACAGGAGAAGAAAAATACTTGCTTCAATTGATCGCAACGCATGAATCAAGCATGTATGCTAAAATCAGAGCCCAACTCAACCAACAAAGACAGGTCAAATTCAGTGGGATACCGGTATCCATCATAGAGGAAGAGTCAATGATCAGGGATAAATTGGGATATATCCTTTCTGAGGGAGGGGATATGGAGGAATTCATCGAAGCTTCCGCAAAATGGGAAAATCATTTGAAAATGCTCAAATCAGATTTTCCTGACTATTACCATTCCAGGTATGGGGATATTCATGAAAGAGAGTTGGCATTTCCGAAGGAAAGGCAAATTGTCCGATATCTTTTCATAGGGGAGAATCTCAAAGCCATTGTGATCAAAAATGGTAAAAAGGAACTTTATTCATTGGATTTCAATCCAGAATTGGTCAAAAAACTACCTTCCCTTTGGCAGGACCAAAAAGCCTTAGGTGCCGTTACTTTCCAACTTTATCAGCAGCTTTGGCAACCATTTGGCGGCAACTTGAATGAATCCAGTGTATTGATCATACCCGATGGCATGCTGTTCAATTTGAGCTTCGATTTATTGACCCAAAAAGAAATCAAAACTTATGAAGAGTTCCTCTTGCACAGCTTGCTTGTCAAACATGATATCTCTTACCAGTTTAGTATGTGGTTGGGTTTTACAAAAAGTTCGAAAGAAATGCGTGGCAACTATATTGCATTTACTCCTGGTTTTTTGGATCGGATGAAAGAAAATTACCTCAAATCGGTAAACGATTCTTTCAATTTGGACAAGGCCTATCTTTCTCTTTTGCCTCAGCCATTTACTATAAACCTGGCAATTAAAGTTGCAAAAACATTAGGAGGTAACATCTTTGCCTTTGAAGAATCCACCGCTGTTGCATTCCGTGAAAAAGCTGCCAAAAACAAAATCATCCATATCGGCACCCATGCGGAATCCAACAATATAAGCCCGGTTTTTTCCAAACTTATTTTTGCCAAAAATGGGGATCTCTTGGAAGAAGACAATGCCTTATATGCCTACCAGATTTACAACACCAACATGCAGTCTAACCTTACTTTACTTACTGCATGCGAAACAGGAAAACCGGTCTATCAGCCCGGTGAAGGAATGGTATCACTATCCCATGCATTCCAATATGCCGGTTCCGAAAGTCTCTTGACCAGTCTTTGGAAAGTGGATGAAAAATCCAGTATGGAAATAACCGGTTATTTTCTAGAGTTCTTATCCGAAGGAATGGCAAAGGATAAAGCATTGAAGGAAGCCAAATTAAAATACCTTTCCACAGCAAAAGGACGGACACTTTCCCCCCAATATTGGGCAGGATTGGTGTTGATCGGAGATACTGAGCCCATACCTGATTTGGGGAGAAACCTCAACTGGATATACTTGATATTGGGATTATTTCTTTTATTAATCTTCATTGTACTGTTTAAGAAAAAAAGAGGTCAAAATCTGTAATTTTTTTTGATGACATTTTTTAAGGGTTTGGATGGATAGGTGTTACACCTAACCTCTTTATCATGAAATTAAATTCTACCCTCATTTTGCTGCTTTCTATTTTTCTGGCTGTCAGTTCTTGCAAAGAAATCGAGACACCTAACAATGATCCGGTCAATAATGATCCTGTTCCGGTTAATGTACCGACAGCCGAAATTTCAATTGAAATTCCTGAGGGTACTACTCTAAACCTTAACGGGATGAAAGTGGTGGCAAATACCTTCAGTTTTCCGGTTGGTGATTCAGGTAAATCAAAAATCGCTTTTCAGCCCGGTCAACCTCAGATGGCATTTCTGATGGATGCGCAGGACAGGGTGATTTTTTCAGGATTTATCAGTGATGCCAACAAAAAACTTTCTGTTGCCTCCACTGCAGAGGTTTTGATTTATTTCCGTTCAGGTGCTTTTATCCTACCATTTGGATTTAGGGAAAAGTATATAGCTGAAATATCAACCGTCAAGGAATTTGATGCATTGATAGGGAAGCTGGAGGCCCTCTTCAAACAAAACCCTATTAATTTCTCATCGGGAATATACCTTCCTTTGCTCGATGAATTCCTCGCAAAATTAATCCCGAAAAATGATCCTTTGGACATCAAGGCCAGACAGATCAACTTTGATCCAAACGGGGTAAGGAGCGGGATTCAGGTAATGGACAATAACTTTCAATCTGTAATACTGAGAAATTCTTACAGAAGACGGGCGCATGCCTTTGTTTACAAGTCTTCATTTAAGGATAAAGACGGGAATGAAACAATACTCAAAAGCAGTTTTGAAGGGAGCGATCCAGCTGATGGACAACAAGCTGTTAATTCTCCAACGGCATTGGATGGGTTTCTAGGGACGCTCGCCGTTGGGCTTGCCGGTCAAGGAGCGAGGTTTATTTATGAGGATTCTCCTCCGATCAATATCCCACTTGCTGCAAATGAGTCTGAGGCGAAATATAAAGTAAGGGTAATCGGTGCCTCTCCGGGAGTCAGTTGGCTCGGCAGAGAGCACACAGATGCTGAAAAAGCAAAGTGGGAAGACCTGATGATCGAGACCCTCTTCATGGATATGGTTATCCCTCTGATGTCGGAGGCATTTGCTGCTGCCGGAGATATGGCCACCGAGGAAAATGCCAAAACCATTGCCGCTGCTGTCAAGAAAGTGGTGGATTTTACTCCATTTATCAAAGAACTTTCGGAAACAAAAGACCTCACCAAATTTGTGTCCGATGTCTTGGACTACTTTATCAGCGACAAAGTCAGCGGTGATTTTCAAGAGGTTTTGGCTGATCTTCTTGCCCAAAATGCCATGAAAAAATCCTCTTGGGATGTGGACCTCAATAAGGAATACAGAGCGGAAATGAAAAAAGCAAGATTTTTAAAATTGCTTCAATACATCGATTTGGCAATCAAAGGAGCTGATTTTGTCAAGATGATCGGTGAGATTTCCCTTTCTTCTCCTTTGGAAATATTCGAGGTGATAGCCAAAGACCACGACATCGTCTTAAGTCCCATGGAAGCCTCTGTCACTAATTTTGCAGCGGAGGAACTGACCGTACAAACAAAAACTGAACTTGGAGATGGCCAGGCATTCCTATATAAATGGTCCACTTCAGGCAAATATGGACACTTAAGGGATAACCTGGGAAATAAAGGAACTGAAATTGAAAGCGGCCAAAAGACCATTTCCTACAAAGCAGAAACCTCCTCAGCCAATTTACCGGACAATGCCGTAGAGACAGTGACCGTAATCGCCTATGTCAAGCAGGGAGTAAACCTTACTAAAATCGGGGAAGCCAAGGCGACCATAGCCGTCAAGCCTGCTAGGCTGGAGATCAAACCCAAGAATGTAACCCTTAGTGGTAAGGATAAACAAAAAGTAAAGCTATATGTGGAATGGGCCAATGGGGATGAATTTTACAAAGCAAATGATCCAACTTTTGATTATAAGTTTGAATGGTCTACCGGGGCAAAGTATGGGAACTTTGTAGGTGGTGTGAGCAGTGCAATAACACATGTTCCTAGTATCACCTATCAGGCATTGGATGAAGAGGTAAAAAATGCAGTTGAGAACATCAAATTAAAAGCATATATAAAATCAAAAGATTCCGAGGTTTGGATCCGATATGATGACATTGAAGGAACTGTCCTCATAGATAATGATGAGTTAAAAAAGGTGATTTATGTTACCCTTACCCCAAGACCATGGGGTCCGACAGAATCAGGAGTCTATACCAATTGTGGTGCCTCTACCTTATTCCTGATTCCACCGCAGGAAAATGCTGTAAGTTATACCGCTACGATTATTTCCTTCTCTCCAAGGCTTAATCCCCATCCGGAAGGCACTACAAGGACCTGGCTCGAGAATCCCGATTTATTGAAGGATGGGTTTTATGAGTTTGCGGAAAGATCCGCAGGAGCAGCAAGCACCCCAACCTGGTTATTTAATTCCAGTTCCTGTGCCCCTTGGATTGCCAATGCCAATTCAAGAAAAGGAATTGCCAAGGTCGTAATAACACTTAAAAAATAAGCCGATTTACCCTTTTTTGATCATGCCCGGAGGAATGGATTCTTCCGGGCTTTTTTTAGCTGCAAAAAATAGCCGATGTGGTCCCCGAACAAAATCAGGTAATTTTAAAAGACGTGGGTATCAATTTCAATTTCGGCACTAACCCACCAACAATAGCCGGAATATTCAGAATCAGCCCAAATACTTTGCAGACTAATGCCTTTCAGGACGGGAATTAACAAGAGCATATATTTCCTGATGAAGGGATCAGATTTTATGACCAAACCTCTGATAAAATCAAGGTTCAGGAAAATCTCAGTTTCTGACAACGGCCCCGGCATCCCCGACTCCATCAAAGACAAAATCTTCCAGCCTTTCTTTACCACCAAGCCGACTGGTCAGGGAACCGGCCTTGGTCTATCCATCACTTATGACATAATTAAGGCAGACAAAGGTTCGTTGGAAATCATGACCAAATTAGGTGAATGGACAAAGTTCACCATAACTATTCCTGAGTTTTCCTAAAATCTTTGGTCTTCAAAATAGGAAAAAACTGTAAACCAAGCTTTCTTTACAACTAACGCTACTGGACAATGAACGGGATAGGTTAGAGCTATGATATTTGAACTCGCATGTCAAATGTAAGTAGCAGAAAAACTCAAGAGGGAATCACATTAACGATCAAAGAAAAAAAATTCCAACCCTTCTTTAACACCAAACCTACTGGTCAGGGAACGGGACTTGGATTGTCATTGAGCTATGATATTGTGAAGGCACATGGAGGGGAGATTAGAGTGGAAAGTAAAGAGGTTAATGGAAGTGAATTCATAATTATATTATACATGAAAAAATTATTACTTGCAGGAATCCTGTTTTTGATTGTTTCAAAGGCTTTCTCCCAAGCACCGCAGCAATTAGACAGCCTGAAAACAGTTTGGTCTGAGACCAGAAATGACACCTTCAAGATGACTGTTGGGCTTAGAATCATGGATTTTTATGCAGAAACAGACCGCGACAGTGCGATATTTTACACGGAGTATTCTTTAGCCATAGCCAAAAAGTTGAACCAGCCACTTTGGGTCGCCGGTACATTACTCGGCAAGGCTTATCTTCTACAAAGACGAGGAGATCTGGTATTAGTCTTCAAAACCATCAATGAGGCAAGGGCACTTGTTATAGAAGAAAAGAATGAAAAAAATGCCTATCTGGGAGATGCATTCTCTATTTACAGCAGTCCAAGAGAGTTCCGATTATCACTTTTGACTAGTGTTTTTCATCAGTTTGGTAACACCTATGCTACTGCGGGAAATATGGAAAAGGCAATCTCATCTTATAAAGAAGTAATTCGTTTGGGAGAAGAGCATAACAATGAATTTTCGCTGGTAAACAGTAATATGAATATAGGAAGCATTTATCTGGAATTAAACAGATTGGACTCCGCCAAGATCTATACCAATAGAGGCTTGTTTTATTCCGAAAAGACAGGTTATAAAACCTATCAGGGGGCTATGTTAAGAGATCTTGGGGATATTCATTTTAAGGAGAATAACCTCGATTCCGCAAAAGTCAATTATTGGAAATCAATCCATGTAAATTCGGAGCAAAATAATCTGGCTGCCAAAATCATTACCTTCCTTTCTTTGGCCAAGATGTATGAAAGCTTGTCACAAGTTGATTCAATGCAATACTACGCAAGCTCAGCTTACCAAATGGCTTCAAAATTAAAAGCGAAGGGAGGTATAGAAGCCTCCTCAAAACTTCTATCTAATGCCTTTGATAGGAAAGGGAATGTCGATAGTGCCTTTGCCTATCTATCAATTGCTAAAATAATAGGAGATAGTCTCAACATAGACCAAAAAGAAAAATTTACCCAGTTTCAAAATGCAAATTTTGAAGAGCAAATGCAGTTAGAAAAAACAACACAGGAAGTCATCGCTGGAAAAAACAAAGTCAAAATGGCAAGTTTACTCGTGGGGCTAACGTTCTTTTCGGGACTTGCTTTTGTTTTTTATCGAAACAACCGTCAAAAGCAAAAGACAAACAGGGTATTGGAAACCACGCTTTCAGATCTCAAATCCACCCAGGCCCAACTTATACAATCAGAAAAAATGGCTTCGCTTGGAGAACTTACTGCTGGAATTGCCCATGAGATCCAGAATCCGCTGAATTTTGTGAATAATTTCTCTGAACTGAGTGCAGAGTTGGTGGAAGAGATACAAGAGACAAGAGCCAAGAAACAAGCCCTTCGACAAAGCTCAGGGACCGAGATTACGACAGTGGAGCAGTTGGAGGAGGAGATTCTGGAGGATATCAAGCAGAACTTGGAAAAGATCAACCACCATGGCAAACGGGCAGATGCGATCGTCAAAGGTATGCTGCAACACAGCCGATCCAGTTCCGGTCAGAAAGTATCCACCGATCTTAATTTACTGGCAGATGAATACCTTCGGCTTTCCTATCATGGGCTGAGAGCAAAGGACAAAACTTTTGAGGCAAGTTTCACTACTGATTTTGAGCCAAATCTTCCAAAAATTGATCTAGTGGCACAGGATGTCGGTCGCGTGATACTCAACCTGATCAACAATGCATTTTACGCAGTAAATGAAAAAGCAAAACAGGGAATCGAGGGATATAATCCGGAAGTCCGTGTCGGCAGCAAAAAAACTAAAGGTGGAATCACGCTGACAATTAGAGACAATGGAAATGGCATCCCCGACTCTATTAAAGAAAAAATCTTCCAGCCATTTTTTACCACCAAACCTACCGGGCAAGGGACGGGATTAGGATTGAGTTTGAGCTATGACATTATCAAAGCGCATGGGGGCGAAATCAAAGCAGAGTCAAAGCAAGGTGAGTTTACTACTTTCGAAATTTTATTACCTGTCTAAAAACTCTTAACTTTTACCCTATGAAAATTTTAATCGTCGACGATGAACGAGATGTGGAAGATCTCTTTCGTCAAAAATTGAGAAAAGAAATCCGAAGTGGAGCCTTGGAACTTGAGTTTGCATTCTCCGGCAAGCAAGCTCTAGAAATCCTGGCAAGCGACAATCCTCCCAAATTTGTCTATGTCTTTTCCGACATCAATATGCCTGGAATGAGCGGATTGGAGATGCTGGATATCATCAAAACGCGTTTTCCTCAGATTCAGGTTTCGATGATCTCTGCCTATGGCGACGAGGCCAACTATAAAAAAGCGATGGATTCCGGAGCCAAGGAATTCTATACAAAACCAGTAAATTTTGAAAACCTCAAATTAGAGATAGCTGAGATTGCAAGATCCATCAGCTGACAAAACCAAGATTAACTCCACCCTAAGCTACTTTTCACCCAATAAAAAAATCAGCACTCCTCCATGATCCTGATTAATATCATTTCACTTTTTCTCCTTTACTACTTGAAAAAAAGTAGTGGTCCGCAGGGATTTCCTGTTTATCTCAATCGCTATTTTAAATATGGAATGATCGCTGCCGGGGTACTAATTATCCTGGGAGCTAGCCACCTTCCGCCTGAGTTTCTTTACCAGCTACTTTCCTTTGTTCTGGTTGGGGCTATTATTTATGTCATTTTAAATACTCCTGAGCTCGAATATCTTAAAACGTTGGCCATCACTCCACTTCCCATTGTCGGAGTGAAGCTCTTGGAATATGTAATCGAAAGGATCAGCCCCTCCATTTACGACACGCTGGAAAACTACCTGGATGCAGCTGGATTTTTTGCGCTAATCTGGGCGGTAACCATGTGGTTGAATCACCGCAAGCAGATGAAAGAATTGGAGATCGAGCGGATTTTTCTAAAGGAACAGGAGCGTCAGTTAAAGGCTACTGCTCAACAGAAATCCCAGCTGGAAACCTTAGTAGCGGAGCGAACCTCCGAAATCCTCAAACAAAAAGAAGAGCTCCAAGATGCGCTTGACCATCTCCAATCCACTCAAGCCCAACTCATCCAACAGGAGAAACTTGCCTCTCTCGGTCAGCTGACCGCAGGCATTGCTCACGAAATCAAAAACCCGCTCAACTTTGTCAACAATTTCTCAGAACTCAGCGTGGACTTCCTGGAGGAAATCGGAGAAGAGATGGCAAAATTTTCGGAAAGCGCTGAAAAAGAAAATATCCTCGAACTCCTAGAAGATGTCAAGTCCAATCTAGTCAAGATCCGCCATCACGGTTCACGGGCTGACAGCATCGTCAGGTCCATGCTGATGCATTCCCGAGGAGGAACCGGAAGTGTGGATCCAACGGATCTCAATGCCTTGATTCGGGAATATGCCAACCTTGCATTTCATGGAATGCGTGCCAATCCCAATCCAATCAATGTGGATATTAAGTTGGATTTGGATGAAACTCTTCCCCTAATCAAGCTTAACGCAGAAGACTTCAGTCGCGTGATTCTCAATCTCGTCAAAAATGCCTTCGACGCCATGCGCGACAAGATCAACGAGGTTGGGAATGACTATAAAGCCGCTGTAAAAATAATGACCAAAGACCTTGGATATCAGATTCTGATCGAAGTGGAGGACAATGGTCCAGGCGTACCTGATGAGATTAAGGATAAATTATTGATGCCATTTTTTACCACCAAAAAGGGAACTGAAGGCACTGGGCTGGGACTCAGCATCACCCATGATATCATTAAGTCCCACGAGGGTAAACTGGAAATTGAATCGACCGTAGGTGAGTTCACCCGTTTTCGAATTTCGTTGCCCAAAGAAAAGCTATAAGCTTTGCCAACCTTTGTCAGCTTAAGCTGGAAATAAAAAGATTATTTGCTGTATTTCAATTAATTATTATTTTAGACTAATTGTTATTTTAAAGTTTAACTAGAAAGCAAACCCAAACTTTAATCGCCCTTACTTTGAACTTAAACGTCAGCAAAAATGACCACAACAGGAAAATTCTTCTCCGCCTTTTTGGTAATCTTGAAGAAGACCTGATCACACAGATACTACAAAATGGAAAAAGCCTCGAACTTGAGACAGGCGATTTTCTTTTTCATCAAGGAGATCGGGACAACTCCCTTTACATCGTCATTTCCGGCAGATTCCGGGCATTGGCTAAGCAAGAAGATGGTTCACTTCATGCACTTGGGGATATTGGAGAGGGCGAACCTATCGGGGAATTTGCACTTTTTATGGCAGAGCCCCGGTCGGCTACCGTGGTTGCCATTCGTAAATCCATTGTATTGGAACTCAAGGAAAGCCAATACCTGGATATTGTCTCCAAACACCCCGAGTTTTCCAGCAAGCTTACCCGATTCGTAGTCAATCGCTTACGTAGGAATGCACTTCAGCAGCACTTGGAGACCTCAGCAAAAAACATTGCCGTTATAAATCTTCAAGCGGATAATGATATAACAGAATACACAGAGGCTGTCAAAAAGGAGTTTGAATCACTCGATGTAAGTATCCAAATCCTGGATCACGAATCCCACGCCAATCTGGAAACCCAGACCATGTATGACACCTTGGAGCAACACAATGGGTTAAACTTTCTGGTATGTAGCGATGCAGATTTGAACTGGTCAAAACAATGCATCATCTATGCAGATTTGGTGGTTTTGGCCACGGACTTTTACGCGGAAAGTGATATTCAAGCCATCGAAAAATACTTGAATCTTTACTCCCAAAGTATCTTAAACAAAAAAATCTACCTGTTGCTCCTTCATCCCGAGGAAGCCAAATTTCCTGAAAACACAAGACGCTGGTTTGTTGACCGAAAAATTGACCTCCACATTCACTACCGAAAAAATTATAATCCTGACATCCGTCGCTTTGCACGAATTCTGGCAAATAAAGCCATCGGATTGGTTCTAGGAGGTGGCGGAGCCAAAGGATTTGCACATTTAGGAGTGATCAAAGCTTTGGGCGAAGAGGGTGTGGACATTGACTTTTTAGGCGGAACTAGTGCAGGTGCATTATATGGTTTGACATGTGCATATTGTGACTTTGACCGGGAAAAAATCGACTTTTACAGTAAAGATTCCGCTCAGAATAAACTGACGAAAAATGACTTTACCTTTCCCTTGATTTCCTTCATGTCGGGGAAAAAGATGAGCAATTACCTCAAAAAAATAATGGGCGATTCCTACCTTGAGGACTTTTGGGTGGGAAGTTATTGTGTATCGACCAACTATTCCAATGCCACCACACGGGTACATGACCGAGGACTTGCATGGAAGCAAATCGGGGCTAGTATGGCCATCCCAGGAATTTATCCTCCGGTGGTAATTGACAATCAGCTTCACGTCGATGGAGGTGTGGTGGACAATCTCCCGATCGAGACCATGTACAACTATCCAGTCAGCCAAATCATCGCTATTTCACTTACCCAACTGAAATCCCGTCCGGTGAACTTTACAGAAACGCCAAGTTCATCGAGTTTACTTTGGGATAAAATCACCGGAGGAAAAAAATATAGGCTTCCGGACATTGCCTCTATTCTAGTCAATTCGCTAACTCTGAATAGCCGGCAAAAACAGGAAATGAGCAAATCCGGTGTGGCAATTTATGTGGAAATGGAACTGAAGGGAATCGGAATGCTAGATGATAGCAAGTGGGAAGAAATCATGCAAAAAGGGCATGATCAAATGAAGGAGGCACTTGAAAAAGTGCCGGAACAAGAGCGCTTTTGGTGATCATTTCAAAAATTTCAAAGGAAATAGATTGGAATTGATTGTAACTCCCAAATAATCAAGATCTTTTTCCTATTTTCAAGAAATAGTCCAATCTCTCATATTTTTATGCAAAAAACATTCTTGTTGAAAGCTTTTTTGATTGCTCTATTTTTTTCAATCGCCCAAATCGAGGGATTTTCTCAGATCAACGCATCGCAAGGAATCCCGACGATTACTAACTACACAGCTAGGGAATTTCGAACTGGTGGTCAGGTCTGGAGTATGGGTCAAGATCAGCGAGGATTTTTCTACTTAGGTTCAAGTCAGGGGATAGTTCAGTATGATGGAAATAATTGGGAATTACTGATATCTCCAATCAAAGGTTTTAACACTAATACCAGAGCGATGCACAAATCTAAATCTGGTGTTCTTTATTATGGATCATTAGGGGATATTGGGTACATCGGGGAGGATGAAATCGGTAATACCATTCAGTATTCATTAACAAACCTTATACCCTCAGATTTATTATTTAATGATATCTGGTCAATCAGTGAAGTGGGTGGAAAAATTTACTTTCAGGCTCGCGAGGCAATTTTTATTTATTCACCTGAAAAAGGGAAACAAGAAGCTCAAATTGAAATCTGGAAACCAGATACTCAATTCATGTATGCTTGGGAGATTGATGGAGTGTTTTTTACCCATCAAATGGATTTGGGACTTTTTAAAGCAGTAAATGGAAAATTAGAATTGATCGGTGGGAGTGAATTTTTAGGAGAAACGAGAGTACAGGTTATGTTACCCTTCAAATCTCCCGGGCAGTTTTTAGTCGGAGGTTTTTCCGGAGGATTGTATCGTTTCGACGGCAAAAGTTTCATCCCTTTCAAAACTGAGGTAGATGACGCTTTCAAATTCTCCCGCCTATACAAAGGAATAGTTCTTCCCGACAAAACTTATGCATTAGGCACAGTGGGGAGCGGACTTTTAATCATTGACCATAATGGTAAAAAAGTGAGTGAATACACGGTCAAAAAAGGTCTAATCGATGACGGTGTTTATTCTTTGCTCCTGGATATGAGTGGTACCCTATGGGTTGGAACTAACAATGGAATTTCAAAAATCGAGATTTCATCTCCCTTAACACGTTTTATACCTGAGGATTTGAATGTGGGTAGTATCCTATCCCTAAATGACTTGGATGATGAACTATTTATTGGCGGATCCAAGGAAATATTGTTCGTCGATAAGCAAGACGGAGAAATTAAAAAGGTACCTGAAATCCCCAATTCCCAAGTTTTTGATATCAAGAAAGATGAAGACCGGATATTGTTTAGCAATCTGGGACTTTACTCCATCAAGAATGGAAAAGCTGTCATAGTCCAAGGCACTGAAAAGCTCCAACTGCTTCGAATTTTGGTGTCTGAGAAACATCCGGGTTATGTCTTCCTAAGTGGATCATTCGGCGTCGATATATTCAAGAGAAAGAAAGTCTCAAATTCAATCGTTCAGCCCTATGAATATGAAGCTGTGGGGCAGTTAAGCCAAATTGAACGGTTTATTTACACGATGGAGGAGGATTCCTTGGGTGACCTTTGGGCAGGAACTCAAGCTGGAGACACCTACCAAATCACTTGGGCGAAAACCGCAACAGGAAATATTGACCCTGCCAATTCAACAGTCCGCCGATTTAGTGAGGAGGATGGAATTCCTGGCTTCGTTGGGCGAGT
The DNA here is from genome assembly GCF_046296635.1 of Algoriphagus sp. Lineage (GTDB taxonomy): Bacteria > Bacteroidota > Bacteroidia > Cytophagales > Cyclobacteriaceae > Algoriphagus. Next base: position 178,618 of record NZ_JBKBKZ010000006.1, on the reverse strand, counting down.
TTCCAAAATCCAAGAGCGAATTTATGTCTCGGGAGTAAGAGGCTTTTATTATTTTGACAGAGCATCCAATTCATTCCAAAGAGACCCAGTTTTCAGTTTCTCAGATGAGGTTGCAAATATCAATAGTGATGCATTTGCTCTTCAATCTGATGCCTTGGATCGGGTTCTGATTGTCTTCAAAGACGAAAAAAAACTCGCAGTACCTGATGAAAACGGAAAGTATACGCTTCATGATTACCCAATAAACCTCTTTACAGGACAAAATATTTCCGCATTTTATTCCGAACCCAATGGTGTCATGTGGCTTGGAACTGATGAAGGTTTGATACGCATTGACAATGAAAAAACAGCAAACACGGACATTCCTTTTCCGCTCTATTTCAATCGGATTATTTCCAATTCAGATACTTTAATCCATAAAATTCAAAAAGAAAAAAAAGATTTCCATGAAATGGAGTTTAAGAACAATTCCATCCGTTTTTCTTACGCTGCACCATTTTACATTCAGGAAAAACTGACCAAATACCAGACATACTTAGAAGGCTTCGACAAGGACTGGGGAAAATGGGAGGATAACTCTTTTCGGGAATTCACCAATCTCCCTCATGGAAAATACACCTTTAAAGTTCGGGCCAAAAACATCTATAATTCCATCTCTGATGAAATCTCCTACGAATTCATCATCCTTCCTCCTTGGTATGCGACATGGTGGGCATATTTGCTCTATGTCCTTGCATTCGGATTACTGGTCTTTGCCTTGGTAAAAATCCAGTCCGGACGATTGGTAGCCATCGAAAAAAAGCGCGCCCAGGAAAAAGAACTCGAGCATGCACGGGAGATCGAAGAAGCCTATCAAAATCTAAAAGCTACTCAAGATCAATTACTCCAGCAGGAAAAACTGGCCTCACTCGGTCAACTCACAGCCGGTATCGCACATGAGATCAAAAACCCGCTCAACTTTGTCAACAATTTCGCCGATGTGAGTATGGAACTCATCGATGATATGCGGGAGGAACTTGCAAATGATAATAAGGCTGAGGCGCTTTCACTTTCCGAAGACATCAAAAGTAACCTGCTCAAGATCCATCTACATGGCACCAGAGCCGATAATATTGTCAAATCCATGCTGCTCCACAGTCGAGGAGGGAGTGGAAAAATGGAACCGACGGACCTTAATGCGATGGTTCAGGAATTCTCCAATCTTGCTTTCCATGGTATGCGGGCAACCAAAAACCCAATTAGCGTTGAAATCCAGCTGAATTTGGATGAAAGTATTGGAACAATTCCACTCTTTACCGATGACTTTAGCCGAGTGATTCTCAACCTATGCAATAATGCTTTCGACGCGATGCGTGATAAATTGGGTTCGGAAGAAAATCAATCAAAAAAATATACACCCGAGCTGACAATAAGCACCAAATCATTGGAAGACGGTGTCGAAATGGTCTTTGCCGATAATGGGCCAGGAATCCCAGAGGAAATTCGGGATAAGATTTTACAGCCGTTCTTTACCACCAAAAAAGGAACCGAAGGCACAGGGCTAGGGCTAAGTATTACCCACGACATTATCAAACGCCACGACGGCAGTCTGACAATCAATTCCCAGTTGGGAAGAGGAACGCAATTCATCATTTTTTTACCAAAAAAAACCTAATAAACTTATGAAGATATTATTTGTAGACGACGAGAAAGATGTAGAGGCTTTGTTCCGTCAAAAGTTTCGAAAGGAAATCAAATCAGGAGAAATTGAACTGGCATTTGCATTTTCAGGTAAGGATGCCTTGAATGTTTTGGGGGAAGAAAACCCGCCAAAATTTGTCTATGTTTTCTCCGATATCAATATGCCAGGAATGAGCGGATTGGAATTATTAGATCAAATAAAAACTCGGTTTCCAGATATTCAGGTAAGTATGATTTCTGCTTATGGGGATAGTGAAAACTACGATCGGGCTATGAGTTCCGGTGCCAAAGGGTTTTTTACCAAACCCGTGGATTTTGAACGATTGAAAAAAGAAATTGCCGAAATGGTCAAAAACCAATAATTACCATCCCAAAAAATAAATTTTCCAGAAGGAAAACCATGGATGCTCTAAAAGAGAAACTTTTATCTGAAGCACTTCAAAAAGTCCTGGATATGACTGTCACGGATAATTTCCCTCTGGACACCATAGGCGATTATGTTGTTTCTGATGTGATGGGATTTGGAACCACTGTAGATGAGAAAATCACTGGGATTGAGGGAGTAAGAAAATTGATAAAAGATCAACAGGAACAATCAAAAGATTTAGACATTCGATTTGAGACCCAACTCATCCACCGGCGGATTTTTGCGGAGGAAAATGCCGCCTTTTTTTCACATGACCTCACCATCACCATGAATATGGGAGGCGAAGAAAACGTTCTTCCCTTACGATTTAGTAACGTGTTTGAATATTTTGGCGATCAATGGAAATTGGTTCACTGGCATGGCTCACAAGCTGTGGATTCGGAGGGAGACACTTGGCATAGAAATGAACTGGTCAAAAAAAACGAAGCCCTTCAAAAACTGGTCGAGGAAAAAACAGCAGACTTAATACAAAAAAATGAGGCACTTGATGCTGCCATTCAAACTATAAAAGACACCCAAGACCAGCTCCTGCAGCAGGAAAAATTGGCTTCCTTGGGTCAACTGACAGCGGGCATCGCTCACGAAATCAAGAACCCACTAAACTTCGTCAACAACTTCTCCGAACTCAGTCAGGATTTCATTGAGGAAATCGAGGAAGAATTAGACAAGACAGCGGACAGTTTGGAAAGAGAAAACATCAAAGATCTCCTGGAAGATGTCAAATCCAATCTTGGAAAAATCCGTCATCATGGTTCGCGGGCTGACAGCATTGTCAAGTCCATGCTGATGCATTCACGGGGCGGTACAGGTACTGTTGAACCTACAGATCTCAATGCACTGATCCAAGAATATTCCAATTTGGCCTTTCACGGAATGCGTGCAAACAAAAACCCAATTAATGTAGATATTCAATTGAACTTGGACGAAAGCCTTGGACTAATTTCTTTGAACGCTGAGGACTTTAGTCGAGTGATACTTAATTTGACAAAAAACGCTTTTGATGCCATGCGCGACAAAATAAGTATGGTAGGATCAAATTATAAAGCTAAATTGGTAATCCGAACCAAAAACTTAACCAACAGGGTTTTGGTAGAGGTAGAAGACAATGGACCGGGTGTTCCGGAAGAGATACGTGACAAACTTTTAATGCCTTTTTTTACCACCAAGAAAGGTACCGAAGGAACTGGATTAGGACTGAGTATCACCCATGATATCATCAAATCCCATCTAGGCACGTTGGCACTTGAATCAAGGGTAGGAGAATTTACCAAATTCAGTATAGAGTTACCAAGTACTTAAACTTAACTTTTTTCGCATGAAAATTTTAATAGTAGATGACGAGCAGGATGTGGAGATCATGTTCTTGCAGAAATTCAGGAGAGAAATCAAGAGTAAGCTACTCGAGGTTGAATTTGCTTTTTCTGGACAACAGGCCTTGGATTACCTAGGTCAATCGGGCTCACCGGATGTCGTGTATGTTTTTTCCGATATCAATATGCCGGGGATGAGTGGATTGGAGCTTTTGGAAAATATCAAAGATAGATTTCCTCATATCCAAGTGAGCATGATTTCCGCTTACGGTGACAAAGACAATTACAACAAAGCGATCAAATCCGGAGCAAAAGGTTTCTTCACGAAACCGGTGGATTTTGAATCCCTCAAAAATGAAATAGCCGAATTGCTTACCGACAAATAGAATGGCAAAAATCCTGGTAGTGGATGACGAGGAAGATTTGGAGATGCTCTTCCGCCAGAAGTATAGACAAAAAATTCGTTCGGGGGAATACGAAATGTTTTTTGCGCTGAATGGTCAGCTTGCACTGGACACGTTGAAGGAGCATCCGGATATGGACATGATTCTCAGTGACATCAATATGCCCGTGATGGACGGCTTGACCTTGCTTTCCAATACCAAGGAACAAAACCCACTTTTGAAAACAGTGATCATATCAGCTTATGGCGATATGGAAAATATCCGCAAAGCCATGAACTTGGGTGCTTTTGACTTTGTCACCAAACCGGTGGATTTTCAGGATCTTGAAATTACCGTAGAAAAAACGCTGAGCTACATTAATCAGATCAAATCCAATATCAAAGCGATCAGAGAAAATGACATCCTCAAAATGTATGTGGATGAAACTGTGCTGAATTTCATGGGAGGAAAGGAGATTGAATCTGCCTTGATGGAGAATGAAATCATCGAAGGTACGGTCGCCTTTATTGACCTTTGCGGATTTACCAGAATCTCAGAAAATGAAGCTCCAAATACGGTAGTTGGCTTACTCAATGAATATTTTGACCTAATGGTCCGTGAGATTATTGATGAAAAAGGCAGTGTGGACAAGTTCATCGGTGACGCAGTGATGGCTGTTTTCCAAGGACCTGACCACCTCCAACGTACCATTTCCAGCTGCATTGCTATTCGTGACAAGATGGAAGCTATCCCGGAATATTCAGAAGCCACTCATTTCAAACCCCGTGTGTCCATTGGGATCAACTCCGGAGAAATGGTCTCTGGAAATATCGGTTCGAAATCACTAAAGCGCCTCGATTACACGGTCATCGGAGACACCGTGAATGTGGCAGCGAGGCTTCAGGCAAAAGCCAATCCGGGACAGATCTTAATTATGGAACATTGCCAAACCCAAATCCCGGATAAATTCAATTTCAACCGAATAGGAGAAATGGCACTAAAAAACAAAGCCAATTCTGTGATCGTATTTGAAGTGGGCAAGAAAGATTAATCATTGATTAATATGATTTCACTTTTTCGAAAAATCCGTCAATCACTCCTCAAGCAGCAAAAAATAACTCAATACCTTGCTTATGCTGTTGGCGAGATTTTTTTGGTGGTTATCGGAATCCTAATTGCACTTCAAATCAATACTTGGAATGAACTGCGAAAAACAAGACAATACGAAGTAAAAATGCTCAAAGAGCTAAAGTCTACTTTAGAAAAGGATCGAAGGTATTTTTCTTCCCAAATTCCTCGCTTAACCATCAAGCAAAATGCGGCAAACCGACTCCTTTCAATGCTGGAAAACAAGGAAGAAAATCTGGATACTTTAAATAGATATTTTACGAATCTAAGGTTTGAAGTACTTTTCCAATACAACTCTGGAGCCTATGGATCCATCAAGTCAGGTGGAATCGATAAGATATCAAATGACTCTATTCGGGCAAAAATGGCGGGGATCTATGAATTTTTGATCCCGAGAAGTGAGAAGATTTTTGAAAACTTAAGTCATTCAGAAGAAACAGAAGATAAGTTGGTTGAAGCACTGACAAAGCGAGTTATCTTATCGCCAGAGGGCCGGGAAAAAACTATTCAAAATAAATTCTCGGATCCAAAAGCTATCTACCGAGATGAATTTTTACATCTCATCCAAATTCAAAAAAGAAACACATTCGTTACAAAAAGTCGCTTGGAAAGTCTTCTAAGTCCTCTGGATGAACTCATTCAATTGCTCGAGGAAGAGTTGAAGGAAAAACCCGAATGAAAATCACTTCCACAAAAAATTAATATGAATATCCGCTTCTTTGCCAGTGGATGAATCCAACCAACGGAAACAGACTTCAATTCTGATTTCAGGCTCTCTTCGGTCTTCGGTCTCCAGTCTTCCATCCGATTTTAAGGAGTTAATTTGTTGAGTGGCAGAATTCCGTATATCTATAAAAATTAATTTAACCTTTCTATATACCCCCTAAAAAATGTCCGCTCTCGAACTATTTTTCCTCGAGATCTACAGCTTGATGAAAAATCTCAAAGATTACCATTAGTTTAATTGCCCTAACCAATATTCTATGATCAAACTTGCCCACCCTGCACTGCTGCTGGCCTTAGGCGTATCAGTAAGCTTTGCAGCTTTGGTTCCTTCATCCCATGGAGACCTACTTCCATTGAACGAGGAGTCCAAAGTAATTGCCGATAGCGTCAAAAAAGACAGCTTAAACTACCCAAAATTCAAGGATCTCCCACTAAAGCCAGAGCGGGAAGTCAAATTCACTACCAAGGAAGGAACTTGGATGAGTGTGGATATCAGTCCGGACGGTAAGACCATCGCCTTTGATTTGATGGGAGACATTTACACCATCCCAATTGAAGGTGGAAAAGCAACCCCAATCACTACAGGGATCGCATATGAGACGCATCCGAGGTATTCTCCGGATGGAAATAAAATCCTCTTCACCTCTGACCGTGCCGGAAACGACAACCTTTGGTACATCGATTTAGTGAAAAAAGACACCGTACAGGTCACAAAAGACAAAAATGGTGACGTGCCTGGAGCGCATTGGACTCCGGATGGTGAATACATCGTAGTATCCAAAGGCCGTAGAATTTCCAAACTTTGGATGTATCACAAAGATGGCGGAGGAGGAATTCAGCTGAATGAAAATCCAGCCCAAATGAAAACCATCGATCCTTTCGTGAGTCCTGACGGAAAAAAAGTCTACTTCTCTCACCGAACTGGAGCTTGGAACTACAATGCGCTTTTGCCTCAGTATCAAATCGGAACCTATGATTTCGACAAAGGTGAAATCAGCAGCATCACTTCCAGATATGGGTCGGCATTTACTCCGACGCTTAGCAAAGACGGCAAATGGATGGTCTACGGCTCCCGATGGGATGATAAAACGGGATTGGTCCTTAGAAACCTGAAAACCGGTGAGGAAAACTGGCTAGCCTATCCCGTCCAACGAGACGAACAGGAATCTATCGCTCCTCAAGGCGTATTGCCCTCAATGGCTTTCACTCCCGACAGCAAATTTGTAATTGCGTCCTATGGAGGCAAAATCTGGAAACTCGCCATAGACGGAAGTCCGGCAGTGGAAATTCCTTTTGAAGCTGATGTCAAACTGGCAATGGGACCTCGACTCTATTTCAACTATGAAATCAAAGACACCACAGCAAAACTTGCTACCCAAATCCGGGATGCTGTTCCTTCTCCAAACGGAAAAAAACTGGCTTTCACCGTGTTGAACAGGTTATATGTCATGGATTATCCTAATGGTAATCCTACCCGTGTCACTACTCATTCATTCACTGAGGCGATGCCAACTTGGAGTCCTGACGGTACTCAACTCGTATTCACAACCTGGGATGAAAAGCTCGGCGGACATCTTTACAAGGCATCATTAGGCTCCAAATCTGCTATCACAAAACTTACAAGCGAATCGGCCTTATACATGGCTCCAAAGTGGGGGCCGAATAATAAAATTACAGCTTTCAAAGGGTCTAATCGATTGCTTCAGGAGGCTGAGGGTCCGGGAGTGAGTGGGGCTGAAGCTGAATTGGTTTGGATACCAGCCTCAGGTGGAGCTTTGCGAAAAATCATGAACGCGGGTAACTACGGAAATGCCCACTTCACTCAGGACACAACACGGGTTTTCCTGAACGGCCCAGGCGGAGCACTATTAAGTGTGAGGTGGGACGGGACAGACGAGAAAGTCTATGCCAAAATCACAGGAATCACACCTTTTGGCTCAGCAGCAGATCCGCATGATGATCACGGGCATGCAAGCTTGGAAGAAATTTCAACGGTTCGTTACGTCATGGGAATGCCTGTTTCCACAGCAGATGCAGTCAACTATTGCATGCTGCCTGAAGGATCCAATTCCCGCGAACCACAGATGACACCTGCGAGTGCGAGTACCATTTTGATGGCTCCGGTTGGAAATAAGGCCTTGGCAAAAGTTAACAACAACGTCTATGTCGTCACCATCCCTACCGTCGGTAAGGTGCCAACCATCAATGTTGGGGATCCTGCTTCGAGCAATTTCCCATCAAGACAACTAACCGAAATCGGTGGGGAATTTCCGGCTTGGGAAGCGAATGGCAAAAAAGTCCACTGGTCACTCGGAAATGGGCATTGGGTCTATGACCTCGATCGTGCTGAGTTTGTAGAAGATTCAGTGAAATCTGCCAAAAAGGCTAAAGTTCTTACCGATGCAGACAGTGTTTCCACATTGAAAGCTAAAGGTGCAGATGCCGTGAAATTGGCTGATTCCTTGGCAAAAGCTGAAAAGGAACGTATCAAGGAGCTTTTCAAAGCTGATAAAGAAAAAGCAAAGGCTGATAGCATTTATAAAGCTGAGCTGAAGGAAAAAGAATCCTATAAACCTGCCGAGCATCAGGTAAAAGTCTATTTCGCAAAAGATACTCCAAGCGGTAGCATTCTTTTGAAAAATGCCAGAATCGTCACGATGAAAGGTTCAGAGGTTATTGAAAATGGAGACATCCTGATCGAAAACAACCGAATCAAAGCAGTCGGAGCAACAGGAACTCTGGATGCCGGAAATGCCAAAGTTATCGACGCCTCCGGCAAAACGATCACGCCTGGATTCATTGATACCCACGCTCACATGTGGCCAACTTGGAACCTCCACAAAAACTCAGTTTGGATCTATGCGGCTAACCTCGCTTACGGAGTGACGACAACTCGCGATCCTCAGACTGCAACTACCGACGTGCTGACCTATGGCGACATGGTCGAGGCGGGTATGGTTCCCGGACCTCGAGTCTATTCCACAGGACCTGGTGTGGGCTTTTGGATGTATAACCTAAAATCATTGGATCAGGCAAAAAGTGTATTGAAACAGTACAGCAAATATTATAACACGCAGTACATCAAAATGTACCTTGTAGGAAATCGTCAGCATCGGCAGTGGGTCATCATGGCCGCTAATGAGCAAAAGCTGATGCCAACGACTGAGGGTGGTTTGGATTACAAACTGAACATGACACAGCTGTTTGATGGCTATCCAGGACATGAGCATGCAATTCCCATTTATCCGCTCTATTCCGATGTTACCAAGACGATTGCTGAGAGCAAAATGGCTTATACCTCTACTTTGCTGGTTTCTTACGGAGGCCCATGGGCAGAAAACCACTACTACATCACAGAAAGCCCCCTCAAAGATCCAAAGCTTAACCGATTCACCCCATACAATGAGATGAATTCCAAAGCCCGACGAAGAGTCGGTGGTCTGGGTGGATGGTTTTCACCTGAAGATCATGTCTTTGAAAAGCATGCAAAAGGAGTAAACTCAATCGTCACTCAAGGCGGGCTTGCCGGTGTAGGTTCTCATGGTCAGCTGCAAGGCTTGGGTTACCATTGGGAACTCTGGTCCGTGGCAAGCGGAGGAATGAGCAATCTTGATGCGATGCGAGTCGCCACGATTCTTGGTGCGGAATCACTGGGACTGGACAAAGAACTGGGAAGTATCGAAACCGGAAAATTGGCTGACTTGGTGATCATGGATAAAAATCCACTGGAAAATATCCGAAACACCAATACGATCTCACATGTGGTGAAAAATGGCCGCGTGTACGACGGAAATACCTTGGATGAAATCCTCCCAACGCCTAGAAAATTGGATGTAAGTTCTTGGACAAAAGAGGCTCCAAAGGTTACAACTTCGATCAAGGAATAAGCAGAAATCCGCAGAATTGATAACCTCCACTAAATAGGTGGGGGTTATTTTTTTTGAAAAATATCTGAGTTTATATGAGCCGTCTGTGAGACTTTTTATAAAATGTAATGAGTCTAAAAGTCCAAACAAATCTAAGCTTTTAAAGTGGCATAAATTGACTTTGTATAACTAGAGTCTCAACGCTGAGAATTGACAAAATTCAAAGAAAATTCTGCTAAGAGGGATATTTTAGAAGAAATTGGAATTTGAATTTAGACTCCATTTTTATCAAGAAACCCAATTATTGTTTTTAAGTATTCGTCTCCATACTCGTTCTTTTTCAAAACATTCATTCCCTCTAAATGACCACCATCAAATTCGATGATTGTCACTTGGTTTCGTTTAGAAAACGCTAATGAATCCTCCGTTTTAGTTGTTTTATCTTCCCTGGCACAGAAAATCAAAGTTGGAGTTTTATGCTTGAGTTTACCAATTCGCTTTGCCCCTTGAGGAAGTAAAATTTCTTTTCCTTTATTAACTTTAATTCTATCCACAACTTTTTTCGGATCATGATAAAAGCCTTCTGCTAGGGTAGATATTCCAAAAAGAATAAGAAAAAGCATCCGTTTCATATTTGTGTTTTTTGGGTAATCCTATATTTAAAGATAAGGGATTTTATAATTGTAAAAAGATCTCAATTCCAGGAAGCTTATCTACAGATTCAATTCATAACCCAAATCGTCGTATTCAGCGCAGTCGCAAAAGTCACCCATAACAAGTAGGGTACCATCAGTCCTGATGCGAGCGGACTAACCTTTTTAAACTGAACAATACAAAGTACAATCGCTATCCAAAGTGGAATAATCACCATAAGTCCAAGAAATGGAGATTGCATTCCAAAGAAAGCCGGTGACCAAAGTGCATTCAGAATTAATTGTACCGTATAAAGCTTGAGCAATGCTTTTTTCTGAGGGTGATCACTTTTCCAAATCAGATAGCAAGCAATTCCCATGAGCACATAAAGCAAGGTCCAAACCGGACCAAACAGCCAACTCGGCGGATTCCAACTTGGCTTATTGAGCATTACAAACCAACTATTGACCGAAGAGAGTGTGAAAAATGCACCCAATCCGCCCAATAATTGTGGCAGGGCCAAGCTGATAATCAACTTAAGGTAGTTGGGCATGGTCAGATAGTTTCAAGTAGGGTACGAAAAGCAATAGCTTTATCTTTATAGCGTTCTTGGGTTTTAGCCCTTAGCCCTGCTGCATGCTTGCTTTCATACTCCATCATCAGCTTTAGACTATCTGTGAAATATTGGATGCAGTAATTAGTGGATCCGTCGTCGGTATCATGAATTAACCTAAAGAACTTATGCTCATGAAAAATCCCCGTATCCATCACTTCTGGAATATGAGTGCTTTTCATCCATAAAATAAAGTCCTGTTCAATGTCTGGGGATACGTTTATGGTAATATTGTAGAGGATCATAATGAGTGCGCTGGGTTTTATTACTTTTGTGGCTAACAAATATGGGACTGTAAAGTTAAAAATCCCGAAACGAATCGCCGACTAGTCCATTAAATATGCTTAACCAAGTACCAAGCCAAGCCGAATCTCGGTTCTCCAAACTGATTATTGCTAAGATTGTTATTGTTGCACTGCACCTGGTAGGGATCATTGGACTCAGCATTCCCGAATACCAAGATTTATTTTTGACTTTGACTCCAGCCCAGTTATTGTCTTCCTTAATAATAATATTGATTTTTCATAGAGGTTGGACAGATGCTTTTCCAATATATGCCGCCGCAGCTTTTTGGATAGGATTTGGATCGGAGATCATTGGGATCCATACAGGCTATCTCTACGGTGACTATGTCTATGGACCTACATTGGGGCCGAAGCTTTGGGACGTTCCACTCATTATAGGTGTGAATTGGTTTATCCTGAGTTATCTCACCGGATCGCTCTTTCGCAAAATCAAAAACGATTACTATGCCGCTTTCCTTGGTGCAATTGCGATGACTTCTTTAGATTACATCATCGAACCTGTAGCCGTTGAACTGGATTTCTGGGCTTGGAAATATGACACCATTCCCCCAACAAATTACCTGGGATGGGTGGCAGTTTCATTCCTAATTCACCTGATATACCGTAAAGCCAATTTTGAAAAGGAAAACCCGATTTCCGCATTTCTTCTAATGGCATTAATCATTTTCTTTGCAGTTTTAAACTTCACTTTGGAGGTTTGAGCAAATTTTATTTCAAATTGAGCTGGACGGTTTCCAAGATATCTTTCTGATTTCAATTAATTCTTTAACAAAATATTTAAAATCAAGTTGTCTCGGTAATGATCACAGCAATAGGGTTTACAGTTTTAGGATTTGCCGCCATGGAGTTTTCCGGCTGGTTTATTCATAAATACCTAATGCATGGACCTCTTTGGATGATTCACAAAACGCATCATCAGCCCTCGAAAACCTTTTTTGAGCTGAATGATCTGTTTTCTGTATTGTTTGGGAGTATTGCTTTGATTTTGATCTTCACAGGAGTAGACAGTTTAGATTATCGTTTTTGGATAGGCGTGGGAATCAGCCTTTATGGAGTACTTTACTTCGTACTACATGATGTTCTGGTACACCGACGGCTGAAATGGTTTGATCGACCGAAAAATTCCCTATTAAAAGGAATTTTCAAAGCTCACCAAGCTCACCACCGAACCAACCAAAAAGAGGATGCTGTATCTTTTGGTTTATTTGTAGTCCCCAAAAAATTCTTTAAAAGCGAGGAAAATTGAGCACTTATTCAATAAAGGATCTGGAACAGTTGTCGGGTATTAAAGCCCATACCCTCCGAATTTGGGAACAACGCTATAATCTTCTGAACCCGAAGCGAACCGATACCAACATTCGTTTTTATGATGATGATGACCTCAAGCTCATTCTCAATGTTGCTTTGCTTAATGACAACGGATATAAAATAAGCAAGATAGCTTCCATGGCATCGGAGGAGATGCGAGGTGAAGTGATGAAGCTAACAGAACGTACCCTTACCCACGATGATCAAATCCACGCCCTGACCATTTGCATGATCGAGATGGACGAAGAGCGCTTTGACAAAGTGCTTTCGACCAATATTTTGAAGCTGGGTTTTGAGCAGACTATGATGAATATCATTTATCCCTTCATGTCCAAAATAGGCGTACTGTGGCAGACAGGTGCTATAAACCCTGCTCATGAGCATTTTATATCTAATCTCGTCCGCCAAAAATTAATTGTGGCCATCGATGGACAAGTGGCAAGCGGTGACGGAAAAAAGTTTCTTTTGTTTCTTCCAGAGGGTGAACTTCATGAGATTTCTCTTCTTTTTGCATCTTATCTGATTAAAAGCAAAGGAAATAAAGTGATCTACTTGGGTCAAAATACGCCTAATGAAGATTTGCTTGCTGTGTATAAGATCCATCAGCCGGATTATATGCTCACCATTATTACAACCTCTCCGTCTTCTGAGTATGCTCAAGAATATTTGAATACTCTAGCAGCTCGTTTTTCAGAAACAAAAATTCTTGTCACCGGATATCAAGTTATCGGCCAAGACTTCGAAATGCCTCAGAATATGACCTTGATGAATTACATCCGAGACATCAAGGAACTCCTCGATGATTTGAACCTGAGAAATAATTAGAAATAGTTTAAGATTAAATTGATTTAATTAAACAAAGGCATTTTTCCCAAAAAATGCCTTTTTTCGTTTTTTAGAAGGTTTTTCTATCTTCAAGAAAAAATTAATGATTTTTTGTTGAATCTTTTTGAAAAATAATTCAACATTATGTTTGGATTTTGTTTAATCATTGCTAGATTTGATTCAACAAAAACAAACAGCCATGACGACTCTAGAATTTAGCTACTCACTTAACAAGCTCTCCAGCTCGTTAAAACCTTTTGCCATGAAGTTGACAAGAGATGTGGACGATGCAAATGATCTTTTGCAAGACACAATGGTAAAAGCCTTCACAAACAAAGACAAGTTTACCGAAGGCACGAACTTAAAAGCATGGCTGTATACTATCATGAAAAACACCTTCATCACCAATTACCAACGTATGGTGAGAAGAGGCACTTTTGTTGATACCACAGATAATTTACACTACATCAACTCCAGCGATTCATTGATCGAAAATGGTGTCTTCGGTAACTTTACCATGGATGATATCAATGAAGCAATTGAAAAGTTGGACGATGTCTACAAAACACCTTTCATGATGCACTTCCGTGGTTTCAAGTATCACGAAATTGCGGATAAGCTTCAAATTCCAATTGGAACTGTTAAAAATAGGATTCATATTGCTCGTAAACTGCTCAAGGAAGACTTGATGGTCTACAAGCATAAAAATTAATCCAATGCCAAAGAAACATGTGGTAGTTATAGGGTCTGGTTTTGCAGGACTTTCAGCGGCCACACATCTCGCAAGTACTACAAGTTGTTTAGTTACCCTGATTGAAAAGAACGATTCCCCAGGTGGTCGAGCACGCAAGTTCGAACATCAGGGGTTTGTTTTTGATATGGGCCCAAGTTGGTATTGGATGCCGGACGTGTTTGAGGATTATTTCTCTCACTTTGGAAAAAAACCATCCGACTACTACGATCTGATTCGCTTAGATCCATCCTATGTTGTGATCTATGGGGAAAATGATGTATTGGATATTCCGGCTGATTTGAAGGCATTTAAGAAAATGCTAGACGGTATCGAATCAGGTGCTGGTGCTCAATTGGATAAATTTTTAGCTCAGGCAAAATATAAATACCAAGTCGGAATTCACGATTTAGTAAAGAAACCAAGTCGGTCGATATTTGAATTTGCTTCTCCTGGCCTGTTGGTAGACATGATTCGGATGGATATTTTTCAGTCCATGTCAAAGCATGTCCGGAAGTTTTTTACCCACGATAAAATCATCCGGCTGATGGAGTTTCCTGTGCTTTTCCTTGGGGAAACCGCCCAAAATATTCCTGCACTTTACAGCTTGATGAACTATGCCGACATTGCCCTTGGGACTTGGTATCCAAAGAAAGGTATGCATGAGATCATCAAAGGAATGGCCACTTTGGCAGAGGAAAAAGGCGTAAAAATCCGATATTCTTCAGAAGTTGAAAAAATTGAAATTGAAAACGGACTCGCAAATAGCGTTCGTTTGAAATCGGGTGAGCTTATTCAGGCGGATATTATTGTCGCTGGGGCTGATTACCATCACGTAGACAAGCATTTGCTTGATCCTCAATACAGTAATTATTCTGAAAAATACTGGGATAAGCGGGTGATGGCACCATCAAGTTTGCTCTTTTACCTCGGCATTGACAAACGCCTCAAAAACCTCCGACACCATAACCTTTTCTTTGATGAGCCACTCGGCCCACATGCTGATGCGATATATACTAATCCCAGATGGCCCGATAAGCCACTTTTCTATGCTTCTGTTCCTTCTGTGACAGATCCAACAGTAGCTCCCGAAGGAATGGAAAATATGTTTTTGTTAATTCCTTTGGCACCAGACTTGGAAGACTCCGAGGCGATGCGAGAGAAATATTATAATATTATCATGGATCGTTTGGAGAAAATCACCGGACAGGAAGTGCGCAGCCATGTGATCTACAAGCGATCCTATGCACATAGCGATTTCAAGTCTGATTACCATGCGTTCAAAGGGAATGCCTATGGTTTGGCCAACACGCTACTCCAAACGGCGATCCTGAAACCCGCACTGAAGAACAAAAAAGTCAAAAATCTATATTATACAGGTCAGTTGACCGTCCCGGGACCCGGTGTTCCTCCTTCCCTCATTTCAGGTGGAGTAGTGGCTAGGGAAGTGATGAAAGAAAACAATTTGTAGACAAAATGGTATATTACTGCAATGGATGCAATTGCGCTATTTGACCAAACGACCTTGGAGTGTAGTCGACTCATCACCCAGCGCTACAGTACCAGTTTTACTCTTGGAATCAAGACGCTTGACAAGAAGTTACACCTACCGATCTACGCGGTTTACGGATTCGTCCGATATGCTGATGAGATTGTAGATACTTTCCATGATCATGACAAGCAAGCGCTTTTGGAGCGTTTCAAAAAAGATACCTACGAAGCAATCGAATCCCGCATTTCGCTCAATCCAGTGCTTCATGCATTCCAACTGATCGTCAACCGTTACAAAATTGATTTGGATTTGATCGAGGCTTTCCTTTATAGCATGGAAATGGACCTTGACTTCAAAACATACAACGACTCCAAATACCATGAATACATTTATGGGTCTGCCGAAGTAGTAGGACTAATGTGTCTTCGAGTATTCTGTGACGGCGATGAAGCGATGTACCAAAAGCTCAAAGTTCCTGCCTGTAAATTGGGTGCTGCCTTCCAGAAAGTAAATTTCCTTAGAGATATCAAAAGTGATTACGAAGAGCGTGGAAGAGTGTACTTCCCAGGAGTGGATTTTAATCAGTTTGACAAAACTGTCAAGACCCTGATTGAAGAGGATATCCAAAAAGACTTTAACGATTCCCTCATTGGAATAGAGCAACTGCCCAAATGCGCTAAACTGGGGGTGAAAGTTGCTTATCTGTATTATCAGAAACTCTTTGACAAGATCAAAGGACTTCCAGCTGAGACGATTACCCAAAAGCGAATTCGAATACCGAATTCTCAAAAAATCTCCCTTTTGGTCGGAACATATTTTGAATCCAAACTCGGACTCACCTAATGGAAAAGTACCTCTATTTGGGCGTAAATCTGTTTGCGATATCATACCCTTTGGCGCAATCTTTCGAACGCCGAATCAAATTTTCATCCAATTGGTTTGCCCTTTTCCCAGCGATTGCAATTACCGGGGGACTTTTCCTGATTTGGGATTATTGGTTTACACAAATGGGTGTTTGGGAATTCAATCCAACCTATTTGTTGGGAATCTATTTCTTTGACCTCCCACTGGAGGAATGGCTGTTTTTTATCACGGTTCCTTTCGCCTGTGTTTTTATCTATGAGGTATTGATTTATTTCTTTCCAAAGGACTACTTCTTGCCTCTGGCCAAGCCTTTTATATTTGTAATGATTCCTTTCCTGATTGGGCTGGGCCTACTTCATTTGGACAAATGGTATACCTCAGTTAACTTCTTGTTTGGAGCATTGGTTCTCTTGGTCCACTTCCTGATTTTCAATGATAAATATCTGGGGAGGTTCCTTTTTGCCTATCTCGTTCATTTGGTTCCACTATTGCTATGTAATGGTGTGCTTACAGGTGGAATGACGGAAGAACCAGTCGTTATCTACAACAATGCGGAAAATCTTGGAATTCGGATTTGGACCGTGCCTATAGAAGACACTATTTATTCTATGTCTCTCTTTCTCATGAATATCAGTATCTTCGAGTACCTACGAAGCCGAAAAAACAATTCCAGTCTAAAGAAGTTTAAAAGCTTATGAAAAATCTCCAGGTTAAAATTGACGATCATTCGGGCTTTTGCTTCGGTGTAGTCTATGCCATAGAAATGGCAGAAGAGATTTTGGAGGAGCAAGGATATTTATTTTGTCTGGGTGACATCGTGCACAATGATGAGGAAGTAAGCAGATTGACTCGTAAAGGTCTCAAGATCATTGATCATGAAGAATTACTTGGATTAAAAAATGAAAAGGTCCTTATTCGAGCTCACGGGGAACCGCCTTCCACCTACGAATTGGCGATTAATAATAATTTAACCTTGATCGATGCGAGTTGTCCTGTGGTCTTAAAACTTCAAAACAGGATCAAGAATTCCTTCGACAAAGACGAAACGATCTACATCTATGGCAAGCACGGCCATGCGGAAGTGATCGGACTCCTTGGACAGACAAACAACAAAGCGGTAGTTTTTCAGGACATTTCGGAGTTGGATATCCCCAACCTTCCAAAAAGTATCACACTATACAGTCAGACAACTAAAAGCACGGATAAATTTTACGAAATCAATGAAATCCTAAGGCAGAACGGCATCACTATCAACACAAATGATACGATATGCCGTCAGGTATCCAATAGAGATAAGGAACTGCGGGACTTCGCAGAAAAATTTGATAAAATCATTTTTGTCAGCGGCACAAAGTCTTCCAATGGGAAGGTCTTGTACAACGTATGTAAAGAAAAGAATGATAATACCCACTTCGTTTCAAATCCTGATCAGATCGATGACTCATGGTTTAATCAAAATGAAACCGTTGGAATCTGCGGGGCAACCTCCACGCCAATGTGGCTGATGGAGCAAGTGAAAGAACGAATTCTCAATCTTTGATTTTAACCGATTCAGCTATGAATTCGGCATCTATTTCCGTCTCTAAACCAGTAGATCCAAAGGGTCTCTTAATTGGTTGGGGAATTATTTTTCTTTGGGCAATATCGCTAGTTTTCCTTTTAAGTGTTGAGCTAAGCTGGTCTAATCCTTTGACCTATCTGGGAGTCTTGATCCAAATGCATCTTTACACCGGATTGTTTATCACGGCCCACGATGCAATGCATGGAATTGTTTCTTCAAATAAGGGATGGAATAAAGCCACAGGCTTGATCGCTGCACTGCTTTTTTCTTATAATTTCTACTGGAAGCTTTTTCCCAAACATCACGAACATCATCGCTATGTCGCAACAGATAAAGATCCTGACTATCACCCTTCAGGAAATTTTTTTATTTGGTACTTTAGTTTTATTAAACAGTATGTTACGATCTGGCAAATCTTGATGATGGCGGTGACTTTCAACGTACTGAAACTGTTTATTCCTACAGAAAACCTAATAGCCTTTTGGATGGCCCCTGCGATCCTTTCGACACTACAGCTCTTTTTCTTCGGCACGTTCTTACCACACATGGGTGAAAACTCAAACAAACATCACTCTAACTCTCAATCAAAAAATCACTTTTGGGCGTTTATCAGCTGCTACTTTTTTGGATATCATTACGAGCATCACGATTCACCAGGTACTCCATGGTGGAGATTATGGAAGGTTAAAGAGCAACAAACGGCTCAAAATCATTGATTATTGTCAATTTCTTGTCATTACCGAAACTTTTTGAGGCCATTTTGATTGTAGAGTAAAAACCAAACTCCCATGAAAATAAAGCTGACTTTTTTGGTCATTTTTCTGCTTTCAGCCCAAGCATTTTCCCAAGGAATAATCCGGGGAAGAGTACTGAACCCGGTCAATAATCAGCCCGTAGCTTTTGCAAATATTTTGGTTTTGAACACCGAACTTGGGGCCATTACCGATGAAAAAGGAGGGTATGAAATCTCAGGCATTACGCCGGGGCTTTATAATGTCCGAGCAAGCTTTGTCGGGTACAAGTCCTCCACCGCATTTGAGGTTCAGGTGACTTTGGCGAGGGCTGTTCAGCTGGATTTTGAACTGGAAGAAGATGCTGCTGAACTGAGTGAAGTCGTGGTCAACAGTGAATTTACCAGATCGGAAGAAACTCCACTTTCTGTCCGAAAGCTGAACACCAATGAAATCGAGCGCTATCCCGGCGGAAATAGGGATATCTCCCGAGTGATCCAAGCGCTTCCCGGTGTGGCAAGTACAGCAAGTTTCCGAAATGATATTTTGATCCGTGGTGGGGCGCCAAACGAAAACAAATTCTATGTGGATGAGATCGAGGTCCCGGTGATTAATCACTTTTCGACTCAAGGTTCCTCAGGTGGCCCAGTTGGAATTCTGAATGTAAATCTGATAAAAAATCTGGACCTCATCGCCGGCGGATTTCCTGCCAATCGGATGGATGCCTTGAGTTCCTTTTTTGAAATTCAGCTCAAAGACGGTCGACGGGACAAAATGGCCACACAAGTGACTGTAGGTGCTTCCGAACTGACTTTGTCCAATGAAGGCCCGCTTTCAGAAAAGACAACGTATTCCTTTTCTGCCCGAAGGTCTTACCTGCAAGGCTTGTTTAGACTTTTAGGACTGCCATTCCTCCCAACTTTCAATGACTTCCAAGTCAAGACTACAACGAAGTTAAATGCCAAAACTGAATTGACATTTATTGGTTTGGGTGCCATTGACAACTTTGCACTGAATCAAGATATTCCTAAAGACGAAACCGAAGAAGAGCGAGAAAATCGACTATACCTTCTAGATGTTCTCCCAATTCAAACTCAATGGAATTACGTCACTGGATTGAAATTGAAGCGATTTCGTGAGAATGGCTTTTGGACTTTTGTACTCAGCCGCAACATGCTGAACAATCAATCCTTCAAGTATGCAGGAAATGACAATTCTTCAGAATCAAACCTGCTATTCAACTACAAGTCACAAGAATCAGAGAATAAATTTCGAGCAGAAAACAGCATTTTTGGAAAAGGCTACACCATCAAATACGGTGTAAACTATCAGTATGCCCGTTATTTCATCAGCGATTTTGACAGATCAGTACTTTCCAGTTCAGGTCAAGTGATCAATGTAGAGTCTACTTCTTTCTTCAACCAATACGGGGCTTTTATTTCAGGAAGTAAAAATTTCTACTCAAATCGACTCTTACTGACAGGCGGACTAAGGATGGATGGCGCTGACTTTGCTAAAACTGCCTCAAATCCCCTGAATCAACTTAGTCCACGCATATCGGCATCTTACCAATTGAAACCAAATCTCTTTGCCACGGCGAATGCGGGCATTTATTACCAAAAGCCTCCTTACACCGTATTGGGATTTAGAAACAATGCTGGAATTTTTGAAAACCAAGAAAGAGACGTTCGCTTTATCCGAAACTCCCAACTCATCGCAGGTATCGAATTTCTCGTTCCTGAAAAAAACCGAAGATTCACAGCAGAAGCTTTCTACAAAAAGTACAGCAATTACCCTTCTTCCATTCGAAATGGGATTGCACTTGCCAACTTAGGTGCTGACTTTGGAGTGATCGGGAATGAACCTGTACTTTCCAATGCAGAAGGAAGAGCTTATGGTTTGGAGTTTCTTGCACAGCAGCGATTATTCAATAATTTTTACGGAATTACATCCCTGACTTTAGTACGAAGTGAATTTACAAATCCCAACACCACTGGTTTTTTGCCTTCTTCCTGGGATAATAAATTTATCGTGAGCTTGACAGCAGGAAAGCGATTTGGGAAAAACTGGGAAGTGGGAACTCGCTGGAGATTTCTTGGCGGAACGCCCTACACACCATTTGATCTTGAAAAGTCCAGTTTGATCAACAATTGGGATTTGAGGAATTCAGGAATCCTCGATTATACCCAAATCAACGCCATCCGATTGAACCCCTTTCACCAATTGGATCTTAGAATTGATAAGAAATACTTCTTCAATCGCTGGAATCTCAACTGGTATGTGGATATCCAAAATGCCTACAATTTCCAGGCGGAGCAGCCTCCCATTTTGATTCCAATTCGTGACGATGCGGGTAAACTTCTTGTCAATCCCAATGACCCATCTCGCTACCAGCTGAAATTACTCGAAAATCCAGCAGGAAATATCCTCCCTACAGTTGGGCTCATTATAGAGTTCTAAAACTTAGACCCAAGCTCAAGAAGCAGCTTGACAATTCGATCAGCTTTAGATTCATCCGAATTGGCGCTATAGATATATTCGATCCAATGCTTTTGGACCGCATCAGAGAGTTTCATGAAAATGGGAAGTTTTCCCGGATCATCCTCGAGGCAAGCAATCAATTCTTCGGGAATAGAAGTAGGTATTTCGTCACGATAAAGTTTGAAAAGGACTTGATCACCTTCTTCCTTTCCAATTGCCTGACGAATGGGTTTGGAGATCGGCATAAAGAGGAACCCATTTCCCATGGGCATCAGGTGCTTCCCTTCAAATCCAAAATCATCAATGGTTCCGGAGACTTTGAGCATACCGAATGCTTTTCCCGAAGGCAAAATTTCTATTGGAATTTTGATATAGGTCCAGCCTCCCTTTCCATGAAAACGCTCCAGAAAAAACTCACCTTCGATAATCTTTTCCATAAAAAAGCCGACTTGTAGCCGGCTTAAATATATTGATTAATAGCAAATTAAGGCAATCTCCAGCGAACATTCAGACCAAATCCAGCTCTAAATTCGGTGACTTCAACCAAAAATAAATAAGGTCTGAAATCCAATCCAATCGTGATTGGAACATCAGCAAAGGCATATTCCGCACCTATCTCGGCTGCTGCTCCCAATCGAAAATTATTTCCTAAATAAACTGCCGGGCCAAAGCCTGCATACCATTGGAAATCCGTGTCCGGAATGTCGTCATAGATAGGGTTCCAAAGTGCGTCAATACCCAATCCATTTCCTCCAAAGCTGACATCAGCATGGATTCTGCTGAATTCCCCAAGTGCAAATACCCCATCGATTGCGACATTGTTTCCGTAAAAATCTCCAAATCGAAGACCGAGTTCCTGTGCCTGGGATTTCAGCGTACTGAATAATGAGAGCCCCATAATGAGAGCGAATAGTTTGATCTTTTGCATAGTTGGTGTTTAAAAGTTTGGTCAAAAATAGCGAAAATTGAGCCAAAATGCTTTCAAATCCATATCAATGGACTATTTTTTGAATTTCAGCTCCGATTCTTAACACTTCCTTCACCAGCAAATCCATGTCTTCCATTCGAGTACGCTGATTCACATTGGCTACACGTAGCGTATATTTCCCATTTAATACGGTAGAACTTGGAGATGCAATTCCTTCCTCCTGAAGTCTTAGGAGAATCTCTCGGTTTAAGTCCCGAAGTTGACTTTCAGAATACCCAGATTTGATCATCCGAAAGCAAGTGATACTCATCGAGACAGGTGCCGTCAATTCCAAATTTGGATTTCCATTAACCAGATCGGCCAAATACTCCGCTTGGCGGTTGTTTTGAGCGATCATCTGAGCATATTTCTCTCGTCCATGCTCTTTGAGTGACATCCAGATTTTGAGCGCTTTGAATCCACGGGAAAGCTCAAAACCATAATTATTGATCGAATCCAATCCTCCGGATAGCCCACGATCTTCCTGAAGCAAGTAATTAGGAGTAATGGAGAATGAATCCCGATGCATTTTTGCATCACGAATCAAGGTGCAGCCGACTTCATAGGGAACATATAGCCATTTGTGGAGATCAAAAGCCAAACTATCCGCCTCTTCAATCGCCTTCAATCTACCAGCATATTGCGGATCAAGCTTTGCCAATGCGCCATAAGCCCCATCAATGTGAAACCACATGCCGTGTTTTCTGGAAATTGCCAAAAGTTCGTCCAAGGGATCTATTGCTCCGGTATTCACTGTCCCGGAAGTTCCGACTATGCAAAAAGGAAGCAATCCAGCCTCGATATCCAGCTCAATTTGAGCTTTGAGGGACTCGATATCCAATTCATACCGATCATTAACTCCGATTTTTCTGACCGCTTCGGTACCTAAACCGATGACTTCCGCTGCTTTTTGAATGCAGGAATGCGTCTCAACAGAACAGTACAAAACCAACTGTGCCGAGGCGGCTTTGAGGCCTTGTGCTCTGATTTTTTCATCACGGAATGAATTTCTAGCCACCGTGAGTGCAGTG
Source organism: Algoriphagus sp. (assembly GCF_046296635.1). Lineage (GTDB taxonomy): Bacteria > Bacteroidota > Bacteroidia > Cytophagales > Cyclobacteriaceae > Algoriphagus. Next base: position 155,557 of record NZ_JBKBKZ010000006.1, on the reverse strand, counting down.
ATGTTTGCCATCGAACCGCCACTGACTAGGATTCCAGAAGCATCAGCAGGAAAGTTCATCAGTTCTTTGCACCAATTGACGACTTGGCGATCCACATACATGGCCGAATGTTCACCGATGGCTACATTTGGATTCATCCCTGAAGCAAGCAAATCCGCCAAAACACCAAGTGGTGTGCCCGTTCCCTGAATCCATGCAAAAAATCGTGGATGAACATTGCCTTTGTTATATGGGAAAATATTTTGCTTGAACTCTTGGTAAATGGATTCCGGACTTTGGCCTTTTTCGGGAAGCGGTTTATCCAAAAATTGTTTAACCTCAGAAGGAATCGGCTTCCAGATTTTTTGTTCCCGGATATTTTGCCAATACTCAAAAAGATCGTCAATCATCTGATGCCCAAGTTGGCGCATGGCGTCCCAGTTTTCCGGGTCGAGTGTGAGGTCATTTTTTTTCTCTTCGGTCATATTTAAAGAAAATTTTTCCATTACTAAGATGGAAATTCAGGGTTTGGGTTGCACTAAAAAACTACTTTTTGAAAATAAAATAAACTGCCAAAATCAGGAAAATGGCACCGATCAAGTGATTGAGTTTTAGGGTTTCATTTTTAAATGCAATGAGCGTGAAAATCATAAAAATCACCAGCGTGATGACTTCTTGAAGGACTTTGAGCTGAACTAAGGAAAAAGGACCTCCATTACCTGAATAGCCTATTTTATTCGCAGGCACCTGAAACATGTATTCGAAAAGCGCAATTCCCCAACTGATCAGAATTATGGACACCAATCCAAGTTTGTTAAACCATTTCCACTCTGCAAATTTCAGGTGGCCGTACCAGGCCAAAGTCATAAAGGTGTTGGAAAGGACGAGTAGTCCGATGGTGAGGAGTGCTTTCATAAAATAGAAGAATAAATTCGCTCAAAAATAAGGGGTCTTGATCGTCGGATATCACAAGTCGGAAGGGAATAATTTTGGAGATTTGAAGATTTCGGCGGTTTTCATTTCGTCTTAAATGCCCAATCACCAAAAATATGAGGAAGAAAACCTGCCAATCGGCAACAAATTCAAAAACCCATCGGTTAGTTAAGATACTTTAGTTGAATTGCTTCATCTAAACGTACTTTCTATTTATGAGACAGCTATTCTATTCTTTTTTTCTCTTTTTTAATTTCATTACTGCATCCGTTTTTTCTCAGGAAAGCCCTTTTGATGGAATTAAGGGCTCTTGGTACACAACTGATGGTAGCAATGAGTTGGTTTTGATGGTCATGGATGACTTTGCATTGTTTGAAAGTCAGCTATGGGAAATTGATCAGATTACTTCAGAAAAGGTGATTCTCAAAAACGGGGACACCAATCTTGAACTTTTGATAACCAAAAAAGGAGCTTCATACATTTTGGAGAAAGGACAGGAAAAAATTACGGTCCAAGCCCAAAAGTCCAAAGACTTAAAAAATCGGGTAGTAGGAAAAACGGATGTTTCCAATGACTTCTTTAAACAGGATCAGGTTCTATTACAGGGTGTATTTCTACCGAAAGCCGAAATGCCCTCCACCATCACGATCATTTACAATTTTGCCTTCAGTGATGACCAGCTTCAATTCACAGGAGATGTAGATGAAAAAGGAAGATTCAAGGTGATTTTTCCATTAAGCTATCCGCAGGAAGTGATGGTACGGATTGGAAATGCATTTTTCACCTACTTTTCTACACCTGGAGCCAAGCAATCAATGGTTGTAGATGAAAGCTCTTTTGGAGCGGGAATGGCCACTTGGACCCAAGTAAAGAATATTGACTTTATGGGTGACTTGGCTGTAGAAAATGAAGAGCGAAGACTACTCAACCCTGAATTCATGAAGGTTCGGAATTATTTCCTCACGGATAGCATGACCAAGTCTCTGGAGACTGAGGAATTCATGGAATACAGACTTGGACTGATGAATTCCCATACTCAATTTTATCAATCGTATTTCGATTCTATTCCTGTCAGCGCTCTCCTTCAGGAGATTAGCCTAAGAGATGCCAGAACCTATGCTGCGGATGACTTGCGGAGATATATTTGGCTTCACAATGGAACGTCGGGTGGGTCTTTGAAACCGATAGCAGTGCCAAAGGAATATATTCAAGAGGTGAAAAAACTGATTACAAACGACCGTGAAGATCTCATGACCGCAAACTATGCAGGGCTAATGCGTGAATTCGCAAGTACTATAGAGGAGTCTGAGTTTAAAAAAATAAGTCAGCAAAACTATAAACTCATCTTTGAGTATTTAAATGATTTAGACTTATCAAATACACAAAAAGCTGGTGTAGAAAGTTGGTATAGCCAAGTAAAAAAAGAAGTTCCCCGAGACAGTTTAGTGACTTCGGATGATTTCAAGGAGTTGATGAAAATACATCAATCCCAGTTTACTCACCTTTTTTCGGCAGGCCAATGGAATCATGTCCTATCCAAAGTTTCAGACATGGAAAGTATTCCGAGGTCAAGTATCATTGCCACCTTTTTGGACATGAATTACCTTACCGTGGGAAAGGAAATCCCGGCAGGGATCAAAACAAGTCTTGCCAAGGAGATACCTGAACCAGCAGTACTTGCGATAGTCAATCAAAAAATTGAGGAGTTTGAAATGACACAAAATGCCAAGTTTGTGGAAGGAATGGAAATCTCTGAAAATTCTGAGAATGTATTGGCTCAATTGAAAGCCAAATTTCCCGGAAAAGTTATCTACGTTGACGTTTGGGCGACATGGTGTGGGCCTTGTTTATCTGAATTTAAATATGCTGAAACGATTAAAAAAGAGGCTCCTGATGATGTGGTATTTGCTTACATCTGTGCACAGTCAGATCGAAATACTTTTGAGGCTCAAGTAAAAAAACACAATCTCCTTGGCGAACATTATTTTCTTGACATGGTCGAATATCAGCAGTTTGATAAAGAGGTCAATATCACAGGATTCCCTACTTACATGATCATCACAAAAGAAGGTAAGCTTCTAAAGGACGGAATTCAACGTCCTAGTTCAGGATTCCTTTTGGTCAATCAATTAAAGGAGCACTCCTCACGCTGAGCGATTTTACTTATCAAAAAATCAACTGATACATCTCCTCCAACTTACTCACTTGGAGGATTTGTATCTTGAATTTCTTCAGGTCCAAACCTTTCACCGCATACTTGGAAACCATGATTTTCTTGAAGCCGAGTTTCTCCGCTTCAGCGATTCGGTTTTCGATGCGTGACACTGCCCAGATTTCTCCTCCCAAACCAACTTCCCCGGCAAAGGAAATATGCTCCGAAACTGGCGTATCCTCATAACTCGAGATCAGGGAAGCACAAACCGCAAAAAAAAGCTCAGCAAAATGCCGAGCTCATTTCTTATTTCACTTTCAGAAACCTATCAAATTTCTAGAATTCCTTTTTACGCAGTTGTCTCTAGTTTTTTCTTAGTTTCTTCAAACTGAATTTTTATTACTTTAAATATTCTTTCTGACATTATTCTCGCAACATCTTCAGGGGACATTTCTGGACTAAACTCCAATTCTTTTTCCAACTCAGGATTGACAAGTTTTGCCAATTTGTCAATATATGATTCCTTTTCTCTAATTGATGAGTTTTTATTTAGCATAACACTTGTTTTAATGATTAAAGTAATTTTTGAAGAAGTTACTATTCAACTTAGGGTCGAAATAATGCTTTCTTTTAATCCAAATAAATCCGTCACCTTTTGAAATTATGGCAACATCTACAGGACCTCCAACGCTTTCTTGTGCGAATGTAATTCGCCTTTTTAGATAAGTCAAATAAATCAAACTTTCTGCCATTTCTGCAAGATCTTCTTTTGATAACGTGGAAACCGCATCCATAAGTGGTGAAATGTGCTTAGAATTTTGATAGTCTTCTAATGTTTTAACAAAACTTTCAACAACAGGGTTTAGGTCAATTCTTCTTAAACTTTCTGCCGCTGATGGATTGGAAGTTTCTAGAGCTGTTGCCAAAAGCTCGACTAACTTTTGGTTTGTGTCCTTGAAGTTTTTAAATATTGAGTTTTGAAAATTAGGTTCTATTCCCATCAAAATTGTTTCGATAACATCTTTTTGAGCAAATGGGCTAATAGTAGCTCTATGAATTGTGCCTATTGAAGCGCATTCTTCATCAACAACATTATAACGAAGTTTTCCATTTAACGGAAAGGAAACTCGAAGAGAAATTAGTTGAGGGAAATATTCTTTTTCACCAAATCCCGTAAAAACTAAGCCAGTAAACCTTTCTTGCAAAGATTTTTCATCTGTGATAAAAAGAAAAAAAAAGTCTAAGAACACTGGCATTTAATGAACCATCATAAACTGGAAAGATGAATTTTAGCTTCTCTTCAATTAGACCAATTAATATTTCTCCGAATTTGACATTAAATTGATCAAAATCCATTACTGAAAAGCCCTCTAATTCTGACCTATTATTATTCAAATATTCAGTATACTGGGTAACTAGTGTCTTTAGATCTTCAAGAAATTTTTCCGATAAAAATTTGGGATCAGAAACTTTAGAAAAGGAATCTAGGGGAATTTCTTTTATTAGGTTTTCAATCGTTAACTCCAATGAGAATTTAAGATATTGAATATCGGATTCGTTTAATATAAAGTGATTATTTCGAAGGATAAATTCAATAAAGTCTTTTTGAAAGTCAATTACTGTATCAAAATTTTTCTTGCCAATTTCTTTTCTGTAAACCTTGATTATAGTTTCCCAAGGAGTTTCCATTAAACTTCCTTCATTGTAGATCATTATACCTATAGGGTGAAATTTAGAGAGCGTAAAAATTTTATTTGCCCGATTAAAGATTTTGTAACCCGATCCATTTTGGATGGTAACTGCACTATCAGCGGCAATTGCTACCGCCTGTCTATTCAAAACTCCAACTACTGCTGTCATAAAAATGATTTAAAAAACATTTTAATATAGCAACCTATCTTATTAATCCCGCATTTTTACCTCAAAAAATCAACTGATACATCTCCTCCAACTTACTTACCTGGAGGATTTGTATCTTGAATTTCTTCAGGTCCAAACCCTTCACCGCATACTTGGAAACCATAATTTTTTTGAAGCCGAGTTTCTCCGCTTCTGCGATCCGGTTTTCGATGCGTGATACCGCCCGGATTTCTCCTCCCAAACCCACTTCCCCGGCAAAGGAAATGTGCTCCGAGACCGGCGTATCCTCATAACTCGAGATCAACGAGGCACAAACCGCCAAATCCAATCCAGGATCGTCCACTCGCAAACCTCCTGCGACATTCAGAAATACATCTTGCTGACCCAATTTCATTCCTCCACGCTTTTCCAAAACTGCCAACAGCATATTGAGCCGCTTGGCATCGTGTCCGGTGCTGCTCCGCTGCGGTGTACCATAAGTCGCTGGACTGACCAAAGACTGAATCTCAATTAGTAAGGGCCGATTTCCTTCCATCATCGCTCCAATGGCGACACCATTGAGCACTTCCTCCCGCTGCGTCAGCAAAATCTCTGAAGGATTGGCGACCGAGCGAAGTCCCTCAGCCCGCATCTCGTAGATTCCGAGTTCGTGAGTGGAGCCAAATCGGTTCTTTGATGTCCGCAGAATCCGATAAGTGAGATGCCGATCTCCTTCAAATTGCAAAACGGTGTCAACCATGTGCTCCAGAACTTTTGGCCCGGCTATCGATCCATCCTTAGTGATATGGCCAATCAAAAAGACAGGCGTACCGGTTTCCTTGGCAAATTTCATCAGTTCAGCAGTGCACTCTCTCACCTGAGAAACCGAGCCTGCAGCGGATTCTACATATTGGCTGTTTAAAGTTTGGATCGAGTCAATGACCAACAAATCAGGATTAAGCACTTCAATCTGTTGGAAGATTTGCTGTGTGTTGGTTTCTGAGAGCACATAGCAATCCGGATTTTTAGCTTCCATCCGATCTGCACGCATTTTGATTTGGGCTTCACTTTCCTCGCCTGAGACGTACAGGATGGTTTTTCCTTTCAAAATCAAGGCGATTTGCAGCATCAGCGTAGACTTACCGATTCCAGGTTCCCCACCTATCAGAACCAAAGATCCCGGCACGATTCCACCTCCCAGCACTCGATCCAATTCAGGATCTCCTGTGATCCATCGCGCTTGCTCTTCGTAATTTACCTCGTGGATTCTTTTAGGTGAACTGGCTTTCTTAGTACCGGCACCTTGAGGCTTCCAGCTACCTTTCCCTGTTTCTTCTTTCTGTACGATTTCCTCTACATAGGTATTCCATTCCCCACAGGCAGGACATCGCCCGATCCATTTAGGACTTTGCGCTCCGCAGTTTTGACAGAAAAAGGTGGTTTTTACTTTTGCCAATTTGATTTACGATTTTTGATTTACGATTTACGATTTACGACAAAGTAGGAAGTTCGGAAGTAGGAAGTTTGGAGGTAAGGTTGACCGAAATTTTAACGTCCTGAATCTTACTTCTTGCTCCAATTTGATTTAGGTTTTTTGATTTCGATTTACGACGTATGTCTTGATACTTATGTCTCAATTTTTTTCTCGCTTCTTTGTCACTTCCTAATCTTACTTGAAACAATATTTACAAATTACCCGAAATTGTTCAACCCTTTCAGGGTTGTCGTCCCTGATTTAAAATCTTCAATTCCCCGCGTTTCACACGGGGCTATTTAAAGTTTAACCCCTTCAGGGTTGTTTATTGACACACTCGACTTGTCTATTGCTTCTTGTTTCTAGTCTCTGCTCTTGATACTAGCGTCTTGATACTAGATACTTACTGTCGCTTCTCGCTTCTTGTATCTTTCTTGATACTTACGTCTTGATACTTACGTCTTGATACTTGATACTCCCCATCAATGTGCTTGCAGCCAATCCGTCCCTACACCCACTTCCACTTCGATCGGCACAGCGAGTTTGATTGCATTGGACATTAGGCCTGGAATATTTTTCTTGAGCAATTCCACTTCATCCTTATGCGCATCAAAAACCAATTCATCATGAACCTGTAGGATCATTTTGGACTTCAGATTTTCCTTTTTCATCCATTCGTACACATGGATCATGGCCACTTTGATCAGATCGGCAGCCGAACCTTGAAGCGGAGCGTTGATTGCATTACGCTCAGCAAAGTTACGCATGGTCATATTGCGGCTATTGATGTCTCTCAGATAGCGTCGGCGACCTAATATGGTTTCCACGTATTCATCTTTTCGGGCCTTCTCGATAGCTCCGTCCATATATCCTTTTACGGCAGGAAATTCCTCGAAATAAGCGTCAATTATTTCTTTGGCTTCACCTCTTGGAATGGATAATCGCTGCGCCAATCCGAATGGTGAAATACCATAAATTATCCCAAAATTAGCCGTTTTAGCTTTTCTCCTCATATCTGAAGTCACTTCTTCCAGCGGCACTTTGAAGATCTTAGCAGCAGTGGTGGCGTGAATATCCCGACCGTTTTTGAATGCTTCCAGCATCGATTCATCCTGTGAAAAAGCCGCCATTAGGCGAAGCTCAATCTGCGAATAATCGGCAGAAAGCAGGACATGATTTTCATCTCTTGGAACAAAGGCCTTTCGGATTTCGCGACCTCTTGCAGTTCGGATCGGGATGTTTTGAAGGTTGGGATTTATCGAAGAAAGTCTACCTGTAGCAGCAACAAACTGATTGTAAGTAGTATGAATCCTGCCAGTTTTCGGATTGATCATCGTAGGTAAAGCATCCACATAGGTCGATTTCAGTTTCACCATCTGTCGGTAATCCAAGATCGCTTCGGCGATCGGATGCTCGTTGGCCATTTTGCTGAGAATTTCTTCTCCGGTTGCATACTGCCCGGTTTTCGTCTTTTTGGCCTTTGGATCCAGCTTTAATTTCTCAAAAAGCACGTCGCCCAGTTGCTTTGGCGAAGCCAGATTAAATCGGACTCCAGCTAATTCGTAAACTTTCTTTTCGATCTCCTGACTTTCTTTTTCCAATAAAATGGACAGCTCAGCTAAGCTTTCGGTATCTATTCGCACGCCTTCGAATTCCATTTCAGATAAAACCCGAATGAGTGGATTTTCAACATTATCAAAAAGTTCTTCCAGACCATTAGACTTCAAAATTGGATCGAATTTCTCCTTCAATCTCATCGTAATATCCGCATCCTCGGAAGCATACGAGGTGACTTCATCCTCGTCAACATCACGCATGTTTCCCTGATTTTTGCCCTTTTTGCCAATCAGTTCTGTGATGGAAACTGGCATATAATTTAAATACTGCTGCGCCAACCAGTCCATGCTGTGCTTTCCTTCCGGCTCGATTAGGTAATGAGCAAGCATGGTATCATAAAGTGTTCCCTTCACCTCGATGCCGTAATTCTTCAACACGAGCATGTCGTATTTAACATTTTGACCAATCTTGGTGATGGATTCATTTTCAAAAACCGGTCGAAGAATCTCGAGAATCTCTTGGGTTTCGGCCTGATTATCTGAAACAGGGATATAATACGCCTCACCGGCAACATAAGAAAATGACAATCCTACCAACTCGGCTTGCATCGCATCCAATGCAGTGGTCTCTGTGTCGAAGCAAATTTCCTTTTGGAGGAGCAAATATTCTACAAGCTCTGCTACTTCTACTTTTCCTTTCACCTTGTGGTAATTATGGACATTGGACCAAATAGTATCAAGAACAGGTGGAGGACCTAGTTCCAAAGTTTCGCCTTCTTCTCCTTCCTCAGTAATTGAAATAGAAGAGGAAGATTCGGCCGCAGGAGCACCAAACAAATCCATTTGAGCAGGTGCACTGAGATTGGCTTTCTTTGCGCTTGGTTCTTTAAAAATACGGGCTGCTAATGTTCTAAATTCAAGTTCGGTAAAAATCGCTCTGAGCTTTTCCTCATCTATTCCTTCATAGATCAATTCTTCTTCGATAAAATCTACCGGCACATCAATTTTTATAGTGGCTAGTTCTTTTGATAAAATTCCCTGTTGGGCAAAATTCTCCACATTTTCCCGTTGCTTGCCTTTCAGCTTATCTACATTGGCTATCAGGCCTTCTACAGTGCCATAATCCTTTAGAAGCTTAACCGCTGTCTTCTGTCCAATGCCAGGAATACCGGGGATATTATCCACCGCATCACCCATAAGTCCCAGCATATCCCGGACTTGGTCCACGTGATCAATATCCCATTTCTCACAGACTTGCTTAGGACCCATTACATCCACCCCATTTCCCATAAAGGCGGGTTTGTAAAGAAAAATATGATCTTCGACGATCTGCCCGTAATCTTTATCCGGAGTCATCATATAGACTGTGAAGTCTTCGCGTTTGGCTTTTTTGGCCAAAGTTCCAATGATATCATCTGCTTCAAAGCCATCCATTTCCAAAATCGGTATCCGAAATGCCTTCACAATTTCTTTGACCCATGGGATCGAAACTGTAATATCTTCCGGCTGTTCCAGACGGTTGGCTTTGTACGGTTCGTATTGAATATGGCGAAAAGTTGGGGCTTTTGTGTCGAAAGCCACCCCAATATGGGTAGGTTTTTCCTTATCCAGCACCTCAACTAGGGTATTGGTAAAGCCAAGCATAACACCAGTGTTGAGACCCTTTGAGTTAATCCTTGGATTTTTGCTAAAAGCAAAATGTGCCCTGTAAATTAGGGCCATGGCATCTAATAAAAATAGCTTATGGGCTTGTTTTTGAGACATTTTTCAATAATTAATATTGTAATTATTTTCGGTCAATTAAGGCTTCTAAGTTACTGTTTTTCCGATTGAGAAGTCTTAGGTTTTATTTTAGTGTCAATAGTTGACACGTTTTGGAGTTCTATTTGGAATGCGTACTTTGTGTAAACTTAATTTATCTAACAGCTATGAAAAAGATCCTTACCATCCTTGCATTATTCCTAAGTGTGCAATTTGTAAACGCAACACCTAAGAACGATCCAAAGCAAGAGCTTACTGAAGCTCAACAAATCCGTGCTACTGAAATGAAAGAAAGGCTTGAAGAAATTAAAGCCATGGACTTCAAGTCAATGAGTAAAGAGGAAATCAAAACCATCAAGACTGAGATGAAAGAGATGAAGGAAGAAGCTAAGAAGGCTAGCAATGGCGTCTATCTTTCTTTGGGAGCAATCATTATCATCGTTTTATTGTTGATTTTACTTACTTAATAAAAACTTAGGGCTCTCGATTCGAGAGCTCTATTTTTTTTATCTCATAACCTCTACCTAGAGGTTATTTTTTTGCCTCCTCCAACTCTTTTTCCAGAAAATAATTTTTTACCTGCAAACTTCGGAGGAAAATAATTATCAGCGGAATTAACCAAACCAGTTCATTAAATACCAAGTGGAAAATACTGCGCTTGTTCCATCCAAGATCCGGAGCAAAGCCTAGTGTGAACCATATTGTAGTAATTATTTTCCCTGTAATTCCTGCCAAAATCAACCAAACCCAACTTACTGGGTAAAAAGCGGAAACAAAAATGATCAAGCCCACCAGAATCCCAAATGTCCCGAAGTAAGTAACCGGAAGGCTTTCCAATTCAGTATTTCCCATTGCCATCCATAATAGTAACTGTGGCCCAAACCATTTGAAAAAAGCCGACCAGGCAATCGTGTACATCCCTGCTAGGAGCAAAAGTCCTCTGAAGTGCATAGGAAAATAAGGAGTCGAGTGGTTTTGATCCATGAGTGGTTTGATTATTTCGGGCGAATTAAACACCTTCCGGCGCTTTAAGTTTGGTATATACACAAAACTATCCAATGCAACGAAAAAATCACCTTCCCTCCAGCGCTTTTCTGCTTTTAGTAGCAATAGCTTTCTTGACACTGGGATTTACACTCGGCCGAAAAGTCGGTGAAATCACTCCTATTTCTATCGAAGCGGCGGCCGATCTGATCGGACTCTCCTTTTCTCCTTCGGAAAAAGACAGCATGATCAACGCTTTGACCACCCAGCGAGGTAATTTTGAAATCCTTCGCAAAACCACTCTGGCAAATTCCGTTTCTCCTTCTCTAGTCTTCAATCCGCTTCCTCAGGGCTTTTATCCAAATCAGGATCAAAACCTTTACGATTGGGGCTTACCTGCATCTGTTCAATTACCTGATAAAGAAAGTGATATAGCTTACTTGCCGGTAAACCAACTTGCGGTATTGATCAAGACAAAAAAGATCACTTCAGAACGGCTGACAAAAATCTACCTGAATCGAATCAAGACCTACTCTGATACACTTCAGTGCTTGATCACTTTACTTGAGGCCCCTGCTTTAGAAAAAGCCCGAGCAATGGATCAAGAGCTCGCTGCCGGAAAGTACCGAGGTCCTCTGCACGGAATACCTTACGGAATCAAGGATCTACTTTCGGTCAAAGGCACCAAAACTACCTGGGGAGCTGAGCCTTATAAAAATCAATCTTTCGACGAAACCGCAACTGTTGTTCAAAAGCTGGACGAAGCAGGCGGAGTCTTAGTCGCTAAGTTTACCCTCGGAGCTCTCGCCATGGGAGACGTTTGGTATGGGGGTGTCACCAAAAACCCATGGAATCTCAATCAAGGGTCGAGTGGATCTTCGGCGGGATCTTCCGCCGCAGTCAGTGCCGGATTGATTCCATTTGCACTGGGTACAGAGACTTTGGGTTCCATTGTCTCCCCCTCTACCCGAAATGGCGTGACCGGACTTCGGCCGACGTTTGGACGGGTGAGCAAATATGGTGCGATGGCCTTGAGCTGGTCAATGGACAAAATTGGCCCAATCTCACGGTCAGTTTTGGATAATGCAATTGTACTTGCTGTACTGAACGGAAAAGACGAAAAAGACGCCTCGACGATCCCTGCAGCCTTTAATTATTCCGCGAAAAGCGATGTCAAAAAACTCAAGGTGGGCTATTTCAATGCTTTCTTTGAAGGAAATCGTGCAAGTAAAAATGATCAGGCTGTGCTTGAAGTACTCAAAGCCCAGGGAATAGAATTGCATCCTCTTGAACTCAAGACTAGCATGAATCCCGGTCCGATCACTAATATGCTTATCGTGGAAGGAGCAGCAGCTTTTGACGAGCTTACCCGACTGGATCTCGATGATCAGATGGTCGCCCAACGTAAAAATTCCTGGCCGAATATTTTCCGTGCAGCTCGATTTATCCCGGGAGTGGAGTATGTGCAAATGAGCCGTCAGCGGAGTCTTTTGATCGAGGAAATGCATGAATTGATGAAAGGATACGATGTGATCGTGACCCCTTCCTTTGCTGGACAACAACTTCAGATCACCAACCTCACAGGGCATCCGGCGCTTTGCATGCCAAATGGCTTTACAGACAATGGAAGCCCAACCTCAATCACACTCCTAGCCAACCTGTTTGAGGAAGAAAAGTTGATTATGCTTGGACGCTTAATTCAGGAAAATACCGATTGGCAAGCCAAGCGCCCTCCGATGTTTGATAGGTAAGAAATGTGGATAAACATCATTTTTGCCACTATAAAAATTATCTGTTTTATATCGGATGTAAGACAGGATAGGGCCTGAAATTACACCTAAAGTCTGTCCCTTAATCCAGTTTAATTTTTCAACGAAGGATCGCATAATCAGAATAAGAAATCACCGGGTAATAGAACAGCGTCAGTAGCAAAGCTAGGCGAACTTTAAACAAGACAACCTTCGAAAAAAAGTAGGATAATCTTTTCCATATCATAATCAAATCTAAACGTATCAAATCGTTTCATTTTGTGTGTGCAGATTCAAATCATAATCGTATTTTTGCGTATCAAATCGTATCATAATGGGTATTGGGGTATATAGTTTTAAACTGAATATTGATTGGAAACTGATTAATCTAATCAGTGAATTAGACCGCTTTGATGCAAATTGGACAGCCATTGAACGAAAAGAAGGACAAAGCCTCAAAGAGTTGAAAAGCATTGCTACGGTACGAAGCGTTGGAGCTTCAAACCGCATTGAAGGCAACAAAATGAGCGATGAGGAGGTTGATGTGTTACTTCAAAAAATTGACATTACAAAACTTACCGACAGAGATTCCCAGGAAGTAGTCGGTTATTTTGAAGTGTTGGATTTGGTTTCTGAATCTTACTCAACTATCAATCTTACCGAAAGTCATATCAAAGCTTTACACAACAGGTTGATGAAGTATAGTGTCAAAGACGAATGGCATAGAGGTAATTACAAGGTGCATAGCAACGCTGTGGAAGCCTCATTTCCTGACGGTACACGACAAATAATTTTTCAAACCACTGAACCGGGATTTGCAACCGAAGATTCTATAAAGGCTTTGATTAATTGGTATAATTCTGAAATGGAGGTACACCCCTTAATTAAATTAGCCTCATTTGTCTATGATTTTTTGAGCGTTCATCCTTTCCAAGACGGAAACGGAAGGTTGAGCCGTTTGATTTCAACTCTTTTGTTACTCAAAAATGGTTATAAATGGATTCAATATGTGAGTTTTGAGCACGAAATTGAAAACAGAAAAAGCGAATATTATCAGGTTTTAAGAAGTTGTCAGGCACAACGCCCCAACGAAGATGTTACCGATTGGATGCAGTTCTTTTTGAGTTGCTTGTCAAATATTCAATCGCAGCTGATGACTAAATTGAATAAAAGCGGTTTTGAAACACAACTTTCGCCAAAGGAAAAATCAATTTTCACAATTATTCAAAACCGTCCGAACATTCAGTCGGGAGAAATTGCTGAAAAATTGGGAATACCTTCACCAACTATAAAACGTATTTTGCCGAAGTTGATTGATATAGGATTGATTGAAAAACAAGGTCGCGGACGAAATGTGAGTTATACTATAAAATAAAACAATGATAAGAAGTGGCGTTCTGCTTCCATGAAAGTGAGATGCTAAATGCAAGGTTTGTTCTATTATTGAAGTTCAGTTCTAAAAATTAATGACGGTGTATAGCTATAAACCGACAACCATCCAATAGAATCAAAGCAAAAAGGCCCGTAAAAACGAAATTCACAGGCCTTTTTAGGTGATTTAATTACTATTTAACAACACCCGCAACCTTGATATTGGTTGGCTTCAGAAACCAGACCTTCTGCGTGGTTTCAATTGAGTAATGATCCAACTTATTTGTGGCGAGATTCATATAAAACTCTCCATGGGAAGTTGTGGAAAAAAATAAATTTTCCTCAGCCATTCGAAATTTAATAGAAGAAGGATAATCATTGGTATATTTTATTGTGATCTCCTTTACCTTTCCCTTTTCCCCAGGCGAAAGCTTATGGATCAAATAGTCATGTTTTGTGTCTGTGGAATATGCACGTGCAAGTGATGGAGCATTGATATCCGCTCGATAAAAAGCCAAAAACTCTTCTTTCCAATCTTGGGATGAATAAACTACATCCACGATCTTCTCTTCTCCATTAATTCTGGACGTTTTAGTCACCGCAGCACCGTCAATTTTCGCAATTTCTACATCAATGAATCCAATCAGGTTGAAATAAGGAAGCTTTTCCATTTTTCCCCCTTCTTCTCCCGTGACACACGAAAAGCTGACCAAAGCAATTAAACAAAAGGTAAAATATGACTTCAAATTCATTACTTCACAAGTATATCTCCGGTCATTTCTGAAGGGATTTCGATTCCCATTAATTTTAGAATCGTAGGAGCCAAATCACCCAATTTTCCATCTTCCACCGGCATTTGCTCAGTACCATCAACCATGATAAATGGAACTAGGTTGGTCGTATGAGCAGTATTGGGAGTGCCATCCTCATTGATCATCATATCGGAATTGCCGTGATCTGCGATGACAATGATTGTGTATCCATTGGCCAAGGCTGTTGTCACTACACTTTCTGCACAGGTATCAACAGCTTCACAGGCTTTGACCGCTGCATCAAAATCTCCGGTATGTCCGACCATGTCTGCATTCGCAAAATTAAGACAGATAAAATCCGCACTTTTCCTTTTCAGTTCGGCATTGATCTTTGAAGCAATCTCAAAAGCACTCATCTCAGGTTTGAGATCGTAGGTAGCCACCTTCGGTGATGGGCAAAGAATCCTGCTTTCTCCAATAAATTCTGTTTCCCTTCCTCCGGAAAAGAAAAACGTCACATGCGGGTATTTTTCAGTCTCGGCGATTCGGATTTGCTTTTTCCCTGCTCTTTCCAGGACTTCTCCGATCGTATTATTGAGATTGTCCTTTTCAAAAAGTACCTCCACTCCTACAAAGGTATGATCGTAATGGGTGAAGGTTATATAATCCACATTGAGCTTTTTCATGTTAAAATCCTCAAAATCCTTCTGAGTCAGAACTTGAGAGATTTCACGACCTCGATCTGTTCTGAAATTGAAGCAAATCACCAAGTCGCCTTCCTCCATTGTGGCAAGGGGTTTATTATTTGGCCCTACATGAATTATCGGGCGAATAAACTCGTCCGTCACATTATTGGCGTATGATTTTTTAATTGCTGCAAGTATGTCTTTGGACTTTTCGCCCTCACCTCTCACCATCGCATCATAGGCAAGTTTGACTCGCTCCCAACGATTGTCACGATCCATGGCATAATATCTCCCAATTACTGAAGCTATTTTTCCCACTGAGTCTTTCAAAAAATCCTGAAGGTTGCTTAAATAATTTATACCTCCCTTTGGGTCAGTATCACGGCCATCAGTGAATGCATGGATGAAAACTTGCTCCATTCCATGAAACTTTGCAGCATCACAAAGTCCTTTCAAATGATTGATATGAGCATGGACTCCTCCGTCAGAAACCAATCCCATGAAATGAGCTTTTTTGCCTGCGGCCTTTGCTTTGGCAAAAGCATCAGCCAAAACAGGATGAGTTTTCAGTTCCCCGTTTTGAACGGCAAGATTGATTTTGACAAGATCCTGATAGACGACTCTGCCAGCACCGATATTCATGTGACCGACTTCGGAGTTGCCCATTTGGCCCTCAGGCAATCCGACAGCAAGACCTGAGGCCTCGAGTGTAGCATGAGGATATTTAGTGAAAAGACTATCTACAAAAGGCGTTTTAGCTTTGTCAATTGCAGAAACTGCTGGATTGGTGGCAATACCCCAACCGTCCAAAATCATCAATAAAACTTTCTTGTCCATGGGGCAAATATATTACTTTTCAATCCAAACTTTCCCCTGGAATCTTTTCTGACACCACTTGTCCACTTGATTTTTCTATTCTGAAAAATGAACTTCTACTCACCTTTTTTGGCTTAGATTTTGCCAAATGAGCATGATGCAAGTTTTAAGTCTTTTACTTTCAGCTTTTTTGTGGTTCTATTCCCCTGATCCTGGGTTGAATACAGAGAAATCTATTGACCCAATTGTATCGGCTATTAGCAGTGGTTCAAGTAGCGAATTAGTACGATTTTTCGATTCAAGCATCTCCATGAATGTCAATGGACAGCAAGGAGAGTATTCTAAAAGCCAAGCTGAGATCATTTTGAGAGATTTTTTTAAGAAAAATCCTTCCCTTGGATTTGCTCTGATTTTCCAAAACGAGAACCCAGGAAGTCTCAGTACTTACATCGGTGAGTATTCGACCAATCAGGGATTATTTAAAGTTTTTATTAAAGTTTCTCAAAATGGTTCCGGATTTAGGGTTTACAGCCTTGATTTCGTAAAAAGCTAGTTTTTAGCCGCTCATTTTGGCTATTTTTGGGCCATGAAGCCCGCTTATCTGACTCCGGAGTCTCTCCAAAAATTCATTCAATCTGCACTCCTTGAGGACATTGGCCCTGGAGATTATTCTTCTTTGGCTTCCATCCCTGCGGGAAAAACAGGCAAGGCCAAACTTTTAATCAAGGATGATGGAATTCTGGCTGGAGTAGAACTGGCCGGAGAGATCTTCAAAGCTGTGGATCCTAGGCTGGAAGTGGAGTTTTTCAAAAAAGACGGAGACCAGGTAAATGCCGGAGATATTGGACTTACTGTTTTTGGACCTTCGGCCTCCATTTTATCCGCTGAGAGGCTAGTGCTCAACTGTATGCAACGAATGAGTGCCATCGCCACCAAAACTAATTGGCTTAGTCAGCTGATTTCTCATACTAAGGCAAAGTTGATGGATACTCGAAAGACTACACCTAATTTCCGTTTGATGGAAAAATGGGCGGTTCTCATTGGCGGCGGCGTCAATCACCGATTTGCGCTCTATGATATGGTGATGTTAAAAGATAACCATGTCGACTTTGCGGGAGGAATACGAGCAGCGATCGAGCGAACCAAAAATTACCTACAGGAAAATAATCTTAACCTGAAGATCGAGATAGAAACGCGCAATTTGGATGAAGTCCGTCAAGTCTTGGAGGTAGGTGGAATAGACTACATCATGCTCGATAATATGGATTATGCCACCATGAGAGAGGCCGTGTCAATGATTGACGGAAAATATTCCACAGAAGCCTCCGGAGGCATCACTGAAGAAACGCTCGCCGCTGTCGCCGAATGTGGGGTGGATTACATCTCCATGGGTGCTTTAACACACTCTGTAAGCAGTTTGGATATCAGTCTGAAGGCCTTTTAAAGTTCAAAAAATCCACATTTCGCTTCAGTCCAGAGAGCTTTGTTCTTTTCACTGCAGATTTTGGAAAAACTCTCTTGAAGGTCTCCTCAGTCATTTCAATCCAGTCCCGGTTAGTAAAATTTCCCAATTCTCTATTTGGCTGGAATGCCGGTTCCTGATGCGGCCTGGAAAAACGATTCCAGGGACAAACGTCCTGACAGATATCGCAGCCAAAAGCCCAATTTTCCATCTTTCCGGCAAACTCATCGGGTATAGCTTCCTTGAGTTCGATAGTCAGATAGGAAATACATCGCGACGCATCTACTACACCAGCCTGTACAATGGCATCAGTCGGACAAGCATCAATGCAAGCTGTGCAAGTACCACAGTAATCTTTTGCCAGCGGTAAATCCGGCGTAGCCTCCAAATCAATAATCAACTCCGCCAAAAAGAAGAAACTTCCCATCTCCCGATTGAGCAAAAGGCTGTTTTTTCCAATCCAGCCCAATCCGGCTTTCTCTGCCCATTGTCGCTCCATGACAGGTGCAGAATCAACAAAAGATCGGCCGTTGATTTCGCCAATTTCTTCGCGAAGCAATTCCAAAAATTCATTCAATTTGTCGCGAATCACATCATGGTAATCGGCCCCATAGGCATATTTAGCGAGTTTGATATCCGACTTTCCTTCAGGAAGATTTTGAACTGGATAATAATTATAAATCAGCGAAACGACAGTTTTAGCGCCTTCGACGAGTTTGGTGGGATCCAGTCTTTTATCGAAATGGTTAGCGAGGTAGCCCATTTTTCCATGATAATTCCTATTGAGCCATTCCTCCAATCGAGGTGCTTCCTCCTCCAAAAATTCCGCCTTGGCAATCCCACAAAAGTCAAAACCCAATCGATGGGCGGTGGATTTGATTGTTTGGGAGTTTTTATCGGTGGGAGTCATTGTGATTCGAAATTAGCTGGAATCTGGATTTTACTTTAGAAAAAGGCTAAATTTCTAAGACTCTAAATAATCTGCGATGAAAAAAAGGATTACTCTCACAGTAGAAAAGGAAATTGCTGATCACGCTAAAGCTTTAGCCAAAAGTCAGGGTATTTCACTTTCTGAACTGTTTTCTAGGAAACTTGAAGCCTTGGAAGAAGATCATCTAGCTATCCAGTCAGCGGTGAACCGTTTTCGGGAACGGATGAAAAAACATACATCAATTAAAGAACAGGAAAAGTAGAATAAAGATCTAATTATCGAGACTCTACGAAAAAAATTGGATGATATAGATTAGCTTTCCTCCAATCTCTTCAAATCAGGTCTATCCTGATACCATTGATCCTCAAAAGTTTCTTTGATATCCACGGGAGCTGTTAATACCGCCCACACCATCCACAAAACCAAGAACGGACCTACCAAAAATATCGCCCAAATCAGTGGTAATGCCACGTTAAACTGAATCAGTGTGATGAAAAGTATCAATACCCCCGTCACTATTCCTACAACCTGAAGATAGTTTTTCATTTTTTTTATAATTTTCTTTTGAAGCCATACCTACAAACCGGTTGAATCTCGCATATTGGATAAACATCCCGATTTGTGGCGCTTTCGTCATGCCTGTCTGCCACAGGCAGGCTCGATTGCATCGGTTTATAATTGCATTTTAACAACAGCCCTCCGATTACTATCAAGGCTATTTTAGACCTGAATTGGCTAATTAATCTCTATTTGTGTTGCACAAATTATGCCTGTCTCCTCAGGCAGGCTCTATTCGGAAAACACCCCAGTTTGTTTGCTAGGGTTCTGCCTATCTGACTCAGGCTGGCTCTATATCATCTTTTTTTGAAATTTGATGAAAATAGTAAACTCCACTGCCCTTCCCTTTGTTAGAAACCCTATATCCTCTTTGACAACTTCTTGATACTTGATACCTTCTACTTGCTACTATATCTTGTCTCTTGCTTCTTGTATCTAATTTCTTAAAAATGAAAGGCTTTCGCTTTACTCAGTACATACCTCCACAGGATCCGGAGAAGAACACGTTCGAAAACCTTCTGAATGTTTTCCTTCAACTCGTCACCATGACAGGTGGAGATGTCGCGGAAGCTTTGAGTTGGCTGACCAACCTCGACAAGCGTTACAACATGGCTAATCCAAATTATGGGATTGGTGATTTTATAGATGATCTGAAATCAAAAGGTTATCTCACCGAGGAAAATCAAAAAGGCGAATTAAAGATCACCGGAAAAGCAGAGCAGAATATCCGAAAAAATGCCTTGGAGGAAATCTTTGGTAAACTCAAACGTAGCAAATCCGGTCAGCACAAAACCACTCATTCCGGAACTGGTGATGAGCGTGGTACCGACCGTCGTGCTTTCGAATTTGGAGATAACCTCGATCAAATCGCTTTGACCGATTCCCTTAGAAATGCGCAGGCAAATCATGGTTTTTCGGGCGATTTTCTACTTACCGAGGATGACTTGGAAGTGATGGAAAATGAAGTTCGATCACAGACTTCCACTGTGCTAATGATTGACATTTCGCACTCGATGATTCTATACGGTGAAGATCGGATCACTCCTGCCAAAAAAGTAGCGATGGCGCTTGCTGAACTCATCAAAACCCGCTATCCAAAAGATACGCTCGACATAATCGTTTTTGGAAATGATGCTTGGCAAATCGAAATCAAAGACTTGCCTTACCTGCAAGTTGGACCTTATCACACCAACACTGTCGCAGGTCTGGAACTTGCTATGGATTTACTTCGCCGGCGCAAAAACCCGAACAAACAGATCTTCATGATCACCGATGGCAAACCAACCTGCCTGAAAGTGGGGATCAAATATTACAAAAATGCTTTTGGGATTGACAGCAAAATCTTGGCTGAAACGCTGAAACTGGCCGCTCAATGCCGTAAGCTGAAAATTCCCGTGACGACTTTCATGATTGCTTCAGATCCATATCTGAAAGAATTCGTGAAAGAATTCACCAAAGTAAACAATGGAAATGCCTATTACTCCAGCCTGAAAGGCCTTGGAGATTTAATTTTTGAAGATTACAGACGAAACCGAACCAAACGCTTCTAAGCATGGACTACCAAAAACTAACTGGTCAACAACTCTTACAAATCAGAACGCTCGGACAGCTCAAAGCCTCCGGATATACCTCAAAATCCATCAAAGAAGAACTTCGTGATAATCTAATTCTGAAAATCAAACGAAAAGAAAATGTCTTTGAAGGGATTTGGGGATATGAAGACACTGTCATTCCGGACATTGAGCGGGCTATCCTTTCCCGCCACAATATCAATTTACTTGGTCTTCGTGGTCAGGCGAAAACTCGGATTGCTCGCATGATGACTCATCTACTGGACGAGTATGTGCCTGTAGTTTTTGGCTCGGAACTAAATGATGATCCATTGCAACCGCTATCCACTTTTGCAAAAGATCTGATCGAGGAAAAAGGTGACGATACACCTATTATCTGGTGGCATCGGAATGATCGGTACACCGAAAAACTCGCAACTCCTGACGTTTCTGTTGCCGACTTAATTGGTGACGTGGATCCGATCAAAGCAGCGACCATGAAACTCAGCTACAACGATGAGCGGGTAATCCATTATGGACTCGTGCCAAGATCGCACAGATCCATTTTCGTCATCAATGAATTGCCTGACTTGCAGGCTAGAATTCAGGTGGCATTGTTTAATATTTTGCAGGAAGGTGATATACAAATTAGAGGTTTCAAACTCAGATTGCCGCTGGATATACAGTTTGTCTTTACCGCAAATCCTGAAGATTATACCAATCGAGGAAGTATAGCGACTCCACTGAAAGATCGAATCGAAAGTCAGATCATAACCCACTATCCAAAGTCCATCGAAATCGGTCGTCGGATTACAGCTCAAGAAGCGAATCTGAAGGGCAAGCCTGTGGAAAACATCTTTGTGCCCGAACTGATGAAAGATCTCATCGAGCAGATTGCGATAGAAGCGAGAGGTTCTGAATTTGTGGATGAAAAAAGTGGGGTTTCAGCCCGATTAACCATTTCGGCCTACGAAAACCTGATTTCAGCAGCGGAGCGAAGACTCTACATGAATGGTGAAACCAACACGATGGTTCGAATTGCAGATTTGATCGGTGTCATTCCTGCTATTACAGGAAAAGTGGAACTGGTCTACGAAGGCGAGCAAGAAGGTGCAGGATTAGTTGCATACAATTTGATTGGAAAAGCGATCCGGACTCAGTTTATCAACTATTTTCCTTCTCCTGAGCAAAGTAAAAAAGACAAAAACGGTAATCCCTATATCCTTCCTTTGGCTTGGTTTGGGGAAGGAAATGTACTTGACATTTTAGCATCTCAACCGGACAAACAATACAAAAGCTTACTTCACTCTGTGCCGGGATTGGAAGAGGTTGTCACTCAATTGGTGAAAAACCTACCTGAAAAAGAGAAGGAATTCTTCATGGAATTTGCGCTTCACGGACTGGCCGAGTATTCCCAACTCAGTAAAAAATTATTGGACACAGGACTTCAGTTCAAGGACCTATTCAGTTCGATGTTTGATATGAATGAAGACGATGATTTCGAAGATGAGGATGACAATTAAGAAAGGGGCGAAAGCCTCTTTTTTTTGTTAAATTGAATTTTAAAATTTCAATACCATGAGTACCGCAGAGAAAAAAATCGATTTAATAACTTGGCTATCCAATCTTCAGGATGAGGAGATTTTGGATCAATTAGAGTCTATTCGGAAGAAAACGGTTTTTGATGCCTATCAAAAGACACTTTCTCCAATGTCAATGGAGGAATTTGAAAATTGTGTGGCTGAAGCGGAGGAGGATATAAAGTCAGGTCGAATTATTTCTCAAGAAGAACTCGAAAACCGAATCAAAGCTGGCAGAATTCTATGAAGATTTTTTGGTCAGAAAAGATTTCTTGATCTAAAAGTTTCCAAATTCAATAGTCATGGGAATAAACATTGAAAAACAGATAGAATATTGGATCAACGGAGCTGTAGAAGATCTTGAAGTTGCCAGTATTCTTATTGAAAAGAGTAGGTGCTTACATGGATTGTTTTTTTGTCATTTGGTTGTAGAAAAAGCCCTCAAAGCGCATGTGGTCAAAGTCACATGTGAATTAGCTCCCAAAACACATAACTTGATATATCTTTCTGAAAAATCTAACCTTGCACTTAGTAATGACACTTTAGAATTTTTCGGAGTGTTGATGAAATATCAATTGGAAGGAAGATATCCTGGATATCAGCCGTTTATTCCAGATCTTCGAGTTGTTAAAGAATATTTGATAGAGACAAAAAAGCAATTATCATGGCTCAAGGAGAGGTTATCCAATTACTGAAAAAATACATTGAAATCCTTCGAGCAGAGGGAATTTCAGTCAATAAAGCTTTCCTATATGGAAGTTATAGCGACAACTCTGCCTCCGAAGAAAGCGATATTGATGTTTTACTGGTTTCGGATGGATTTGAAGAATCAAATGACAGATTGGTTGGAAAAATATGGCGTCTAACAAGTAAAGTCAGTTCTAAAATCGAGCCCATTATAATTGGAACCAAAAATTATGAGACTTCGGAAAACTCTCCTTTGGTTACAAAAGTCAAGGAATCAGGAATCCAAATTGCTTGATTTTAAGTTCAGCAGTAAATCAAAATCAGCCGATCAAAATCAACACAATCCCCACCAGCGCAGGCAAACCTTGTACATAAAAGATTTTTTTACTCGCAGTGATCGCTCCATAAATCCCTGCGATCAGCACACAGGTCAGAAAAAACAAGGCCACTTTATCCGCCCAAACCGGATCTGCAATAACCAAGGACCAAATCAGCCCTGCTACCAAGAACCCATTGTACAAACCCTGATTTGCTGCCAAAGCCTTTGTTTTTGGAAATAGTTCTGCCGGCATTTGCCGGAAGATTTTCCTCCCGGTAGTCTCCCAAGCAAACATTTCAAACCATAAAAAATACAAATGAAGTGCGGCAACCAAGCCGATGACGATATTTGTGAGGAGTTCCATGGAGTCGAGATTTGATAATTAAGTTAAGATTTTTATCCTTACAGTTACAAAATTTCAAGTAGGAAGTCTCAGTTTGCAATAAGCAAAAGCCCTTTCTCGTTCGGGGCTTTCAGATTTCATACTTTAGCATTCTGACTTCATTTCTGCCTTCTGCGACTGCTTACCGATCACTATCTTTGTCCCATGTCCGACATCCAGCTGCCGAATGCCTTCGAGTCTCAGATGATTTCTCTTTTGGGAAAAGAAGAATTCGGAGAATTCAAAGCCGCAGTCAACCAATCTCCTCGTACCGCAATTCGTCTCAATCCGGCAAAGCCACTTACCCCAAACTGGCCCATGACTCCAATTCCATGGTCAGAACATGGCTTTTTTTTGAAGGACAGACCCAGCTTCACCCTTGACCCCGCATTTCAGGCCGGGGCTTATTACGTGCAGGAAGCCTCTTCCATGTTTATAGAGCATATTCTCCATAGCCTTCAGATTCCTAAAGGAATTTATCTCGATTTGGCAGCCGCACCCGGTGGAAAAAGCACTTTACTTTCTACCTTTTTGGGAAACGAAGGGATGTTGGTAGCCAATGAAGTCATTCAATCCCGTGCTCAGATTTTGAAGGAAAACGCTATCAAATGGGGTTTGGGAAATATCATTGTGACCAACAACGACCCAGATCACTTTGAGCCTTTGGAAGGTTTTTTTGATTTGGTCTTGGTGGATGCGCCCTGTTCCGGAGAAGGGATGTTTCGAAAAGATCCTCAAGCCAGGGAAGAATGGTCTCCCGATCATGTAATGCTGTGCTCTTCCCGGCAGAGGCGAATCATGGACAAAGCCGGTGCTTTGGTTAAGGGAGGCGGATACTTGATCTATTCCACCTGCACTTTCAACGAGCAGGAAAATGAGGAAATGGTCAAATTTCTTACAGAGGAATTCGCTTTTGAACCCGTTCAAATTCCACTCGATCCGAGTTGGAATATCGTAGAATCTCAGGTGGAAACGCCCGACGGGAGATTCTTCGGATATCGTTTTTTCCCGCATAAAGTAATAGGTGAGGGCTTCTTTATCACAATTCTAAAACGGCCAGATTCCGCTTCTTCCCAAGAACCTGGAAAGATAAAAGACTTCAAACACGCAGTTTTGAAATCCATCAATGAGCGGGAGGAAATTGGCTTTGATTCAGAATTAGGCTTTCAAGGGAAAGGGAAATATTACAGTCTCAACGACTCAATTTTTAGGATCGATCAAAAATTCTTCAGGCATTTTGAGCGCATTGCCTTGCATCTAAGTTTGCGTTACTTTGGAGTTGAGCTAGGCAAAAAACAGAAAAATGACTGGATACCTTCGCACGAATGGGCTTTGTCCACTTTTCCTAAAAATGGATTCGCTACTTACGAACTCCATTTGGACCAAGCATTGGATTTTCTCCGAAAAAACGATCAGGAAATAGATGACTTGCCCCTTGGCTGGGTATTAATGACCTATCAAAACCTCCCGCTTGGCTGGGTCAAGAATCTCGGCAATCGCCTGAATAACTACTTTCCGAAAGAGTGGAGAATTAGGATGTAGTTAGTACTATTGCTTAATGAAATGGAATCTTGCCCAACGCTTTCGATGGCGTGGTTCATTTCCGATACTAAGGAAAGGTCCAACGTAAGTAAGCCTTTCAACCCGTACTTCATGAATTCCGCTTTCAAGATGGCTTATGGGGATAGTTCCAAAGAATGCTTTTTGACCCGTAAGACCAGAGGTGATAGGAAACCAATTTTCAGTTTGAATTAAGGAGTCATTTAGAAAAATTCGGTAAGTGTCCTCTACTTTTTCCAAAGCACCCCATTGAAGTGTATCAAATTTACCGGCTAAAAGAACCTGAAGTTTGGGTAAGTCCAATTCATCCCTGGAATATCTTGCTAGGTACAGGTTTAACTGATCAGAATTTACCGACTTAGTTTCGGTCCAGACCCTGGGGAATCTGACAGGAACGGAATTATACTCTTCAAAATACCGGGATTGCTCTGGCCAATCATAAAACTCTTCCTCAAGGTTTGAAATTGGCTGATATTGGGAAAATCCAGTTAAATCAGACAATACAAAAGGTATAGCTGCAAGAAACAGACCCAACGAAAAGGAAAGTGTTGTCCATTTGCCTAGGTGGCTTGTGTAAACAGCACCAATGGTTCCATTCAATCCGGCAATCATAGTTTTTGAAATTCCTGATTTATTTAAAATCAAAACAACCAAAAAAAGAACAACAAAGGAGACCATGAAAACAAAGTATATAATTTGAAAATCGAGCTGAAAAAAAAGATAAACTATGATTAATAGTATTAGGTAAACAGTGATAGAAAAAAGGGGAATCGCAATGGTCAAGGGATAACCATAAGCCATACTACACCAGCGCTCCAGTTTAAGAAGAAAGTGATTGGGGTGTTTGTATTCTACATTTTGAGAAAATTTAAAAAGCTTTCCTTTTAAAACACCTTCTGGAAATGCATAGGTAATCCCCAACATTCCCGCCCACATAAACCGAAGAAGTAAATGGGAAATCAAGAAAATCTTGAATACAGAAATGATCAATGAAAAATACAATATAACCAGGAGGGCGGGAATTTGCTCCAAGCCATAGTCCTGAATCAAAACTACCGAATATTCAAAAAGACGGGATGGAATTATGAATAAAACTGCCAAGGAAATACCTGAGATAATTACTTCAGGCTCCCAGCTATTCTTTTGCAAGTTTTCCAACCAAGTCAGATCATGCTGTTTTTTAATACCTGCGTCTTCCATTAGAAAATATTTCAGTTTCTAATTTGCTGAATTTTAATCCATTCCAAAACTTTTTCCTTTGGAAGTTTCTCTACGGTTCTTCCATCTTTTCCGGTCATATTCTCTGCAGCAAAAAGTGAATTGATAATTGCTTCTTCAGTCGCTTCGATTACCGCCAGAAAGAGCGCAGTCATGTCATCATTTCCAATAAATTCAGCTTTTTGAAGTGATTGGGCTGGAATAGAATGAGGAATCCGAAGTCCTTCGGCTGTAGAAAAAGCAATGACATAATCCCCCGAACCATTAGAAGCAATCCCACCGGTCTTTGCTAATCCCATCATTGCTCGCTGAGCCATTCGTTCCAGGTTTCGCTCCAAAACCGGAGCATCAGTGGCCACCACAATCATGCAACTGCCATCAGATTTTTCTAGTGCATCCTTGAAGGGATATTTTCCCAACTTTTCTCCGACGGGAACTCCCGCAATCTGCAGATTTCCGCCAAAGTTGGTTTGTACCAATACTCCGACGGTGTATCCACCCAGACTTTCCGGTAATCTCCTTGACGAAGTTCCAATTCCACCTTTCCAGCCAAAGCAGACCGTGCCCGTTCCGGCACCGACATTTCCTTCGGTCACAGATCCCACTTTGGCATTTTGAACAGCTTCAATGACTTCATCCGAGGAAATGTGCATTCCTCGGATATCATTCAAATAACCATCATTGGTTTCACCAACTAGTGCATTAACAGATTGGACAGTTTCATTTCCTGCCTGCGCCAAAGTGTACTTGACGACTCCCTCAATTCCTGCCGCTACACTTAAGGTATTGGTGAGAATGATCGGAGATTCCAGCGTTCCCAGTTCCTGAACTTGGGTGACCCCCGCAAGCTTGCCAAAGCCGTTTCCTACAAAGATTGCTGCAGGTACTTTTTCCTGAAAAAGATTACCGTAGTGAGGTAGAATTGCAGTTGCGCCAGTGCGGATATTTTCACCTTCAATCTTCGTGAAATGCCCCACTTTCAATCCTTCTACATCAGTGATCGAATTAAGCGGCCCCGTGGGCAAAATGCCAAAGGGAACACCTAATTCGCGGGGTCGGTTTTGGGAGAAACCAATCATAAAAGTAAAATTCAACAGGAATAATAAAAGACTTTTTTTCAATTATCAGTCCTTTCGTTTTTCAACTCGGTTAAAAAATCAGCTAAATCGATGTATTCTCCTGTTTTTCCAACTTCAATAGCATTTGCAAGGGATAAATCTTCAGCTATTTTGCTATCAATTATAGAAAACTCCACGCCAAGCGTTTTTGCTAGTTCTTTAATTTTCTCTAAACTTTTTGGAGACTTACTTTTTAAAATGATCGCTTCCATTACCTTATGATTTTTTCTAAATATACCCAAAAGCTCCCAAAACCATATAATTGAAGATGGGTGAAATAACTAGTGTTTTTTTTAAGCATTGATGAATTGACTCTTAATTTTTCAATTTTCCATCCCGATAATCATCGGGACAATATTCCAATTATAACTATCTTAAGCTCCCTTTACAACTAGAATTTATTCATGCTCAAAAAACAACGATACGAGGCTTTTATCACCCACTTTTCAACCAACATGCCGATTGCTGAAACGGAACTTCAATACGAAAATCCCTTTCAGCTTTTAGTCGCCGTCGTCCTTTCTGCCCAATGCACTGACAAACGGGTAAACATCGTAACCCAGGAACTTTTCAAACATTTTCCCACAGCCGCACACCTGGCGGCCACACACTTTGATGAGCTTTTTCCCTACATCCGCTCCATTTCCTACCCAAACAATAAAACCAAACACTTGATCGGCCTAGGGAAAATGCTGATGGAGGATTTTAATGGAGAAATACCCTCCACTGTTGACGAACTGGTGAAGCTACCCGGAGTAGGCCGCAAAACCGCAAATGTCATCACCTCAGTCGTCTGGAACCAACCAAATATGGCCGTCGACACCCATGTCTTTCGAGTTTCACGTCGACTCGGGCTTGTTCCGATGACAGCTAACACTCCGCTGGAAGTGGAGAAGCAATTGATCAAGCATATCCCCAAACAACACATTCATATTGCCCATCATTGGTTGATTTTACATGGTAGATATGTCTGCCTCGCTAGAAGACCAAAATGTGAAGAATGTACACTCACTCATTTTTGCAAGTATTTTGAGAAAACCCAACTCAAAATGGCAAAGGAAGGAGCGAATCCATAATGTGCGGGATTCACCTCATTTGGGGCAAAGGCGCCAATAAAACAGCCATTCAAAAACTAGTATCAAGTTCCCGTCATCGAGGACCTGATCAGGAAGCGATTTATTCCCCTTGGGCAGGGCTTTGGATCGGAGTAAATCGTCTTAAAATTCTCCATCCGGGACCCGATGCAGATCAGCCATTTTGGTCGGGTGATGGAAAAAGTCTCCTCATCTTCAATGGTGAGATTTATAATTTCCATGAACTACGGAAGTTACTTTCAAAAATGGGAATTGAATTTATCACGCAGTCTGACACTGAGGTATTGCTTCATTACATCCGCGTTTTTGGAGCCAAAGGGCTGGAAAAACTGAATGGAATGTTTGCCCTCGTCTATGTCGATTTGATTAGTAAATCAGTCTTGGTCGCAAGGGATCGTAATGGCGAAAAACCACTCTATTACGCTCAAAGTCCAGATAGATTAGTCATTTCCTCCGAGGTTAGAGGGATTGCATCTCTTCAAAACCACGCCCCGGATTGGGAGCAGGTGGAACACTATTTTTATTTCAGGGCACCTTCTCCAGGTAAAACTTTTCACAGGGGAATCAGTGCATGGAAACCCGGTCGATATAGTACGCTTTTCCGACATGACACTTTCCGTTGGGACACGCTGCCTATGCCAAAGGTTGAAAAGGAAGTTCCCAGCCAAAAAGCCTTTACCAAACTTTTGGAAAAAGCGGTTTTGAATCATTTTCATGCCGATGTTCCTGTCGGAGTCCTGCTCAGCGGAGGTGCTGACAGTACTTTATTGTACACGCTTTGGTATAAAAAAACAGGAACTCCGCTCCCAGCTTTTACTATTCAGGTAGAAAAAAAATACCGCACGAAATACGCCGATGGAGATCATTCGATCCGTTTTGCAAAGCAAATTCCGACGCACCATCACCTGATAGACATAACCCAAAAAATCTTTCTGGAAAACTGGGATGAATACCTTCAATCGGTAGACCTTCCAATTGGCGATTCCGCTGGTTTTTTGACTTGGATGATTGGTAAAAAAGCTAAATCACATGCCAAAGTCATGATTTCCGGCGCAGGTGCGGATGAGCTTTGGGGTGGATATCAGCGGCACCAAGCTTTTTCCAGATATTGGGATCAGCATTCATTTTGGATCAATTGCGCAGGTTTTTTTGGGAAATTCCCTTTTGGTAGCAATTGGAAAAAGTTCTTGTCAGGTATTCGGCAAGACCCAAATCATACCTTTCTTAATTTTTCTACCCTACAAAATCCACCTCAGGAAATTATGGGTGACTATGAGCGGATATTTAATCCAAAACTACCGGAATACAAGCGAATGCTGGACTTTGACCGACAGGGTTATCTCGTACAGGATGTTCTGAAAGTTCATGATAATGCACTCATGGCACACGGAATCGAAGGTCGTTCTCCATATCTTGATGTATCCATGCTTAAGCTTTGGCAGCAAGTAGAGGACCCCGATTTACTCCTTGGTAAGCCATGGATTAAAAATATCCTTCGGGAAAACGACTTGGGCTGGATAGCCGATCGTAAAAAATTCGGATTTGGCTTGCCTCTGAAAGAATGGCTAAGCGAAAGTAATGAATTCTCCATGCGAGTTTTTCATTCTCTTAGGGAATTTGACCAAAGCCATGGGCAGTACCTTTCTGCTCCTGTCCGTCAACTCTTGCAAAAACCAGAGAGTGGTGTCAAAACACAATTCTTGGCGATATATAATCTGTTTCTTTTGGCAGAATGGTCGAACTTGCGTCTATGAAAGTGATCTACATCCATCAGTACTTTCGGACGCCCGATCAAGGTGGGGCGGTTCGATCTTATCACCTTGCCAAAGGCTTGGTGGAAGCTGGAATTGGCGTAGAAATGATCACCTCACATGAATTACCTGACTATGATCAGCGATGGATTGATGGAATTCGAGTTCATTATTTGCCGGTGAATTATGATCAAAAATTCGGCTTTTTAAAGCGCATTTGGGCGTTTTGGCAGTTTGTCGTGAAGGCCAGAAAACTAGTCAAAAAACTTCCCAGACCGGATTTACTCTATATCACATCCACCCCTCTCACTACTGGATTGATCGGACTTTGGTCAAAGAAAAGGCTGGCTTTGCCGTATATTTTTGAAGTTCGGGATCTTTGGCCGGAAGCTCCGATACAGGTGGGTGCAATCAAAAACCCGTTGACCAAGAGGTTACTTTATGAACTGGAGAAACGGATTTATGATCAAGCTTTGAGTTTGGTCGCACTTTCTCCGGGTATAGCAGCCCATTTGCAGAAGATCAGCCCAAAGCGAGAAGTAGCATTGATTCCCAATTTTTCTGATTTGAATGTCTTTTATCCAGAAGAAAAAAACCAAAAACTCGCTCAGCAACTTGGACTTTCTATTGGACTGACCATCGCCTATACTGGTGCACTTGGACAAGTGAATGCGGTGGAAGAACTTTTGGAATTAGCCGAAATGGCTCAAAATCAAAAGAAAGACTGGAATTTCCTGATCATGGGTACAGGAAGTCACGAGGAAAATCTGAGGAAAATCGCTCACTCAAAAAGCCTTTTGAATGTCCGATTTATCCCTTTCGGCCCAAAGGAAAAAGTAAATGCAGTTCTCAGCCTTGCAGACTTTGCATGGATATCTTTTGCTCATTTGCCAGTCCTCAAAACCAACAGTCCCAACAAGTTTTTTGATGCCTTGGCGGCAGGAAAGGCTATTTTGGTCAATCATAAAGGTTGGGTATTTGACTTGGTGAAAACCCATGAACTTGGGATTTCCTGTTTACCCGGCAGGATGAAATCAGCTTTTGCAAAGCTGGAAAACCTGGCCGACAACCCTGCTCAATTAGAACTGATGGGAAAAAACTCAAGAAAACTTGCCGAGACGTATTTTTCAAAGGAAATCGCTGTGAACCGACTATTGGAAGTGATCAATCCTACTGATGACAGAAATTTGAATAAAGGTGAAAGTGAAAGGTCGTTCCGAGTAAGAAACATTTAGGATTTACAGAAAAAGAATGGCGGGGCTTAGGAGCTTAAATATCAATCATATCCTACCTATTAGCACTTTTTTTTAACCGCAAAGATTCTGAAGAGAGAAAAGTTAGTATCAATCTATTTTCGAACTCCAAGGCTTTGTGAAGGATCAATCCTTTTCACGACAAATAAAGGATTTGTGAATCAGTATGATCCCTTGCACACCTTCAAGAGAAAGCAAAAACAGGGCTCCCTACCTTCTCGGTCGATACCCGGACTGCCTGAAAATCTTCTCAACATCAGATTCCATCATCAGCACTGCTAGATCCATATCCTGATAGGATCGGTAATCATCCACGATGTTCCATCCCAGCCATCGGCCTAGTCTTCCAGGAGCTTTGGTAGAAATCGCATCAGTAAAAGGAGCCTCTCCGATGTATTTGCGGATTTCAAATGGGTTGGTTTCGTAGAGTAATTCATTCTCCACAAAATGAGACCAGATGTACTCTTCATTGTCAAAGCATTCAGCAATTTCTTCCGGAGAATAACCGATGATGTACTGATCCGAGGTACAAGGCATGATAGACTTAACAAAATGATAGGCCTTGCCATAATAGATCATTTCCGAAAGCAAGGTGTTATCCGCCGGGTTGGTGATATTGTACTTGGAGGAAATCGCCAGCACAATCATGGGTACGAGGAACTTTTTCTCATATCGTACTGCCATGTATCGCGCGATGTCGGGTTGGAATGTATGATCCGCCGGAAGAAAATAATCCAAACCGATGACAATCATGTCTTCAGTGATGAGCAAATCCGAATTGAATCCGGAGACAAAGGTGTACACCTTGGGAACTTTAAAATCGGGAAAATAATATTTGATAGCCTTGAAAGATGCTTCAAGTTCGTTTTCAAGATCGGAAATGTCCGCAAATTCAACCTTGACAGAATCATACAAAACCCGCAAAGAAGAATCCTGATGAATCTCCAGAAGACTGGGAGCAAGTGAATCCGGTGAAAAATAAACACTCTCCTGAAGGTAAAATTTCGCAAAATCAGGGTACTTATCCAACAAAAAAAGAAAGTCCTGAGCGGTTTTAGCTCCGAAAAACTCATCTTCCAGTCGGGTAATATTCACCTCCAAGTCTTGATCCAAAATGTCAGGATCAAGTTCACATGTCTCGCTTTTTTTGCCGCAGGCAAAAGCTAAAAACAATACAGGAATAAGAAGAGCAATTCGATTTAGCCGCATGAGATTGATGTTTCGAGTTCAAAAATAAGCAATCCAAGTTTAATCCATCCAAACGCATCTACTGACCATTTGGTATTACTTGCCCGAATTCTTCATTGCTACTTCCAGCACTTATTCCTTATTTTTCCGTGTGCAAAACAAATGGATCACCGGGCTGGCATTTTTCCGATACCTGACTTTTCAAAAAGTCATGAATTACCTCCTGCTCAGAAGTTCCTTTTATTTCAGCCAAGTGATTCGAAAACCCCTCATGTGGGGAAGGCCGACGACCTTGAGCATCGAACCAACCACTAGTTGTAATCTGCGCTGCCCAGAGTGCCCTTCTGGTTTGAGGTCATTTTCCCGTCCGACCGGAATGTTACAAGAACGGCTTTTCGAAACTGTAATCGACCAAGTAAAAGGTCATCTCTCCTGGCTTCATCTTTATTTTCAAGGTGAGCCATTTTTGAATCCCAGATTTCTGGAGATGGTCCGATATGCTGATTCAAAGGGGATATTCACCTCCACCTCCACCAATGCCCATTATCTTGAGAAAAAGCAGGTTAAAGAAATCCTGAAAAGTGGACTCAAGCAATTGATTGTGTCAATGGACGGCATTACACAGGAAGTGTATGAGCAATATCGAATAGGAGGAAATCTCGCCAAAGTTGAGCAGGGTCTTCAATTGCTAATTTCAGAGCGAAAAAAAGATGACTTTCAATATCCCAGAATTGTCCTTCAATTTTTGGTCACAGGACAAAACGAACATCAGCTTCCTGCTTTGAAAAATTGGGCAAAAACAATGGAGGTAGATGAACTCCAACTCAAAACCACCCAGATTTACGATTTCGAGAACGGCTCTGACTTAATTCCAAAAGACTTGGGTTATTCTCGTTATGTTCCTGTCGGAAATGGAAAATGGAAACTGAAAAAACAACTCGAAAACAAATGCTGGAGAATGTGGGAAGGCGCCGTAGTAACTTGGGATGGAAAGGTGGTTCCTTGCTGTTTTGACAAGGATGCTAGCCATGTAATGGGGGAGCTCAAAACTCAATCAATGAGCTCAATTTGGAATTCATGGCCTTATTTCAACTTTCGGAAGCAGCTATTGGCAGACCGAAGAGAGATCGAGATTTGCAGGAATTGTACGGAGTAGGGGATCATTTAACGAGAGATTTTCTCTGTTTCTCTTTCAAAAAACACTTTTCCTACCCGAGAAATGTGATCCACTAATTCAGAATTCTCAATTTTTTTCAAAATGGATAAGTCAATTTTCCATGGCAAAAGCAAATCATCCAAATCATTTTCAACCCCAAAAAGCAGGCTTAAGTCTAAATCTTCACCTTCCAAAGTTAAATCAATGTCTGAAGAAGGCTGAAAATTCCCTTTAGCTCTAGAGCCATAGATGATTGCGCGATTAATCTGATTGTATTGATTTAGCACTTTCGAAATCGCTTGAATATCCTCTTCTTCCAATCCAAATTTCATGAGTTTATAATTTGATTTTTATCGGTCACACCTGCCTGCCAGCAGGCAGGTGGAATCTCGCATGGTGACCCCGATAGCCATCGAGGCATCCCAGTGTGTGACTTTTTAGTCATGCCTGTCTGCCTCAGGCAGGCTCGATTTCATTTTTTCAATTCCTTTTTGAAGATTTTAACTTGTTCATGACTTTCTGGAAATTCAAAAAGGCATGATAATATTCCTCCAAAATTTTCACGAATATCTCATCCGCAATTTCCTCATTATAAGTATGGGAAGTTTTATTCCTGCTATTGATCATGTCCATCCAGATTTTCCCATCAGTGATTAATTCTACATCGAATGCTTCTCTCGTTGCATCTCTCGAACCAAATAGACCTGAAACACCTCTTACCTCAAGGAAATCTTTCAAAACATTCCAAGCTAGTTCATGTGTGTATTCAAAACGTTGAATAAGACCTTCTTTAATTAAATCATCTCCTTCTAAAAACTTAACTCGATCAAGCTCCCCGTTTGAATAATATTCCTTTTTTATCCTCAAAACGGCCTCACCAAGCTTTTGAAAAGCTTTATTAAAATTATTAAACCGTTGTTCCCACCTGATATCCATATTAGTTTTCAAACGGACCAAATAATTCATGAGATTTAATCCCCTAAATTTCAATTCGAAATTTAAAAATATCCAAATTATTGTTCAAATCCTTGATTCCGGATCTAACCCAAAAGGGACTTTTTGGACCTATATTTGGTAGAATTAAGAAATTGATGGATTTTTGATAACCGTAATTGCCCGATATACACCCGGAATAGTCTTTTAGATCATGATTTTAAACATAAGAATCTGGTATTTTTTTGCCTTCATCGCATTGCTGATTGTATCAGTTCCATCCAGCTTTGCTCAGCAAAACATTGACCTGACAACCATTAAAGTTGATGATTTGAGCGACGAACAGGTTGCCGAATTGGTGAAAAGAGCCAATGAGGCAGGCTTAGGAGTGGATGATTTTCTGCAAATGGCTCAACTCCGGGGAATGCCCTCTGTAGAAGTCGAAAAACTACGAAACAGAATTGGGGACCTTGACCTAAGCGGATCTGCAAAAAGGAGTACGAATGCCTCTCGCAGAGAGCCAAGGCAACAAATGGACTTTAATGAGATTACCCGAGGACTTTATCAACCTCAGGATGAAATCCAAAATCTACCTTCTGGAAACGAGATATTTGGCAGTTCCCTTTTTTACCAAAAAAACAGGCGTTTGAGTTTCGAACCAAGCCTCAACCAAGCCACTCCCCAAAGTTACATTTTAGGCCCCGGAGACGTGATATTTGTTGACATCTACGGTCAGTCTGAGCAATACTACGAGGCCACAGTAAATCCGGACGGATTCGTGATCTTGGACAACATCGGCCCTGTTTCAGTTTCGGGAAAGACCATCACCGAAGCAACCGGAATCATCAAAAGCAGAGTTTCCAGGTATTATCCGGGTCTTTCCGGAGCCAACCCAAAAACTTTTTTACAGGTGACTTTGGGAAATGTCAGAACGATAAAAGTGAACATTCTGGGCGAAGTTCGATTACCTGGCACCTTTACCCTTAGCGCTTTTTCCACCGTATTCAATGCCCTTTATTCAGCAGGTGGTCCGAATGACAACGGCACCATGCGAGCAATTAAAGTGATCCGAAATAACAAGCCCATTGCAGTCGTCGATGTGTATGATTTGTTGATCAACGGTACTGCAAACCTCGATATTCAACTTCAGGATCAGGATGTAATATTGGTTCCTCCATTTGAGTCCAGAATAAAAATAAACGGGGAGGTAAAGCGTCCAATGACTTTTGAAATCACCGCAGAGGACACGTTTGAAAACCTGCTAAGTTATGCCGGAGGATTTACCGATTTGGCATTTAAAGATCGGGTTGCCATCTCCCGAATTACCGGAAATCAGCGCTCGGTTTCAGATGTGTATCAGAACCAGTTTGGGATGTTTATCCTGAAAGGCGGCGATGAAATCTCCGTCAGCAAAATTCTGAATCGCTTCAGCAATCGAGTTCAGATCAGAGGTGCCGTATACCGTGAGGGTACTTTTGCGCTTTCTGATGGGTTGACTTTATCTCAATTAGTGAATAATGCAGAAGGACTCCGAGGCGATGCCTACACCGAGCGAGCAAGTATTCTGCGAACTAAAGCTGATCTAAGCACAGAAATGATTGAGGTCAATCTAAAGAATGTCCTCGCCGGAACCGCACCGGATGTAATTCTACAGCGCGAAGACGTAATTCGCATTTCCAGCATTTACGATGTTCAGAATGAGCGCTATGTTCAGATTTTGGGAGAAGTGAAAAAGCCAGGAACCTATCCTTATTCTGAATCCATGAAGATCGAGGAATTGATCATTTTGGCAGGTGGACTTCAGGAGTCAGCCAATTCGCAGGACATTGAGATCGCAAGAAGATTGGAGGATTCTGACTTAGGTACACTTTCAGATATTATTCCAGCACGCGTAAATCCAGATTTATCCATCAGTTCGGATTCTCCGAGTTTGCTTCCTTTTGACCAAGTTATTATTCGAAAGCGAGCAAATTTCACAATGCAAAGACTTGTCTCTGTAGAAGGTCAGGTGAATTCTCCGGGTTTATTCGCTATTCAAAACAGTGTAGAGCGAGTATCTGATTTGGTGAAAAGAGCAGGTGGGCTCAATCAATTTGCTTACTCAAAAGGTGCAACTTTGATCCGTAGAACGGAGTTTTTCAATACTGAGTCCGAGCAAATTCGAAGACAGCGAAACCTTGAAGCATTGAGAATGAAGCTTATCGAAGATCCAAATAACTCCGAAGCCCAGGAAGAAATGCTTCAGCGACTTTTTAGGGATTTACCAACAACGAATTTAAGTCCAGCCGATACCGCTATCGCATCTGCCAAAAGAGAATCCTTGGATCAGATTGCAGCCGGAACTCCAGGATTTGCGGTAAAACTTAAAGAGAGTGAAGCAGTTGCAATCGACCTTCAGAAAATCATCGAAAATCCGGGATCTGAAAATGACCTGATTCTTGAAGAAGGTGATATTCTTTCAGTGCCAAAACTTCTTCAAACTGTCAGGATGCGCGGCGATGTAGTCTATCCAACGACGCTCCGTCATGAAACCGGTCGAGGATTAAAACACTACATCAATGGTGCAGGTGGTTTTGAGCGCAGAGCCAATAAAAAGCAAACCTACGTAGTCTATGCGAATGGTGCTGTGAAGCGGACCAAAAGCTTTTTCGGAATTAGAAGCTTCCCTCCGATTGAACCCGGAGCAGAGGTGATCGTGCCAACCAAAGGTCCTAGAATGCCGCTTCGATTGGGTGATGTAGTTGGTGTGACTACAGGCTTAGCGACTCTTGCCCTTGTTCTATCTCAAATCAATTGGCAATGACGGGGTCGAAGCACTTTTCGGATAATCAGTTTACGCTTAAGGAAGTCTTTCAAAACTTGGGCGAGTGGTTTTCTTTTTTTCTGTCTCAGTGGAAAATTTTAATTCTCGCGGGAATCATCGGACTTGGCCTTGGTGCTTTAGTTTCCAAATTCAAGAAACCCGTTTTCCATGCGGAAACGTCTTTTGTATTAGAAGAAGGTGAAGGGGGAGGAATTGGTCAAATGTCGGGTTTGGCTTCGCTAGTTGGCGTCAATTTGGGTTCTTTAGGAAGTACGAGTGGACTTTTCCAAGGTGACAATATCATGGAATTGTATCGCTCCGATCGGATGCTTGGAGAGACTTTACTCAGTGAATTCAATGAAAGCCAATTGCTTATAGAGCGATTTGTGGAGTTTCAGGAATTGGATGAAAAATGGGCCTCAAAGGTTGATTTTTCGTCCTTGGATTTTTCGATTACACGGGAAAATTTCACAGTTACCCAAGACTCAGTGGTCAAAGAAGTCTCCAAATTAATTCGGGAAAATCAACTTTCAGTTTCCAAGCCGGATCGAAAACTCAGCATTATTCAGGTTAGCATTTCATCGAAGGATGAGCATTTTGCGAAAGCATTTAATGAAAAATTAGTGGAAAAAGTGAATTCCTTTTACCTCGAAACTAAAACCAAAAAGACCGGCGAGAATCTCACAATTCTTCAAACGCAAGCAGACAGTGTGCGGGTGATTTTGGATGAAAGTATCGGTGCATTTGCCAGTGCGACAGACCGAGTGCCCAATGCCAATCCGCTCCTAAGTTCTGCTAATGTCGAAAGCCGCAAACGGCAAATTGACGTGCAAGCAACCGGCGCGGTGTACCAGGAGATTGTAAAAAATCTGGAAATCGCCAAAGTCAATCATCGCAACAATTCTCCTCTAATCCAGATCATCGATTCACCTAGACTTCCCTTGAATCGATCAGAGATCCGATTGGTCAAAGGGATGGTTTTAGGTGTGATCATTATGGGGCTATTGGTAATTTTTGGTCTATATTTTCACAGGCTGTACCAAAAGCATGTGCAGGAAAGCTAAACCCTAGGCTGCCATGTTTGAAAAACTAAACCTCCTCATCCCCTTCGGAAATTACATCCGAAACAAGTCCTTTCAGAATTTCCTCTTTTTGGCGGTGATCCAATCTTCCAACGTGTTGATTTCGATCATCTCTATGCCTTTACTTATACAAAGTATCGGAGTAGATCAATTTGGCTTGGTAAATCTTGCACTTTCGGTGATTATCCTTCTCAACATTCTGGTTGGATTTGGTTACAATCTCAGTGCTCCAAGAGAAATTGCCATCAACCAAGGAGACAAAGAAGCCCTTTCTCATGTTGTTTCCAATGTTTTCTCTGGCAAAATTCTCCTTGCGGTTACAGCTACTTTCCTGATTTTGGTAGGTGCTTTCGGATTCAATCTTTTCCAGGAATACCGAATGATTTTGGTGTTTTCAGTGCTTTTACTTTTTTCTGAAGCGACACTTCCACTTTGGTTTTTCCAGGGCATGGAGAAAATGAAACTGGTATCTATCGCCAATATCTTTTCCAAGCTGCTTTTCTTAATGGGTATCGTGCTGTTCATTCATTCTCCGGAGCAAAGCAAATGGGTTAACTTTCTGATGGGCTTTTTTGGGCTTGGAATAAATCTTCTGCTCTTGGCTTATATCCATTCGTTTTTAGGAATTCAATTTTACAGACCGGAATTCTCAGCTATCTGGAAAAGCCTCAAAGACAATTCCTTGCTCTTTTTCAGCAATCTGGCGAGCCATATTTCTATCAGCGGTGGACTAATCGTTTTAAGTTTTTTTGCGGGTGCGGAGACACTCGGGATGTACAGTTTGGCTGAGCGAGTGATTATGGTTTTGAGACTTTTTCCACCTTTTATTTTCCAGGCAATCATTCCAAACGCCAGTAGACTTTATGCTGAGGATTTACCTGCATTCTTTAAATTCATGAAAAGAGTGTATAAGAAAGTATTGGTTGTTGGGTTCTTTATTTCAGCAGGAGCCCATTTTGCAGCGCCCTTTATCGTTCAGGTCCTCTCAAGGTCGGCACTGGAAGAGTCCGTTTTGTATTTAAAAATTTTGGCCTTAGTGCCGTTCTTGGCTTGCCTTAATGTGGCAAATGTGACCATGATGATGGCGGCTGATTTAAGACAATTGCTGTTTAAGGCAAGTTGGCTGATGTGTGCTTTCATGATCATTTTGTCACCTATTTTGACGGCCTACTTTGGGCCAATTGGACTTTGCATAGCCATCATTTCCACCGAAATAATGGTATTCTTAATCTGTCTGGGTCTTTTATACAGACACAACCGAACCCTGTTTCATGGCTTTTATTCCTAATTCATCGGTCGCAATTATTTTGGTCAACTGGAATGGGTTTGACTTTACGCGGGCTTGTTTGAATTCGCTTCGCAACTTGGATTTTACTGATTATAAAGTCATTTTGGTAGACAATGCCTCATTGGATCAAGAAGGCAAGGCTTTAAAAAAAGCTTTTCCGGAAATTGAATTGATCGAAAATGCAGAGAATCTTGGTTTCACAGGGGGGAATAATGTAGGAATCAGATATGCGCTGGAACAGGGCTTTTCCCACATCATGCTCCTAAACAATGACACAGAAGTGGAGCCTGATTTCTTGGGAGAAATGATGCTGAAATTCCACCAAAACCCAAACTTGGGAGTTGTGCAGCCATTGATTCTTTTCCTTCATGATCCAAAAAAAATCTGGAGCGCAGGAGGAAGATGGGTTTCATCAATAGGCAGGGCGATTACGTTGGGAGATCGGGAACCTTTAGCTGATTATAGATTTAACAAATCGGAATTGGACTGGGCAACGGGCTGCTGTATGTTGATTTCAAGGGAAGCAATCCAGCACGTAGGACTTCTCAATGAACAATATTTCGCCTATTTTGAGGATGTGGAATGGTCTCTGAGATTCAAAAAAGCGGGGTTTGAAATTGCTTTGGCAGAAAAGGCAGTCATTTATCATGAAGCAGGAGCATCATCCAAAAAGACTCATTCGGAAGGCACTTTAAGCCCTCGGGTATTTTATTATAATGTTAGAAATCAATTTTTGTTGCTTAGAAGTCAAAGAATACCGGCCGGAATCGTTTATCATTTTTTTCGCTTTTTAGGTTGGACAGGATATTTTTTATTTAGAGGCAGATTCCAAAAATTGAAATCCGTCATTAAGGGAATCCGTGATGGGCTAAGTGATGATTTAGAAAGCGCAGCAAGATGGCCCTGATATTTTTCATAGTGATCGCATTGGGGGTAGGCGCGGGATTTCTGTGGGTGCTTCAGGAAATGATTTTCAAGGGAAAATGGAGCTATTTCATCTTTTTTCTGGCAGCGTTTCTTCCGTTTTACATCACCTCATTGAGTGTAATCTTCCTTGCTACTCGCTCTCCGGAGATCTTGGGGATTTTCCAGATTCTAAAGGAAGTTGTGGTATTAGTGGCCATTCTTGTTTTCATTTTCTACCAAAGGAAGGTTTTCGAATATCCTTTTCGACTTCAATCCACCGATTGGATGATGCTCGGGTTTCTAGGCATTGGATTTTTGTATTTAGTTCTACCCTTGGGTCAAGCCTCATTTATCAATAAAGCACTATACTACAAAAGCATGTTGATTCCTGGTTTCGTCTATTTTCTTGGGAGAAATACCCGATTTAGCGAAGTCGAAATTGGCTGGATTTTTAAGATAATTTTTGTAGTAGCGATAGGCGCTTTTTTGGTTAATCTGATTGAAAATTATCTCCTGCAAGCGCATCTTCAGCAATTCACCGGGTATTCGCTATACAATTACGTAATCAATGACGTCGAGCCATCTGGTCACTTTGGCTTAACGTGGACCTTTGAAACACAGGCTGTCACCAAGCGATTGGCGAGTTTTTTTTCTGATCCACTGGAGTTGGCAAGTTCGGTGCTGATGGGATTTGCAGCAGGATTGATTTGGTTTTTGACTTCGAAAAAAGAATACAGTTGGCCCTATTTATTGATCATGGCTTTTTCCTTGGGAAGCTTGGTTTTCTCAGCTTCCAGAGCTGCTTTTGGAGCATTTTTTATCATGATTTTCTTTGTAGCTCTAGTTTTCAAGCTTTACAAATTGATCGGAGCTGGTTTTTTAGCCCTAATTGGTTTTGGGATTTATGTGATTGCCTTTGCCTCAGAGGATTTTTATTTCTTTGTCATCGATACCATCACCTTTGAAAACACCTCAAGTCTCGGTCACGTGGTGGAATGGCTCTTGGCCTTGGACTCCATGGTAGCCAATCCATTGGGAATCGGTCTGGCAATGAGTGGGAATTTTGGAAGTGTGGATGAGGAACTTCGAGTTGGAGGGGAAAATCAGTTTCTGATTTATGGAGTCCAATTGGGTTGGATTGGGATGATACTGTACATTTTAGCTTTGGC
The DNA here is from genome assembly GCF_046296635.1 of Algoriphagus sp. GTDB lineage: Bacteria > Bacteroidota > Bacteroidia > Cytophagales > Cyclobacteriaceae > Algoriphagus. Next base: position 113,518 of record NZ_JBKBKZ010000006.1, on the reverse strand, counting down.
CTCGGGAGTCAGAAATTCTATACGAGTGTTCCATTCAACTGAAAACACCTCGATCGCGCGAGTCGCATTTACTGGAGCAGTTGTGAAAGTTGGACTTCTTCTGCCTCTTTTCACTGCCAATGTTGAAATCTATACCTATGTCTCGTGGATCACTTGGTGGATGATCGGGTTTAGTACCAATGAGTATTCAAAATTAAAAAGCCTCAACAAATGATTTTACATACTTTTTGCCCTCTTTGTCAGTCTAGGGATTTATCTGGATACGCTATGGATACGCAAAGAAAGGGCCCACATATATCAAGAGTAAAGTGTGAAAGCTGCGGGGTTGTCTTTGCCAATCCAATGGCAGATCAGGATGAATTAGGGCAATATTATACCAAGTATTATGAAAAAGACCATTATGAATCAATTGGATATAAAGAGCTAATTCTCGGACATTTTAAAAGAATATCGACCCTTAATTATGATGGGATAATAAAAGAAGCAAGATTTCTTAATAAGCTTGAGGGCGGTACGAAATTCTTGGATGTAGGCTGTGGACTAGGTCTAGGTTTAGCTTATGCGCATCAAATTGGCTGTGAGTTATATGCCACTGAGTACGATACAGGTGCATTGGATTTTGTTCAGGAGCATTTTCAAGTAAAGACCTTTCATGGAGACATTCAGGAAGCAAATTATCCTGATGATTTTTTTGACTTTATACACATTTCACATGTGATTGAGCATGTCTTGGACCCAAGGGCATATATTCAAGAGATGAAGCGCATCCTAAAACCTGGGGGAATTTTAGCGATTGGCACACCGGATATTTCAAGCTGGCTTTACACCATTCATCGATGGGTCAATTTTCTTAGGTTTCGGATTCCTGATGTGATAGATGGATTGGAACATACTTTCATTTTCCCTAAAACTCGATTAAAAAGCCTTTGTGAGGAAGAAGCTTTAGATGTGTTGGATCATTATACCCATAATTTTGGAGAAAAAATCAGTCGCTTGCTGACCTACAAAATGCCGATTCACAAAAAGGTGAATCGATTAATTCAAAATGCTTTTCATGTAAATCAATGGATTGTTTGTAGAAAAAAATAAAATGTCGATTAGAGTTAAGTAGCATGTATTTATAATCGAGATTCATATTATAAAAAGTCAAAACAAACAGTTTGGGCTTAATCTTTGAAATCAGACAATACCAGAAAGCCTGTTCTTACATTTTCAAATGAGTACGATTAAAACCATACAACAAGAAATCCTCAATTCAGCACAGGAATCTGAAATCGAATATTTCACCTTTCACAAAAGGCGTTTTGAGCGTTTTGAGGGATTTTTGAATAATCAATTTCCTATTGATCCCCAGTCTGCAAAATTAAAAGGCTTGGACATCGGCAGTCATTATCTGCATTCTTCTATGATTTTGGCAGATATGGGTTTTGAGGTGGACGGAATGGACGTCTCTATATTTTGGGATATGGATTTTGTAAAAAAAAGAGGTGCAAAATTTGGTATTAACCCGATTGTCGAGAATGATTTGGCCAATATGCCAGAATTTCAGACGACTCATGACAAATATGATCTGATCGTTTTCACGGAAATCTTTGAGCACATCACTTTTAACCCGATCCAACTTTGGAAAACAATTTACCAAATCCTGAAACCCGGGGGGAAAATCTATATTTCCACTCCAAATTCACTTGCGCTGGCCAATTGGGCGAGGAATTTTAAAAATCTGATCACGCTACAATCGGTGGGAATCACGGTAGATGATATCATTTCCAAGGTAACGTATGGACATCATTGGAAGGAATATTCCGCACAGGAAATCAAAACCTATTTTCATACTTTATCCGATGACTTTCAAGTCACAATCAATCCTTATCACTACAAAGAACTCGATCTAAAACCTCCCTATCTGGCTTATAAAGCACTTTCAAAAATTGGAAATTTGACAAAAAAATTTGCAGAGGAACTTGAAGTGATTGTGGAATTGAAGGAGAAAAAATCCTGGAAAAAGGAATTGTCGGAGTATTGAAATATGATTCTCAATGAATTCTCATTCAGTTTTTAAAATTCAAGAAATATCTCGTGGATTTCAATTCTCCTGTTTTGTAAAGAGCTCCCATTTCTACCAGTTCCTGTAAATCACGCGTGGCAGTGGCGCGACTCGTTCCTGTAATCGTCAGGTAGTTTTTCAATCCAAGTCCGCCCTGAAATCCATCTAAACCTTCTCTGAATACTCTCTCCAAAACTTTTCTTTGACGATCATTGAGTTTTGGGTTCAAGCCATCATAAAGCCTGGTTTTGGCTAAAACAAATTCCACCAAAGCAATACTTCGCTTTTGAGCTTGGACGACTGTATTTGCAAAGTAACCAAGCCAATCAGTGATTTCAAGGTGCTTATTATTTTTTTCCAAAGAGCTATAATAGTACTTTTTGCTCTTCTCAATGGACTGAGAAAGAGAAATCAAACTTGGATAACCCAAGCCTTCGGAAAGTGCTTTTTCGGCAATAGCACGAGCAATTCTTCCATTTCCATCCTCGAACGGGTGGATACTTACAAAATACAAATGAGCTATTCCAGCTCGAACTACGGGATGCAATGGTTTCGATCCTGACTTGGATGTTTCTCTAAACCAATTCATAAATTTTTCCATTTCCCCAAAAACAGCTGAGGAGGGAGGCCCTTCAAAATGAACTATCGGTCTTCCCAAATGTCCAGAAACCACTTGCATTGGTTCCGGGCTCGATCGATACCTACCAATATCCACCAAATCCCTTCGCCCATTGGTCAACATACTATGCCAAGAGAACAACAGTTCATGGCTTAGCGATTTATCAATGGAACGATACAGATCCACCATCATTTCAGCTATTCCAAATTCGGCAGGGTTTGGTTTTTTACCTTCACTTTTTAGTCCAAAATGCCTTTGAATAGAGGACTGTACGCTTTCACGGTTAAAAATTTCACCTTCGATTTCGGAGGTCTTTAGTGCTTCATTTGTAATGATCTCAAGCATCAAGATTTGCTTATCCTCATCGGAAACCACTTTGCTTACTCCCAAAAGCTCACCTGCCAATATGAAAAATTTATCCAATTCCGCCTGCATGAAGCTCAGTTCAAATGTAAAATTCGGCCAATCTTTTGTCTCCCAATTCCAAGTCATGAGGTATATTTTCAAATTTATAACTCATAAATATGCAATATTTTGAGTTATAAATTTGAGTTTTTTAACTCAAAACAAAAATCAGCCACGAGAAAATCAAATCAATGATAAATCTGAAAGTTGAGAAGGATTCAACTCAGTTTAAAAAACCTTAACTTAAACTCGTTAAACTCACTCTTATTATGAAGCTCCTTGTAGAAGTTCCTGATGAAAAGGCAAAATCATTTCTCGAAATGCTGAATAAGCTGAGCTATGTCAAAACTGAAAAACTAAATCCAAAAGATGAGGAATTCTATGAGGGTTTGAAGGAAGCGGTGGAGGAGGTTAATCTTGCCAAACAAGGGAAGATAAAACTTAAATCCGCAAAAGAACTTCTTAATGAGCTTTGAGGTAGAAATCAACCAGATCTTAAAATCAATTCTTTGAAAGTCCTCCTCGATCTCCAATACCTCAATGTTGCCTCTACAGGGATCAAAACCTATATGATGGAATTGGCCAAAGCGGCCCGAAAATACCCTCATCCAGACATTGAGTGGATTTTTACCCACGAACCTGAAGCTCAAGCGGCCGACAAAACCTACAAGTCAGCACACACCAAAGTCCAGAAACTTAATTATCATTTGGACTATTTCCGATGGAAGGAGTTTATGCTTCCGGATATGGTGAAGAAGCACAAACCCGATGTCGTGATTTGCCTTGATTTCATTTCACCTGCGGCCTCACTTCCATGCAGGAGACTGACGGTCATTCACGATGCATTTTTCTGGCAAATGCCAAAAAACTACTCCAAATGGTGGCGAAAATATTTTACCAGTCTGATCAAAAAAGGGCTGAAAGAAAAAACAGAAATCGTCACAACCTCTGAATATTCTCGAAATTCATTACTTGAGATTCTGGGAGATACTTTTCCAATTTCTGTGGTTTATCAAGCTCCAAAAGGATTGAAAGCAGCCGCTGACCCTACTTTTTTGACCAAAAACGATCTAAAAGCCAAAGGCTATTTCCTCCACATCGGCACCTTCGACCGACGCAAAAATTTGCCTTTACTCGTAAAGTCCTATGCTGAGTTTTTGAAACAAACGGATTCTGAAAAAAAACTAGTCTTGGCTGGGGGACCCGGTGAAAGCAAGCAGATGAATGATTTGCCAACCGTTGAAAGTATAATCAAAGAATTGGAATTGGAGGACAAAGTAATTCTTCCGGGCTATATCACTGATGGTGAAATCAAAGCCCTGTATGAAGGCGCCTTTGGTTATGTTTTTCCTTCAGAAAATGAAGGCTTTGGAATTCCGATTTTAGAAGCGTTTGGATTTGGAGTTCCGGTTATTCATTCCGATCAACAAGCATTGATGGAAGTTTCGGGAGGTGCTGGACTAGCTTTTGAAACAGGTAATTCAGATGATTTGACTGAAAAAATGGTACTTTTGGACTGCGAAACCGAGCTTAGATCCCAACTCATTCAAATGGGCAAGACGAGATCTTTGGACTTTTCCGCACAAAAATTTATCGAGTCTTTTCATCAAATTATCCTGAGCCCTCCTCAATAAGCCATGCGGCAAAATACCTGTCCGATTTGTAAAACTTCACCTTCAACATCGGCAAAAAGTCATTCTATCGTTCAATGTCAGAATTGTGGGACACGCTGGACTTTTCTTCCAGAGGATGTAGACGGGCAGTCTCTTTATTCGGATGAGGTTTACTCCATTGTTGATAACCGCAAATCGATTTTTGAACGTATCATTTTTTCAGAGGCTAAAAAAGTGCTTCAAAAAGCACGAAAAATTAATCCCAATGCAAATTCACTTTTAGATTTTGGCTCTGGAAAAGGACAGTTTTTAGCCGTTGCCAAATCTCAGGGCTGGAAAGAATTCGGAATCGAAACTGCCTATGATCGAGCAGCATTTGCCAAAGAAAAATATGGTGTACAAGTTCATACAGAACTTTATGAGGGAGGAAAAATTGGAAATGGAAGCTTTGATTTAATCACTTTGAATCATGTTTTAGAGCATTTACCTGAGCCAATTGGATTGCTTAAATCACTTTTGGATGAAAACTTGTCTCCAAATGGCATGGTCTACATCGAAGTGCCTCGGGCAAATTCATGGCAAGCTCAAATTGCCGGTAAAAACTGGATTCACTGGGATATTCCTAGGCATTTGACGCATTGGACAGACCTTAGTTTGAAAAATCAGATGCGAAAAACCGGGTTTGAAATTGTGGATAAAAGAAACTTTTCCGTTCACCTTGGTGTCTTGGGAATGCTGCAGGCTTTGCTTTCTAAGTTTGGTTTCCGGGAAAATCTAATTCTTAGACTGAAGCGAAAAAAGTCATTTGGATTGTTGATATCAATAGGAGTTTTATTGCCTTTTGCATGGATTTTGGAATTGATTTCAACTGGATTTGGCAAATCTGGAATATTGGGAATTTATCTGAAAAGAAGTGGCGAAGTCTAGAAACGTACTTTTTTTGCAAAGCTCTTCCGATGGCTACGGTTCTGCGAAAATCATTTTGCAGGTCTTGCGGATTTACCAAAATCAGGGATTTTCACCTGTGGTGGTTTTGACCAATGAAGGTCCAATTCAGCAAAATTTGTCTCAACTCAAAATCCCTGTCTATGTACAGAATTTGGGGATTCTTCGTCGAAAATATATTACCCCAACTGGTTTACTCAATAGACTGAGTAAAAACCTGAAAGCCTATCGATTCCTTACCGAATTGCATCAGACTTATCGGTTTGAGCTGGTTTATTCCAATACGCTCGCAGTAATAGTAGGAGCTTATTGGGCTAAGAGAAGGCATATTCGACACATCTGGCATATTCATGAAATTCTCCCCGGCCCAAAGCCTCTAGTAAAAATGTTGGCCAGTTTACTGGACCAAAGCACTCCAAATCCCATTGCCGTCTCGAATGCTGTAGCCAATCATTGGCAACCACTTTTGAAAGAATCCAATATTCAGGTAATCCATAATGGTATCCCTTATGATCCATTTTCGGAAGATTATCCAGATGCAAAAAAGGACTTAGGCTTACACGGTGATAATATCGTCATTGGAATGATTGGTCGAATCAATCCCGGAAAAGGCCAGCTTTACTTTCTGGAAATGGCAGATCTGCTGTCAAAAAAGTATCCAAATACGCACTTTATACTTGTAGGAGATCCATTTCCGGGATATGAACCGATTTTGGAGGAAATGAAAAAGGAGGTTAGAGACAAAAATTTAGAAGCAAGAGTTACTTATTTGGGATTTAGAGAAGATATTCCTAAAGTCATGGCAGCTTTGGATATTTTTGTTTTGCCCTCGATTCTGCCTGACTCTTTCCCAACGGTAATTTTGGAAGCTATGGCTTCCGGAAAACCCGTAGTCGCAACTCGCTCGGGAGGTGCTTCAGAAATGGTTTTAGATGGAGAAACTGGCTATTTGATTCAAGTAGAAGATATTGAAAAAGGAATACAGGCTTTGGAAAAGTTGATCCAAGATTCAGAACTTCGTCAAAATTATGGCGAAGCAGGAAGAAGGCGAGTTCTAAATTTATATAGTTTGCAAGCTTTCGAAGAAAAAATTAAAACGCATCTATGGCAGTACCTGAGTCAACCCTAAAGATCGCCATCATGGGTGCTAAAGGGTATCCATACGTCTACGGTGGATACGATACGCTCATCAAGGAGCTGGGAGAGCGCTTGGTCGCAAAAGGAGTCCATGTGAGAGTGTATAATCATCGGGCTTTGTTTGTAGAACGACCTCGGTTCGTAAATGGAATTGAGTGCATTTATACTCCGGCAATTGAGACCAAAAGCCTAACTCAACTCACGCATACCTTCTTTGCCATGATCCATGCATGCTTTTCGGATGTGGATGTAATTTTTGTAGTGAATAGTGGAAATGGCCCATTTGGATTAATTTCGAAGCTTTTTGGAAAACCAACAGCGATAAATGTAGATGGATTGGAATGGCTGAGGCCCAAATGGAAAGGCTTGGGATCGAAATATTTTTACTGGGCTTCCAAATTGGCTACCAAATTTTACGATCAACTCATCAATGATTCTGATGAAATGCGACGGGTTTATTTGGACCTTTTCCAGGCTGACTCCAAAGTCATCGCCTATGGGGCAAATCCACGGGAATCTGTCGATTCAGCACCACTTGAGCGGTGGAATCTAGAAAGCAGAGGGTATTTCTTGATTGTCGGTAGATTGGTTCCGGACAATAATGCCGACTTGATTATTGAAGGGTTTTTGAAGTCAAATTCCAGGAGAAAACTGGTGATTACGGGCGATGTTCCGTTTGAGGATGCCTGGGCAAATCGGCTGAAAAATCTTCAGGATGAGCGTCTGCTTTTCACAGGTTACGTCACCGACCCCGATGACCTTGCTGCACTGTATTCGCACTGTTTTGTGTATTTCCATGGGCATGAATATGGCGGGACAAATCCAGCAATGCTCAAGGCGCTTGGTTACGGCTGTGCGATTTTGGCTTTGGATACGCCATTCAATCAGGAAATGCTGCAAAACGGAAAGCATGGTTGGTATTTCGAAAAAAATCCTGAATCGGTAAAAGCAATTGCTGAAAAAGCTGAATCCGAACCAGAAAAGATGGATGAATTCAGATTAACAGCACGATCAGGATTGACTAAAAGATACAACTGGGACTACGTGACCGAGGAATACTTGGAGGTGTTTAAAAGCTTGGCCAAAATTTAGTTCCCACTGATACAAAAAAATCTCCCGCTGATTTACGCCGATTGGGTGCGCTGATCTATCGCTGATTATAAAAAAGATCTGCGGGCATCTGCGACTTTTTCTGCGAGTATCTGCGGGAAATAAATCCTTAATCTTTAAAATCATTTACTCTTCTATGAATTGATTTCAAAATATCCGCCGTATTGAAATTAACAAGTAGCCCAACTTTTATCCCTGATAATCTTAAGTAAGTCACAATTTGTTTATAATGGACTTCAGCAAGAGTTTCTACAGACTTGATTTCAACAATTACTTTTTTCTCTATCAACAAATCTATCCGATACCCTACATCTAATTTGAGCTCCTCATAAATTAGAGGAAGTCCTACTTGATGCTCAACCAAAAGCCCTGATTTGATAAGTTCATATCCCACTGCTGCTTCATAGCTGGATTCAAGAAGACCAGGACCGAGGGTGTTGTACACTTTAAAAATTGCACCTCGGATCAAAAATGTGATTTCATTCTCGTGCATAAATTAAAATAATAATTTTCTAGTTACTTAAAAAAAATGCCCGCTGATTTTGATAGATCTGTGGAAATCTGCGTCCTTTTCTGCGGTCATCTGCGGGAACTTTATAAATCAAGAAACTTAAAGCCTCAAAAAAACCTTGTAATCATATATTTTAACCTAAAACTCTTTAATACCATGATCAGAAAAGCAACTGCCGTTTGGAGCGGAACTGGAAAGGAAGGCAAAGGCCACTTAACCACCGACAGCACTGTCCTCGACAAAACCCAATACTCATTCAAATCCAGATTTGAAGAAGGGGTAGGAACCAATCCTGAAGAATTAATTGCATCAGCTCATGCGGGATGTTTTGCGATGAAATTGAGCTTTAACTTAACCGAAGTTAAGTTTCCGCCAAAAGAACTGGACGTGACTTCCAACATCACTTTTGAAGACGGAGCCTTAACAAAATCTCATTTGGTATTGAAAGCTCAAGTAGAAGGAATCTCCGAAGAGGAATTTGCGAAGCAAGTAAAAGATGCAGAGGAAAACTGCCCGATCTCCAAAGCATTGAATATGGAAATAAGTGTAGAATACACGCTAAACGCATAAAAAAGTGGTTTGTGAGGACACAGACCACGGCGATGGGCACAAATAATGTGTCAGTCCGAGCGGAGTCGAGGACTCTTCGACTTCGCTCAGAGTGACAACAGCCATGTTCCAAATTTTAAAACCGGCAATTTTTCAAACTCAGCCTTATGCTGAAAAGCTTTTGAAACCGCCTCATTTTCTTTTACTTCCAACGGAATTCCTTCCAAGCTTTTCTCTGCTTTCCTGTCAAAAAAGTCCACGCTACAAATCGACTTTGCTTACTGCCCTGAGCCATATCAATGGTTTTTTGAAAAGTAACTCCAGCCATTTCTAGTTGACGATTTATCGATTTCAAGTTCTCGGATTTGGAAACCAAAGTCGTAAACCAAAATACCTGATTCTTGAATTTCGTGCTCTCCTGGATCATTTTCCGGATAAATTCAAGTTCTCCACCTTCAGTCCAGAGTTCAGCCGCTTGACCACCAAAGTTCAGTTGCACTTTGGAAACGGACTTTCCGGTTAAATTTTTCACCTTTCTTTTGCTTCCTTCTTGGGCCGCTTCGGCTGACTCGTGAAATGGTGGATTGCAAATTGTCAGATCAAAAAACTCGTCCGAATGGATGATTTCAGTGAAGATTTTTAAAGGATCGGCTTGAGTCCGAAGTTCAATTTTTCCATGGAAGGCAGGGTTAAGGTCAATGATCTTTTGAGCAGATTGAATCGCCAATGGATTTAGCTCAGAACCCACAAAACTCCAGTCGTATATCGCCGAACCCAAAAGTGGATAAATCAAATTAGCTCCCGTCCCGATATCCAAAACTTTGATTTTTGGTTCCTTTGGGATTTTCCCAGCATTGCTTTCTGCCAATAAATCCGCCAGGTAATGAATGTAATCCGCCCGCCCCGGAATAGGCGGACAAAGAAATCCAGCTGGAATGTCCCAAAACTCTACTTGATAAAAATGTTTCAGAAGGGCACTGTTGAGGGATTTTATTGCTTTGGGATTTGAAAAGTCAAGGGTAAGACTCCCGAACTCGTTGATGAAAATGTATTCTTTCAAATCCTGAGAAGTCTCAGAAAGGACTTCTAAGTCGTACCGTCCTTGGTGGATATTGCGGGGGTGGAGTGAGAATTCTTCTTTCACTTTGCCTTAATACTCTTGTACCAAAACCTCCGTCGGTATATTCAAAGCGTGATGAAGTTTCCGAATCATATCTAAAGTCAATTTTCTTTTTCTATTCAATATCTCACTAACACGACTTTTATAACCAATTAATTCAGCCAAGTCCTTTGGCTTAATTTGAAGTTGATCCATTCTAAACTTTATCGCTTCAATTGGATCTGGCAATTCAATGGGGTAATTATCCCTTTCATATTTATCAATCAAAATCAACAACACCTCTAGTTCATCCCCTTCGGCTGTCCCTCTTTTTGATTCAAACAATTCTTCAGCTCGCAAAAGTGAAGACTCGTATTCGGCTTCGGTATGAATTGGTTTCATTGAAAGAAATGTAGTAAAAAGTTCCCGAAATGGTAACTCAGTCAACCTCAAAACTCAGCTTCATCGTAATCGATGCAGTTTTATTTTTGGCGGAAGTGTTGAAAGTGCCACCCCAGGAATAATCTTCTCCTGAATTTTGACCCGTGATCTGGAAAATCCCCATGTTTGCAGTGATCAGATCTCCGAGGTCTGATTTGGCGTTTTCCGCAATCCGCTCGGCGCGGATTCTTCCGTCCTCAGTTGCTTTGGCGATCATTTCAAGCTTAAGTGATTCAAGTTGGGTGTAATAGTATCGTGGAGCTTGGGAGTAAAATGTGATCCCTTGATTGAGTAGTTCGGTGATTTCTCTACTAATCTTTTCGACTTTTTCTACCTCCTTGGATTCAATAACCAAAGTTTGGCTGAGTTGATATCCTTGAAACGTCTGCCCGGCATAATTACCATTTGCAGTATAATTTTGTTGATAGACTGGATTGGTGCTGACCGCATTGAATACCAGTTGCTCTGCGGGAATTCCTTTAGACTTCAGGTAGTTGGTGACGGCGGTTCGGTCTGATTCCAAGCTTGCATAGGCCTCCTTGAGATCTTTACTCTCTCTTGAAAAATTCCCCTCCCAAACGACTAAGTCGGAAGTAAAATTCTGCTCTCCAAGTCCTGTCACATTGATGGTGCCTTGGGGGCGGTTTCTGTTGATAACAGAGTTGGCAAGTACCGCTGCTGCAATTACGATGGCAATTGCAAAAATCAGAGATGAAAGGTTTCTTTTCATAATAATTAGAGAAAAATGAATGGAAATTACCTCAATTTACAAAGAGATCTTTGCAAAAAACCGACCTAGTTAGTGGCTTTTAACTTTAATTAAAGATGAGTTTGATTTGGTCGATACCAAGGACTTGTCCCTCATCCTCAAACCACAGATTAAATGCCTCCACCGCATTCTCAAGCAATTCATCCTTCGAACCTCCTGTGGTAAACACAGGAAAATCTGGTGAATAGGCCGAAAATCCTGTTTTGGTTTTTTCTACAATCAATTGGAATTGCATCATGTTTAAAAGTAAATATTTTTATGTAGAAGATTCTGCTATTTATCTCAAAGTTCATAGTCAACAAAAACAAATCCCCCCAACCCCCTTTAAAAAGGGTAAGTTGCCCTAATTTCACCATCAAACCCGAATTGTAAACATATAAGTGGACGTTTGCTGATACAATTTAAATAGATTAGATCACGATTCTTTAATAAACCCGATTCCGAAATTCCTGCTTCTTGGGATTTTCCAAATCAATCAAATAGCCATTGATTACGGCATATTTCAAGGCTCCTTCTTTGGCTAAAAAGAAGTTGGGAACTGAACCCGTGGTCCAACCTCCAGCATACTTTTCTGTAGTTTTCAATACCAAAATAGGCAGTCCATGAACTGCTCTAGCTTCTCCATTTTTGACTTTCACGCCCAGAAAACCCTGTCGGAGCAAATCCATCGCTTCTGCCCCAGAAATTTTGTCCGCACTTTCAAAGGCGGTCGGGCAAACCTTCCCCTCGGTGTATTGAAGCCCGGTGGCATCCAAGGTTTCAAACCCGAAGAAAACCTGCATATCTCCAACATCCTCCACCAATCCACTCATAAAATATCCGGAAGCATTCTCTGACTCTCTTCTTCGGATGGCTAAATCCAAAGGAAACCACTTTTCATTGACTTTCACTTGCATTTCGTTGATGATCAAATCCATCAACTGAAAGCCATTATCAGGAATGGCGAAATATTGCTCGGTGGTGTATTGCTCATAGCCTTTGGTCGCAATCTGATGCAGGGCATTGAGGATGATCATGAAGTTGATTTTGCGGATATACTGCTTCTCAGGATCCCCCAAGTATCCTCCGGATTCGATCAAGATCGTGCTCGTACCCCATTTTTGGATGTTGTCTCCAAATGCTCTTGGCTCGAATGCATCATCGTATTTTCCTACTTGACCCGGAATGAGTTCTTGAAGCAATTCATTCATTCCAGCGATGGTCTGCATCGCACGTCCCCTAACTTCGTTGATTTCTGTCTCATAATTGTAGGCTGGCGCCAAAAGCGAAATCGTCGCTTGCTTTGGGGTATTGGCCACATTGTAGTAGATCTGCTGATCATGCAGGTTAAAGCCAAATTCAGGCTCAAAATCATCCCTCGCTTTCTTCAAAATCACCGCCTCGGGAGAAATCTGAGAAATCGCATCCCGATTCAAGTCGATATCCAGGGCATTCCTCCGCTTGAAAGCATCTGCTCCGTCAGGATTGATCATTGGGATAAATTTCAAGTTGATTTGATTTTTCAAAAGGTCTCGGAGCTCATCATGTCCGTCATTTTTCCCCTCCAGAAAATTGAAAAGATCAAAAAGGGACATCGTAGCTGTGCTTTCGTTTCCGTGCATCTGTGACCAAAGCATCACTTTGGTTTGTCCATTGCCCCAACTCATACTTGTCACACTTTTTCCTTCTACAGATTCTCCTAAGTTCTCGATTTTGAATTCATCTGAGTGCTTTTGGATCAAAGGCTGAAGGTCAGCATGCTTAAATCGGCGATCTGTGATGGCAGACTCTTTATACTTTTCATAAGCCGATTCTAGTCGATCAATCGGAATTTTTGAATAGGCGACCTGGGCAAAAAGCTCATGGTTGAGTGAAAAAATAAGGAACAGAAGGAGAGTTAAGGTGAATTTGATTTTCATGAGATAAGGCAGATCTTTCAATTTTAAAACTAGCCATTAGTAGGAAATAATTTGGCTTATTTTTGCCAAAGCTCTAAAAATCATGCCATGCAATTAAGCTATCAGGTCTTCGATCTTCCGCTCAAACATACCTTTACCATAGCCCACCAAAGCAGGGACATTCAGGATACCTTGATCGTGAAATTGGAGGAAAATGGAGTCTATGGATTTGGGGAATCGACCACTAATCCTTTCTACGGGATGACGATAGAGAATATGACAACGGTACTTGAACGATTTCGGCCTGTTGTCGAATCCGGAAACTGGAACAGTCCCCAAGAGCTGTGGGAATTGGGGCGTGAAGTTTTCAAGGAAAATCCATTTGCCCAATGCGCACTGGATATGGCAGCTTGGGATCTTTTCACAAAAAAGCAAGGCAAAAAACTCTACGAATACCTTGGCCTGAATCCTGCAAAAATTCCCACCACCAATTTCACCATCGGAATTGATACAATAGAAAAAATGGTTTCCAAAATGAAGGAAGTGGACTGGCCGATCTACAAAATCAAGTTAGGAACTGATAACGATTTGGCAATCGTCCGGGAACTCCGAAAGCACACCAACTCAATTTTCAGAATCGATGCCAATTGTGCTTGGTCCGCTGATCAAGCGATACGAAACTCTGAAGAACTGGCCAAACTCGGAGTAGAATTCATGGAGCAACCGCTGGGAAAAGACGATTTGGAAGGAATGAAGGAGGTTTTCAAGTATTCCAAGCTTCCAGTGATGGCGGATGAAAGCTGCATCGTAGAAAGCGACGTGAAAAAATGCCATGGCCTTTTTCACGCCATCAATGTCAAATTGGTCAAAGCCGGAGGAATTTCACCCGGACTCCGAATGATCCATGAAGCCAAATCACTGGGCATGAAAACGATGGTCGGTTGCATGACCGAATCCTCTGTGGGTATCACGGCTATAGCTCATATCGCTCCACTTTTGGATTATGTAGATATGGACGGAGCGATGCTCCTGACCAAAGATCCCGCAAAAGGTGTGACGATTACTCCCGAAAAAGTGACTTTCCCAGAAGGGCCGGGCATTGGTGCGGAGTTGGTTTGAGGGAGTGGAAGTAGGGAGGTAGGGAAGTAGGGAGGTTTGGGAGAATGGAAGTCGGTAAGTTGGAAGGTGAGGTTTGATTTTTTCCTATTACTACACCATCCATCAAGATTGATTTTCGTTAACTTGAAATAAAATAGAAAAGATGGATGTAGCTGCACTAAAATTAGACTTGATTCAATGGTTAGCCCAAATTCAAGATGAATCACTTCTGAAAAAGATCCAATTTATTAGAGATTCTAAAGAAGAGAATTTAGAATTATCTGAAGAACAGCTTTTGGAATTGGACCAGAGATTGGAAAAATATGAGCGCGGGGAAATTAATTTTTCGTCATGGGAAAAAGTGAAAGATCGAATGAATTCTTAAATCATTTAATCCAAGATCAGAACTTAATTTTTCAAACTGCTTGACGCGACAAACAAAAGTTGTAATAGAGTTTAGTAATTTTAGTTTGATTTTTTTATTTTTTCGAAATCTGAGGAAACCTGGCTCTCCTAACAGATCATCTTCTATCTATGAGCAAAGATCCCAGCTGCAAACAGATTTGCGGGCATTAAAAAATGTTTAGTAGATTTCATTTTTAATTAGAGGATTTAAGAACCAAATATCATGCTTCAGAAAAATTATTTTTTTAGAAGCTAAATTTTCCAATTCATATTTAGTTAAATGATTGGATTTTTAAAGTTAAAAAATTAAGTTTGATAATGAAGCGTTTCTGGTTCTACTATCGTTTTTAAATTAAATAGCTATAAAACAGAAAGTTAATATGAAAAATTTTGCGATTGTCAAATCAGGATTTATTTTTATTATGTCCGTATTTTTGCTCACTCCAATGATAGTAGGATGTCAGAATGAGGAGCCTACGAATGAAGTAAAAAAACTGGATGATTTATACACTTTCATCGTGGGGGAATGGGATTGGGAAAAAACCATCATTCCGGCTCGGCCAGGGATCTTAGTTAAATCTCCTGAAACTGAGGGATTAACCAAACAATTTATTTTCCAAAGTGACAGAATCCTTCGGATTCTTGAAAACGAAATCGTAGTCCAAAGTTCAGAATATCGATTTGAAGCCTCTGAAAACTCTTTTGAGTTATTGTTTATCGAAACAGGTTCTAGAATGGTTTTATCATTTAAAGCCGATACTTTAATTTTATCCAATCCTGCATTTGGTGATGCGAGCTATTATATTCGGAATTAGATTGTTTTAACATAATTTATATTTTAGATATGAAAAAACTATTTTTATCTGTTTTGGTGTTGTTTTGCTTCTACCTGTTCGGAAATGCGCAAGAAAAGTGTGCAAGTATTCTAAATTTGGACAATATACAAAAATATGATCCAGACCGTTATCAAAGAATTCTACAGATTGAGGAACATGTAAAGCTTAATCTTGAAGCAGGTGACTTAAACAATTTGCGAAGTATTCCAGCTATAATAAGGATACCTGTAGTGGTTCATGTTTTACATAACGGCGAACCAATTGGAAATGGTCTTAATATTAGCTTAGCTCAGATAGAATCCCAAATTGAGGTGCTAAATGAAGATTTTAGACGCTTAAATACAGATGCTGCAAATACCCCCGCTGAGTTCCTGCCTGTGGCCGCAGATACAGAGATCGAATTCTATCTTGCATGTATTGACCCCGATGGAAATCCGTCCGATGGAGTAATAAGATAGTTTGGAGCATCGGAATATACAATTGTTTTTTCCCAAGATGGTACGATAAATGAAACAGCTACAGGAATTAAACTTGGTGCAAACGGTTCCACTGCATGGCCAGCTGAGAGGTATTTGAATATATGGGTGGCTAATTTAACCGGCCCTGCTCTAGGATATGCACAATTTCCAGATCAGTTTGCTTCAAAACCAACAACCGACGGTGTAGTTATAAATACAAGTTCTTTTGGGACAATAGGGTTTGTATTGGCACCTTATGATCTTGGTAGAACAGCAACTCATGAAGTTGGGCATTGGCTAAATCTTCGTCATATTTGGGGGGATGCCGTATGCGGGAATGATTTGGTAAGCGATACACCCGTTCAGGAATGGTTTAGTGAAGATTGTCCAATCCATCCAACTTCATCGTGTGGGAGCGATGATATGTTTATGAATTATATGGATTATACCGATGATATCTGTATGAATATATTTACTCAGGGGCAGAGAAACCGTATGAGGTCTGTATTTTCACCAGGAGGCGTTCGAAACAGTTTCATTGATGCCCCTAATGGCATTACGATTACAGGTCCAGATCTCCTTTGTTCATCAAGTAATTTTACATTACAAAATGTCCCAATTTCCAGCACTGTTAGCTGGACGGTAGATGGTTTTAGGCTTTTTTCAGGAAATACTTCTGGCTCAGGAAGTTCGGCAAATCTGACACCGGCAAACTCATCTACTTCAGGCCAAGCCACTTTGACATTTACAATTACGAACGATTGTGGAGAGGTGGAAATTACTAAAAATGTCTGGGTCGGTAAACCTCAGATTATTTACAGTCCGCCAGGTCAAGATCCGTGTACTGCAAATCCTTTTTATTCCACTCAACAAATACCAGGTGTAACTTATAGTTGGTCTGTAGATAATTCGAATGTATGGCTCACTTCCAATGGTTCTCATATCACATCAGTTTTGAGTAATAATCCAGAGTACTTTAATATTACTTTAACTATTTCAGATGGTGTGTGTACCACTAGCCAAACCATGTCATCATATACGGATGGCTATTATTGCCAATGCTTTTATGATCCTTCTTGCGGAATTGGTGGAGGAATTGGTTTCTCAATCTTCCCAAATCCCGTTTCCGAAGAAATTACAGTTATGATGGAAAATGAGAAGGAGGAGGAGGTAAAAGAAAATTCTGATTTTCCTTATGAAATAAAACTATATGATGATGCAGGAAAAGAGCTATACTCACAAACCACATCATTTCCAAAGACAACTTTTGTTGTCCGTCATCTAAAGGAAGGTTTCTATTACTTACATATTTATTACCAAGAAAAAATTATTAGAAAGCAAATCAGGATTGAAAGATAGTATATATCCTTTAAAAAGCTTGTGAGAAAATTTGTTTGGCAAAACTTTTATGCAGAACTCTAACTCACATTCTTCTTATATAGAAGAACTAAATCTTAATTACCTAATTTTTAATAATCTGAGCTAGATTATGTCAATAATTAAACGACAAAAATAATAGAATAGGAATGACTTTAAGATAATTTCATCACACTTGTAACCTTTTTATTTTGGGTTTCACAATAAAATGTCCTAAATCCAATGAGTTGAGCCAATTTTATCATGCAATTATTCTCCCACAATCAACTTAAACCCTTCTCCATGAATCGTGATGATCTGTACTTTGGGGTCGTCTTTGAGGATTTTTCGGATTTTGCTGAGGTACACATCCATTGATCGTGCATTGAAGTAGCTATCGTCGCCCCAAATCTGCTTAAGTGCATGACTTCGGTTAACCAACTTATTGATCTCCGAGGCTAAAAGTCGGATCAGCTCATTCTCCTTAGAGGTAAGCTTATGTCTTCCTTCCGGCCCTTCGATAAACTGCTCATCGTAGTGGAGCACAAAGTCGCCAAATGTGTACGTTTTCAGCGCTGATATTTCGGTTGACTTTTGAGTTCGGCGGAGAATCGCAGTGATCCTCAATAGCAACTCCTCCATCGAAAATGGCTTGGTGAGGTAATCATCCGCACCGATTTTCAAGCCTTCGATGATGTCGTCTTTTTGATTTTTTGCAGTCAAAAAGAGAATGGGAAGGTTTTCCTGCACTTTCTTGATTTCTTTAGCAAGGGTGAAACCGTCCTTTTTTGGCATCATGATATCAAGCAAGCAGAGATCATATTTGTCTTTTTTGAATTTATTCCAGCCTTCTTCCCCATCTCTGCATAGTGTGGGTTCGTAGCCTTTCATTTCAAGATATTCCTTTAAGATATCACCCAAGTTTGGGTCATCTTCTACGACTAATAATTTGGCCTTGCTCATTGTTTTTTGGGTAGGTTAATGGTGAAGGTACTTCCTTTTCCGGGTTCTGATTGCACATGGATTTCTCCTTTATGGGCCTCCACCATGGTTTTAACATAGGAAAGCCCGAGGCCAAAGCCTTTGACATCGTGAACATTTCCGGTAGGAACCCGATAGAATTTATCAAAAATCTTTTTTATTGCTTCTTTATTTAATCCGATTCCTTGATCCTGAATACTTACTAGGACCTGATCTCCTTCCTCCCAAGCCTCCACGCGGATCAGTGGATTTTCCTTGGAATACTTATTGGCGTTGTCCAGCAAATTGTTAAAAATGTGTGTGAGGTGAAATGCATCTCCTTCAATTTCCCCATCCCGAAGTTTGTTGATGAAATTGATTTTACCCCCTCTATTCTCCACCTGCAAGCAAATATGCTCTACGTTACTTTCAAGTAACTCGGTCAAATTGATCGGTTCGATTTTCAGTTGGAAGTCCTTTTTATCCAATGCTGCTGCCTGAAGAACTTTCTCAACCTGAGAAACCAAGCGTTTATTTTCATCTTTAATGATCCCCAAATACCGGGTTCGAAATTTATCCTGATTTGACAATTCCGGATCCTGAAGTGCCTCCACAGCAAGACTTACCGTAGCAAGCGGTGTCTTGAATTCGTGGGTCATATTGTTGATGAAGTCATTCTTGATTTTAGAAAGCTCCTTTTGGCGAATTATGACTTTGATCGCATAGATAAAGCAAAAAATAATCACAAAAATAAAGACTATAGAACTAACGATTGGAAGCCAGACTTGTCGGATGACGTGATTGTTTTTTTCAGGGAAAAAAATAAAAAGGAAATGGTCTTTTCCCAAAATATCATTTGGAAAAAGCTTGGCTTGTACTCCGTAAGTTTTTAGTCTCAGGACATCAGTCACTTGGCCAATCGAAACTATTTCTTCTTTGTCATTCAACAAGCCCAGTTCAAAATCCTCAGAAATCCCCTTTTCAAGCAATCGCTTTCTAAGCATCTGTTTGACACTTCCTGTATCCAAGCGATCCAAAATTGCTTGATGACCCTCTGCCAATTCTGCAAATGCCTGATTCATTAATTCAATTTTGAGATTGGTTTTCAGAATTTTATCCAAGGCATCATCCGAGAGATTTATCTCTGTTCTGAATTCTAAATATTCTGACCTACTTTGTCTCCTGCGCTGTAGAAAGCCTTGACTCTTGCTGATATATTCCAGCTGTCGTTCCTTTTCTTGAAGAAGGACTTCCATTTCATCAGGGGTAAACATCGAGGATGCAATCTCCGGGGTCATGAACGTAAAAAAGTTTTCCAATTCGGAGATGTCTACTCCACGGACTGACATCATCCGACGGAAAGTTTCACTGACCTGTGGTGCCGGTAATGCCAACATCGTGTCTATCACAGATGGGCGAGTATACCTTGGCGAGGTTTGTAACTGAAGTTCTATGGGATCAATTTTCTTAAAAATCGTCTGTTGGAGTGCAGAATCCTGCATTAATTGGCTGAGCAAAACATTGCTGGTTTCTTCTTTTTCAAGTTCAGCAATAGTGCTGGATAGCACCTGTAGGACATTTTGGTCAAAGCGCTCCTGATTGATCCTCACCGCATTTCTCACCCAATAATATTGAAATCCCATCAGGCCGAAGCTTGCGAGGGACATCAGAACTACAATGAGGGTGATGTTGCCTTTTGACATTTCACAAATTTATTGTGATTCACAGGCTAGTAGTAACTGTTAACATGTTTTAACTCAGGTGTTTTTTCAGGATTCCGCATTTTTGAACAACAGAAGCAGGCATACAGTTACCATTTATATTTTCTTAATTACACTAAATCCAAAAAAAGGGAGGGTTCTAGCCTTCCTTTTTTTTTGAATAGGTAACTTGCGGCCTCAAATCTTAAAAACCTATTCACAGTGCAAAATCCCTCGCACATCCAAGGTGTATCGTTCGCTGCTTTGGCAGACGAATTTGGAACCCCACTATATATTTATGATGGTGAAAAAATCACCAATCAGGTCAAAACTCTTCAGGAGGCATTTTCTGCTGTTCCTTTGAGAATCAAGTATGCCACAAAGGCTCTGTCTAATATCAGTATCCTAAAGCTTATCCGAAAGGCAGGGGCGGGAGTCGATGCCGTGTCAATTGAGGAAGTAAAGTTGGGTCTGATGGCAGGACATCCGGCTGAGGGAATTATGTACACTCCAAGCGGCGTGGGATTTGAAGAAATCAGGGAAGCTGTGGACCTTGGAATCATGATCAATCTGGACAGTCTTCCGCTCATGGAGGAGTTTGGTAAAGTTTATGGGGATTCTGTTCCTGCTTGCATCCGAATCAATCCTCATATCATGGCGGGAGGAAATCTAAAAATATCTACCGGTCACAAGGAAAGTAAATTTGGAATTTCCATTGAGCAACTGCCTCTAATCCTAGAAAAAGTATCAAAATACAACTTGCAGATAGTAGGTCTTCACATTCACACAGGTTCGGATATTTTGGATGCCGAAGTGTTTTTGCAAGGTGGAAATGTGCTTTTTGAGGCGGCGATTCAATTTTCTGGATTAAAGTTTCTTGACTTTGGGGGTGGATTTAAAGTAGCCTATAAGCCTAACGACATCGCTACTGATGTGATGGAAGTGGGAAAAAAAGTAGGGGAAGCATTTCAGGAATTCTGTAAGCGGTATGGTCGACAGCTGGAATTGTGGATAGAACCGGGGAAATTTCTTGTGAGTGAAGCGGGGTACCTTTTGGTTAAAACCAACCTAGTGAAAGAATCAACCACAGTTACGTTTGTCGGTGTGGATACTGGTCTCAACCATCTCATTCGCCCCATGATGTATGATGCCTACCACGGTGTTTACAATTTGAGCAATTCTGAGGGTAAAAAAGGCAAATACAATATTGTTGGATATATCTGTGAGACGGACACGATTGCTGCACACAGGGAACTAAATGAAGTAAAAGCAGGGGATCTGTTGGTGATCAAAAATGCCGGGGCTTATGGATATAGCATGGCTTCAAATTACAACTCCAGGCTGAGACCTGCAGAGATTTTAATTTGGGAGGGAAAGGCTTATCAGATTCGAAGACGTGAACTATTTGAGGACTTAATCAGGAACCAGGAAATCCTCGATTTCTAAAGCTAAAAAGCCTTTTATTACGCCTTTGGTATAATTATTGACAAAAGGTTAAAGCTAAGAAGCGAAAAGTACTTTTCATTCGTTTCTTGGTAAAGAATGAAACCATAAGATTGCTAGCCTCAATCCTAAGCCCTGGTAGTTTCATCGTCTCTTTTAATAAAATTCAATCATGGATAAACTAATGGTTATAACTTTGTTTCGTGGTTGATGGATAGTTTATGCTGAGGAAATTTATTGGGATATTGATAGTATTGATAGGGCTCTTGGGTGCAAATTCCCTGAGTGCTCAGGATGTGCAATATTCTCAATTTTACGCAGCTCCACTTTATCTCAACCCTGCTCTTACCGGCGCTTCCGAACTAACACGAGTTGGAGTCAATTATCGAAATCAATGGCCGGGTTTGGATCACAGTTTCAATTCCTATTCAGCTTATATAGACCACTATATTTTTGATTACAATAGTGGTATAGGGTTGATTTTCAATGGAAATCAAGAAACCTTAGCAAATTTGTCAACCAATGAAATCGGCCTAAGCTATTCATATCGAGTTAGATTTAGTGATAAATTCTTCTTTCGGGTGGGTGGACAGGTTAGCTATATGCAGCGGGATGCCTTCTTCTCTGACTTGGTATTCGGTTCCATGATCGATATTGTCAATGGAACCGTGGGGGGCATTACGGATGAACTCAATGGGGTACCCATAGACAGCCGACATTCGTTCGTTGATTATGCTGTAGGTGGGATGTTTTACAATGATAAGTTTTGGCTGGGAGCCTCAGCACATCATCTTTCAGAACCGAATATTTCGTTTGTGGACGATCAGACAAGCGTACTTCCCATGAAAGTATCACTTCAGGGAGGGTATAAAATAAATTTGGCACCTGGTGGTCGGGACTATTTCACACATGCCTATCAGGAACGATCGCTCGCATTTGCATTTAATTATAAGGAACAAGATCCTTTTAGCCAATTGGATGTCGGTGCCCAATTATTTTTGCAACCTTTAGTTCTTGGTCTTTGGTACCGTGGACTACCTATGAAAAACAACCTTCCAAATAATGAAGCTTTTATAGCGTTGGTAGGTGTTGCGCTCGATTCAGGACTGGATATCGGTTACTCCTATGATATCACTACCTCTAAATTAGGGCAAAGAAACAGCGGTGGCGCACATGAAATTTCTCTTAGATATACTTTTTTATGGGGTGATCCCAAGTCAAGAAACCAAAGATCCAGAGTGATTCCGTGCTTTAGGTACTGATTTTTAAGCCAAAAATTTGCCCAACGGAAAAAATTCCAAATTATTTTAAAAAATATTTAAGTCCTTTTTTGAAGGCCTTTTTTCATTTCACATCCTAAAAAAAGTATCACCTAAACAGTTTTTTTAATTATAAGACATTTTAAAGAAAAGTTAGACTTTTCTAAGGCTGCCATTTCATTTACATCGTAATTCACCACACTTGGAAAATAGAATTTTTAGCTTCTAATTTTCATTAAATCAACGTTTTTAAAGAATATCATTTTGTTGTATATGACTTACAAAAAATATTATTCTTAAAAATGAAATACACAAAAAGGATTTTGTAAGGCAAAAATTTAAGTCCAAAAGTGTTAATAAGGTTTACGAAGTGCAAAAATGGAAGGGTTAAATAAAATAGCAGGTGCAAAGATTCTTTTACTGGTGCTCGGTATGACGATCAATTATTGTGCCTGGTCTCAATTTGCCTTTAATATTCCAAGCCGTGAAAACCAAAGAGTCCATGGTTATGGATCTATTCATGTGGCTGTCAGCGGAAAACTTGCACTTTGCTCTCATAGTGAAAGAGGAAGTATTAATTTGAATGTGACGGGAGGTAAACCCCCCTATAAATTTAGATGGAATACTAACGAAACAACCCAAAACAGAGTCAATCTAAATGCTGGTACTTACACGGTAAATATTACCGATGCTGAAGGAAGCGAGCATATTGAGAGAATTATTGTTCAGCCTCCATTTCCTCTGATTCTTAATCCCGTAGATAAAAAAGATGCTGCCTGCGGATCAGGAAAAGACGGCTATGCCAAAGTAAGTGTAAAAATAGGCCGAAATGACTACGAGGCCGATAGTCCTCCTTATAAAGTAACTTGGAGCAATGGCTTGAAGGATGTATGGGAAGCTAATAATTTGGCTCCTGGCACTTACACTGTAGTCGTTGCAGACAAATATAACTGTGATGTAAGCATCACTTTCGATATCAAATCAGCTGCAGAAGGTATAAATGTCTCATCCAATAGCCAAAACCCATCCTGCGAATCCTCCTCATCAGGAAGTATACTTCTTAATGTCACCGGAGGAAATGCTCCTTACACATACTCATGGAGTAACGGTGCCACAACAAAGGATCTCACAAATATTCCTGCAGGAGATTACCAAGTACTTGTAAAAGATACTAAAGGATGCAGCTTCCAGTCTACTTACAAACTGAACGGGCCGGCTTCCTTAGAATTAGATTCTAAAGTATCCCAGCCTAATTGCGAAGGTTCAAACACCGGGGAAATAGAAGTCCTCCCAAAAGGTGGTAAAGCACCATTTACCTTCCTTTGGAGTAACGGTCAAACCTCCGCCAAAGCAATTGAACTCGGTGTGGGAAGTTATGCAGTAACTGTAAAAGATGCCTTAGGTTGCTCAGTAGAAAAACAATTCTCGTTGACCAATTCCTCAAGCCTTTCTCTTGAAATTTTGGAAAACCTTCCGGTATCCTGCTCAGGACAAAGCGATGGAGGTGTCTCACTGAAAATCTCCGGTGCCAAGGGTGCATTTAAAATAACATGGTCTGACGGGAAAGAAGGACTTACCCAAAGAAAGGACCTAATGGCTGGCACGTACACCATTTCCGTCTCGGACGAAAGTGGATGTTCCATCTCTGTACCAGTAATTGTTGAAGAGTCAACAAAAATCCAAGCTCGGATCGAAACTGCTCTGGATGTGGATTGTGTATCAGGCAAAGCAACAGGTGTAGCATGGGTTTCAATACAAGGAGGTAGAGAACCTTACACAATTAAATGGAACACGAGCACCTCTTCCTCACGGGAAATAAACTTCAGCAAATCCGGTATCCTAAAAGCTACCGTGACTGATGCATTGGGTTGCAGTGTGGAAACTGAATCAAAAGTGGATTTCCCTCTCCAAAACACACAAGGAGGTAGACTGGATTTCCAGTACAGAAAACTTACCATCACCTCAGAACCTGAGGTAATGGTAGAAGAAGAGATTCTTTTTGAAAGTGAAATCTCTCCAGAATTCATTGCTTGGGAATGGGAGTTTGGAGACGGAAATAAATCCACTGAAAAAGACCCAATCCACATATTCTCAAAAGCCGGCGAATACGAAGTAAACCTGATCGGCTATGATGTATTTGGTTGCTCTTCCGTAGAAAAAAACAAAATTCAGGTCACTACTCCTACCGAATTCATTACCATCCCTAATGCATTCACACCAAATGGCGATGGTCTTAATGATACGTTTTTCCCCAAACTTAGAGCTATTTCCTCCTTCCAAATGGAAGTCTTCAACACCTGGGGAGAAAAGCTCTACATCACCAATAGCCTTGAAAGTATAGGTTGGGATGGGACCTACAGAGGTCAGCTGGTACCTGCCGGCAACTATTTATATCGAATCACCTTCACTACCCGAGACGGACAATTGGTCAATCGTTCTGGTGGCATCACCCTTATCAGATAGGATATGAGAAAATCATCTACCCTCATCACACTTGTGATATTGTCCCTTTGTTGGACAACACAAAGCCTAAAAGCGCAGGATGTTCAATATTCCCAGTTTTATGCGAATCCCCTTTACCTCAACCCGGCAATGACTGGGGCGAGTGAGATGACCCGCATTGGGGTGAATTATCGAAATCAATGGCCCGGCTTGGACCAGTCATTTACTTCGTATTCTGCGCACTTGGATCACTACCTGTTTAATATTAACAGTGGTATCGGCGTAGTTTTTAACCGGTCCGAGCAAAGCATGGCTAATCTCAGTGTCACTGAAATAGGCGCTACCTATTCCTATCGTGCAAGATTGGGCTTTCGCTCCTTCCTCAGATTTGGAGGCCAAGTCAGTTACATGGATCGCGATGTATACTTTGGCAATTTGATCTTTGGAAGTCAGATCGACGATCAGACAGGTGCCGTGGGAAGCTTTTCAGGAGAAAACTTAGGTGCTGATTTCAGACATCAGTTTGTAGATTACAGCGTTGGAATGGTATTCAACAATGAAAAATTATGGTTTGGAATATCAGCACATCATATCACCCGACCCAATATGTCTTTCGTGGACGGGCAAATCAGTGAATTGCCAGTTAAATTCTCCGCTCATGGAGGCTATAGAATTGACTTATCAGGTGGCTCTTCCCAGAGTTTTATGAATGACCGTAGCGGTTCAAAAGATTTGACTTTAGCTTTCAATTACAAAAACCAAGGCCCTTTCACCCAACTGGATTTTGGTGCACAAGTAAATATTCAGCCTCTCGTCTTAGGCGTCTGGTATAGAGGAATTCCTGTTTCTGAAGTCACTCAAGCCAATCATGAATCAATCATTGCCTTGGTAGGTATTTCTCTTGGAAATGGCCTTGACGTAGGTTTCAGCCATGACTTCACTATCTCATCTTTAGGGAATGGAAATACCGGCGGAGCGAATGAAATATCCCTCAGATATAGCTTTCTGGCAGGATCCGCTAAAGGTGCCGGAAGAACTTCATCTATGCCATGCTTTAAATATTAATTTTTTCATAAACAATGGGTTTCAAAAAGGGCTTTACTTTGGTAAAGTCCTTTTTTATGGCCAAAACACTCCGTCTGATCCTGGGAGATCAGCTAAATTATCAGCACAGTTGGTTTCAAAAGGTAGATGAATCTGTCACCTACCTCATGATGGAAATGCGTCAGGAGACAGATTATGTCCCTCATCACATTCAGAAAGTAGTTGGCTTTTTTCTTGGGATGCGAAATTTCTCAGAAGAATTGAAATCTGCCGGACATCAAGTGTTGTATTTCACACTGGATCATTCAGAGAATCGGCAAAACCTCAGAGATCAATTGGACTTTTTGATTTCAAAAGAAGATTTTACACGCTTCGAATACCAGCTTCCGGATGAATACCGATTGGATAAAATCTTAAAAGACATTTGTGAAAAGCTTCCAGTTCCTTCCTCATTTATCGATTCAGAGCACTTCTTGACTTCACGGGATTTTCTGAAGGATTTTTTCAAAGGGAAAAAGACCTACTTGATGGAGACTTTCTATCGAGAGATGAGAAGGAAGTACGACATTCTCATGGATGGGAAAGAACCCTTAACAGGACAATGGAACTATGACCATGACAATCGAGGGGCTCTGAAGGATAAAAAAATCCTCAAAAAGGCCCTCATCCGACCAAAAGATGTAAGCGAGATCGTTGCCCTGCTCAAAAAATCCGGCGTGAAAACCATAGGAAGTGTTGATACAGAAAAATTTCCTTGGCCAACCTCCAGAGCAGAAAGCCTCGAAGTTTTAGCCTATTTCTGCGAAAATTTACTACCCACCTTTGGTCTGTATCAAGACGCACTGACCACTTGGGATCCCTATTTATTCCATTCCCGCTTGAGTTTTTCGATGAATTCGAAAATGATTTCTCCATTAGAAGTCGTTCAAACGGTGGAAAAATACTGGTATCAGCATCAGGATCAGATTTCAATCGCCCAAGTGGAAGGATTTATCCGACAGATCATCGGTTGGAGAGAATACATGCGAGGCGTTTACTGGGCGAAGATGCCTGAGTTTGGAGAAATGAACTTCTTTGGACACGATCGAAAACTTCCTGAATGGTTTTGGACCGGAAAGACCAAAATGAATTGCCTTAGTCAAGCCATCGGCCAGTCCTTAGATCTTGCTTATGCACACCACATCCAGCGACTGATGGTCACTGGCAACTTCGCCCTTTTGGCAGGAATCCATCCAGATGAAGTGGATCAATGGTACCTCGGCATATACATCGATGCGATTGAATGGGTCGAAATCACAAACACCCGTGGAATGAGCCAATTTGCTGATGGAGGCATCGTAGGCACCAAACCTTATGTGTCCTCAGCCAACTACATCAAAAAACAAGGAAACTACTGCACCGGCTGTGCCTATGATTCCAATAAAAAAACAGGTCATGGGGCTTGTCCATTCAATAGCT
This sequence comes from Algoriphagus sp., assembly GCF_046296635.1. Taxonomy (GTDB): domain Bacteria; phylum Bacteroidota; class Bacteroidia; order Cytophagales; family Cyclobacteriaceae; genus Algoriphagus. The sequence goes on along the minus strand of NZ_JBKBKZ010000006.1, from coordinate 85,937 downwards.
TGTATTGGCACTTTTACGACCGAAATCGCGAAAAACTCGAGAAAAATCCGCGGATTGGAATGGCTTACAGAACCTGGGATAAGATGAATAACAAAACGGAACTCCTCAAACAGGCAGAGTTATACTTGGAGCAAATAAATGATTTGTAAATCTTATGTTTTCAACTTCCTGAATTTTGAAATCCTCCGCCAGCCAGCATCATTTATTCTATCACAAAAAATCATAAGAGTTCTAAAGTGAATCCAAATCTGCTTTGACACAAATATGCCAATGATTTTCTCGAAGCAGATCTCTATCACACTTCGGACAAGTCCACATAGTTCAAATGAAGGTTTGGTATCATCCTCAAACTAGAGTTTATCTAGATTCTTTTTATTTCAAAGGAATATCAAGCGTCCCTGAGCAATATCCAGTCATCAAATCTCCATCATACTGTCCCATATAATAAAGGATCTCCCATTCCTTTTCGGTGTCTATTTGGTAAGGCGCGAAGAAATCTGAATCAACAATTGGAGCTGGAGTCATTCCTGCATTTCCGCGAATGGTATGCTGATACAATTGCCTGAGCGGAATCCGGCTTAGAAGGCGGTTTGCCAAAACGGTGGGACCCGTTGCTTGGGTGAAAAAGTTTACACCAAATAATCTGGATCGATACGCTTCTGCCAAGGCTAGTTTTCCAATAGCCTCTGCTTCTACAATTTTTCCTTGGAGCCAATTCATCCGATTGGTGAAGTAAGAATTCAAATTATCCGGATCCACTCCGATCTGCTGCAGTCCCTCTGTAGAAAGTGCAAATCGCTGGGTAGGAAGTCTTCGGTCTACTTTTTCATTTGGGAAAATCTTGTAAAGCTGGAAATCAGGGTTGTCAAAGTCCATGGGATCAAAGCGTGAAAGCACCGTTTTGCTTTCATTACCTGGTGTAGAAATAGTGAAAACAAAAGGATTTACAGAAAATCGGTCGGGATCTCCATCGGAGGTGATTTGGTTTCTTCCTTCAAAAATTGGCCCTCGAAAAGGCCCATTGGATGCAGGCCGATTTACAAACCGACAAGGGCCACCCATAAGCTTTGCTTCCAAAGCGGAATCCTGAAATCCATCAACCTCGACCTTACTCACTTTTATCCCAATCCCCCGGGTATTATAGTGCTCTCGATCAGGTGAAGCTTCTCGGATATTTTTGATATTGAATCTGGGATCACAGGCTAAGGGATCGATGAAGTCAGGGTCTTTGAGACCGTAGGCATTTTTTACATCTGACTCCTGGGTCCAAATGGAGGGTTCGAGCAGCGTCTCCCCTGCTACTGCAAATGTAAAACCACTGACACCTCGTTGCTCAATAGATGGGTCTGGATCGGTAGCCAGTCTGCACAACCAATATCCTTCAAAAGAAATACTTAAAGTAGGCATATCAGATCAATTAAAAGTGGAAGAATAGTTTTGGAATCCTTTGGAAGAAATGGGAGCTACCATTTGACCTTTCCAGTACGCTTCGAAATTTTTACCTATCCGTTCAAAATTCTCAGCCAGGTAGTTGAAACAAACATCAAAATCCCTTGCATCAGGTTGCTGAAAATAAGCAACATGATACTTGCGGTTTTTGCAGACAAGGCCAATTTCCACTGCTTTTGCGGACATCTCCGAAAAAGCCTTCAAATAAGGATCAAGCGAGGAAAACTCCTGAGTGACCTTCATTTGAGCCTGTTGATTTATTTGTTCAATATTGAATAAAAAATCTGGACCAGCACAGAGATCGGGGACTTTGCCAGGTATCGGCTGATAGCTTTCATTGGCGGGAAGTCTACAGATCAACTCACCCAAGGGACGAATGATATTGGTCATAAATGGATAAAATGCGGTTTGGAAATAAGCATTGACCTCCGGTGGGTGAATTCCTGTAGTTTGATCGATTTCATAGTTGGCAAAAAATCCGCTAAGCATTCTGACCATGGTATTGTAGGCTTGGTCAAAAAGCTTCATAGCTGCTACCGATACTTGATTGTCGATTTTGGTGACTGCGGCTCTTGGCATTCCAGCTCGTTGCTTAATCAAATGTCGATTGCTTTGAACCCCATAGCTTGGATTCCAGGCGACAGGTAAGCTTGGTTCAAATGGCAATCCAGTTTCCAGCACTTCTTTTTGCACCTCATCCAAAACCGATTGGAAGACCCAAAAATGACTTCCCAAGGCCGGAGGAACACCCCAAACGCCTTCACCTTCTTCGATAATCTGATTTATTGCTTCCTCGACGTAATCCTCGTATTTACCCAGAACCAAAGGATTCAAGTTAATATTAAACCCATAGTGTTCGTCCACGATCCGCTCCATATTTTTCCCCTCAATGATTTTGTATTTCAGGGAAACAAGCATCAGGGCACGAATAAACGTATACAGTTCCTCAATACTTTTAAAATAAGTGCCATTTTCCAATGGGGCAGTCAGTTGACTGAGTTTAGCGGGATCATGCGCATCCTTTAGAAATTCCTTAAGGAAGGTCAAGGCTTTTTCCTGAGACTCAAAGGGTTTGTACGTTTCCACTTTAGGATGTGGAATGGTGAAAAGTGCCTGGATTTTTTTAGGAATCTTATTCCCAATTAATGGATCGGGCACGGGAAGGTGATCCGGCTTTTCCCAATACCTAAAAATCTCCAAGGCAAACTGCCCAAAGGGCATCAGATTAACCGGTTTTTGCAAAGGAAAAGTCTCAGCCGGAACTGGAAAATTTGGTCTGAACAGAAACGGTTCTTTGTCCAAAATAGCAAGCAGATTCATCACATAAGTCAGGTGTGTCATCTCTTCTCGGGCGACCATCAGGATATTTGCCTCCCAGCGTCGCAATTTTTCGATCTGGGCCATCCTGATTTGATTGATTCGAATCTGCTTCGCATCATTTGGGTCAGGATTGGGAAGATAATCCGAAAATTCCTCGGGATACTTTTTAATACTAAAGCAGGTGAACAAGTACTGCATTGCAAGCAAATGCTCTGTCGTACTTGCTTGCTTTAGCAGATCCATGATTAATTGGATCAATTCACTTTTACCTGATTCATCGAGGTTTTGCAGCAGTTGATGCAATTCTTCATCAGGCACAATTTTGGGGAGCGTTTTGGTGGACATGTTAGAAAAATTTGATTAAATAGTTTCCGATCTTTAAGAAAATCAGCATTTTAAAAGTAATGATTTATTTGGGCTAGTTTGGATTTTGCCTATCTTGGAATGAAATATTTTATCATCTAACCTAAAATTTTTTCTCAAATGCCAAACATCAAAAACGGGGTGATCCTCGACAACATCGAGCAACTTGTAGGAGCTATCCAAAAAGACCCCAACGTAGCAAAAGTTCAGTTTAAAGCACAGTCAGAATGGAACGGCGGCACGCAAGCCAAAGTGACGATTTCTGAAATGTTTTCCAATGGCCAAAACATGTTCGGGCCAGAGCGGAATTTCAATTTGATCGTCGATGAACCGGCGGTTTTAGGAGGTAAGGACGAATATCCAAATCCTGTCGAATACTTGGCTTCGGCACTTTGTGGTTGCCTTACAGCAGGGATTGCCACCAATGCGGCACTTTTCGGGACAGAACTCGAAAAAATCAATGTTGAAGTGCTTGTCAACTTTGATATTCACGGAGTACTTGGCCTTGATAGAAGTAAGCCAAGTGGGCCATTGGATCTTCACTATAAGGTGACGCTCAAAGGTAAGAATGGTGCAAACGTCGACCAGCTCATCAAATCAAAAGAAACACTGGACAAAAAATCTCCGATCAAAAACACCATCGAGCTTCCGCTGCGAGTCACAACCGAAGTGGTAGTCGAGGAATAAAAATGACAACCCAACGCTCTTCTTTTGGGGTAGGATTTTCTGAATCTTCCAATTCACTGAAGGCAGGCAATTATGCTGTATCAGAGGCTTTAAGGCAAGCTGAACTTTCTAGCGAGGAAGTTCAGCTTTGCTTTTTATTTTGTACCTCCCGACATGATCCTGATGATTTTTTTCAGGGGGTAAAGAGAGAACTTGGGAGCCAAACCAAGTTTTTTGGGGGTTATGCCAACGGAACCTGTACCAATGACCAAGTCGGATATGATGGATATCAAACCGTAGTTGGAGTCTGGGGAAAAACAGATATCACGTTTGATTTATTGATCCAAGAGGGCATTGCCTTTCAGGAATATGAAACGGGAAAAGCCTTAGGTCAACAAATCCAGCAAAAGAAATACAAGCAGCCTGCACAAATGCTCTTGTTATTTGATGCTGTAAACAGGCTGGAGGGCAAGTTTCGAATGAATTATGGAACGCCTTTTATTAAAGGCATGAATGAAACCATCGGAACTTGGCCCAAGGTGGTCGGAGCAAGACTTTTGGGAGATATGAAATTCAAACCTACCCGACAGTGGCTGGGAGATCGAATGACACAAAACGCTGCCATGGCCTTGATTATGTCGGGCAATATCCAAATGGATTACCAGATCATGCACGGATGTCATCCTGCCAGCGCATATCACAAGGTCACCGCTATAAATGGTGCAAATATTCTGGAGTTAGACCACAAGCCTGCACTCGATGTAGTGGGGGAAATTCTGGGAGAAGATCTTAGAGACAACTATCAGGAACTCAAGTTTTTTGTCACACTAGGCAAAAACATTGGAGATAAATGGGAGAATTATAATCCTGGAAATTACATTAATCGGATGTGCGTGGGAGTGGATACAGAATCACGAGGGCTCTATATGGCTGAGATGGATTTGGAAGAAGGGATGGAGGTACAACTGATGCGAAGGAGCTTTGAGATGGAATATGTCTCGGTAAGGACCAAAAAACTGATTGAAAAAGTTAAGGCATCGGACCGTCGAATAATTTTTGGGATGTACATCAATTGCTCCGGAAGGGCTGCTGCTTATTCCAACAATACGGACGAGGACATCCGGCACGTTCAAGAGGCTATCAACGGAGAATTTCCGCTGTTGGGAATTTATGAAGCGGGAGAATTGGCCATGATTGGCGGCGAACTTCAAGTCTTGGATTGGACAGGGTTATTTTGTTTGTTTAGCGAAGCAAAAAATTAGGCTCAGATGAATGAGGAGGAAATTGAGGAGCTAAAAAGACAGGTAGAGTATTATAAAAGACTCTCCGATGAAGTCGCAGGACAAAATATCCGAAGCGATGCCCAGCTATCTTTACTTAAGCGAAAGCTTGATCAAAAGCAAAACGGTTTTACTATTCTTTCGGACTTGCACGATGTCTTTGGACAACAGATCTACGAGAAGGAATTTTTTACCAGCACCCTCGAGCTAATCATTACCACCCTGAAGATGGATAAAACACTGGTGTTCTGGCAAAGTCCGGAGAACCCAACTGTATTTATTCCTAAATGGATGATGGGGTACAGCAAAGATGAGTCGGTACAAATTCAGACCAAGGAACTAGAATTCAAGCTGGATGGTGACTCGCTAACTCGACCTTTCATTTTCAACCAAAAAAGCACGCCCAATTCTATTGCAATTCAGATCAGAAATAATTTTCTCCTTCAGTTTTTCGTCGCGATACCCATTCGAATTCAAGGTCAAATCGAGGGTTGGATGCTAAGCGCAAGAGATAGGGAGGCTTGGCCCTTTTATCCTCCGCTTGATCAAGGCGACATGGATACCTTGGTGGCCATCGGAGGATTTATAGAGGCAGGATTGGCAAATGCCTCTCTATATTCCAGTCTCGAAAAAGCAAATAAAGAACTTGAAGCTTATAATCACGAGTTGGAAAAACGAGTAGCAGAGCGAACCAAAGATCTGCGGATTCGGAATCAGGAGCTATCCAGAGAAAAGAAAAGATCAGAGGATTTATTGCTAAATATCCTTCCAAAAGAAACAGCCGACGAACTCAAAAAGAATGGTTTTGCTAAAGCCAAACTTCAGGAAAACGCGACAGTAATGTTCACCGATTTTGTGAATTTCACCAAGTTTTCATCGCAGATTTCCTCTGAGGAATTGGTCGCTGAATTGGACCATTGTTTCAGGTATTTTGATATGATCACGACAAAGTATGGGCTTGAAAAAATCAAAACCATCGGTGATGCCCACATGAGCGCCTGTGGAGTAACCGGGGAAGGTGGTACAGCCTCTGATGTGATCCATGCGGGTTTGGAAATCCGGGATTTCATCGAAGAATACCGAAAAGAAAAACCTGAACATCTTCGTCAATACTTCAGAATAAGAATAGGCATCAATACAGGCCCGGTGGTAGCTGGAGTCGTAGGGCTAAAGAAATTCTCCTTTGATATCTGGGGAGACACAGTAAATACCGCGGCACGAATGGAACAGGGTAGTAGCGCTGGCAAAGTAAACGTTTCCCATTCCACCTATATGAAGTGCAAGGAGGATTTTGATTTCGAAGAACGAGGGGAAATCGCCGCCAAAAACAAAGGCGAAATTCTGATGTATTATGTAGAGCGGAAAAAATAGAATTTGGATATCCGCTTCTTTGCCAGTAGATCAAAATGGCCTCGACTTCGCTCGGCCACCGGATTTCAGTTTATTAAAGGGAGGGGAGGATTATGCGGTGCAGCCGCATATTCCTCCCCTCCGCCAAAAAAACTAACGGACACCGAGCGAAGTCGAGGTGAAACTTTTATCATAGTGTTTATTTAATTCTTTAGGCTTAATCTCCAATCCACTCTGCCACAAAAAGATTAGTATCCCGAGTTCCTCCATTATTTCGATTGGATGAGAAAACCAGGTATTTCCCATCATTTGAGAAAACAGGAAATGCATCAAAGGTGCCGTCATGGGTGATTCTTGTCAAACCTGTTCCATCCAAGTTTATCATGAAAAGATTGAAAGGGTAACCTCGTTCAGTCAAATGATTGGAGGCAAAAATGAGTTTCTCTCCAGAGGGATGAAAGAAAGGTGCCCAATTCGCTTTGCCCAAACTTGTGATTTTCCTGACATCGGTGCCATCTGCATTGGCCACGTATAATTCCATATCGGTTGGCTTCACCAGACCTTGCTTCAGCAGGTCTTTGTATTCGGATATTTCTTCTTCGGTCTGAGGACGGGAAGCTCTCCAGACGATTTTACTACCATCAGGTGAGAAAAATGCTCCACCGTCGTAGCCAAGATCTGATGTGATTTGCTTTACATCACTTCCATCAATATTCATGGTATAAAGTTCCAAATCGCCTGTTCTCATGGAAGTGAAAACGATTTTATCGCCTTTTGGAGAAACGGTCGCCTCGGCATCGTAGCCAGGTTCAGTGGTTAATTGGGAAAGTATTTTACCTTCTAAGTCTGCTGTGAAGATGTCAAAGCTTTCATAGATCGGCCACACATATTTTCCATCTGCTCTTCTTTCGGGGACCGGTGGACAGGCTGGATCTACCAAATGAGTTGAGGCATAGACAAAAGTTTTATCTCCGGGTAAGAAATAGGAGCAAGTAGTCCGTCCAAGACCGGTACTTATTCGCTTTGGTTGAGAAAGAGCAAGATCATCTTCTCTCCAATTAAGGTAAAACATCTGGTCGCACTCATTTCCCCAATCTGCATAGTCAGATTGAAACACGAGCATAGAGTCGTCAAATGACCAATAAGCCTCAGCATTATTACCACCAAAAGTCAATTGTTTGACATTTTTGAGGTATTTCATTTCCTCGGGATGGAGAAGCAAGGAATCTGAAGAAGAATGGAGTTCAGGAGTTTGAACGGTTTCAGTTTTCGGATTGCAAGCAAAAGATGCAATCAAAATTGGAACAAGGAGTTTTCTCATTTTAAACGGTGAAATTTGAAAGAATTTAGGTTTGAAACTTTAAAATAATTATCAAAAACGTTCTCAAATAGCTTTTGAAAAACTTCTGTTTATTTTTATTTCTTATAATTCAAAGTTCTCCAAAAAGACTTTCTGCGGTGTAATAAATTGTTTGATCAAACCTTCTCTCAGGACTAAGCATTTTTTCTCCGCCGTTTAAAATAATATCCTTTAAAATGTCAGGCTTCAAAATTGGTTTGGTCCTCCTTTCATGATCCATGTAATATCTTGTTACCTTTCCGCTTAAGGCGAACTCTTTATCACTTTGTAGTCCAAATGCCATTTCTGTATAAATCCTTTGAATATTGGTTTTTCGTGAAGTTGAAATCTCGTAAAGGATTCTAATTAGTCTTGCGGAACTTCGCAAATACCTATTGACATATCCTTCACCTCCAAGTGATCTGTCAAGAAAAGGTCTACAGATTGCAAAATCAGACCACACAAACAAATCAAATGCATTTTCATCCAAAATGGGCGATTTTCCCTTAGTTTTCCAAATAGGTTGAATAAGAAATGGTTTTTGAACATGCCTGTATTCAGACTGAAAAGTATCTAGACCCGTTATAATTTCTTTTCTTTTTGAATCGATTTCAATCCTACTATCCCAATGTTGGATTGCAGCGCACACTGGCTCAAAAATTTCCCGAATTCGTCCAAAATTCTCCTCGCAAGAATCCGCTATTCCTAAAGCTGAGTATGATGTTGTGGCAGGTCGAATTACTATTTCAGAACCCCAATTCTTTTCATTTTGATTACATGTACTACTATCCGGAAGTACAGTCAATTTGACCTCTAATGCACGCAGTTGTCTGAATTCATCACTGATTACCAGATCTATTCCTTTAATATCATCAAAAGCAAACCTTTGATAAGGTTCGAATCGGGTTTCAAAATCAAAAGACAATTTTTGATTTTCTACTTTAGTATTAAATATTTCATCAATACTGATTTCCGAAGCTTCTACTTGTAAATTTGAGTTTAATGATAAATATACTGCCTTTATCTTTTTGTCTCTCATATAGCAGGCTAGAGATGCTGGAAAAGTACTGTTGAATTGATTTTTGCCCCAAAGATCAATTCCAGAGCGATTGGATTTGTGGATTCCATACAAGCCGGGTGTACTTTTTGTCATAAAATTTGAAGACGTCAAAATTTTGACGTCAATTTAATTGTTTATATGTTTGGTAATTAAATTAAAAATCCCATAAACGACAATAAAATGTTAGGTATTGATCTTTTTTCCGGCTGTGGAGGTATGGCATTAGGATTTCAAATGGCCGGGGTAAAAATAGATAGGGCGTATGAATTTTGGGATGAAGCCATTAAATGTTATGAGAAAAATTTTCAGCATCCAATAAAAAAGGCAGACCTCAGCAAATTCGAGTTTTTCGCAGACGAAATATCCTGCTTAAATCCAGATATAATTTTTGGAGGTCCTCCTTGTCAAGATTTTTCACAAGCAGGAAATAGACGCGAAGGAAATAACGCAGATCTAACTATTGCATATGCCGAAATCATTTCAAGGGTAAAGCCAAAATGGTACGTGATGGAGAATGTGGATCGATCACGGAAAAGTTCGGCCTACACAAATGCTCGAAAGATTTTCAAAAAAGCAGGATATGGAGTAACAGAAATTGTATTAGACGCTAGTCTCTGTGGAGCACCTCAGAAAAGAAAAAGATTTTTTTCAATTGGTCTAATCAATGCTAATGACGGATTTTTAAATCATTCATTAGAGAAAAATTTATCAAAAGTTCCAATGACCATAAGAAGTTTTTTTAACGGAAATTTTGAAATCGAATACTATTATAGACATCCAAGAAATTACAACAGGAGAGGTATTTTTTCGATAGATGAACCGTCACCGACAATTCGAGGTGTCAATAGACCTGTACCTGCAGGATATCCAGGCCACCCAAATGATCCTGTGATAGCAGCTGGAGTAAGAGAACTTTCAACATTAGAAAGAGCACTTGTTCAAACCTTCCCAAAAAGCTTTATTTTTCCTTCAGAATCCAAAACTATAAATGAGCAACTTATTGGTAATGCAGTTCCTGTTAAACTCGCAGAATACGTTGCAAAAGCGGTGATGAACTATCATTTGTCTGAAAAATGCCCAGAAGAAAAAGAACAATTGATTCTAAATTTGTAGAGTGGCTGCAAGCTGCAAAAAATCTTAAGAGACGAAGTTCAATTGACGTGAAATCACACCTTTTAAGAGCAGACGAAATTATTGATGTTGAGGATATGACACTAAGGGAACCTGAAATAACTTATGGCCTTTCAAAATCAGAAAAATTTCAAGAGCTTACTTCAAGTACGAAATCTCACTTAAAAAGGGCTGTAAGACTTTACAAAGAATACTTAGAAGAAAGGCAAAACGAGGAGGGAATATAAAACCTAGTCTTAAGGTTGCCTTATAAGATAATATATAATTTCTCCCAATCTCATAAAATGAAATATCGTTTTTCCCTCTATTTAATTTCTATTTTATCAATTTTCCTTTTTTCATGTGATGGACCTCCAAACGATGAAAAACTCCTCTCAAATCTTAATGAGGATGTGACTTTCCTCGCCGCGGATGATTTGGGAGGTAGAGCTATTGGGACCGAAGGTGAAGAAAAGGCCGCTGACTACCTTGCTAAAGCATTTAAAAAAGCGGGACTTCAGCCAAAAGGCACTGAAGGATTTTTCCAGCCCTTTACAGTTTCAAAACCATCAAACCCACATGAAGAAGCAGTAATCGGAACCGACGGAGAAGGAATTACCGGCCGAAATGTGGTGGGATTTCTGGACAAAAAATCTGATAAAACTATCGTGATTGGGGCACATTTTGACCACTTAGGAATGGGCGGTTCGGGTTCACTCCACCGAGGCGATTCGGCGATTCATAATGGTGCAGACGACAATGCTTCCGGGACAGCAGCTTTGTTGGCTTTGACAGAAATTCTCAAGCATGAAGAATTAAGCAGCAATGTGCTTTTCATCGCTTTCTCAGGAGAAGAAAACGGGCTTTGGGGTTCGAATTATTTTGTCAAAAATCCAACAATTGACCTTGGCAGCGTGAATTATATGATCAATATGGATATGGTGGGCAGATTAAATGAGGAAAAGTCCCTTGCCGTGTATGGCGTAGGAACCAGCCCAAGTTTCCTTTCTATTTTGGATCCGATTAATTCTGATAGCTTGAAAATTGTCACCACCGAATCGGGCGTAGGTCCATCAGATCACACTTCATTTTACCTTCAGGATTTGCCTGTTTTGCACTTTTTCACTGGGCAGCACGAGGATTACCACAAGCCAAGCGATGATTCGGACAAGATCAACTATGAAGGATTGGTGAAAGTAGTCCGTTACATCTCCAGAGTCATAAAACAACTCGATTCTGAGCCAAAATTGGCTTTCACCAAAACCAAAGACTCCAGCGATTCGCCACGATTTACGGTTTCGATGGGTGTAGTTCCAGATTACATGTATGATGGAAAAGGAATGCGAGTAGACGGAGTTTCTGAAGGAAAACCCGCGCAAGTCGCCGGTTTGCTGAAAGGTGATATTGTGGTGCAGCTAGGAGATTCCACGGTCTATGACATGATGAGCTACATGCGTGCACTGAGTGCATTTCAAAAAGGTGACGAGACTAAAGTGATAATCGAAAGAAGTGGACAGCAAGTAGAGACGGTGGTGAAGTTTTAATATAGTAATCCTTTGAAAAAGGAACCTGTCTCATAAGTAGTGTTTGTTACATTGAGCAAAGTCGAAATGTTGGCCTAATTACAGAAATGGCCTTCGACTCCTGTCACCCTGAGCGCAGTCGAAGGGTCAGGCTGACACCAAGAAGCATTTTGAGACAGCCTCATTTTTTTATTCAATCGGATTCGCCTCCACCCCTTCAAAAGTCATTTTGATCGGCTTGATCGTCCCGTCTTCGTTGAACTCCATTACATCGATGCAGGTCACCCGGTGATCTCTTCCTTCATTGGGAATCGGTCTGCGATGATACACCATATACCATTCGTCAGTTCCCGGCTTTTGAATGACCGAGTTATGACCTGCTCCAGTCGCAACGGTAGTATCTGATTCGAGAATAGTACCGATCCGTCGATAGGGTCCGGTTGCTTTTTCCGCCATAGCATAGGCTACTTTGTAGGTATCATTGGTCCAGCCACCTTCAGACCACATCAGGTAATAGGTTCCATTTCGGAGAAACATAAAAGGACCTTCCACATAGCCTTCGGGAGTGATTTCATGAAAAAGCGCTCCGTCATCCCAAGGTTCAAAACCGGTGAAATCTGCGTTAAGCTTGCCGATATTGCAATGACTCCATCCTCCGTAGAAAAAGTAATGGGTGCCATCGGTGTCCTTAAAGACAAACTGATCTATTGGCTGAGCACCATGATGAAAGTCGGAAAGAAGTGGTTTTCCAAGCAAATCCTGGAATGGTCCGGCAGGTGAATCTGCCACAGCCACACCGATTCCTCCGAAGTGATTGATATCATTGTTGGGATCGTAGCCCGGTCTCTCCGGAGTAAGCGGGTCATTGGCCGCAAAGAATAGGTAAAATTTCCCATCCTTTTCGATCGCAGCAGGAGCCCAAATCGCTTGTCTCGCCCATTTGATTGCCACAGTATCAAGGATTCGCTCGTGCTTTTCCCAAGTCACCAAGTCCTTCGACAAAAAAGCATCCAAGTGTAGCTGATCGGTGAAAGCAGCAGAATAGGTTGGATAGATCCAGTATTCATTCCCAAACACAATTCCTTCCGGATCGGCATACCAACCTTCGAAAATCGGGTTTCCTGAGAGTTTGGGTTCTACTTGTGTTTCTGTTTTTGGAGAGGAGCAGGCAAGGGTTATAGCAATGAATGGAATGAGGTTTTTAAGGTTCATCTTATAGGTTTCAGATTTGGAACAAATTAACCATATCCCACAGAAATGAAAAACTCTTACTGATTGGCCAACTTTAGGGCCTCTTCTAAAAACTCATCTTTCCCCGCTTTGACTCCTTCAATTGTTTTTTCTACCAAAACATTCGGAATAATTCCCACTCCATGGAATTTGGAACCATCATGCTTGAGCACTCTCATTCCAGTAAAAGAAATCGAATAGTTTCCGGGTAATATAAATTGATTTATGTTCCCATTTGTGCCGGAAGTAGGCTGACCTACAATGGTAGCTAGTTCATATCCTTCTATAAAACCCATATAACTTTTAGCATAGCTGACAGCACTACCATCGGTGATAAAAATGATCTTTCTCCCTCCCAAATACGGCTTTTTGGGGCTTAGATTCCAACCTTGAAAAGTAAACCCAGCTGGATTCTCCCGATCAGGATAGATCCGCTGATCTACTTGCATCCATTTATCTTTATCGGGCTTGTCTAAAAGGTGTTGAATAAACTGATGATTACTATTTGGATAGCCACGAAGGTCTGCAATGATGGCTTTGCTCCTTTCCAATTGGGCCATCAAGGAATTGATGGTATCCATTGGAATCAGATCTAGATTGAGGTATACAATCTCATTATTCTCGCCAAAAAACCTGAATTTCGGAGACGAAACAGAGCGCTCAGAATCTTTTTGATAAAAGTTTGAATCTCGGGTCAATTCCTGAATTTTACCGTTCACTTTAATTCTGATTTTTGAGTTTTCCGGCCCCATCAAGCTTTCAATTGCTGCTCTATAATTCTTCCAACCTTCACTGGCAGCAGAGATGCCTGATTCTATTTTTTCAAAGTAAAGATCAGGTAATTCACCATCTATCTCTTCTACTTGATCACCTATTTTAATCCCTGCATTTTCTTCAAAAACTTCCGTGATAATCAGCTGGTTTTCGATCCATTCCCATCTGATTGGAGGAGCAAAAAAGGAGGTTTGGGCACTGTAGACATTGACATGGTTGTCTTTGAGTTTAGCAGTGAGCACTTTCAATTCATCATGATGGAGGGATCGGTCAGAACTAAATGTTGCGATCAGGCTTTCTTCCAGCACCATTTCCCAATCCACCTCTACGACATCAAAGTAGGGGTAGAAATGCTGAAATACATTCCATGCATTGATTAGATTGCCGATCCTGAATTCCACAGAATCGGGAGTATTTGGAGTGTTTTTTCGATTTATATTGATGAATTCACTGATGGGAATAGTACTTTTTGGATAGGTGTTATTTTCTTTTGAATACAGCAACAGCGACATATTTATCCAGATATTAGGGGAAATTTCCCTATTCCAGAATTTGTTCCTCTCAGGAGATTTGTCAAAAATTGGCTTGGAAATCCTGTACTCCGGCTCTTTGGTGCGGATTTCCAAAGATCTAAGTCCCTGTGTTTTTTCTTTAGAATTTGTTGCTATGTCCACACCACCTCCTATAAAAGACCAGCTGGTTCCCTTCAGACTAGTGTCCTCAAATGAACCATTTGTTACAGCAATCGGAATCCATGCCCCATTTTCCTCATAAAACAGTTCGAGCTCATCTATAAAGAATGCACCTTCACCTTTCAAAAAACCACCAAAGCTGATTGTTGATGCCGCGGGGTCTACTTTTCCTTCAAAGGAATAGGCTTTCCAATCTGAACTCCGGATCGGACTATCATCCATGTTGTTAAAGAATCCCATGGACTTATCTTCCTTATCGACTCTCAGCCAAATATGTCCAGTGCCTCCACGCTCAGTGGCCAATTTAGCTTTGGAGCTGATTTTGATCCTTCTTCCCAAATACGGCTGAGCATCAATTTGCGTGACGATTCCTCCAAAGTCCTCTGTGCGTTCAATCTTTTGGGATGCATTTACTCTGACACTTTTATACAGATTACTTGGGTTGGTCATGTCCTTCCCAACTCCATAATGTTGCCAATAGACCGGAGAATAGCCCTTTTGATCCTTTGGAGTTAGTAAGCCAGTAAGCTTAATTTCAGGTTGAGCTTCAGAGGAAAAAACAACTGATGGAGCGAGGTATTCAAAAATGTAATTAAGCGTATTGATCAACTCTTCATCAGAATTGCAATCAAGAACCTGTTGTGCTCCATAGGCTGAAAACCAACCCCAATCCATTTCGTCTCCTTCTGCACTAGGGTGAAAATACTTGACATATCCATACGCTTTTCCGAAGGCTTTGAGATTCGTGATTTCCCGTTCGGTTTGACCAAAAAGTCCACCGGAAACTAAAAATGATACGCCAAACGCTAAACAGAAAAATTTGATTTGGAGACATATAGGCTTTAATTTTTTCATCGGATTTAAAAAATATTTTTCATATAACTAGTTACAAAATCGCTCCAATAACCAGAAAAGTCTACGTCTAATTTTAGGAACTATTAACCTATCACTTCAGCTTTAATTTAAAGCAGTATTCTAACCAATCGCCAAAACTGCCACCCAAAATTAACATTTTTCATTATTGGAAGTTGATCAAAGCAGTATAGGTAATAATTTCAAAATAATATTTTGGAATTATTCTGTACTTTAGACTAATTGAAAAGAAAGCCTCAGGGTAAAATAATTTAGAGGCTACTGTTATAAATTATTTTCATCATGCGAACAATCCGGATTTTTCTAGCATCATCTTCGGAGCTAAAAGAGGATCGAGATCAATTTAGACTTTTTATAAGTACAGAAAATGACCGGCTGCATTCCAAAGGAATTTACCTTAAGTTGGTACAATGGGAATATTTTCTCGATGCCATCTCCGACACCCGACTTCAGAGCGAGTACAACAATGCAATCAGGAGTTGCGACATCGTCTTATGCCTCTTTTTCACCAAAGTCGGAAAGTACACTGCCGAAGAATTTGACACCGCCTATGAGATCTTCAAAGATCAGGGCAAACCCTACATCTGGACGTATTTTAAAAACTCACAAATCGATACCGGCTCGATAACGGATCAGATTATGACGCTTTTGGCTTTTAAGAAGAAGATTGGAGACTTAGGCCATTTTTATACGGAATACACCAATATTGACAATCTGATCAATAAATACCGCAGTCAGCTGGACAGAATTTTACCTGAATTTGAGGCAGAATCTGAATCAATTAGGGTTGGAAAAGTCACAGAGCCCACGAAATCAACTGATCCAAAACCCACAAAAAACACCTTCAACGACTTACTGACGGCAAAAGTACTGGAGGCCATCAGTCCTCACAACAGGAAAGCAAAGGACTTCCTTTCCATCAATGGCGACTGGGCAGAAAACGTTGAATTGGTAAGGACGGCGAAGCAAATAATCATCAGCGGATACGTAGGGGTAATTGGCCGACAAATCAGAAAATTGATATCAATCGGAGAAGAAGATTACTCTGTGAGTAAGGTGAAAAGATACCTCGAAAACTGCCAAATCACAGCAAAAAGGGGATTACAGTTAATTTGCTTTGCACTCATATCAACCTTATGGGATCATCGGATAGCTGGTAAAGTGGATTTCTCCAAAGCCCAATCGGATAGCTTGATCAAGTTTTTCAGAAATGCTGCAGAGGAGGACATCCTCGGATTTGTAGCATTATTGACAAACCTGTTGGAAGTGTTCGCGTCCAACAAGTTGAGTTTCCTGATTTCGGAATCGATGGAACTACTGCCCAAAATCAAGGAAGGAACACAGCTTCACACTGCATGCAAGGAACTGAATGAGCTATCGCGGATTTTGAAAAGTGGGGTCTTTGAAGTGAGCGACTGCTTGAAGGCTGAAGAAAACATCAGCATTGTTTTGGAAAATCTGGCTTTCCTGGCAGAATACCGAATGATTTCCATCAATGAGATTGATTATAATCAGCAGCGGAATGATTTGGAAGGCTTGTATCTGCATAATTACACGCTACTTGGAGGCGAAATCCAATCCAATACGATAAGCCAAAATAGTGTTCGAAAGGAGTCTAAACCCCTGATTTCGCATGCTGTGATTATCTTCAAAGACAACTATAAGCAGAATATCAATCTGGACCCTTTTGTCTTGGATTTTAATGGATTGGCTTTGTCAGGAGGGTCAAAAATCTGCTTTTATTCCCATTGCAATACCTATGAGGATCAGAGTTTAAACTTCAGTTTTATCGAGGATAACACGAAGGAAACCATCACAAAATCCAGCAATCCAAAACCGGATGAATCCAACCTCAATGCACTCAATGGCTGGTTGGCAAAAAAGGAAAACCGAAAAGACATGAATTTCGATAAGGTTTACAACCTGTTTTTTGAAGCAAAAAAGACCCTGACCGGAATCGAAGAAGAGATTCAAGAAGACTCATTTTAAGCCATTCTCAAGATTTTAATCATTGATTCCCATGCAAAAATATCCTTTCAAATTTCTGGACTCCTACGCACGAGAAGATGGAAGTGTGTTTTTTGGAAGAGATGAGGAAATCAAAGCCTTGTACGAGATGGTTTTCCAGTCTTCTGTGGTACTGGTCTATGGAGCTTCCGGTACCGGAAAGACAAGTTTGATCAATTGCGGACTAGCGGGCAAGTTTCAGCCTCATGATTGGCTGGAATTGATGGTTCGGAGAGGTGCTAATATCAATGATTCGCTGGTCTCCGCCTTGGAGAAAGCAGGAGGAAAGATTGAGGCCGGGTTTGATGATAAAAAATGGATGGATGTATGGGGTGATGATAGTGAAAAATACGGACAGGAATTAACCCCCATCAGTAAATCCATCCGTGCTGTTTACCTAAAATCATTTCGGCCCATTTATTTGATTTTTGATCAGTTTGAGGAGTTGTTTATTCTGGGTTCCCTCACCGAGCAGCAGCACTTTATTGAAACGGTGAAAGGAATTCTTCAATCGGGTCAGCCTGTCAAATTGATTTTTTCGATCCGGGAAGAGTATCTCGGGTACCTGTTTGAGTTTGAGCGAGCCATACCACAGTTGCTTCAAAAAAAGCTGCGAGTAGAGCCTATGAATCTCGAAAAGGTGAAACAGGTTATCATCGGTGCTGCAACTTACGAAGGCTCCAATATTTCCATAAAAAATGGAGAAGAAGATGCGGTAGCTGAAGGCATTTTTCACAAAATCAAGGGAGACAAAAAATCACTCACGATACAGCTTCCGTTTTTACAGGTTTTCTTGGATAAGCTTTACCTAACTATCACAGGGGATAAAAAGCGGGAAAAGCCTGCGGAATTTACTTTGGAAAAAGTGAACGAAATGGGTGAGATTGGAGACATCCTGAGCAATTTTCTCGAAGAGCAGGTGGCTGAAATTTCCGAGGAATTGAAAATAAAATATCCCCAACTAAGCCCTGAACTCACCTGGAAAATCATCTCTCCCTTCGCCACCTTGGAAGGCACCAAAGAGCCGATCACCAAAAAGGAATTATTTGAGCGATTGCCCGATCTGGATCAACAAATGATCAATGAAATGGTAGAGGCGTTTTCGAATAGTCGATTGCTCCGCTACAATGAAAACATGGATACCTATGAGATTTCACATGATTCTCTTGCCAAACCTATCGCAGAAAAGAGAAGTGTGGAAGAAACCACCTTGCTTGAGATCAAGCGACTGATCAAAAGTCAGATTGGAATAAAAGAAGAAGCTCGGGCTTATTTTACCGAAAAGCAACTGAACTATGTCGAGCCATTTCTAAGTAAGGTGCAGCTAAGTGAGGAGGAGCGAAATTGGATTGCAAAAAGTAAGGAGAACCTCAGGCAAGAAAAGCAAAAAGAAGCGAAGCAGAAATACGATGACTTGATCAAAAGCAAAAAGTCAAAGCTTTTGAAAATCGCTGTAGGTGTCTTTGTGGTGATTGCAGGGCTGTTTGTTTTCTTGGCTATCAAGGCTCAAGAAAGTGCCCAAGAGGCCAAACGGGAAAAACAAAAAGCTGAAGAAGCCCAAGCATATTCAGAGGAATTATTAAGCTTAGTGGTGCGAGGAAGAGGTCCGAAGTATTCAAATCTTACTCCCGAACAGATTAAGTCAATTATTTATGTCGAAAGAACAGCTCCTTTGAATAGTTTGATCGAAATCAGAGCCTCCGTCAGCCCTTCCAATGCAGGCGGAGGCAACAACCGAAACTATACCATGTGGCTGGACATGCCTTCTTTTCGAAAGGACGAAATCAAGGAAGTCCAATACAATTTCTGCCGTGGATTTATAGATCAAAAGAGAATTTCCCGAGACCCTAGCTCCTCTTTTTCCATTGGTTATTTGGGATTCAGTTATTGTCCCATGATGAAAATCGACATTATTCTAGTTAGTGGTGATACACTGCGGCAGGACTTTTCCTTTGAGGAATATTTTAAAAATAATCCGCTGACGGATTAAACTTATCCTCCTGAATTACTGAATGATTCGGAGCAATCCTGCATTTTTTAGGTAGTCCTGAGCGGTGATTTTACGGGTGAGATCAAGTTCTACGGTACCGTTATTCACATTCAGACGGAAATGATAGACAAAAACGGAAAGTGTCTTATTTGGAAGTTCCCTGTTGGTCAAGACCTCCGGTAAGGCATCATAGCTGTTTGCGATGATTTGCGTGGCAAATCCCGGAGTCATCCCATCTTTACTTTCCTTCGTCGCATTGGATGCGATGACCATCGCAAACATTCGATAATTGTACTCCAAGTCAAAAAACATGGATTTGAAAATCTCATAATAGGAGAATTTTCTAACCTCGGTAAGGCTTTTTACAAATCGGCTATCGCTTGGAACTGCGGAGCCATTCAAGTTAAACCGCTCCAAACTGGTAGTGATTGCAAACCCATCGGAAGCATAGTAATAATTTAGTTGATCCTTATATCCCGCAGAAATGAACTCTCTTCTTAGAAATTCATTCACGCTGCCAAGGGTCTTCAGTTCCGGTTTAAAATTTCTTTTGATAAAGCTTGCTGATGCTTTCGGAGCTAGTTCAGGGAAGAAAAATAACTGCTCTGTATCTAAGAAATCAACAACTCCATCTCCATCCTGATCTCTTGGTATTCCATAAATACCTTCGGGTGGCTCTCTTTCAAAACTATATGGAAATTTTTTCTGCAATTCTTCAAACAGACTCTCAATTGCTTCAGGAGTCAATTCTCTCATAATAAACTCATCCTCTTCTAGGTCGAGCTTGTTCAGAAATTCATTGTAGGTTGAATACAATAAGTCCACATCAAATCCCCTTGGAATTATAATTTTTTCCGATGCTAAAAATTTAAACTGTAAGTACTTAGAAACCAAGTCCAGTTTGTTTTGAAGTTGATATTCTTTCCCTATTCCGGAAAAATATTTGTAGAAACCCCTCTTGTTTTCCAAAATAGTGAAGTCTATTCCCAGATTAAAAATTCCAGCAAAACCCTTTAAACCATCAAAATCATATTCGCCTGTATTTTTGGCTTTGTAGTAAATCCGCTGAAAATCAGGGTAAATATCTTCGTTGAAAAAGGGAGTAACTTGGTCTTTTAAACCATTGATTTTTTTGGACAGTGATTTAACATCTTCCTCCTGAAATTTAATCAGCTGATGAAACAGCTTTTGATCATTCGTTTCTTCTCTTTTATCTTGGGATACATTAAAATATTCTATTCCCTGTTCCAAAGTTTCTTTCCATTCCACAAGGATTTTTCTGGATATATTTTGTCTGGATCGGAAGAGTAGCCTTGCGGTATTTTCATAAAGAAGAGAATAGGTAAAATTGTAAAGTGCTGAATTCTGAGCTATGAATAGTTCATCTTTCACTTCATTCAATTCACTTTCATGAGAAGCAAGTATCGAAGTAATTTGACTTGTACTCAGTGCATCAAAATTGGACTGAACCAAAGACAGATTGATAAAAGCCTGAGCTGTGGAATAAGGAGAATAAGAAAATTTATGCCTGAATGCTTGATGCAAATTGTCCAATTCTTTTTGGTCCAACTCAGTTTTTAGGAATGAATCGAGCTCTTTGGTGATTTTATTGATGAAGAGTTTATCCTGACTATCATCCTTGAAAAGGAAAAAATCATTATACAGTCTGTAGCTCTCAAACCAAGAAAGCGAGTCCGAATAACTTTCCGATGCCAAGTATTTCAATTGGACAAACCTGGAGATCAGATCTAATTTTTGATCCAGGAGAAAGGCGGTTTCGATGGGTTTGGAAATGGGGTTGTAATCATAATCCCGTTCGGTGTAGTCATATTCTGACTTGAGAGTCAAGATATTTGGTCCGTAGTTATAGTTATCAACATCGTATTCCATATTGGCTATGGAGTTTTTGTACTCGATATTGAAAATAGCAGCCAAGTAGGCTAGCGAGTCAATTTCATACTTGTCCAAGTTTTTTGCCTTTAAGAATATCCGCTTGAATTCGGGGTATATGTTCTCATTAAAATAGGGAGTAAATAAACTTTTCAGATCAAAAAGCTCCTTATGAAGTTTGGCAAAAGATTCCTCTTCAAATTTAATCAACTCAAAAAATTCGTTTGGCTGATCCCAATAAGCTTTTGATTCAGAGAGATTAAAATGAATCATTGCCTTTTCAAGCGAGTTTTTCCACTCGATTAGTTCCTCCCGCTCTATTTTGGATATTGTTCGAAATTGAAATTTTGCCTGATTGTAATAAAGCAAGGCATAAGAAAAATTATAGAGTGCCGCGTTGTCTTTGAGAAATGATTTGTCCTCGATTGAGGCTAATTCGTTTGTCTCAAATTGAAGAATTTTTGAAATACGCTCTTCACTCAGTCCCTCAAAATATTCCTTGGTCAGCGTTAGGTTGATGTAAGCCTGTGCCAGAATAATCGAATCATTTTTTGCGATTGGAGGATTTTCCTGTGCAAAAACTCCAATCCATGAAACAGAAAGGATTGGAAGAAAAAAGAAAGCCTTAAAAAAAAATTTCATTTCAAAGTAGAAAGAGTAAAAGACAATAGGAACTTTGGAGAAACTCCAATTTCATTTCTGAATTTATGGATAAATCTGAAGATTTAGGGATTCCGTTCTTAAAAACTGAATTTTTTTCTTTTAGAAATAATCTTGAAGTACAATTGTATTACATTGAAAAAAGAAGTTCAAAATGCTCAATATCAGACTAGAACAGGAATTAGAGCGAAAGCTCGAACTAATCTTTATGATGGCAATCTTTCAAAGTACTCGTTGATAAAAGGTTTCATGCATTTGGTGATATTATCTGAATAAAAATTGAACAAGAGGCCTTGTGGCTTTTTAAGCAATTTCATGTAGCTCAACAACTGTGCTGAATGGACTGGCAATAACTCCTTTACTGTCTTGAGCTCGACAATGATTGTGTCCTCAACAAGGAGATCTAATTTAAGCTCAGAATCAATTAAATTTCCTTCATAATTTATGGTGATCGGAAATTGCTGTTGGACCTCAAATCCATTTTTTTCCAATTCAAAGCAAAGACATTTCTCATAAATACTTTCCAGCAGACCAGGTCCTAGCGCCTTATGAACTGTTATGGCGCAGCCAGTAATCTCATAAGAAAGTTTTGTCACAGATGCTTTTGATAAATAATTCATATCTAAAAAAAAAATTGAAATTAATTTAAGAACTGTTTTTTTTAAACCATTAAGAGAGTTAAGAAAATTAAGAACTAGAAATCAAACCTATCTCTCCCCGTTTTAAGGATATTCTCTACAGAATTTAAGGGTTCAGGTAAGATTCCAAAAACTTAATGCCCTCAATATCCTCAATGGTTTAACCTTCTTTTATTTTTTAACCATTAAGAGTATTTAAAAAATTAAGAACTAGAAATCAAACCTATCTCTCCCCGTTTTAAGGATATTCTCTACAGAATTTAAGGGTTCAGGTAAGATTCCAAAAACTTAATGCCCTCAATATCCTCAATGGTAAAAAAACTGACACTTCAGTCGCAGTTTACGACACTTCAGTCAACTTCAATTTTTCGACCTGAATATCATCCCCACTTTTGGTTCATATCTGAATCGAAATGAACTCACGACTTCTTCTTTTATCTTACTTTTTCCTCTGCCAAACATTCACTTTTGGCCAAACCAAGATTTCTGGAAAAATCCTTGACGAAAAAGGAAAAGCTCTGCCAGGCGTCAATGTGTATATCAAAGGGAGTTTTGACGGAGCAAGCAGTGCCATCACCGGTGAATTTGAAATAGAGTCCACCGAATCGGGTGATCAATTGCTTGTGGTTAGCATGATGGGGTTCAAAACTCGGGAATTACCCATCGTACTTTCTGGATCAAAGCTTGAAATTGCTCCAATCAACTTGATTGAGGAGTTCAATGAAATGAATACCGTCACCATTTCAGCTGGAGCAATGGAAGCTTCAGATGAGAAAAAATCGGTGATTCTTCGTCCATTGGATATTGTCACCACTCCATCAGCAATGGGAGATATCGTCGGCGCATTTCAGACCTTACCCGGCACGAGCACAGTAGGAAATGACGGTCGCCTGTTCGTCCGGGGTGGTGATGCCAGCGAAGTCGGAATCTATATCGACGGCATGCGAGTGGGAAATGCCTATGGAACTACTGCCGGAAATGTCCCAACTCGCACCAGATTCAATCCAAACCTTTTCAAAGGAACTTTCTTTTCCACAGGAGGCTACTCGGCCGAATTTGGCCAAGCACTTTCCTCAGCTTTGGCACTAAACACCAAAGACCTTGCGATCCGAAGCCAAGGGGACTTGTCTATCATGTCAGTCGGTGGAGGTTATGCACACACTTTGGCAAATGATCAACGAAGCATCAGTGTCAGTGGAAACATATTTGACTTGAAGCCCTACCAAAATATCATCAAGCAGGACTTTGACTGGGAAAGAGCGCCATACGGACTGGACTTGGAGGTAGCTGCACAGCAAAAGCTGAACAAAGGTGGATTGATCAAGGTCCTGGCTCGCACCGAAACAGGCGGCATGAAACTCTGGCAGCCCCAACCTGGTGTAAAAGGAAAGGGAATCCTAATCGATTTGACTAACAATTACTCTTATGCTCAGACCAATTGGAGAAAGGCGTATGAAAATGGCTGGACTTTGTTTGGTGGAGTTTCTTTTTCTCACAACAAAGACTTCATCAACTTGGATGATTTGGATGTGGAGCGCACAAATAACCTCAGCCATATCAAATTCAGTACAGTCAAGGATTTCAGCGATCGCATTTCGGCAAAAACAGGTGTAGAATATTTCATTCATGACTATTCTGAACTATTAGTGGAAGAAAATTTAGATCGTTCTTTTGATGAAAGAGAAGCCTACCTCTTCACCGAATGGGATTGGTACCTGAGCAAAAGATTTGTGGTTCGAGGTGGAATACGTGCCGGACATTCTCAACTGGCTGATGAGAAATGGCTGGACCCGAGAGCTTCTTTGGCTTATAAAATTTCGGATAGCGGCACGCTTTCTTTAGCAGCGGGAAGGTTCCATCAATTGCCTGTGGATAACTTTCGGATTTTAAATCAAAATCTGCAAAACTCTGAGTCCAAGCATTTGATTTTAAATTACTTGTACCAAAAGGAAGGAAGAACTTTTCGAGCTGAAACCTTCTACAAATCCTATGAAAATCTGGTCAGGTTCGAAGGATTTCCCCAAGCTCCGCAAAATCTAAGAAATGAAGGTTCAGGTTTTGCCAAAGGGTTTGATATCTTCTTTAGAGATCAGAAAACCATCAAAAACACGGATTACTGGATCACCTACAGTTTTGTAGACAGCGAGCGAAGCTACAATCAATTCGAGAATAGAGTCCAGCCTGATTTTGCTCCAAAGCATAATTTCTCAATCGTAGTGAAGCATTTCGTTCCATCACTCAAATCTCAAATTGGAACCTCCTATTCGGTCAATGATGGCTACACCTTCACCGATCCCAATCTTCCGGGAGAAATGAATTCCAAAACCACAGCTTATCAAAACCTAAGCATCAGCTGGAGTTACTTACCGAGACCTAATCTGATCATTCATGCCGCAATAACAAATGTCCTCGGTACGGAAAACATCTTCGGCTATTCCTTTGCCCAAAAGCCGAATGAGCAAGGAAGCTTCGAATCGCTTCCGATTGGACAGCCGGCTCCAAGATTCCTTTTCCTCGGCATATTCCTAACACTTTCCAAAGACAAAAACGCAAATCAATTAAACAATCTCTAAAACAAACTATCATGAAGAAGTACTTCTTAACTTTCGCACTTTCCCTTATGTGGATAACTCTTGTATTCGCTGCAGATCCAGCCTATGAAAATGCAATGAAAAAGCAGATTGCTGCAATGAAGACCATCCAAACTGCAGAAGAATCTCAAGCTGTTTCCAATGCATTTCTGAGAATAGCTGAAGCAAAATCTGAGGAATGGCTGCCGCTATACTATGCCGCTTGGATTCAAACCACCGCTGCTTTTCGATTTGATGTGAACAAAGATCAACACTTTGACCAGGCGATGGAACTTGTGAACAAAGCCGACAAAATCGCCCCGAATAATTCAGAAATCACTACTCTGAAAGGATACGTCATCATGGGCAAACTATCTGTAGATCCCATGAACCGAGGCCAGGAAATGAGTCCGCTGGCTATGCAAACCTTTGGAAAAGCTATCGCACTGGACAAGGAAAACCCAAGAGCTACAACACTCATGGCTCAAATGGAGCTCGGGATGTCTCAGTTTTTCGGTAGCGGTCCTGAAAAGGCTTGTGGATTGGCAAGAGTCGGGCTGGAGTTGTTCGCAAAAGAAGAAGCCAAAATCAATGAAAACTATCTCCTTCCAACTTGGGGAAAAATGAACGCCGAGCAAGTAGTCAGTGCCTGTAAGTAAGGACTGATTTGAAAACCTAAACCAAACTCACTCCACCGAGACCATGTTTCGGTGGAGTTTGGAATTACAAAAATCCGAAATCATCAGCTTTTTCTTAAATTCCCAAATGACCCAAGCATCATCAGCCACCGCTGACTTTAAAGACAACAAAGGAATCTGGAGAGACCTGAAAAAATTCTTGCTTGTTAATCTTTGCATTGCGCTGTTTTTGCAGGTCGTTTTTTGTCCAATCTGCTTTTTGAGTGTTAGTGATTTGATTAGTCTGTTTCCGGATTTTGTTTTTTCATTTTGCGTGTCTATGGCCTTGAGTTTTGGAGGTAGCCGGGTTGAAGATTATTGGGATCGAAGGATATCTTGGATCCATGAACCTGTAAAAAGGCTTTTTGCGACCGTCTCTACCTACATGATCTACGCTTTTTTTGCCAGCTTTATCATTGTGTTTTTTTATGCATGGTTCGAATGGAAGTTTGTGCCTAGCGAGATACCATGGCGCAGCATTTTAAAATTTACACTTACTCCAATGACCATTGCTTTGGTCTTTTTGGCACTATTCACCTCCAGATCATGGCTTTTGGAATGGAGAAAATCTGCTATCGAAGCCGAACAACTTCGCTCAGAAAAATTAGCCAGCCAATATCAAAGTCTAAAAGACCAGCTTAATCCGCACTTTCTTTTCAATTCTCTGAATGTGCTATCAAATCTGGTCTATGAGAATGCAGATAAATCCGCAGCATTCATCCAAAAGCTTAGCAAAATCTACCGCTACGTCCTGGATGTGCAGCAGGAGGAACTGGTAGAATTAAACAGGGAAATGGACTTCGCAAAGAATTATCTGGAACTTCAGAAAATCAGGTTTGAAGAAAATCTAATCTTTTCAATCCATTTAGAAAACGAAAAAGGGTTTTTCATTCCGCCATTGTCCCTTCAGCTATTGCTCGAAAATGCCATTAAACATAATGAGGCATCTCAAGATCATCCGCTACTTATCCACATTTCCCAAAAAGGAAAAGAACTGTGGATAAGTAATTCTTTTCAACCCAAATCCTCCCCAAAAGATGACTCCCCCGGGATTGGTCTCAACAATATTAGCATGCGCTACAGGCTCCTCAGTGATCAACAAATTGAAGTTGCACAAGATGAAAATGAATTTTTGGTTAGGCTCCCACTTTTAGAAATTTCCAAATGAAGATCTTAATCATCGAAGACGAAAAACCTGCGGCAAATAGGCTGATTAAGCTTTTGGAACCACATTTTCCTGGCATCTCGCCCATCGCCAACTTGGATACAGTGACTCGGGCCGTGACTTGGTTTGAACAAAATCCTGAACCAGATCTGATCTTTTGCGACATACAACTAGCCGACGGAATCAGTTTTGAAATTTTCGAAAAAGTCAAGTTATCCACACCGGTGATTTTCACGACTGCTTTCGATCAATATGCGATCAAAGCCTTTCAGGTCAATGCTATTGACTATTTACTCAAGCCAATTGATCCGATTGAGTTGGCAAAGGCAGTGGAAAAATTTAAAGCGAGGCAAGTCAAACCAGCATTGGATTTGGACATGTTGAAATCTCTTCTTCAGCCAGAAAAAAAATCATTCAAAAGCAGATTTTTGGTTCGATTTGGCGAAAAAATTCAAAGCATCGCCATCGAGGAAATAGCCTTCTTTTTCAGTGAGGAGCGAGTCACCTTCCTCCAAACTTCGGAAGGGAAAAAGTTTGTTCTTGATTCCACGCTGGAGCAGGTGGAAGCAGCCGTTGATCCGACTATTTTCTTTCGGATCAATAGAAAATACCTTTGCCGAGTTGATGCCGTCGCTGAAGTTTTAAGCTACTCCAACAGTCGACTGAAAGTAAAACTAAAAAACTGCCTGGATTCTGATATTCTGATCAGCCGTGAAAAAGTCGGAGAATTCAAAGATTGGCTGGATCGGTAAGTGTTAATTAATCTTCGGTAAGTAGCGAAAAATTCACCCTTAACGTTTTTATCTTTATCCAAATCCTCTCGCTATGAAGCTTTTCCTACTCAAACTCCCTATTCTATTCGGATTTATTGTTGCTGCATGTGGTACTCAGGACACCTTGGATTTGGCTCCGGCTGATTCTGGTGAATCCTACAGGAAAATTGCAGATGTCCCAGCCACCGAGCAGTCGGCTCCTGAAGCCGAATTCATCGAACGCAAGGTCATCCGAGAAGGAGAAATCTATTTCGAATGCCGAGATGTGCAGGAAACTGAGACTTTTCTGAAAAATGAGGTCAGAAATGTCAAGGGTTATATTTCAAATGAATCGGCCAACAGTTACGGTGAGCGTACCGAAAGGCGGCTCAGTATCCGCGTTCCTTCGGATCAACTGGACGGGCTGATCGAAAAAATCCAATCTCACGCTGTCAGAATTGAAAATACCAATATTCGAAGCGAGGATGTCACCGAGCAATTTATCGATGTCGAAGCCCGGCTAAAAACGAAAAAAGAACTGGAAACACGCTATCTCAGCCTCTTGCAACAGGCAAAGAATGTGGATGAAATCCTCCGCATCGAGCGGGAACTGTCCAATATCCGCGGAGAAATTGAATCCTTTCAGGGAAGGCTCAATTATTTGAGCGACCGAACCAGCATGAGTACGCTCAATGTGACCTTCTTTGTCGAGGGACAAAGAGCATTTGGATTCATTTCAAAACTTAAGCAGGGCATCAAAAATGGCTGGACCAACTTGCAATGGTTTATCGTATTCATAGTAAATCTTTGGCCATTCTTCCTGGTTTTTGGACTTGTTCTTTTTATCCTCCTTAGGAGAAAAAAGACACCTCCACCTCCGATGAGATAAGCTATTGGCCATCAAAAGGATTTCCAAATTGACAAAGACTAAGCAGTAGTGAATAAAATTCTGGTTAATTATCTTTCAACATGAAACAGATTTACACACTGCTTTTCCTCGGCCTTTTTTCTTTTTGCAAAAGCCCCGAGCCGAAGCAAATTGACCTCGACGAACTCACTATTGCCCAAATTCACCTAGGTTTTTCCAAAGGTAAATATAACGCTGAAGACTTAGTGAAGGCATACTTAGCCCGAATTGATGCAAACGACAGTGCTTTCAATTCTATTTCGGTCATCAATCCGGAGGCTTTGGCAATCGCTAAAAAACTAGATAAAGAGTTTTCAAAAACCGGAAAACTTAGACCCCTTCATGGAATTCCACTCATCGTAAAGGACAACATCAATACTGTCGGACTTCCGACCACGGCAGGTTCACTGGCTTTGGCTGATTTTTATCCTGAGGAAGATGCCTTTATCATCCAAAAACTGGTGGAGGCCGGAGCCATCATCATTGCCAAATCCAACATGGCAGAATGGGCATTTAGCCCGATGCATTCCGAGAGTTCTACTAAAGGAACCACACGAAATCCTTACAACCTTGACCACGTCCCCGCTGGATCAAGTGGCGGAACCGGAGCTTCTATCGCGTCAAACTTTGGTGTGATTGGATTAGGAACAGACACCGGAAATTCCATACGTGGACCAAGTTCACACAATTCTTTGGTAGGATTTCGAACAACTTTAGGATTGGTAAGCCGGGAAGGAATTGTGCCGCTTTACCTGAGAAATGATGTCGTTGGCCCGATGTGCCGAACTGTCGAGGATGCGACCAAAGTCTTGGAAGCTATCGCTGGAGTTGATTCAAAAGATCCGATCACGAGTTTTTCCGAAGGAAAAATCCCCGAGAATTATTCTCAATTTCTCGATAAAGACGGTTTGAAAGGGGCAAGAATCGGCATCTTCCGAACACTAAGCGAATCGAATCCTGACCCTCAAATAGCTGCGCTTTTCAACCAATCTCTAAAAGACATGCAGGCTCTTGGAGCAGTGATTGTGGATTCTGTCGAAGTAAAGGACTTCGATTCATTGAGAAGAAATCAATGGTGTCCGGTCTTTCGTCAGGATCTGGAGAAATTTTTGACTGACTACGTCAAGCGGGATACAATGAAAACGCTCGAAGACGTAATCCGAGTTGGAACAAAATCTGATTATTCAAGGAATGGATTGGAAAGCTTTCGGGAAAGCACTTTGCCTGAAAATATGGGCGAGAATTGCGGAGATCCCTTCACCGACCTGAAGCGGATTGCTTTTCGAGAAGCGATCGAAAAAGTAATGGATTCACTCAGATTGGATGCACTGGTCTATCCAAGTTGGAATCATAAGCCTGCTCGGATTGACAGATTTCAAGAGGAATACTTGGGGGATAATTCGCAAATCATTGCACCGCATACAGGGCAGCCTGCCTTTACGGTGCCTATGGGATTCACCTCCGGAAACCTTCCAGCAGGATTGCAGTTTCTTGGCAAAATGTGGTCGGAGCCTGTTTTGATCAAATTGGCTTATGGGTATGAGCAGGGGACCAAGCATCGCAAGCCCCCTGTTTTACCCAAGTTTTGAAAAAGGAAAAGTCCTGGCTATTGGGTCAATTTCTTTTTTGGGGTATTTTAAGAAATATTTTCTTTTCCTTGAATTACCTGGTTCGAGCGGGATCTACCACTGTCCGGGCCGGATCTACCGCAGTACGCGCCGGATCTACCACTGTCCGAGCGGGATCTACTCTGCCTCCTCTTGTCAGGCTTTCTTCTTGTTCAGGTTCTTGCGCTTCCTCTTCTGGAGAATTCTCGCCATTTGAATCGGATTCCTCATCAGTGGATAATTCTATCGCCTTATAATCAGATAATAACTTAGCAATTAAAACCAAGGTGAAAGTATTGAGCGCATTATCATTAAGTTTTTTCATGATTATTCGTTTATTTTCGAAATAGTTTATACTAAATATAGGTTGTTTAAGAATCCTTCCAAATTTAATTACATTTCAGGCTGGAAATCACCCTCTTTAATCTACACTCTTTTCATCAATGAGGTTTTCTTTGAGAATTAGTTTTGTGTTCCGCATAGTACAGGCAAACTTAGTTCCACTTTTGGCTTTACTTCTTTGTGTGAGTTTTTCTGCTAGGGTAAATGGCCAAAGTGTCCAAAGTCTCCAAGGTGAACTTCAGCAGCTTGCCAAAAGCTCAAACTTTGCTAAAGACACCGTTTATCTAAATAAAGCCAATGAACTTGCTTTTTTATTGGCTGAAACTAATCCGGACAGTGCCTTCTCTTTTCTCGATACACAAATTCAGCTTTGCAGAAAAGCCAACTACAAAAAAGGTGAATCCGAAGCTTTAAAGATCTATGGCAATGCGCTCCAAAACAAGGGGGATTTTTCTGGTTCACTTGGCTACTACCAAGATGCCCTTACGATCGCAGAGAGTTTATCAGAGCAGAAGCTTGTTCCGGGGATCCTGAATAATATAGGCTTGGTGAATTACAACCTTGGAAATTATGCAGAAGCGCTGAGCAAGTTTTATGAAGCGATCAAAGGGGCCGAAATTATTGGAAATCTGTATGTCAAGGCCGCTGCCATCAACAACATCGCCTCGATCTATTTTGAGCAAGAAAAACTCGAAGAAGCCAAAACCAAGTACAGGGAAATGCTGGAGATCTACAGCAAGCTAGAAAATCAAGGCAGAATGATCCTTGCATACAACAATATCGGGGACGTAGAATTAAAGCAAAACCGACCACTTGAGGCACTCGAAAATTTGACTATTGCACATAGCTCCGCTCTCGAACTCCAAAGTCCGGAATTTATCGAGATGACAGCCCGTACACTTGCAGGTATTTATGGCGCGCTTGACAGCACCGAAAAATCAGAGCGATTCTATCGTCAATCCATCGAAATTGCCCGAGAAAAAGGATATGGAGTTCCCTACTCTCATTCATTGATTGGCTTGGCAGACTTATTCTTTAATCAGGGAAAATATCAAGAGGCACGCGCATTCGCCAATGAAGGACTAATTCAGGCACAGCAAATGGGACAACCCATGCAGCTCCGCAATGCAAATGAACTACTTTCAAAAATCCTTGAAAAAGAAGGAAACTTTGAAGAAGCCTTGGATAAATACAAATTATTCAAGCAATTCAGCGACAGCATCAATAATGCTCAGGGAAAACGACTTGCTACTGCTTTGGAGTCTGAATATGAGTTTTCTAAAAAAACACTTGAGTTTGAAAAATCGTCCATAAGGCAACGTTGGTTGATTATCTCCACAGGTGTTGGCCTGATCACTTTTCTGGTTATTCTGTTTTTGGTCTTCCGAAACAGAAATCAACTCAACAAAGCCTACTACAGCCTAAAGGAAAAAAGTCGGGAAATCGAACAAAAAAATACGGTGTTAGAAAACACGTTGACTCAACTCAAGTCAACCCAACAACTCCTTATACAATCTGAAAAAATGGCTTCTCTCGGAGAACTCACAGCCGGCATTGCACACGAGATTCAAAATCCACTCAACTTCGTAAATAACTTCTCCGAACTCAGCATGGATATGCTGGACGACATCAATCAGGAGATAGAAAAAGGAGACTTTGAAGAGGTAAAATTCCTCACATCAGAACTTAAGGGGAATCTCTCGCGAATCAGCAACCATGGGAAAAGAGCCGGCTCAATCGTCAAAGGGATGCTTGAGCACAGTCGAAAAAGTGAAAGTAAAAAAGAGCTTACCGACCTTAATCAACTGGCAGACGAATGCCTCAGACTGAGTTTTCATGGCCTTAGAGCCAAAGACAAATCCTTCAATGCTGACTTCAAATCTGATCTTGACCCAAGTCTTCCACAGATAGCGGTCGTATCTCAAGATATCGGTCGTGTTTTGCTCAACTTGATCAACAATGCCTTCTACGCTTGTACTGATCACAATCAGAACGGTGAATCTAAAGACCGAGAAAATTTTGAGATAAAGCCTCTTGTGAAGATTTCAACCCAAAAATGGCAAGATCAGATTATCATCACAGTAAAAGACAATGGACCAGGTATTCCGGAGTCGATTAAAGACAAAATCTTCCAACCATTCTTCACTACAAAGCCTTCTGGTAAAGGAACAGGACTCGGGTTGAGTCTGAGCTATGACATCGTCAAGGCACACGGTGGAGAATTGAAGGTAGATTCGAAAGAAGGCTCAGGGACCAGTTTTTTAATTTATCTGCCTATCCAATCATAGGCTAACAGATCTACACTTTTCTACCAGCTTTGCACAGGAATTATTCTCTTTGATCCAAAGAATTCGTCCCAAAGGGTAATTTTGATTTTACTGTTTTTGATTTTGGGTGTCCTCACTTGAGAATTTGAATTTTTGCCTTACCTTTTACTGAGCCAACCTATTTAGCCTCAGACTTTTCGGGCAATACTACTTCAATTTTATCGATTCGAAGGAATCAAGCCATTTCCGTTGTAAAAGAATTTCACTTTACCACTAATTCCTCATGGTATGAAGGCGCAAGAGTCTGTAACTAAAATTTTTCCGAATTTGGGGTATTGGCTTATGCTATTCGTGCCTTTAACCTTCGGAGGTTTTTACTTTACGTACTTCACAAAAATTCAATTTAATCCCCCGCTTATCCATGTTCATTTTAGCTTAATGGCGGCTTGGATGGTGATTGCGATTACTCAACCCCTATTGATTCGGAACAAAAAATTCCTCTTGCATCGGAGTCTTGGCAAATTGAGTTATTTGCTCCTCCCAATGGTGATTTTGAGTACTTGGATTGTAATGAAAAACGGCTACCTCGCTCAACTGGCCGCTTTAGACCAAGATTTCCAAGCAGGATTGTCAGAGCTATCCTATGAGCAGGGAAAAATTATGATCGCTTCTTTTTCGGCTCTAACCTTCGTTTACCTTTTTTGGCTAAGTGCTTTTTATGGTTTAGGAGTGGGATTCAGAAAAAATGCTTCCATCCATGCCAGGTTTATGATTGCTGCTGTCCTTACCTTTTTAGGACCAACTTTAGACAGGACATTATATTTTTGGTTTGGCCTTGAAACAATGGGTTTTGGGGTTCCCATTGAAGCAGTATCGTTTATAATTATTGACCTAATCTTGTTCTATCTCCTTTTTCTTGATGTTAGAAATAAAAAAAGTACATGGCCAATTTTGACGGCATTGGCACTTTATATATCCCTGCAAATCTTTTACTTAACACTCACCCAAACTCCCACTTGGGAGAAATTAATCAGCTTCCTATTAACCTGATTTCAAATGAATAAATACCTGATCATATTAGTTTTCATCTTCTCCACTTCATTGACTTGGTCCCAATCCACCGATCAATTGAAAAAAACAGCCCTAAGTTTTCTTTCAACTCTAGATGAGGGTGAAAAATTGGTGTTGAATATTAAAATTGAAGACAGCGCCCGAACCAATTGGACGAATCTGCCCCTTGGACTTGCCGCACGTTCCGGACTTCGATATGGTGACCTTTCGGAGCAAAGCAAAATCGCTTTTCATAAAATTCTTAGTTCGGTTTTTAGCTCTCAGGGATATCTCAAAACTTTTGCGATCATGCAGGTGGATGACATCTTGCATGAGCTTTTTGAGATTCAGTTTCAACAGGGGAAAGTCCCTGAGCGGACCATGGAATTTATCCGAAAGCTCAACTGGGACTATGGAAATTACTACGTCGCCATCGCCGGAAATCCCGAAACTGAGGCTATCTGGGGCTTGAAATTTGAAGGACACCACATCTCCATCAACTTGACCGTGGCCGGAGATGAATTCACCATGACACCACTATTTTTCGGCTCCGATCCTGCGGTGGTTGAGGAAACTCAATATGCTGGATTACGGCCTTTGAGCAAAGAAGAGGATTATGGTTTTTGGCTGATCAATGCACTGGATGAAAGCCAAAAAGCCAAGGCCACAATAAGTGACAAAGTCCCTGGGGATATCATTACCAGTCCAGATCGGCCTCAATGGCTGGAGGATTTCCAAGGAATCAAAGGCTCCGAACTCAATGATGGCCAACAGAAAATCCTTCACTATCTGATCGAGGAGTACATTGGAAACCTAGATAAAGAAAAGGCAGAAGAATACCTTGATAAACTACATGCCCGAGGAATGGGCGAGGTCTATTTTGCTTGGATCGGAAGTTATGAGCCGATGAAAGCCCACTATTACGTCATTCACAGCCCGGACTTTTTGATCGAATATGACAACGTCGGTTTTCTGGACAATGCAAATCACATTCATACCATCTGGAGAGAAAATGGAAATGACTTTGGAGAGGATATTTTGAAAAAACATCGATTGGAACATAAACACTAAAAAATATGAAGGACCGTCTTATTCTTTACCTCTTGGTATTTCTGCTTTTTTCTTGTGGACAAAAGGAAGAAAAATCAGTTTCAGGCAGTCTGCCAAATATCGTCTTCATCTTCACCGACGATCTGGGCTATGGTGATATTGGGTGTTTTGGCGCTTCAGATATCGCCACTCCAAACATCGACCGAATAGCAGCTGAAGGAATAAAATTCACCTCTTTCTTATCCGCTTCTCCCGTTTGCAGTCCCTCACGTGCAGGATTACTTACAGGACGTATGCCTCAGCGAATGGGCATCAACTCGGTGTTTTTTCCTGAAAGTCTGACAGGAATGGACCCCGAGGAAATCACCATCGCAGAAACTCTAAAAACCAAAGGATATCGCACTGGAATTGTCGGCAAATGGCATTTGGGGCATATGGAAAAATATCTTCCCCTAAATCAGGGCTTTGATGAATATTTTGGAATCCCCTATTCCAATGACATGGCCTCGGTCGTCTACATGAGAGGAAATGACGTGGAAGAATTCAAGGTCGATCAGCGCTTTACCACCAAAACCTACACGGAGGAATCCTTAAAATTCATTGATTCCAATGGGGATCAGCCCTTTTTCCTGTATCTCGCGCACAGCATGCCTCATGTGCCAATCTACGCTTCACCAGAGTTTGAAGGAACCTCGAATCGGGGATTGTATGGAGATGTGATTCAGGAGATCGATTGGAGTGTGGGGGAAGTCCTGAGAAAGTTGGAGGAGAAAGGAATCCTTGAAAATACCTTGATCGTCTTTTCCTCGGATAACGGGCCTTGGCTCGTGATGGAAGATCATGGAGGTTCGGCAGGTCCACTTCGGGAAGGCAAACAATATACCTTTGAAGGTGGAGTACGCGTTCCGACTGTTGCCATGTGGAAAGGTAAAATTGATGCCGGTCAAGTCTATGAAGATTTGGCTACGCAGATGGATTGGTTTCCAACTTTTTGCAAACTGGTAGGATCAGAAATTCCACAAGACCGGGAGATTGATGGCAAAGACCTTGGCCCGGTGCTTTTTGAAAACGGAAACCGGGAAGAAGATTCCTTCATTTATTACATGCTTGCCAGTCAGGAAGCCTATCGGGAAGGTGATTGGAAAATCAAGCGGCCTTATGCTGGATTTGGAGGTTCTAGGGGTATGAAAAAAGTGGATGCTCATGACACGCTTTTATTCAACCTGAAAAATGACCCCGGAGAAACCACCAATCTCGCTAAAGAAAACCCAGAAAAGACTGCTCAAATGATGCGGGCTATGGAGCTTTCCGTAAAACAATTGGGCCCTTTACCAGAGAGTAAAGTGTCAAGGACTCTTCAGGACAACAGCCACTATGAATACTTGGAGAAGAAAAGGAATGAAAAAAATTGAGGTATTCGATGGTTGGACTGTACAAATGGAATCAGAGGCTAACCCTTTGATAGAGGAATTTTTAAAGGAAAACACCACTAACCAATGATAAAATTCTTCAGAAAAATCAGACAAAATCTCCTTGAAAGCCTGCCTGCCGAACAGGCAGGAAACAAGATAGGCAGTTACCTTACTTACGCAATTGGCGAAATCGTCCTCGTAGTCATAGGTATTTTAATAGCATTAAGCATCAACACCTGGAATGAAGAACGAAAAGAGAAATCAATAGTTAAAAATCTATTGAAGAATATCCGATACGATTTAGTGGCAGATACCGTGAAATTCTCATCAGACATTAAACGCATTCCAGTTATTTTTGGCGATGCCAAATTTCTTCTGAATAGCTCAGCATTAGATACCTTATCTGCAAATTCATTATTTGATAGGCTACCCTATACTACTTTCATTTATAGAGTTAAAAACCAGAGTTATCAAAAAGTCATCAATGCAGGCATCACAGATTTCTTTGAATTCAACGACCTTTTCGACGACATAAATACCTATTTCACGGTACAATCTGACTTATATAATAACGCTACAAAATGGGATATTGACGACACTATAAACGACGGTAAACAATGGTTTGCGAGGGGCTTTGAAATTGATATTTTTGAAGGTACACTTTACAAAGAAAATGACATAAAATTTGCACATAGCGAAGCTACACGAAAGGCTATATTCATTGAACAAATGAACTCTTCTGACCTCAGAAATTCAATAAAAATGAATATGTATCGCAAAATGAGTTTAAACCAATCATTAAATAATATGAAGGAAAGCGCTAAAGCCATCATTCTAAAAATTAATGAACAGTTAGAGGACTAGAAGTTTTATTTCAATAAAGATAAAATTATAAAATTCTTTAGAAATCTGCCGGCAAGGCTGGAACCCTCCAATTTCGACTTGAGGACCTGTTTGCATGACAATCAGGAAATCAATCCCCTTACTTTATAAATACTAGGCGCTCACCGCTTCCTGCCTTTTAAAGTTGATTAAAATCATTGTCCCGTTAGTTAAATCCTGAATCAGTTTCCCATCGATCTGACGGGTAAGCAACTCGACCAACTGAGTGCCAAAGCCCATTCTTTATATACGCGTGGTAAAGTGACGTTTTATGTCCCCTATTTTTCTACCGAAACATCCACCGTAAAGTAAAGCCTCGCATTGAGATAGATTTCAATGCTGTCCATCTAATGGGTATTTTTTTAAGTACTAATGATTTTCAACATGGCTTTATCATGTTCTTTAAATGCATTACTTGCTTCCAAATGATTCTCCATGGCATCCATATCTTCGCCATATACAGTTGCACTAAATTCCCAGGCTCTTTCCATCATTCGGATATATGCAGCAGGGTCATTTTGACGAGTAAGCCGTCTCAATGCACCAACATAATCATCACGGTAAACAGTTGGGATAATAATCTTTGTTTGCCCTCCTTTTACTAATTCTGCATTCATCATAACTCTTGCAACCCTTCCATTGCCGTCCAAAAAAGGATGCACCTCGCTAACCAAAAACATCATATAAATCGCTTTGGAAAAGGGGTGAGTTAACGCCTGATAGTAGTCAAAACCCTTTGCAAGCGTGCCTTTTACCAGGGTATGGTCAACAAAATGGGTTTCACCGGCCCTGTTGTTTTTATCTTTGAACTGCCCCGGGTTCTTGGATGTCCTTGCACTTAATAAAACTTGATGTCGGTATAAAAGTATTTCCAGCATTTGCCCGGGATCTGCCGGGGTGATACTCATTTCAGTTTCATTGCTCACAAGTTTATAAGTTCCCAACACATCATGTGAATCTTCATCACGGGTGGGCATTGGTGTTCCTGTTTCTATGATACGTCTCGCTTCCTCCACTTCAAACTTTGTCCCTTCTATGTAATTGGAAAAATAGGCTTCAAAAAAAGCAAAGTTTCGGAATGATCGGTTACTTGTATTTTTTTCTGGCCGATTAGTGAATTCCTGTTGCTTTAATGCAACAAACAATTTCTCAAATATGGGCAATCTTGCCGGGTCATAAGGATTGCCAAATGCCCTCGCAACTGCCAGTGGAGAGGATAATATTTTTGATGGATGTGTAGCAAGTAAAGCGCTGATGAGTTTGTTTAATTTTTCAAACTCACTTTTCATATCCAATTTGTCAGCTATTTCCTTTGCCTTATCTCTCAGATCATTTAATCCTTCCTCGCCATTTACCCTGATAATGCCTTCCAATCTTTCTTCTATTTCAGGCAGAGTGAGTGTTTTTGATTGAGGTCCTATTTGGCGGCTTACTTGTAAGTTTTCCAACAATGCCCTTTCCGTTTGAGAAGCAAACAATTCACCGGAAAACCGATTATCCCCCTCAATCGCTGCATGACCTTCCATAAACCGAAGGGTTATTCCCGGCAGGTTAATTTTTTTTGTGTAAGTGTAAGTAAGAAAAATGTGCCCTTCTGATGTAGGCTTAAATTCCAATGCAGACCTGTGACTGAGTAAGGCACCTGGATATAATTTACCAAGAATGGCAAATAGGTTTCGTCTAATGATTGTTTCCTGGCTTTCTGTGAAATTAGGAGTATAAATTCGAGGAGCTATTTTCCTCAATTTACCTGCTTTTTCCAGCTTGGAAATTTGTTTGCTTACCTGTGGTTCGCTGGAAGAAAAAACCACTTCCTGAAGATGTATTGGTAAAATATTTTCCATTAAATCCATTGATTGAGATAAATTTGGAAAATATTTTCCAGTAAAAGCTTATTTTTTGATAATATTTTCCAACATAATGAATTTTGGAATGGGCAAAAATTTTCCATTAAAATGAAAGTTATTACGTAAAAAGATATTATTTTCCAGTAAAGTCACAATTACGGAAAATATTTTCCATTATAGATTGTCTCGCTCTCTGATTGAACTTTGTCAATGATAGTTATCAAAATTGGCATTTACAGAAATGTAATGACATCGGGTTCTGCGTTTAAAACAGTTTGATAATGTTCAGAAGTGGATTGACATTGAAGTCAAATTAAATGGGCCTCGGCAAGCTCGGCCACCGGGGTCTTCTTTTGGAGAGGTGGGGGGGGGGGGGGAAAGCGGGGCGCGCGGAGGAAAAAACACACCCCAAAAA
>NZ_JBKBKZ010000006.1:0-46770 GCF_046296635.1 Algoriphagus sp. | reverse complement strand
TAATGGCGGCCCCCGGGTGTTTTTTTTTGTGGTGGTGGGGGTTTGTTAATCGGGGGGGCCCGGTTTCCCCAATCCCCCCACCTTATTTACAAAATCATCCGGTCCCCGAGCTTGCCGAGGGGCAAATCAGAATTCTGTCATTAGAATAAAATATTCCCAATCAAAGCTTAAACCTGACCCCCTAAAGTTGCTACCTGCCTTTTAAAGTTGATTAAAATCGTTGTGCCGTTACTGACGTCCTGAATCAGTTTCCCATCAATCTGACGGGTAAGCAACTCGACTAGCTGAGTGCCGAAGCCGGTGCCTTTTGCTTTAGCATCTACGACTTTACCCACTCCATTATCACTGATTTTCAATTGAAAATCGTCTTCACCCACTTTTTTCAAACTCAATTCGATATTTCCTTTTTCACCTGTGGGAAAAGCGTACTTCAAGGAATTGGTGAGCAGTTCATTTACTATCAGGCCTAGAGGTACGGCCGTATCGACATCGAATTCAAGTTCCGGCATTTCAATCGTGACCTTGATTCGCTCGGACTCATTGTAAGAATCGAGGATATTGATGCACAGGTTCTCGAAATAATTTTTCATTTCAATAAACGCCAAATGCTCACTTTGATACAGTTTTTGGTGCAAAATTCCCATGGACTGAACCCTGTTTTGGCTTGCCAACATGACTTCCTGCATGGTTGGGTCATCCATTTTTGCAGACTGCAGCGCCAATAAACCAGAGACCACTTCCAGGTTGTTTTTAACTCGGTGATGGATCTCCTTCAGCAACAGGACATTTTGATTGTTTTTCAATGAAAGTTCCTGTTGGGTTTTGGTCAGGTCGCTGACCATGGCATTAAGTTGCTGCGTCCGCTCTGCCACCTCATGCTCCATGGCAAGGAAAAGCCTGCCATACTGATTGGTGATGTAAATGTAAATCCCCAATGGATAACTGATGTATAGCAATATCAGATCTACATAATAAAAAAATGTGCTCAGCGTGATAAGGTCCGCATTGACCATTCGATTGACCAATAAGAAAACAGAAGTACCAATGGCTCCAATAGTTACGTAAAGCGCTCCTCTATTTTTCTCGTTGATGGCTATCCGCATGATGATCACCATCAAAATAATTACAGCAAGAATAATCGTAGCATCAAAAAGGATAAAATTGAAAACAGGAATAAAATAATTGGCGGTTCTCAGCAGTGC
The DNA here is from genome assembly GCF_046296635.1 of Algoriphagus sp. GTDB lineage: Bacteria > Bacteroidota > Bacteroidia > Cytophagales > Cyclobacteriaceae > Algoriphagus. The sequence goes on along the minus strand of NZ_JBKBKZ010000006.1, from coordinate 45,568 downwards.
CAACCATACCAAGTGCTTGGTCCAATAATATTTTTTTATCCTAAAAAGAGAACTTAGCGAATAGGGTAAAAGACCATACCCCAAACCAAAAGCGGTAGAATTTAATATGCTACTGAAGATTGGATTTGTAAAACCGTCAAGATCTAAAAACAGCAGTATATGGGCACAAATAGCAGCACATAAAAAGAAAAAGGTGATGAGCGTAATCACCAGGTAAGGATCCTCTTTCCTGAATTTGAAATACAGGAGAACATGCAACAACAACAGGATAGAGAGTACCACTACGATGACAGAAAGCGTAGCGAAGCTGTTGGCATACCGAAAGTCTGAATATTTTGCTCGGACTGCCGAGGAAAACCCAATATCAAAGCCTAGGTTTTCAGAAAAGTATCTGAATATTTTGAAGTTATTTTTTGCCTGATGGTTAGAAAATCTAATGGCTAAAGTATGAACCTCCTGTGGTGCAAATTGTAATGGTCGGTCTCCAGTATAATTGGGAGAATAGGTTTTTTCCAGTTGGCTATCCTGCGAAAAACTTCCGTAGCTAGCCACTAACGATCCATCCAGATAGATTTCTGCTGCTCCCCAAGAGTAAAAATAGAGCCTTTCAATAGCCTCAATGGTATTTGGATCGGCTGTAAAGGTAATCCTCCACCAGCCAAACCCTTTCCACAAGCTATCCGGCATTTGGTAAGCTTTTAGGTCAATTGGGTCTAAATGGTACCAATCAGAATCATCAAAATCAGGGTCGGCCCATTCCAAATTATCTCCGGGTTGATAGTGCCAGGCATCTTTGAATTTCAACTCCAGTAATCCTTCCTTGAAATGGCTGTTATCCAAATTTGGTTTTTGGGCATAGGAATCTAAAGTCCCTAAAAGGAAGAATAGGAAGAGGGAAAGAAAGCCGAATAATCGACTAGAAAATTTAAACATCAGTGGGGTTTGAGGACCATCCTGCATCTTCCAAACATACTTGGATTTGTCGAGATAGTCAGGCACTGGAGCGGGGAAATCGCTTTTACTATTTTCTGTAATCTAATTTTCCGCTTCTTTATCGGTAGATCAAAATGGCCTCGACTTCGCTCGGCCACCGGATTTCGGGTTATTTGAAGGGAGGGGAAGAATATGCGGCGGCGCCGCATATTCCTCCCCTCCCCTAAAAACAAAAACCTACGGACACCGAGCAAAGTCGAGGTGAAACTTACTTTCTACCGAATCTTCCTCCGAAAAGTATTCCCCTGCATTGGGATAGATTATGGCGCTGTTCGTCCTAGGTTGAGGCTTTTGGAACATTAGTTTCATTACTTTATCTACGATAAAGCAAAACTAAATAGTAATGAAATCAAGCATGACCCTTCGGTATTACACAGAGGAATGACCCAATGGCTATCGAGGGGGGTGTCATGCGAGATTCCACCTGCCTGCCGGCAGGCAGGTGTGGCCTTTAAAAATCAAATTATAAACACATGAAAAAAGTAGGCATCATCGGAGGTTCGGGCTTTATTGGAAGCTACAACACCCAAAAGTTTCTGAATGAAGGATACAAGGTAAAAGTATCTACCACAGACCTTTCCAAAAAGGAAAAGTACGAGCACTTACTCAGCCTCAAAAATGCTGAGAACCTGGAAATCGCTCAATTGGATGTGGAAAACAAACAGGAGCTTTTGGATTTTCTGAAAGACTGTGAACTAGTCATTCATGGAGGAACACCATTCCAATTAGATGTGAAAGACCTTCAGAAAGAATTGTTTGACCCGACGATCAAGGGTACCGAAAACTTCTTGGAAGCAGTTCTCAAAACTCCCCGGATTGAGAAAGTTGTATTCATTGCATCCGTGGCGGCTTACAATACCAACTTCCCATTTTTGCCAGGAGGAAAAACTGAAGGTGAGCAAATCACTGAAAATGATGCGCCATTTATGAGCGAAGAAGGCATTCCTTATGCCCAGGCAAAGTTTATCGCCAATCAGGCGGTCAATAAATTCATCGCAGACCACCCTGATCTAAGTTTTGAAATTACTTCTGTTTCACCGACGGGTGTAATGGGGAAATCTCTGTCAAACAGACAGGATTCCACTTCAACGGGTATACAATTTCTGTTTAAAAATAAAATTGCCCCCAATCCCTTCATTCAAATGATCTATGATGTGGATGTATTATGGGCATTGGTGGATGTAGAAGATGTTGCCGAAGCGATTTTCAAAGCGGCTACCACCAAAAACATACATGGGAAAAACTATCTCTTATCAGGGGAAAGTTACAGGGTCTCGGATATCTCATTGATGCTGAATAACCAATCTCCGGTAGGCAAGCCTGAAATTGTTTACAGTTCTGCTTTGGCAACAAAGGATTTGGGAATAAGCTTTAAACCAGTAAGTATTCCTTTGAATAACTATTCAAATTAAAAGCGCTTATGTCTATAATGCCTTACGGAATGTCTATGCAAAGATTGGAGTTGTGTGCCATTTTTAAGAACGACATCACTTTCATTTAAAGTACAAATAAAAAAATCATTTAAACAAACAACAAAATGAAAAACCATTTCTTATCCTTATTAATTATTGTGGCGAGTATCATTACTTACAGTTGCAATACAAACACACAAGAAATTAATTTAGACGCTAATCGAGATATTGTAAAAAAATACCATAAAGTTTGGTCTAACGGAAAGATAAGTCTTCTCGATACAATAATATCCCCAGACTTTGTTTGCCATTTTATAGGCGGACTAGAATGGGAGGGAATTGAAGGAGCAAAAAATTCCATCTCAAATCACAAAAAGTCATTTCCAGATTGGACAGAGGAGATTGTTGACATTATTGCTGAAGGTGATAAAGTAGTGACAAGGTATAAATCGACAGGTACTCATCAAGGGATTTTTAATGGCGTGGACTCTACTGGTAATAAAGTTATAATTTATGAAACTTCAATTTATCGGTTAGCAAACGGAAAAATTATCGAACAATGGGGATTCCCAGACGAGGTGAGTTTAAGAAATCAATTGCAAACAAAGAAATAACATTTAAAATCCGAGAATTATGAACAACCCATTTTTAGCACTACTTGCAACATTCTTACTTTTCAGTAGTTGCCAATCAACGGATAAAAATGGGGTTTTAGAAAAAAACAAAGCAGTTGTTTTGGAATACCACGAGGTTTGGAATCAAGGTAAAATGGACCATTTCGATGATATACTAACTTCTGATTTTGTATGTCATTATTTAACAAGTGAAAAATGGACAGGCATTAAAGAAGCTAAAAAAAATATTTCAGGTTGGAGAGCCATTTTTCCGGATTGACATGAAGAAATAGTGGATATCATTCAAGAAAATGATAAAGTGGTCACTCGCTATAAAGCCACAGCAACCCATACCAAAACGTACGAAGAAATTGAGGTAACAGGAGCTCAAATTGAGATATACGAAGATTCTATTTATCGCATAAGTAATGGTAAAATAGCTGAACAATGGTGCTTCCCAGATGACCCAGCAATCAAAAAACAAATTCTTGATTTTAAGAAATAAATGTAAGCTACAATGAATATCAAACATAATATGAAATCAATTTTAACCAGCCTAGTAGTTGCAATACTAATAATTTCATGTGGTACGCCACAGAAAAATAAAGATTTAGTGGTTATCAATCAACCGGCAGAGTTTGATACTCAAGAAGCACTTTGGTTGATTTGGCCATCTACAAATCATAAAGAAAGCGAATCTGTTGAAAAAGTTACTCTTTCCATTATAGAAGCTTTAATTGGCACTACAGATATTGTAGTTACCTGTAAAAACAAAGAACTTCTTAAACAAGCACAAGAAACACTAAACAAACGCTTCGGAGAACAACCACGACTTACAATCTTGGAAATTTCATCTTTTGAGATATGGGCTAGAGATATGGGGCCTATTTTTGTGCAGACAAATCAAAATACATTCGCCATTGCAGACTTCAATTTTAATTCTTGGGGCTACTCCGATACTTTAAACACGGATACCAAAACAGAAGAAATGTATGATGTACGGGTGGCTAAACATTTAAATTTACCTGTGATTTCTAGTGCTATGATTAGTGAGGGTGGAAACAGAGAAGTAAATGGGAAAGGTACTTTGATAACAACCGAGTCTGTGGAAATGGGAAGAAATCCTACCATGACTAAAAAAGAAATGGAAGCCGAGTACAAAAGATTATTAGGAACAAAAAAAGTAATCTGGTTAAAACAAGGCTTGGTTGAAGATGACCATACCTTCCTCGGCCCAATTACAACCCCGGACGGAACTAAAGCATATACAGTAGCTACTACAAATGGTCATGTAGATGAATTTATGCGTTTTGTAAATGATTCTACTATCCTTTTAGCAGAAGTAGATCCTGCAGAATTAGCTGACCCAATCGCTTTTGAAAATAACAAACGAATGGAGGAGAATTATCAAATTTTATCCAAAGCAACGGACCAAAACGGCAAACCATTTACCATCATCAGAATGCCACTTCCCGGAACAATTTACAACTCCATGAGTCCCGGTGACTATGTATATGAATTTATGAAAACATTAGACTATGCGGATGGCAACAAATTCCCTGATGGACAACGTGTAAAAGTAATGGCTGCATTTAGTTACCTCAACTTTATCATTACCAATAAAGTCATTATTGGTCAAACGATTTGGAGGGAAGGAATGCCTGCTGCGTTGAAATTGAAAGATGAAAAAGCGGCCGAGGTTTTAAAGGCTGCTTTTCCAGATAAAAAAGTAATCATGATAGATGCCCTTGCTGTGAATTTAGGTGGTGGCGGCATTCATTGTATAAGTATGCAACAACCGGCATTATTAAAAAATAAAATCAAATTTTGAAACAAATCAAAAAGTTAAAGCCTCAATAAAAGTAAACAGTTTGGTTGAGAGATTAAAAGGCTTTAATACACAAAATCTGTAGATTAATCAATCAAATTTTAAAATGAAAACAAAACTAACCAGCGTACTCTTTATCGCATTCATATCCTTTTTTTCCATTATGGTTTCAGCCCAGAAGCGTTTTGAAATAAACGATATGGATAGAATTCATACCCTTTTCGACCCGCAAATTTCACCAGATGGAAAATCAATTTTGGTAGTGGTTGCAAAACCAGATACGCTTACAAATACATTCAAATCTGCTATACATAAAATAGATATTTCTACACAAAACAGTCAACAACTCACGTTTGATAGAGCTACGGTTCGTTCGCCAAGATGGTCACCCTCAGGAACTCAAATAGCATTTATTGCTGCTGATGCTGAAAAAAAATCACAAATATTTGTGCTGTCTATGGCTGGTGGAGAAGCCAAACAAATTACAAAATCGCCTACTGGTGTATTTCTGTTTAGTTGGCGACCAGATGGAAAAATGATTGCCTTCTCGCAATTCGATGAAGTGGCCAATAAAAAAGAAATAGAAAAAGGCTACGATGCATTTGAGGTAAACAAGCATAGTATGTTTGTAAAAGCCAGGCTCAGTTCCACACATTTGTGGCTTATAGCATCAGATGGTGGCGAAGCAGAACGATTAACATCTGGTTCATGGTCTCTTTTTGTTGAGGATATAATGTCAAATATCTCTTGGTCACCAGATGGCACAAAAATAGCATTTCAACAATTTGAAACACCTTATTCGGGTGGCTTGATTTCTACTAGCAACAGCATTGACATTGCGACTAAAAAAATAAGTAGAATTACGACAAAGACTGTAGAAAAAGATGCCATTCACCTCGAAGGTCAAACTATTTTTTCGCCAGATGGGAAATCTATCGCCTATCAGTTTAACCTAAAGAATGTAGGGTATGGTTCAGATATATTTTATAAATCGCTTATTAGCAGTGAAGAGAAAAATTTAACCGCAGAAATAGATCGCTGTTTTTTTAATGCCGAATGGAGTAGCGATAGTAAAGCATTGTTTGTAGCTGCCAATGATTTTAATACGGTTTCACTTTGGATGCAACCCCTAAACGGTGTGGCAAAAAAAATAAGTTTAGGGGATTTGTGTACCAATGGGGGTACGTATGGGTATCAGTTTACAATAGGTCAAAATAACGCAATCGCCATTGTTGCAAGCACCTCGCAATCACCTAACGAACTCTATTATCTTTCCAATCCAGATGCAGACCCTCAAAAATTGACCCATTTTAATAAAGAAATGGATGCATTTACCTTTGGAAAACAGGAAACGATTTCTTGGAAATCTGATGAATATAAACCTAACGGTATTATTACTTTTCCTCCAGACTTTGACCCAAAGAAAAAATACCCTTTGGTAGTTGAACCCCATGGTGGGCCAAGATTGGCATCGAAGGAGACATTTAATTTTTCTACACAATTAAAGGCAGCCCAAGGCTATATTGTTTTTCAACCTAATTATAGAGGAAGCGATAATATGGGCTATGGATTCTCAGAAGCAATTAATGGTGATATGGGAGAAGGCCCGGGAAGAGATGTGATGCTAGGCATTGAAGAGCTAAAGAAAAGACCTTATGTAGAAGGTAATAATATAGCAGTTACAGGCTGGTCTTACGGTGGTTTTATGACTACCTGGCTTATTGGAAACTACAAAGGCTGGAAATGTGCCATTGCCGGAGCTGCCATAACAGATTGGTTTGAACAATATTCTTTATCAGATTTTGGAACGACTTATCAATTTGAATTCGGTAAAGGTAAATCGCCTTATGTAGATAAAAAAGTAAAGGAAGACTGGATAAAAAACTCACCGATTACTTACGCAGAAAATGTAAAAACACCCACACTTTTACTATCAAATACTGATGATGAAAGAGTACCCATATCGCAATCTTATCAATATTTTAGAGTGCTGCAAGATATTGGTACAGAAACAAAATTTATAGCATTTCCTATTTCAGGTCATTATCCTGCTGATCCTTTAAGACAAAAAGAACTGCAAAAATATACATTAGAATGGTTGGGATCTTATTTAAAGTAACGTTTAAAAAAATAATGACAGTGCTATATCCTCTTTTCTAAAACAAATTTTCAAAGTAAAATCAAAAACTTAAAAATATACAAATCAAAAAATCATGAATAAAGCAGTAAAAAAACACCTCTTTTTTATCGCATTGATACACTTATTTTCTTTTAAGCTTTGGGCTCAAAAATGAAATTACAGCTTTGTGCATTATTACCAGAAACCTCTAACCCATGATAAAATTCTTTAGAAAAATTAGACAGAACCTACTTTCAGAAGGGAAGACCGGCAAATATCTCAAATATGCAGTTGGAGAAATTTTCCTTGTTGTTATTGGGATTTTGATAGCATTAAGTATCAATACCTGGAATCAAGAACGTCTTGTAAAGCAAGAAATGAAAACCAATCTTATAAATCTTTCCACAGCCATAAAACAAGATCTTGATCTTTTGAAAGAAATAGAAGCGTTTAATGACTTCAGGGCTAATTCAATATTACAAATATTAAAATGGACTGAAATTCCTTTTCAGGAAATAGATACTATACCTATTAAACTAAAGAGCACATTAATATGGCAAGGAGAAATACCCAAAACATTTAACGCTGAATTTTTTGAAAAATCATTTTTGCGAATAAATTCTCCTAGGAGCATGGTTGTGCAAACCTACGCATTAGACGAATTAAAAAATTCAGGTTTGTATTCTAAATTAGATAATCAAGAGCTCAAAAATATATTGAATCTATATTACAGCCAATTAAAATGGTTTTTTGGGCAGGATGAATTCTCGCCAAATAGATTCGTTCTTGAATTAAGAAACCATATAATGATTAATTATAATTTAATCGAAACAGATATACCTTTTATTGTCAACCCCTTAGAAACCATAAAAAAAGATCTTGGACTTCTTGTAAGATTGAGAGAAGTTAGATACAATGCTGGTTGGAGATTAATCGGGGCTCAAACAAGCATAACTAGGGCGGAACTATTGCTTGTAGAGATACAAAGAGAGATTGATGAAATTTAAAGTTTAGTCTATAATTATTGCAAACCACTCACCAATGATAAAATTCTTTAGAAAAATTAGACAAAATCTATTGACTGAAAACAAATTCAGCAAGTACCTCATATATGCAATTGGAGAAATTATCCTTGTGGTCATTGGGATTTTAATTGCGTTGAGTCTAAATAATTGGAATCAAAATATTACTTCCAAAAATGAACTAACTCAAATTATTAAGGAGGTAAGAAATGATCTCAATAAAGACATTGAATTTTTAAATTTGATGATTGAAATTTCAGAAGAAACGATATCTAGTATTGATAATTTACTTAACAAAGACAACAGAATGCCTGAAGACTCATTATTGATTAATATTACAGGAATTCATCGTTTTACATATTTTGTACCGACAAATTTTGGATACAATAAATTGAATAAACATCCAAGAACAGAACTATTACCTGATAGTTTGACAAATAATCTTACAACTTACTATACTGGTTATTCAATTGAAAGAAATGAATTGATTTCGCAAACAGGTACAGTAAACAACTTTAATTATTTTCGGAATTATCTTATTAAACAGGGATTTCCGCTAGAAATGGAAGGATTAAAAAGGCCTAAAGATTTATCTAGTTTGAACTATATTATTAACGATACAGCGTTTATCGGAATCTTACGAAATTCAAAACTTGTTTGGACTGCGGAAATCGGAATGTTGATCAATGCTCGGGAAATGGCTAAAAACAACCTTGAAACAATAATTAATTATCTCTCAAGCATAAATTGAATAGACAAAAAAATAATGAAAGAACAACAATTTATATAAAAACATATGTATATCCGCAATTCTGCCAGTAGCCAAATTTTATTAAGTTCCACCTCGACTTCGCTCGGTGTCCGTTAGTTTTGTTTTTAAGGGAGGGTAGGAATATGCGGCCCAGCCGCATATTCCTACCCTCCCTTCAATAACCTGAAATCCGGTGGCCGAGCGAAGTCGAGGCCGTTTTGACCTACTGGCAAAGAAGCGAATAATCATATTCTATAAATAAACCAACTAGAAACAACTAAAATTTAAAATGAAATATATGAACCGGTTATTTTTAATTTTCTTCTTAATCTCAATTTGTTCTACATCCTTCGCCCAAAAACCCCGGGCAAGAGATTTGGGTGTTCCGTTTAACGGTACAACTGGTCAATTTAATGCCATCACAGATGTGAAAGGAGTAGAGGTCGGATACAGCACTATCATCTCAGGAAGCGGGGAAAATAGGGTGGGAAAAGGACCTGTCAGAACAGGCGTCACCGCAATTTTCCCACGAGGTAAAGCACAAAAATTCAGTCCTGTGTTTGCCAATTGGTACAGCCTGAACGGAAACGGGGAGATGACAGGAACCACTTGGCTGACAGAATCCGGCTTCCTAGAAACCCCGATCATGATCACCAATACCAACAGCGTAGGTGTGGTCCGGGATGCGGTTTTGAAATGGTATGTAGATTCAGATTGGTATCAGGGTGAAGAGTGGTGGTACACCTATCCTGTAGTAGCCGAGACTTACGACGGTTTTTTGAATGATATCTATGGATTTCATGTAGAAGAAAAGCATGTATTGGAAGCTATCAATAATTCATCTGGTGGTCAAATAGCCGAAGGAAATGTGGGAGGTGGCACTGGAATGATGTGTTTGGGATTTAAGGGAGGAACAGGCACTTCATCGAGAATCATTCAAATTTTGGATTCCACTTACACGGTTGGGGTTTTGGTACAAGCAAACTTTGGCAGGAAACCTTCCCTCACGATCGCCGGAGTTCCGGTGGGAAAGGAATTGATGGACACTTTGAACAATGAATTGAAACTGCCTCCACAATCCTATCGCCAAGAAGGAGACGGGTCTATCATCGTGGTGGTTGCAACTGACGCACCCTTACTTCCACATCAGTTGAAGCGGATTGCGAATAGAGTTCCAATTGGAATTGGGTTGACAGGAGGAATAGGAACAAACGGCTCGGGAGATATATTTATAGCTTTTTCCACTGCCAATCCCGATGCTTTTCAGCGCTATGATTTCTCGGAAGTGAATATGCTGCCCAATGATCTGATAGACCCGCTATTGGAAGCCACGGTTCAGTCTGTCGAAGAAGCCATCATCAATGCCATGATCGCAGCAGAAACCATGGAAGGTATTAATGGAAATAAGTCTTATGCATTGCCTCATGGATTGCTGGTGGAGGTACTCAAAAAATACAATCGACTGAATAAATAAGAAAAGGTGATATTGAAGAAAAGTAGGAAAAATGAAAAGGGTATGCACCCTAAAATGAAACTCCAAACTCCTTCTTTCTTTGATAACGGTACAACATGTACCATTTTGCCTACGCAAATCCAAAATAAAATGAGATATCAAACAAACATCTTAGCTGCTGTAATTTTTTCAGCCTTCACCCAACTGCTCATAGTTAGCAATGCTTCCGCGCAGTGGACAAACCGCTACGCCAAACTCAATGACTTTGGCCATCATGTTTACCTAGAGCAGCATGAGCTCCCAATTCTTGCTCATGGCCCCACAGATCCTGCTCCAGCGCCGGATGGAAAGCATCTTGCTTTTTCAGCACGTGGTTGGATTTGGAATCTGAATCTGGACTCTGGTTCAGCCCTCAGACTGACCAAAGGTCCAGGAATAGACTCTCGCCCTCGCTGGTCTCCCAATGGCAAACAACTTGCTTTCGTTCGAGACGAGGGACGAAATACTGCTATCATTGTCAGGGAACTAGCAAGTGGACAAGAAACAAGAATTGATACGGAGGCCATCGAGCTGGACCCTGAATTCTCGAAAGACGGAGAATGGCTCTACTATAGTTCAGGAGTCACTGGTTCAATCAATCTTCGTCGATATCACCTAGCCAAGAAAACAGATGAACAGCTAACAGACCTGCCACAGGTAGAGCGCAACTCACGAAGTCTGCCCAAAGGAGAAAGCCTCATGTACCTCCACGGAAGGGGAGCGCACCGAGTGCTTAGGATCAAAGACTTTGCGTCGGGAACCGATACCATCGCACTTGAACAAACTCTGACCTACCACTTTACCGCTGACGCTCACCCGACTCAAAACCTGATCGTTTACAGTGCACCGATTGACAATGACTATCATCTTTGGACTATGGATCTCAATGATCCCCGGGTGAAGCACCGACTCACTGACGGCGATCCTTTCGCCTTAACTCCGGCCTTCAGTACTGATGGTAATCAGATTTATTTCGTGGAACTGGACGAAAACCGTCAGTTTCGCTTGATGCGAATTGCTACTTACGGTGGCGCAACTGAAGAAGTGAAAATCTCGAATTGGGATCTTGGAGAGGCTAGCGGAACATTAAATGTGAGTGTAAAAGATGCTACCGGGAAACCTATCACGGCTCGTGTATCAATCATTCGAGAGGATGGCTATCCCGTGGCTTTCCATGAAGATGCTACTTTCGTGGATCCTCAGTCGGGTCGTCATTATTTTTACCTGGAAGGAGAATCACAATTCAATCTTCCTGTTGGAAACTATCGCGTAACAGCAGTTCGCGGGCCGATGACGCCGATGATGGAATCGACCATCCAAGTAATTGAAGGCAAAGGAGTAGAAACAAGCCTCAAACTTACTTCCATTTGGGATGCAGCAGCCGCAGGCTATTTCTCAGCAGATCACCATGTACATCTAAATGGCGACGGGCATCACCGGGCCACACATGAAGATGCACTTCGTGCGATGGCTGGAGAAGATCTTGACTTACTCGCCCCTATGTCATGGAATCGCTGGGAGCGCAGAATTGATGGTTTGATTGTAGGCAAAGAAACTGTCAAAGAGGGACGGATTGTCGTCCAAAGCCAGGAAGTACGATCCCACTTCCATGGACATGTAAGCCTACTCGGTGTGAAGCAACCCTATGCGCCTTGGTTTTGGGGACCAACAAATCCAAAATTGGGTGACCCTGATCGAAGCAATGGCGAAGTAGTGGATTACGCTGACCGAACAGGGGCTTTTACGACTTATGTGCACCCTATCAGCGATGATTCCAATCCCTTCGACCATTTGGATGAGGGTCCCATTCCCATTGAGCTAATTTCAGATGCAGTTCTTGCCGAGCGCATCGGATTGGAAATGGTATGCGCCTGGACCAGTCCACTGGGAAACAGTCAGGTTTGGTATCGTCTGCTTAATATCGGTAGACCGGTAGCGGCTATGTCTGGAACTGACATGTGGGTGGATTTCCATCGGACGATGGCAGTTGGCACCGGCCGAAATTATGTCCAATTGGATGGAAAGGAAATCACTTCCGAATCTGTACTCGAAGCAGCCATAGCCGGAAGGGGATTTGTGACCACCGGTCCTGCTTTGCTTTTCCAAGTTGGACAAAATGCTCAACCGGGTGATGTAGTCGCAAGTGGAAGACAGAACTGGAAAGCAACTTTGGCCGGAACCAATGACATCGACGTGGTGGAGCTAGTGGTCAATGGTGTGGTAGTTGAGAAGCTGACAGGAATCAAAGCTGGTGAAACGCGAGAGTACAAAGGCCAAGTTGTCTTACCAAAAGGCGGTTGGGTAGCGATCCGGGCCTATGCCAGCGAGCTAAAAGAAGACACCTGGCCAAGCATGCACGCGCGACCATTTGCTCACAGTTCTCCGATCTGGATAGAGTCGATTGGTAGTACTGACCCCAACTCTCGCAAAGCAGCCGCCGCGGATCTGATTCGAGCCATTGATGCTTCTGAAAGAATAGCAAGAGTAGCTTATGGAGAAACCGAGATGACCCGAATGATGACTCGATTTGAAGAGGCGAGGAAAAAACTAAGAGAGATGATAAAATAGTCCCGTTATGGGCCTGATATGGGTAGCACAAACAATTCTCCATGACGCAATCGTGCCTTAAGGTACGGGATATTTAGAAAAACCACATTATGTAAAAACCATATTGCGTACCTGCCTACCGGACAGGCAGGCCTACGGCACGCTATTTCTGATTACACATCTGATTTCTACCGATATTTTGTCCCTATCGGAACTGTAAGTATTCCTAAAAATTTGGACCAAAAAGGGAAAGAAAGGCGAAGAATAATTTCATTCAAACCAAAAAAACATCAGGGTACCTCCATCAAGTGATAGGAAAGAAAATGAAATTCTAAATTATCAAAACTTGCAAACTTTGCAAGTTTTGATAATTTAATGTGTATTTTTACTCAATGTACCACTATACCAATCGCAAAGAATACATTAGTAAACTGCTGTCTTACAAAGATGCAGACCTAATAAAAGTGGTTACGGGTTTGCGTAGATCGGGAAAAAGCACACTGCTGGAACTATTCCAAGTCCAGTTACTGAACCTTGGTACTGACAAAAAACAAATTCAATTCTACAACTTTGAACTCCCCGAAAACTATCTAAACAAATCGTGGAGTGACTTGTATTTTGAAATAAAGAAAAAGTTGCACCCTGAAAAACCTAATTATGTGTTTTTGGACGAAGTGCAAAACATCCCGAATTTTGAAAAATTAGTGGACGGGCTTTTTGCCACCGAAAATACAGATCTTTACATTACAGGTTCAAATGCATTTTTGTTGAGTAGCGAACTGGCAACTTTGCTGAGCGGTCGTTACATAGAGATTTCTATTTTACCCTTTTCTTTCAAAGAATACTTAACAGCACGAAGCATAGAAACGAGCAACAAATACCTAAACTTCGAGGCTTTGTTTTTTGATTTCGTAAACGAAACTTCATTGCCAAAAGGAGTTGAATTAAGAGAAAGTGGATATGACAAGATTTACGAATACCTAGAAGCCATTTACACAACAATCATAGAAAAAGACATTACCCAACGCTACCAAATAAATAACAAACGAGCTTTTGTCAACATTGCGAAATTCGTGGCTTCTACGATTGGAAACGCGCTTTCCCCAAGCAATATTTCCAATACGCTTAAACAGGATGGTCAAAATATCCATCACTCCACAGTAGAAAAGTACCTAGAATATCTGGTGTCTAGTTTTGTATTTTACAAAGTGAATCGGTTCGATTTGAAAGGCAAAAAACAATTGGCTACACAAGAAAAATATTATTTGGTGGACTTAGGCCTATTAAATGTTTTGGTTGGAAAAGACCGAATGACAGACAGAGGTCACATTTTGGAAAATATTGTTTTTTTGGAACTTCTTCGTAGAGGAAACAAAATCTGGACTGGAACCTCCAGAAGTACTGAGGTGGACTTTGTTTGCAAGACTTCCTTAGGCAATATTGAATACTACCAAGTAGCTTGGCAATTGACAAGTGAAAAGACCGTTGAGCGGGAATTTAGTGCACTGGAAAAAATAAAGGACAACTATCCAAAATTCTTACTTTCAACGGACTCGTTTACGCAGGATCGCAGTGGAATAAAAAACTTAAATGTATTCCAATGGTTGCTTGAATCCCAATAAACCTGACTTTTTGGAATGATCAACTTGGGATGGTATTCTCAAACCCGAATTATGCATTAGGTTTAGTTATGAGGCCTTTAATTGCAAGAAAATCAGGCTGTTTGGAGACTGAGTCAAAGCACCGCTATGGTGAAGTCGAAAACAGCAACATAGTGACTGATTTTGAAGCAATTAAAGGCCACAATAGAATTGCTAATGCATATTTCGGGTTAAATCTTGAGATGAAGAAATATTTTCTGAATTGAAATTCAAAGGGTTGATAACCCTCGTTCGGAAAGAATTCCCATACATTGGGGAAGATGTCCAAGCAATTCGTCCTAGGTTGAAGCGCTTTGGCTTTTGATTTAATTTTCTCTTTAAATGCTCGGCTATCTCAAGCGAATACAAATTATTTTCTATCGCCCAAGCGACACATGGCTAAAAGAAAATCAAAACGTACCTAAAGGAAGCAATCTGGATGGCTCCATCTGCCTATTTTAGAATAATTCGCTAAATGTCCGAGAGTTATCCCTTTTTCGACTATTAATTTTAACTATATCTTTTCTATGGTTCGATCAATTTCCTTAAATTCGTTTCCATAAAACCTATTTTATTAGGATAAATAGAAATGAGCATATTAGAATTTTCAAAAATCTTCCAAGGAATTCCTGTCTTTTCAATAAATGATATTGAAAAGAGATTTCCTGGTTTTGAACGGGAAAACCTACTGAATTGGCAGAAAAAGGGATACCTATTGAGGGTACGAAATGGTTGGTATAGTCTTGCTGACGGAATTAAAACGCAGGAACAAGTCTATTATACCGCTAATAAGATCTATGCCCCATCCTACATCTCATTGGAATCTGCTTTCGCACATTATGGGTGGATACCGGAGGGCGTTTTCACCTTAACCTCCATTTCTACGCGCAAAACTACTATGTTTGATACTCCCAAAGGCCGGTTTAGCTACGCAAGTATAAAGCCTGCTCTTTTCTTTGGTTATCGCATTATTAATAAGGATGGCTATGGTATCAAATTGGCGGAACCTGAGAAGGCACTACTTGATTTCCTTTATTTTCACCCAAAGGCTCAAGAAGAAGATGACTTTGAATCTTACCGCTTTAATTTACCCCAAATGTGCGCAGATATACAAACCGAGCAATTGGAAGCCTTTAGCGCCTTGTTTTCTTCACCCAGCCTTATGAAGCGTTTATCCACCATCAATAAAATGATAGACAATGCTCAATCTTACTGAAATTCTTTCAGCATATCCCGAAAGTTTGCAGATACACCGAGCATTTGTGTTGCGCGAATATTTGCAGTACAAAATATTGGAGATCCTTTTCGATGGGCCCTATGCTTCCAAATTTTTATGATATCGTTTTTCTGCTTTCCAAATCTGTGAAACCAAATTACGATTACCTGCAGATGAAACTAGGCGTATCCAATTCCGGGCAGTTACGGGATCGTATCCGGGACCTGTATGCCCGTACAAACATTGAAGAAATGGTAGGCGACGTAAGCCCTTTTTTGTTTTATCCGGCCGATGAAAAGAAAATCAGGCTCTTTCTACCTATTGTTGAACAGGCAGATTTGGGTTAGAATCAAGGTTGAATTTTATTCTGATGATTGGATTTAGAAAATTGTCTAATTAGCTATCAATAATTCAATCCCGACAAGTAATTCACATCAAACAAAATCCATTTTCCCTCAATACCTCCCCCGAAAAATAATCCCTACTGTTGGGATAGAAAACCATGCAGTTCGTCCTAGGTCGAGGCGCTGTGGCTCTTGATTTTTTTATCTTTTCCAAAAACCTATTAAATACAGTTTAATGGAAAAACTTTTTGAGTTGCTCTTTTTAAATTCAACATGCAAACCACCCAAGAAGGATTAAAAAGAGAAGTCGGTGTGTGGGGACTCTCGGCCAATATTGTCAATATCATGGTGGGAGCAGGCATCTTTGTTTTGCCAGCCATTATTGCCGAAACCATGGGCGCATCCGGGGTATTGGCATATCTCTTTTGCGGATTGCTGATCGGCTTGATCATGCTTTGCTTCGCAGAGGCAGGTAGCAAAGTCACCCATTCCGGAGGGGCTTATGCTTACGTAGAAACTGCATTTGGAGCTTATCCGGGCTTTTTGGTTTCCATATTTTACATGATGGCTGGGGTCTTCTCAGATGCGGCAGTTTCCAATGCATTGGTTGAAATTTTAGGATTGATCTCTCCTGTTTTCAAGAATCCAATCGCAAGAGTTATTACCCTTTTTCTCTTTTTTTCAGGATTGGCTACCCTTAATGTGATCGGTGTCAAACAAGGAATTGGATTGGTTAAAATCACTACAGTTGGCAAATTGATCCCTCTGTTACTTTTAATCAGTTTGGGTTGGAAAGATGTCCAATGGATCAATCTTCATTGGGAATCAACCCCGACAATTCAGCAGTTAGGGCAGACGTCCCTGATTTTATTTTTTGCTTTTATGGGCGGAGATGCCGCATTGATCATTGGAGGAGAAATCAAAAACCCTCAAAAAACCATTCCTAGGGCGATTTTTATCGGGATTTCCTCCGTCTTGATTATTTATATCATGATTCAGTTGGTTTCCCAAGGGGTATTGGGTGATGAACTTCCAAATTTCAAAGAAGCTCCATTGGCAGAAGCCGGAAAGCTCATTTTGGCCCGGTCGGATATACCTTGGTTTTCGTCGGGGCAGCAATTTCTATGTTTGGGATGCTTAGCGGTGAGATCCTCAATAATCCAAGAGTGATTTTCAGGTTATCCACAGACGGGGTGATTCCTTTTAGTAGGTTGGCTTCCATTCATCGCCAATTCAAAACCCCTTATTTGGCAATTATACTTTACGCCGGAATTGGGTTTACTCTGGCTTCCATCGGTGGTTTTAGGACATTGGCTGCCATTGCCGCTTCAAGCTTGCTCTTGGTCTATTTTGCTGTGTCGCTTTCGGTCATCAAGCTTCGAAAAATCAAAGATTTACCTTCCGATGGATTCAAGATTCCTTTCGGGCCTACTGTTCCGATTATTTCGGCAGGAATCATTCTTTTTTTCCTATCCAATATGACGGGAACGGAGATGAAAGGGACGCTCATTCTGATCCTCGTATTGACAGGTATCTATTTCTTGGGAAAGGTCTTCAGAAAATGGAAAAAGACTAGAGGATAGAAAGGACTAAAATGTTGAACCGGAAAATGTTTAACTTCTGAACTTCAGCCTGGAATGAATATTTTCTCAGGCAGTCCATTCTGAAAAACAAAATAAATCGCCGCTATCAAAGAAAATCTTATGCAGTCAAGAATTACAATTTCCCTCTTCCTATCCATTTGCTTCAGTCTATTCTTCGGACTCAGCAGTTCGCTTCATGCACAGACTTATGGCAAAAACGGAATGGTCGTTTCGGATCATTACCTAAGTTCCGAAGTTGGGGTTTCTATTTTGAAAAAGGGAGGAAATGCCATCGATGCCGCAGTGGCCACGGCTTTGTCTCTGGCGGTGACACATCCTTCTGCAGGAAATATTGGAGGAGGTGGATTTATTGTTTTGATGAAGTCAGACGGGGACGTCACTACTTTCGATTTTAGAGAAAAAGCTCCTTTGGCTGCAAGTCCTACCATGTTTTTGGACGAAAATGGAAAGATCAGAAATGATTCGAATCATGAAGGATTGCTTTCAGTCGGTGTGCCTGGGACGGTGGCAGGACTTTATCAAGCTCATCAAAAGTATGGCAAATTGCCTTGGAAAGATTTGGTTCAACCTGCAATTGATCTGGCGAAAAACGGATTTCCCATGTCTTGGGGATTATACAATGCGGCACTCAGAATGTCTGCTTTGGATCCTTCATTTGATATCATGCAGAACTTTTTCCGCGGAGCAGATGGAGAAGTAGTTGCTCCGGACGAACTCTGGAAGCAGCCCGCATTGGCAAAAACTCTGGAAGCCATCCGTGATCAGGGGAGAGATGGATTTTATAAGGGATCGGTAGCCGCCGAGATTGAAAGCTACATGAAAGCCAATGGGGGAATCATCACGCAGCAAGACCTCGCGAAATATGAAGCGGTGGAGCGATCTCCAGTGAGGACTACATTTAAGGACTACGAGATTTTTTCCATGCCTCCTCCAAGTTCGGGTGGTGTCACCCTGATCGAAATGATGAATCTGATGGAAGCGGCAGATATTTCCAAAGTGGAATTTAACTCTACCGCCTATGTGCATCTTGTGGCAGAAGCGATGCGAAGGGCTTTTGCGGATCGTGCGGAGCATTTGGGTGACCCGGATTTCAATCCCGAAATGCCGATTGATCGATTAATCTCCAAGGAGTTTGCCAAAGAGCGGTTTGCAAACTTAGATCTGACCAAGGCCTCGCCGAGTGATTCTTCCAAGTTTGGGCAACTTTACGGTGGTGATCATACGACGCATTTCTCAGTGGTCGACAAGGAAGGCAACGCCGTCTCACTGACCTATACTTTAGAAAATAGCTACGGCGCCGGAATGGGTTCGGACAAGCTTGGCTTCATCTTCAACAATGAGATGGGCGATTTCAATCCTATTCCTGGAATCACCACCACTACCGGGCAGATCGGTACAAACCCAAATTTGGTCGCACCTGAGAAACGAATGCTATCCAGCATGACGCCTACTATTGTGGCAAAAGAGGGCAAGCCTTACCTCGTCATCGGCAGCCCCGGAGGAAGAACGATCATCAATACCGTGTTTCAAACCGTGCTGAATGTGCTCGCTTACGATATGCGGATCGATCGGGCGATCGAAGCCATGAAAATCCACCATCAGTGGCTTCCCGATCAGATTCTCTATGAACGCAACTTGCTTTCACCGGATACCCGGGACGCTTTGGAAAAAATGGGACACACCCTTCGCCCTACAACCAATCTTGGAGTGCTAATGGGAATTACTTACGATGCAAGACTCGGAATATTTGTCGGAGCAGCAGATTCAGCAAGTGCAGATGGAGCTGCTAGGGGGTATTGATATTGACTAAAAAATGAATTTATGAAATCAAATAATTATTCTAATATGAAACAAATCTCACTCATCCTAATCATCCTTTTTGCTTTTTTCTACACGCCATTAGAAGCCCAGGAAAAAACCAAACTCGAACTTACTGACCTCTTCAGTATGGAGTATGTCACCGATCCGCAGATTTCTCCGGATGGATCCCAGATTGTCTTTATCCGGAACTTCAAAGACATCATGACCGACCGGGATTACTCCAATCTCTGGATTAGCAATGTGGACGGCAGTCGAGTCCGTCAACTCACCCAAGGAAATCAACGCGACTATGCTCCACGCTGGTCCAATGATGGTAAGAAGCTTGCCTTCCTTTCCAATCAGGATGATGAAAAAGTCAAACTCTATGTCATGTACTTGGACACCCGCGAGACGATCTCACTGACCAATACGGCTACTCCTCCCGGTGCGGTATCCTGGAGTCCGGATGACAAGCAATTGGCATTCACTCAGTTTGTACCTGGAACCAAAAAAACCATGCTGACCATCCCAGGGAAACCTGAGGGTGCGGAGTGGAATGCTCCTCCTATTTTTATAGATGGGTTGAACTATCGAAGGGACGGAGCAGGATACTTGAAACCGGGCAAAACCCAGATTTTCACTTTGGGAATCGATGGAGGCACGCCAAGACAGCGAACTTTCACTTCCAACAATCACGGAAGTCCAATCTGGGCTAAAGACGGTAAAAGCCTCTTTTTCTCAGCCAATCTTCATGAAAACAATGAATTGGAGCCAGCCAATTCAGAGATCTATCGCTTGGATCTGAGTTCAGGAGAGATAAAGGCTCTGACATCTAGATTTGGGCCAGATGCCAATCCTGCACTTTCACCTGACGGGAAACTCATTGCTTTTACCGGAAATGACGATACGTTTCAAGGCTACACGGTATCTAATCTGTATGTAATGAATGTGGATGGATCCGGTGTGAAAAACCTTACCGCTGATCTGGACCGTGATGCTGGCAATCCTCAATGGGAAGGAAATGGTCAGGGGATCTACTTCCAGTACGATGAATTTGGCGATACCAAAATCGGGCATGTCGCGCTGACGGGAAAAATCCGAATCGTGGTCGAAGGACTTGGAGGTTTGGATTTGGGAAGGCCTTACAATGCCGGAACTTTCACAGTCTCTGCCAACAACCGCTTCGCTTTTACCCAAGGCGGACCGGAGCACCCGGCTGATTTGGCGATTTGGAATGGGG
Source organism: Algoriphagus sp. (assembly GCF_046296635.1). Lineage (GTDB taxonomy): Bacteria > Bacteroidota > Bacteroidia > Cytophagales > Cyclobacteriaceae > Algoriphagus. The sequence goes on along the minus strand of NZ_JBKBKZ010000006.1, from coordinate 24,946 downwards.
GAGAAACCAAAAGACTGACGGCAGTCAATGACGATTTGTTTTCCTTCCGAAAGATTGGAAAAACCGAAGAAATCTGGTGGGAATCTTCTTTTGACCAAAAGCGAGTCCAGGGTTGGATCGTGACTCCTCCCGATTTTGATCCTGCTAAAAAGTATCCTTTCATCCTTGAAATCCACGGTGGCCCATTTGCCATGTACGGGCCATCTTTCGCCTATGAAATTCAAGCCTATGCCGCTGCTGGTTATGTGGTCCTTTATACCAATCCGCGAGGAAGCACCGGTTACGGAGAGGAATTTGGAAACTCAATTCACCACGACTATCCCAATCATGATTACGATGACCTTATCTCGGGAGTCGATGCGGTAATTGCCAAAGGCTATATCGACACGGATAACCTATTTGTAACAGGAGGTTCAGGCGGCGGTGTTTTGACAGCTTGGATCATTGGTAAAACCGATCGCTTCAAAGCTGCTGTGGTGGCCAAGCCGGTGATCAACTGGACGAGTTTTGTGCTGCATGCAGATTCGCCGGCATTTTTTGCCAAGTATTGGTTTGGAGCGATGCCTTGGGAAGATCAGGAAAACTACTGGAGAAGATCGCCATTATCTCTTGTGGGAAATGTGAAAACCCCAACGATGCTGCTGACGGGCGAACAGGATTTCCGAACGCCCATTTCTGAATCCGAACAGTACTATGCTGCCCTCAAACTCCAAGGCGTGGAGGCTGCTTTGGTTCGCATTCCAAATGCTTCACATGGCTTGACGGGGAGACCAAGTATGCTCATGAGCAAGACCGCAGCGATTTTGAGTTGGTTTAACCATTATCGGGATAAAAAATAAAACCCTTTCCTCTCATCTAACCCAATTTTATTATGAAAACATCCATCTTTTCCCTAATTCTTTTCCTTTCTTCAATCTCCCTCTCTAATGGCCAAGACATGGTATTCCCCGCCATAAAAGGATATGGTGGGGTGATTCCTGTTCCTTTTGAGGTAGAAAACCCGGATCCGACCAAGCCATACAAACTGGTGATCGAGCTGGGAGATCGCCTGGAGGATAAGTCCCAAGTTGCCGAAATGCTCGACTATGCCGCTCGGATGTACAACCTCCATCGCTATGCCGGAGTCCCGAAAGAAAATATTGAACTGGCCGTCGTGGTCTATTCCGGTTCTGCGCCAACGGTTTTATCAAACCAGACTTACAGCAAGCGATTTAATCTTGAGAATCCGAATGCCGAATTGTTGGACGAACTACAGAGAAACGGCATTCAGGTGATTGTCTGTGGTCAATCCATGATGAAACAAAACCTGCTTCCAGAGGACATTTATCCGGGAGTGAGAATGGCCGTTTCGAGATTCACTGCGACTACGGACTTGATTCAGAAAGGGTACCAGGTAATCGTTTTATGATCAAGGGCCTGTTTCTAACATTAGGTTTCATCCTTTTTTGGGGGACAATTTTAGCTCAGGATAAAGAGCTGATCCTCGCCCAACGGGAAGCTTCCAATCAGGCCCTTCGGGTATTTGACGAAGAGTTGAATAACACCTTTATGACTGATGATGTCCTGATCACGACCGGTGGTGGAACTCTGCTTTCGGGAAAAGCAGCCCTCATGGAATACATCCAAAATGCCAAAGGCCCCAAAATGTATTGGATCCGGACGCCGGATGAGGTACTGATCAATCCCAAAACTAAGCTGGCTTGGGAGACGGGAACTTGGAAAGGGTATTATGAAAATTCGGAAGAACCTGTGGTTGGGGGCAAATACTCCGCTCAATGGACCAAAGCCTCAGGGACTTGGCTGATCCACTCGCAGTTGTTTGTCACACTGGAAAATTAAGAAGATGGAAGAAAATCAAGTATCCGAAAACGAGAAAGACCTTTCCAACAAAGAGGTAATTAACTCCCTGAAAAAGAAGAACTGGACATCCTATTTCAAGGAGTTTTTTATGCTTTTCCTGGCTGTTTTCTGTGGATTTCTAGCAGAAAATTACCGGGGTAATATGGTAGAAAAGCAACAGGAAAGACAGTTTATCCAGTCTTACATTGAGGATTTAAAATCTGATACTGCTTCCATTAAACAAGTTCTTGATAGAGCGGATTTGAAGAAGTCCAAAATGGACTCACTTATGTTCCTTTTAAAGAATCAGACCATCGAAGGGCATGAAAATGAATTGTATTTTTTTGGAAGAATTCTAATGAGAGGATTTAGTTTTCAGAGTAATGACCGCACCTTTTCTCAATTGAAAAATTCAGGATCTATACGATTGATTCGAAATAAACAAGCGACCGATAGTATTATGGCCTATCAGAAACTAGTAGAACAATTAGCCCATAACTACGAAGATGCGAAAATTGAACGTTACGAAGCACTAAATTATATTATTCAGATTTTTGACCCCTTTGTTTTCGACAAAATGGTCACAGAAACCGGTATCCGTAGAACTTCCGGCAATCCACCGCTTCGTTCCTATGACTCCTCACTTCAGCAAGCCTTAGCCCATTGGGCGCACCAATTAAAGGGAAGTGATTTCTTGATCTCTGCCAAGTTGAAAAGGCTCAATGAAAGTGCAATTGAGCTGATTGCTTTGCTTACCAAAGAATATGACCTAGAGTAGAAAATGGAAAAAAATCAAGTCCCCGAAACTGAGAAAGACCTTTCCAACAAGGAGGTAATTAACTCTTTGAAAAAGAAGAATTGGAAATCCTATTTCAAGGAATTCTTTATGCTGTTTTTGGCAGTTGTCCTTGGGTTTTTTGTAGAAAATCAGCGGGAAGAATACGTCGAGAACAAAAGTGCCAAAGTCCTCGCGCAATCCATGTTGGAAGATCTGGAACAGGACCGAGAAGCTTTGCTTGAAGGAATCCGATTTATGAAAGAGAAAGACCAAAACATGGATGATTTCCTCCACATGCTTCATGCTCCTGGTGAGGATTGGGATACGGTGGCATTTTACAAAAGTATGACGATGGTTTTCTCCACTTTCCCTTTTTCCCCGACAGAAGGCACTTACTCGCAGATGAAATCCTCGGGTACACTGAGGTATTTCGATCAAGGGTTGGTCAATCAAATGAATGCATACGACAACCAATTGAAGAAAACCGTATTCCGGGATGAACTTGTGGAAAAGGGAGAATGGGAGCTGGTCCCGATTGCTGCCACACTTGTCAATTTTGAGGTGACAGGTGAGCTAAGATTCAATTAGCCAGTTACCAAAGAGATGTACATCAAAATCCAAGACCAAGACACCTTGGATTTATTTATCAATAAGGTGGTGACCGTCCGGACGATGACGGGGCGTTCGCTTTAGGAGTATCAGGTACAGCTGCTACTCAGTGAAGACCTGATCAAAGAGATTAAAGAAAAACACAGCTTGTAGTGCATGGGAAAGAAATAATAAAAAGATATATGCTAAAATTCTTCCGCAAAATCCGCCAAAAGCTCCTCGAGGCAAATATGGGTGACAGTCACTATAGGGACTTGATATGGGTAGAACAAAAGAATATCAAAGCCGTCACCGTGCCTTTAGGTACGGGATATAACGGAAAATTTGCATTTGGTAAAAATCATATTGCGTACCTGCCTACCGGACAGGCAGGCCTACGGCACGCTATTCCTGATTACATATCTGGTTTCTACCCATATTTTGTCCCTACAGGACATTTACTGCATTAACAATAATTGAATTGTAACCCATGATCTCACTTTTCCGAAAAATCCGCCAAAAGCTCTTATCCCACCTGTCTGCCGGCAACGCCGGAAACCGGGTCACCCGATACATAGCTTATGCTATCGGAGAGATCTTTTTGGTTGTCATCGGGATCTTGATTGCCTTAAGTATCAATAACTGGAATGAATCGAGCAAGCTAAGAGCAAAAGAAGCTATTTTGTTGAGTGAGATGAAAAGTAATCTCCAAAGTGATCTATTGGATCTGGAGTATAACATCAGTGGAAACCAAAAAAGAATTACCTCCAATGAAGTCATCCTGGCCACTCTCAGAGAGGAAAGACCATTCCATGATTCCCTGAAACCCTATTTCGGCAACATTTTCGGCAATTTCCAATTGTCAGAAAACACTGCCTCCTGGGAAAATCTAAAATCTGTAGGCCTGGATCTGATTTCCGACGACTCCCTTCGCAATCGGATTTCAAATCTCTATTCTACACGATATCCCTACCTGGAGAATACCGAAAAGGGAGTAGACGATGGTTACCAATGGAATTATTTCTATCCAATGGTTCTCGAAAACTTAAGCATGGATACGGTCTGGGTATCGGCAAGCCCGCAGGATTATGAGGCGCTGGTAAGAAACAAAAAATTTCAGGAAGTGCTTAAAATGAACCTGTTTATCCGGAATTTCCAGCAAAATCAGTATGAGGAAATTAAGGAAATCGTGATGAGATTAATCGCACAAATCGACATGCACCTTGCACATCTCAATGAATAATCTCTGATCATATAAATTTTATTATGTACATCCACAATTGCACCAGCACTAAGGTGAAAGCAGAGTAAAATTTGTGAAGTCGATATTTTTACAAAATTTCAGATCGCCCTTTTAAATAGCTCCGAAGGAGCGAAACCATTCATGCCTGTCTGCCAAGCTGGAACCCTGTACGAAGTGCAGGGTAGCCATTGAAAATTTCCTTCATTTGAGCCCTGAAAGGGTGAAATTTAAACCTGTCACCCCTTCAGGGCTCCTTTTTTATTTTATTTACTGTACCCCCGGCTTCACCGGGGGTTATGAATTGTTACGATCCTTCGGATCTTAAGCCACCAAACATTGACCTTTATATCTACTACTTCAATTTGCCTAGAGGTGTCATTGCCGACATTCATATTTTTATAGATAAATCCTCCAAAAACCTCCCTCTCCATTTTCCTCTCTGAAAAATAGAAGGGCATATTGGGACAAGAATTCAGGCTGTTCGTCCTAGGTGGTTTTTGGGTAAGGTTCCAATACTCTAGTTTGGATTCAAATCCTCCTGCAGGTGAAATTTTTCAAAAACTTAACACAACACTCTTAAATCTGATCACCTGCAAGGGGGATTTTTCAAAACTTATGGATCAAATCACCCCTTCCGCCATTGCTCCTCTTCAAGAGTCCGAGCGTATCCAATCTCTCGATGTCATGCGTGGCATTGTTCTTTTTGGAATTCTTTTAATGAATATCAATGCTTTTGGATTGGCAAATTCCTACAATGACCCAACAGTAGCCGGTGGATTTTCAGGTTGGAATCTCTATACTTGGATAGCTACCAACATGTTTTTTGAAGGAACCATGCGCGGACTGTTTTCCCTCCTCTTTGGAGTTGGGATGTTTATTTTTCTAGACCGATTGACAAAACGAGGAGCAGGTATCAAGGCCGCAGATATATTCTTCCGGAGGCTTACTTGGCTGCTAGTTTTTGGGTTGATCCACGGGTATCTCCTGCTCTGGACAGGAGAGATTTTGTACGATTATGCCCTCATGGGTTTTCTGGTGTATTCATTTAGAAACATGGCCCCTAAGAAATTGATTTTGGCTGCAGCCATTTTGGTTTTGGGAGGAATGATCTGGAACTACTCGGACTTTCGAAAAAGTGAAAAATTGGCTGCGAATGTAGCTCTTATTGATACCTACAAAGCCGAAAATAAAGAACTGACCAAGGAGCTTAAAGAATCCCAATCCCAGTGGGAAAAGTTTCAAGAAGAGCGTTCTCCCGAATTCATAGCAGAATACAATACATCGATGCAGAAAGGCTATTTTGATGTGGTTGCATTTTTGGCTCCAATCAATTCTCATTACGATCAATTTATGTCTTACCGATACGGGCTTTGGGACGTCCTCAGCATGATGTTGGTCGGGATTGCGCTATTTAAGTGGAATATCCTTTCTGGGAAAAAATCATTTGGCTTCTATGGAGGGATGGCTGCAATCGGTTATCTGATCGGACTTTCCATCAATTATTATGAACTCCAAGTCGTTTTGAATGGTCAGTTTTCTCCTGTTTCAATAGCAAAGTCGAATCTCACCTATGACCTTGGAAGAATCGCTACTTGCATGGGCCACATTGGACTAATCATGCTATTCTCTAAATCGAATTTTTTGATTTGGCTGAAAAGCAGTCTTTCCTCGGTCGGCAAAATGGCCCTAACCAATTACATCATGCACTCTGTCATTTGCATGATTGTCTTTACCGGAGTTGGATTTGGCCTCTTCGGAAAGTTGCAACGCTACGAACTCCTATATGTAGTCTTCCCAATCTGGATTTTCCAGCTCATCCTAAGTCCCATCTGGCTTCGGTATTTTCATTATGGTCCTTTAGAATGGGTCTGGAGAAACTTGAGCTATAGAAAAGTGCATCCCATGCGGAAAGAATTACCGGCTCCAGTAATGAGCGTGTACCGGTAAAAATTCAGAATGTTGGCAAATATTTTTCTTGATAGGACTTAGGAGCCATTCTTCAAATTTTGCTCGGTAAATATTCAGTAGTCTTCGGACAGTAGATCCCACTGTTCGTCCTAAGTTCCTTTCGGATCAACGGTGATATTTTAATTTTAACGGATTAATAAATTTTTCCTATTTCTAAACAATCAAATCCATTTATTATGAAAATTTTCAAAACAATCCTAGCATCTGCATTAATGCTGATGCTAACGACCCTAGTTTCAATGGCGCAGGAAGTGACCCTTGAATTTCAAAACGCAACTAAAGCAATGGAGGTGGTTCAAACCTACACCAAAGCGCTTCAGGCCGGAGATGTAGCCAAGATGAATGCCCAATTCGCCCCAGGCGCCATGATCTATGGTTTAGGCGGTGGCTTGGACTCACTTACAGTGGCCCAGCACAAAGAATATTACACTACGAGTACCAATACCTACAAACACAGCCTTTCGCAAGAGCTTTATCTGCCTGTCAAAGTGAGCAACAACTGGAATGAGGGGGAATGGGTTTTAGCATGGGGAACAAACACACTTACAGATAAGGCAAGCGGGAAGAAGATAGAGGTGCCATATCATACGGCCTCGCAAATTGCAAATGGTAAAATTACATTTATTAGATACTGGTATGATATGCTCAGTATTCTCCAAGCGCAGGGATTTAAGGTGACCCCTCCTGCAAAATAAACTAGTCAAACGGCTTATAATAAAAAGCTTAGCTCCTTTGGTGGTATCAGATCGCCAAAGGAGTTTTTGTTGGTTTTTTTTATTGGAGGTTTTACTGATTGATCCCCATTGTAGCCTTATACATACCAATTTGGAAATAAAAAGATCCAAGGAACAAGGAATAGAAAAGTAGGATCCCAAGAGGAACAGCGAAGGGTTACCAATTGACAGTAGTGCTGATATTTTCGATTTCTTCCGAAAAGTTTTTCGTATGCTTCGGACAATAAAACCACCTTTTCGTCCTAGGTAGATTCCATTTGAGCGCAAATACCAATAGCTTAATAAGTACGATTTTATACGTTCCAATTACATCGAGTCCGACGGCTCCCAATAATTTTTATAATCAACGACTATGAAATCGAGCCTGCCTGAGGTAGAAAGGCATGACCCAAAGCAACACACAGAGTGATAATTATAATCCATGCGAGATTCCATATGGCCTTTAAAAATCAAATTATAATCATATGAAAAAGGTACTCATCACAGGAAGCAGCAGAGGTATTGGTCTTGAAACTGCTTTAGCATTTGGTAGAGCAGGATATCAGGTATTTGCAACGCTAAGGAATCCCGGTGGAGCCACTGAACTAAGGCAAAAAATAAAAGCAGAATCACTATCGATCTCCCTTCATGCGATGGATGTCAACTCTGATGAGTCTGTCACCTCATGCATCAAGCAGATCATGCAAGACTATGGAGCAATTGATGTGCTGGTCAATAATGCAGGAATTGGTTTAAATGGATCTATTGAGGAAATGCCTATCTCGGAATTTAAGGCAGTGATGGAGACTAACTTTTTTGGAGCTGTCCGATGTATTCAAGCAGTCATTCCATCCATGAGAACACGAAAAAGTGGCTGCATTATTAATGTTACTTCCATTTCGGGTCGATTGACTTCGTCTCCTTTAGGATGTTATTCGGCAAGCAAATTTGCCCTGGAAGCAGTGAGTGAGGCATTAGCTCAAGAAGTCAAGCCCTTCAATATCCGGGTGGGAATAATAGAGCCGGGAATCATTGATACGGATATGGCCCATGAGATAGAGGAAGAGCATACCTCGATCTATCCAAGCTCCAAGCGAATGGCGGATCTTTTCTTTGCTTCCTTGAAGAATCCAACCCCTGCCACTTTGGTCGCTGATCAGATTGTTGAATTCGCATCTGAGAATTCTTGGATCCTTAGACATCCTGTTGGGCCTGATGCCTTACCATTCATATTATGGCGCAATTCCATGACCGATGAGGAGTGGACAGACCGGAATTCACTTCCGGATAAAGAATGGTATGATGCTGCAGAACGGGAATTTGGGCTGAATGCCCGACGAGATTAAGTTCTAGGCCAAAAGTCTACTCCTAATAATAAAGTTGAGAAGACGGAATTCGATTTCTTTCGCAGCAGGCGACATCTTAAAATAGAAAACGGGAAAGCCGAAAACCGTCCAGAGTAGGCAAAATTTAAACGATAAAAAAAATGGCAACTTATGTATTTCGTCACAAAGTAGGTGATATAGATGCTTGGCTAAAAGGCCATGAGGACCGGGTAAGATTATTTGCTCCTGCTTCCAATGGATTCAGAACTTTTCAGGATGCTGATGATCCCAACTCCATTTTATTAGTGGTTGATACTGATGATATCGAAAAATTAGGGGCAATTATCAACGACCCGAAAATCCAGCATATCAAGGATACCCATACGGTACTGGAACCCATTACCATGTCAGTTGAAGTGAAATTGTAGTTAAAAACCAGAGGAGTCCACGATAATCTCAATCTGGACCAAACTGAAATTTTTGTTTGAAATTCCTAACCACGTAAACATGAACTCTGAAAAACCTGAATACTTCAACCTCAGGCCTGAAGTAGAAAAATCAAATTAACATTTCACATAAAACTAAATATTTCATTATGAAAACTTTAAAAAATTACCTGTTCATCGCGGTCTTGATTTCCTTGACATTTCCAGCGATATGCCAAGAAGATCCTGGAGCCAAAAACGGAAGTCCTACTTATCTAAACAGTAACATGACTGTCATAGATGGACTTTATAAGGCCTTTGCCGTTGGCGATATTCCTGCTGTTTTAGGCGGCTTAGATTCAAATGTAGTTTGGAATGAAGCCGAAGGAAATTTCTATGCCGATGGTAATCCATACCTAGGTCCGGATGCAGTACTAAATGGCGTTTTTGGTCGAATAATGGCAGACCATGAGTATTTCAATCTGAAGGATATCGTCCTTCACGAAATGTCCAATGACAAAGTACTCGCCACTTTACGCTATGATGGCAAATTCAAAAATGGCAACAGTTATGATGCACAAGTGGCTCATCTTTGGTCACTAAAAGACGGGAAAGTGGTGTCTTTTCAACAGTATGTAGACACCAAAAAACTGCATGAGGCGATGACAAAGTAAAGCAAAAACCTATGGCCAAAACCTTCACCCTTGTCCCCGATAAACCTAAAGCCTGGCTGATGCTATTGGCTTGGGCTTTTCTGATCCTTTTCGCTGGAAAATTTGTACTGAATGATGCTTTTCCCTACTTCGGTTTGGATCAGGAAGTTTTTGGCAGGTATTGGGGAATGAAGTGGCCGCTGATCGGTCATATTTCTGGGGGATTACTCGCCTTGGTTTTGGGACCCTTTCAGTTTTGGGCAGGCTTCCGGGACAGGTATTTGAAGGTTCATCGATGGATGGGAAGATTATACCTCACCGGAATTTTGGTCGGCACCGTCAGTTCAGTCGCTCTTGCTTTGACGACCGGAATGGCCATCCATATATCGTGGGCATTTTCCTTAATGATGCTGGCTATGGCTTGGTTTTTTACATCTGCAATGGCCTTACGATTTATCCTGCTAAAGCGGGTCAACCTCCACAAAGAATGGATGATTCGAAGCTATGTGGTGACTTTTGCTTTTGTACTATTCCGATGGATGAATGAAATGTCATGGATCCATGAATTCGGAAATTTCACTATTGTGGGTGCCAATTTGATCTGGATTTCCTGGGTCATTCCACTTTTTTTCACTGAAATCATTTTACAATGGAATAAAAGATAATATGGATACACGCTATTCTGCCAGTAGTTTAAATTATAGAATAAGAAATTCTTCGAAAAACGTGATTTTGGCTTCATCGGTCATCGGTCATCTGACATCCGACCAGTAACCAAAAAAAAATCGCCTACTGGGGTAAAAGCGGATAATCAAAAAAGAAAATCAGTTCACCTAACTACTCAACCCATGCTAAAGAAAATCATTTTCGGTATCCTAATCCTTCTGATTGTTATCATTGGAGGTTTTGTTGTTTTTGTCCAATTGAATTGGAATAAAACTTATGATATTCCCTATCCGGAGCTTCAAGTAAGCACCGATCCTGAAATTATCGAAAGAGGCAAATATTTGGTTCATGGCCCAGCACACTGTTCCAACTGTCATGTGGGTAGTGTAGCTGAAATGATAGCTGCCGATGCAGGAGAGAATGTTCCACTAAAGGGTGGAGTCATATTTCCTTTGGGTCCAGTAGGGACATTATACACTAAAAATTTAACCCCTGACCCTACCACGGGAATTGGAAGATATTCAGACGCTGAAGTTTTTCGAATGATGCGCCATGCAGTAAAGCCTGATGGAACAGCCACACTTTCTGTGTTGATGCCTTTTTGGGATATGGCTGATGAAGATCTAGTGGCGGTGGTTTCCTATTTGAGAAGTATGGAGCCCGTCAGTAACGACGTACAACAAAATGAGTGGACATTTATGGGCAAGGCTGTTCGGATTATAGCTTCCTCCTTTCAGCCGATTGAAAACCCCAAGCCTTATCCATCCGCTCCTCCCATGGCCGCTACCATTGAGCTAGGTGAATACCTTTCCCGATATGTAGCCAATTGTGTAGGCTGCCATACCAATAGAGACCAAATGACCTTTGAAGCGATAGGCCCTGAATACGGTGGAGGAATGGAATTTGAGCCCTTTCCTGAATTGCATCTAATGGTAGGAGAGGATCCTGAACTCTGGTTGCGAACACCAAATATTACTCCTTCCCCCAATAGTTCCTTGTCGAAATTCAAGAATGTAGAAGAATGGAAAGAACGGTTTCGAAAAGGCAGACAAATCAAAATTTCACCGATGCATTGGGGGCCCTTTTCACGAATGACGGATGAGGACTTAGAGGCGCTTTACCTCTATTTGACAAGTCTCGAGCCTTCTGATTATGATGCGGGGGAGTTGATGTTTAAGAAATGAGTTTTGGACTTGGTGTCTTCGAGCCTTTGTGGCCCTAAAATTTTATTTTGCCACAAAGGCACGAAGACGCTAAGTTGAAATTATAACGAGGCAGTTCAAATTTGACTATGGACAAATCACCTTGATTCTTTCTGCAAGAGAAATCATTGACGGAAAAAGTTTGAGGCTACGTTGGGTGAAATATTAAACAATCAGCAATTGATTTGGATAAACCTCTCCAAAAATTGAGGGAAAGAATTGAAAGATTCAATTTATCATTCAAGTTAAAAACCAAAGGATAATGACACATTTAGAATAATGAGGCAAATGATTGAACTGATTTTTAATGTCACTTATTAGCCCCAATGACTATAATCTCTAACCCTAATCAAAGAATTTCCTCTATCGATCTTGTAAAAGGTTTGGCCATGATCATCATGGCATTGGACCATGTGCGGGATTTTGTTCATGCTCCGGCATTTTTGTTTGATCCTGGTGACCCTACACAGACTACTTTGGCGATTTTCTTCACTAGATGGGTCACCCACTTCTGTGCGCCTGCCTTTAGTTTTCTGGCTGGCATGTCCGCCTTTATGATCAGTAAGCGAAAGTCAAAAAAGGAATTGTCCGGATTTCTTTTAAAAAGAGGAATTTGGCTGATTTTCATTGAATTTACCGTAGTATGCTTTTCATGGTTTTTTGATATTGGTTTTGGGACGTTTTTGTTTGGCGTTATTTGGTCTTTGGGGATCAGCATGATTGCTTTGGCAGGATTGGTGTTTCTTCCGAGAAAATTTATTTTGATTTTTAGCCTTATCATGATTTTTGGTCACAACCTTCTTGATAGTATCCGTTTCGATGATTCGATATGGTGGGCCCTTATTCACCAAAGGAATACTTTCTTTGTATTGGATAACTTCTTGCTCTTGGTGGGCTATACAATCATTCCATGGACCGGTGTGATGTCTCTTGGGTATTGCTTTGGTGATTTTTATAACAAGTCTGTTGATAGTGCCAAAAGAAAGCTGACATTCAACGTGATCGGAATATTGGCCATTTTGCTGTTTGTTATTTTGAGATGGACAAATTTTTATGGTGAACCCAAAGTATTTGAACAGCTTGGAACACTTTCAATGAGTCTCATTTCATTCTTTAATCCATCTAAATATCCACCTTCTTTATTGTATCTGTTGATGACATTAGGAGGTACATTTCTGCTTTTGGCAAACTCTGAGAAATGGAAAGGTAAAACGGTAGATTTTATCTGCACTTTCGGTAGGGTTCCGTTTTTTTACTATATCCTCCACCTTTACCTTATCCATTTGATTGCCATGGTACTGGCTACGCTTTCAGGATTTGGTTGGAAAAAGAACATGATTTTAGTGGTTTTACGCGGTTTTGAAAATCCTATTCCAGGATATGGGTTTCCCCTTTGGGTAGTATATGTTGTCTGGATTTCAGTGATCTTAGTTTTGTATCCTCTTTGTAAAAAGTTTGACCGATATAAAATTGGGAATAAAGATAAATGGTGGTTAAGTTACTTTTGATTTTCTCCTTTCAGCCGTGATTTGCCAGATCTCAAAAATATCATACCTTATGCAAGCTCTCGATTACCTCCTCTCTATTGACATCAATTACATCGCAATTGGTTTGATTGCGGTGTTCTTCACTTTGGAACAAATCCTAAGCACCCAATTTTCTTTCCGAGACAGAGGAAAGCACTTCTGGAACAGTTTCCTATTTCAGATCGTGTTTTTTGCGGGAAATCTCTTTTGGGCAGGCGTCACCGTTTTTAGTATTGAATGGCTCAATCAACATGAAATCGGGCTGTTTTACCTGATTGATCTACCGCTTTGGTTAAAGTTGATTTTAGGAATTTTGCTTTTGGATTTATCAACCTATTGGTTTCATCGCTTATCTCATAGAGTCCCTGTTATTTGGCGTTTCCACCGAGTCCATCACAGCGACACAACGATGGATTCCTCCTCCTATTTCCGGGCTCATCCGATTGAGGTATTGTTTTGGTTTGGCAGTACTCCCATTGTGGCTGCCGGTATTTTTGGTTTGGATTTGATGGTCATCGGTTTCTATTTCTTGGTTCTGACACCTTTTCTGGTTCTTGAGCATTCCAATCTTCGATTTCCTGCTTGGTTGGAAAAGACCTTCGGATTGATCTTCACCACACCCAACCTGCACAAGATCCATCATGACCAAGATCAACACTACACCGATTCCAATTATGCAGACATCTTTATCCTTTGGGACAGGATTTTTGGAACCTACAAGTACAAGCCTGCTGATCAGGTTAAGTTAGGCTTAAAAGAATTTGACGAAGATAGAAAGCAGACATTCTGGTATTTGGTCAGAAGTCCTTTTATCCGAATTGAGAGAACTGAAAAGGAGAATTTGATTAGTCATAATAGGCATTCATAATAGGCGCTCTAGCGGTTATTCCCGGATTACGCAAAATTTGGGTTCAAGCTGCCTGTTAAGGAAAAATGCTGCCTTTTTTCGATTTCGTATGATTCATTTGGTGAACCCTACATTTCAGCTTCAGTAAAGTGATGGAGGAATGCTGAGTTTAATGGAAAGATCCTCTTTGATCCTTGTATTTATTTTTAAAAATTAATATTTTTGACAAAATAAGTCAAAATAATATTTGTCAAAAGCTTTTTCAAAAAATGCTGAGCCTAGGAGAAACTATCAGAAAATTGAGAGAAGAAAAGGATTTGCCACTAAGGACAGTTGCGGCTTATCTCGATATAGATCAGGCGATTTTGAGCAAAATCGAACGCGGACTTCGCAGGCCAAGCAGGGATTTGATACCCAAACTCGCTGTCTATTTCAATGTTCCGGAAAAAGGGTTAATGTTGGCTTTTTTGGCAGATAAAGTGCTATATGAAGTGGCCGGTGAAGAGATTGGTTTGGAAGCATTGCAAGTGGCGGAGGAGAGGGCTGCATATCTGGCATTTCAAAAAATTGATCGCAATGAAATTTTGAGAAAGATCCAAGATGGTATTAGCAATTTCAAACAAGTACAAAAGGCATGGATTTATGGTTCTTTTTCAAGGAAAGATGATGGTCCCAAAAGTGATGTGGACATCGCTGTCCAAGCTGATCCGACGTTCTCCTATTTTGATCTGCTTGAAATACAAAATGAATTAGAAAAAACCATCAACCGAAAAGTTGACATAGGATTTATTGATTCTTTCAAGCCCTATATTTTAGAGCATGTAAAAGAGGATCTTAAGCTGATATATGAAAGATAGGCATTTGGATAGCCAAAAGAGGTTGGAACAAATCCTTATAGCTATTGCTGAAATCGAGGAATATATAAAAGATCAGGATAGAATTACTTTCTGCAATAATGGCTTGGTTCAAGACGCTGTGCTGATGCAGTTTATAGTCATTGGTGAGTCCATTAATTATGTGGAAAGCGATAAGTTACTCAAATATGACTACCCTTGGTATAAGGTTATGTCGTTCAGGAATATGATTGCCCATGAATATTTTAACATCAAAATGATTGCTGTTTGGGAAACCATTCAGAAGGAATTACCCAAATTAAAATCAACGATTAAAATTATCCTTGAAACTGAGTTCTAATTGGTTTTGGATCTAATTTTATTTTCATCCCCAAGGTCTGTGTCTCCACAGACCTTTTTCAAATTTCAAGCAGGCTGTTCAGGCAAATTACTTCGATTTTCCCCCTTCATAGGCTTATTGAGATTAAGCGCTCCGAGGTAAAATACATAAGCAGCGATTGCCATCACCGTATGGCTGATGTCCAGATAGTTGAACCAGGTATGAAAAGAAACCTTGTTCATATAGAATAAGGCCGCGATGGAGGCGATCCCCACCGCCAGCAAAATGAATGCACTCCCACAATCTCGGGTTTTGTAGTAAACCCAGAGGTGAAAAGGGGCGACGATTGCCAAAAGTCCATAGCCGGAATGGAATTCGACCCAAGCAAAATCGAGCGTGATCATCGTGATTGTCATGATGACAACTAATTCGATCACATTGATAACCAGGAAAGCTTTTCCTACTCCGGGTTTGATATAAGGCTTAGCATGTTGGATAGCAGATCGTTCAATGAGTGCCACTGAAAGCATACTCGTAATCCATCCTGGCAGTTTCCAAGCAAAACTTAGTAGATATAAAAATGCATGTCCAACCAGGCCTCCTAAGGCGGTAGCAATTCCCATCAGTAGAAAATAATACCTGAAATAAAGTAGGGTTCGGCCAGGTATTTTTCGCTTAGAAAGCTGGTAAAAAGCATAAAAGCAAACCGCAGAAACAAGCAGATCTGTAAATGTGGTCATCGGCTCGTCCACACGAATTCTAAAAATATGAATAGAAGGTTGAGGTAATAACTCCATGGTTGAATATTCTAACGGAGAATCCATTTTTAAATTTCCCCTACCCCAAGGTCTGTGTCCTCACAGACCTTTTCTAAAGCCTTTAGTTCGGCAGAAAGTCTTCCTCCATTTCCGTCAGACCTTATTCAACATCCTGTGCAACTCTTCCTTATACTGTTTTCCGATGGGGATCAATTTTCCATTGACCTCGACATAAGACTCGGCCACGGCTTCCAGTTTTGAAAAGTTCACAACAAATGAGCGATGAATTCTAATAAAGTTCCTAGGATCAATTTTCTCACAAAATTTATTCATCGGGCTGACCACCATAAAGGATTGTGCTTTGGTGGTGATTTTACAATAATTCCGATCTGCCTCCACATAAAGAATATCGTCCAGCATCACCTTGACCAGTTTGTTGTTATTTCGGATAAAAATCCGATCCTCCTGAGAATCTTCAAAAGTATCTTCCACCGATACAGTTGTCCTTTTCTCCAATATTTTTTCTTCGACTAGGGCAATGGTTCGTTCCAGATTTAAGTTGGTGAAGGGTTTGGCGATAAAGGCAAAGGGATGCGTTTCTTTTGCTTTTTGAAAAGTAGCGTCATCCACATTGGCAGTAAGATAGATCAAGGGAATGTCGAGGTATTTGCGGATGGCGTGTGCGGCATCTATTCCGTTAGATCCTCCCTTGAGTTGGATGTCCATCAGGATCATATCAGGCTTGGTTTCCAGCGCATGATGGACGGCTTCTTCTGCTTTGGTTTCAATCCCAGTCACCTCGTATCCCAGATTGGACAGCTGCAAACTGATATTGGCGGCGATGATCATGTCATCCTCTACGATCAGTATTTTAGTCTTTTCCATTTAAGCAGCTCTGTTGAGTTGAAATTCAAATATAATTGAGGTCCCTTTTTGGGCCTGAAGGGTCATTTTCCCATCCAATTGGAGGGTAAGCAAGCGGATAAGTTCACTGCCGAATCCCGTCCCTAGGATTGGAGGATCTGCTGTCATTCCAATCCCATTATCGGAAACAATCAGGAATAAATGGTTGTCTTTTTCAGATAATTGCACTTCAATATCACCAAACCGATTTTCCGGAAATGCATATTTAAGCGAATTGGAAATCAATTCATTCACGATAAGTCCAATGGGAATCGCCAAATCAACATCAAGTTCAATAGGTTCCATATTAGCTAAAAATCGGATTCTTTCCGAGGCATCAAACGTGTCAATGATGTGATTCCCTAGATTTTCGAAAAACCCTTTCATTTCGATCTCCTTCATGTTTTCACCCTGATATAATCGTTGATGAATCATTCCCATGCTTTGAACTCGGTTTTGAGTTTCCTCCATTATTTTGCGAAACTCTTTACTTTGAATCTTTGATTTTTGTAGGGAAAGCAAGCTTGAAATTGTCTCCAGATTGTTTTTGACCCGATGATGAATTTCCTTGAGTAAAAACTCCTTCTCCACATTCTTCTTTTCCAACAAACGACTGTATTTCTTCTTTTTGAGAAAAATCAGATAAAGTACAAATAAAAAAGTCGCCAATACACCAGAAAGGATTAGGATAAAGCCCTGGAGAATCCGATTTTTAGAAAGTTGGGCCTCTTGTAGCTTGATCGTGTTTTCTTTTTGTGAAAGCTGCATTTCTGTCTGCAAGACGGAAATCCGGTCATTAGTCTCAGCTGTAAATACATCCTGTCTTAGCTGATCGTAGATTCGTGAGGCATTCAATGCTTTATCAAATTGCCCACTACCTTCCAAAGCATTACTTAATTCCAAATAAGCCAAGCTTAGGAAATATTTATCTTCAAAATCCGATGTGGCTATTTGAATACTTTTTTGCAAAAAGCCAACTGCCTCCACAAAATTACCAGCAAGATTACTCGTCCTTCCGAGGGACAAATATGACCGCATGATCATAAATCTATTTTCCAGGAGCTCCGCAAATTTCAAAGCTTCCAATCCTGAATCTATCGCTTCGCGGAAGTCCCCCTGTTGGGAATTTAGCTCCGAAAGTGCGATGTAACTATCGCTTAAATTATTATAGAAGCCATATTTCTCGCCGATCTCAATGGATTTATAAAAGTATGCTTCTGCCTCATTCAGCCTTTTCAATTCCACCAGGTTATTGCCAACCACATGAAGCGTGAAGTCATAATCCAGATCATTGATCTCTCCCTTCTCAAAAATATCGATGGATTTGAGCCCATATTCCAATCCAACGGCAAATTTTCCCTGCTTCCAAAAAAGGTTGCTCATATCGGAATAGGCCATGGCAATGGCTTTTTGCTCACCGTAGGTTTCCCCAATTTTGAGGGTTTTAGCTGCATAATCAAATGCCCTTCCCAAGTCTCCTCGTCTTTCATAGACATAGCCAAGATTAGTATAAAGCAACCAACTCTCAGATTCAGGAATTTTTGGAATCGCATCTTTAAGTAAGACCTCCGCCAGGTCCAATTCATCCATTCGTAGTAAAATCGCTGCCTGAGAAATCTCAAGTCTTCCCTGCCAGTAGATATTTTTTTGTATTAGCGCTTCATCAAGCCCACGGTTGATCAGCTCCAGTGCTTTATTGAGATTTCGGGTATGATAGTAATAACCCAGGTCATTCAGGATTTTCAACATCAGCAAGGGGTCATCGTGGATTTCGTCCAGACTATTCTCCAAAACATCCAGATACTCCGAACCAAAATCATCTTTTTCTACAAATACCTCTTTGTAGTGATACTGTCCATTTACCTTTTCTATCTGTGCGCTGGACAGAAATGGATTTAAAAAAAGCAGAAGGATTAAAAGTCTCTTCATCTTGCTAATTTAGCTAAATATAAGTTTTTGAAACTCAATTTTTTGTAGTTCAAATGCTTCTGAAAAATTTTAGACCCATTTGGGACAAGATTAGCATACGTTCATCCAAGATGGATTTTAAGAAAGGACAAAACTTTTCAACTTCGTCAACGATTTCTCATCAAAATTTTCAAATGCTCATTATTTGGACATTTTGAAATATGAGTTCTGATCATAATAATCAAAACCATTTAATACCCACACTATGAAAAATCTAACCTTAATCAGTGTAATCGCCTTATTGCTTTGCTCGTGCAATAGCAAAGACCGATACACCCAGCAATCCGCCGAGATCGAAACGGTCAAATCGATCATGTCCAATTATGTAAATGGAGAGTGGGAGGCCTACCAATCCCACTATGCCGAGGGTGCCCAAATTTTCTTCAATACAACCGAGGATAAACCTGCAACCATCCAACAAATCATCGCTCAACAAAAACTGGAGTTGGAACCCCTAAGTTCCTACTCGATTGATCGGGAAAATGAAGCCGTTGAAATGGTCTTGGATGACAAAGGGGAAACTTGGGTGAATTACTGGGGTGTCTGGAAAGGTACAATGGCAGCCAACGGCAAAACCTATGAGGTTCCAATTCACATCACCTCCCAATTTGTCGGTGGAAAAATTGTCAAAACCTATGGCTATTGGGATAATTCCCCGATCCAGATGGATGCAATGGCCCTACAAATTGAAGCAGAGAAAGCAGCTGCTATACCTTCAAAATAAAGCCACCAAACCATTTTTTAATAACCGGGAAGAGGTTCGATTTCCAATTGACCAATCTTCCCGGTTTATTCAATTTAATTACCACCTGTTCCAAACAAATCCCCCGGATTCCAACGGGGTTTCGCAGGTGTATTTGCGATCGAATAGCTGATCAGAAAGTTGAGGTGCACGTAAGTTTTTGCTGCAGTGAAATTGAAAATCCCATCCATTCCATCAGCTGCACGGTGGTAATATTTGGCTCTCCATTCCTTGATAAATGCATCCATGTCAAATCCGGGAATGTTGGTCTTGTTGCCATACTTGATATGTAGGGCTGGAATTCCACTAACCACAAAACTGTATTGATCACTTCGAACAAATCGATTTTGCTCAGGCTCAGGATCTGCCTCGACCTCCAAACCGAGGTAATCTGCGGCGAATTTTACATTGCCCATGATGCTGGAATGCTCAGCCCCTAGCGGTACAATTGACAGCAATGGTGCGATTACGGTTGGCATATCCGTATTTACATCAGCCACTATCGAAGACTTCGGCACAGTAGGATTCGCCGCAAAATAGGAGGACCCCACCAAGCCCATCTCCTCGGCCGTTACCATCACGATCAAAACAGAGCGCTTGGGTCTAGCATTTCCATTTTTATAGATTCTGGCAATTTCCAAAAGTGAGGCAACTCCTGATGCATTGTCATGTGCTCCATTAAAAATGGAGTCTCCATTTTCCGGTCTGCCGATTCCCACGTGATCAAGGTGGGCGGAATGTACCACATATTCATTTTTCAACTTGGAATCTGAACCCGGAATCAAGCCGATCACATTATGGCTTTCAAACTCACTGTGCGTGTTAGAATAGCTTGCAGCAAATTGAAAAGGAAATTCAAAAGAGGAGTTTTTACGGGCTTTGATATCGGCTAAAACCTGATTTAGATTTTTCCCAGAGTTCAAAAACAAACCCGTGAGGAAAGATTTACTTCCATTGAGCGCAAAGCCTAGATTCCCAACAAAGCCACGGCCATATGCAGTCGTCTTCTCCGGATTCACGGCGACGTTGGACTGAATTGTTGGATTGGGATTGGTAAACTGGGCGTTTGAGTTGACTAGAATTGTTCCTACCGCTCCTTTGGCAAAAGCTGTGTTCATTTTATTTCCGGGACTGGAAAAATGCGAAACCAAGGTCGAGGCTGGAATTCCATCCGGCACTCCCGTGACCATCACCACGACTTTTCCTTTGACATCAATCCCCTCATAATCCGAATACAATCCCGGTATATCCACCCCATAACCCACAAAAACCAAAGCGCCTTCTCCTGAAGCGGTTGCCGACATGGGATGGGGAACTGGCTGAAAATCCTTGGCAAAAATCAAGGAATCCACATTTCCATTTTTATCTTTCAAGGCTGCTTTGGCGGTGGAGTTATTCACCACAGACTTTCTCAAAATCAACTTTTGCGTGTACTGTCCGGGATCACCACCGGGTTGAATTCCCATCTTTTGGAATTGATCCACGACATAATCCACTGCCATTTGATAGCCCTCCGTGCCGGGCATTCGGCCTTTCAGTTTATCATCGGCAAGGTAAGCGATGTGGTTTCGGATGGTGACCGTGTCCACTTGATTCATCGCTCGTTTGACGGAGCCGGGAATGGGGATTTTTTGGGAAAATGATTGGAAAGAGATTAGAATTAGAAGTAGAGATAGGTGTTTTTTCATTATAATAGAAGTGATTTAAAATATTGGAGAAGCTTAATTTTTCTTGTCTATGTATACGCTTCTTTGCCAGTAAATCAAAATGGCCTCGTCCCGATAGCTATCGGGACGGCCACCGGATTCTGGTTGTTTAGGGAGGCCGTCTCAAAAAGGGTTCCAGTGTCAGCCTGAGCGGAGTCGAAGGCCATTCCTAGGGAATTGGACTACATTTCGACTTCACTCAATGTGACATTCGGTACTTCTGAGACAGCCTCGATTAAAACAAAACTAACGGACCCCGAGCGAGGTCGAGGTGAAGCTAAATAGAATTTGGCTACTGGCAGAATTGCGTATATCCATATTTTCCTAATTCAATTACCAAAAAACTGAATCATTTACTAATGTTCTTTTTTTTATAAGACTGCTTCGCTCGTTCCTCACTCGCAGTGACGCAGATGTCAGTTCGCCGAGGTCAGTGTCTCCTCTGACCTCAACTTTTCAATTCTTCCGCCAAGGTCAGTGTCCCCACTGACCTTAACTGATCAATTTTTTCCATTCTTAAAACTCTTATCCGGATAGGCCGGTGCTTGAGGTACAGTTCTCGGATCGGCTTTGATCAATGCTTTCAAATGCTCAATCGCAGCATCCAATTGCGCATCTTTTCCGTCAAAAGTTGCCTTTGGCAAATTGATCACTTCGATGTCCGGAACAAAACCAACTCCTTCGATGAGCCATTCGCCTTCTTCTCCATACACCCCATTCATCGGAGCCCTTGCCACTCCATTATCCGTCAAAGTATTTACACCTGAAAGCCAAACTTCCCCACCCCAAGTTCTTGCGCCGAGCGCTTGACCCATTTCGAGTCTTCGGAAGCCTTCGGCAAAAGCTTCTCCATCCGAGGCCGTAAATTCATCCACAAGTAAAACCAAATGTCCACGGAAGGCATAAGGCATGTTCCAATAGGGTTCGCCCGTTCTGCTTTTCCAGTAGAAAAAGACTTCCCGCATGAGCTTTTCCAGAATAAAGGAATCGATATTTCCTCCACGATTTTGGCGCACATCGATGACTAGGCCTGACTTCTTAAACTGTGGATAAAAATCCCGGTACCACTGCCCGATATCCGGTGCAGTCATGGCTCGAAGGTGAACGTAGCCGATATCGCCTCCTGATTTTTCCTCTGCCATCAAACGACGGGTATATTCCCATTCGTTGTAGCGAAGGTTTGATTCCTGTTGAGAAGTCAAAGGAACAATGATCCGATCGCCTTTGTCTGCCCCAGTAGCACCCAAGACTTTGATCCGGGTTTGCTTATTTGCCTTATCTCTGAGTAAATACAACAGATCCGGTGCATCCATCACAGCCACTCCATCGATATGAGTGATCACATCTCCTTCGATGATATTCAGATCCGGGTGGGAAAGAGGAGACATCTCATCAGGATAGTCTGGATCACTTTGGAAAATATGATCGATGGAATAGCCTTTCAGTTTTTCATTTCTGGAAAATCTCGCTCCCAGCATCCCAAACTGAATCTGATCATCACCACTACGCAAATCTCCTCCACCGACTGAAGTATGAAGGACGCTCAACTCCCCGATCAATTCCCCCATCACATCTGAAAGCTCCCGACGGGTGGTCACTCGATCTACGAGTGGAAGGTACTTTTCATACATTGCATCCCAGTCCACACCGTGCATATTTCGGTCATAGAAATAGTCCCGCTCCATTCGCCAAGCATCGGTATAAATCTGCTTCCAATCCACTCTCGGATCGACAGAAAACTTCCAACCACTCAGACTTAATTGATTTTTAGAAAGGTCAGTTATTGGCGAAGTTCCCAATTCAACCACATAATGATTAGATCCCATTCGCAAGACTGCATACTTATTATTCAGCGAAGTGACAAAGCTGTTGACCTTGTCGGCAAAAACTTTCTGCTCGGCCTTCTCATCGATCGGAGTCATCATCAATGCAGTATTATCGTCATTGGATGCGCCTCCACCATAATAAATTCCCATTCCTGGGCCAACTCGATGATAGTACAATGCCTTGTCTGTCACCACGAGATTCTTGTAGTTTCCGGCTGGGATTGGAACCTCGCGAACGCGCTCCATCAATCCCACTTCATCTATGGAAACAGTCACCGCTCCCTCTGACTTTTTCTCCTCGGTGGGTTTCAGTTCGTTTTTAGGTTGGAAAGGAGAAATCAAACCTTTTTTCAATCCCACCTGATAGATTTTGATCTGCTTTTCCCAGAAAGGTTCCGGCTGACGGGTGCCCCAAGGCGAACCAATTTTTGATTCAAAATTCCTGTCGGACATAAAGTAAATCCACTTTCCATCCGGACTCCATTGCGGATTCATGCTGTTGGTTCGGTCGGTGGTCAACGGGATTCGCTTGCCTGTTTCCGGGTTGAAAATGAAAAGTTGCTGAAAGGTATTGGAAGCTGTCTCGCCAAACGCCAACCATTTGCTATCCGGAGACCAAGCCATTGCTCCGCTGATTCCCTCGTCAGAAGCATTTGCTTTGACCTTTTTGCCGGATGCCAAATCCATCACCCAAAGGTCATTTTCCAGATCATAGTAAGCGAGTTTTTTCCCATCGGGAGAGGGAGTGAGTCCAAACCGAAGTGTTGTCCCGTCAGAAGTCAGCTTTTTGCCCTGATCCAAACCCAAGCCGGAATACTGGTGAATTTCAAACTCTCCGCTTTCGTCGGAGAAAGTTAGGATGTCTTTTTCGTCTGATGAGAAAATTGCGTCTCGATAACGCACACCATCTTTTTGACTAAGTCGAAGAGATCTTCCCTGCTTTACAGGAAAAACAAAAACACGACCTCGAGCGGTCAGTGCAACTTTTTCCCCATCATTGCTTACAGCGATATTGCTGATATAATTAGCTGGATTGTCTATCCAGTATTCCCGCAACTGCTCAAAATCTGAGGTCAGAGTGATCGCAAGTTTTTGATCCTTCACAAGCTCCAGATTGTGGACGAAAAGATCTGCTCCAGCTCGGTACACCAAGTTATTTCCATGAATGGATGCTTCTCGCACATCATAGCTTGTCTGCTTGGTATGCTGATTCAGATCCGAACCTTTTTCATTCATCGACCAGACATTTTGGATTCCATCTCGGGAAGAGAGGAAATAAACTCGGCCATTATGATGAATCGGGTGATGATCTTCTCCTTTGTATTCATTGGTCAGTTTTACCGCCTCCCCTTGTCCGGAGGTATATTTCCATAGCTGACGGGCGGTGCCACCTTCGTAGCGTTTAGTAACATTGTTGTGATAAGTAGGTCGGACAAAATAGTAGGTGTCACCCGAAGCATTAAAACTTCCCTCAGCTGCCATCTCAAGTGGTACGATCGATTTATTACCGTTTTCGATATTCATCACTACGGTATTCAATCGAGGCAAAGTAGAATATTGATTGGTCACGTAAGCGACTTCTGTAGTGGATTTCCAATCAGTCGGGATCGAAGCTGCAGGTTCGTAAGTCAATCGTCTCGGCAAACCGCCGGTGATCGGAATCAGATAAACTTCGGTAGGACCTTCGTAGGTGGCAGCATAAGCAACCCATTTCCCATCGGGAGAAATCTTAGGTGAGCTTTCCTCTCCGGCATGAGTGGTCAGACGGATTGCTTCGCCACCACTTAGGGAAGTTTTCCATAGATCTCCTTCTGCCACAAAAACGATTATGTTTTCATGAATATCCGGATGCATGAAGTAACCTGGAGCGTTTTGGCAGATTCCGATTAAGGGCAAAATCAGCCCAAAGCTGAACGTTAAGAATTTTTTCATAATGTAGAGGTAGGGTGGATCATTTGGAATATTGAAAATTATGTATATCTGCTTCTTTGCCAGTAAATCAAAATGGCCTCGACTTCGCTCGGCCTCCGGATTCTGGTTGTTTAGGGGAGGGGTGGGGATTAAGGGGGGGCCCCCAAATGAAAACCACCCCGAAAA
>NZ_JBKBKZ010000005.1:0-206917 GCF_046296635.1 Algoriphagus sp. | reverse complement strand
GCCGCATATTCCTCCCCTCCCTTTAATAACCTGAAATCCGGTGGCCGAGCGAAGTCGAGGCCATTTTGATCTACTGGCAAAGAAGCGTATATCCAAATTTTTTTAAAAGGTCATATGGAATCTTCGCATGACAGCCCCGATAGCCATCGGGGCATTTCTCTGTGTGACACCGCAGGGTCATGCTTGATTTCATGGGAGAAAATGTTTTCAGAAAAGGCTAAAATATACCATACCATATAACAGCAGAACCTTTTTTTAAATCATATAGTCACATCCATCAGGGTTTTTAGAAAACGCAAAGCATCAAAGAGATCTAAGTAAAAACCCTTTGTGCCTTATGTTTCTTTGTGTTTTAACCAGAAGGCACGAAACACATCAGGGTTTTTTGAAAACACAAAGCATCAAAGCGGAATTTTACTCTTCCTTGCTGCTTAAGGTATGGTCGGTTTTCTTGTATTTTCCTTTCAGCTCATCCAATACGGACTTTTTCCAAAGTGGCACTCCCGTGATGTAGGAGGCTCTGCTCAAGAGATGGGCTCCAACCGGTGCAGTCAACAAGATGAAAAAAACAATGGCCACGATTCTGGTACTGACAGAGGTTTCTTGAAAATATACGGCTACTGAAGCCAGCACCAGACCTATTCCAAGCGTGGCGGCTTTGGTGGTAACTGAAATTCGAAGGTAAAGATCAGGCATACGTACGAGTCCAACTGCGGCTAACAGGACAAAAAGTGAGCCCAAGGTTACCAAGATGATTATGATGATTTCATTCATTGTTTCGCTTTTTTTCGAGGTAAAAGGAGAAGGCCACTGTAGTAAGAAACGCAATTAATGCGAGAATCATGGCAATATCCAGAAAGGTAGACTGATCCACGATAATGCTGTAAACCGCAATAATGCCTATCCCTGTAGTGATCAGCAAATCCAAGGCGATCACCCGATCGGAAATACTTGGTCCCTTCAGAAATCGATAAAATATCAATACTACCGAGAGGGTAAGGATTGGCAAAATGACATAATATAAATAGTCGTAAATCATCTCAATATGGCTAATAACCTTCGTTCGAATCCATTCTTGATATCGTGAATAAATTTCTCTTTGTTGCCGATATACATCCCATGGATGTAGAGCACTTTTCGATCAGTAGAAATATCCAAACTGCAAGTGCCGGGCGTGAGGGAAATCAAATTGGCAAGGAGTGTAATTTCAAAGTCTGATTTGGCTTCCAGCGGATACCTTACTATGCCGGGTTTCATGTTACTCTTTGGCGTCATTACTTCTATTGCAACCTGAATATTCGCTTTGGTAAGCTCCTTTAAAAAAAAGAAAACAAAGCCAATTGTTTTAGGGGCTATTTTGAAGTATTTTCTCTTTTCCGAATTCAGATTAATGATCCACATGATCGCAAAACTCATCAGAAATCCAAAGAGCGTATTGGCAAGTGAGAAATTTCCACTCAAAGCTAACCACACAAAGGTCAAAAGCAGATTCATCAAAAACGGTGTCCTCATATTAGTTTGATTTATCTCCCAATACCACATTAATGTAACCACTCACATCGCTGAGTTCAATACTGATTCGTTCCGAAAGCGATTGTACCGGACCTGCTCCAAAACCAATTCCCAACGAAATTATGCCAAGGAAAATTATTGGAATCAGCATCAGAATTTTCTCTTGCTGAGAGTGAGCCTCAAAAAACCGAAATGGAAAGGTTGAGGTTACGACTTCTTTTTTCTTCCAAAATACCTCCGCCCATACCTTGGCGATGATAAACAGGGTAATAAAACTTGCAAAAAGAAGGAAGCCAATCAATACATAATTTCCAGTTTCCAATCCTCCCATAATGAGCGAAAGTTTTGGCCAAAAACCTGATAATGGAGGAATACCGACAAGAGAAAATAATGGTACAGCCATGAGCAAACTCAACATTGGATATCGGGAATACATGTCGCCCATTCGCTTGATATTGCTTGTCCCATTGATCCGGTAGAGCAAGCCTCCGACCATGAAGAGATTTGCTTTCACGACGATATCATGAATCATGTAGAATATAGCTCCTGTGAGGGCAATTGTGGAACCCATTCCAAGTCCCGCTACCATGAATCCAATATGGCAGATGATGAGATAGGAGAAAATCTTTTGCAGGTTGCGCTGGACTAAAGCTCCCACAGCGCCACTGAAAAGAGTAAGGATTGCAACTCCCATGATGATGTTTTCCAGGAATGGATCGAGCGTGAAAATCAGAGTAAACACACGAATCATCGCATAGACTCCGACTTTTGTCAACAATCCTCCAAAGATGGCCGCAACAGCATGGGGAGGCGTATGATAGGAGGCTGGCAGCCAGAAGTAAAGCGGGAATACGGCAGATTTAATCCCGAATCCCACAAAGAAAATCATCGCGCAGATGTTGACCAATGTTTTGTCCTCTATTGCAGCTATTTTCAATGAGAGATCGGCCATGTTCAGTGTACCTGTAATCCCATAGAGCACGGCAATGGCGGTCAAAAAGATAATGGATGCCAAAATATTGAGCGTAAAATATTTAACTGCACCTTCTATCTGCGCTTTTTCTCCACCGATGGTGAGCAGGACAAAAGAGCTGATAATGATGATCTCAAACCACACATAAAGGTTGAATATATCACCTGCCAAGAATGACCCGCATAATCCCATAAACAGAAAATGAAGAATGGGAAAGAATCCAAATCTCGCTCGTGCATTAACCACAGATCCGGCAGCGAATATTGAAATAGCCATTCCGACAATCCCAGTAAGCAATACCAGCGTTGCAGAAAAGGTGTCTGAGACCAAAGTGATACCAAAAGGAGCTTCCCAATTGCCAGCCTGCATGACCAAAGTGCCCTTTTGCCACACCTGACTGAAAAGCGCAATAGAAAAGATCAGTGCGATACCGCTTCCAATAATGCTGAAAATTCGCTGTGCCATTACTTGCTTCCAAAGAAACATCAGGGTCACAGAGATTAGAAACTGAATAAGGATGGGGGCTATTACTAAATATGGACTCACGCGTTTTCGTCGGTTGTGTTCATTTCGTCCAGATCATCAGTCTTTACCACTTTATAGGCTCTCTTCAGGAGCACTATCGCAAAAGATTGCAATCCGAAACTGATAACAATGGCTGTTAATATCAAGGCTTGTGGTAGAGGGGCTGCAAAAGCTTCACCCAAAGCATAGGCATCATCCGGGATCACGGGAGGCTTGCCTTTGGTAATTCCTCCCAAAAGAAAAATCAGAAGATTAACTCCATTTCCAAGCAGAATTAGTCCCAAAATCAATTTGACCAGGCTTCGTCTCAGAATCATATAAATTCCTGCTGCATAGAGTATTCCTGTCATCAGGGCAAGTAGGATTTCCATAATCAGGCAGATTCAGATATGGTGAAAATAATAGTCAGCGTGACCCCGATCACGACAAGATACACTCCGATATCAAAAAAGAGTGCACTTCCGATCATTCCGATGACTGGAATTGGATCGTTATACCATAATCCAGTCATAAAAGGTAAACCAAAAATGGCTGGAGCAAGCCCGCTCACCACAGCCAAAGTCAAACCTACCGGCATCAAAAATCCCGGATGCGTTCGAAGAAGTGATTTGGTGTTTTCCAATCCATTGGCAAAAGCATGCAAGACAAAGGCTATCGAAGCGATTAAGCCTCCGATGAATCCACCTCCAGGAAGATAATGTCCTCTAAGGGTAATAAACACTGAAAATAACAGCAAGAGTGGCAAAAGATAATTCGATGCAGTTCGTAGAATTAGAGTCTTCATAGCGGTATTTATCAGGTTATCGGATTCTCTCCCTACTTTTCAATCGTAATTTCATCAGTCCAAATACGCCCATTGCAGCGATTACCAAAACAGTAATTTCAACAATGGTGTCCATTCCTCTGAAGTCCACTAAAATCACATTGACGACATTTTTTCCTTTGGCAAGTTTGTATGCATTAGCTGAGTAATAATCGCTAACCTCCGATACCATCGGTTGGGAAAGGACTCCCAGGGCAAGCCAAGTGATCATTCCTCCAAACCCCAGCGCAACAATGCCATCCCGAATACGAACTTTAGTATCGGAAAATTTAAGATACTTGGGTAGTCTATAAAGTACTAATACAAATAGAATCACAGTCAGTGTATCGATGGCAAACTGCGTCATGGCAAGGTCCGGGGCACTATAAAAGACAAAGAGCAGACACAGGGAATAGCCGACTACCCCCATCGCGGCCACGGCAGTTAATCGAGAACCAGTGAATACAGTGTAGACAATAGCGCAGAGCATGATCGCTACGATAGCCGTTTCATACACAGTAAGTTCCAGTAATTGACTTAGGTCCAATTGAGGCCGGAAGTTTCCACTCATTCCATAGCCGATTAATGCCATGAGAAAAAGTAGGATAACCAAAATGTAGTTTCTCAAATAACCATTCTGTACCACACCTGTCCATAGGGATGAAAAGCTGACAGTGATAGATCCTAATCCCTCAAAAAAGGCTAAAGGCGAATATTTTTCCCATTTCAGGATAAATTCCTCCCGTTTCAAACTTGGTTTCAATAGGAAAAACAATCCTAAGCCGAGTCCAATGGTAATTGCACTCAGCGCAAGTACAAGATTGAATCCATGCCACAGCTTCAAGTTCACGCCCATGTCCGGAATATTCAAGGCTAGTAGGGCAGGGGCAATTAAGGAGTCGTTAATCAATCCCGGAGCTAATCCGATGACAATGCAAAGAATTGCCAGAATCAATGCAGGAACCCAAAGTCTTGGAGACCCGGGTTTCAGGTCTTTGTATTTTTCCGGTAGTGGCCCCATAAATGGACGAACTCCAGCCATAAATCCGGCAAAAAGGAGCATTATGTTGGTGCTAACTAAGGCGATGGTGGAAATCAATGGGAGTATTCCGGAATGAAGAGAAGCTTCATAAATCAGGTCTTTGCCGATAAAGCCAAAGCTCGGCGGAATCCCTGCGTTGGAAAGTGCAGCTAAAAAACCGGCTATTGCTACGGGGAGCATCACTTTGCGAAGACCTGAAAGTTGACTCACACTACGGGTATGCGCCGCATGGTCTATAATCCCCGTCATGAGGAATAAGGTGGCTTTATACAAGGCGTGAACAAGGACAAATACCAAGGCCGCAAGCATCGCTTCATTTGTCCCTAATCCGATCAGAAAAACCAAAACGCCTAGTGCCGAAACAGTGGAGTAGGCCAAGATGCTTTTCAAATCATCTCTGAAAAGTGTTTGAAATGCCGCATAAACCATCGTCGCTCCACCCACAACCCATAAACTGTAATGCCAGAATTCCGAACCCGAAAATGCAGGGCTCAATCGGAATAGGAGGTAAATACCTGCCTTGACCATCGTGGCAGAGTGCAGGTAAGTTGAAACCGGAGTAGGTGCCTTCATTGCACCAGGTAACCAAAAATGGAAAGGGAACTGCGCCGATTTGGTAAATGCGGCTCCAAAAACCAGACAGACTAAGGCAATGTAGAATCCATGTCCCTGAACGAGGGTGGAGGATTGGATAAAGTCAATGATGCTGAAGCTATCCGTAATTCCATGAATGACCAGTCCTGCTGCCAAAAGGCTAAGTCCTCCAAGGCCTGTGACTGCAAGCGCAATTAAGGCTGATTTTCTGGAAGCGGGATCCTCATTATTGAATCCGATCAGGAAAAACGAACTTATACTCGTGAGTTCCCAAAAGAGAAAGAGCGTGATGAGGTTTTCTGAAAGGACCAAACCAAGCATTGCACCCATGAAGAGGCAGAGGTAGCCAAAAAACCGATCGAGGTATTGGTGACCTTTGAGGTAATAGGAAGTGTAGATAAATACCAGCGTACCGACTCCTGTGATCATCAAAGCGAAGATCAAAGACAGCCCATCCAGGTTGAAATTGAGATTTATACCTAATTGTGGTACCCATTGATTTCGCTCCAGAATTGTTCCAGAAGCGGATATTTGAGGGATTTGAAGCAAGAAATAGGTGAAAAGAGCAGCTGGTAAAAGAGAAATCAAAAAGCTCCACTTTCCCTTCAATACCTTTCCCATCGGAAGAAGGAAAATAGCGAAAACAAAGCTGGAAAGGACTGCTATAAGCATAGAATCTAGTTGGTAATTTTTTTCAATTTATAATAATTTGACCAGCCTCGAAACTGGATATTGAAATCAAGTTGAAAAATCTTCAAACCATTAAAATTTGTTTATTCCATTGAGTGTGATTTAAAAAATCAGTCACTAATTTTTTGAAGTGGTTTTTAGCATTTCTAAGCATAAGACCGGACGAAATTTTTTATACTGAGTTTTTTAAAATCAATGAAAACATTGGTTAGTTTCAATTCTCATTAATTTAAAAAATACTCCCAATAACATGTTTCAACGACTTACACTTTTCCTTTTTTCTTTTCTGATTTGCCTGGGTTCTTTTGCCCAGAGCTATCAGGATTCTCTTTTGAATTTTCAACTTAAATTAAATAAAGATTTTGCAGATCCTGTAGCTTCCCCTTTAAGAATTGATAAATTAAACAGATTTGAAGGCTTGCCCTTCTTTCCAATCAATGAATCCTATAGAGTAAAAGCGAAACTGGAGATTTTGCATCCAGCCAGTCCTTTTCAATTGAAAACAAGTGATAGTCAATTAAGAGATTATGATCGGTATGCAATCGCAAAGTTCACTTTGGAAGGTAAAGAATACGAACTGACGATTTACCAAAATACGGTGAATAAATTAAAGCCGGGTGAAGAAAACGGCTTGTTTTTACCTTTCACGGACTTGAGCAATGGAAAAGAATCCTATGGCGGAGGTCGGTATTTGGATCTTGAAATTCCGGCTGGAAGTATTCTGGAGATAGATTTCAATAAAGCTTACAATCCTTACTGTGCCTACAGTAGCCGATATTCCTGTCCAATTCCGCCTAAAGAGAATGATCTTCCTGTGGAAATACTTGCGGGAGTGATGTATGAGAAATAAAAGACTTGTTGACTGATTATTTTTTGAATGTTATTTCCCTCGCTTGCTCGAAATAAAATACAGATTTTCATCCCCATCCCTGATCAAATCAAAGTCGAGATATGAACCTATTTTGACAAAATTCTCCAAGGCCACATAAATAGAGTCAGACGGTGCTGTAAATGGATCGCGGAAACCATAAGCGGCACTGTCTGATATTGCTGTTTCCTTCGGTACTTGGAGCAGGCTTGCAGACAAAAACCCTTTAATTCCTGAAGGACTACGCACCTGATACCAAGTGCCAACGGCAGACTCTATAGTTAGCGGAGTGGAAATGGAGAGTTTTTCCAAACTGGCAAATGCCGTAGAAGGTCCTAGTCGAAGATTTGCCGTAGTAGAATTTACCAGCATCACCTTATGTTCTAGGGATAAATTACCAGTAACAGCTTGGGTATAGTTATCCTTTACCACTGGGTAGGGGTCAAAAGCCCCTCGGCTGTAAATACCAAAATGTAGATGAGGAGCTGTGGTGATTGCATTGCCTGTATTGCCTACAAAACCTAGCGTATCGCCCGGATTAACGCGTTGAAGGGTGTTCACGGTCTGACTGTCTAAGTGCGCAAAATACAGATTCCAACCCCGTTTCGTATCCCGAAGCCAAACTTGCTTTCCTCCGAGTCCGGTCTCTTTGACAGAACCCACCACCCCTGAAACAGGAGCTATGACGGGAGTTCCGCGACTGGCGAAAATATCAATTCCCTCGTGTTTTCTGGCTCCTCCATCTCTTCCTGCTCCCCAAAAACTTTGAATAGCTGCGCTGGTTTTACCTTGCACTGGAAAAACCCCATACGTGGTTCGGTTTTCAATAATCAGGTTGAAATGTCCCTCTGCCATAAGCTCAGGCTGAATCCGAATAAAATAAATTCCTGTCTGCTCCGCTTCAAATTTTATCGCACGATCAAAAGAAGTTATCGCCACCTCTTCTTTCATGGATTGGGCCTCGATTATATCTATAAAAACTCTGCTACTATCCTGACTTTCCCAATTAAGGGCAACCTGCAGCGTCGCGCCTTTTTGTAAGTTCAGTTGCCAGGCATTTGCCTCTACAGACTTTGATTTGAACGTGCCTCGGACTGCCGCCGGAATTTCAAGTTGAGGTGGATTTTCCAGCGCTTCAGCACCGGCCGCAAACCATCTTCTGCCCATAATACTATTATCGATCCTGGAGGCTTTCAATTGCTGCATGTAGCGTTCCTTTTCTGTCTTTGGAGAAAAAATCCCTAAAGTTTGACGCTTGCAGGATGCCATTGCTAAAGTGATAAAGAGAATAAGGAATATACTTTTGATGCTTTTATTCATTATTAGTTAGGTATAATGGAATGGATTGGCCTGCTTTTATAGTCTCAATCATTTTTCTGGAATAGTTATTCTAAAGTGATTTTTAAAAAATTTTTTAATAGGAGAAACATTGCTTTCCGTTTTTCTTTCTACAACGAAAAGCATTTCGTTAAGGTCCAATTATTCATTCAGAAACCACAAAATGAGGTTTCTACGCCACATTTATCCTGTATTTCTATATCAATGATTTTGGCTTTGGTTATATTTTTAAAATAGAGTTGGCCGCTAAAATGAATTCAGTGCACTTTAGATGGTATGTGAAGAGCAAAACTAAATCAATACTAAACCTAGAACAGCTATAGCACGGCGATTGCAAATTTCCAGCTTATGGAAAAGGAAAGCCCAAAAAACTCAGTGCTGAGTAAATTCAATTCATCTGTCACAGATAAAAAAACGCCATTCGGAATTTTGGATTGTATCGGAAATACGCCTTTGGTTTTATTGAAGCGACTTTTTTCATCCGCATCGATCCAATTGTATGGTAAAATGGAAATGTTTAATCCGGGAGGAAGTATCAAAGACCGCACGGCTTTTAATATCATTACCAAAGCCATAGAAAGTGGCGAAATCAATGGATACACAACCATAATTGAATCTACCTCTGGAAATATGGGGATTGGTTTGGCCAGGATTTGTCATTACTATGGACTTCGGCTGATCCTTGTGACCGATCCACATATCAATCCTTTGACAGAAAAGATTCTGAAAACCTTCCAGGCTGAAATAGTAAAGGTGCATCAAAATGATGGAATGGGCGGCTATTTAAAAAGCCGGTTGGAAAAGGTGGAGGAACTGCTTTCATTAGAATCCAATTCATTTTGTCCGGATCAGTATCATAATTTCAACAGTCCTTTGGCGCATGTTGAAACCTACAGGGAAATATGCGAAAGCCTCGGAAAGGCACCGGATTACATTTTTATAGCCACTAGCACATGTGGGACGTTGAGAGGATTTGCCGAGGCCGCAGCTGAAAGGAATGAATTCCCAAAATTGATCGCGGTAGATGCTGAAGGCAGTGTAGTGTTCGGTCGTGAACCTAATGTTCGGATTATTCCGGGAATGGGAGCCAGCAGACCCTCGGATTTTTTGATTAGAAACCAAGTTGCCGATGTGATACATATCTCGGATCGAGCGTGCATCGAAGGTTGCCAAATGCTTCTTGATCTGGAGAGTATTTTGGCGGGAGGATCCTCGGGAGCGATTGTGATGGCTTTAGAAAAGATGTTACCTAATATCCCCGCAAATTCTACAGTCGTAGCTCTTTTTCCAGATAGCGGAGAAAGATACATGGATACGATATTTTCAGATTCATGGGTTGAGGAAAAATTTGGAGTAGTAAACGAAATGGTATAATTATGATTTGGAACTCAAAAAATATTTCTTCCCAAATAAATCAGGCAGAGACTTTTATTGATGAGTACATTTTCAGCCAATCTCTCCCGGATTTTGCGGACAAGTCAATTTTCCGTACCGGAATTATTGGAGGTGGACCAAAGGGTCTATATGCACTGGACACCCTTCTGAATTCCTTGGCAACAGTGGACCTGGAGGAGGCTATTGAGATCTATTGGTTTAATGAAGGCACCAACTTCGGCTGTGGACCGAATTTCGATCCTCACCAGCCTGACTATCTTTTGATAAATACCTGTATTGGCCAAATAGACGCATGGAATAGAGACACTGAAGAATCTGTTGATACAGACTTTCCGAATCTGGTCCAATGGTTGAAAAGTATGACTACCTGTTCTTCACATGTACGCCCGACAGATTTCGCCTCCCGAGCATTGGTGGGCCGGTACCTTCAGGAAGTTGCCTGCCGGGTGATCAAATCTGTTCCTGCACATGTCAAACTCTTTTTATTAGTAGACTCTGTCCAAGAAATTAAGGAATGCGATGGATTCAGGCTGAGATTATCAAGGGGAGAATTTCCATTTCCGATGGACAATATTTTGATGACTACAGGTCATTGTTATTCCAATTCATGTTTGATAAATGATGGTGAAAATTTCCTTCAGAGCAAAACCTACTTCTCCGGAGTCTGGACAGCGGATCGGTTGGATAGTATCGAACCTGGAAGCAGGGTAGGAATAGCCGGAATGGGATTAACATTCATCGATATCTCGCTACACTTGACAGAAGGTAGAGGAGGGGCTTTCGTTGAAAATGGCGACTACATTCCCAGTGGGAGAGAACCTATTATTTATCCATTTTCAAGAAGTGGGCAGCCCATTCTTCCCAGAACCGCTGCATTCGGTTCCGGGAGATATCAGCTTCAGTTTCTGAATAAAGAGTGGTTGCAAGAATTCCGAAAAGATCATGATTTGCGAAAAGTTGATTTTTTCGAAGAAATTCTCCCGCTGATAGAAAGGGAAATATCATTCGCATATTACCGAACTCTGATTGGCACTGCAAATCC
Organism: Algoriphagus sp.; assembly: GCF_046296635.1. GTDB lineage: Bacteria > Bacteroidota > Bacteroidia > Cytophagales > Cyclobacteriaceae > Algoriphagus. The sequence goes on along the minus strand of NZ_JBKBKZ010000005.1, from coordinate 196,136 downwards.
CGAGGCTATTGACATTTTCCTTTCCGATATTCATCCCTCTGAAAAATTCGATCTCCACCGACTTCTTTTTGGGATGATAGAGGGTGGTGGAAATAGGCATCAAACTATTCTGGATTTTTTGGAAAATGTGGTGATTAAATCAAAACAAGGAGAGCTGAATAGTCCTCTTCTTGCAGCCATGGCTGTGTGGAGGGAAGCAGTATCCCTGGTTGGAGAAGTTTACTCACATGGCGGACTTACAGGTGATTCACAGCGGAAACTTGACCACTCGCTATTAGGGGCATTTAACCGGACAAGTTTTGGTCCCCCGGTGGAAAACATGAAAAAGATCCTGGCACTTGCCAAAGCTGGAATCATCCAATTTGATGTCGGAGCCGGAGTAGAAGTGACTATAAATAGTCAAAATGGATACGTATTGACCTCAGGAAAAGCCACTCAAAACATTGATTTTTTAATTGATGCCAGAGTAGCTAGACCTCAGATCGAAAAGGAAAATTCTCCCTTATACCGGCAACTTTTGGAGACTAATCTAATTGAACCCTACTCAAATGAAGGCTATTTGCCGGGCTGTGTGAGCATGGATATCAGTGGTCAAACAACAGTTAATTCACCGAATTCCCCAGCCATTTTTTTCTATGGTAGCAATACCGAAGGGGTTTTGTTGGACAATGATTCTCTATCGAGAACCAGAAATAATCTGGCAAAACCTTGGGCTGAATTTGCTCTTAATCAATTCATAAAGTTAAAATATACTCAAAATGAACTTTCATTCTGATACTGGTTTCCTGCCACTGACACCCCACATTCACCCATGGGTAAAAGATCTATTAAAAAAAAAGGAGGTGCTGGCAAAGCGGATTAAGGAGGAAGATTCTCCAATTAATATCCATTCTCTGGAGCCCTTTGTGGAAAATATCCAGAGCTTTCAGAAAGTATTTCAAAAATACGAATTGAATCACTGTATTTATTTTGCAAGAAAAGCCAATAAATGCATCTCATTGGCAAAAAAGGCTTTCGACTATGGTCAAGGAGTAGATACAGCCAGTTTTCGCGAATTGAAACAATGTCTCGATGCTGGGATTCCTGCCAAGGCTTTACTGGTGACAGCCGCTGTAAAAAACAGAAAACTCCTTGAATTGGCAGTCGAAAATCAAGTCACTGTGGTCATTGACAACAGGGATGAATACCAACTCCTAAATCACATTGCCCAAGAAATGCAGAAGGAAGTTACAGTAGTCATCCGAGTGTCAGGATTTATATTAAATCAAAAGCTATTGCATTCCAGATTTGGGTTTTCAATGAATGAAGCGCAAGATTTAATCGAGGAGTTACACCGGCAAGATGGCTTGCTGAAATACATTGGGCTCCATTTCCACCTCAACGGATATGCGGTAGATGAGCGAGTCGCTGCTATCGAACAATGTATTGAATTGATAGATAGGCTCCAAAATGAGGGAATAATGACATACTCCCTGGATATAGGAGGAGGTTTTTTGGTGAATTACTTGAAGGACCACTCACAATGGGAAGCTTTTCAAAGTGAACTGAAACTAGCCGTGCAAGGGCAACGATCTCCGCTAACGTATCAAAACGATTCTTTGGGGATCATTAAAACAGCTATCGGTATCCAGGGTGAACCGCTAGTATATCCCTATTCCAACGCCAACTATAGAGAACTTTTTTTGGACAGAATTCTCAAATCAGACTCTGAAATCTTCCACAAGCCAATCCATAAATTAATAAAACAACGCAACCTCGAGCTAAGGATAGAACCGGGAAGATCCTTGGTTGATCAAGCAGGCGTGACAGTCGCTGCTGTCGTTTTCAGGAAGTGGGATACCTCAGGAGAACTTCTGATAGGTCTGGAAATGAACCGCTCCCAACTTCGAAGTTCGAGTGCTGATTTTTTGCTTGATCCGATTCATATCTGCTTGAAGTCCGACGATAAAAAGCAAAAGACTTGTTATGGATTTCTTGTGGGTGAATATTGTCTAGAGCAGGAGCTAATACTAAAGCGCAAATTGAAGTTTGAAAAATTTCCGGAGGTGGGAGATTTGATAGTTTTTCCAAATACAGCCGGCTATATGATGCATTTTTTTGAATCAGAAGCTCATCAATTCAAACTTGCCGAGAATTTATTTTATGATCGAAAAGAAGAAATTCTGAGATCTGATAGAGAGATTTTATCTAAAAGTTTGACCTGAATTTTTTATTTCTCAGTCAATTGACTTTCTCAACATCTGTCACCTGACCTGCCTTTGCGGGTAGGTAGGCATCCAACCCAAAGGAGTTATTAAATTTGCTTTCCGGCAGAATAGTGAACGATTAGATGTTCATATGATTATAATTTGATTTTTAAAGGCCACATAGCCTGTCCCGAACTCGATTCGGGAGAATCTTCGCATGGTGGATAATCATCCCAGTGTGTGACGTTCTGGTCATGCTTGATTTCATATGATTATAATTTGATTTTTAAAGGCCATATAGCCTGTCCCGAACTCGATTCGGGAGAATCTTCGCATGCATTATAATCATCCCTCTGTGTGTCGCTTTGGGTCATGCTCGATTTCATATGATTATAAATTGTTTTTTAATTGTCACATGGAATGCCCTGAATAATCATACCCTGTGTGATCACGTGCGTATGGGATCATGGGCATTTCATGTTAACAATTCCCTAATGCAAAATTGAATTATTGTTCAACATCGAAGGGGTTTTTTAAAATTTTACTCGAAGTAACTTCATGATCAATTAATTTTTACTACGCTTACAAGCATTTCCCAGCATCTAATTTTGAGGTTTAGACATCCTTTTAAACCTTTTAAAATATGGGAAATTTTACTCTTGGGCAGACACGAAAAATGCACCGATTACGCATAGTCTGCAGTATGGTCTTTTTATCATGGGGATTTGTAGGAGTTCAGGCTATGGCCTTACCTGCGCCTTCGGATATGAGAGACTTGGCATTAGTCACCGGTACTGTCAAAGATGAGACAGGAGCACCTTTACCCGGAGCAGCAATTCTTGTGAAAGGAACAACAAACGGGACCATTACAGATCTTGACGGGAAATTTTCGCTTGATGTCGATCCGAATGCCATTCTTGTGATTTCTTACTTAGGGTATTCACCGAGAGAGGTATTAGTAAATGGGCAATCAACGCTTTCTATTCAACTGAACCCAGAAAGCTCGCAACTAAACGAGATCGTTGTAGTCGGCTACGGTACACAGAAGCGATCTGATGTGACAGGTGCAATTGGTTCCGTTAAAAGTGAAAACTTCAATAAAGGAGTAATCTCTAACCCAGTGGATCTTTTGCAGGGAAAAGTTGCAGGAGTTAACATCACTTCTGTTAGTGGGGAACCTGGAGCAAATCAAAATGTGATTATCAGAGGAATTGGAAGTTTGCGTTCAGGAACGCAGCCACTCTATGTTATTGACGGCTTTTTGTTGGATAACTCCAGCACAGGAGTTGCCACCAACCCGCTCAGCTTCTTAAATCCCAATGACATCGAAAGTATAGATGTATTGAAAGACGCCAGCGCCACCGCACTATATGGTTCAAGAGCATCCAATGGGGTCATCGTAATTACTACAAAGAAAGGTAAAGCGGGTACCTCTCAGGTAAATCTGTCTGCATCTACTGCTTGGTCATCCATGGCTAATCAAATCAATGTTTTTGGGGCAGATGAGTTTCGTCGTCAGGTAGTGGCAGTAGGTGGAGCCTTGGAGGATTTTGGAGGAAATACCAATTGGCAGGATGAATTGACTCAGGTAGCATTATCTCAGGATTACAATTTATCCATGAGTGGAGCCAACATCGAGAAATTTTCCTATTTCGCTTCCCTTGGGTATCAAAACCAAGAGGGTATTTTGAAAAACAGCAATTTGAAGCGCTATTCAGGGAAGCTGAATATGAATCAAAAAGTCTTTGAGGGAAGGCTTCTTATTGATTACAATCTTACAGCAGCCCATACAGAGAACTTACGTCCAAATATCGGATCCACGATCAGCGATATGCTGTACTTGAATCCTACAATTCCTGCCTTTACCGATGGCGAACCGACCTTGCTTAATACCAATGCCTTGAATCCGCTTAAGCGATATGAGCTCTTCAGTGATGATGCAGCAAACAACCGGATTTTAGGAACGATTTCTCCTTCTTTCGAAATTTTTAACGGACTTACCTACAAACTAAATCTTGGGGTGGATTATTCCAACACTAGTAGATTTATCCAAAATAGACCATTCAAAGAAGTAGTTAATGAATCTAATATTAATATTGGCACCTTGGAGGAATTGACCTCTGCCAATACCAATACCTTGGTGGAAAATACCTTAAACTATAATTGGAACAAGAATAGTCACAATTTCACAGTATTAGCTGGTCATTCTTATCAGACATTTTTGGACGAATTCAGAGGCACTTCTGCCAGAGGATTTGCTGCTAACAATATCGAACCGAGATATCAGGACCAAAACAGCACCGGTGAATTCCCTACGACAATCAATGCATCTGCAATTCGGAATGAATTACAATCGTTTTTTGGCCGATTAAACTACGTTTACAACGAGCGGTATTTGTTTACTGCCACCTTCCGTGCAGATGGCTCTTCCAAGTTTGGTGAGAATAATCGATATGGCTACTTTCCTTCATTTGCAGCAGGCTGGAATTTGAGTAAAGAGGGCTTTATGGCCAACTCCGGTTTCAACAACTTGAAACTCCGTGCCAGCTGGGGCCAAACAGGTAATCAGGAGATTCCTTCCAAAATTACCAAGGCAAGTTTTTCCGAAGATCGATTGGCCACGGGTGCCGGTAGTTTGAACACATACCCTATTGATACGGATGGTAGGACACTAGATGACTATCCCTATGGAATTGTTTTTACCCGTCTGGCAAATCCGGATTTGCAGTGGGAGGTTTCGACTCAATTTGATATAGGATTTGACTTTGCGCTATTTGATTATCGATTGTCCGGAACTGTGGATTATTTCAACAAAGTATCCTCCAATATCCTATTGGAAGTAGTTCCGGCAGATCCAATTCAGCCTACTTCGACTTACTGGGATAATATCGATGGTATGAAGATTTTCAACAGTGGCCTTGAACTGGCTTTGAATTACAGCAGTAAGCCACAGCGTGCTTTCTCGTATGAAATAGGTGGAAACATCACATTCATCAAAAATGAAGTAAAAGATTCTCCTTATTCGGTTTTGACAACCGGAGCAGCTCAGGGTGCAGGCCAAACGGGAGCTACCATAAATGGCTACATCAACAATCAACCTATCGGAGCATTTTATATGCTCCAGTTTGATGGAATCGCAGAAAATGGCTTGAACAGATTTGTGGATATCAACGGAGATGGAGAAATCTTGGACAATGACCGAAGTGTGGTGGGAAGTGCTATTCCTAAAATAATCTACGGCATCAACTCCAATTTCAGATTCAAGAATTTTGACTTAGGACTGAACTTCAACGGGGGAGCCGGAAATATGATCTATAACCACACGACCATGTCCCTTTTCACCAAGGCTCAACTTTCCAGATCCAACAACACGACAGATTTTGCAACCCAATTCCCGGGAGAATCCTTCAACAATTCCAATACAGTCTCTACCCGATTCTTGGAGAGTGGAGCTTTCTTTAGGTTGAACAATGCTACCCTTGGTTACAATTTGAGCCCAAGCCTGATCGGAATGAATAATTCATTCCAAAATATCCGACTTTCTGTCACAGGTCAAAATTTATTTGTGATCACAGATTATACCGGATTTGACCCTGAAGTCAATACAGGAGCTACTTCGGGTGGTATTCAGACCTTTGGTATCGATCGGTTCACCTACCCAAGGGCTAGGACATTCATGGTTAATTTGAATTTAACATTCTAAAAAAATAGATAAGTCAAAATCTTCCAGAAAATAAGATAAAAATGAAAACTATAAATTTCAATAAATTATTAACAACAGCTGCCTTTTTACTTGCCTTTTTGAGCTGTACGACATTAGAGGAAGAAATTCTCGATGAGTCGCTGACAGGAACTGGACAGGCTGAAATTGTAAGCGGATCCATTGCACCTGTGTATGGTATGCTGCGTCAGGTGTGGCTACACACTACTAATTTTGGCCTTCAGGAAGTCGCTTCTGATGAGGGAATTCTTCCATATCGAGGTGGCACGGACTGGTTTGATGGGGGTAAATTTATTGCCGTACACCAGCATCTTATGACACCCACCAATTCTTTGGTCGGGGATTCGTGGACCTTTATCACCTTGGCTTTGTCAAGAGCAGTGGCAGCACAGGAACAATTGGGATTGGAAGTGAAAAATGGTAATACAAGAGCCCAAAATCCACTCTACGAGATGGTGGCAATGAAAGCTTACCTGAATATGTTGGCATTGGATAACTGGGGACTTATTTTCAAAAAAGAACGCTCATCACAGCAAACAGAAATTCTCAGAGGACAAGAAGCTTTCAATCATATCGAGTCCGAACTACTTTCGGTTGTCAATGTGATCAGCAACTCAAATGGTCCGGGTAGAATGAATAAGTCAGCAGTGGAGGCATTGTTGGCTCGTCTGTATTTGAATGCTGCTGTCTATCGTGATCCATACGGAACTCCGAATTTCAAAGCAGAGGACATGGACAAAGTTATCCAATACACGAACAGTGTAATAAACGCAGGCTATACCTTGTCACCAGAATACTTCGCTTTGTTCAATGATGACAACAATACTAATAAGGAAATCATCTTTTCACTTGATCAGCGGGGAGTACTTCAGACCGAACATAGTAGATGGCAATATTGGTCTATTTCCGGAGATTTGATTCCAAGACCTGAATTTCCCAATACAAGGGGTACGGACGCGGTAGCGGTTACCCCAAGCTTTATTCAAACTTGGTACGATGCTTATGGAAATGTGGATCCTGCTGTCGCGGATGCCCGATTCTTTCAAGAAAACACTAAGATTCCTGCAAACCTTAGAAACCTTGCCGGTGTAAATCCCACCAACGATGCAGATCATTATTACTGCGTAGATGCCAAAGAATTCGAGATTGACCGCGGAATCCTTCGAAACATTATTTGGGGTCCCAGAAGAGATGCAGGTGGAAATATCTTGAGATGTCCGGATGGTAAAGTGCGAATCTACCCTGTGATTAACAGAAGAAGCAGCGGGGCGAATATCCGTTATGTAGATCATACCTTTCAGGTAAACTTTTCCAATGAAGGAAGTCTTCACAATACAGGACATCGATTCTCTAAATATCAATTCAGCAGAACTGCTCCAAACTGCTGCAGCAACAGTAGTGTGGATATTGTCTTGATCCGATTAGGTGAAGTATATCTTATGCGTGCCGAAGCTAAGTTGAGAAAAGGCGATAATGCTGGAGCACTTGCCGATGTCAACACCCTTCGAACCTCAAGAAGCGCTCGTCCAGCTCAGAGACCTGCTCCATTGACTTCCATAGATTTGAATACCCTTTTCCGTGAGTCTGGCTTTGAATTGTATTGGGAAGGTCTCAGAAGAACTTATCAAATCAGATTTGGAAAATACGAAGACAGCTGGACAGAGAAGAATGATCGAGATGTCAACAAGCGACTATTTCCTGTTCCACAAAGAGCAATCGATGGAGCTTCAAACATAGAGGGATTCTTGGTGCAAAATCCTGGTTATTAAAACACTCAATTGGTTATAAACCTAAAAGCCGAGCGGATTCCGTTCGGCTTTTTTATGGATTTGGTAGTTTTGACAATTGGTTTTTAGAAATTTTGAACTATACTCCTAAATTTGTAAAATTGTATTATGGAAAAAATCTTAATTGAGCCTACAGATAAATCCAAACTTGAACTAGTAAAGTCAATGCTTGATGCTATGCAAATTAGTTTTCTAGTCATTGCAGAGGATATTCTGGAAAAAGATAAAATTCTTTCGGACATAAAGGAAGGCTACCAAGAAGCGAAGGATATGGAAACAGGAAAGGTAGAATACAAGACTTATTCATCCTTTTCAGCAATGGAAAATGACTTATAAATTAGCCTTTACGAAAACCTTCGGAAGGGAATTAAAAAGACTTAAGAAAAAATACCCTTCAATTTTGGCAGACCTAGACAAAGTAGCGGTGGAGCTTTTAGCAAAACCTTCTCTCGGTGATCCTATCTACAAAAATTGCTTCAAAGTAAGGGTTCCGATTTCCAGTATGAAAAAGGGAAAATCCGGATCGGCTAGGGTTATCACCTATGTTGTTTACTCACAATCCACCATATTTCTAATCGCTATTTTTACGAAAGCAGAAAGGTCTTCAATTTCAGACAAAGAAATTAAGGAATTGATTAGGAATTTGGAGGATTGAAAGTAGAATTTTTTTAATTTAGCAGACTGATAGCGGATTTTTCTTCACACTCAAATCCTGAAGGTCAATAAAGAAGTCATCAGAAGGAAGTCCATCGCTAAGTCTTCCGAATATCCTCAGAAAATCAGAGAACTGAGCACTCAAAGGTCCACCCTCGGCTTTTAGATTTTTCTTACTCAAACTTCTGTACAGATCCATTCGTGCCACGGGAATTTTGCTACTGCCAAGATCGCCCCCATTTTTGATGAAATAGAAGTCCTCCATAAGTTCCCCTTTTTGGTCGGTGTTTTTGATGGATTTTAAAAAAGTGTTCAGCAGGTCTTCTCTTTCTTCCAAAGGTGAATCAATCCATTTTTCGATTTGAGATTGGGAAATTCCATTCACCAAAATCCCCAACTCACTTGGCCAGTCCGATTTCAAAAACCGCAATCGGATCAATTCCTGAAGGTGAAACTGCGTGAATTCTTCATAATCTTTAGCTTCCAATACGTTCAAATTCCAGCGGTTGGTATCCGTTTTCTGGCTAAGCCACTGATGCTCCATTTTGTAGAGATCGAAAAACTCGTCAAATCGATCTACTTTCTGCAAAAGATGAGTTTGTACTTTCATGATATTTTCTGATTCTAGATTCATGATTTTGTAAGCAGGAGGGAAGGCTGCGAGTGACGGCACTTGAATATTCACCAAATCTTCTCCCTCATCGCCATACCACTTTCCTGTATTATTGATATGCATGTGCCCTGCAAAATGCACCCGAATTCCAGCGGCTGCGTAGAGTTCGGACACTTGCTTTTCGGGAACTCTGCTCAATTGAAATTTTCCATCTCCAAAGAGTTGCTTCATTTCTTCAGAGGCTCCCTCATGAAAGTCCGTCAGAGGGTAATGACTGAATGAAACCAGCGTTTTTCTCCGCTTTTTGGCTTCTTCGCTTATCTTTTTAATCCAGTCCAGTTGGTGCTGCTTTGTTTTGGATGCTAAGTTGAAACCAATACTGGAACCACTCCAAGCTGTGGAATCTGATTGATTTGGATTACCTGTGTAGGTGTACACATTTCCGTCAATCGCCAGAAGCCACAGCCCATCCACAGGCTCGACTAGGTAGCTGGCGTCGGGTAGCATCCAGCCTGATTTAGGATCCGGAAAAAGCCGGGTTCGGATGGATGATTCATTGCTGATTTTTTGAAAATTATACCCTTCGTAATCGAAAGGCATAAATGGATGTGTCCAGAATAAATCCTGCTCGCCAGGACTGAATCCAAAGCCTTTTAATTCCTCACAGATCTCGAAATAGCCCCAGTTTTTGACCTGAGGACTTATGGCACTATTATTTTGGACAGCTTTTTTAGGATCACTAGAAACCGCTTGGTTTTGCCCATTTTCTCCCATGAAATCGGATTTACCATCGGGCCCACCAAAAGGTGAAACCGGATCATGATTTCCCGTAGTGATGAAAAAACGCATTCCGTGCTGATCAGCATACTTTTGCAGGATCCTTTTCAAAGCCAAAATATTCATTGGCTGACCATCGTCGGTGTAGTCACCCGGAAGTGCGACAAGCTTGATTCCTCGCTTTCTCAAATCCTCCAGCGCTGCAAGTAGGGCAAAATAATTTTCATTGAAAAGGCGCGTGGAATTCAGCTGACTTTCCATTGTGCGGATGGTGGCAAACTTGCCATTTCGAGAATTGAATACCCCTTGAAAATCATCCGATTGGAAATCTCCATACACATCCTGTAAATGGATATCTGCCAAAAAAGCCACTTTAGCTTCCAGTCCAGATTGCGCCAAAAGTGGTGCCTGAGGCCAGGATAACAAAATTCCCGAACTCAGAAGTGCAGGAATAAGATAGGAGTACTTCACTTTTGATTTAGGATTGGATTAGCCCGCTCGAAGGTTTTGTTTTCGAAGTTCACCGAATAGTCGGAGGGAAACAGGCTAGATGGAACGTAGTAGTCGGTGGAAATGACTTGCGCACCTGAAGCTTTCGCCTTTTCGAATTTGGTATAGTCACCTGTACGGGCCTCTTTGGTGTCGGAGTCTGCACGAGTTCGGATGATGTATCCTTTTCTTACCAAATCCTGAATGTAGCTTTCGTTGGAGATGGGATCATTTATAATTCTAAAGCCTGCTTCCGGATTTCCTTCTTTCAAATTAACAAAGAGGACTGCATTTTTGAGTTTTGGCTTTTCGCCGAGATATCGCCTGATTTTTTCTTCATTTTCATCCAGTACAAAAAGAAATTTTCCTCTTACTGCGTCTATTTTCGGCCAGTTCCCAGCCAAAACAGCTTTTTCCAATGATTCATATTTCCCTCTGACTTGATCAGGAGTGATCAGTTTATCCATTCCAAGATATGTCCGAACCTCCAAATCGATGCTATCCAAGGCTGTTCCTGTAAAAGACAGTGGACTGATAGTCATCGGAACTTGTCCGTCTTTGGCGTTGATCAAAACGAATATGGGATGATGATCAGAATTCTGATCGCTCCAGGATTTCAACTCTAAAAGTGCGTTTTTGAAAAGTAGGTGATGAGATTGAACATCGAGGTCCTGCACATGAAAAAGCTTGAGCCCAGGTTCCTCGAGTTCCTTTTTAGTGTCGAAAATTGTGCCTGTGGGAAGCATTTCCAGTGCCTTAGGATTGGAATATTTCCCTCCCATCGGATCATGAAAGACATCGAGTTCCAGATTTCGAAGTCCTAAGTTCAACTGTTCGGAAAGCGGTAGGTGCACATATTCCAGAGTTTGCGCTGCCGTTGGGTTGATTTTGTTCAGATATTCCAAAATGGGAGCTGGCATGGCACTTTTGTAGCTGTTGTGGCTTCCGATGACTTGAGTTTCATTGAGCTTTTGACCAAATGAGGGAATGCAGCAAACAAGGAGGACTGCCAGAATTAAAATTTTGAAGTAGTTCATGATGATTATTATCAATTGGAAAGATGGTGGATTGAAGCCGGGTTTAATTTAACTCAAAGTCAAGTTTATGTTACCGTTTTTGGGATGTTTCCTCGATTTTACCCTTTTGTTAAGTCATCGGAAAAGCGAGACTTAAGTCCTGATATTTGAACATTCAACCTTATTTTTGTGAATGAAGAATCTAAAAAAAGCCTTTTTCGCCACCGTATTTTTATTTCCGGTTCTGCTTTTTGCCCAGCAGGATTTCAAACTCCATTCTCATAACGACTACTTGCGGAATGTGCCTTTTTGGGAGGCTTTTGGTGCTAGCGCTGCTTCGATTGAAGTCGATGTCATTTTACAAAATGGCAAACTGATGGTTGCTCATGAGAAAGAAACGATCAAACCTGAGCGGACCCTTCGCACACTTTACTTTGAGCCTATCCAGAAGGCCGTCGATTTAGGGATGATCGAAGGGTTTGATTTTCATCTTTTATTAGACAGCAAAACCGAAGCCTACAGTACCCTGGAAGCTATTGTGAAAGATGTGGCTGATTTTGAGGGAATTCTTTTTTCCAAACAAAATCCCAATGGATTGAAATTGATCATCTCAGGAAATCGTCCCATGCCTGAAGACTACACTAAGTATCCGGAGTGGATATTTTTTGACTACCAAAGCAAGATTTTGACCGCCGACCTACCTTGGGAAAAGATAGGAATGGTGAGTTTGAGTTTCAGACAGTTCTCCGTTTGGAATGGTAAAGGTAGAATCGTCGAATCCGAGAAGGTGAAATTGGAGGAGTTTATAGGGTTGGTTCATTCCTTTCAAAAACCAGTTAGATTTTGGGCTTCGCCCGACAGTAAGTCAGCCTGGAAAGCATTCTATGACATGGGCGTGGACTACATCAATACGGATCAGCCTGCCATCGCTCAAAGTTATCTGAGTACACTTTCTCGAAATGTGTATGCCAATGATATCAAGCATTCTGTTTATCAACCGACTTTTGAATCAGATGGTAAGGTATTGGCGGTGAAAAATATCATTCTACTTATTGGTGATGGAAATGGCTTAGCGCAGATTTCCGCAGGACTTTTTGCAAATGGTGGAAACTTAAATCTGGCCCAATTGAAAAATATGGGATTGATCAAAACCCAGGCAGCGGATGATTTTACGACGGATTCGGCAGCTGGAGGTACTGCTTTTGCCACAGGCAAAAAAGCAAACAATCGAGCTCTGGGAATGAGCCCGGAAGGCACCGCACTTCCAAATCTTCCTGAAGTTCTAGCTGAATACCATTTTACCTCTGGAATAATAACCTCCGATCAGATGACCGGTGCAACTCCGGCCGCATTTTATGCGCATCATCATGAGCGGGACGATTCCGATCAAATTGCTGGTTATTTACCGAATAGCAAACTTGATTTATTTATTGGAGGAGGTGAAAAAGCCTTTGAAAGTCAAGTGCCCAATTTAAAGGCTAGCGGGTTTGACCTACTCGATCAACTGGATCAGATAGGGATCTCTAAGGCTGGGCGGGTTGGATATTTTTCGGCCCCAGGTTCTGTTCCTTCCATAGAAAAGGGCAGGGGAGATTTCTTGAGTACAAGTGCCTTGGGCGCTGTTACTTTTCTCCAAGGTAAAAATCAACCAATTTTTTTAATGATCGAGTCCTCTTTGATAGATTCCGGGGGGCACGCTAATAGCACTTCGACCATTGTCACTGAGATGTTGGATTTTGATCAGGTGATTGGGGATATGATGCAGTTTGCGGACGAAAATCCGGGTACATTATTGATCATCACGGCAGATCATGAGACAGGGGGAGTTTCTATTCCTCAGGGAAATTTGAAGAATGGGGAAGTTGAACTCGCCTATCATAGCGATGATCACACGGGTATTTTGGTTCCGATTTTTGCTTACGGACCGCACTCTGATATGTTCAGAGGAATTTATGAAAATTCGGAAGTATTTGATAAGGTGATGGAATTGGTGAGGAAGTATCATTCGAAGTGAGGGGGCAATGATTTTAGACTAAAAATCCCTGATTTTCAAACACCTGATTAGTTGTTGAGCAAAATATTTTGCCTTCATTTCTTGCAATGGATTTCTATTTCTTTCTAAGGAAAGGGTTTTGGTTTCAGGTGCGATCCACGTAAAAATTGCAATGAAAATGCTGGAAGGCACATGAAATCAAGCCTGCCTGAGGCAGACAGGCATGACTAAAAAGTCACACACTGGGATGATTATTCGAAATGCGAGATTCCACCTGCCTGCCGGCAGGCAGGTGTGGCAATTAAAAATCAATTATAAACACATGAAATCACAATCTTTCAAAACAAATATTTAGAAATTTTTTAAACCTTTTTTCTTCACGTTGATTATAAAATGACTAACAGTCATTATGAAGAAAAACAAGCATCACTCGCCTGAATCCCGCAGACAACAGATTCTTCTAGCTGCAGAAATAGTTCTACTCAAAGAAGGAATTGAAAATTTTACAATCGATCAGGTCATTTCCCATGCCCAAATCGCGAAAGGCACAGTATATAAATATTACAAAAGCCGAGATCACCTTTTCGCTGAAATGTCTGTCAAATCAGTGGAAATGCTCTTTACTTCTTTTAAGAGCTCTGTAGTCGGGATAGAATCCAGTATTGAAAAGATACAGTCGGTGATTAAATCCTGTTACCAATTTTATAGAAGCTACCCTCAGTATTATGGCCTGTTAAATTATTTTGAAAGAGCGGATATCAATGCAAATGAAAAGCAGCAATACATGGAAATAAGCATGCAATTGCAGGTTTTTATTGAAAGGATCATTGAAGAGGGTAAAAGTTCCGGCGAAATAACTACCTCGGTTTCGGCGCAATTCATTGATTTTATCATCTGGTCAAGTACCGTCGGAATGATACAATTCATTGAAAATAAGAAGAATCTGATTCCAGACTTCAAAGCTTTAAACCAGCAACATTTGATCAATGATTTTGCAAAACTTATTACGGCTGGGTTAAAAAATCAAGCATGACCTAGAGAGGTATGAAGGGATGACTTTAAAATATGCGAAGATTCCACCTGCCTGCCGGCAGGCAGGTGTGGCCCTTAAAAAACAAATTATAAACACATGAAATTAATTTTTTTAAACAAAAATGACTGTTAGTCATTATATCATTTGAAAATAAAAATTCCTTACCACTCTTATCTACTTACTTCTGATTTTAAAAAATCATCGAAATGAAATCAACAACTACCTCACTCATCCTTTTACTCTTTTCGCTTCTTCTATTCTCGTGTGGAAAAGAAGAAGAAGCATCGGAGGCAAATGTCAAAAAAATAGATTTGGCAACACTGGGCCAAATCGAAAAATCCAAGCTGCAGTTGCTTAAGGTAAACTCCAAGTCCAAACAAGTTGAAGAACTGATCAGTGGTCGGGTGATCGCTAAGAACCAGACCCAGCTTTTTGCTGAAGTACAGGGATTGATTTTACCAAATCCTATTACCTTGAAAGCAGGCAACAAATTCAGAAAAGGGGATAAACTTATTTCGATAGATTCCAGAGAATTTTCTTTGAATCTTAAAGCTCAAAAAAGTGCTTTTTTGAATGCTTTAACCGGAATAATGCCAGATTTGAAATCGGATTATTCAGATAATTTTCAGGCTTGGCTGACTTATTTGGAAAATATTGACTTGGAGGCTCCTTTGGCTGAGCTTCCGGGAGCAAAATCTAAACCTGAACAGTTTTTTATTACATCCCGAGGAATTTACACTTCTTATTTTGGTCTTAAAGCTCAGGAAGAACGACTTTCAAAATACACCATATACGCGCCTTACAATGGTATTTTCACCCAATCCATGATAGATGTAGGGGGCCTGGTATCTCCGGGCCAGACATTGGGTACTATTATTTCTTCAGATCAATTTGAGATCGAAACCGGTGTGTCCTTGAAGATCGGTTCCCAACTCAAAACCGGAGACAAAATAAGCTTTACAAGTAATGAGGTTTCGGGCAGCTGGATCGGTACTGTGATCCGAATAGGGGGAACTGTAGATGCACAGACTCAAAATATCCCAGTTTACTTTTCGATTGCAGGGCAGAATATTCTTCCTGGGATGTACCTCAGAGGGCAATTTTCATCTGCGAATTATGAAGATGTCTTTGTAATCCCAAATGTTGCCTTGGATAGAGATCGCAGTGTTTTGGTGCTTAATGAAAATCTTATTGTAAGCAAAGTGGTGGAAATGGTTCAGGTTTTTCAGGATTCTACTTTGGTCAGAGGACTTGCTGAAAACGATCAGGTAATTCTCACGCAATTTGTACAGCCAATGGTCGGAAAAAAAGTAGCGCTGTAAGATGAAGAAGATTATTGAATTACTAGCACAAAAGCCTAGGACAGTGGACATTCTCATAGGAATGATCCTCGTGGTGGGATTGATCTCTTTATCAACAATGCGGTCAAATTTTCTGCCACCGGAGCCGGTGAATTTTATCCTCGTCAATGCAGTCTACAGAGGTGCCTCTCCACAGGAAGTAGAAGAAGATGTGGTAAATAAAATTGAGGAAAAACTGGAAGGTCTTAAAGGGATCGAACGGGTGACTTCAACATCTACAGAAAGTTTCGCCAGTGTAAGAATCGAAGTTTCGGAAAAAGCCGACAGAAATGAAGTCCTTCAGGATATCAACAATGCGGTAAATAGCATTACCACATTTCCCCGTGGATTGGATGTCCCTGTAATTACAAAAGAAGAGATTTTGAATTACACCATGACGCTTGCGGTAGTGGGTGAAGGCACTTTGTGGAATTTAAAAGATTATGCGAAGGAGGTTAAGGATGAATTGATCCTCAATCCCAGTCTTTCTCAAATCTTTATCAGTGGTTATCCCGAGGAAGAAATTGAAATCAAGGTTCGTGAAAATGACCTTCGGGCTTACCAGCTGACATTTGATGAAGTAAGTTCGGCGATTAGTCAAACCAATCTCAAAGCTTCAGGTGGTGAACTGGAAACAGGTTCGCAGCGAATCTTAATCAGGCTGGATAGTCGAAATTATTATGCCAAAGACCTGCTCAATACTGTAATCAAAGCCACTCCTGATGGCAAGGTTGTCTATCTCAAAGATGTGGCTCAGGTGCAGGATCGATTTGCTAATAAGCCTGACCAGAGTTTTGTCAATGGAGAGCAGGCCGTTATTATTAAGGTTTTTAGCCGCGGCGAAGAGGATATTCTTCAAAATGCAGAAATCCTCAATCGATACGTAAAAGATTTCAATTCCAAGAATGCCCTGTTCAAGATCGTCATTATCGAAGATCGGGGAATCCCATTGAGTGACTCAATTGCCAGACTTCAAAACAATGCATGGCAGGGTATATTACTTGTTCTGATCGTATTGGGATTGTTTTTGGATCCAAGAATAGCATTCTGGGTAGCCTTTAAGATTCCTGTGGCACTTCTGGGCATGTTTACCCTTAGCTATTTCTATGATCTCACGATCAATCAGGTTTCGCTTTTTGGGACAATTATAGTTCTTGGAGTGATCGTAGATGATGGTGTGGTAGTGGCAGAGAACATTTATGAGAAATTCATGAAAGGCCTCACCCCACTTCAGGCGGCTATTCAAGGAACGATTGAGGTGATCCCTGCAATTGTTTCCTCATTGATCACCACCGCTTTCGCATTCAGCATTTTCTTCTTTTTTGACGGACAATTAGGGGATTATTTCTCTGATGTTGCCTTTGTAGTTTGTGCTACCCTTTTCATCGCTTTGCTGGAAAGCTTGTTTTTTCTTCCGGTTCACATCGCTAGATCAAAAGCTTTGAGAAGAGATGATAAACCTTGGAAACTGACTCAGATTACCAATAATTCATTGATCCGCTTCAGAGATTTCTTCTATTCTAAAGTGATCCGAGGTAGTTTGAAATTTCCCATTATCCCAATCCTGGCAGTAATTAGCATCATGGTGTTGACAGTCATGGCCTTGGGTTCAGGATTAATTAAAAGTACCTTTTTCCCAAATATTGATCAGGACATGGTCACCGCTCAAATCGAACTTTCCTTGGGAACGGATGAGCGAATTGTTCGTGAAAAGCTCGACAGAATCGAAGCAGCTGTGTGGGAAGTAAACGCTGAATATTCAGCCCAGCGATCTGACTCGCTTCAGGTGGTCAACTTTGTGGAAAAGGTTATCGGTCCCAAATCCAATGAGGGCTTTTTGAATATCTATATGCTTGAAGGAGACAAGCGAAATATTCTTTCTTATGTCGTGGCGGGCAAAATTCGGGAAAAAGTGGGTCCAATACCGGAAGCGAGAAATTTGGCATACAAGAGTCTGTCTGCCTTCGGTAAACCGGTATCCATTGCCTTGATCGGTAAAAATACCGAGGATCTCCGAGTGGCAAAAACCATGCTCAGGGAGTATCTGGAGACGAGGGATGATCTAAAAGATGTGACCGATACAGACAAACAAGGCATGCCTGAATTAGAAATGACATTGAAGGAAAATGCCCGACTGCTTGGCTTTTCTGAGGCACAGGTTTTTGATCAGATTCGAAAAGGATTTTTCGGCCTGGAAGCCCAAAGTCTTCAGCGGAATGATGAGGAGGTCAAAATTTGGGTACGATATGATGTAGAAGATCGCAGGTCAATTCGTGATCTGGAAAATATGCGATTGTCTCTGCCAAATGGTTCTTCCTACCCCATGAGTGAATTGGCAAATTTTGAATACAAAACCAACGTCACAGAAATCAATCACCAATCTGGAGTCCGTGAACTCCGAGTGGAAGCAGACATTGCCAATTTGATGGTTTCAGTTCCCGGAGTTTTGGCAGATACAGAAGCAGGAGTTTTGGCAGAAATTAAAAGTCGATTTCCGAACATTCGCTACACATTGGAGGGTGAGGCACGACTTTCTTCAAAAACTCAGGCCTCCAGTCAGGGACCTACTACACTGGTTTTTATTCTGATTGTGGTGATTTTGCTGTTGAACTATCGCTCAATCAGTAAAACCTTAGCGATTCTCTCCATTCTGCCATTTGCATTCATTGGCGTAGCGTGGGGCACATTTATCCATGGTATCCCAGTCAGCATCTTTTCTTTTTTGGGATTGATCGCCTTGTGGGGGATTTTGATCAATAATGGTTTGGTACTCGTCTCCACTTACAATGACAACCTCCTAGCAGGGATGAAAATTAAAGATGCCCTTTTGGAGGCTGCTATTTCCCGATTTAGACCTATTGTACTGACTACTATTACCACGGTTTTTGGATTGGCACCCCTGCTTTTGAGCAATTCTGTCAGTGCACAATTCATCAAGCCTACGGCAATTGCTATCGCCTATGGTTTGATTTTCGGTCTGGTGCTTTCACTTACTTTATTGCCTTCTATTTTATTGCTAATCAACAGGTTGAAAGTAAAACTTTACCACATCAGGAATAGAAATTCAGATAAAGCACCGGAAGAATTGGACGTAGTCCTGAAAGAAATCAAAAACGAACTAGCCTAATCAATCATGCGAAAAATACTGTTTATAGGAATTCTATTGTTGGGTTTTGAATTAGCCGTTTTCGGGCAGGAAAACTCTGGCTTACCATTGATGACTTTGGAGGAGGCAGTTGACCTTACGATTGCCAATAACAAACAACTTAAGATTCAAAAAAATCTAGTGCAAATCTCTGTTAATAATGTTTTCAAGGGCAATGCCGGTCTTATGCCAACTTTGAGTTTGGCAGGTAATGGGGTTTTTGGTGAAAATCAGGCTAACATCGATATCCGGACTTTTCAGGAAAATCCTCCTTTGGTAAGCATTGAAGAAGATGGCGTACAATCCACCACACTATCCGCAGGAATCAGGGCCGATTATTTATTGATTGGAGGGTTTAGAGGGAAATACACTTATAAGCTTCTGGAAAATCAGCAAAGCATCAGTCGGTACCAGCAAGAGTTGGTGATGAATGAATTAATCCTTGGGGTTTCCAATCTATACTATGATATCGCAAAGCTGCAAAGTCGTGAAGAACTGTTGATCGAAAACGTAGCTATAAGTCGAGAGCAATTAAGGCGAATTGAAAATCAGATCGAATTTGGACAGGTCACAGGCGCATTGTCTTTGGCTGCGCAAACGGATATCAATCAGGAATTGAATGCGCTGGATGATGTCCGATTGATCAAAAACAACCTGATCAAAGAACTGAACTTTCTGATGGGAATAGCTCCGGAGGAAGCCTATCTGGTGTCAGTGAATTTTCAGGACCCGCCATTAATTGAAACCTCGGAGTTGAAAGAATTGGTTGTCCGAAATAATCCGGAATTGAAAATCACGGACGGGTATATTTCAGCCGCAATGAATCAACTTAAAATAGCCGAATCGGCTAAATATCCGCAGTTGAACGCATTTGCGGACTACGGTTATTTCCGTCAGGAAAATGATGCTCAGCAATTGAAAAAATTGGAAACACTGGGATACACAGCTGGATTATCGCTCAATGTTTTGCTTTTCGATGGCAGCCGGGTCAAGAATAAGATCAAAAATTCAAGAATTGAAATTGAAAATTCCCAAACTCAAGCTTCATTAACTGAGGATGAATTGATTAAAGAAGCAGTAAAGGAACAAAGTCAACTTTTGATTTTGAAAGCCAAGCTAATTCGGCAAGAAAATGATCTTGCGACTTTCAACGATAATTTTTCGAGAACTCAGGAGCGATTTGAACGAGGGTTGGCCAGTAGTCTTGATCTGCGGGAGGCTCAACGGTCTTTGTTGAATGCTAAAATTGGAATTACTGATGCCAAGTTGGATATACTCAAATCAGTGGCAAAACTCCGAAACCTGATGGGAAGCGATTTGGAGGGATTGTGAAGATGGATCTTAAACTGAGAAATTAATCTGATTTCTGTGGTGAAGCATTACAAATAAGAATAATTTATTTAATCCAATAAATCATGAACAAGAAAAAAGCAATCTTAGAATTTTTGAAAGACCTAAGCAAGAATAACAGCAAAGAATGGATGGATGCCAATCGGGACAGATATGCTTTTGCAAAAGATGCGTGGCTTGAAGAAGTTCAAAAAATATTAACTCTTTTGAGCAAATTTGATAAAACTTATTTTGATCATTTTAAACCAAAAGACTGTATATCCAGAATTACTAACAATAGGATGTACAATCCAAACTTGCCTGTTTATAAAGACTTTTTCACCTTCTCAATAATGGACAAGGTAGATAGTTTTTCACCCTTACATATTTCTATTGGCGTAGAAAATTCATTTATAGGCTGTGGCTATCATAGTCCAGACAAACAAACTTTAAAGAATATTAGAGATTCTATTGATTTCGATGGAATGTCCTTACAGACCATATTGGAAAATAGAACCTTCAAAGACTTTTTTGGTGGACTTTCTAATTATACCGAAAAACTGAAAACAAGTCCACAAGGATATGCCAAGGATCATCCATTTGTGGAATATCTGCGGTATAAAAATTATACAGTTGCCCGAAACTTGACACACGAAGAATTCGAAGGCGATAACTTTATTAATTTGATAGAGAAAGCATACACGTTCTCTACTCCATTTAGGGACTTTTTAAAAAAGGCTAATTCTTTTTGAATACTTAAAGAGCGGCTATAGAAGCCATTTACCAATATTAGATTTAGAAGCAATGTCATTCAATCAAAAGACAAGCAATAATATTTAATTAAATTTTAACCATAAAAATTAAAACAAAATGAGCAACAAAACAATTATTTACGGTATGCCAAGTTGTGATACTACTGCAAAAGGTATAAAATTCTTAGAAGAAAACGGCATTAATTTTGAATTTCACAATTACAAAAAAAGTGGTGTGACAAGAGAAATCATAGAGAATTTATTTTCCATTCTCGATAAGAAAGAGGTTGTGACACCTCAAGGACTTATCTTTAAAAAATTAGACAAAGAAGTTCAAGAAAAAATTATGAATGACAATGATTTTGCAATTGAAAAACTTATAGAGAACCCTTTTATGATAAAAAGACCAATCGTTGTTAGAGGAGCGATTGCCATATCAGGATTTAAAGAAGCACTATGGAATTCATTAATATAAATGGACGGTTACCAGAGTGAACAAGTTATAAAACAATTAGAAAAACGAAAGGGCGGATATTTTTACATTACAATTTCAGCAAATTTTGTAAATCAATTTCAGAATAAGCGTCATACACGTTTTCTTTGCACATTGGAAAGGGATTTAACTTTCCAATGTGGTCTTAATCATCTTGGAGATGGAAACTTTTTCATCCTTTTATCTGCCAAAAAATCTCACTAAAGTGGGTATGATTTCACCCTAATAATTTGCCAATGGAAATACGAAAGCCGTATTTTTGGCCCTAACACCATCCAGAATGGATTTTAGTTTTGACCTTTAAATGAAATCGCAACTAATGAATAGAAGAAAATTTTTGGTTAATGGGGCTATTGTTGGTGCCGTTTCCATAGCCTTCATCAAAGATGGATTTGCATTGATATTAAAAGATTCTAATTCCAATGATTTCCGTCAACTTTCCACTGACTCACAATTTCCTGTCAAAACTGTAGATCCGGCTAAACGAATTCCATTAGGATGGGAAGCTTTTCCGATCCTGACAAAAGATGAAAATTCACCGACGGTAATTTCCTTTTCCAAGTCAAGAAAAAAAACAAAAACCGATTCCATTTTCCTCCGTCTGAGTTCAGCTTTGGATCTTCGGGAGCATGTAAAAATCAAAGCTTTTCTACCGAAATCAAAAATCGAACTGGGTATTTTTGATATTCGATATTCTCATCCTTTTCAACCTTTTGAGCTGGAGATTTCTGCATCTTATTACCGACAGATTCTCAAGGAAGGTATTGGCTTAGAATTGATACAGGGAAGTAAAGAAGCGTGGTTTTATGGTTTGGACGCACAGCGTCAAGATAATTCCGGGTTGCAGCCACATTTATTCTTGCCTGAAAAAACAAACAAGGAGGATGCTTTCTTTAAGAATCTTTATTCCATGAATTCTTTCAGTCCTTTTGGTTGGTTGGGAGGATGTGTGCAAGATGGCCTATTTGAACTTCATAAACAGGGCAAATCACCCGCCACAGCGACTCTTAAAACCCAATTGAATTCTTACTTGGACCCTGAAAAAGGAATTATTTTCGAAAGTCCACATACTATCCCTATGGATGGTAAATTCAATAGTTTGGAGGATTTTTTACCATTTGCCGCCATAGCAAATTTGTACCCGGACCATATTTCTATTTTGCGGGCACTGGAATACATCCAAAAACTTAAAAACCCATCAGAAAGAGATTTCACTGGTGATGTCACCACAGAGGGATGTTATACCTTGGCCTATCCACTTTCAGTAATAGCGTGCCAAAGGAAAAACAGGAAATTGGCGGAGTTGGCTGTTAATCACCTATTGCTTAGGCGAGAATATTTGTCTGAAACAAGCAGCATTTACCAAAGATCGACTTCAGATAGCCATAAAACATTTAAGAATTGGGGTCGGGGAGTGGCTTGGTATTTATTGGGAATTGTTAAGACCCTTCGGGAATTTGAAAATTCAGATTTCGGAAAAATTGACGGATTGGAAGAAATCCGAAAAGATTTTGTGAAGCAGTCTGGTTTTGTTTTGGGGCTTCAAAATCCTAATGGCATGTATTACTCCTATATCGATCTTCCCGAAACGGGTGTGGACACCTCCGCCACTGCAGGTATCGCAGCTGCTTTTGCATGGGGATTTCGAATGGGAATTCTGGGTGAAGAATTTAACAATGCAGCAAAATTGGCTTACCAAGGCGTACAGGAATATGTTTCCGAAGATGGCTTTCTGAGATCGGTTTCACAGATCAATAGAGGAGGAGAAGACCTCCAAAAAAGCGGATACCGGGTAATAACCCAATTTGGTATGGGTTTGGTGGCACAGCTTTATGCAGGGTTGAATGAAGTAAAATAAGAATTTCTATCGATGATTAACCCTTCACTTCAGATTAAAGAAAGGAAGTTTGATACATGTTTAAATCAATTATTTCCCTCCAAACCTTTCAACTTTCGCTTCCAGAATTAAGCTTTTAATGACGTCCAGATCAAAATCGGTCAATTTCTTAATTTTCAAATGACGCATCAATTTACCGGTACCTTGGAGTAACTTTTTTTCATCAGGCAAAATCGCACCTCTGAAGAAACCAAGATTCACACTGTCCTTAAATGGTGCGATGTAAATAATCAGGTCCTTATCTGACCTGCTTTCGCCTGTTCCGTAACTGATGTTTTTCCAGCCTTCGTAAAAAATCTCTTCTGCTTCAGGAAGTAGTTCTTTGGCTAATTTTCTGAGTTGCAAAAAAGCGTCCTGAACCTTTGGGTCGTACTGGGCTATGAATTCTTCAACTGACATTAGTAATTAATTTATTTTTCAAATGAAGTAATCCCAAAAGTTAAAACAAACTTTTCCATGTATAAAAATAGAAAAGCCATCCAATTTCTTGAATGGCTTTGTGGGCCCACCTGGAATCGAACCAGGCACCTACTGATTATGAGTCAGTTGCTCTAACCGAATGAGCTATAGGCCCTTTATAATCTTATACCATCTAAATTTTCATCACGATAGCGATAAGACTTTCTTAAACCTCAAATTTCCAGCTCAATTGGCCTCAAACCTTGGTTTTGGGAGTGCAATGTTACATATTTGAGTTCATATACACAACCCGTTTTGCGAATGAAAAATGCGATTGATGCAGACTTTTTGATCTTTGACCTTGGCAATGTGATTATCGATATTGATTATCACCGATCCCTGAATCTCATTAAATCATTGCTTCCCAGTTCGTTCGAATTGAAAGTAGATTCCTTTTACATCACAGATTTTCATAAGGCCTATGAAAAAGGTGGAATAGATTCACCAACTTTTCGAAATGAAGTAAGAAATTATTTCCAACAAAACTGGGACGATCAGAAGGTGGATGAACTTTGGAACAGTTTGCTGGGAAAGATTCCAAAGGAGCGCTTGGAATTAATTTCCAAATTGAAACAATCCTACCAAGTAGGAATTCTCAGCAATACCAATGAGATACATATTGATGCCGTCTATGAGATGTTGAAAACTGATTTTGAGATGGATCGATTTGAACCGCTTTTTGATCGAGTATTTTACAGTCATGAGATGGGCTTGGCAAAACCATCCAAAGAAATCTATACTAAAATGCTTGACGAATTGGGTACTTCTGCTGATCGGGTGGTATTCTTTGATGATTTGGCAGCGAATGTTCAAGGGGCGGCATCTGTAGGCATTCAGGCAGTTCATGTGACCGGTCCGAATGTGATTTTTGATTTTTTCAAACATGTATAAACCCAAAGAGTACCTCATTCACGGATTTCTTTTGATTCTTACTTTCATCACCACGACGCTGGCTGGTGGTGAGTGGGTTTATGGCAAATCAGTCATGGCCGACGGAGACTCATTTTTGACTTGGGAATATTTCGTAAAGTCCATGGCATTTTCGATTCCATTTGTAGGAATCCTTCTTATCCACGAGCTGGGACATTTTTTTACCTCAATCTACCACAAGGTAAAGTGTACTTTGCCCTTTTTTATTCCGGCTTGGTTTGGATTCATTGGCGCACCATCAATTGGGACTTTCGGTGCGATAATCCGTATGAAAGGCTCTATCAACAGCCGTAAAAAATTCTTTGATATTGGAGTAGCCGGCCCGCTGGCAGGTTTTGTGATTGCATTTGGAGTATTGGTTTACGGGTTTACTACTTTACCACCTGCTGATTTTATTTATTCGGTACATCCGGAATATGCCGACCCTGATTTTGAAGGGTATGGAGAAGATGTGTTGGATTTTGAATTGGGAGGGAATTTACTATTCTGGGCGATGGGGGAGGTCCTTGCAGATCCCGAGCGATTGCCCTCGATGTCTGAGATGATCCATTACCCCTTTTTATTTGCGGGCTATTTGGCGCTTTTCTTTACTGCGCTTAATCTTCTTCCTATCGGACAACTTGATGGAGGTCACGTGGTTTTTGGGCTTTCCCCAAAGTATCATAAGCAAATTTCTATCGCAGTCTTTACGCTATTTCTAGGGTATGCTGGGGTAGGGATGATCAGTCCGGCAATGCCAGTGGAGGAGCTCATCATCCGGTTGCCGCTGTATATAGGATTCTTATATATCTGTTATTCCCGAACTGATTTTACGGCTCAAAATAAACTCACCATTGTACTGCTACTTGCCGCAAGTCAATACGTCTTGGCATTTATCAAACCCGAATGGGAGGGATATCAGGGATGGCTTTTTTACGGCTTTTTATTGGGTAGAGTGATGGGAGTTAATCATCCTGAAGTATCGGGATTTCGACCTCTCGATACCAAAAGAAAAATACTTGGATGGATCGCAATCCTGATTTTCGCGGTGTGTTTTTCACCGCGGCCTTTCATTTTTGAATAAAAAATAATTCCAAGTTACTATTCAAACTCGGGCCTTAATATTAAAGTGATCTGTAGGCTAGAATTCCTCCAAGGACATTCCTTACTTGACTGAATCCCTTGCTTTCCATGAATTTCTTAGCATTGCCACTTCGAGCTCCAGACCTGCAGTGAACGACGATTTCCTCATCCTTGAATTTCTCAAGTTCTGAAATTCGGTGGGGCAGTTCTCCTAGGGGAATATTCATTGCACCAAGATTGTCTTCTTCGTATTCCCATTCCTCTCGTACATCAAGAAATTGAAATTTCTCTCTCTTATCGAGTCGATTTTTGAGTTCTGATACTGTGATATCTTCCATTTTATTTAGTGACTAAGATTCGAAATGATTTTGATCCGACTTCGGTAATCAAATTGATTACATAGACTCCCGGCCTTTGTCCTTCAAAATTAACAATTTCTCCTTCATCGGTTCGCTCTCTTGGTAACAAAATCTGCCTTCCAAAGGAATCGAAGATTAAGATTTCTGAAAACTTACCCTCAATCATTACTCGATTAATTGCAGGATTGGGGAAGATTCTATAGTTTGATGGAGGTGCTTGGCTTTGTTCAAACGGGGCAGCTAATGATACATGTGGTCGGATCATGAGGGAGCCTTTGACATCTTCGTTTTGCACCCAGCCTCCGCCGACATTGTAGTAAATTTTTGATCCTTGATCGTTGACCTTATCTAAGCCCACATGAATAAATTCATTTGAAAACTGAGTGAAGCCAACGAAAAATTCTCCTGATACCCTGATGTTTGTATCCAAAGCATAATAGGAGAAATCCTGTCCAGGCACTTTTTCCGGGATTAGTGATTCTTTCGAAAAAATAGGACGTCGATCAATTTCATCCCAAATCACAATATCTATTGGCTGATTAGCTTGACTTGCGTTGGTGAAATTGATTGAAATTCCCTTTATGAAAACAGGTTCAGGAGAATCATATTGTACTGCCAATTGTCCGGAGCGTTGATTTATACCGGCAGAATAATCCGCTGAGCCATTGTCATATGCGAAGAAATCCCGAATGGGGAAACTTGTTTTTATAGTATCATTTATTCGATAGTCCACCGAATTTGATCGGATGGTATCTCCATTCTGTATGGTGAACAAAAAGCCATCTCCTGAAGTGAGGGAAGTCGTGATGATTATGTCAATTTCTTCAAGTGGAATAGGAATATTGTCAAATTCTCTGCTTAAAAAAGTTCTTCTTTCTAAAGAATTTGGTACTGGATTAAATGGTGTGTCGTCATTGACTATCACTAGTGGATTACCCAGGTTATCTTCAATTTGTATTGAATATTCCATTGCGCGAAAACGATTCTCAAGATTCAGAAACTGATTTTGGATTCTTGACCAAAGTCCTTTTTGATCGGTTTTCAGCAACTCCAAAGGATAAGCACTATAATCTCCAAAATTCACCTGATTGGTTTGGGTCAATGCTCTATCCCGATAGGTTAGGTCATTTTGATTTCGATTGGAGTTCAGGTAAACATAATCCAATAGCCAACTATCAAAAGGACCAATTTGTCTTCCTCTGGAAAAAAACCGAAACTGAAAACTTGAATGCTGCCATTCGGGTAGGATTTTTATGATTTCCTGGGTGAATGTCGTCCTGTTAAGATCATTTCCTCCATTTTGAAACCAGACCGTAATCCATTCTCCAGCCTGATTTAGAATTTGAAGTGTAAAACGGTCATTTGAATCAGGAGCCTCAGCTTTTCCACCAGCTTGCCAAAAGAAGCTTAGGTATAAGCTTTCTTTTTCTGAATTCGATAAAGAACTGAGGTTAAAAGGTTTGCTGGTAAGAAAATCGGTTTCACCTTGATCACCAATCTGATTTGAATAAGGTCTACCATTTTGATCCACTCCATTGAATAGAACTGAACCAAAAGAGGGTGGGTTTTGAGCGATAGTCTCGGTATAGGATGAGCCCCTAGTTGTCCACTTAAGTGTGTCAATTCCGGTCGAAAAATCATCCCAAAAGGGAAGGGAATTTATATTTTGAATTCTTCCTGAAGTAGAAGTCTCAGTATTTGATGTAAACTTTTGTTTATGAATTGGAGCGATCTCGACGAACTGGGCAAAGGCTAATTGTCCTTGTAAAAAGATGATTACAAAGTTGAAAATTAGGGGCCAAGGTTTCAAGAACTTTCTCAAACGATTAATTTTTGGATATCCAAATATTGATTAATTCACCGGTTCTCACTTCCATGCCTGGACCTGGTGACTGCAAGAAAACTCTCCCTGATGCCACAGAATCAGTTGAGGAGTAATTTTTATTACCGAGGCGAAGTCCAGATCCTAAAATTAGAAATTCAGCCTCTTCTTCTTCCAATCCTTTGAGATCAGGCACAAAAAGTAATTGATTCCCCATACCATCACCTACTAGGAGGTCTATAGTAGCTCCTTTGGGTATTTCAAAGCCTTCTTTCACACTTACTCCTCTGTAACGTTGGTCCAACACTACGTTAATTCCTATATCAGGTACATAGACGATATCTCCTCTTTGCAAGCCAATGTTTGAAAGAATTTCTTGCACATTCTTCAACGGCATGTTGACAAGGTTTGGCATTTTGAGGAGCGGAGCATTTCTAGCATTCAAGGTCAAATAGACTCTTCTCCCTGTTTTGACTTGAGAACTTGCATCAGGAATCTGTTTCAAAATAGCCAAGGCTGGCAGATCTGCACTGAATCCTGAGTCCACAGAAACCTCATATTGGAGTCCCGTATTTTTTAACAATTGACTGGCTTCAAGAAACCTGTAACCGGATAAGTCCGGTACAGTAACGGTCTCCCCATGGTGCGTATAGAAGGGGAGATAGACTTTTAGGAAAAGGAATCCCAAAAGGGCAGTCAAGCCGATAACGATCAGTAAATTGACCAGAATTTTTTTGAAAGAAGAACTAAATGAATTCATTGATACAATTGAAACAGACTAAGTTAATGGGATTTTTGGACGCACAGCGAACAAAAGTGATAAAAACACTTTGAATTAGCAGACAAAAAATAAGCCGAAAGACCTCTTTTCGGCTATTTTTAAGATCAATTAATCAACAATCGTTTCATTTCTTGCAGTGAATTACTGCTAATTCGAATGATATAAACTCCCGGCCGAAATAATTCTGTGCTAAAGGTATAGGTCTGGTTCAAAGTTCTGGCATATTCAACTTCATGGACAATCGCTCCTGTAGCCGAAATAATCTGGATCGTCACATCATCTTCCTCAGGGAAATTGAAAGCTAAGCTAAAGAAGTCTCTCGCTGGATTTGGATATAAAACACTCGATCCTTGTGAAGGAATTACCGGATTAGGATTTGCATTAAGGAAGAGTTCCAAATTATCGAGATAGACTGGGTCATTATTACTTCCTGATATGGTAAGGACAAATGCCAGTCTTACATTTGATGCATCCTCTCCGGCAAAATCGCTGAGGTTGACATAGGTTCGAGTATAATCTCCCGGATTATTTGGATTAGCTTGACCAGAAGTTACAGTCGACAATGCTTGCCCTGTCGCTATCCAAACTGTATCATAATTTATTCCTCCATCTTTGCTCGCTAGCAAGTATAAGCTTGTCGCTGCATCTACTTGGCCCGCTGCCAAATCAAAGAAAATACTGGCTTGTCTGGATATGGTCAAGTCAAAAGCCGGAGATCCCAGCCAATAACTATTTCCTGCCTGACCATTTTGCATTCTTGCTGCGTTGTTAACTCCTTGCCCATTTGAAATTGGAGTCACTGTCCAAGCTGGTGAATCATTCTCAGGATTGATTGTCAGCCAGGGTGCAAGGGTTGTGCTTGTATTAAAATTTTGCCTCCACGGAGCAGTAATTGCTTCTGTATTTTGTAGATGATATCTACTCAATTCAGAGATCGGTCGTGGATTTTGATCGAAGTTAGGTTCTCTCACCGAATACCGTAATCTGTTTTTTGCACCAAATGTGGATTTTGGTATATCAAGATCAATAGAGGCGTTAGGTGCGATATTTACCCCTGATACCAAAAACGTTTGTGGTGAAGAGGTATTGGAGGTACGCGTAAAGAGAAATTTCGAAAATGGTAGGTTTCCAGTGTTGGTAACCCTTACGATTTCCTCTGTGTGATTTCCGGAGCTTATCGGCGTGGGCACTAATATTTCGGCAACTTTGACCCCGTAGTTTAATTCCTCTACAGGAAGGATTCTGATATTTTTTAAATAAATATTGTTGCCGTATGCATTTCTGGTAATGATTGAAACCCTCACCTTGCCAAGATTTTTGAAACTACTCAAATTGAATACTTCGGTTCTAAATTGTGAATTCGAAGTAGGTATAAATTCGTCCAATGTTGGTGAAGAAGTTTCGAGTTTTTCACCGGATTTCTGATAATTTACACCCACCAAGTTGAAGTTTGAACCACAATCCTCTGAGACAGAAATAATCAATTCGTCCTGAAATCCAGCCTGAGCGTAAGGGGCATGTGCTACTTCAAAGACCAGCTGTGCATTGGGGAATTTGGCGAGATCAATAATTGGTGAAGTAAAATAATCCAATTGACCTTGCCCTTCATATTCATAATGGCGGATAAAAATCAGTTGCTGCATCTGACCACCGATTACAACATTAGTTCTTTGCCAAGTAAAGGATTGGTCTGGATTATTGATTACCCAATCACTTGGGAAGGCTTGGATGTTGAAATTATATGGTAAAGTGATTTCTCCCTGTAAAATCGGATTTGAGGTCTTGGAGTTATTTGCAGGATTTTCGTCTAATTGATCATTTACTTGAATAATCCGAAATTCAATTTGGTTATTTCCTTCGGCAAGTTGATTTGGATTGAATGTCAGTATTTCCGATCCGCCGGTAGCCAAGTTTAAGGTAAATCTTCTGGACTCCAGGACGGATCCATTTCTCCGGAATTCTATCAAAGCAGAAGTTATGGTAGATGAACCTGCATTTCTTACTTCTATTTGCGGAGAAATAGTTAATTCACAAATTGCATCTACGGGTTGGATGATTCGTAAAATGGCTAAGTCTAAATTAAATAATTCAGGTTCTTGGGTAGCTCTATTATTTATCAGAGTCACGCGACGAGGACTATTTTCAAGAACAACATTGAATCGCTCCACTTGCCCTTTGGTAAATAAATTCATACAGGCATCGGGCGTGTAATCCATGTAGTTTTGGACCATATCATTGGATCCGCATGAAGTTCTGCTTAGGGTCGGATTACATGCGGTATTGGGGTTGTCCTGTTCGGGAGTGTCAAGTACGAAATCATCTACTCCACACCCTCCATCTCCCCAAATATGCCTAAGTCCGAAATAATGCCCCACTTCATGAGTTGCTGTTCTTCCCAATGAAAAAGATGAAGCATTTCCACCAATTCCAAAAAAACGATAATCAATCGTCACTCCATCAATTAATGCTGGAGTTGGGGAGAAATTCAATCCGGGTAAATTAGATATTGGGAAAGAGGCGTATCCAATGAAAGGTTGGACCAATGGGACCACATACATGTTCAAATACTCTGCAGGGTTCCATTGACTAAGTTGTCCAATAAGAACTGCATCATTGTCAGGGCTGTAGGAGTTTTTAGTCCCTTGAAGCCTAACGATTCCCGAGGTCGGTATTCCCATAGGATCCTGCTTTGCAAGAACGAACTCAATATTTGCATCTGCTGCCACAGGAAGAAATTCTGCAGGCGTTCGATTGGCATCGGCGTTGAGCCTTCTGAAATCTTCATTTAAAACTCTTATTTGCTCAAAAATCTGAGTATCAGGAATGTTGGCCCCCGAACCTACCGGTGTGCCATTATGAATAACATGAACCACGACGGGGATTAATCGACGTTCGTTTTGAATTCGTGCGATTGGTGGGGCCTTCCTTTTAAGTATAATTTGTTGATCTATCCAATCCTCAAAAAAATCTTGGGATCCGAAATAGCCCATTTCTTTCTCGATTTTCGACTCAATAATTGTATGGGCGCATTTCTCAGAGTGGTCATGCAATATTGTCGTGCCGATAACGGGAGAGAGATCTACAGGTGAGATCTTCTGTCCAAATGAGGTCAACGAAAAGATCAGAAATCCTTTGAGGAAAAATAGAATGCTGAAAATCCGAAAACCTTTTCTCATTTAAAGGGGATCAAGCCACAATAAGATTTACTGCTTCCACCCGGATGATTTCAGGAATGGCCCGCTTTATAGCCTCTTCAACTCCCGCTTTTAAAGTCATGGAAGACATAGGACATGATCCACAGTTGCCCATCATCTCAATCTTTAATATGAGATCATCAGTTAATTCGACCACACGCACATTTCCACCATCAGCCTCTAAATAGGGCCTGATTGTGTCTAAGGCAAATTCAATTTTTTCTCTTAGTCCGGCTTGCATTATCTCTAATTACGCTTTTACTTCTACAATGGATGTTTTCTTAATTGATGCATTTCGGATAGCAATCTGTCGAGCCACAGTTTCTGCCAAGTCCATGTATGCATCTTTTGTTAATCCGTTTTTCAAAACTGCTGGATAACCCGTATCCCCACTTTCTCTGATGCTTTGGACAATGGGTATTTCTCCAAGAAACGGCACATCATATTTTTCGGCTAATTTTCTCCCACCTTCTTTGCCGAAAATATAATATTTATTTTCAGGCAATTCCTCGGGTGAAAAGTAAGCCATATTTTCTACAACACCTAAGATGGGAACGTTAATTTGTGGCTGCTTAAACATAGACAAACCTTTGTTTGCATCGGCTAAGGCTACTTTTTGAGGCGTTGTCACAATTACTGCTCCTGTGACAGGCACTGTCTGCACCATCGTAAGGTGAATGTCTGAAGTTCCTGGTGGCAAATCAATGAGTAAATAATCTAATTCGCCCCATTCTACATCAGCGATAAATTGTCTTAACGCAGAACTCGCCATGGGACCTCTCCATACCACTGCACTATCTGTGGGAGTCAAAAAACCAATAGACATCAATTTTACACCATACTGAAGGATCGGCATAATGATGTTTTTTTCACCTACCTTTTTTACGGAGGGCTGTTCCCCTTCGACATTGAACATGAGCGGAACAGAAGGACCGGAAATATCAGCATCAATCAAACCTACTTTTGCTCCCAATTGAGCTAGAGCTACCGCTAAATTTACAGCAGTAGTGGATTTTCCCACTCCGCCTTTACCTGAGGCGATGGCAATGATATTTTTTACTTCAGGCAAAATTGGCCCGGCATCCCGTACTGTTGTTACCTCAGAAGTCATAAAAATATCCCACTCCCACTCGGATCCATGATCCTGTTCGAGCACTTCCAGACAATTGTTTTTGATTACTTCTTTCAAAGGGCAGGCAGGCGTTGTAAGGACCACTTTAAAGCTTACTTTATTCCCATCAATATGAATTCCTTGAATCATTCCCAAAGTCACCAAATCTCTTTTGAGATCCGGATCTTGCACTTTGGAAAGTGATTTCTTTATTAAATCCGCAGTCAATTGCATGCCTTATTTTAAATTTTTCGCAAGTTACTCTAAGAAAGTGGCTTTATAAAACCACTTTTGACCCAGTCAAAGTGAAACTCAGAGCCTTTGCAAATAGTTCTCAGTTTCTGTGTTCTTAATCTAATCTGAGCGCTTAACTTTGTTTACTTTCCCATTTCATGAGCATAAGCAAGCTGACTTCTGATAAAGTAAAAGAACGCGCCGACATTGTAGAGGTAGTGGGTGATTACTTGCCCTTAAAGAAAAAAGGTCAGAATATGTGGGCTTGCTGCCCTTTTCACGGAGAAAAATCACCCTCCTTCTCAGTTTCACCCAACAAGCAGATCTATAAATGCTTCGGATGTGGCAAGGCTGGCGATCCGATTCAATTTGTGATGGATATCGAAGGGGTGGGCTTTCAGGAAGCGATCCGTCACTTAGCCGGTAAATATGGGATAGAAGTAGAGGAAGATGAAGCTCGTACGCCGGAGCAGAATATTGAGCAAAACGAACGGGAAAGTCTTTTTATAGCCTTGAATTTTGCCAAGGACTTTTTTGTGAAAAATCTCCAAACCGATGAAGGGAGGTCAATCGGCTTAAGTTATTTTAAAGAAAGAGGATTTAATCCTCAGATTATTGAAAAGTTCGACTTGGGATATGCCTTGGATGGCTGGGATTATTTTCTGAAGGCTGCAAAAACTGCCGGATTTGAAGAAGAGATCCTCTTGAAAGCAGGATTGATTCTTCAAAAAGAAGGAGATCCAAGCCGGCTCTATGACCGCTTCAGGGGTCGGGTTACATTTGCAATCCACAACATCAGCGGGAAGGCAATTGGCTTTGGTGCAAGAATCCTGACCAAAGACAAAAACCAACCCAAATACATCAACTCTCCGGAGACACCCATTTATCACAAAAGTGATGTGCTCTATGGGATGTTTCAAGCCAAAAAAACCATTCGGGATCTTGATAATTGCTTTCTTGTAGAAGGCTATACGGATGTGATTTCGATGCATCTGTCGGGTATTGAAAATGTCGTGTCATCTTCTGGTACTTCGCTGACAGATGGTCAGATCAAGCTGATTAAGCGCTTTACCAATCAAGTGACAGTGCTCTATGATGGTGATGCCGCAGGGATCAAAGCATCCATTCGTGGCATTGACCTCTTGCTTGAGGGTGGCTTGAATGTCAAAGCTGTCGTTTTTCCTGATGGAGATGACCCGGACAGTTATTCAAGAAAAGTCGGTTCACAGGCATTTCAGGATTATCTCAAAGAGAACAGCAGAGATTTCATCGGTTTTAAGATTGGGTTATATCAGGAGGAGTTTGCAAAAGATCCCATTCGAAAGGCAGAAGTAATCCGGGAAATCGTTCAGAGTATCGGTAAAATCCCGGATCCGATTATTCGGTCAGTTTATGCCAAAGAAGCCTCAGGACTCCTTCAAATCGAGGAAGAGATTATTCATGCTGAGCTCAATAAGTCCTTAATAAAGAGTCAAAAGGATCATTTTCAAAAAGTAAAAGAAGAAGCCGAAGCTGAGGAAAAACTCGAGGAGTTGATTCCAACTCAAACGCAGATTTCGGTAGAAGACACGCTTAGAATTCAGGAAAAAGAAACTATTCGGCTTTTGCTCAATTATGGTTGGCAAAAAATAGATGATGAAGAATTACACCTGTGTCAATATTTGATGACAGAGACAGCGGATATCGAGTTTCAGACACCAATCTATCAGAAGCTTTTAGATCTCTACAGGAATAAACTTGCACAAGGAGAAATACCCAAAACTGATTTTTTTGTTTCTTCTTCTGATGCCGAGGTAAGGCAGGAAGTGATCGATTTGATTTCCCCTCGACATGAGATTTCTGTACACTGGCACGAGCGTCATCAGATTTTTATTACAACGGAATCCGATGATTTGGCCGGTACAGCCTTCAAGTCTATTCTGAGACTTAAAAGAAGGCTAGTCCATAAAATGATGGATGAAGCGAAGCAAAAAATTAAATCTGCCGAAATGGAACATTTGGATGCGGACAAAGTATTTGAGCTTCAGCAGGTTTATTTTGAATTGAAAAAAGTCCAGCTTCAAATAGACAAGGAACTAGGAATTGTGATCGGATAAAACCAAACTTTCTTTGGTCTGATCCTGTTTTAATGGGAAAGCGGCTAACTTGCGCCTTGAAATATCACCTCAAAAACTACAAAGTGGAAAACTATACTTTAGACCCGATAGAAGATGCAATTGAAGCTATCAAAAACGGTTCAGTAATCATCGTTGTGGATGATGAAGACCGTGAAAATGAGGGTGATTTTGTATGTGCAGCGGAAAAGGTTACCCCGGAAATTGTCAATTTTATGGCCACTCATGGGAGAGGCTTGATATGTGCACCACTTATTGAGGATCGTTGTGATCAATTAGGGCTGGAATTGATGGTTGGTAATAATACGGCTGCTTTTGAGACACCTTTTACTGTATCTGTGGATTTGGTAGGTCATGGTTGTACTACCGGGATTTCAGCTTCGGATCGAGCCAAGACGATCAAAGCATTGATTGATGATTCGATTCATCCAAGCGAATTGGGTAAGCCGGGTCATATTTTTCCATTGAAAGCAAAACGAGGTGGAGTCCTCCGAAGAGCAGGTCATACTGAGGCGGCAATTGATTTCTCCAGATTGGCCGGATTAGCTCCCGCAGGAGTTTTGGTGGAGATTATGAATGAAGACGGTTCAATGGCCCGGTTGCCAGATTTGGTGAAAGTGGCTGAGCGATTTAACCTGAAATTGGTCTCCATCAAAGATCTGATTGCCTACCGTCTTAAAAATGAATCTCTCATCAAACGTGAGATAGGAGTTGATTTACCAACCAACTGGGGTGATTTTGATTTGATAGCTTTCAGACAAACCAATACAGATGAGATTCACATGGCACTAATTAAAGGAACATGGGAGCCCAATGAGTCCGTATTGGTGCGAGTGCATTCATCCTGTGTGACGGGAGATATATTTGGTAGCTGCCGATGTGACTGCGGACCTCAGTTGCATGCAGCCATGGAAATGGTTGAAAAGGAAGGAAAAGGAGTCGTCTTATATATGAATCAGGAGGGCAGGGGAATTGGCTTGATCAATAAACTCAAGGCTTACAAGTTACAGGAGCAAGGTATGGATACCGTTCAGGCAAATCTTGCTTTGGGCTTACCGATGGACAGTAGAGACTATGGAGTAGGGGCTCAGATTTTGCGTGATTTAGGGGTAAGTAAGATACGGTTGATTTCCAATAATCCTCAGAAAAGAGTAGGGCTACTTGGTTACGGATTGGAAATAATCGAACAAGTTCCCATCGAAATTCTCCCCAACCCACATAACGTTAAATATCTCACAACTAAAAGAGATAAAATGGGACATAATATTCTGAAGTAGTAAAAAGTTATTAACTTATAGTGTAGCGGTCAAAAAAATTCAAAAACCCAACTTGGTTTTGATCGTTTATTCAAGGCAAGATAATGACCATGAAAAAGACAGCAATTACATTATGTTTGGTTTTTTTGGGCTTGATTTCAGGCTTTGCTCAAAATAGTCAGTTTCCTTCTCAAGTATGGCATAAGGGGAACATCTATCTTACGGATGGTACGACTCGCACTGGACAGATCAAATATGATCTTGATAATAACCTTGTTCAACTTCAGACTGAAACAGTAGATACTTTTACGGCTTCCAATGTTTCTAATTTTGAAATCTTCGATGAGATCTTTGGTGGAATGAGAAGATTTTACAGTCTTCCTTATGCCATCAATGGAGAATATGAAGCCCCTACTTTCTTTGAAGTATTAACTGAGGGAAATGACCTTGCATTGTTATGTAGGGAGTATATCGCAACTGATACTCGAGGAATGAACAACTGGGGCCCCATGGGGATGAACCCGTTTTGGGGTCCGCAAAACAATTTTGGATATCGCCTTGCTTTCAATTATTATTTTTTCAAAAATGGCCGCTTACAACGCTACAGTCTGAAAAAGAAAGATCTCTTTGCCATGCTTCCCGGATATGATGACGAAATAGATCTGTTCATGAGAAAAAACAGACTTGAGCATGATAAGCGCGGGGATTTACTAAGAATTACCGCATATTATAACGAATTGAAGAATTAATTTTTATGTCAAAGCCGCTTATCCTCGTTTCCAACGACGATGGAATTACCTCTAAAGGAATCAGAGTTTTGGTTTCTGTAATGAAGAGAATTGGGGACGTTGTAGTAGTCGCTCCCGACAGTCCTCAATCCGGAATGGGACATGCCATTACGATAGGAGAGACGCTGAGATTATATGAGGAAGATATTTTCGAGGACGTTTTAGCCTTCAAATCCAGCGGCACCCCAGCGGATTGTGTCAAGCTTGCCAAGCATTATGTTTTAAAAGACAGGACCCCAGACTTGGTTGTCAGCGGAATTAATCATGGTTCTAATACCTCTATCTCTGTTTTGTACTCAGGGACCATGTCAGCTGCCATCGAAGGAGCGCTTGAAGGCTTACCATCCATTGGATTTAGCCTATGTGATTATTCTTCCAAAGCAGATTTTTCCCATGTGGAGGAGTGGGTTGAGAAAATTGCCCATCAGGTTCTTGAGCGAGGGATTCCTAAAGGAGTTGCTCTAAATGTGAACTTCCCGCCAAAGCGCAATGAGGCTATAAAAGGAATTAAAATCTGCCGTCAAGCTGATGCCAAATGGCAGGAGGAGTTTGCAGAGCGTTATGACCCAACGGGTAGGAAGTACTTCTGGATGGCCGGAAATTTTGTGAATTTTGACAAGGGAGAAGATAATGACGAATGGGCGATAGCCAATAATTATATTTCCATCGTTCCTTGTCAATATGATCTCACAGCTCATCATGCAATTACACAGATCAACAAAGACTGGGATTGGGATAATCTTTAACCCGAAATATGCATTAGAAAATCTATT
The DNA here is from genome assembly GCF_046296635.1 of Algoriphagus sp. Classification (GTDB taxonomy): domain Bacteria; phylum Bacteroidota; class Bacteroidia; order Cytophagales; family Cyclobacteriaceae; genus Algoriphagus. Next base: position 158,028 of record NZ_JBKBKZ010000005.1, on the reverse strand, counting down.
GCGGATTCATCCGCTGCGGCGGACTCGCTCTCCAAAGTGACCGTTTTTTTTTGCAGTTTGAACCCTCGCTACGAATCCTAATGCATAATCCGGGTTTAATTGTAATAAGTTTTTTTAATTTTCGAGACAGAGAAAGCATAGCTTATCTCTGATAATCTCTATTTTGCAGCGAGTTTTGATCAAGAGAAATATTGTGAGTCGCCCGATTCTAACCCTTTTATTTTCATTCTTACTTTTAGCTTACTCTGGAGATGGATTTTGTCAAAATTCAACTGTAGATAGCCTGAAATTGCTTTTACCTGATAAAACGAATGAAGATCGTGTCAATTTATTGAATCAAATCGGTACAACTTTAAGGGAAAGTTTCCAAAAAGAGGCCATGGACTATTCTTTCGAGGCCGATTCTTTGGCTAATGACTTGGGTTATCTTTCCGGTAGAAGTAGGGCATTGGAAAATATTGGCTGGATTTATTACCGACAAGGCCAATGGCAAAAATCCTTTGAATATTCTGAAAAAGCCTATGATTTTGCCATTCAGGCCAATGATCAACTTCAGGCTGCAAGATTGATGAACAACATGGGAGCGCTCTATTATGAGCAACAGAATTACTCCATGGCGATTCAGCAATTCAAAAAAGGTTATGAGCTAGCGACTCAAGTAAATGATCTTGCCACCCGAATTCGTTCATTGAATAATGTTGCATTAAATCTGGTCCAAACCAATCAACTTGATTCTGCCTTGGCCTATGCCTCAAGGTCTATCAAATTGAATGAGAATGCCGGCTCCCCTTATTTGACATCTTTTGCTCATCGAGTCATTGGAGACGTGTATTTAGCAAAGGGAAATTACGATTCCGCCCAGTCCATTTATTATCGCGCCTTGAATATGGCCCAAGCCCAAGGTGTCAAATCTTTTGAAGCAGGAGTTTTGCATCGGTTAGGAAATGCATACCTACTAGATGGAAAGTTTGATCAGGCCGAGAAGATTCTGTTATATTCAATTGAACTCTGTAGCCAAAATGGATTTTTGGATGAACTCTCCAAAAGCCACCGTTATATTGGGCTTCTGTACGAGAAAACTGGAGAAATTCAAAAAGCCTTTTTTCATCAGTCTGAGTATCTTGTTTTAAATGATTCACTTCTCAATAAGGCAAACAGAGATCGACTGGTATTGCTTCAGGAAATGTTTGAGAAAAATTTGAAGGAATCTGAGCTTGAACTTTTAAAAGCTCAAAATGAGAACCAAGCATATCGGCTTCAAACATCAGGTCGCTATTCCATCTTTTTTGCCATCACGGCATTTCTTATTGGAGCACTGGGCATCAGGCTCCATTTAATGAATAAAAATGTGTCCAAGATCAACACTAATTTATTGATTCAACAACAGAAAATCGAAGAGCAAAACCTTGCTTTAGCAGATCAATCTGAGCAGCTAAAGGAAATGAATGAAACTAAAAACAAGCTTTTTTCTATTCTTGGCCATGACATGAGAGGACCTGTTTCACAAGTCAAATCAGTAGTGGATTTACTTTTGGCCGGTCACTTGGATAAAGAGGAATTTAATGAATTGCTCCATGTCTTAAATAAAGATATCGACTCAGTCAATTTCACCTTGAATAATATTCTTAAATGGTCTATGTCTCAAATGGATGGACTTCAGGTCAATTACTCAAATTTTGACCTTAGAAATGTGGTAGACAATTCTTTAAAACTTCTTCAAGGATCGTTTAATGAAAAAAATCTTACAATTTTCAACCAAATGGGGTCCAAAGTCGAGGTTCTGGCCGATCAGGATTTGATAGAAGTGGTAATCAGAAATATCCTCAACAATGCCGTGAAGTTTTCAAATACAGGAGATGCAGTGACCATTTTTTCAGAGACGGACGAAAACTGGGTTCATTGGTGTGTTCTCGATCAGGGAATCGGTATGGATGAAGAACAGATTCAATTGTTACTTTCTGATTCTTATTCGATTACCAAATCACGCCCCGGAACCAACAAAGAGAAGGGTTCCGGATTGGGTATTCAATTAGCAAAGGAGTTCACCCGTAAATGTGGGGGTGAAATTAAGATTGAAAGTCAATTGGGACATGGAACAAAGTTCTGGGTTAAACTCCCATCTGCAAAATCAATCCTCCAGCCTCAAGCTTTCAAGGGTGAGGAAGAGTTCAAAGCTTAATTCACGTTTGATTATCCTTAATTCTTTCATTATTCCCATTGATTTTTTTAATTCCTTGCTGGAGACTTTTGCCTCTACACTCCATCTCATTTGATCCAGCCATTTTTCCACATCATTTTGATCCAAATTATAAAATGCCGCTAGAATTGCTGCGAGATTGGGATTTTCACTGAAAGCGCTCGAAATCGAATAAATCTTATTGCGAATCTCGAATATTATGTCACCAAACTCCTCCAAGGCTTTTTCAGATGCTACCATTACAAAGCACGGCCACGGACTTGCCACTTCTCCAATTAGTTTCATTGTTCCATTTTTGACCATCGGTGCAGTGGTGTACTTTTCCCAAAGGAAGAGTCCTTCATTTCCATTATCCATTACTTCTTTGGCACCGTCTATATTTCCAATGATTTCGAAAGAAAGTTCTTCCGCATTCCAGCCTTCTCTTTTTGCTAAAACAAGTGCCATCAAATGGGAACCGGAATCCATGCGACTTACTAGAAAATGCTTCTTTGGCAACTCAAATAAGTTATCTGATTGAGAATCAGCCCTAACGTGGATTCCCCAATTCAGTGGAGTTTGCACATGATATCCGATCATTTTGGAAGGGTTTCCAGCTTCAAAATCTTTCAGAAAACTTTCTGTCAAAAGAATTGCGATATCTGCTTCATCGTTCCTTAAAGCTTGATTCATTTGTCCGGATCCCCGGGATTCATCGATCCATTGGATTTGAATACCCCGATCTTCGAATGGTTGATCTTTCTCCAAAAGCCGAAAGGGAAAATTAAAATGCTCAGGGACTCCGATGATTCTTAGGTTTTTCATAAGTTTTTTATTCATTGCTTATCCCTATGTGACCTTTGATACTTTGTGTTTTTCTTTTTGGACAACACAAAGTCACATAGAAGGCAAAGTTTTTAGTCGTGGGTGGCAGTCCGATCGGTAATCAGCAGATTTGAAAATCCTGCCAGGATCAACAGTGTCCCCGCCAAGAGCATGGTATTGATTACTGCCTCTCCAAAAAGGATTTTGTAAAGAAAATTGACTCCTCCAAGTGCTGCAATGATCTGAGGAATAACGATAAACATATTGAAAATTCCCATGTAAACTCCCATCTTTTTTGGTTCGACGGAACTGGAAAGCATAGCATATGGCATGGATAATATACTGGCCCATGCTATGCCCACCAATGAAAAACAAATGTGAAGCATCCAAGGTTCTGAGATATGGTAAATCAAAATGAATCCAAAACCTCCGGCAATCAAACTGACCATGTGTAGGAGCTTTCGGTTGATTTTGATTTTGGAAGCTATGAAAGCAAGAATTAAGGCATAAAACATGGAGACCAAACCGTAAGTCCCCAGATAGTTTCCAACGCTGTCTGCTGCATTATTATATTCCACAGAAGTGGTGTCCGTAGCTCCGAAAATATGCTCGGTGATGGCCGGTGTGGCAAAACTCCACATGGTAAAAAATGCAAACCAGGAGAAAAACTGCACCACGCCGAGTTGTTTCATCACGGTTGGCATTTCTTTAATATTTTTAATGATCTCCCCAAATCCGCTAAAAAAACCTTTATTCTGAGCTTTTTCTCTTTCAAATTCTTCCAAATCCTCCGGAGGATACTCATCAGTGGTTAGAATCGTGTACAGGATCGAAGTGAAAAGAACCAAGGCCCCAATTGCAAAAGCAAATTTGACCGAATCCGGCACCACGCCTTCAGCAGCTGTGTTTGGTACCCCGATTTGAGTCATTAGCCAAGGTAAATTCGAAGCGATCCATGTACCAATACCGATAATCAAGGTCTGGACAACGAAGCCATAGGATCGCTGAGAATCGGGGAGTTTGTCTGCTACCAATGCTCTAAATGGCTCCATGGAGATATTAATCGAGGCATCCAATATCCAAAGTGCACCAGCGGCCATCCATAAAGCAGAAGAGTATGGCGCAAAAAATAAAGCGATTGTACTGAAGACCGCTCCAATAAAAAAGAAAGGCTTCCGTCTCCCAAACTTCGGATGCCAGGTGCGATCGCTGAGATACCCAACAATAGGCTGGACCAAAAGCCCTGTTAAGGGTGCCGCAATCCATAGAAGAGGAATGGCGTCTTTGTCAGCACCAAGCGTCTGGAATATTCTGGACATGAAGCCACCTTGCAGGGCGAATCCGAACTGAATCCCCAGAAATCCAAAGCTCATATTCCAGATTTGCCAGAAACTCAGCCGATTTTTGTTTTGAGTCATTTTGGGTAATAAGGTTAGGGGTTATTTTAAAAGCAGATTAGGCGAGATCTTTGATTTCAAAGGCTTCTTTCATGTGCTCCAACTCTAGATAAGGAAGGTTTTTGATTTCAAAATAAGGGTGTTCGTTTTCCGGAAGTGGATCAAATTCAGTCAATTTTCCCAGGAACGCATAGTCCTCAGTTTTAAGAGAATGAATTTTTCCTCCAATGCTTACCGACTCCGTTGAGAATCCATGAAAGTAGATCTTAATCTTCTCGAAATCCCCAGAATAACTCCCTTCAGCTTGTGCAAATTTTAATGACTCAAATTCTGGATTATAGGTGATAATTCGTTTAAAATAACCACCGGATTGATATTCAAGACCATCTCCGGCATCTTCATAATGAGTGAATTCCGAACCGGATTTACCCATATATACATGGATTCTCAGGATTCCATCTCTTTGATCACCGGTATGCGACACATCAGATTGTAGGATGAAAATTTGCCCTGCTTTGACATAGACAGGGAGATAATTCAAGGGACAATCCTGATAGATGACATAGTTTCCAGAATGTTTTTGATCTGAAAAGAGGTAATACCAATCACCCTCCGGAAGATAGACTTTGGTAATTTCTTTAGTGCTTTCCACAGGTGCAATCAATAATGCATCGCAAAAAAGATATTCGTTTTGGAAGGCTGTCAGGTAGATATTTTCATCCTGAGGATATTGGATTGCCAAACTTTCGGAAATAGGAAGTCCTGAAATACTGCTTGAATAGAACTTGCTATAAATGGTGGGTAATAGCCTATATCTCAGTTTGATATAATTTCGGCTGATTTCTTCAACCTCTTCTCCAAAAGCCCAGGGCTCAGCATCATTGCTATTGATCATCGAATGAGCTCGATAGAAAGGGGAAAAAGCCCCAATACTCATCCATCGAGCAAACAAGGACTGAGTCGCCTCACCTGCAAATCCTCCCACGTCATATCCTGCAAAAGAAACCCCACTCAATCCAAGACTATTGACCAGTCGGACACCGGCGAGCATGTGCTCTTCAGAGGCCACATTGTCTCCAGTCCAAGCAGCTGCAAAGCGTTGGATTCCTGCAAACCCAGAGCGAGTCAACACAAAGGGTCTTTTATCAGGGTTTTGAAACGTAGATCCTTCCTGAGCACTTCGGGCCATCTGCATGCCATAGATGTTTCGAGCTTTTCGATGTGAAGCCTTTTCTCCCTCGTACTCAAATTCGATTAGATTTGGTGTGAACTGTCCCCAAGAAGCGGGCTCATTCATATCTGTCCAAAATCCATCTACTCCTGCATCGGTATAAAAAGCCATTTTTTCGGCCCACCAAGATCGAGTTTCTTCTTTTGTGAAATCAGGGAAGGCGCACCAACCCGGCCAAACTTGTCCTTCATAGGTTTTTCCGTCTGGGTATTTTACAAGAAGATCTTTTTCTAATCCTTCGTCATATGGCAAATAACCTCTCTGGGTTTTAATTCCCGGATCCATAATTACTACGACTTTGAAGCCTTTTTCTTTTAGCCGTGTGATCATTGTCTTCGGATCAGAAAATTTCTCCCCATCAAATGTGAAAACCTTATATCCTTCCATATGATGGATATCCAAATAAATCACATCAGCAGGAATTTTTTTGTCACGAAATGTCTGTGCAACGGTGTAGACTTCAGAGTCAGGATAGTAGGAATAGCGGCATTGTTGAAAACCCAAGGCCCACTTTGGGGGCATCTGCATCCGCCCGGTAAGCGAGGTATATGCGCTGATGATTTCTGAGACAGTGGGCTGATAAATGAAATAATAATCCAAATCTCCATCTTCTGCACTGAAGTAAACAAAACGATTGGTTGATGCGCCAAAGTTGAAGACTGTTTTATGGGTGTTGTCCAAGTAAATCCCATAGGACCCTTTTTCATGGACACCGATATAAAATGGGATACTCATATAAAGTGGGTCATCACCAATACCGTAACCAAAATAGTCTGTATTCCAGTTGGTATAGGCACGTCCAAATCGGTCAAGATTCCCGGTTTTTTCTCCTAAACCGATGAATTTTTCATTTTTTTGAACTTGCTTGTAAGCAGTTACTTCAGAGCCAATCCAGGAAATCCCAAGAGAATCATCAGCATTGAGCAGGCTATCATCCGCATTATAAAAAGAAAGATTGAAGCTGTTCAAATCTAAATTTAACTTGATCAGTGAGGTGGTGAGTTGAAGTTGACCTCCTTTTTCCAAGAGTGAAAAGTCAACTTCCTGTGGCCCATTAATTACCGAATAGGGATTTACTTCAAAGTCATCATATTTGCTTGCCTGTATTCGGATGATACCGGATTCGTAAACTGAAATCCGGAAGTGGCCTAATTCACTATAGCCTTCAAAACCAGAAGTGGTTTTACACCATTCTTGGATGGCTCCAAAACTGCTATGGCGTGCTGAGTTGCGAGATAGTTTAGAAGCCGAAGTTTGACTACTCATGAATTTTTGCGTTGAAAATTTGAAAAAGAACTGCGCTAAATTAATTAGGAAACCCAAAATAAAAATCTGCAAGAGGTGCTAGGGACATCACCTTTTTTCCACTTCTGGGCTAAGAATCCTTATTTTAGAAAAATGAGGCCTATTCAATCGTTTGCATTTTGTCACATAAAAAAATCAAGAATTTTTTAATTTTTTAGCGAACTGAAGATTTTCTGATGAGGAGTTCTGTTTCAAGTACTACAGAATTGTTAAACTCATCGAGTTGAATCTTTTTTTCGATTAAATCCAATAGAATTTCGGTTGCTTTGGCTCCCATATTGAATCCGGGTTGTGACACAGAAGAAAGGCTTGGGTCGATCATTGAGCAAAACTGCCAATTACTGAATCCGACGATTCCCACGTCCTCTGGGACTCGAAGTCCAGCCGCCTTACAAGCCAACATTGCACCTACAGCCGCCATGTCATTATTGGCAAAAAATGCATCGGGTCGTGTGGGAAATGTTTTTAGGATTTCGCTGGTGATTTTTTGTGCCTCATCATCAGTTCCTCGGGTACATTCCACAATAAATGAAGGGTCGGGCGTAAAACCATGATTCAATAAGGCATCTGTATATCCTCTCGCTCTTTCGCGGGAGATGTTGAGATTGGCAGGGCCGGACAAGTGAACAATCTTCCGATACCCTTGCTTGAGAAGATGTGTCGTAGCTTCATAGGCTCCACTATGGTCATTGACTGTGACTGTAATTGCATTGTTGATTTCAGGAACTCGATCAAAAAAGACAATAGGGAAACCTTTGTTCAACAAGGTGCTAAAATGATCAAAATTCGTAGTTTCTTTGGAAAAGCTCACTAATACACCATCAATCTGATTTGATAGCATGGTGTCAATACTGGATTTTTCGCGTTCCAGATTTTCATTAGTTTGGGTCAAGATCACTTTATAACCTCTCGCATACGCCACTTCCTCTATTCCACTGATGACTGTGGAAAAAAAGAAATGGACAACCTCAGGTATGATAACTCCAATAGTTGAGGATCGGCCTTTTTGTAGCGAAAGTGCGATCGCATTGGGGCGGTAGTTCATTTTATCTGCGAGTTCCCGTACTTTCTTTTTGGTTTCATCGCTTATACCGGGGTAGTCTTTCAAAGCTCTTGAAACAGTGGAGGAGGAGACATTGAGTTCCCTCGCGATATCTTTTATAGTGACTTGATCAAGCTTCATAAAATTATACTATACCCAGAATTTATTTCAACTGTGCTAAAATACCCTCTTTTGAGTTGGCGCAATCGTTTTTGGAACAGTTTTTCAAGATATTAAAAATTAAATAATTAAAAGTAAAAAAAAGTTTATCAATGCAAACGTCACCGCAAACGTGTGCACTAATTTTTCCATTTGAAATAGCTTTTGGGTTCTTGTGCAGAAACATTTCCTGTCTTATGTTTTGATTCGCATAAGGATATCACTTTTGTTTTACATAAATATTATTCTTATGAATTGTAATTTTAAGTGAAAAAATTTAATTATTCCAACAATTAATAAAATCAATTTAAAACCCAAATTTCTATGAAAGTATTTCGACAAATCGGCTGGGCAGCAGCCTTAATTCCTCTCCTTTGGGCATGTGAGGCTTATGAAATGCCTCCAATCATTCCTCAGACTAGCTCGAACATTTCCAGCCCGGCAGCAGGAGCCTCAGTTATTTTGAAAAAAGACGACGCAGATAAAACTGATATTGAATTCACTGTGACAGCGGCTGATTTTGGGGCCACTGGTACTGTGAAATATCAGCTGCAAATGGACCTTCCCAACTCAAATTTTGCCGCTCCGGTCAAATTGGGAGCAGAGACTGAGTCAAATATTGTGAAAGTGAATGTAAAAGAACTGAATGATGCTTTGTTGGCGAAGGGACTGCCTTTCGCAAAAGCTGCAAATGTCCAGTTCCGGGTGGTAGCCTCTATTAATCTTGCACTTTTACCTATTATTGGAGAGGTTACGACATTGTCTGTGACGCCTTATGATGCTACAGTTCCTATGCCACTGATGTATGTGCCTGGTGACTACCAAGGCTGGGACCCAGCTAATCCCAAAACAGTCCTCTTTTCAGAAAATTTTGATAAAAATTTCAAAGGCTTTGTCCATATTCTTGGAGGCTCCAGAGAATTCAAATTGACGGAAGGACCTAATTGGGACGTAAACTATGGTGATACCGGTGCAAATAAGACACTTGATCCAGATGGAGATAACATCAAGGTAGCGGCTGATGGGACTTATGAAATCAATGTGAACTTGACTGCCAAGACCTATACAATTGGGGCTGTAAAAAGATGGGGTATCGTAGGTGATGCCACTCCAGGTGGATGGGATGCTGATACGCCAATGGATGTATTTGATAAGGTGACCAACTCGCTAAAAATAACCACCAACCTCAAAGCAGGAGAGCTAAAATTCAGAGCCAATAATAACTGGGACTTCAACTTCGGTGGTAGCAATGGAGCACTGACCGCAGGAGGTGCAAATATTCCTGTTGCCGCAGCCGGCAATTATACCATTACGCTTTCTTTTGATCCAGCTGGTGCTGTTACTTATACTTTGGTAAAGAATTAATCGGCCTGAGGTTTCTAATTTTATAAATAGAACCGGTTTTCTGGATTCAATCCGGAAAACCGGTTATTCGTTTTGATTTACTCCTGTTATGTTTAAAAAATCATCCCAACTCCTTAGCTTGGTTTTTCTGTTTTGCCTCAATTTTTCGGGTTTTGCGCAGATTACTACAGAACCAGCGGTACCCAGTGCAGCTTCAAGTGTTAAAATCATTTACGATGCTACCAAGGGAACCGCAGGGCTGAAGGACTGCAATTGCGATGTGTACATACATATCGGGGCAGTTACAGGAGGGCCTACTTCGACCACATGGACCATCGTGCCTTTTCAATGGGCAACTACCAATCCAGCCGCAAAAATGACCAAATTAGACGGTCAGGCGAATATTTACACGTTTGAACTCACCCCAAATACGTTTTTTCAAAATCCCAACAACCTGACAATCCATCGACTGGGAATCGTCTTTAGAAATGGAGACGGAACGAAAGAAGGAAAGGACACCTCTAATGGTGACTTTTTTGTAACTCTTGCCCAGGGATTTGATATTGCTTTTACCGCACCCCAGTCGGCCGGTTCGGTTTCATTGGAAATAGGAGAAAGCTATGAATTCAAAGCCGCCTCAACAGAGGTAGCTGATTTAAGTCTGGAGTTAGATGGTGTGAAAGTAGCCGAAGCCCTAAACTCACAGGAAATTACCTTCAAATTCACTGCTACGCAGCCTGGAAATTTCACACTGATGGCCAAGGCGAAAAAAGGGGCAGAGGAAGATTTTCAAAGCTTAAGTATCATTGTTTTTGCACCTTCTGAAACAGCATCATTACCTGCAGGTGCGAAATTGGGGATCAATTATTTATCGGGTTCGGAGGTTATTTTGGCCCTACATGCACCCGGGAAAAGTATCGTACATGCGATTGGCGACTTTAATGATTGGAAGGTTCTGCCGGAATTTCAATTAAAAAGAACGCCTGATAAGGAAGTATTCTGGTTAAAAATTTCAAATCTAATTCCAAAACAGGAGTATATTTTTCAATATCTAGTAGACGGGTCAATTCGAATCGGAGATCCTTATGCTGAGAAAACATCTGATCCATTCCATGATAAAGAAATCATAGACCAAAATCGATATCCTGGATTGAAGCCATATCCTGCCGGAAAGACGGAATTTCAGGCCACATATCTCCAAACTTCTCAAGATCCATATCCATGGAAAAATCTTTCTTATCAAAAGCCAAAACCCGAGGAACTTGTCGTTTATGAGCTGTTAGTTAGGGATTTTGATGAAAAAAGAACTTACAATGCGGTGATTGATCGCCTGGATTACCTCAAAGATTTGGGTGTTAATGCAATCGAATTAATGCCAATAGGTGAATTTGAAGGGAATTTATCTTGGGGTTATAATCCTTCTTTTTTCTTCGCTCCCGACAAATATTACGGTACAAAAAATGACCTGAAGCGCCTGATTGACAAGGCACATGGCAAGGGAATCATGATCATTTTGGATATGGTGTTAAATCATGCCTTTGGTCAGAACCCGATGGTTAGACTGTATAATGACGGTGATTATGGTGCTCCCACTCTGGATAATCCCTGGTTCAACAGAGTAGCAAAGCATCCATTCAACGTGGGCTATGATTTCAACCATGAAAGTCCCTACACCAAAGCATTTGTGGATTCGGTCAATAATTACTGGTTGACAGAGTACAAGGTGGATGGCTTTCGGTTTGACCTATCGAAAGGATTCACTCAGGTAAATACAGGAGACAATGTCAACCAATGGTCTCAATTCGATGCCTCCAGAATCAAAATATGGAAGCACATCTATGACCGAATCAAAGCAAATCATCCGGATGCCTATGTGATTTTGGAGCATTTTTCCGCCAATACCGAGGAGAAAGAGCTCGCCGATCACGGAATGATGCTTTGGGGTAACTTGAACTTTGACTTTCGCGACATGGCAAAAGGTCAAAACAAGAATTTTGATAACGCATCTTATAAGACAAGAGGCTGGAATAATAATCATCTGATCGCCTACCAAGAATCCCATGATGAAGAACGAGTGATGTGGGAAACATTGACACATGGAGCTACTTCCCCATTGAATCTCAAAAATCTGGAAGATGCCGTCAATCGAAACCAGCTTTTGACAGCTTTTTACTTTGGAGTTCCGGGACCTAAAATGATCTGGCAATTTGGAGAATTAGGTTACGATCAAGAGCTAAATAATGATCGTCTTGGTATCAAACCTACTAAATGGGACTACTTGAATATTCCTGAACGTCTCCGTCTTTTCAAACTTTATCAGGAAATGATTAAGCTGAAAAAAGACCACAAAGCTTTCAATTCTCCTGAAAAAACCACCTTAAATCTAAGCGGGGGAATCAAATCGATTATCCTGGAACATCCCGAGATGGATGTGGTCATGCATGGTAATTTTGGCCTAAGTACCGCCGGAAATGCTTCCGTGTCTTTTCCTAGAGCTGGAAAATGGTACAACTATTTTACCGGAGCAGAACTGACAGTGGTTGGTACTACACTGACCATGAATTTCCGTCCAAATGAATTTGTGCTCTATACCAGCAAGAAACTTCCTACTCCGACTCAGGGAATCTTGCAGCAGGATTTTGTGACTTCAATTCCGGAGATCATACCGAGTGGGAATTTCAATGTATATCCTGTCCCGGCATTTACCAAATTAACAGTTGAGCTGCCTCGAGACATGATTCAGGCCAATTATCGAGTGGTGGACATGGCGGGCAGGGTAGTTTTTGATGGGCAAACTGAGAGGGGAGAGCAGATTTTAGATTTTGATCTAAGTGGAATTAAGGCAGGGATTTATATCTTTGAGGCTTTCGATACGAAACGAGTGCTGCACAAGCGCTTCATTAAGAAATAATCAAACCTAATTCAGATTATGAAATGCACAAAAGAAAGCTTCTCACAACGGGAGATTTCCTAGGCATCCTATCTGACCACTTAAAACAAATTATAATACTATGAAATTTAAACCAGGGGTAAAATACGGAAACGAGCTTCGTGACATGTATGCCTACGCTAAGGAAAATGAATTCGCGTATCCAGCTGTAAACGTTATCGGATCCAATTCGGTGAATGCCGTGCTGGAAACAGCCAAAAAAGTAAACTCACCTGTCATTATTCAATTTTCGAACGGAGGGGCACAATTTTTTGCAGGTAAAAGCCTTCCAAATGACAAGCAGCAAGCTAGTATCGCAGGAGGTATCTCAGGTGCACATCACGTACATCAAATGGCGGAAGCTTATGGTGTTCCTGTGATTTTGCATACGGATCACGCAGCCTTGAAGCTGTTGCCTTGGATCGATGGATTGCTTGAAGCTGGGAAAGCATATTTTGCTACCCACAAAAGACCGCTTTATAGTTCGCATATGCTGGATCTGTCCGAAGAGCCACTTCATGAAAACGTAGAAATCTCCTGCAAATACTTCAAGGAATTTGCGAAGCTGGATATGGCAATAGAAATTGAGCTTGGTGTAACTGGTGGCGAAGAAGATGGTGTAGATAATTCTGACATCGATTCTTCTAAGCTTTACACGCAGCCTGAGGAAGTGGCTTATGCTTATGAGCATTTAAAAGAAATCGGTGATTTGTTCACTGTTGCTGCCGCTTTTGGAAACGTGCACGGTGTCTACAAGCCTGGAAACGTGAGCCTGAAACCAGTCATTTTGAAAAATTCCCAAGATTTCATCAATAAGAAATACGGAACAACAGGTAAGCCCTTGAACTTTGTATTTCACGGTGGATCAGGCTCCTCAGTGGAAGAAATCAGAGAAGCAAACAGTTACGGTTCGATCAAGATGAATATCGATACCGATATGCAGTGGGCCATGTGGGAAGGCATCCTGAATTTCTACAAGAAAAATGAAGGGTATTTACAGACTCAATTGGGAAGTCCTGATGGACCTGATAGTCCAAATAAGAAATATTATGATCCACGTAATTGGTTGAGAAAGGGCGAAGAGAACTTTGTAAAGCGTCTCGAGCTGGCTTTTGACATGCTGAATGCTGTGGGTAGAAATTGATCTTTGAATTGATAGCTTGGTGCTGTCATTCCAGAAAAAAAGTTCTAGCCTGTCCTAGAGATGGAAGTCCGAAGACCGGAGACCGAAGTAAGTGAAACATAATGTAAACAGTTTTCAATTAGATAATCGAGAATTCTATTGAAAACAAAAATTCACAACTTCTAAAATAATGCTGGAAAAGTCACTAAAATTTGGTGGCTTTTTCTTTTAAAAAGTATTTAGAAACATGAATAGTTAATCTTATCAACTAACAAAAAAAGTCTGAAACTTTAGATTCTTAATTCTCCCGTCTTCTGTCTCCCATCTTCTGTCTTCAATTTCTTTATTTATGAATCGAACCCTTTTAACCACCTCAATTTTGGCAATGGCTGTTTTTTCCTCCTGCGAAAAAAAGGAAAATCTGGAAGTAAAAAACTACTGGCCTCAGGCTGGGATTACCTATGAGATTTTTGTCCAATCTTTCTATGATTCCAATGGAGACAGTATAGGCGATTTCAACGGGGTAACTCAAAAATTGGACTATGTAAAGGAATTGGGAGCTAATGCAATTTGGTTTATGCCGATTATGCCTTCCCCAACTTACCATAAGTATGATGTGACAGATTACAAGGCTGTTCATCCGGACTACGGGACTATGGAGGATTTCAAAAATCTCCTTGACGAGGCACACAAGCGCGATATCAAAATTGTCGTTGATTTAATTATCAATCATACAGGAAGCGATCACCCTTGGTTTCTCGAAGCCAAATCAGGCCGAGACAACCCGTACCGAAATTATTATGTATGGGCTCAAAAGGATACGATTGCTGACTTTTTGAATAAAAAAACGATCACACTCGACTCGGATAATATCCGCCAATGGCATGATCCTGGACAGGGAGAGGATTTTTACTATGGATTTTTCTGGGGAGGAATGCCGGATCTGAATTTTGACAATCCAAAAGTTCGGGAAGAAATCTATGAAATCGGACGATTCTGGCTGGAGGATGTTGGGGTAGATGGTTTCAGACTGGATGCTGCTAAGCACATTTTCCCGGATGATCGACCGCTTGATAATCATGCGTTTTGGAAGGAGTTTCGAGAGAAAATGGTTGCGATAAAGCCTGATGTTTATCTTGTTGGAGAGGTATATGACAAAAAGGAAATTGTTGCTCCTTATCTTCCTGGGTTGCCGGCGCTATTCAACTTTGATTTCCATTATACCTTATTGGAAACTATGAATACTGAAAACGGAATGCTTTTGGCGAATAAGCAAAAGGAGGTTTTGGACTTTTATCAGGCGATCACTCCAAGCTTCATCGATGCGACTTTTTCTTCCAATCATGATCAACCTAGGATCCTAAATGAATTGGGTTCTGATCCAGCAAAATACAAACAAGCCATTGCCATACTGTTGACGATGCCGGGAGCACCCTACTTATATTATGGGGAGGAGATCGGAATGCTTGGGCTTAAACCGGATGAGCATATCCGAGAGCCATTCCTTTGGGATAAAAAGTCAAAGGATACCGGGCGAACCAAATGGATCAATGCAAAATACTCTAAGGATTCAACAGTCGTTCCTTTGGAATTACAACGAGCCGATCCAAACAGTTATTTCAACCATTATAAAAACCTGATTCAACTTCGGAATTCGTATCCGGCTTTGGCCTTGGGAAATCTAAAATTGCCTGAAACTGAACTTCCAAAAACAGTAATGGCTTACTTCAGAAATTCCGGAGGACAGGAGATTTTCGTCGTTCATAATGTGGGTAAAGAATCCGTGGAAATTGAAATGCCGGAGGGATTTAAAGAAGTGATTTTCAGCTTGGGTGAAAGTGAAGTAAGTGGGGGGATTTTGAAGCTGAATGGAAACTCAAGCCGAGTGATGGTCAGATAAGTCGGAAAGGAACGATTATAGATATTTGCCCCCAAATAGTCAACACTTATTGGGGGCTTTTATTTATTTCTTCATCAAGTTTCGGGAAAGGCCCAAGCCAAAATTGTAAATCTTGCCATCGAAATCTGACACAAAGTAATGGAGTCCACCTTCAGGCCTGATGGTCCAATTTTCTCCAAGATTTACAGCTAGTCCAAGATTTATTTTCAAAACGCCTTCATCAATTCCATCCCCCTTCTCCAAAGAAAATAAATAGCTAGGTGTCAAATTTAAATTGACTTTTTCTCCCAATGGAAGTGAGAATATCATAGTAGGATCTGCCATCCAATTTTTTTCAACTTCCTTAGAAAATATCTGGAGTAAAAAGAAAATATCTCAGATCCCTTTTTTGTATTCTTTTAATTATCTGGTTAGATTTAATTGAATATAAGTCTTTTAACTAGCCGGTAATTCTCAAAGGCCTTGACTTTTTTTAAGCGCTTTTTTGATTGCAGGTTTTTTTGATCAAACTGAATTTTTAAAAAACCAAATACGCCATGTCAACCTTCAAAATCAGATTAAGGGGCCAAGAGCTCCCAAAAGAAATTTCCAAACAGGAAGATCAGTCATTGGAGTTCTTCAATGTCCAAAAGACGTTTACCGTTGAAAATGCCACCCGAGGTGATGTCCCTGAGCATGTCTTGGAATTAAACGACGACGAGATTTTGGAGCTAAACTTTGAGGACAAATCTTTTTGGCTGGGAGATACGGATTCGATCAAGCAGATTTTTTCAAGGGAGCTTAAGCGAAGTGGAAATGAGGATGAAATTTATTTGTCCGGCGATATTGAGACTGATGAGCAGGATAGAAGCCTTGTTCAGAAAGTTGCAATTAAGACTGCCAAGGTTTTTGTGAAAAACAAAGTCATACGCCCGGGAATCAGAAACCTTGCTACCAAGGCAGAAAATGCTGCACTGAAGTTTGCAGGAAAATCATTTGAAAATTTGGGAGCCGCTGTTTTTCTCTCTGTTTCCAGAGATTTTGATTTGTCGGAGACAGATTTTTCCAAATTGGATCCCTCAAAAAAATGCCTTTTGATGATTCATGGCACAGGATCTTCATCTTTAGGGTCTTTCGGCGAGATGAAAGGATCAGAGGAATGGAATAGGCTTGTTGATTATTACGGAGAGACCAATCTCCTTGCCCTGCAGCATCGAACACTGACCTGTAGTCCACTGCAGAATGTGCTGGCAGCCTTGGAAGTTTTGCCAAATGGTATTGAATTGGATTTGATTACCCATTCTCGGGGAGGGCTTGTGGCAGATTTGCTGGCGAGATTTGCTTCGCATTCTGATGGCTTTGGTGCTGAAGAAAAGGAAGTTCTGGAAAAAGAGGAACGTGAATCCGACTTACAGACGATCAATCAAATCACGAAAGTACTCAAAAACAAATCCTTCAAAATCGATCGGGTAATTCGTGTAGCATGCCCCGCAAATGGAACCACTTTGGCTTCCAAGCGGATGGATATGTTTCTTAATGTGACCATCAATCTGATAGGTGGTGCTATTGGGGGCGTCTCAAATCCAGTTTTCACTTCACTTAAAGAGTTGGTTTTAGCCACTATCGAAACCAAGGATGATATCACAGTTCTACCGGGAATAGAGTCGATGAACCCTGATTCTCCATTTATCAAAGTGCTGAATTTTCAGGGGACAGAAAAGGAGATTGATTCGAAGTTGATCGTGATTGCAGGCAGCAGTGAGCTTAGTCTCGCTTTCAAGAGCTTGGTGGTGCTGGTTGGTAAGTTTTTTTTCCGAGGGAAAAATGACTTGGTCGTGGATACAGTCAGCATGGAGTTTGGAGCCAAACGAATTGATGGAAACGTTTACCTATTCTTGGAAGAAACGGGAAAAATCGACCATATCACCTATTTCAAAACTCCTCGAATCCGGAAAACCATACAAATTGGCCTAACAGGCAATCTCGAGGAATTTTCAGGGAAAAATAGAACTGATGGGATAACTTTTCTGAGAGGTGCTGAAAGGGGAGGATTAGTCCTAGAAGGGGGAAGATACAATGGTACTGAGGTGAGCGGCAAAAAGCCAATCCTGATTATGCTCCCCGGAATCATGGGCTCCAACTTGAAGGATCAGAATAGTCTGCTTTGGATCAATTATAAGCGATTTTTGCTAGGTCATTTGGCATGCTTGAGACCAAGTGATAAAGACGGAATTGATGCGGATTCTTTGATCAAAACCTCCTACAAGAAATTGGGAGACTACTTGAGTAGAAATTATGATGTGGTAGCTTTTCCTTTTGATTGGAGACTAAGTATGGAAGGAAATGCTGAGCTGCTCAACCAAAAAGTCAAAGAACTTCTGAAAGTGGGCCAGCCGATCAAAATGATTGGGCACAGTATGGGAGGGGTGTTGACTCGGGATTTTTTACTATATCATCCCGAAACCTATCAGGAGTTGAATGCAAGTCCTGGATTTAGGATTCTATTCTTGGGATCTCCACTTGGAGGATCATACCGGATTCCTTATGTGCTTTTCGGGAAGGATGGAATCATCAAACTTCTGGCAAAAATCGATATTCGGAATTCCCCGAAACAGCTGCTGAGTATTTTTGTGAATTTCCCAGGCATCTTGGCCCTACTTCCCATCAATAAATCCGGTAAACATGACTTTTCGGATCGCTCCTTTTGGGAGAAACTTCGCAAAGCTTCCGGCGATGAATCTTGGCCAATTCCCAATGAGACAGATCTCAGGGAGTTTGGAAAATATCAGAATTTGATCCTGAAGCAGGAAAGTAAAATCAATTATGACAACATCTTCTACATAGCCGGCCAAAGTCGTCAAAAGAAATCAACGATTTCGGATCTGGAGATTAAAGACAGGCAGCTGATTTTTCATGCAACCAATCTTGGAGATGAGAGTGTGACTTGGGAGAGCGGTATTCCAAAAGGGATCATTGACCGCAATAATTTCTATTATGCCAATGTCACTCATGGAGGCCTCTCAACAGAAAACAAGATTTTCGGCGCTATTGAAGATATTTTGAATCAAGGGAAAACCGGTCGCTTGCAAAATGCGCTTCCAAAAATCAGAGGCGAGGAAAAAAGCTTTGTTGCAAAAGAAGAGGAGATTTTTGACCTGAGTGAAGAAAATACCATCAATACCCTCCTCGGTCTTGGTGAAGATGGGGAACTGAGGGATCACGAGACTCCAATTCAAGTAAAAGTTTGCCATGGAGATTTGGTTCATTCTGATTATCCGGTATTGGCGGGGCATTTTCACTTTGATGCGATTTTGACTACCGAGAAAGTCATCGATAGGAAGTTGGATGGAGAACTGACTCGGTTGCTGAATTTGGGGCTTTATCCGGGTCCAATCGGGACACATCAGATCGTCCTTTCCAAAGATGTTTCTAATGTGGATAGAGACTTCAAGGGAGCAGTGATAGTCGGCATGGGAATACCTGGCGAGCTCACCCCTTTTCAATTGACTACGACCGTCTCAAGAGGAATCAGCAGATACCTGACGATTCGCAATGTGAGAGAGGTAGCCGATGAAATTGAGGATGAGGGAGATCAAAGCAAAAATTTAGAGCCTCATCATTCAGGGGAAAAAGAGGTAATGGGTATTTCAGTGATAGCTCTGGCTAATTCTTTTGGCGGTTTTTCTAACGACAGTTCTATCCGTTCGGTAATTGCAGGGATTCAGGATGCGAATCGAAGGATTAGAGAGACCTATAAAGGAAAGGTAAAAGTCATCGAAGAAGTGGAGATCATAGAGCTTTACCATGATCGAGCGTTAGGAATTCTTCGAACTGTAAAAAACATGGAGCAGGACGAAAGCAGGGAATTCAATATCAGCGTTCCCAACCTTTCCCTGGCCAAAAAGGTTGGTCGCCTTTCTCGTATTCCTTTTGACAACACGGCAGATTGGTGGACCCGTATCAAGGTCACGGAAGAAAAAGACAGACCTGAAAATAAAGATCGGGCAAAAAAGATACTCATGGCTATTGCCACCAATGGGGCAAAGGAGAATGAATTACCACTCCGGGCAAATGTTAAAAACATCGAAACGCTTTTGGAGCAAATGACTCATAAGAACCAATACGCACCGGAAATAGCCAAGACAATGTTTGAGTTATTGATTCCTTATGGATTCAAAGAAGATCTGAAACGGCAAACAAACATTACCTGGGTATTGGACAAGCGAACAGCGAATTTCCCATGGGAAATGCTGCAGGAGGATCTAAATGGAATGCCGCTTTGTATTCACTCGGGAATGGTAAGGCAACTGGCTACTACGGATTTCAGACGGAATGTCAGCAATGTGATGGAAAAGAGGGCTTTGGTTGTGGGTGATCCAGATTTGAAAGGTTTTATGCCACAGCTCAAAGGTGCCCAGAAAGAAGCAATTTTAGTAGCTGAAATGCTGAAAGTCCAAGGTTTTGAAACCCAAAGTCTAATAAAAAGCACTGCGCCTGATATCATCCTGAAACTCTTCACTCAAAACTATAAAATCATACACTTGGCAGGACATGGGGTTTTTAGCCCTAGCGATGAGCATGAGAGTGGTATGGTGATAGGAAATGGTAATTTCCTAACTACCAGTGATATCGCTCAGATGAGTAAAGTTCCTGAGTTCGTCTTTGTCAATTGCTGCTACCTGGGACAGATGGATAGCCAAGCTGAGGAAGAAAATCAAAATAAAAATCGACTGGCAGCGAATATCGGAACTCAGTTGATTGAAATTGGCGTCAAGGCTGTGATAGTGGCAGGATGGGCGATCGATGATGCCGCAGCGGTTGATTTTTGTGAGAAATTTTATGCATGTCTCCTAAGTGGAGTTCCATTCGGAGAGGCGACCAAATCAGCTCGAAAGCTGATTTTTGAACGCTATAAGGGTCGAACCAATACATGGGGAGCATATCAATGCTATGGAGATCCATTCTTCAAGTTGGACGGAATGGCTACTTCTTCGAGATCAAGCCAAAAATTCTATCTCTTGGAGGAAATCGAATTGGAGTTGTTTAATATGATTTATTCCTTGGAATCAAAAAATCTAAGTAATGAGGATGCAATCAAAAAACTTCTGATTCTCGAAGAAGCAATGAAGCAATCCAATCTTTCCAGTGATAAAATTCTGGAATACAAAGCGGAGGTTTACAATAAACTTGGTAATTATCAGAAAGCAATCGAACTCTATGAAAATTTGATCAAGTTGGAGAAGGCAGGATTTTCTCTTCGCGCTGTGGAGCAATATTGCAATATCACCTGCAAATATTGGGTGGAAGAATACTCCAAGGTGCCAGGCAAACGGAATGAGGCAGTTGAGGGTGTGGATCAGGCGATTTGTAAACTAGAAAGTTTATTGGCTTTGAGCAAGACCGCCGAGCGATATAGTCTGTTAGGAAGTGCTTATAAGCGAAAACTGATGCTGTTAAAAGCTGGGAATAAGGAAGAATTTGCCCAAATCTTGGCCCTTGCATCCAATGCCTATTTTGAAGCTGCTAAAATATCCAGGTTCAAATCAGCCTATCCTATCAACAATGCAGTCCAACTGGCAAGGATATATGAACTTCTATCAGATCAAGTATTTCCCTTTGAAGGTAAACCTGCTGTTAAGTTTGGAAAAGTGATCGATGAGTTAGAAATGCTGATAAAATCTAAACCCCAAGAGAAGAAAGACTACTGGGATTTGGTGACTGATACAAATATTTTATTGTCAAAAATCCTTCTTGATAAAAAGCCCGGTAAAGCTGCTTGGGTTAGCTTAAAGAAATCCTATTCTGAAGTTTGGGTGAAGGCAGGAAGTACCTCAGATAGAAGGGCAGAAGAGGAGCATTTGGATACTTTGATCAAAGGGTTGAGCTTCTCGGAATCTGAGCAGGGAAAAACTTTAAAAGATTACTTGACTAATCTAAGAAATGAACTAGGAGGAAAAAAGGAGAGCTAAATTAGATTCCAAAGTGAAAGACCCACATCAATTTGGTGTGGGTCCTTCTTTTAGGTTGAAAGAATATTCGCTACTCTGAGATCATCTTCATCCACTCTTTTGTCATCTACGATTGCTTTGACGATCGGAGTGAAGACCACTTTATGGTTGATCATACCTGCCATTACATCATATTTGCCTTGCATAAGACCTTCTACTGCTGCAACTCCAAGCTTTGAGGCAAGAAGTCTGTCAAAGGAAGTAGGTGCTCCGCCTCGCTGCAAATGCCCCAAGATGGTTACCTTAATATCATAGTAAGGCAGATGTTTTTTTACTTTATCGGCTATTTCCTGAGCCGAACCACTTTTACCTCCTTCTGCTACAATGACAATGTTGGATGTCTTCATAGCTTTGGTTCTGGATTTGAGCTTTTCCACCAGCGCCTCGATAGGAGTTCTGTTTTCCGGAATCAAGATAGCGGCTGCAGCACTACCAATGCCGGCATTAATAGCAATGAAACCAGCATCTCTTCCCATTACTTCCACAAAGAACAAGCGGTCATGGGAAGTAGCAGTATCTCGGATTTTGTCAATTGCTTCGATAGCTGTATTGCATGCAGTATCAAAACCAATGGTTGAATCTGTACCGGATAAATCATTATCAATCGTACCTGGAAGACCAATGGCGGGAACACCATATTCTTGGTAAAACAAATGAGCTCCTGTAAGTGAACCGTCTCCACCAATAACTATCAGCGCATCAATTCCGTGAGCTTTTAAGTTAGCATAAGCTTTTTTTCGTCCCTCAGCAGTTTTGAATTCTTCACTTCGGGCAGATTTAAGGAAAGTTCCACCTCTTTCTAAGACATGAGTAATATGTTTAGAATCAAGCTTTTTAATGTCGTTTTGGATCATCCCCTCGTATCCGCGATAGATGCCGTACATATCAAGGTTGTAATAGAAACCAGTTCTGACGGCTGCTCGAATCGCAGCATTCATTCCTGGTGAATCCCCACCTGAGGTGAGGACTCCAATTTTTTTTATGGTTTTAAGTTCCATTTAAGGTTGTGTTAAGGCTTTGAACATCAGCGCTGCTGAAGCAGGATTAGTCGCTAAGGGAATATTATGAACATCACAAATTCTCATGAGCATCTGTACATCAGGCTCATGGGGATGCCTATCAAGGGGGTCACGAAAGAAAATCACTGCCGTAAGTTTTTTCTCAGCTGCCATTGCAGCGATTTGAGCATCTCCACCCAAGGGTCCCGAGAGTAAACGCTCTACTTCAAATCCAGCTCTTTCAATATGTAATCCGGTAGTTCCTGTAGCCACAAGATCAATGTCAACTCGATGAAGTGCATCACGGAATCCGCTTAAAAAATGTACCATGTCAGCTTTTTTGCCATCATGGGCGATCAGGGCAATTTTCATGAATAGATGCTAATAGGTTTAGGCCAAAGTTAGGAAAAATTCGCACTTCCCTTCTTAAGACAAGTTTTTAAAGACTGAATAATGTAAATAAGAAGCCAAAATTAATGGTTCATGTTTTCTCAAAAAGCATTTATTTCCTTTTGATTTATTTTTGAAAACTGAATAGGGTGTCTGTCTACTATTTAAATTTTCCTCTCCAACTTAAACAGAAAAGCATATTCCAATGCCAATTCTTTCAGGGCATTAAATCTACCGGAAGCACCGCCATGACCTGCTTCCATATTGGTGTCCAGAAGTAAAAGATTTTTATCCGTTTTCAAATCCCGAAGTTTTGCCACCCATTTGGTTGGTTCCCAATACTGAACTTGAGAATCGTGTAATCCCGAGGTGACGAGAAGGTTTGGATAGCCTTTAGCTTCTACATTGTCATAAGGTGAATAGGATAGCATGTAATCGTAATATTCTTTATCCTTAGGATTACCCCATTCCTGAAATTCACCAGTCGTCAGTGGAATGCTTTCGTCCAACATCGTAGTCACCACATCAACAAATGGAACATTGGCAATGGCACCATTGAAAAGCTCGGGTCGCATATTGATCACCGCCCCAACAAGCAGGCCACCGGCACTTCCACCCATGGCGTACAGATGATCAGATGATGTGTAATTTTCAGAAATCAAAAACTCTGCGCAGGCGATGAAATCAGTAAAAGTATTTTGTTTGTTCAGCATTTTACCCTGCTCATACCAATGTCTCCCTAAATCTTCACCTCCGCGGATATGTGCTATCGCAAAGACAAAACCCCGATCAAGGAGGCTAAGTCGATTGCTGGAAAAATAAGCGTCCATGCTGTGGCCATATGAACCATAAGCGTATAGTAAGAGTGGGCTTTTGCCAGTCTTGGAGAAAAGTGATTTTTTATAGACCAATGAGATCGGCACCATTACACCATCACCTGCTTTTGCCCAAATTCGCTCTGAATGGTAAAGTTCAGGATCATGACCACCCACTACTTCTTGCTGTTTGAGCAAGGTCTTTTCCCCGGCAATCATATGGAAATCAAAAATAGAACTTGGAGTGACCAAAGAATTGTAACCAAAACGGAGGATGTCTGTGTCAAATTCAGGATTGGTACTGACCCAAGCCGTATACGTTTCATCCTCAAATTGAAGGGAAAAACCCGACCCATCCCATGGTTTGATCTCAATCTGAGTTAAGCCATTGGATCGCTCTTGGGTTACGAGGTATTTTGAAAATAAATCAAAATCTTCCAATAGCACATCCGGTCGATTTGGGATAACATCAATCCAGTTTTCTTTTCCTGTGTTGGAAACAGGAGTTTTTACTAGTTTAAAATTCTGTGCGTTTTCATTTGTTTTGATCCAAAAGAACTCGCCAAAATGATCTGCGGCATATTCTAGATGTGGAATTCTTTCTTGGAGAAGTTGGAATTCCCCATCAGGCTGATCGGATTTCAGAAATTTCATTTCTGAAGAAATGGTGCTTTCTGAGTGTATAAATAGGTATTCTTCAGTTTTGGACTTATGTACCATGCAGGAAAATTCCTCATCAATTTCCTCAAAAATCAATTGATCCATAGAAGGATCAGATCCAAGTTTGTGCTTATAAATGCGGTGGGATCGGAGTGTCTCCGGATCCTGTTTAGAATAGAATAAAGTCAAGTTGTCTGCCGCCCAAACAAAATTTCCAGTGATTTCGGGAATGTTTTCTTCGAAGATTTCCCCTGTTTCCAGGTTTTTGAAATGGATGGTATAGATTCTTCGTCCAATTTCATCTGAGGCAAAGGCCAGAATCATTTGGTTGGGTGTAGTGGAGGTTCCTCCTACTTGGTAGAAGGGTTTTCCTTGGGCGAGTTCGTTTACATTGAGAATAATCTCTTCAGGTCCTGCTTGAGATCCTTTTTTTCTGCAATAGATTGGATATTCACCTCCCTTTTCATAGCGGACGTACCAATAATATCCAGATTTGAAATAGGGAACAGTTTGGTCATCTTCTTTGATTCGGCCCTTCATTTCTTCGAAAAGTTCTTTTTGGAATTTTTCAGTCGGCTGCATGACAGCTTTGAGGTAATCATTTTCCGAATTGAGGTAGGCAATTACTTCCGGGTTTTCCCGGTCATTCATCCAGTAGTAATCGTCAATTCGCTGATGTCCATGAGCTTCTAAAAGTTGTGGATTTTTGGGGGCGATTGGAGCTTGCATTCAAATTTATTTTGTCTGCAAGATTAATGAAAAACAAGGGTGCTTGGTTCAAATTTCTAGTCATTTGATTCTTTAAGTCACTTTGAAAAGCCTTTTTTCTTTTTGCTCTTGCAGATCAGCAAGATTTTAGGAATATTTAACGATACTTCAACCAACCTTACTTTATATGTCAATGCTAAAAGAGTTTAAAGAATTTGCCGTCAAAGGCAATGTCATCGACCTAGCGGTCGCGGTGATCATCGGTGGAGCTTTCGGTAAGATTGTTTCTTCATTCGTCAATGATATCGTCATGCCACCAATTGGCATGTTGATCGGAGGAGTTGATTTCAAGGATTTGAACATAATTCTGAAGGATGCAACCACCGATGCCGCTGGTGAAGCGGTGGCTGCTGTCACGATCAATTACGGAATGTTCATCCAGAATGTAATTGATTTTGCGATCATTGCGTTCGTTATTTTCCTTGCGATCAAAGGCATAAATAACATGACCAAGAAAAAAGAAGCACCTGCACCTCCACCGCCACCTCCTGCGCATACCACTTCTGAGAAGCTTTTGGAAGAAATCAGAGATCTATTGAAAAAGCAATAAAAAAAATGGCCCTGAAGTGATTCAGGGCCATTTTTTTTAGTTTCCTCCTCTTCCTCTTTGATATAGTTGGCGGTTAAAATCACGGGAAATGTTATTTAGCATGAGGATTTGTTTGGATGACAAGACCTTAGATACCTCATTGATAAATACTTTTTCTTTGTCAAGTAATTCAGACTGAAGTTTCAGACGTTGTTGAATACGAGATTTTGCTTCGTCTTCACTGACTGTTTCTACACCTTTGCCTAATTCAGACATTTGCCGCATGGTCTTTTCACGTCCATCATTGTATTGATTGTAAATCGGCCAGAATTTTTCTGCCTGATCTGGCTTCAAATCAAGTCGGGTTGTTATAAAAGCAATTCTTGCAGATTGTAGTTTCTCTTGATCTACCTGTGGTCGCTGTGCGTAGGCATTGGATCCAAATATCAAGAAGACAAGTAGGGCGAGTAGATAGGAATTCTTCATAATTTATTAAAACCAGTTTAGTTCATCCTCAAACCATAGGTCTTCGGATAGTGGCATTTCTTCATTAATTATTTGATCGAGTATGCCATTGGGGTCATCGGCCATGCTTAAGATATCTTCGGTGGTCCAAATATTACTTTCAATATAAAGATTAGCGATTTCCTCCATTGTAAGTTGATGATAGGTAGGAGTAAAGAGGTCTGCTTGCCAAGTAATGGTTAAACCAATCACCACAACCGCTGCTGCGGCATATCTAATCCAACTATGAGATTTCTTGGCACGGGACTTTGCCATGATCTGATCTGGCAAACGGTCAAAGTATCCCTCGGGGGCATTGAAATCTTTGAGTTTTGGTAATTGATTCATAACAAGTTAGACAAGGATGATTAGGTATAGTTTATTCTGATAGCACAAATTGTTCAATTTTTTTTACGGCATGATGATAACTGGCCTTCAATGCTCCCGTGCTTGTCCCCGTGATTTCGGACATTTGCTCATAGGTGAGCTCTTCTTGATATTTCAGGTGAAAGACTAATCTCTGCTTCTCAGGAAGTCGTAGTAGGGCTTTTTGAAGTCGAATTTGAATTTCGTCGCCTGACAAATTTCCAGGTTGATCAAGGTAGGATTCGAGTTTATCCTGATGGTCGTCGATGGAAAATGAAAACCTTTTTTTCTTTTTCTCAAGAAAAGTCAAAGCCTCATTAGTAGCGATACGATATAACCAAGTGAAAATGGAAGAGTTTCCTTCAAATTTGTCGAGGTAACGGTATGCTTTAATGAAAGTATTCTGCGTGAGGTCATCTGCATCCTCATGGATGAGGACCATTCTTCGGATTACTTGATATACTCGCTTTTGGTACGTTTCGATCAATTGCCTGAATCCTAGCTCCCTAGTAAAAGGTGAGCGGATTTGCTCCAGTAATTGTTCATCGATTGGTGCCATACTTGGGTCATTAGACTTAAGTAGCGAAAAAGAGTTTAATAAAAATAAAAAAGAGTCAAAATGTCTGACTCTTTAATCGGTTTTAGTGAGATCAAATCTCGAGGATATAATCAAGAATCCCAGCGTTTTTGCCCTTTGGCCTCGTGACAAGTAATGGCAGGCTGTCATTGAACTGAATGAGTCGTTCGGCCATGCTTCCTATAAAAAGTGCAGTGGCTGCTGTTCTGCCTTTTGCACCAATGATTATCCCATCAGCTTCAATTTCGAGCGCCTTTGATACGATCTCCTGAACTGGATCATCGTCGTCGTCTTTGGTATAGATCGGGGTGATTTTAATTCCCTTGGTATCTATCTTTCGAATAAATTTCCTATAGTTGATTTCGGCATGCATTTTCATAATTTCAGTAAACTCCTCGTAGCTTTTACCTGTAAAATGATAGCCTGAGGGCACGGAGAATACATTCTGACAGACGATTTCAGCTTTTCCACCATGTTTGGAAGCTATCATAATGGCTTCTTCAAGTGCATCTTTGGAATAATCCGAAAAATCGCTTGGAACCAAGAGTTTGGAGACTCTTGGTTTTGATCCTTCGGGCACGATTAACAAAGAACAGCTGGCCCGTCTGGCAAGTCTTTGAGACGCAACGCCTGTGCCGGGAAGATCTACTTTTCGACCAATGATGATCATATCAGCAGATTTTTCCTCCGCTAGCTTTAATATTTTTTTAGATAAGTTCCCTTCCTTTACTACATAGCTTATTGTGAGTCCTTTCAGTTCTCTGAAATGCTCATTGACCAGTTTTTCCATCGCTTCTGTCCGTTCATTGATCATATTCTCGATCAGGTTGGGAAATTCTTCCAAGACTTCCTTCGGGATGGAAAGGTTTTTTATAACATTCGAAAAGTAGATTTTCTTGGTTTGATTGACTTTAGCTATGAAGGATGCATGTTCAATCAATGTCTGATCTAGTGGTGTCTGATCCAGACAAACAATCATTTTCTTAATCAGGTACATAGTAACCGTGGGTTTGCGGTACAAAGTTAAGTTTAAGCGAATGAAACTATTCAGAAATTCGCAAAATAAAATTTTGATTTTTTAATTGGGATTGAATTAATCCTTGAATTTGAAGCCTACAATAGGTTTTACTGTGAAATAAAATTTGGAACTACTTAAAAAGCTGTGATTTTCAAGATTGGAATTCAAACGATATAGGTTTCGTGAATTCGATTTTTTTAAACACTCTTGCATACATATCGTATATTTGTCGAGTCCGGGTCGCCGACTTGTTCAAACTTCACAATTTAATTACAATCACGAGTAAAGCCCTTTTCAAAAACAGGCCTCACCCTTTCCTTCACCGGCAAGGGCCTCGCCCAAAACGCAGGATAACAGTGGAAGTTTGCGGATTTAAGGCAGCTCAAATCTTGTCAGTACGGAGGTTTGTAACACTCTAAGGCCCGGACTTTTTTAATTTACTTTTTATCCAATTCCATTCCTCCTGACCCACGTTGGCTATCATCGACCAGAAAAAGAACATCCCAAGAATCAGGATTGATTTGACACCCATCATGATCAATGGATGAACTCCATCTAGGTAAAGGTCTCTTAAAACAAAAATCATAACACCCACAAAAATAATCTTCAGTGTCTCATAGCTGAATGGGTCAAGATTCAACTTGAATTTCAAATAGCCATATTTGACGAGGTTAAATAGCAGCATCACAGAGGCTGACCCAATCGCTGCACCCTCAATTCCATAAATAGGAATCAGCCAATAATTCACAGCAATAATCAGAATGCTCATCGCAATGGTCAAAACCAGATTGAAACGGTAATACTTTGAAAAGACTAAAATCTCGCTGTTAACTGAAAAAGCTACATCAAAGATTTTTCCCAAAGCAATATAGAAGACCACCATTTTACCTGCTTGATAAATCTCATTATTCGGAACAAAATGGTAAATGCTGTCGATATTGGACCAAATCAACGCAAACAAAAACAAGCAGATATACAGCTGCTTGTTGGAGATCTGCCGATACAGCGTATTGATTTCCTGGATTTGATTTTTTGCAAAATGATCAGCTATCACTGGCATGGCTACTTGAGAGATAGCCCTTCGTGGCAATTCCACCACCAATGCCATGTAAAAAGCAATGGAATAGATGGCGTTGGCTTCCAAGCTTACCATCGAACTGACCATGATGCTGTCGATTTTCATAATCAAAGTCGAAGCTGCGGTGGCCAGGAAGGTGATCAAGCTAAATCGAATAAATGAACTCCTGAAGCCGGGAGGGAAGTTTCTCCAATTGAAGTCTAGATGTACTTTGCCCAGCCAAATAAGGTAAACCAAAACTCCAAATAGTCCCAATCCATACACCACAACCAACCCGATCATGACCTGATCAAAACTGATCCAACCAATCAGGTAAATTCCAACTAGGATTGAGGTTAAGAATCTGAGAAATACTTCCCTGAAAAAGGTAGGAATCGCGACTTTCAGATAGGATCGGCTATAAGCATCCATCACACTGCTGAGCAAAGCAAAAAGGGTAATCAGCAAAACAATCCCTAGGAAATTGAGCACCTCGGGCGAATTGGTGGCAAATAAGTCCATGATTTGATCTCTAAAACCAAAGAAGATCAAACTGACTACAACAAAGCCCAAAAGGGAGAGAGCGAGGCTATAGGTCAGAAATGCCGATTGATTTTTTTCCAGTTTTGGGAAATATCGAGTAATCCCATGACCGACTCCGAGTTGCGCAAAAGGAACAAACAGCAAACCCAAATCCTGAATGGTCCGGAAGGTTCCCAATTCGGTAGCATCCAAAGCGTACGGATATAGCCAAAGGACATTGATATAACCCAATACCACACCGAAGTAAGAAAAAATAGTGGTTTGGATACTTTGCTGGGCGATTTTACTCATTGTTGAAAAGTAGAAAAAAAATGGGAATTCTTAAGAATCCCCGAGATTTTTAAGGCTTTGCGCATTTGTCGCAGCCAGCTTGAGTTTTGGGTTTTAGGAAGTATTTCTTACCTAAGTAAACCAAGGCTGCAATCACTAAAATACCGACTACGATTTCTTGCCACATATTAGGAGAAAATTTGATACGTGATAAAAGCCATCACATAGGCCAGCACCGTCAAGTATACTGTTTGGATCAACGGCCATTTCCAGCTTTTCGTTTCTCTTTTGACAATTGCCAAAGTACTCATACACTGCATGGCAAAAGCATAAAATACCATCAATGAAAACGAGGAGGCCAAATTGAAGGTCTTATCTCCTGTATTAGCATTGATTTGCTGGTCCAATTTCTCACGGATCGTTCGATCATCTTCGATGTCACCACCGATGCTATAGATCGTTGCCATCGTAGAGAAGAATACTTCTCTGGCAGCAAAGGAAGTAATGAGCGCAATACCGATTTTCCAGTCATAGCCTAAAGGCCTGATTGCAGGCTCAATGGCCCGGCCCATGATTCCGATGAAGGAATTCTCTAGAAGTTGGGAGTTTGTTTCAGCCTCAATTTCTGCAATTTGAGCTTCATCACTGATGTTTTCAAGTTTAGCCTCACCGTCTATTCGAATTTGTTCCATTGTGGATGGTGGACCATAGGTTGCGAGGACCCAAAGCACGATGGAAATAGCTAAAATGATTTTACCCGCCTCCACCACGAAGGTTTTGGACTTTTCAATCATAGTTAGCCCAACATCACTCCAGCGTGGAATTCGGTAGGGGGGGAGCTCTGAAAGTAAAAAACTTTTCTCGGCCGTTTTTAAAATCAATTTTAGAAGAAGGGCGGTTCCTAATGCTCCGATAACTCCCAATAGATATAAGCTAAGAAGTGCTAAAGCTTGTAGGTTAATGAATCCCAATACATTCTCATCCGGTACAGTCAATCCGATCAAGATAATATATACTGGTAATCTAGCTGAGCAGCTCATCATAGGAGTGACTAGGATGGTGATCATCTTTTCTTTCCAGTTTGAAATATTTCTTGCAGCCATCACTCCAGGTATCGCACAAGCTACTCCCGACACCAAGGGTACGATACTTTTGCCATGTAGTCCAAATGGACGCATCCATCGATCCATCAAAAATACGACCCGTGACATGTATCCGGTATCCTCCAGAATCGCTAAGAACCCAAATAAAAGAGCAATTTGAGGGATAAATATTACAATACCTCCAATACCCGGAATCACTCCTTCGGCCAGAAGCCTCGTAAAGGGTCCATCAGGAAGTAAGCCTCCAACACCTGCGCTGATATCCGCAAATAGTCCATCAATTAGGTCCATTGGGTAAGAAGCCCAAGTGAAAATCGTCTGGAAAATCAGGAGCAAAATCCCCACGAAGATCACATATCCAAGGATGGGATGAAGAAATACCCTATCAAGATTTGAAGTAGGTTTTGGTTCCGCTTTTTTGAACAGTGCTTTGGTAACGAGTTCAGTTATCTTTCGATAGCGGATTTTGGTTTCCTCCAGTTGTGCTTCTTCCAAATCAAAATTTGCAGTTTGGATTAGATTTTCAAGGTAAGCTCGGTCAGTAGCCGGAATTGCTTTATCCTTGGTCCCAAAGCGTATCATCTGATAGGCCTGATAGGAATTCTCCAGTTCAAACTTTACCTGAACTTGATTCAGCATTTCTGAAGGAATGACCTGTTGAATATCCAGAAATGACGGGGCTTTCTTGAAATTCCGCTGGCTGATCAGATTTTTGACTTCTTCCAGCCCTTTATGATTCCTTGCGTCGGTGGAAAGGATGGGTACTCCCAATGATTTAAAAAGTTCGAAAGTCTTGATTTCGATATTCCTTTTCTCTGCCAAATCGGCCATGTTGAGGATCACTGCCAGATTAATTCCCAAATCGATTAATTGTGTTGCAAGAAAAAGTCCTCTCGATAATTGAGAGGAATCAATAATCATCAATACATAATCAGGCCTTGTCTCGAGTCTGGTTTGATTCAGTACGCGGTGAGCAATGATTTCATCTTCCGAATTAGGGAAAAGACTGTAGGTGCCAGGAAGATCCAGGATTTCAAAGGTCTCTCCATTAATTTGAACAGAACCGCTTTTCTTATCTACAGTGACTCCGGGGTAGTTGCCGATCTTCTGGTTTAAACCCGTCAAAAAGTTGAAAATCGTAGACTTACCCACATTTGGGTTTCCTACGAGGGCAATTCGTGTCGTTAATGTTCTATTGGAAAGAGTAGCTTCTGACATGAAATTAAATCTGTTCTACACGGATCAGCGCTGCTTCGGATTTTCGGAGGGCGAGTAAAGTTTCTTCCATCAAAAATGCCATCGGGCCACCTGAAGGGGCTTGATGCTGAAGTTGAATCTGTTTACCCGGAAGAAAACCTAATTCCATCAGGTTGATTTTCAGAGGGGAAGGTAAAATTTCAACAATTTTGCCTGATCTGTTTAAAGGAAGGGTGTCAGCTGTCATGGGTTTAAATTCT
Organism: Algoriphagus sp.; assembly: GCF_046296635.1. Classification (GTDB taxonomy): domain Bacteria; phylum Bacteroidota; class Bacteroidia; order Cytophagales; family Cyclobacteriaceae; genus Algoriphagus. Next base: position 125,555 of record NZ_JBKBKZ010000005.1, on the reverse strand, counting down.
CCTGACGGCAAAAATAGCACTATTTGGAATGAATCTAATCAAAAATAAAGAAGATTTTTATCAGATTTTCCCTTCTAGCGGACATTAAGTAGTTGATCGGTAAGTAAGAACTCCTGGCGATCATCAAATAAAAGTCGAATGGTGAATTTCAGATTAAGTTCTTTTCCGGGGTTTTCTATTACACCAATTTTGAAATAATCCTCCCTAATGAGTCTAAGGCCTGGGGCAGTGAAATTTTCTATAGATGTCAATCCTTGAGCGAAAAAATGATTCATTCCAAAAAGTGAGGTGATGTTATCTCCCACCGAAAAATTAGTTCCATCAGCAAGGGTAAATTCTTTTTGGTTGAGGATTTGAATGAGATAAAGAGAGTTTTTAGTTCGATCTGGTGCAGGATCGCAAGCGAAAGCAAGTCCCAGTGTTGATGAAGTTGATTCAATTGAACTTTGCACTTTGTATTCTGCCTCTTTGATGCGTAATGTTTTGAAAACCTGATTATATGCTTTTATTTCCGAATCCAAAATTTCATTTCCTGATTCATTTACAGTCAGCGTTTCAAATGATTTCACCCGGAGATCTCGGGGCTTTGGAAGAGAGCCACATCCACAAGAGTCATTACCGCAGAACAATCCACAACTCATCGGCATTAGAGCCAAAAATGAAAATAAAGTAAGGCTTGCAAATATTCGCTTTGATTGTATTTTCATCGATTATTAGTGATTAAAAATGACCTTTGACTCCTAACGTAAAATTTCTCCCGCTTGCTACAATTCCCGAACTGTAGGGCCTATACAATTGATCAGTTATGTTTTCTGCACCGGCAGACACAGTAATCCACTTCTGAATTTCAAATTCAGCATTGAAGTTGAAAATAGTCCATTTAGGAGCGAAAGGGTTTCCATTTTCATCTCGTGCATAGATCGCGGGTTTTCCGATTTCTTCTCTTGGCATAGCCATAAAAGAGCGCTCACCATTATAAATTGATGAAAGCTCAAGTTTCAATTTTTTGGATTGGTAGGAAAGCCGAGTTAGGCCAAAGGATGGTGCGGCATGTCGTGAAGGGCTGGCCGACCTGTCATCCAATTCCTCTGTTCCTTTTTGCCAGTTGTAACGAGAGGTAAAAAGAAGTTTTTTGGTGATTGCGATTTCTACTCCGGCTTGTATCCCATATACTTTCGCAAATGCGGCATTTTGTAGGGCCAGTACCTTGCTTAACTCACCGTCATACATAATTTCGGATTGACCATTCAGCATAAATGGACGTCGGACAAGCGCTTGGTCCAGAAGCGTATAAAAAGCAGTAAAATCAATTCTGACTCGATTTTGAAAGTGTTTATTGAAGTTGATTTCTGCATTATAGGCGTATTCTGGTTTCAAATCAGGATTTGGGACGAATACAGTTCCTGGTTCAGAATCGAATATTTTCCCGATGTCATCCACATTCGGAGCTCTGAAACCCGTGGAAATCAATGGGGAAATGGAAAATGAAGGTTCAGGCCTATAGATAAATCCAATATTCCCTGTGATAGAATGGTATCGGTTTTTGGATTCAGAAAACGGCAAGGGATAAAAATTCAAATTATTGGTGAAGTCAGCGTTTAGACTGGTGTAGTTGTATCGGATGGCAGTTTGAAATTGCAGGTTCCCGGTAAGGTTGGTATGAAAATTTCCATAGACAGCAATGGAGGACCAATCCGAATTGGGATAGCGAGCCGAGGCGGGATTGACTTGATTGCTCGATTTATTGGTCACTTTCCCATCGGAATTCACTTGGTTTAACACAGATTCAAAGCCATATGTAAAATACTTTTCAGACGTAAGATTTTTTAGAAAATCCGCATTTAAAGAAAAGGCATTGACTTTTTCGGTTCTGTAAAACTCATTATTTTGACCAAACCTCCGATCAATCCGACTCTCTTCAAAATATTGGTGGGCTGCAATTACTTTCACCTCATCAAACCAACTTGAAGCAGCCGAATGAGTCATCCGAATAGTATTCATCATCCAGATTTGGGGTCCATAATCCCAACGGGCAAAACGTAGCTTTCCATCTCTTTTTTCGATCAGGCGATCGTATCGAGGGATATCAGTGGATTTGCTGTAATGAAATCCGTAATCCCAAGTGGTATTTTCATTTGCTTGAAACCGGACTTTTTGCATCAGATTGAGTTGTTGGTATCCGCTACCCACTTGAACTAGCGGATTAGGATTGGAGACTTGAAGATCAATACCATTTTCAGTGGTTTGGTATTCGGTTCGGAGGTATGAATCGGGTCCGTTGTTTTTGCCCATTTTCAAATCTCCATAGTCAAAATGGGTGGCACTCGATAAAAACGACCACTTTCCCGAACCATAGGTTAAATCAGCATGGAAAGTTTTCTCTGAGTAGGCACTAGAAAAGCGGCTTAAAATATTCCCTGAAAGTGATTTGTCTTTTAGTACAGGAGAAAGCGTCTCAAAGGCCATGACTCCCCCTATGGCATCGGATCCATACATCACAGAACCGGGACCGAAAAGGATTTCAGTCGATTGAAGTGCAAAAGGATCTAGAGAGATGACATTTTGAAGATTTCCACTTCGAAAAATTGCTGTATTCATTCTCACACCGTCCACAGCGTAGAGGAGTCGATTAGCCGAAAATCCCCGAATCATCGGGCTACCTCCTCCGAGCTGGCTTTTCTGAACAAATACCTCACCACTGCTACCAAGCCAATCTGAAGTATTAGCCGGGTTACGTAAGGAAAGCTGGTTTTGATCAAGTGATCGAGCTTTTCCGGGGACATCCTGCGTATTCTGTCTCCATCTTGAAGCAGCAATAATTGCTACGTCTAAGGTGATCTGACTTGGGATGAGCGCTACCTGAAATTGGGAAGATGTAAGGTTTTCCCAAGTCACATTTTTAGACTCAAATCCCAAGAGCTGGAGTATGATTGATTTCTGATTTTTAAAAATTCCAATCTCAGCTGTCCCCTTTGCATCCGTGATCACACTTTTACCCGGATCCGCTGAATAGATCAGAACTCCACCCAAAGGTTGGTTACTTTCAGATTCTACTACGAGAAGACGCTGCGCCATCAAAAAATTGATACCTATTCCAAGGAAAAGTGCAATTGTAGAAAGATATTTTTTCATAGCCTGAGGTAAAACGTAAAATTAACGGAAACCTGAGAAAAGCGGAGACAAGAACATGATAAGTGGTTTTTGGCTTTTTTTGGAATAAGTTATATTAATTTGATTTAAACCTAAAAAATTTTATCTCAGAATGTATTAATAGTAAGAAAATCAAGAAATTATACTTGATTTTCTTTGGATGTTAAGCTGATATTTTATTAGATTCATCGGACTATTTTTCAGTTTTCAATCGGTTTCAGGTAGGAATTTTTAGTGGTTGGTTGAGATCAATTTTTAATTGGGAATAGGTTTTTTCTAACCTTTAATTTTTTCTCATGGAAAAAGATCACTTAAACTCACTACTTGCTGAGGTATTAGGTCACCTTCAGCTTAACAATTCTCAAGATGCCAAACTTTGGGAAGAAGGACTACCACTGCTAGCTAGAAACCTGCTCACTTCAGAAGACCCCAAAGTCAGATCGGACTCATTCAGTTTCGAAAGATCCCAGCTTTTTGCTAAAGAGCGGATCAAACCCGATCAAATGGAGAAAATTCGAAAAGAGATTGAAGTAGCAGAAATAAAAAAGGAAGAGCCTGAACTCAAGCCCTTTGTAAGGGAGGTGCCTGTCAGATCTACTCAATTGGGAAGAAGTGTCCCTGCTTGGGCGGCTGGTGCCAGAGTCGATAGAACTATCGGTCCTCTGATTCGTGACGACGGTAGAATTATAGCTATTGATTTTTATCGAGTTGTAAAGCTATTGGGTATCTATCAGCAGAATAGTCCACTCCCAGTTATCCTGTTTCAAGCCCAATTCCAGGAAAAAAGAAAAAAAGTCATCAGTGCACCACCTGTGGAGGTAACCAAAGATTACCAAATTGTAGCTGGTAGTGTTTGGATTCGTTGTGATATGCTGGCTACAGGAGCTCCATCCAATCGATACGCAGGTTTGAAGGTGAGATCAGGAAAGATTCAGCTAAGCCAAAATCCGGTACTGCAAAATGGAAAACTGGTTTTAGGAGCTCAAACTGGCGTTCAAGTTACTTTAGCTTTGGGGCAAGCTCCTCCTGAAACTTATACAAAAAAGAAACATGGGAGAGATGCAGTAGCAGCCAAAGTCAAAACTCCCGAAAGCCTACTTTTTTCATTTTCAGGAACTGCAAAGGCCCAAATTCATACTGTGGGAAGCGGAGAAGCCGACCTTTATGGTCAAAAGTTTATTTTTCAACAAATAAATGCAGCACCAAAGTATAACTCTCAACTAAGTAGGTTATTGATTCCAATGGCTTCAAGTCAGGGGGTGATTAACCCTGGCAAACAGCAAAGCCCCATTGTTGAGATTACAGAAAGTGCACCGGTAAATTTCGCAGCATGGGCAATCCCTGCAGCTGAGTTAGATGTCAATAGCCCATTGGAAGTGGCAGGTTCGGGTGGTTTTTTGATTGAAGGAAAACCAGGATTAAAGTTTAGCTGGAGTGGTTTGCAACTCAAAAACATAAAACTCCAAGCTCCTTTGTTTTTGATAGATCCGGGAAGAATTGGGTTGACTGATTTAATAGGGGAGGGAGAAGGTGCGTTTCAGGAATTTGACCACTGGAAGGATGAACAAAATCCACATGGAACTAGTCTTCATGTCTCCCTTGGCAAAAAGACATCGGTGCTTTATAATTCCTTGGCTGAAGGAGCTGAACTCTTGGCCTTTACTGGCAATACGATCCACAAAGTCGATCGACCAGTTTTGGTCAGCGGCCTTCCACTTGAAGTAAAAACCAAGGATAGCTTGGTTGTTCTTGCTGGCTCAGAAGATAAAAACCTACTTTATCTGATTGATGATAATATTCTCTGGGACAATAAATTACCATTTGATAGAGTTCCAAAATTCAAGAGCCTAGCACTTGCATTAGAAAATGCGCTTTTCACAGTAACGCCAGTTAATGGAGCGATGATCTTTGGGACCTGTACACCGGATTGGAAGGGGATTGTCAAGAGTAAAACCTTCTTGGTATTTGGACTATTGGGCTATTTGCCTACACTTCCTGATCCTTATTTGGCAAATGTAGCCCACTTAAGAAGAATGACAAGTAGGGGAAAAGGAAAGGGCGTTGAAGGAATTATCAGTTGGTTGGTTTGTCAGATTTCGCAAGATTCTGTACCCAATAGACCTGATAAAGTCATAGTAGGATTTCATTTTGGGCTGGAATCCAATCAACAGCAATCTGGCGGTGATTCTGGTGGAATTGTGGCAAGATCCTTTCAAGCCGAGGCTGTGTCCGCGATGAGTATAGGTTCCAGCATTCCAAAAGTTTTGGACAAAATAAAAGCCAAGAAGGTACAAGATCCTCTGCCTCCTTATGAGCAGCAGTTAAGTCCACATATTCAAAAATATCAGAATGAGCTTTTTGCCCTTTTGGATGTGAGTTCCAATGCCAATCAAATGGGGGTTAGCTTGGGTACCCCCTTACTAAAAAGGGTGACTACAGGAACGATAGTTGGTAGAAAGGAAAATGAAGGTTATGTCCAACCTACTTCCAATCAGATGTTTGGTGTACAAGGTATGGAAGTGGTGGTGCCCGGTGTAGCGGCTCGTTTATTTATGCTGCCTCAGGTGGCATGGGAGCCTGTATTCAATTTAACTCCTCCAGGTAAGGACGTTTTGGGGGATCCCCTTATGTTTTTTAATTATTACCCAAATGACGGCGGACCTTCTCGCATTGCAAATTATCACACAGGTAATGTTCCACTTGCTCCTAAGCCGCTAGTCAAGTACACGCTTGAGCAATATAAAGATCAAAAATCAGCCGTTGATGCACTTTTTACACTTCCATTTGGACTGAAGGCCTTGGCGGAGCTTTCGCATGATGAGCAAAGGGAGTCAGAAAAGCCAGAGCTTAATCTGGTCAATCCTAATTTTCCAAACGATTTAGTAGGGGGAATACAAATCCGGGCCATAGCAAAGGATTATGGTAAAGATGCAATAGTAGGAGCTGGCCCTGATAGTCCCATGTTCAAAGGGTTTACTATCCAGCTGGCAAACATTCTCCAAATGAATGGCCAACCTAATAACACCAGTACTTTGGGAAGGAGCGTGACCAAGATTTTCAACAGTGAATTTTTTGCTGATGAATCAAATCCTGGTACTTTAAAGAGAAGGGGCGTTCCATTGTCCTATATTGATTTTACAGGCTATGGAGCTAGTACTTTTAGCAATTGGTTCAGTCCACGAGCTGCAATAGCGGAAACAAGTCAATCGCGATTTGATATTATGCTTGGTAGAACGGGACATGAAGTCATTCAAGTAAAAAGCATTCTATATCCTTGGGGGATTCGAGTGGTCAGAACTATCACGCTTTTCAGAACTGGATCAGGATATGTCTACAGGACTGATAGCGGTTGGCAAGCAGAGTCTGATGGATTGTTTGATTTTACCTATAAATATTTAGATAAAAGCACATCGCAGACAATAACTGAAACCCCATATAAGCTTCATACAGGTGCGATCCGGGGACTATTTAATGTGACCAATATTCAGGAGGATGGAAGTATTGCGGAGTATAACGATCCAGCTGGTATCATAATAGCACCAAATAAACCATATGTGGATGAGTTTGGGGAATTGATAATAAATAAATCTGGTAAAGAAATCACACGAGATGTGATTTTGGCTCCAGTTTGGTTCGATGCGGATATCAAAATGGATAACCTCGTTCAGGGCCACAAAAATGGAATGACTCCTTCCAAAAAGATCTTAGGATATGTCCAACTAGCTCCTCAAGGGGTTACAATTCCTGAAGAGCATTTCGTCAATCTTTTGAATCTCCAAGGCGGATTAATTGGAGGCGATGTGGATTGCATCATGGATCTCAATAAATCCGGTCAATTGATGCGCATCACTCGCTTTGATATTTCTCCATCTGTAGCAAAAAACAATTCCTCACCGGTTTTTGTGGCAGCGGCACGTGGAAATGTACTTCTTCCAAAGGATGGAAGCTGGTCAGTGGTGCAGCATGAGACCGGAACAGGTGAAGTCACTCCACTACCAACTTACATTCCTGTACCTGTGATTCGAGAAGGCCTATGGAAAGTTGGAAATACGCTTGATAATTCGATTCTCAATGGAAATTTGCTTCGTGTGGCCCATCCTAAAGAGATTCTCCGAGATCCAGTCGATGATACGATCAATTTTGGTTTTCTCCAGACTACAGCTACTCAAAAAGCACTGTTTCTTACTCCTAGCTTCAAGAACAATTTAAAAAAGCTTTTGAGTAAAACTCCACCTGCATTTGCTGATGCATATCGGCTGATGGACAGCAATAGTATTTTTCCAAATATTGGTGATGGCTACTCAAACCTGGGAAAAGCCGTCGCTTTGGTAAATGGGGTGGACTCCAGCGGCAAGGCTGAACCTGCTTTTAAGACCAATCCTATCTTAGATGGGGGTAGGGAGGTGTTTGAATTGTTGGATACGGTACTAACAGATCAAAATGGAAAGATTGTAGATCGTGGATTCAAATTGCTTACTGGAGAAGCAAATAATACCCTCAACAAGGCAATTGCATTTGATGTACCTAGCATTGAGCCAATCAAATTGGTCAATATGGATTCCTTGAAAATCTATATCGAATACAAAGCCAAGGAGACCAAACCTAACAATAATACCTACATAGATTCCAAGCTGAATTTTGATGTCGATTCATTTGCTAAAGACCTCAAGGATACCTGGAAAAGTCGGGTGAACAATGTCGCCATGGTGGTTGATTTGGGGTCTTTTGAGCGACTGATGACTATCAAGGGTAATTTTGACGCTCAAAAAGGTAAGGAATCAGGATATGAAGGAGGGCCAGATAGTCCTAACAAGCTTCAGGGATTGCCTACTCCTGAAATCGAATTCAGTAAGGACCTTCAGCCTGTAATTGACCTCCTTCAGCTTCTTGCTTCTATGTCTACAGGCAGCTATGCTGATGTGATGAAAAAAGGTCTTCAAATCGCCATGAGCAATGCAGGGGAAATCTGGGAATATAAGTTTGAAGCAACAAAAGAAATCCCTTTGGTCAGATTCCCTCCGGAAGACAACTTATACAATTCTCCACAGTGCCCACTACGATTAGAGGCGGGTCTTTCATTAGGAGTGTACTTTAATGCCGCATTGAAGGTTACCACAGATCCCAAACAGCTTTTGCCGACTGCCGGAGGATTTATCCAATTTAAGGGTGGACTCGAAGTCATGTGTGTCACTGTCGGTGGTGCAACAATATATGCTATAGGTGCTGTAGAGCTTAAACTCGCCTGCGATACTAAAATAGGCCCTAGCGTGATGATGAAGTTCGGTTTTGGAGCTTCTATTTCTGTTGGTTTGCCAGTAATCGGAAATGTCAGTGTGACTTACATGGTGGGTTGTGAGATCAATGCTTCTGCAAAAGAAATTGCAGTGGCAGCATTTTTACTATTCAAAGGTAGGGCAAGCCTGGCAGGAGGTCTGGTAAGCGTGACCATTTACATCGAAGCAAGGGGTGAAGTCAAACGGATTAGCGGCCCTAATGGAAAAACCGATTGTACTGCATCAGTGACTTTCGGGCTGGATATCAGTATTTGCTTTGTCATTAATATCAGTTTCGAAGAAACCTGGCAGGAAAGCCGTCAAATAGCTTAATTTTTTTCACAATAATATTTTCATCATGGAACCAAGAAGAATTCTCACCCTTATGACATTTCCCCAGCGTTTTGAAGGGGATGAGTTGACTGTAAATATCGTCGTTGTACCTCGGAATAATGATCCTTTCAAACCTTGGCCAACGGGACTAATCAATCCATTTCCCACTTCAGTTTCTGGTTTTGCAGATTTACAACCGGAGTTTCAACTGGCAATTGTCAGTGGTACAGATGATTTTCCTCTGAGTAATGCGACTGCTGAAAGCCGAAAGCCTATTCTAAGGAATGTAAAAATTATACCTGCCGATAAAAAGGCGGATTTTCTTAAACAAGTAGCGGACTCATTCAAAGGAATAATTACAGATACCAATGACAAGCTTCCCGACCCTGTCCCATTAAATGAGTCGAGAAAACGAGGTATCAAAAAATACTTACCTATTTCATACCGGGAACGCTTCAATTTTACAGTTCCTCGCCATCCCAATGCGGTGACTGATGATTCTTATGAGTGCGCTGTTCGTGAGAAAATTGAATTAATTGAAGATTATAAGCCTAAAAATTCCATCAGTTGGGGTAAAGTATTTGCCACAATTCTTCGGCAACCGCTACTTGCTAAAGCCTGCGGGATGATCTATGAGGTCAAATTGAAAGTGGAGCCGGGATGGTTTGACAATGGAGGATATCTCTATGCAGAAATCGTCGGGGGAAATTATGAATTAGCTCAAAAAGAATTGCTGAACAAAGCTGATGGTCCTCTGATCAAGCGATATGCTGCAAAAATTCCTGATCTGAAAATTGGTGAAAATCGTCCTGTTTTTGCCCCAGTGCTGTTTCCTGTCTTGTACCAAAAACCAAGTGATGCTACCGAACCTATTCCTCCAGGACCTTGGGATGAATTGTTTCTTGAAGCACATCTATATAATGATGGCTTCGCTAAAATTGTCCATGCCAATCAACCTGAAAGCGGGAATTTACTTAAAGAAAAACCGGATGGACTACCACCTCAATCAGACTCCGGAATTCGACTCGGCTGGGATGATGAGCAGATTTTGGTCTGGTATCTGAGACAGATTTTAGAAAATCCAGGAGACTTGCCAGGATCAAACAAGCGTCTTGATTCAGCTTTGGGAGTCATGGGATACCATATTGATGTTAAAAAGGCTGAAGAAAGTGCCCAATGGGAAAGCCTAAATGTCGTCCAAGTCAATACTTCTCAAGAGAAACTTACGGGGTCATTTTCCGGACAATCGGTAGAACTTCCCTACCAAGTCTATCCGACCAAATTATCCGGGCCAAAAAGTGATGGCTATTGGCTTCCTATGTACTACGCCTATTGGATTGGTAAGAGCTTGTCGACTGAAGACAAGGATGCCATGGCGATTTACAAAACAGATAAAGATCATGGAAAGGAAATAAATGGCACTGAAATCGGTAAAGTAGCTCTGAATAGGGCGTTATCGCCCGGAGAGATTAAAACCTTGCTGCGCTATGGAAATACCTACCGGTTCAGGATTAGAATGGCTGATATCTCAGGAGGTGGGCCATCATTGACCGATGAGCCACTGAATGCAGCACCTAGTCCGGAGACTTCTGTTTCATTCAAACGATTTGTCAACCCGGGTATGTTGCGGATCGAAAAACCTGAAGATTTCAGGTCCAATCGTGTGAATTATTTCAATGCTACAAAATTGGACGATTCCGAATTTGGGGATGGTGTGGTACTCCATATTGAGCGACCACTTCTGGAATATCCAGCAGTTGTTTTCACAGATAAATATCAAAAAATAGGACAGGATCCTGTAGAATTACTGAAATCAATTGATAGTGAAGAAGTAATTAAGCCCGCCCTTCCAGATCCTGATGTGACCAAAATCAAAGTTTTGGTGGAGGTCAAATCCCTTCGAATGGATACTCAACTCAGTCGCTCCGGCCAGGATAGCTATATTCCTCTGTATTCAAAAGAGTGGGATTTTCCTTCAGATTTTAACGGTAGAATCGATTTACCAGTCAATTTCATAGACGTTCCAGTTCTAAATTTAGGGGAACCGGCTGATCCATTTTTGTCTCAGAAAGCCTTGTTTGATCAGCTATCTGCCAGTTCAATCGTTCTTCCCACTGGTCGCCATGCAAGAGTCTCGATTCGGGCAGTTGCCACTTCGGAGGAAGAAGATTTCGTTTACTTTGGGATTATTGATGCTGATGAGGAGAAAGACAGCCGTTTTGGTAAAGTGCAGCAATTGATGTTTTACAAGGAGACAAAGAGCGAAGAAGACTTGCTCATTCCTTACAAAAACATCCCTGAACTACAGGCGCTTTACCTTAAACCTGATCCTGTGCCGACTGTAAAGCAGATTTCCATTGGATCAAGATTGCGAAGAAGATCCGAAAATGATCAACCTGATGTCGTCAAAAGAATAGCTGATGCCCTTGGTTTGGAGTCCAAAGGATTAACGCTGATGGCCAAAAAGGGAGAGCGGGTGGCTTTTGGTTGTAGTGCTAGAATTCGCCATTCTTTAGCTCCGGATGGTAGCAGTATCACATTTGCAACCAAATCTGATCTATACTATCACTGGGTAGCTTGCCTCAGCTATCAACTCAATAGAGATTGGACTTGGGATGGACATGAGGATGTAGCATTCGTTATCCAAAGAAAAAATAGGTTTAGAAGAGAGTCATTACAAAACCTTCGAACAAATGACTACCTCGATGATATAGAAATTAAACACACGATTTCCTTTGAGGCCTTGCAACCAGATAGTCATGATAGGATATCTCGAAACTATACCCGAGTGATATACCTCGATGCACTGGAACCTAAGAATGAACGATTTTTACCGAATTCCACTGATCCACGCTATCCAGACGAACTTTGGGCTCAGTATACTTTGGTTCCAAAAATTAAAAAAGGACATGCCTCAGCAGAATCAATCGAGAGCGACTTGCTTAAACTGCCGACAGTACTCAATCCTTCACAGATACCAAAAGTAGTAAGTGTAGGATTGGCTTTTTCTCCTTACGAAAGAACTGAAGATTACAGCAGCACTGAGGCTAGAAGGCGATTCCTTTGGGTGGAATTTGAAGAGGCTATACAGAACCCAGATGATGCATATTTCTGCAGAATGTTGGCAAATGCTCCTGATCAAATGATTTCAAATAATGATTGGGATCTTCAGCAAGTCCCAGAAGAAGCATCACTCAGCCTGGCACCTGAAGTAACGCGAAGAATTATCCCAGGACAAAGTGATGATAAGTCCGGTATTGATGCAATGCAGATGATGATCAAATCCACGGACAGTGATCGGCATTATTTGCTTCCTATTCCTCCGGGTCTTCATCCAGAAAGTCCTGAAATGTTTGGTTTTTTTACCTATGAATTTAGAGTTGGGCATGCTCATTTTATAGATCGTGCAAAGGAAGATGATGAGTTGAATGAGGCTACACTTGGTTCAATTTTAAGCCAGCACTATTTGAATGGAGTGCCTAAGGGAAACCTTTGGTCAACTGCTCAGGCAAGGTTTGGAAGGGAACAGCGCGTAACAGGAATGCAGCATCCCGTCCCTACATTGCTCTGCTCTTTAAATAGGAATGAGAATCACATGTATGTTTCGGCACCCTATGCCAAGGCCGTATTTCAAGGAAAAAATGTCACATCCAAACCACCGCGTACCAGTCTTTGGACATTGCTTTATGCCCAAGTGCATCAGGCCGATGGATTAGATCATCGAAATATTTTGATTGCAGAACGTAAGATGAGGATTGATGTCAGGGTCAATACAGACCCTAAAGAATTGAAACTTATAAATGTACTTACCCAACAGACTTATTTCAGACCGAACATGCCAAAATATAATCGGGGCAAATTTGAGTTTAATCAAAACCAGATTTCTGAAGCTACACTCTTCGCCAATATCAGAGAATCTCACCCAATAGGAACCGCAGTATTTACTTCCCAAGAAATTGCGGGTTATTTAACTGATTTGGGCTTACCAGAAGACAGTTCTTTGAGTGTTTTGGTTGTGGAGGTGTTTGGAAATATCACTAATATCCGTCAGCACCTGAATAGCTTCAATTTTAGGAATCAAACTATAGAAAACAGAGAATTCCAAATGGCTGCTCAAAGGATGATGGAAAATCAGAATCAAACAACACCTGTTGATCGTGATCAATTGGGAGATAGTTTGGGACATTTCCGAATTCTCAGAACTTCACCTTTGACCAAAGTTCCATTTGTTTGTTGCCCAACCTGCGAGTGAGTTGCTGATTATCCAAAAAATAAAAATCCCGACCATCAGGCCGGGATTTTTTGTTTTGTGTTAAGCTTTACCTCGCAGCATCAGATTCCAATACATAAATGGAAGCCCGTATTTTTTAAGTAGCCACATGCTATATTGTTCCTTAGTCGTATCCACAAAAGTGGAGATCAATGGATCACTGTCTTTGATGTTATCATATTTGAATTCACAAAGGAGCATTTTACTATACCCTGTTACTATTGGACATGAAGAGTAGCCATTGTAGGATTCAGCTCCCACTTTACCAGATTTGATGAGCTTTAACAAGTTTTCTACTAAGACGGGTGCTTGTTTCCGGATTGCAGCACCGGTTTTTGCAGTGGGCAAATTGGCCACATCACCAACCGAGAAAATGTTTGGATAACGCTTATGCTGCATTGTATGAATGTCCACATCAATCCAACCTTTTCCTGGTCCTTCTTGAATCGAAACCTTAGAGTCCTGAATGAATTTCGGAGCTGTTTGTGGTGGTGCCAAATGAAGCATATCAAAATGAACTTTGATTTCGGTAGCTCCAATTATTTCTTCTCCGAGCGGATTACCTTCCATGATGGTGCAATTACTTTCTCCTGGCTTGGAATATTGAAAATAGATTTCCTGTTTTTCAGCATCTATTTTAACAGGCGCATAGAATGGTTTGAAGATTATGTCACGCTCATTGATGATTCTGTTCAGCGTTTTGGCAAACTCAGGTACTCCAAAAATCACAGTTCCAGGAGTTGCAAATAAGACCTTCGTTTTGTCACGGACTCCAGTTTTTCTGAAATACTCCTCTGCCATATACATAATTTTCTGAGGAGCTCCACCACACTTGATAGGGGTGGTAGGCTGAGTAAATACAGCATTTCCTCCTTTGAAATTTTTGAGAACTTCCCAAGTATGTTCAGGATCTGTGTAATTCGAACATACTACACCTTTACCCAAAGATTCCTTTAATCCCGGTAAAAGCTCAGGAGCCATTACTAAACCTGGAACTGGGATTAAAAAATCATAAGAAAAATCACCTGATTTTTCTGTAGAAACTTGATTAAGGTCGGGGTCAATTCCTATGGCTTTATCTTGAATCCATTCTACACCTTTGGGAATATATTCAGCTTCTTCCCGTTCAGTATCTTTAAAGTCAAATGCTCCAGCACCTACTAAGGTCCAGGCAGGTTGATAGTAATGTTTGGATGATGGTTCAATGATAGCAATCTGAATGCTTGAATCTTTCTTTTTCAGTTGTGCAGCAATTGTAATTCCTGCTGTACCTCCTCCAATTATTAAAATTTGATAGTGTTTCATTATCGGGTTTATTTTAAGCAGGAAATTAGGTAGACTACAAATGAAAATTGGTGACGAAAGTCACATCGAGATCTAATTTGTTAGGTGTTTTTGTCAGAAATTGAATTTTTTGTAATTAAAAAAGTTCCTGAACGTGACATTTATCACTAAATTCAATTTTGAGTGAAAACATTTTTGTGCCCTAGTCCAATCCCATGACCATCGAAAAACTAAACCAAGCGCTGCCAAATATTACAGATCCAAAACTGCTTCAGGCGATTTTGGACAGAGGTCAAGTGGTGGACCTCGAACCTGGGAAGGTACTTATGGAGCCGGGTCAATTTATCAAAGCAGTTCCTCTTGTCATCGAAGGTTCTATCAAAATCATGAGGATGGATGATGAAGGAAAAGAATTATTTCTTTATTACATCGATCAGGGTGAGACTTGTGCGCTCTCTTTAACTTGCTGTACTGCTTCCCGTCCCAGCGAAATCAAGGCAATTGTGGAGGACAAAGCAATTATGATTTTTATTCCAATTGAAGTTCACGAACAATTTTCGAATGAATTTAAGCAGTGGAAGGACTTTGTGTCCAGCACTTATCAGATGAGATTTCAGGAATTGCTTGTGGCATTAGATGCAGTAGCATTCAAGCGAATGGACCAGAGACTGATGCAGTATATTGTTACTAAGATGAAACAGCATAAAGCAAATGAGTTGCATATGACCCATCAGGAAATCTCCAATGAATTGGGGACATCACGAGAAGTGGTATCTCGACTCCTAAAGCAATTGGAAAAGAAAAAATGGATCGAACTTGGACGAAATGTCATTTACATCCGAGACGATTTTGAGGAATTGATTAGTAAATGAGGATCAGTTTTCTAAAAAAAAAAGCTGGTCAAAACATTTCCCAGATGTCACCCTAAGCAGAAGGCTATTTTTAGAGAACACAACAGCATTTTTGAGAAAACCTCTTTTTTGATCATTTTAACTCATGATCAATAGCGGAATATGGGTATGATAAGCCATTTGAATGGACTGACTTTTTTGGATGATTTGGTCCCAAAGATTCTTATGCTCATGACACATTACTAAAATCATATTGTCATGTTCTTGCATAAACAAGTTCAAACCCTCCGAGGCACTTGAAGCATAAAAAGTGTGTATCCTAACTTTTAGACCTGGATATTTTTTATGCAGATAGCCTTCCATTCCCAAAATAGCCAGCTCTTCCCTGAACCCTTGATTGGTTTGAATGTGAAGTATTTCCAATCCAAGTCCCCATTTTTCACTCATATAAATGACCCAATCGATGAATTTTTCTTCATGATTTGCAAATTCTAAGGCTAGGGTAATTTTTTTGATCTCGCTTACATTGGCTTGAGCGGGGACTACCAAGACCGGGCAATTTGCTTCACGGATCAGGTTCACCGTAGTGGTTCCGATCAGTGCTTTCTTTATTCCACTGGCACCTTGAGTACTCATGACAATCAGGGTGGCACCTATTTCATCCGCTATCCTTGCTGTACTTATGGATGCCACTCCATCCGTGATTTTGTAGTCCATCTCGACACCTGAGGCTTCATACTTTTTAATCGTTTTTTTAAGTAGGTTCTCTCCATCTTTGAACATCGAGTCAAGTGCAATTGCAGCCTGTGAAGCGAAGTCATAGATCACTTCAACCACATGGACTAGGGTTATTTTTGCATTTCTTTTATCCGCCATGAAAATGGCAAACTCCAGAGCTTTAATTGAATTCTCGGAGAAGTCTATTGGGACGATTATTTTCATGGCCACTTGATTTTGTGAAAGTTAAATTTTTCAAATAGAAATTTACAGGATATAAATCATATCAAAACATGATTCATCATTATCAAAACTTTAACTTACAATCTTATCATATCGTGGTTATTGTAACAATTGTCACCGCATAGGGCTGTTTGACCGTCTTACTTTTGTAGCAGAAAATCATAAAAAAAAAATGGACATCATTACCATCATAGGATTTGCAGCTGCTATACTAATTGGAGTGAGTTTGGGCTTAATCGGAGGCGGAGGTTCTATATTGACTGTTCCGGTATTGGTTTATATTCTGAATGTAGATCCAGTCTTAGCTACGGCCTATTCCTTATTTGTTGTAGGTTCGACTTCTCTGGTCGGTGCCGGTACCTTTATGAAAAAAGGATTGGTCAATTACAGGACGGCAATAGTATTCGCAATTCCATCATTTATCACGGTTTTTCTAACTCGTAAATTTCTGGTGCCTTGGCTTCCCGATGTACTTTTTAAGATGGGCGAAACTGTCATCACTAAGAATATTGGAATCATGGTTTTCTTTGCATTGATCATGCTTGCAGCTTCTATTTCCATGATTACCGGTAAAAATTGTAAAGACTGTGATGAAAATCAGGAATTAAAATTCAACTACCCGATGATTGCTTTAGAGGGATCTATTGTTGGTGTTGTTACCGGCATCGTTGGTGCTGGAGGAGGATTTTTGATTATTCCCGCCTTAGTCCTTCTTGCAAGACTTCCGATGAAAATGGCCGTTGGCACTTCCTTACTCATTATTGCGGCAAAATCTTTAATTGGATTTCTGGGGGATATAGGCACTCAAACGATCGATTGGAAAATGCTATTGATTTTTACCGGACTCTCCATAATCGGGATTTTTATTGGTAGCGCATTATCTAAAAAAATCAATGAAAAAATTCTGAAAACAGGTTTTGGCTGGTTTGTCCTCGTGATGGGTATTTACATTATTGGCAAAGAGTTATTTGCGCTTTGATTAGTATGATTCAGGAATATTTCGAAATCTTTTTTGCCTGTCGGAAGTCATGGTGTCAATTATGGCATTTCCCTGAGTATTTGGGATTATTAATTTGGTACAACATATATTCCTAATGAAAACGAAAAGAGCCACTTGGTTTTGACCATGTTGAAAAATTCCCAAAGACCTTTTGGTCACAGATAACTTACCTATGGAACAAAAAGAATTAAATAAATCAAATCCACTTAATTCCTGGAAAGCAGTTCTTATTATTTGCGCCACATTGGGTTTGGCCCCCTTCGTTCCTGAACCACACATCTGGGGAAAAATCAAATGGCTAGCGGGAGGTGCTGTAGGAATGAAATTGATGGATTGGGGAGATTTACTCTTTCACGGCTTTCCTTGGGTTTTGGCCATCCGTCTCGGAGTAATTGAGCTGAAAAACCGATTAAAAATCAAAGAAACTTGAAATCACTAAAGTGACATTTATTACTGATTTGAAGGTAGTTGTGTTCTTAAATTTGAATAAAAATATTTGACCATGTTCAACTTCTTTAGCTCAAAATCAAAAAAATACGAAGACATACCTTCAGGCACTTTCAATGACCTGATGCTTCAACCTGATACCGTTATCATCGATGTGAGAACTGCGGGTGAATTTGCCGGAGGAAAAATAAGAGGCGCTAGGAATCTCGATATTATGTCCTCCTCTTTTGCCAATCAGGTTAAAAATCTTCCAAAGGATAAGACCTACTTACTTTATTGCCGAAGTGGCAACCGAAGCGGTCAAGCCTGTGAAATCATGGCTGATCTGGGCTTCGAAAAATTAAAAAATCTTTCCGGAGGTATCATGAGATGGCCTTTTGAGACAGTTTAAATTTTAGGTTAAAATTGGGTTTAGAATAAAAAAAAGTGAGTCAATTGGCTCACTTTTTTTTGTCGCAGCTCAATCTGAACCAAAGCTTTATCTCGTAATTAAAGTCACAAGATTTCTACAGGATGATAAAATTTTGATGGGAGGACTTGAAGATTAGGGCAAAAAGTTTGGTTTGTTGAGTGTAAAGGGCCGGTTATTTAATCGGTCTTTTATCGTTTTGATAATTTGTTCATTGCAATGCCACGCTGCATCCTGGACTTGAATGTATCCATATCTTCAGGACTTTTCTTCAAATGCTTTGTAGCTCGACCTTGTACACGTGCCCGCCACATCTTGAATGAACTCCGCTTCATATTTCTCCGCATGACCTCGATAGTTTCCCCCTCGCTGATTCCAAATTGTGCGAGGATTGCATCAAAAGGTGTTCGGTCCTCCCAAGCCATTTCGATAATCCGATCAATTTCTTCGGCAGAAAGTTCCTTAAATTTTGTCATGTCATTCAAACTTTCCAGATTCCTTAAAGTTTCAAATCTGTGCAAAAAATCTCCATTGTTTGGCTCAAGAGAGACCTAAGATTAAGCGATCATGAACCTATATTCGAAGCAATACGTGCGGGGTTTCCAGTACTGCTGATTTATTGCTTTGAGCCATCTTTGGTAGCTGCTCCTCAGAGCGAGGATCGTCATTGGAGATTTGTATGGGAAAGTCTGGAGGATTTGAATTCCCGACTGAAAACATATCAGGCGTCCATTGCCATTTTTAATACTGAAGTTAAAGAGGTGTTTGAGCGATTAATTGAAGTATATCAAATTCAAGCAGTTTATTCTCATCAGGAAACTGGAATTAAAGTCACTTTTGATAGAGATATTGAATTGGGACTTTTCTTTAAGGAGCATAAAATCGAATGGAAAGAATTCCTGCAGCAAGGAGTTCAGCGTGGTAGAAAGAACCGAGAACGATGGAGAAATTCTTGGTTTGGATTTGCTAAAGCTCCTCTGAAAAATCCTGAATTAAAAAAAGCCATTTTCATCAGTTTGTCCAAGCGATTTTGGGAAGCTTTTCGCCAAAAGGGAATCCCCGAAATCTGGAAAATTCCCAACCCCCAGATGCAGCCCGGAGGTGAATCCAAAGGCAGAATGTATCTCAAAAGCTTCTTGGAAGATCGAGTCAAAAACTACAATAGGCATATCAGCAAGCCTGAACTAGCTCGAAAAGGTTGCAGTCGACTTTCTCCTTACTTGGCTTGGGGATGTCTTTCCATTCGGGAAGTGTACCAGCTCTCCGAGTCAAAGTCTGCGACTGGTTTTCAGACACGAAACTTTACCAATTTCCAATCCAGACTACGCTGGCATTGTCATTTTATTCAAAAGTTTGAGATGGAAAGCCGGATGGAGTTTGAACCTCTCAATCGTGGGTTTTTTAAATTTGAATATCAAAAGCGGGAGGATTGGATTCAAGCTTGGGAAATGGGTCAGACAGGTTATCCATTGGTGGATGCCTGTATGCGATGCCTTCGAGAGACTGGTTATCTAAACTTCCGAATGCGAGCAATGGTAGTTTCTTTTCTTACCCATCACCTATCGCAGGATTGGAGATCAGGTAAGAATCATCTGGCGAAAATGTTTTTGGATTTTGAGCCGGGTATTCATTATCCGCAACTCCAAATGCAAGCCGGGGTGACGGGGATCAATACGGTGAGGATTTATAATCCGATAAAGCAATCGCAGGATCATGATCCCGACGGAGTTTTTATTCGAAAGTGGGTTCCGGAATTATCCAAATTGTCAAATTCGTTGATCCACACACCATGGGAATTGACTCCTATGGAGCAGCAAAGCTTAGGTTTTCAACTTGGGGAAGATTATCCCTTTCCCCTAGTGAACTCTGAAAAAGCTGCAGCTGCAGCCCGCGATCGAATTTGGGGAGCCCAAAAGGACCCGGAAGTTGTAAAAGAATCAAATCGAATTGTCGAAAAACATACGTTACCTAATCGATGGGCTTAAGATGAAGAAAGAACATTTACCTGAAAAAATCTGTATCGTTTGCAACCGTCCTTTTACCTGGAGAAAGAAATGGGAGAAAAACTGGAATGAAGTGAAATATTGCTCCCAACGCTGTAGTAGTGATGCCAAAAAGCTACGTAAATCCTAGCGGTAAGCACCAATGTAGAATCCCAGCCAAATAAGTAATGGGAGAAAATAGGCGATCAGAACCACCAAAGTACTCTCCTCGATAGATCTCCTACTAATCATGTGGAATCCTAAAACCCAGAAAGCTCCGTAGATCAATTCGAATATATTCAAAACTGAAAGGGGGTAGTGAAACTTTACATCAATGTTTTCAGGACCCACCAACCACAGAACGGATAAGGGTTCGAAATTTTGAATGTCGAAATAAGTCACACCGCTTGAGGGGTTCAGGTAGACTAATAATCGGAGTAATTCCGGGAAAATAAATACAACCTCAGCCACTAGTGCGAATTTCCATAGGTCTCTGAAGTTGGCTTTGTACCCAATCATCAGTCCCATTGACCAGAATAAAAAAGCAATCACTGTAAACTTCCAAAGCAAAGCGAAAGGCGTCCAAACGTAATTCAGGGTGTTGAATATATGGAAGAACATTAAACCTCCCTGCGATTCCAATGTCTCATAATCCGGGATTGATTCAAGTATCAGGGTATTAGTGAGGTATCTCAAAACCAAAAAAATCAGCAAGAGAACGAAAAAATAAAGTCTCTTATCGAAATCTATTAGCTCATTCAATCGTTGTGCTAAAGGTGAAGCAGGTTTAGCCATTTACATTTGTTAAAGTAACCAAATCTAAATGATTGTTTGGAATTCGCCGTAGTTTTGCAACAAGAACAGAAAGAAAGTAATGAAATGCCCATGATCCCGTACGTACGGGATCACACGGGGGAATGATTATCGAGGGCATTCCACCTGCCTGCCGGCAGGCAGGTGTGACCAATAAAAAACAATTATAAACACATGAATAGTAGAGTTTGGATAGCAATTTTATGTTTTTGGATGGTCCTAGCTTCAGGTAATGCATATTCGCAGGCTGGAGATCCCGTGATTCCTGATTCCAACTCAGAATATCTCCTTCTCGACAAGGGACTACAATATCGAGTCACAAAGGCTATCAATAGCATGTACGACTTTGATTTTCCCACAGCAGAGCGGGATTTCGCGGTAATTATGTACCAATATCCTCAACATCCCTTACCTGATTTTTTGATGGCTTTAGGTTATTGGTGGAGGATTGAAGTTGATGTTACAAATACCCGGTTTGATAATGTTTTTATTCAGCATTTAGATCGAGCCAATGAAAAAGCAAAGCGGATGTTTGATGAAAATCCCAAAAACAAAGAAGCAGCTTTTTTTTTAGCGGCAGGATACGGTTTTCAAGGGAGATTATACAGTGAGCGGAAAAGTTGGACAAAGGCTGCTTGGGCAGGAAGAAATGCTCTGAAATATATGGAGTTGAGTAGGGGAGAGGAAGAGTTCAACCCCGAGCTTTTACTTGGAGATGCATTGTTCAACTATTTTTCTGTTTGGATCCCTGAAAATTATCCCATATTGAAACCGATGATGGCATTATTTCCAAAGGGGAATAAAGAATTGGGTTTAAGGCAGCTGGAAAATGTAGCAACCAATGCCTTTTATACCAGAGTCGAAGCCCAGTATTTCCTTTTTAGATTATATGCATCTGAGGAAAAGAAACCTTACGAGGCATTAAGAATTTCAGAATACCTGCATTCCAAGTTCCCAAACAACCCATATTTCCATCGATCCTATGCCAGGCATTTATATACCGTGGGGAGATGGACAGAATCGGTGGAAAAATCCTTTGAGATTTTGAATCGAATAGATCAAAAGCAATATGGCTATGAGTCAAACAGTGGGAGATTTGCGGCTTTTTACGTAGCTGAATATTATAATCGAATAGGTCAAAAACCCGAAGCTAAGGAGTATTACCTTAAAACTGTAGCCTATGGAGAAGAATCAGAATCTCAGGAAAGTGGCTATTACCTTCATTCACTGATTCAGCTTGGAAAGATGGAGACTGAATCCAAAAACAAGGCTCAGGCCAAAAAGTATTTTGATCAAGTGAAAAAATACGCAAAGCGAAAACATCCTGCGCACAAGGAGGCACGGGATTTCATAAAAAAGAATAAACTTTAATTTAAAATCTCTCGTTAATCAACCTCAGAACAAGAGATAATTTGAATTTTTTGGACTGCGCAAAGAGTTTCAATTGTATTCTTGGCAGTTTTCTTTCAAAAGATTAATAAAATTTTGATTCCACTCATCAAAAAGGTTTAAATCGATTTAAAACATTCATCAATTATATTAAATTTGTACCACATAAAATTTTGTAAATCCGAAAGACATGGATAATAGCGTTAGAATAAAATTTGATAAAATAGATCGTAGGATTCTTGAAATCCTTCAGGCAAATGCCAAAATCACCAATGCCCAATTGTCAAAAGATATCGGACTTTCACCTGCTCCCACCCTAGAGCGAGTTAAGAAACTGGAGCAATCTGGTATTATCAAAAGCTACCATGCAAAGCTTGACCCTGAAAGAATTGGATTGGGAGTGAGTACTTTCGTACTGGTTAGCTTAATAGGACACAACAAAGGAAATATTGATGCATTCATGAAGGAGATCAATGAAATCCAAGAAGTGATCGAATGTCATCACATTACAGGTACTGGTGATTTTATCCTTAAGATAATTGCAAAAGATATTACCGCTTATCAGAAATTGATGCTTGAAAAAGTTTCTGAAATCAGAGAAGTCGATTCCATGCAGTCGATGGTAATTCTTTCTACTTTCAAAGATTCAAAAGTGCTCCCTATTCCTGCATAAGGAAATTTAAAATTTATATCAAGGGCGGCTAATCCGCCCTTTTTTTTTGATAAAAACTATGACTGAGAACCCTTGGAAAACTCTTGGAATAACCAATATCTATGAAAACCCATGGATAAAACTCGAGCATCATGATATTGTAAATCCTGCTGGCAAAGATGGGATTTATAGTATAGTTCATTTTAAAAATTTGGCCATAGGAATCATACCCATTGACAAAGAAGGAAATACTTGGATTGTTGGACAGTACAGGTATGCTTTGAAGGAATATTCCTGGGAGATTCCCATGGGTGGAGGTTTGATTGGAATTGATACCTTGGAATCGGCCCAAAGAGAGCTTAAAGAGGAGACAGGTCTACAGGCTAAAAAGTGGACAAACATCCTTAAAATTCACACTTCAAACTCTGTGACTGATGAGGCAGGTTATGTTTTCTTAGCAGAAAATCTGACCGAAGGTGAAACGGAATTTGAGGAAACAGAAGTTCTTCAGATTAAAAAACTTCCTTTCCAAGCCGTATTAAATATGGTGATGTCCGGTGAAATTACGGATAGTTTAAGTATTGCGGGCATCTTGAAAGCAGCCAGAATTTTAGGATATTGAATTTATGACACTTAGAGATCATTTAAACACCACTTTTCATTTGGCATATCCATTGATGCTCAGTCAGTTGGGGCAGGTCTCTGTAGGTGTTGCCGATAGTATGATGGTAGGTCGATTGGGTGCTTTACCTTTGGCAGCTGCCTCACTGGGAAACAGTATTTTTTTCGTTTTGATGATGTTTGGAATCGGTATTTCCATGGGAATTACTCCTTTAGTATCTATCGCTGAGGGAAAAGGGAAAACAAAACGTATTTCGAAACTTTTCACCCATGGACTTTGGATCAATGTGGCCACAAGTATTCTGATAACGGTTATTGTTTTGGGATTATCCCAAGGGTTACATTTCCTCAATCAGCCAGAGGAAGTGGTGGTTTTGGCTATTCCTTATTTATTGATAATCACAGCCTCACTTCTGCCGATGATGGTGTTTCAAACCTTCAAGCAAATGGCTGAAGGCTTGTCTCAGACCAAGCAGGCGATGTATATCACTATTTTCTGTAATCTGATCAATATCTTTTTGAACTGGGTTTTGATTTGGGGTTATTTGGGTGCTCCTGCCTTAGGATTGAATGGAGCAGGTTGGGCTACTTTGATCTCCAGAGTTTTGATGATGGTGTTGATGGGGGGCTATGTTTTTTATTCTCAGCGGTATCGAATTTTTCAATTTACACTTTCACTTCGAAACGCCAGCCTTCCGATGATTTACAGAATTCTAAAAATCGGTGTTCCGACAGGGTTTCAGTTCATTTTTGAAGTTTCTGCTTTCAGTGCAGCTGCAATTATGATGGGTTGGATCGGCGTGAATGCGCTGGCAGGACATCAGATTGCCTTGAATTTGGCATCGATTAGTTATATGATGGCAACAGGCCTCGCCACGGCAGGCATGATTCGAGTCAGTAATCAGATCGGAAAAGGCAACATCAAAGCTATGCGGGAGGCGGGAATGGTTGTTTTCGGGATGGTACTTGTTTTCATGTTTAGTGCGGCTGTTTTGTTTATTGCGGCTCGATTTTATTTACCAACCTTATATATCGATGATCCTGAAGTGATCGCTTTATCCGCGTCCTTGTTGATTATCGCCGGACTTTTCCAGCTTTCGGATGGAGTACAGGTGGTCGGTCTTGGAGTATTGAGAGGGATGGAAGATGTGAAAGTTCCCACTTTGGTTACACTCATGGCCTATTGGGTATTGGGATTGCCATTGGGTTATTTATTTGCTTTTGAATTTGGGATGGCGGAGAAAGGTATTTGGTATGGTTTGTTGATAGGATTGAGTATCACCGCGGTCATGCTCTTTTATCGATTCCATTCACTGAGCAAAAAGCGACTTATGAGGGAAGCTGTCCTATCAGAACAGGAGACTATTTTTTAAAAGGCATTTCTACTTTTCATTCTTAAAGCTATCTTAGGTTCAAATCTAAAATGAACCCTATGAAGCGATTTTTACTCCCTTTTTTGGTAGCAATCTCCTACTTTCCATCCTTTTCACAACAACCTGCCGTGCTTACTCAACGGGCACAGGCTGAAGTGATTGATTCCTGGCTTGAAGACAGGATTCAAAACCTCCTGCCCAGTTTGATGACTGAGACAGGCATTGACATGTGGATTGTGATGTCTCGCGAGTACAACGAGGATCCTGTGATCCGAACCCTTTTGCCTGCTACTTGGCATGCCGCAAGGAGAAGGACGATTTTGGTGATGTATCAGCCTTCAGCCAATGCTCCGGTTGAGACGTACGCCATTGCCCGATATGATGTGGGAAAATCATTCAAAAAAGCTTGGGATCCAGAAGCTCAGCCTGATCAGTGGAAGGCGTTGATGGAGATTATATCCACAAAAAATCCTAAAAAAATCGGACTCAACTTTGCAAAAGATTACGGGCATGCGGATGGATTGACCCACTTTGATCATGAGGAGTTTATGAAAAATCTTCCCGCAGCTCAGAAAAGCAAAGTCGTCTCAGCCCAAACTTTAGCGGTCAGATGGTTGGAAACTCGCACAGCTGCCGAGATGGCAACCTATAAACATATTCAGGAATTAGCGCACTATATTATCGCTGAAGGACTTTCCGATCGGGTGATCACTCCAGGCGTGACCACTACTGATGATGTGGTTTGGTTTTATCGAGAAAAAATCGTGGACATGAACCTGGATACTTGGTTTCATCCTACAGTAGATATTCAGCGACCCGATCCAACTTCTGATGAAGCTAGTCGTTCCTTTGCTGTTCGTCCAAGTACCCAAGTGATCATGCCAGGAGATTTACTCCATATAGACTTTGGGATAACTTATTTAAGATTAAACACCGATACTCAGGAATTAGCCTATGTGCTGAGAGGCGGCGAAACAGACGTTCCAAAATATTTGCAGGATGCACTGGCAGTCGGCAATCGGCTTCAGGATATTTTGACTTCTAATTATAAAAGTGGAAGAACCGGAAACGATATTCTCCGTGAGTCAAGAAAACAAATGGAAGTGGAAGGAATCCGTGGAAGTATATATACCCATCCATTAGGATATTATGGTCATTCTGCTGGACCAACGATCGGAATGTGGGACAATCAAGGCGTTACTCCCGGAGCCGGAGATTTTCCACTTCATGCGAATACAGGCTATGCGATTGAATTGAATGCAGTGGTTTTTGTGAAGGAATGGAATAAGGATGTCAGGGTAATGCTGGAAGAGGGAGCATTCTTTGATGGAGAAAAAGTCACTTACTATAACGGTCGGCAAAAATCCATTTTGGCAATTCCAAGAGTGAGCAATTACTTGGGTTATTGATGGCTCATGTAGGTTTTTCGGTCTCTTTTGATGAAAAACAAAATCAAAAAAGCAAGAAAAGCCATTCCTCCTGATGTAAGAAATACCAAACGAAAATTCTCGGGATTGTTTGCATAAAGCCATCCCGAGATTACTGCACCAACTCCAATTCCACTTTCTAGAAAAATATACATCGTGGCTAATGCTCGGCCTCGAAACTTATCCAAGGATAAATCCACGACCCAAGCTGTAGTGGTCGGACTATACATTCCCACTGCTGCACCAAAAAGAACTCCTGAGGACAGGAGCACGAATTTAGTTTCTGCAAAAGCAATTACTACCATTGCTAGCATCATAAAAATCACAGCCACCCTTAGAACAATCACACGGCCATACCTGTCCGAAGTTTTACCGGCGATGAGTCTGATTCCCAAGGAGGAAATGGTGAAAACAGCGAAGAAAAGACCTTTATTTTTTATACCTAGATATTCTGAAAAGTCCGGAATGATAGTCAAAACCACTCCGAAAGAAAAGACTGACAAAAACAAGATGATTGATGGCAGTAAGACTCGCTTTTCGATAATCTCATGACGATTTAGCTTGAATAAGCTTAGGGAAAGTGGTTCTTTTTCCTTCAAAGTTTCCTTCAAACGAAGTAAAATTAAAATAGAGAAAATTGCTGTGAATGCCGCACAGTAGAAGACCGTGTTGATGGACCAAATACTGGCAATCCAGCCACCAACTGCTGGGCCTGCCGCCATACCCAAAGAACCAAAAAGCGATTGAATCCCCATCGCTTCGCCTCTCTTCTGAAAGGGAACAATATCAGCAACATAAGCAGAAGCACCGGTAGGAGTGAAGCCTGTCGAAAAACCATGTGCAAATCGGAGAAAAAGAAAACCAGAAACAAAGGTCAGGATGGGGTAAAGCAATCCAACTACAAAGCAGACAATAGTACCGAACATCATCACAGGAATCCGACCGATTTTATCCGCTAATTTTCCGCTAAATGGTCTGGAAAGTCCTGCCGAAAGCGTGAATAAGGCGATGATCAAGCCTTTGTAATCCTCACCTCCCAAGGAACTCAGATAAGCCGGAAGCTCAGGAATGATCATGTTGAAGGATGAGAAAAATAAAAATGAACTCGTGCAGAGTAAAAAAAAATCAAGGGTGAAAAAAGAGGGAACAAACCGCATTTGGCACAAATGTGTTAACAAACGGGCGTAAATCCAATTGAATCATTCGCTAACCAGTGGCCTGTTCAAAATTCACTGAGTTGGATTGCTGTAAATCAAGTTAGTACTGTTTACATTAGTAATTTAAATCATAAGAGCAAATCGATAAGGATTTGAAAAACACCTTGATCCTAACTTACCGTTGAAGTTCTAAGACTATTTCTGATTTTAACCCTACTACTGAATTTTATGAAAACTTTAAATCCTCAATTTTTCAATGATTCAAAGGGAGAAAGATCCTTGGTGGTCTTATCGTTAGAGGAATTCAATGCGCTTATGGAGGAGCTTGAGGAATTGGAAGACATCCGACTCTACGATGAGGCGAAGAAAGAGGATACTGGTCATAGAATTCTGTTTGATGAAAGCAAAAAAAGCCGAAAAATAATTCCGGCCTTTTTCAATTAGTCTTTGTTTGCTTCTTCCTCGCTCTGAGCGAGTAGGAAGGCTTTCATGAAATCATTCAAACCTCCGTTCAACACACTTTCCGCATCCGATGTCTCGTGACCGGTTCGGTTGTCTTTCACCAGCTTGTAAGGGTGTAGGACATAATTTCGGATCTGTGAACCAAAGTCCACTCGGAGTTTGGAAGATTCGACCCGTGCTATTTCTGCATTTCGCTTTTCCAATTCTATTTGATAAAGTCTGGATTTTAG
Organism: Algoriphagus sp.; assembly: GCF_046296635.1. Classification (GTDB taxonomy): domain Bacteria; phylum Bacteroidota; class Bacteroidia; order Cytophagales; family Cyclobacteriaceae; genus Algoriphagus. Next base: position 97,472 of record NZ_JBKBKZ010000005.1, on the reverse strand, counting down.
CATTTGCATGGCTTTCTCCCGGTTGCCAAGCTGGGATCGCTCGACCTGACAGACTACCACGATGCCTGTTGGTTTGTGTGTCAGCTGAACTTTGGTTTCTACCTTGTTTACATTCTGACCACCGGCACCGCCAGAACGAGAAGTATGTAATTCTATGTCCGCAGGATTGATTTCGATCTCGATCGTGTCATCGACTTCGGGATAGGCATAGACTGAAGCAAACGAGGTGTGTCTTCTACCTCCTGAGTCAAAAGGTGAGATTCGTACCAAGCGGTGAACCCCGGTTTCAGATTTTAAAAATCCATAGGCAAGTGGACCTTCGAATTCTAAAGTGGCGGATTTGATTCCGGCCACTTCCCCTTCTTGGACATCCACCTCACGAACTTTGAATCCATTTTTCTCTCCCCACATGATGTACATTCGCATCAGGATGGAAGCCCAGTCATTGCTTTCTGTTCCTCCTGCTCCGGGATTGATTTCAAGAACAGCATTGAGCTGATCTTCGGGATTGGAGAGCATCTTTTTGAATTCCAATTCCTCCACAGCCTCTTTTGCATTGAGGAATTCTACCTTTAGCTCATCCTCTGAAACCTCGTCAGCATTGTAAAATTCATACAAAACGTCCAAATCCTGGATTTTTTGATCCAGGTTTTCAAATGATGAAGTCCAACCTTTGAGGGATTGGATTACTTTCATTGTTTTTTCTGCTGCCTCTGGGTCGTTCCAGAAGTCAGCTTGGGCTGATACCGCCTCGAGGTCTTCTATTTCTGCAATCTTACGATCGTAGTCAAAGATACCTCCTCAAAGCCGATGTGCGGGCTTTCAAGTCTTTCAGTTGTTCTGAAGTCATCTGTCTAGGTGAAAATTTAGGATGCAAAAGTCTGAAATAATATTTGCTTTTGCCAGTAAACTCTGATTATTCGATTGTCAATATGATGATCTGAATACCGTATCCTGTGGTGTTTTCGAATGTTTTGTAGCGCAAAGTCATCAGTGCCAGACCTGTACCGATTAATATCCCGGAAGTGATGGCGACCCCTCCATCAATTTGGAGTTGCCCTTGTTGATAGAGGCTGTTTACTGCCTCCACAGTCATTAGAATTCCGCCAGCTCCAAGAAAAAGAGCCGTTAGATTCCGTAATGTCCTATTCCTTTGGTCTTTATTTCGAATATCCACCTCCAAAATATCTGAGGGGCTCAGGATATTTTCCGTCAAATAAATGTAATCTGTATCCAAGCTCTCGATCCGGTCTGTGACAAAATAACCAAGCTTTTTACTCTTGTAGGTAATATCCTCACCAGGATAAAACCTGATTTGAGATTTTTGATTTCCTCCTCTTTTAATCAATAGAAAATCCTTGGATTGGGCATTGGCACCAAAAGCAAAGGAAAAGAAAAGTAAAAGCGTTATTCCTTGGTTCATGTATCGGGGTACTCCTTCTTTAGTCGCCAGCGACATATTCGATTTTTAGTTGAAAATAGCAAAAACGAGAAGGAAACTTCTCGTTTTTGTTTAAACTTTAACGATCCAGCCTCTGCTGTCCGGGATGGTTCCGTATTTAATACCATCAAGTTCATTGAGTACCTTATTAGAAAAAGCATCTGGCCCTTTTTCGGGCAAAAGATAATCCTGACCGTTTACATTGATCTTGGCAATATGAGCGATAGTAGCTGCAGTGCCAGTGCCAAAGGCTTCTCTAAGAGATCCATTTTCCAATGCGTTTTGAAGCTCAGAAACTGTCAGGAATCGTTCTTCCAGTGGTTTCCCCCAATCCTTTGCCAATTGAATAACTGAATCTCTGGTGATTCCTTTCAGAATGGTGCCAGTGTTGATTGGAGCGGTCACCAAAGTTCCATTGATATCAAACATGACGTTCATCGTCCCACTTTCCTCAATTTTGCTATGGGACTTCCCGTCGGTCCAAAGCAGCTGATCGTATCCTGCCCGTTGAGCTTGAAGCGCTGGAAAAAGGGAAGCAGCGTAATTACCGGCAGTTTTAGCTGCACCGGTTCCTCCTTCAGTAGCCCTAGTAAATTCTGTTTCAACTTTTACACTGACTGGTTTGCTGTAGTAGGACCCCACAGGACATGTAAAAATGATGAATTTGTAAGTGTCTGATGGTTTTACGCCAATGTAGTTATCCATAGCAAACATGTAGGGTCGGATGTATAAGCTTGCACCTTTTCCTGCGGGTACCCAGTTTCTGTCCAAATCCAAAAGCTGGAGCAATCCCTCCATAAAGATTTCCTCAGGAATTTCAGGCATACACATTCGGACTGCCGATTCATTCATCCTTTTGGCATTGGCATCTCCTCTGAATACCAAGATTTCACCACTTTCATTTTTGTAGGCTTTCATGCCTTCAAATATCGATTGACCATAATGAAGTGCTGCATTGGCTGGATGAAGATCTAAGGGGCCATAAGGCTCGATTCGCAAATCCGTCCATTCACCGTCAATGTAATCTGCTACAAACATGTGGTCCGAAATAGTTTTACCAAACACAAGGTTTGAAAAGTCTGTTTCAGGAAGTTTTGACTTTGCTATTTTATGAACCGGGATTGCTAGAGAGGTCTTCATACACTTTCTGTTTTGGGCAAAATAAATTGAGAGTATTTTACTTTAATGGATTGAATCGAATGATTCACATGATCTTTGGATGGACAATTTACCAAAAACTTAACGCTTATTATAATCTTGGCTTCCAGGTCACCTCTTCTATTTCAAGTTCTTGGGCCATCTTTCTTCCCAACACAAAAAGATAGTCTGATAGTCTATTCAGGTATTGAATCACCAATTCTGAAACTGGCTCGAGCGAAGCAAGCTCTACTACGATACGTTCACTTCGCCGGCAGACTGTTCTTGCCAGATGACAAAATGAAACAGATTGATGGCCGCCTGGAAGGATGAAGGCAGTGAGCATGGGAAGTTGTGCATCCATCATGTCCATTTCATTTTCCAGTGATTGGACATCTTCTGCGTGTAGGTCTGGTTTTTTAACTTTATCCTTCCCGGGTACGGTAGCTAAATCAGCCCCTATGGTAAATAATCGATCTTGGATTTCTTTTAAAAAATCTGATCTCATTGAGTTTACTTTTTGATCTCTGAGTAATCCCAAGTAGGAATTCAATTCGTCTATCGTCCCGTAAGCATCAATTCTTAAGTCGGATTTTGGAACTCTCACGCCTCCTAGAAGTGATGTTATTCCCTGATCTCCGGTCTTTGTATAAATTTTCATTCAGCCTCTGTTCGTTCAGTGGCAAAAATAAGAATCTCTTTTAAATTAATCGGTAAATCAAACATGCAATAAAGCTGCTCGGGTAGGGTTGGGATTGATTTGGTCAGTTTCTACTAATCCGTCTCGGAGTCGAATTATTCGATGCGCATAGTGGGCAATGTCATCTTCGTGCGTCACCATGATGATGGTATTTCCACTTGCGTGTAGTTCATGAAAAAGCTCCATTATGCCATAAGAAGTTTTGGAGTCCAAGTTACCAGTTGGTTCATCGGCAAGGATGATACTCGGGTTATTCACCAAAGCTCTGGCAATGGCTACTCGCTGACGCTGACCTCCAGAGAGTTCATTAGGACGATGCTTGGTTCGATCTCCTAATCCCACATTGGAAAGTGCCTGAAAGGCTAACTCCTCACGATCAGATCTGCTAAAGCCTGCATATACTAATGGAAGGGCAACATTATCCAAACAACTTGCTCTTGGAAGTAAGTTGAACGTCTGGAACACAAATCCAATTTCTTTATTTCTTATATCGGCAAGTTCATTTTCACTCATGTCACTGACATCTCTACCGGCAAGAATATAAGTACCTGAGGTTGGGGAGTCCAAACAACCGATAATATTCATCAAAGTAGATTTTCCTGATCCGGAAGGACCCATGAAGGCCACATATTCTCCATGATCGATAGTAATGCTGATAGATTTGAGGGCTTCAATAATTTCTGAACCCATTTTATAGGTCTTATTGATTTGGTGGGTTTCGATGACTCTGCTCATGGTGGAAAATTTTGCTTAAGATAGTGGTTTAGTGCTTTATGTTCGAAATACTTTTGTGTCAAAATACGTGAAAAAAGGTTAATAGTTAGTTCCGCGAAGGAATTCTATTTCGTCCCAAGTCAACCATTTGTTCATTTCTTCAAGTGCAGCGGTGGCGTAATTGTCCAAACCGATTCGCTTTGCAGCCTGAACTTTTCGAATCCAAAGCATGGGATCCTTATTGAATTCAGTAGCTGTATTCAGTAATTCATATTGATCCAATGGATCTTCTAATCGATCAGCAGCACTCAGAATCAATGGCGTTTTGTATGGATTGGCATTTAATTCATCTCCAACCTGCAGAAATTGGGTAAATGCGAGCAAAGATTCCTGGTTTGACCAATCTGGCTTTTGAAGAAAAACGGCAAGTTTATCTTCATTTTCCACCTTTCCTTTGAGGAAATTGCCTAATTCATTCAATTGAAATTTTGTCAAACCATGTGCTTTTCGTTCGAGTAGCAAAAGTGCTAAGGTGGTTTTCAAATCTTCATCAGCGATTGATTTCCATTGATCAAAGAGTTTGTCAGGAATAGATTGATTGAACTTGGAAAGTAAAATCAAAAACTCATCTGAAGCAGGTTGACTTACCGGAAGAAACTTAGCCTCGAATTCAATGGCTTTTTCCTCAAATCCTCCTAACCTCAAGATGGAAATATGATAAGGTTTGAAGGCTTTAAACCCTTTTTCCTCGGCCACAATAAGGTCTCTTGAAGCTTGTTCAAAATCAAGATTTTGGGCCAAAATTCCCGTCGTAAGATTGAGGTAATATCCGGCATCTCCGGGATTCCGGAAGGCGAGACCATTCAAATTTTTTACAAACTCAGTTACTCTTCCAGCAGCAAGACTTCGGATCGAAGCAGTCTCTTGCAACTGCATGAGATAATCAAGCATTTCCGGCTGATTACTCATGGAGTCTAACCAAATCAAGTCTTCCTGAGTGTTTGCATAACTTTTTACTGAAAAAAGATTCCGGATTCCAGCATTCAATAGCATGGGTAAGGATTCGGTAACCAAAGCCGTTCTCAGCTTTTCCAATTCTTGAGGTGGCGTCGCTATTTCGCCTAAATTATTGCTAGCTAATTGGTTGATTGATGTGATTACCTTTTTGTCTGATTCAATTTCCACTTGATCTTTTTTAAGTTTGCTCTGTAAAGCAATCAAGTTGGAAGCTAGAATAGGATCAGTGGATTTATTGTTGGAAAGAATTGCAAGTGCTTCCTCAGGCTTTCGGATTTGCACGTATACAAGTGCAAGATTATTGATTAGAAATGCATTTTCAGGAAATCTTCGAAGTCCATTTTCGAGGTAATAAACTGCCTCTAAAGGTCTATTTTCACGAATCATTCTTGCACTGTGAAGAATGATATTATCGACTTGAGGGGCTTCTGAAAAACTTTGATCTAAGTGTTGTTTGGCTAATGTCGGCTGATTGAGATCAAATAATAGCTGAGCAGTAGCATTTTTTGCTTTTCTGTTTTTTCGAAATGAAGCCCAGGCATTTTCATATAAAATGCTCGCTTCCAGCTTTTGGCTGGTTTGGTAATAATAGTCACCCAGAATGTTGGTAGTCATCGAATTGGCCTGAGGAGCGAGTACTGCATCCATATAAATCGTGACTACCAAAATGGTGATCATTCCCCCAATCCGAAGATGATAATAGGGCAGCGAATAAGGCTTGAATAGTATCTTATCAACTGCCTTCCCTGAATCCATCACTGACAAAAAATTACTCAGAATATACACCACAAAAAACAGCGAAAAACCAAACTGAGAGTAAACAATCAGATGCTTCAAAAACTCCTCTGCGGCTTGATTTCCTGATATATCAAGTTTCCAAATCACCCAAAAGGAAATCCCAAAACCAAACAAGTATAGTGCATTGAGAATAATCGGTGGTCCGGCTATTTCAGGAACTTGGATTAGTTTTTCCCTAGTTGAAATCCATCCAAAAACTCCTATCGGAAGGATTAAAAACAGTGGGGAAAAGGTGGGAAAAGGAATATTTGCCTCTCCTTTTAAATCCAAGAGAAGAAAAATCAAAGTCAATATATATAGCGCTGATATCCCCAGTATCTGCCAAGAGATCTTCATGCTTACATTCTGATTGGCTCTGGTCAGGAGAAGATAAATTCCAGAAAGTACACCGTGACCTTGCCAAAAAATCCAAGCTATTGCCATACCAAGGCCAATTATCAAACTCTGCTCGGCGAGATATAGCTGTGGATTTGCAATTGGGCTAAGTTTGATCAAAGCAAAAATCGCCAAGCCTGAAGTAAGGAATATTACTAACCAGCGTAAACCAAAACCAATAGTTGGTTTCCAAACATGAAAATAGATTACCGGTAAAATGGTCCCAATAATCAAAATAATCAGTGGGGTATTGGAACTTGGTGAACCGATGTTTAGACCGTTTGAATTGGTGAGTGTCAGTAAAATGATCCAAGTTGCTCCGAAGAGGAGAAAAGGTATTTTTTTGAAAGTACTAAACAACGCTAAGGCGGAGATTGCAACCAAAAAAACTATTCCACCGAAAAGGTAACTTTCTGTTAAGGTAAACCCCGGAGGCAGCGATTGAAATTCTTGGAAAACCAAAAAATTATCAACCTGAATAGGGAAGGAGAGGGTGCCAAGATTAACCCAATCCAAAGTTATTGCAATGGAATCTAAGAATGCAGCAGGGATGATATTGGGATAATAGGGAGATCCTGAGATAATCGAATAGATCGCAAAAAAAACTCCCGTAACTAGGAGCAGTACTGCTGAGATTATTGCAAATGAATTAGAAATGGAAGTGTTTTTCAGCATGCCTATTCTAGGACCTTGGGAACCCTAAAGTAATCTGTATCGGTCTTGGGAGCATTTTTTAAGGCAGCTTCGTGATCAAGGTGCTGACCTGCTTTGTCTTCTCGCATGTCATTAACCTCTGTTGACATGGTAGTGAGTGGTTCCACGTTGCTCGTGTCCAGTTCATTAAGTTGCTCCACCCAATCGAGAATTTGAGACATGTCTTTGCTCATTTTTTCAGCTGAATTTTCATCAAATTCCAATCTCGCCAAATGAGCGATTTTCTTGATGGAGTCTTTGTCTATTTTCATTTTAAGGACATTCTAATGTTTAGAGCGTTGATTGTCGAGGTCTAACTGATTTTGAATCGTTGTGAAACAAGCGTCTTTTAATTGATCGTCTGTTTCAAAATCCTTGGGATTCAATGCCTCATGAAGGACCATTTTAGCCGATCGCCTGTGGAGCAAAAGCCGACTATCATCAGGTAAAATTAGATGATTAAAGGATAATGTGACAGGGATGATGGGGATTTGTTTCTCCATGGCTAGGCGGAAAGCACCATTTTTGAAAGGAATCATCTTTGGGGGACTTTTTGTGTAAATCCCACCCTCGGGAAAAAGAACTATTCCACTTCCCCTTTCCAGCGCTTCTCCTGCTCTACGCATGGTTTCTGCACGACTTCTCAAACGATCTCTGTCTACAGCGATGTGAAGTTTTTTGAAATAATAGCCAAAAAGAGGGACTTTTCGAATGGATGCTTTTCCTATGAATAGCACATCTCCAGGCACGAATCCCATCATAGCTACATCCAAATAACTGAAGTGATTTGCCAAAAAGATATGTGGTTTGTTCTTTTTAAAATTTCCCCGAATTTCAATTTTTAAAGGTATGAAAATCAGCGTAAAGAAGATTTTGGCCCAGTATTGATTGATTTTTCGCCCATATTTTTCCCATCCCGGAATCCAAATGCAAATCAGCATAAAAGGAAATATTACCAAAAAGGTCATGAAAAATGTTATTGCCGCATAAGCGGAGTGAAGTCGAGGCAAAAAGTTATTCATGATTGATCATGTGATTGGCCGTCTTAATAAAATAATCCATCATCAGTTCTTTGGCATTTTGCTCCAAGTTAACCTTGTCAAGTGAGGTAAGCATAGCATTCAGCCAATGATCCCGCATGCTTGGATTGATCATCCAATCTAAATGCCTCATTCTTAGTCTAGGATAGCCTCTTTCTTCAAAATAAGTCTGAGGACCTCCAAAAACTTGGACTAAAAAAAGGAAAAGCCTTCTTTCGGCTGGTCTGAGATCTTCCGGATAGAGTTTTCTTAACGCTTGATTCTTCGCTACTTCCTCATAGAAATAGCTAACAAGCTTTTTGATTTGATCCTCACCAATGGCCTCATAGATCGACTGAAATGGGTTCATGCCGCAAACTTAGCGAAATTATCTATCGATTAAGCCTCCAGTTTTTTCACTTTAAGCGAAGTGCCTTCTGTGGAAATGACGATCACTTTTTCACCTTGTTCTATAAAATCTCCTCTCGAAATAGCATCGTAAATCTCGCCTTCGATTTCAATTCGACCGCTAGGTCTGAGTCTTGAATGGACGATTCCTTCTTTTCCCAAAAGTGTTCCTGCATAGAAGCTTGAGGTATATCCATCTTCCCGCTCTTGAGTGCTAGCTAAGGTAATAGTACTAAAAGCACCCCATTGATTGACTTTTGGCGTAAGCCAGAAAACTAATCCCACAGAGGCTAAGGCTGCCAGGATTACTGTCAACAAGGCACCAAATAGTTGTGAAGCAGGAACAAAATCGAAGTTGAAATTTTGGTTGGGCAGCATGCCAAGTACTAAACCTCCAAGAATAAATATCACACCTAAAACTCCGAAAATTCCAAATCCAGGTATCACAAAAAGCTCTACTGCAAGGAGGGCTATTCCGATAATGAAGATCAATATTTCCCAATTTTCAGCGAGGCCATTGAGGTAATAGGGAATAAAATAAAGTAGGGTGGCCACAATTGCTGCTAAAATAGGAAATCCTATTCCCGGCGTCTGAAGCTCGAAATAGATCCCTCCGATGATAATCAGGATCAAGACTCCGCTGATGGCAGGACTTAAAAAGAAGGAAATAACTTTATCAACAAAGTCTTCTTCATAGGCAACTATTTCTGCGCCTCCAAGATTTTGAGCTTCTAAAATGGCTGTAAGAGATTTGTATTCTCCTTCGCAAAACCCATATTTGATTGCCTCTGAAACTGAAAGTGTGATCACAGAACCTGCCTGAGAAATTCCTTCTATTTCAATTTTTTCGTCCACCATTCCTTCAGCAATTCTCGGATTGCGACCAGTTGCCTCTGCCGTGCTTCTCATCATCGACCGCATGTAGGATTGGTATTTGTCAGGAGCTGCTGCACCATCACCTCCACTGACAACTGTAGCTGCTCCGATACTTCCACCCGGAGCCATGTAAATGCTATCACAGGCGATTGAAATCAAAGCTCCAGCTGAGGCGGCGTCCTTATTGATGAATACATAGATTGGAATTTCTGATTCTAAAACCATCGTCCGTATATCATCTGCATCATTTACTGCTCCTCCATAGGTGTCCATTTCGATTACAATGAGCGTCGCTTTCTGATTCACTGCATCCTCCAAAGCAAGTTTTACCCGGCGGTTCATCGCTGGATCAATGTCCTTATCTATTTTGAACGTGTATACCTTTTCCTTCTTTTCTTGAGCTTGAAGCGAAAGAGAGAATGAGCAGAATAACAAAAAGAAGAAATAGCGAAGTCGCATTTTGAATTTTTATTTTATGGAAAAGATAAGGATCAAAGGATCAATACGCCAGTTTTTTATTTAAGATTACTTTAGAAGTCTTGAGGTTTTCAATCTTTCAGGATTAAAGAGTTTAAATAGCCTTAATCTGACAATTCTAGCATAATTCTTGCAAACTTAAGAATTGATTCCTTTCAACCAGAAACGTTTTTATTACTATGATCATCAAACCCAAATTCATAAGCGCCTTTATTCTTGTTTTGTTTTTTTCATTCACTTGGTCTGAGGCTGCGGAAATGACTGCCGGTGACTCGGTAGGAGTGGAGCGAGTTGGTGATAAAACCTATATTTTGCATCAAGTCAGCCCGCAGGAAACACTTTTTGCTATTTCGAGGAGATATCAAGTTCCAGTAGGAGAAATTCAAAATTCAAATGAATCATTAAAACAAGGTTTAAAGATCGGTCAGACAATACGAGTTCCTTATATCGCAAAAAATGACCTTGCTGAAGGAACGACAATGCATAAAGTAGGTGCTGGCGAGACCTTATTTTCCATATCCAAAAAGTATAACGTTACGGTAGATTCATTAAAGCAGTGGAATAAGTTGCTGGGAAATGATCTAAGTGTAGGTCAGGCGCTCATAATTAAAGAGACTTCCCCTCAGGCTCCAATTACAAGTCCTGCACCAGTTGTTGCCACCACTACCCCTGTCACACCTGCTGCAACTCCCAAGCGTGAGGTTGTAGAGGCTCAGCCAAAACCAGAACCGAAAGTAGCTGAAAAAAAATCAGAGTTGTTTACTCCTAAAAACACCCAGCCTGAAGTAATTGCCACCCCTAATCCATCAACAAACGCAACTGTAAGTTCAACTCCAATTACACCCGGAGAATGGATTTCCCACACTGTGAAAGCAGGAGAAACGCTTTTTTCAATCTCTACTCAATATGAATCCAGCGTAGAAGAATTGATCAAATGGAATGGGTTGACCTCAAATAATCTCCGTTCGGGTCAGGTAATTAAAGTAGGCAGAGCAGGTGAAGGACCAGCCAAAGTTCCGGTCATCGGCACACCTAACGTAGCTGCCACCACTGCCGGAATGAATACAGAACCAACACCTGAAAATACATCAGGCGGATTCAGAAATATTAAGGAAACAGGTCAAGCTGAATTAATTGAAGGCACCGGAGGACATAAAAAATACCTTGTATTGCACCGCAAGGCTCCTGTTGGGAGCATCATGCGAGTCAAAAATGAAGAGAACGATATAACCATATTCGCAAGAGTTGTGGGCAAACTTCCAGAAACCGGTGATAATTCCAAATTGGTTATTAAGCTCTCGCAGGCAGCATATGATCAACTTAGAGCCGTGAACCAGCGATTCCCTGTAGAAGTTTTGTATTAGATACTCCTAAGTAGACAATCTTAAAAAGCCGACGAAAGTCGGCTTTTTCGTTGCGTGCGTTTTGAGAATTCTTTGTCATTGTAGTAAGGTGAGAGTACCTTTGCCTTGTGAGTACACTGAAATGAACAAAGTCCAGCTTTTCTTTCACCATACGTTCCGTTTTATCTGGAATGCTATTTTCATAATCAGTTATCCGATTTTGGCGAGTTTTGGACTGCTTTTCATTGGCTTTACTTTTCTGTTCTCCAAGCTTTCTTTTCTTTTGACTCGTCTCAGACCAGAGGGTAAAACAATTGTTTTAAAGGAATCTGAGTGGAAACCCATGGATCATTCCAATGATTTGTTGGAAGCTAAAGTACATATGCAAATTATGTTTGGACCAGCCGGATTTAAGCTTAGAAGAAAGGATGGAGTGCCTTCAGTGCTACAGGATTATGTATTTGGAAATAAGGTCAGGGTGTTGGAAGAAGGTTTCATTCTAGAAAAGTGGAATTCACTTGAATCCAAAGACATGCCTGATTTTGATATTTGTCTCTATGATCCAGACCGAGATGCACTTCGATCATTGACCACAATCAAAAGCTTTGATTGGCACGTTTCCGAAAAAACAGAAAATGAGCTTTCCTTCAAGTGGTTTGATGGAACCCAAGGTGGTGAAGTAAAGGTGGAACTTTGATGCGGAGTTTGAAGGAGTTTTTAGATCAAAAGGTCGAGCAATACAATCAACCCGACTTTATACCTAACGATCCGATTTCCATTCCGCATCGATTTTCGAAAAAAGAGGATATTGAGATCTCAGGATTTTTTGCAGCTATTCTAGCCTGGGGACAGCGGAAGACAATCATCAATAAATGCCTGGAACTATTTCAATTAATGGATCATGCACCTCATGATTTTTTATTGAATCACCAGGAAAGTGATTTGAGTTCTTTTTTGAGTTTCAAACATCGGACTTTCAATGACATCGATACCTTGTATTTTATTCACTTTCTGACTTGGTTTTACAGAAATAATGAAAGTTTGGAAGAGGCTTTTTTAAAAGGTCAGACCAATCAGGCGGATGCAATGGAGTCTATCCTAACACAATTTCATCAAGTCTTTTTTAGTTTGGAAGACGCTCCAAACCGAACCAAAAAACACATTGCCACTCCGGCTCGAAAAGCCGCTTGCAAGCGAATTAATATGTATCTCCGGTGGATGGTGCGATCGGATGATAGCGGTGTAGATTTCGGTCTTTGGAAGCGAATCTCACCCTCACAATTGATTTGTCCATGCGACCTTCATGTGGATCGGGTAGGGCGGAAGCTTGGATTGATCACAAGAAAGCAAACCGATTGGCTTACAGCATTGGAACTGACACAAAAGCTCAGGGAATTCGATCCGCTTGATCCTGTGAAATATGACTTTGCGCTCTTTGGGCTGGGGATTGAGGAGAAATATGGATAATGCTTTTTTAGCAAGCAAAATAAAGCGTCACAGGTTCAACTCTGTTTTTATTTGAATCAGATCGTTCAGAAGTTCTCTATTCATTTTTTGAGTATAGATTCTGTAGATATCTCCATAATTCTGAAATTCGATCAATCTTTCAAAATCCCGCATTCTCGCCTTCCAGGTAATCCCATCTGTGACTAGGAAAAAGTAAGTATCACTTCTCTTTTCTGAAATGATTTTTTGAACGTCACCTATTACATCGCTTTGTTTACTTCCTGTAGCTCAATAGGCTTTTACTTCAATTACAATACTTGGATTTTGAGTAGATGGAATACAAAAATCTGCTTTTGCAGTGGTCAAGCCTTTTGCTCCCCTAAAACTTTTTCGGATTTCATAATTTTCAAATACTTGAGAGACAAAAGACTCTACAAAGTCTTCAAGATTTTTGCCTCTTTTTTGACCTTTGATGGCACTCCCCCGTCCCATTTTGAGTCTTTCTTGAATCACCTCTTTCCAGGTATAATCACGGGAAATCAACATGTTTATTGCATCGATCAGTCCATATTCCTTTAAAATTCTGATGTATTCATTTGGATTTGAAATGAAGCCATTTTTCCCACAACCAATTTGTGAATTAAAAAATAGTGCTTTTAAGGTTTCCGTAAACTCATCTTTTGATTGTTCTAGAACTAACCTAAAAAAAGTAATTCCAGCATCAAAATCTTTTTGGAGTATCTGAATAAGGTGAATTTCAGAGACATTATAATTGAAATCAATACCAGCTATTATTTTTAGAAAGTGCACAGAAAAATCATCTTTCCAATCACTTTTGACTTCTCCTAAACTTTCAATTAACTGGCTTTTGGTTTGTTTATGTCTAATCATTTTTTAATCTCGACCAATTATTAAATATTCCATCACGTTTGATCGTAATGCAGTGGCATGATTACCAAAATTGTATCTATGAGGTTTAGATTTTATTTCAACATGTGATTTTTCATTTTTCATTAAAGACACTAGACTATCTAAATCCGGAAATGCATTTGAGGAATAGGATAAGACTAAAGTACTGTCAGAAAATTGATCAAACAAGGTTTCAAATGCATGAATAGCTGTTTTTTTATAGGAAAAGGGAGTGAATTTTTTCTGAATTTTTTTCACTTTGGTTTCTTCCATTATTTTTTCACCATGCCAATATTTTGAAAGCCCTTCTAGGAAATGATATCTTTTTATGTAGCAATTATCATCTGATGGTGGCACGTAAGGTGGATCGAAATAAACCAAATCTGGATTTAAATTAGGTTTTTTTAATTCAAAAATATTTTCATTGTAAGAAACATTCATTTTAGAATTATCAAAAACAACCTGGTTGTTAAGTTTCGTTTGCTCTAAAAAATGCTCTTTCAGTGATAATTTCAAATCTCTCCTTCCATCGTCATATTTTTCTAGATTTCCAGATATTGTAAATACACCTCTTGGTTGCTTTTTCAAACACGATCTAAATAAAGCGGTCAAGGCTAAGGCCTTTTTGTACGGAGATGATAACTCTGAAATATTTCGACTAATTTTATCTAGAAAGATTAATTCATTCTTAGAAAAGAAAACATTTTCAAATGTAGTCTCTATAAAATTATCTGATTCCACTTCCAAATCCATCAGGAATTCGATATCACTTTTTTCAATCAGAATGGAGTTATTTTCTATTAAAGCTTTTGTTATCGTTGCCGAAAATGTTAAAAAATCATTGGAGTGCACCTCTTTTCCCATGGATTTTAGAAGGTATGATACTACTCCAGATCCAGAAAAAGCATCTAAGGCGGAATTGAATTCTAACTCACTAAAGGTTTCATGAAGCCAAGGAACCAACTTGTATTTACTTCCCATATACCTCATTAATGGAAAATTTTCCATCCTTTCCATTACTGTTGGCTCAAATAATAAAGGAAAGGCTAGTTGTTCCATTTTTTATTATAAAGGTAATGGTTTAGATTTTTATGATTTAATATTCTTTGATTCATGACATTATTTGTCAATATTTTTAACATCTGCCTATTGATAGTTAAAAAATCAATGAAATTTCTTCACCTCAGGTGCCTCAGCACTTGTCGACAGATCTTTAGCAAATCGCTCTGCATAATTATCAAGCAAACTCATTACTCGTTCCTGTTTAGGCGATTTTACAATCAATCCTGCGTGGTAATCCAATGGAACACGGAAGCAAACTTCTGGATCATCAAATCCACCTAAATCGGGATGCTGATATTTGGATAGCGTCAGAACAATACCAGCATAGTTTTTGGAAACCTGAGGCAAAACATACTTTTCGCCTTTGGCGACGGCGTCTTCGATTTTTGCCCACTCTTCCCATAGATTGACTCCGGTTGCAGCTTCGACCATTTCTGCCAAATGTGCTCCCCCAACACGCGATGCGGTTTCCAAAAAGTAAATTTGACCGTCCTCTTTACTTTTGATGAATTCGGTATGTGAGGTTCCATTTTTCAAGCCAAAGGCTTTCATAATGGCCTCATTTACTTTCTTAATTTCTTTCTCCTCTTCAGAGCCGTATTTAATGTTTGCAGAGCGAAAAATTCCACCTCCTTGGGAGATTTCCATGGGTGTGGCCAAATAGCGTGAAACAGTCAGGAACAGAGTATTTCCTTCAAGTTGAAGTCCATCTGCGTGGTAGACATCCCCCGGTTTGAATTGCTCTACAAGGTAATAAACTCTATTCTCGCCCAATTCATGGATTTTCTTCCAAAGGTCTTCTTTGTTGTGGACTTTAATGATACCGTGAGCAGAAGCCTCTGATCTAGGTTTCAAGACCCACGGAGCTTCAACCGAATCAGCAAAATGATTAATCTCATCATTGTTGAACAAGGGAGAAAAAGAGGGAACTCGGATTCCCGCATCTTTTGCCCGCATACGCATGGCGAGTTTATCTCTGAAATAGCGTCCCGTCGTTAGACCCATTCCTGGAATTCGAAGATTTTCCCGAAGGAAAGCTGCCTTCTCAACATCATAATCATCCAATGCGATGATTGCTTCAATTTTATGGTCTTTCATGAGGCCACAGACACCCTTAAGAAGTAAATCCATATCCCAATCCAAATCTTGGCCTGGCATGTAGAAAATCTCATCGATGTATTCAAATGCCCATGGTTTATTTTTAAGTTGTTCAGTGGTGACTAGCAAAACTTTGTTTCCTTGCTTCTTTAGTGCAATTAAAAATGCGTTGCCTTTAAAATAATTGGAGATACAGAGAAAAGTTTTTGAAGTCGTCATGATTGGATGATTTAACCCTCAAAAAATAAAAAAAATCCGACAAATCTCTGACTTGTCGGATAATTTTTAAAGTTGGTTCTCAATATATCGAAGTAGAAGGCTAACACCGTATGCTGTTCCGGTCTTTGTCTTGGAAAATTCTCCATCTCCAAAAGCAACTCCGGCAATATCCAAATGTGCCCATGCCGGGTGATTGTGGGTAAAAGCCTGAACAAATTTTGCTGCGGTGATCGCTCCTGCGAAAGGTTTTCCGTGGAAGTTTTTGATGTCTGCAATTTCAGATTCCATCTCCTTGCCATAATTCTCCCATAAGGGAAGAGGCCAGGATTTTTCTCCCACTTCCTCTCCTGCAAGCTGCAAGCCATGGGAAAGGTTTCCGTCATTGCAAAAAAGAGCGGCACACTCGAAGCCAAAAGTTCCAATAGAACTTCCCGTCAAAGTTGCCAAATCAATGACTTGATCTGTTTTGTAATTTTTGATCAAATAAGAAAGTCCGTCAGCCAATATCAATCGCCCTTCAGCATCGGTATCTATCACTTCAATGGACAAACCCGCGTGGCTTCCAATGATTTCAGACGGAAGAAATGATTCTTTGTCAATGGTGTTTTCCACTGCCGGTACAATCGCGGTAAGATTCACGTGCACTTCAAGCTCTGCAATGAGTTGAGTTGTAGCTAAAACAGCAGCACCACCACCCATGTCAGATTTCATATGATGCATACCCTGAGTTTTAATATTGAGTCCTCCTGTGTCGAAAGTCACACCTTTGCCTACCAGTCCAAGGTGAAATTTCGCTTTGGGGTGTCGGTACTCGATTATGATGAACTTAGGATCTTTTGCAGAACCTCTGCCCACGGCCAAAAATGCCTCCAATCCTTCTGATTTGGCTTTTTTGACATCAAAAACTTTTACATCTAGTTTCGATTTCTTTCCGAGATTTTTGGCCCAATCACCCAAATATTCGGGAGTGATTTTATTTGGAGGAAGATCTACCAATTTGAATGCTTCAATTTTTGCAGAAGCGATTTTTTCTGCTCGATCAGTAAGTGATTTAGATTTATCAATTACAGTGATGATTTCTACTTTTAGTTTGGAGTAGTCTTTTGGTTTTTCTTTTTTGTAAAAACCAATGGAATACGATCCAAGCTGAAATCCCACTAAAGCGGCTTCAATTTGGTCTGCTGAAAAATTATCATCAAAGTCAATCGATACCAATTTTTCTACCAAAGATGAATTTTTGGAGAGTATTCTTCGGAAGGAATTTTCGATGGTTTTGTACTCTGGGTTCGTGCCTAGTCCAACCAAAAGTATCACTTGGCCTTCCAGTTCCAGGGTATAGGAAGTGTCTTTTTTTCCTGAAAAAATTGAGCTAGGGATCCCTGAAAATCCAAGTTTGGATGTGAGAATTTCGGCTGTATTTTCCTCGAATACTGGGATTATTCTCAAGGCTAATGTAGAGAAGGTCTTGGGATTTGTTTTGAATTGCATAAAAGATGATTTTGGATATTACTCCGGTTTGTTATTGAAAAACAGCCATTCTATAGCTTTAGGGAACTCGTCGCTCCAATAGGATTCATTGTGTTTACCCAGTTCGTTGATCGAGAGGTGAACTTTCATTTTACCTTTCAGACTTTCACGTTTCAATAGCCGATTTCTGAGTTTGGTTACGTGATTGACCATGGTCTCACTTTCATCGCCTCCGGCGTAGAGGTAAATTCGTGTTTCTTGAGGTTCGAAAAAATCCAGAAATCCGAGTTTGATTTTAGGAAGAACCCAAAGCGAAGGAGAAAAAACCATAAGTTTCCCAAAGACCTCGGGATAAATCAAACCTGAAAAAACACTCAATAGGCCTCCCATCGAACTACCACCCATTCCGGTGAATTCCCTTTCGGTTTTAGTTCGAAATGTTTTGTCTACAAATGGTTTGAGTGTATCCGTAATAAATCGAATGTATTGCTTTCCATTTCCTTTACCCAAGAGTGTTTTACCCACATTATACTCGATCAACCGCTCCTTTTCGCCATGCTCCACGGCAATGACAATAATTTTCCCGATACCATAGTCGGACATTACGGCAAGTTTTTTATCGATTTGCCAGTTTCCATACTGTGCATTTTCATTGAAAAGATTCTGCGCATCATGCAAATACAACACAGGATAATGTTCGTCGCTGGTACTATAATCATGCGGTAGGAGAGCCCAGATTTTCCGTGTCTTATTCAGCTGAGGGATTTCAAATTCTTCCGAAATCAATTGAATCTGTGGTAGCTGTGAAGGGCGATAGGGAAGCCAGTTTTTACGCCATTTGAACACTTTTTCAAATTTGACTGGCTTGTCGTCATTCCATTGACGGTTAGGAGTCCGATTACCATATCGATCTATTTCTACTTCCGACCAGTCCCCCTTCGTGAATTTATAAACTAATTCACCTTCGAATTCAGGTCCTTCAGGAAAATGAAATTCATACTTGCCATGCTCAATTTTTTTCATCTTAAAACGAAAATCTTGAGTCGCCCATTCATTAAAATTGCCGGATAGATAAACTGGTCTGTCATCATCCTCCGGGGTTTGGAGTACGATTCTTTTGGTGCGAATGGAAATAGAGAGAGGCAATTGAACTTCTGAAATCATAGGTTGAGGGTAGTGAAAGAACTAACCCCAATTCACAAAAATAAGTTTTGTCCTGCAAAGAATGAAACTTTGTTTTTTTAGACTTGTTCTTCCGGTCGAAATCGGATCTCTTCTGGATAGGGGAAAGCATGAATTAACTCTCCATTTTGAATCCTTTTTTGTATTGAACTCCAATAATTTGGATCGAACAATTCCTTATGATATTCCAGAAAATGTGGCTTTAGATCAGTTCTACCTATCATCCACCTCCTGAAATCTTCAGGAAAGACATCATTCTTTTTGATCTCATACCATGGTTCCGGCGCGTAGATTTGCTCAAAGTTTTCGGGCTTAGGTTTTTCCCGAAAATTCATGTCTCCCAAAAACTCAATTTCATCATAATCATAAAAAATGACCCGCTTTTGCCTTGTCAGTCCAAAGTTTTTGGTCATCATATCTCCGGGGAAAATATTTGCTTGTGCCAATTGTAAGATGGCTCTACCGTAATCTTCTACAGCCCGCATACCTTCTTCAACAGTGCAGCTTTCCAGAAAAATATTTAGTGGAATCATCTTTCGCTCAGTGTAGAGGTGCTTGATGATTAAATTATTTCCGTTGATCTGCAAAAGTGAATTGGTGGTATTTTTGAGTTCCTTTATCAAGTCAGAACTTATTCGGGATAGAGGAATTTTGAAATATTCAAATTCATGAGTATCTGCCATTCTGCCGACTCGATCATGAAGGGAAACCAATTTGTATTTTTCCCGAACTTCTTGCCTAGTCATATTTTTTGGCGGTTCAAAATGATCTTTGATCAATTTGAAAACAATATTTAGCGAAGGAAGAGTGAATACAGTCATCACCATTCCCTTAATTCCAGGAGCTACTACAAATTCATCCGAACTATTTTCAAGGTGCTTCAGGAAATCCCGATAAAAGAGTGTCTTTCCATGTTTATTGAAGCCAATGGCATTGTAGAGTTCATGAATTTTTTTGTGAGGAATAACCGATCTCAAAAAACCAATAATTTGTGATGGTACTTCCACTTGTACCATGAAGTAGGAACGGGTAAAGCTAAATAGATGACTCATCAGGTTAGGGTCAAAGATCAAAGTGTCTACATAGATTCCTTTTGGTCCATGCATGAAGGGAATAATAAAAGGCATCCATTTATTTCCGACGAAAGTTCTTCCGATCAAATAAGCAGCTTTGTTTCGATAGAAGACTGGTTTCAAGAGCTGCGTTTTAGTTCCTACTTCCACTTGATAACGGGTCAAGATTACTTTCTTGACTCCTTCAACCAAGAATTCCACATCTTTTTCCTTGTCCATGAATTCTGCTCCAAAATCATAATCTTCCAGAATCTTCCTAATGATCTGCTCTAAGCCAATTGATGCAGAATAGCTGTTCAAAAGATTTGAATTTTCGCTAAGTGTGTAGGAATTATATCCTTCACTGACATACATCAGCTCCTCATCGAGTGGATTATTTGGAAAAGTTTTTCTGAAAATTGAGTTGAAAAAAGTCTCTGCCAGTTCCGCATCTGGTCGATCAATGATCATTTGGTGATATTCTTTTTTTATTAAAGTCCAGATACCCCGATTGGATGATTCAGATCCTAGCGTATCCTGAAATGTTTTTGTCAATCCGAACAGGATATCCTTATAAAGTCTGAGTCGCTGTCTATGATTGAGTTGGGTGGCTTGCCAGTTTCGCTGCGCAAAATGAATTGGTGCAAGTCGAGTATAGGTATGGAATTTCTCGATATAGTTGAGATAAGCTTCGTGGAGTTTTTTGGCGATAGGTAACGCTCGATCTGACATAGTTAAACTGTAGTGAGTAGAAAGATTAATTTTTTTTCGGATTTTTCTTACTAATAAAAATTAAAAAACACTTGATTTTCTGTGATTTATAAGAAAGAATAAGTGGCCGAAGAAAATTTTGAAAATTTTTCGCAATCGATTGTTTGGAGAGAATGAAAACATTTTATACTTTTCGCAGGTATTCATACATTGAATATCTACAATAGGTTTAATAGGTTTGAGAGCAGGAAAAGGCCCGGATGTTATTCGGGCCTTTTTTGATTTGTTTTAAGCCGATTTTCTGTTTCCAGGTGGGTGATTTCTTTGAGTGTAGAGCTTACTTTCGTTTTACATTTTACAAATCCATTTGATTTTTCGATCTCTTCACTTAGCTTCAAATTTCAATTTTTGCACTATGAACGATTTCGGTAAACTTTATTACTTCCTTGTATTGGTTGGATTCATCATAATGACAGCCTGTGAATCTTCCGATTCTACTAAGAGCGAGATTTCAAATGAGCTAAAACCAAATGTTGAAAAACTAGAAGTCATGCAGAATCAGATTAACCTTGGTTTGGCACAGAAATCTTCCTGGCAAAAGCACTGGGCTGTTCACTTGGGAGGTTTTGATGCAGCAGATTTTGAATTGGTGATGACAGATTCAATTGATCCAATGGAAATGCCAGAGAGGAACCCTATTCTGCCTGGTGATCCGCTTTTTCCATACCAGCTTCCCCATCCTGAAGGAAACGGTACTATTGACATTTATTCCTATAAGGTAGAGGCGCAGGAAAGTCTAGATCGACCATATTTGAATCCTGACTCTGAAGTCATCTGGTACCGTTCGGATGGCATGAAAGAGCGATTACTTTTTATGGGTCCTTCAGGTTCGTTTGAAGAGGGAATTTGGTTGAATTCGGCGGAATTTTTAGTATTTGGGTTTTTTCAGGAGGAGGAGGGGTTCAGACCGATCATTTGGTTAATCGATCTGGAGAATCATACATTTAGTCAGTTCAAAATGAATAAGGTGGTAAAAGAATATCAGCAAGAATCCTATTTGAACTTCAAACTTAAGACTGTGGATCTTACCTAAGATGAATTTCGAACATGTGATTCGGAGGCTTGAATTAGCCCTCAAAGCACCTCTTCCCGGGAAACCTGCTCAAATGAACATGTCTCCCATGCCTGTTGATATGAGACGCTTTGATCGTGTTTTACCAGAAAATCATCGAAAAAGTGGCGTACTGATTTTGTTTTATCCGGATCGGGATAGTACGTTTTTCCCTTTGATCAAACGTCCTGAGTATGCTGGTTACCATAGCGGACAAGTAGCCTTGCCTGGTGGGAAAATGGAAATCAACGATGAAAACATCATCCAAACAGCACTCAGAGAGGCGGAAGAAGAAGTCGGAATAGATAGAACTCAAGTTAAGATTTTAGGAAATCTGAGTGATCTTTATATTCCTACCAGCAATTTTTTAGTGAGTCCAGTGGTTGGTTTTCTGGAAGAGCGTCCGGAATTTCTTGCTGAGGAAAAAGAAGTTTCAAGAATTATTCAGGCTGAATTGCCCAATTTGTTCAAGCCGGAGATTCGAAAGCAGAAGATTTTGAGACTTAGTCAAAATTTGAGTCTGGACACGCCTTATTTTGCAATTGACGGAGAGGTTGTGTGGGGAGCCACGGCAATGATATTAAATGAATTGATTCAGGTTTTTCTTTCCACTAAGGGATGAGGATTGGTCTTTTTGGGCATTTGGTTGTATAGTTGCACTCTAAAAGAAAATTCCCGGAATGGAAGAAAGTGGCCCTTTGATCAGTAATGACGCAGTAGTTTTTGGTTTGCTCATGGCAACCCTTGCTTTTGTATTTGCCACATCTGCAAGTAAAAATTCCATTTGGGTAAAGTTTTATACTTACATCCCAACAGTGCTGCTTTGTTATTTCATTCCCGCAGTATTTAATTCGGTAGGTTTGATTTCAGGAGAATCTTCAGCTTTATATAAAGTAGCCTCAAGATATCTACTACCTGCATCTTTGGTTCTGTTCACACTAAGTATTGATCTTAAGGGGATTCTTCGTCTTGGACCAAAGGCTCTGACCATGTTTCTGGCGGGTACTGTTGGGATTATGCTGGGAGGTCCATTAGCCTTATTGACAGTTGGATTTATCTTTCCGGACATTTACACCGGCACAGGACCTGATGAGATCTGGCGTGGGTTATCTACAATATCCGGAAGTTGGATCGGTGGTGGAGCCAATCAGACAGCTATGTTGGAAGTTTTTGGTGCGAGCCCTACCTTGTTTGGACAGATGATCGCAGTGGATGTTTTGGTTGCCAATCTTTGGATGGCCTTTTTACTGTATTGGGCTGCCAAACCGGAAAAACTGGATAAATTTCTTAAGTCAGATACTTCGGCGATTTATGAATTGAGGGATCGGATTGCCAAACATCGAGAAGGTATCATGAAAATCCCAAGTCTGGGAGAAACCATGTTAATCTTGGGATTTGGTTTTGGAGTCACGGGCTTTTCTCACCTTTGTGCCGATTTTCTCGCTCCTTGGTTTGACACTAATTACCCGGAGCTCAATCAATATTCTCTCAATTCTGCCTTCTTTTGGATTGTAGTCATAGCTACTACAGCTGGTTTACTTCTTTCATTTACCAGAGCAAGAAATCTCGAAGGAGCAGGAGCCTCGCGTATGGGCAGTGTTCTTCTTTATGTGTTGGTGGCGACTATTGGTATGCAGATGGATCTTGGGGCGATATTAGACAATCCAATATTCTTCTTGATCGGGATCATCTGGATGATGTTTCATATACTGATTATGTCGATAGTAGCTTACTTAATTAAAGCGCCTTTTTTCTATGTAGCGGTAGGTTCTCAAGCCAATGTGGGCGGAGCGGCATCTGCGCCGATTGTGGCATCAGCCTTTGATCCCTCACTAGCTCCAGTTGGGGTACTTTTAGCAGTGTTGGGTTATGCAGTTGGTACTTATGGAGCGTATTTGACAGGATTGATGATGCAGGCTATTTCAGGAATGTGATGCGATATAATCGAAAATTGGTATTTGTATGCACCGGACCTGATTGTAAAAAAGCAGGATCCAAAAAAATCAGCAAAGAATTGAAGGATGCGGCTACAATAGGTACGCTAAAGGGTCATTGTAAATTTTTCAAAACTAAATGTATGGATATGTGCAAGTCTGCACCTGTCGTGATTGTAGATAATCACTTCTGCAAAAAAACAGATTTGAATAAAGTAATGGAGCAAATCAAAAAGACCTGATTAGTTCAGGTCTTTTTGAATTAAAGTTTTGTAGTTTTTACGGCAGTGCCACTGACAGTTACCATCAGCATACCATCTCTGATGGTTTCGTAATCCAAATCAATTCCCACGATTGCATTCGCACCAAAATGTCTGGCTTGAGCTTCCATTTCTGATATGGCCGTTGCTTTAGCTTCCCGAAGTACTTGCTCATAGGCCGAGGACCGTCCTCCTACGATATCGGTGATGCTAGCAAAGAAATCTTTAAAAATATTTGCACCAATAATTGTCTCTCCTGAAACAATTCCGAGGTACTGATTTATTTGATACCCTTCCAGGGAAGGTGTGGTGGATATAATCATATTTATGGAGTTTGGTTAAGGTTAAATGCCACTGAAACTTGGAGCTGGGATTTTCACTGAAATGTTTCATCGATCTGAGCGCAAAAAAAAGAAAAAACTTGCTTATTTGTTTTCCTCAAGTGAACAAAAACTTTCAAAAAGAGGGGTTTCAGAATTGTATTTAAAGTTTTCTTTTCAAATATTACTTCGCTTCTTTGGTGAGAAATAAATCAACTCTCCGAATTCCTTTTTTCAAAATTATGAATCTATTCCAACAGTTCGATATCTCTGATTTTCTGAATGAAATGCAGGAACCGCTGTTTTTATTAGATTCAGATGAAATTATTTTTTTCAACAATTATTTCCTTGAAAATTTTAAACTTATTCCTGACAATTGGAGGGATTTTTTTGACCAACCTGAACTCCTGACAGAGCTGGATAAGTTCTTTCAACAAGGAATTCAACCTCATGGTAGAGTTGTAAAAAATCTCTATTCGGCTGACGAAAAAAAATATCAGTTCGAATGGGTATTTATTAATATTCCTTCGAGTTATAGTTCCCGATTTTTAATTGCCAAAGGGACAGAAATAAAAAACAGTGATAGCAAGGGTGAATCCAGTTTAGTAGAATCCGACCAGATCCTATCTCATGAGCTTCAATTCGTCCAAAGTATCCTGAATAATAGTCATGATTTGATCGCTATTCTTGACAGAAATGGGAATTACAAATTTATTAGTGACTCTGTGACTGAAAAGCTTGGATTTTCTCCTTCTGAAATATTGGGGAAGAATTTCAATGAATTTGCAGAATTAGGCTCACTGGAAATCGTCAAAGGCGATTTTTTCAATGTGCTGCAGACAGATGAGGAAGTTTCGATTGACTTTTGGGTTAAGCTGAGGAATGGTAAGCGAATTTATTTGGAGAGTTTTGCCAAAAACTTGCTCAATCATCCTCAAATCCAAGGTATAATATTCAGTTCCAGAGACGTCACGGAGTATGTCCTCACTGAAAAATCTCTGCAAAGAAGATACGAAATTGAGAATCTGATCATTCAGATGTCTTCTCGAATGATAGGTGGGAATTTCAAGGATTTGGAATCAGACTTTTATTCGGGATTATCCAAATTCGGTGAATTCCTTAATGCCATTCATGGAGAGATTCTCGTCTTCAACAAAGAAACTGACGAGTTGGAATCGCTTAGTTCTTGGTCAGCAACAAAAGAAGGTAACACACACCATTCACCTCCAAAAGATGAGTTGAAATTGATTTTTGAAAACCAACCATTTTTGGAAAGGGGAAAAGTAAGATTAATCTCTAGTGAATTTGGATCTCAACGGGCAATGAGAGACTTGGTTAATTCAAGGATTTTGATTCCCATGATTTCTGGAAATAAACTCTTGGGTTTAGTGCGGTTTGAATCTGGAAGTGTAGTCTTTCCTTTTGACGAAAAAGAAATTCAAGTACTCAGGCAATTAGGAGATGTCTTGGCTGGTGCTTATCTGGGTGTCCAAATGCAGCGGAAAATCGAACGAAATGAAAATCTTCTGACCCAGACTGAAGTGCTTTCCAAATCTGGTTCATGGAGGTTTAGCGCATTCAAAAATCGATTTTATTGTTCTGGTGGATTTTCCAGTCTATTTGGCCTAGGAAGCCAGCCTACTACCGAAGAGTTCTCCTCCTTGATTTTCAGAATAGACAAGGAATTTCGCGCCGAGTTCATCAAGAACCTGCGGAAAGCAAGTCAAGAATTAACTCGAACTTCAGGGGAATTTACAATCACTGACCCTTCGGATAAAGTACGATTTATCAGCTATGAAATAGAAGGTAAGCGGGAGTTCCTGACCCAAGGCTTGGAGGTTTATGGGTTTTGCACGGATATTTCACATAAAAGAGCTTCAGAAAGCTACTTAAGGCTTCAGTCCCAGATTTTAGCCCAGGTAAGTGATCCGATATTGGTCACAAATTTATGCTTGGAAGTTATTTACCTAAATGAAGCTGCAATTCAATTGTGCTGTCCCGAAACTACAATAGATTTTGATGGATATCTTGAGGATTTGGTATCCATTCATTGGGAGAATGATGAGAAGCTAGTGCGGATTTCTGAAAAACTTGAAGTAGGTGAAGTCTGGAAAATGGAGCGCTATTTACAAACCAAGCACACACATTATTCACCATTTGAAATTTCCATTCAGGCTATTCACGCTGAAGGAAAAGAGAAAGTGGGCTACTCAGTTATTTTGAGAGGGTTGGAGGAAAAGCACAAATCTGAACAAATAGCAAAACGGGCTCAGTTAATAGTTGAAAATAGTCCTGCAGTACTATTCAGAGTTGATCCAAACGATAATTATAAAATCCGGTATATCTCTGAGAATATCAGCCGTTTTGGGTATGACGCCACAGCGTTAATGAATAATGCTATTTCCTTTTTGGATTTATTACATCCTGAAGACAAGGAAATCATTCAAAAAAATGCCGAAGCTAAAATTTCATCGAATGGGATTCCTGCGTTTTCAGGGGAGTATCGAATAAGAACATCCACCGGTGTTTACGTATGGGTGGAAGATCGGACTCGTGATGTAGTCTCTGACTCAGGTAAGATTATTCTTCATGAAGGACTTTTTCAGAATATTTCCGACAGGAAAAATCTTGAAATCATTAATTCTCAGCGGGACGAACAATACCGCGTATTGGCATCAAATATACCCGGTACCAATATTTTCCTCATGGATAAGAATAGGAGGTATATTCTAGCAGAGGGCACCAACTTTGAGAAATGGGGTTTGAGCCGGGAGGTTTTTGAAGGTAAAAGTCTATTTGAAATCCAGTTGACTCCCTACGAGGAAATAAACGCAATTTTGGATAGAGTATATTTTCAGCAAGAAATTGTAGAATCTGAGTTTTCAATTAAAGGAAGGCAATATCAACGGACCATTAGACCCATCATTGAAAATGGGCAAGTAGAATATGCGCTAAGTATAATCAGAGATATTCAGGATGAGTATCAGGCTAAGCTGGACCTGCAGCAATCCGAAGAAAAATATCGTCGATTAGTTGAGGAATCCACGGAGATTATATTCTCACTTACCGAAGCATTCTTACTTCACTATGTTTCTCCCAATGTCAAGCAATTTTTAGATTATACTTATGAGGAAGTGACTGGGCGAAGCATTTTTGATTTTATCCATCCTGATGATCTAGGTGTTTTTCAGGAGATGCTGGATAAGGAGAAAGACTTTCTTGCCCAAAATCAGTTCCTCGAATTTAGATTGAGACATAAAAATGGAGAATACCGTGTATTCAGTACCAATGGAAAACTTATCGAGGACAAAAATGGAATTCATCGGTATTACACAGGTGTGGCAAGAGATATTTCCAAACTTAAAGAAACTCAACGAGAGCTACTTTTGGCCAAAGAAAAAGCTGAGCAAGCTTCTCAAATAAAGTCCCAGTTCCTTTCCGTAATGAGTCATGAGATCCGTACTCCTATGAATGCAGTCATAGGTTTGTCTCATTTTCTGATGGAGGAGGATCCTCGGCCCGACCAATTGGAAAATTTGAAAACGCTCCAGTTTTCAGCGGAAAATCTGATGGCATTGATCAATGACATTCTTGATTACAATAAAATTGATTCAGGTAAGGTTGAATTAGAACATGTTCCGTTTGATATCAGGAATATCATCCACCGAATAGTCCATTCTCATAGCTTCCAAGCCAACGAGAAATCGCTTAAAATCACCTGTGAAATTGATGAGGCAATACCAGAGATGCTCATTGGTGACTCACTTCGAATCGGTCAAATCGTAAATAATCTGGTGTCCAATGCAATTAAATTTACTGATACTGGTTTCGTTAGAATATCAATTTCCAAAGAACACATGCAAGGAAATCAAACTGATATCAAGTTTGTGTTTGAAGATACGGGAATTGGAATTCCGGAGAATAAGCGAAAATCAATTTTTGAAGCTTTTACACAAGCATCTTCTTCTACAAGTAGGAAATATGGAGGAACAGGACTTGGCCTTGCGATAGTCAAGAGACTGGTTGAGCTTCATGGTGGTGAAATCGAAGTAAGGTCCAGAAAGGATGTTGGAAGTATTTTTGAATTTATTATTTCATTTGAATTTGTGGATTCAAGGAAACTTGATTCTTTAATTCCAGGATCAACCCCTAAGATTCGCTCCCTGAAACATGCGTCAATATTAGTAGCAGAGGACAACGCCGTAAACCAGATTTTGATTCGGAAATTCTTAACCAAATGGGAAGTTGGTTCTTTGGTGATCGCCTCGGATGGTCTGGAAGCTTTGGATCAGTTCAATAGAAAGCACTTTGATTTGATCCTATTGGATCTACAAATGCCAGAACTTGATGGCTTCGCTGCTGCAAAAGCAATACGAAATCATCCCAATGTGGACAAACAAAATATTCCGATTTTAGCTTTGTCAGCGGCCTCTATCAATGAAATAAGAGAGGAGATGAGGATGAGTGCCATTAATGATTTTGTACCTAAACCTTTTACGCCAGAGATTCTGTTTGAAAAAATAGTGAAGTATCTCAAGCCAAAAAATCCCGAGGTAAATGAGAT
Organism: Algoriphagus sp.; assembly: GCF_046296635.1. Classification (GTDB taxonomy): domain Bacteria; phylum Bacteroidota; class Bacteroidia; order Cytophagales; family Cyclobacteriaceae; genus Algoriphagus. The sequence continues at coordinate 69,139 of NZ_JBKBKZ010000005.1, read as the reverse complement.
TTAGCATAAATTTTGCCAATGCGTTTCGAAACTTGACTCTTTCATTTCCAATTCCGACTAGATGACGCTTATCAGAGGGTATTTCTTTTTATTCATTTTCTTCATATCCCCTGTAATTCTTAAGGCTCAAGAGCAGATTAACAAACGTTCCTCTCTTTATGGCTTTACGGGTTTCTCAGGAGCTAATCTCCGTCAGTTTAATGAAATGCTATCAGAGAGGGGACTTTCATCGATGCAGAATCGATATAGGTCCTATGGACTTGGATATCAGGCAAGAATCAATGATTTTCTGGTAGGGTTCGAATTGTCTCAGCATCAAAGTAAAGCCAGTGATTTTGATGATTTTGAAATTAGGTACCGAACTTCAAGGGCACTTTTTAATGTAGGTTATTCATTGACCGAGGAGGGGAAATTTCAACTGATTCATTACATGTCCCTAGGAGTGGGGTACTTGAATTTTGAGATGCTTCCTGCCAAAAACAATCAGAACCTTGAGACTTTTCTTCTTGAACCGAAGGAAGGATTTATCCTAAGAGAAAATAATATCCATAGGGGAACCAAGTATTTTGGAGACTTCTTAACTGAAATTGGTTTTCATTTGAGCTACGATTTTGATTTGCCAGGAAGGAAAGAAGCTGTCGAAATCATTGCAAAAGCAGGTTATTCGTTTAGTCCCTTCGAGGGAAAATGGCAAATGAACGGACTGTCATTTGACAATACTCAGGCTGGTGCATTTTTAAGGGTCGGGGCTGGAATATCACTTCCTGATAGAAATTTTTTTTACAAAGATGCCTCAATAGGAGTTTCATTTATCCGAGGGATTCACTTTAGGAAGCCTGATGCTTTTAATTCTGAACTCATAAAACTGGGATATTCACCACTTGAGGGTAAACCATCAAACTGGGGTCTCAGAATTCTTGGCGAAACAGACGGGCTTTTGTACGGGATTGATGTATTTAACTCAGCCCTGGAGGGTCAGGCTAATAGTTTTCAATCTCAGACTCTCAATAGTTTGAGAATCTATGGCAATGCGGGTGTGAAATTTTTCCAGCTTAAAAACTTCGCAATCGGTGCCATGGGAGGGATTGGGTATGGTAACATCAGATATACGCTTAGCCAAATCGAAAAACCTGATTTCCCCGAGCTTTTTGAGCAGCGAAATTTTGACGGTTACTTGAGAAGTTCAGGCCTGATGGCAAAACCTGAGGTGATTTTTGAATATGGAATTCCTATCACCAAGAGAAACCTGTTTGATGTCGTCTTAAGTGCATCTGCGGGCTATGAACTGGCCTTAGGGAATTACAGGTTAGGTGAGCTCAGTATGGCAAAATTTCTTTCAGGCCCAATGGTAGGTTTTAGTGTAGGAGTTAGACCCTAATTGAGTTTTTTCTAATGAATAATCAATAAAGCGCCCGAAAATCAAATAATTCTTAAACTTTTTTGGCAAAATGCTATTAACTTTGAACAGCTTATCGAGAAAGACTGAGGGAAGGGCCCTATGACGTCTTAGCAACCTGGAAATAAGGTGCTAACTCCCATTTCGGAAATGACCGGAAACAGATGAGCGGACGAGTCACTTGTGACTCACCTCCGTGTTTTGCTCGATTCGCTTTTTGATTTAATTATTTGACGATGCAAAACAAAACAAAAGTCCTCCTTCAAGCCATTCAAAATAGGATTCTGATTCTTGATGGAGCTATGGGCACGATGATCCAAAGATACAAGCTCACCGAAGAGGACTTTAGAACTCCTGAATTAGCGGACCACCCAAAATCCGTGAAGGGTAATAATGATTTACTTTCGCTTAGTAGACCGGATATCATTCGTCAGATTCACAGAGAATACCTCGAAGCTGGTGCAGATATCATCGAAACCAATACCTTTTCGGGGACTTCGATTGCTCAGGCTGATTATGAATTGTCTCACTTGGCCTATGCAATCAATTATGAATCAGCCAAACTCGCAAGGGAAGTTGCTGACGTATTTTCTGTAACAGAGCCTAATAAACCAAGATTTGTTGCAGGTGCGATTGGTCCGACAAATCGAACAGCCTCTCTGTCGCCGGATGTAAATGATCCCGGATATCGTGCAATTACATTTGACCAACTTGCAGAGGCCTATTCCGAACAGGTAAGAGGGCTCTTAGATGGTGGTTCAGATATCATTTTGGTGGAGACGATTTTTGATACCCTCAACGCAAAAGCCGCCTTGTATGCGATCCAAGAAGTCTATGAAGAGCGAAATATTCCGCTAGATCCAAAGGAAGGTGGAATCCCAATTATGATTTCCGGGACGATTACCGATGCTTCAGGCCGAACCCTTTCAGGTCAAACAACAGAAGCATTTTTGATTTCAGTTTCTCACGTACCGTTGCTTTCTGTAGGATTGAATTGTGCGTTGGGAGCAAAAGAATTGAGACCATACCTGAAAGTATTAGCTCAAAATGCCCCCTTTTATGTGTCAGCATATCCTAATGCTGGATTACCAAACGAATTTGGAGCCTACGATCAGGGAGCCAATGAAATGGCGGATCAGGTACGAGACTTTTTGAAAGAAGGAATGTTAAATATTCTGGGCGGATGCTGCGGAACTACACCGGATCACATTCGTGCACTGGCGCAGCTGGCAGCGGAATTTAAGCCCAGAAAAATCGAGGAAGTAAAAGAGGAGGAGGCAAACAATGTTTAATAAAAACTACTTGAAACTCTCTGGCTTAGAGCCTTTGGTTTTCACTCCCAATATCAATTTTGTCAATATCGGCGAGCGAACAAATATCACTGGTTCAAAGAAATTTGCCCGCTTGATTCTCAATGGGCAGTATGACGATGCGCTGGATATTGCACTTGACCAAGTTCGTGGAGGAGCTCAAGTGCTTGATGTATGCATGGATGAAGGAATGCTCGATGGGGAATTTGCCATGGTAAAATTCCTGAATCTGATCGCATCCGAACCTGAAATTAGCCGAATCCCCATCATGATTGACAGTTCCAAATGGAGCATCATCTTGGCCGGATTGAAATGCGTGCAGGGAAAAGGAATCGTTAATTCGATTTCATTAAAAAACGGAGTAGCGGAATTCCTTCAACAGGCAAAAACGATCAAGAAATTTGGAGCTGCTGTGGTGGTGATGGCTTTTGATGAAAAAGGTCAAGCAGATACTTACCAGCGGAGAATTCAAATCTGTGAGCGAAGCTACCGTGTGTTAGTTGACCAGGTCGGATTCGATTGTCAAGACATTATTTTTGACCCGAATATATTCCCTGTGGCTACGGGAATGGACGAACATCGAAAAAACGCCCTGGACTTTTTTCTTGCTACCAAATGGATCAAAAAAAACCTTCCCGGGGCAAAAGTCAGTGGTGGAGTGAGTAATGTTTCCTTTTCTTTTCGGGGAAATGATCGAGTACGGGAAGCAATGCATGCGGCATTCCTTTACCATGCAATCAAGCACGGAATGGACATGGGAATTGTCAATCCTACTATGCTGGAAGTCTATGATGACATTCCAAAGGATCTTTTGGAGTGTGTCGAAGATGTGCTTTTTGACCGAAAAGAAGACGCCACTGAGCGACTTTTGGATTTTGCTGAAACAGTAAAAGCAGCAGATAAAAAGGAAGTAGTGAATGAAGCTTGGAGATCAGATCCAGTTTCTAAACGAATCGAACATGCGCTTGTAAAGGGTATTTTGGACTTTATCGTAGAGGATACAGAAGCTGCTCGTCTTGAGCTGGTCAATCCACTGAAAGTGATTGAAGGCCCGCTCATGGATGGGATGAATGTGGTAGGAGATCTTTTCGGGGAGGGGAAAATGTTTCTACCTCAGGTAGTGAAATCTGCCCGAGTAATGAAAAAAGCTGTGGCGTATTTGGAGCCTTTTATGCCTTTGCCGGAAGAAGGACAGGAAGCCTCTGCACTAAAAAAGATTCTCTTAGCGACAGTCAAAGGTGACGTTCACGACATCGGAAAAAACATTGTTGGTGTAGTGTTGGCCTGCAACAGTTACCAAATAATTGACCTAGGTGTGATGGTGGATGCTCAGAAAATCATCGATGAAGCCATTAAAAATAAAGTTGATATCATCGGATTGAGCGGATTGATCACGCCCTCACTGGATGAAATGGTCAATGTAGCTTTGGAGATGGAGCGGCAGGGGCTGAAGATTCCTTTGCTTATTGGCGGTGCAACCACTTCAAGGATCCATACTGCTGTGAAGATTGATCCGATGTACTCTGGTATAGTCATTCATGTGACAGATGCGAGTAAATCAGTACCGATCGCCGGCGAGGCTATCTCTGAAGAAACCAAAGAGGCTTACAGACTTCAAATCAAAGAAACCTATCAGCAGCTTAGAGTCGAGCATGAAGCAAAGCAGTTGGTGAAGCAATTGGTCAGTTACGAGGAAGCTAAATCAAATCCTGTGGAGCTTGATTGGGCCTCATTTGAACCGGTGACACCTAGAATGCTGGGCAGAACGATTCTTGAGAATTTGGACCTTTCTGTTTTGAGAAAATACATCGACTGGACTCCATTTTTCAGTACTTGGATGCTTAGTGGAAAGTATCCAAAAATCCTTGAAGATCCAGTTGTTGGTCATGAAGCAAAGAAACTCTTTGCTGATGCTCAAGATATGTTGGATAAGTTGATTTCAGAAAAGTGGCTTACTGCAAAAGCCGTTTTTGCACTTTATCCTGTCCATCGGAGAGAGGATGACGCAGTAGTCTTTGAACCAAACGATGAAAATTTGGAACTGGCGAAATTCCACTTTTTGCGACAGCAAGGGAAAAAAGGAAAGGGAGTCCCTAACCGATCTTTAGCAGATTACCTTCATCCCGATAAAACTGATTATCTAGGTTGCTTTGCGGTGACTTCCGGGCTTGGCATGGAAACCAAACTAGCCGAATTTCAAGCTGCAGGAGATGATTACAATGATATTCTGTTTAAGGCTTTAGCGGATCGTTTGGCAGAAGCTGCAGCTGAGTACGTCCACGAGCAAGTGAGGAAAAATTATTGGGGCTATTCAACTTCAGAGAGTTTGGATAATGATTCTTTGATTCGCGAAGAATATCCTGGAATCCGACCGGCTCCCGGCTATCCCGCCTGTCCCGAGCATTCCGAGAAAGTGACTATTTCCCAGCTATTGGATTTGGAAAATTCTATCGGAATTACGCTGACCTCAAGTTTTGCGATGTATCCTACCAGTTCAGTATCCGGATTCTACTTCGGAAATCCTGAGAGTAAGTATTTCGGATTGGGCAAAATCGGGGAAGACCAAGTGGCAAGCTACGCCGAGAGAAAAGGAATCACGATGCAGCAAGCTGAACGTTTATTATCCCCAAATTTGGCCTATTCACCTACACCAACATTAGCTATTTCAGTTCTATGAAGATCACTGATCACTTAAAAAACGCAACTAACACGCTTTTTTCCTTTGAGATATTGCCTCCCCTAAAGGGTCAAAGTCTTAAAGAACTTTTGGAAGGGATTGAGCCTTTGATGGAATTCAAGCCACCCTTTGTGGATGTGACTTACCATAGAGAAGAGTTTATCTACAAAAAACATCCTAATGGATTACTGGAGAAAGTAAGTACCAAAAAGCGACCTGGAACTGTAGGGATTTGTGCTGCGATCATGAGCCGATTTCAGGTCGATGCTGTTCCACATATTCTCTGTGGAGGTTTTTCCAAAGAGGAAACTGAAAATGCATTGATCGACCTGAATTTCATCGGGGTCGAAAATGTCCTTGCCCTACGAGGTGATGCACCGAAGTCAGAAGGAAGATTTACTCCGGAATCAAACGGACATGGGTACGCGAGCGAACTAGTTGAGCAAATCGTCCGGATGAATCATGGTCATTATTTACACGAAGAGACCGAAAACAGTTTTCACACAGATTTCTGTGTAGGGGTGTCCGGATATCCAGAGAAACATTTTGAAGCTCCGAGTATGAAGTTTGACTTGAAGTATTTGAAAGAAAAAATAGACAAAGGAGCAGAATACATTGTAACTCAGATGTTTTTTGATAATCAAAAATTCTTTGATTATGTACAAAGAGTAAGGGAGGCTGGCATTGATGTCCCGATTATTCCCGGGATCAAACCTATCACTACTCTTGGGCAAATAACAATGCTACCTAGAACATTTTTTCTCGATTTCCCTGATGACTTGATGGATGAATTGGAGAAATGTAAAACCAATTCGGATGTAAAAAATGTCGGAATCGAATGGGCAATCCAGCAATCAAAAGAATTGATAGTGGCCGGTGTTCCTTCGCTTCATTTCTATACGATGAGTAAGGCAGAAGCGACTTATAAAATTGCAAAGGAGATTTTTTAACAAAAAAGCCCGCCAAATAATCTGGCGGGCTGAATTTTGGCTTTTTGAAATTAAGGCTTCCTAATTTCTACAAGCATCTTGTTGTATTTATCTCTAGTTGATTCTCCAAGGCTGTTCAAATTTTCATCCAACCAATCAAGGCTTCCCTTGGTAGTAGATTCAATGTTTTGGATAGTCAATTTTCTTTTGGCTGTCGGTTCTTTGGCCGTAGTTGCCCACCATTTTTCCACGTTCTGAAGGTGCATTTCAGCAGTTTTTTCAAAATTCTCTTCAGTTCGTTTTCCGTTTTCAATTAGTGTCGCGTAGCGGGATTCAATAATTTCAATCTCAGTTTTCTCAGCCTTTAAATCCGAATAGACTTTGATAGATCTTGACTCTAAACTGTCAAATCTGGAATCAATCGTCCTCCAGTCATGAGATGGAGTTACCTTAATCGCAGTCTCAACACTGTCTACAAAAGAATTTAATGCAGCAGTAGCAGTTACGCGGTCTTGTTCTGTGTATTTGTTTGTCTGGCAGGCAAAGACTGCAATGCAAGCAGTTCCTATAATTAATGTTGATTTGATTTTCATAAACTGTTTTTTTTAAGTAAAAAGAATTGATGGTATTGGGTATAAGTAGGCAATTGGTTCTCCAACTTTATATTTGAGGGCTAAAAAGGCGTTTATCTTCACATATTATCAGAATGGGAAGATTTCACCCCAAAAATCTGAATCAACTATATCACGTTTTCCGCAACAAACACCCCAATATTTCCCTATGTGGGATTATTTTTTATCTATTCGAAGATGGCTCGTATGTCAATTGACCCATAGAAACTGAAATTTTGCTTCGTAAGGAAAATTATTTCAGAGCTCCGTTGATCTTTCTTATTTTGGGAGATGATTAAACTGGTCGAATGTCCTCGGGATGCGATGCAAGGTCTTCCCAATTTTATAGATACTGCCATCAAGGCTGCATACATCAATCAATTGCTCGAAGTGGGCTTTGACACGATTGACTTTGGAAGCTTTGTGAGCCCAAAGGCAATTCCTCAAATGCGGGACACTGCCGAAGTTTTGGAATTACTCGATTTGCATGATTCCAAATCAAAGCTTTTGGCCATTGTGGCTAATACTAGGGGAGCGGAGGATGCGCTTCATTTTCAGGAAATTGACTATTTGGGCTTTCCCCTTTCTATTTCGGAGACTTTTCAGCAACGTAACACCAATGCAAGTATTAATGAGGCTTTGAAGACAGTAGAAGCGATTCAAAATTTTTGCGAAGCAAAGGGGAAAAAGCAGGTTGTCTATCTCAGTATGGGTTTTGGTAATCCGTATGGGGATCCCTATTCACCGGAATTGGTCGCTGAATTCGTAGAAAAGCTTGCCCAACTTCAGGTAGAAACCATCTCTTTGTCCGACACAATCGGAGTAGCTTCATCTGAATTGATTACCAACTTATTTGAAGTGCAGATTCAGGCCTTTCCGCATATTGAGTTTGGGGCACACCTTCACAGCAGACGGGAGTCGATTCAGGAAAAAGTGCTGGCAGGATTAAAAGGTGGGTGTAAACGATTCGATGGAGCTTTGAAAGGTTTCGGAGGTTGCCCTATGGCAAAGGATGAACTCGTAGGAAATATGGCAACTGAAGTGATGATTGAAACGCTCGAAAATGAAGGGTATTCTTTAGGGTTGAATAAATCAGAATTGCTTGAATCCATGAAGCTTACACAGTTTGTTTTTAACTCCTGATTGATGGCTGAATTTAAGATTCAAGGTAAAGTAAAATCATTACGTTGGCTGAGAACATTTCACCGTTGGATGGGAATTCCATTGATTGTGTTCTTTTTCATCATTGGTATTACATCGATTCTTTTAGCATGGAAAAAGAAAGCTGAATTGCTTCCTCCAACATTAAAAACGAAAATCGAGCAAGGTGAGTGGATTTCACCTTCGCTAATGGTGAGTATTGCAGAAAGTGAAATGCGAAAAATCGGAGAATCTTCTGAGGTGGATCGAATCGATATTCGACCGGATAAAGGTGTGGCGAAAGTGACCTTTAAGACCCATTTCACCGAAGTTCAATTGGATGGTCTTTCTGGAGAAGTGCTGTCAATTGACACTAGACATTCGGATTGGATCGAAAAAGTCCATGATGGAAGTATTGTTGATTTTTACTTTGGAGGGGATGAAGCTGCAAAGCTGACTTATTCGACGCTGACAGCTTTGGGCTTGATTCTAATGAGTTTGAGTGGGTTTTACTTATGGTATTATCCTAAAGTGATTCGGCGACTGAAGAGGAGATAGTCAGAATGAATTTTTCATAATCTACCTCGATATTTTTTAAATTTTGTAACTTTATTTTGTGGAGAATGAAGATAAACACCTTGTAAAAGAGCCAGATATAGAATATGGCCGCTACACCTACGCCGATTATTTGACATGGGAGATGGATGAGATGGTGGAACTGATCAAGGGTAAAGTATATAAGTGGGCGGCTGCTGCCCCAAGTACCAGTCATCAAAAGGTTTCACTCAAGCTTGGTTCTGCCTTTTTAATTTTTTTGAAAGGTAAGCCATGTCAGGTTTTCCAAGCACCATATGATGTGAGGCTTCCCGTGAAATCCAAAAAAAATCAGGATATAGAGACGGTACTTCAGCCAGACTTATGTGTGATCTGCGATGAAAGCAAAATAGACGATGCGGGTTGTATTGGCACTCCGGATTTGGTGGTTGAAATTCTTTCTCCCGGAAATAATAAAAAGGAACTAAGGTTGAAATACGCTGTCTATGAAGAGTCAGGAGTAAAGGAGTATTGGGTCATTCATCCAAATGAACAAACTCTTTTAATCTATTCCCTCGTTGATGGAAAATATCGATCTTCTAAATTATTTATCTCAGGAGATATTGTTGAATCTGCCTGCATTGAAGGATTCAGGCTTAATTTAGAGGAGATTTTTGAAGGTTAAATCGAGAAGTCTAAACCAATAATTTAAACTTCTTTCCTGGGAGGGATTTTACAATTCCTTCAAATTCAAGAGAAAGGAGTCTGGAAGAAAGCATTCCCAGCGGAATTTCTGTTTGGTAGCTGATTTGGTCGATTTCAGATTCTCCTTTCTCTAAAAGTAATTTTAGAATAACGGTGTCTTCTTTATCCCGACCTGCCAAGTCCAATTCTGGTTTCTTGATCTTTTCTTCACCGGGTTTGCTCCAAAAAAGTGCTTCAGCAATATCCCCAGGACCTGTGTAAATAGAGGCTTTCATTTTTCGAATCAGATGATTGCAGCCTTCAGAAAATGGGGATTGGAGATTTCCAGGTACTGCAAACACGTCTTTGTTATAAGAATAAGCAATTTCAGCTGTGATCAAAGCGCCACCTCTCTCTGCTGCTTCTACCACAATCAATGCATCTGAAAGACTGGCAATAATCCGATTTCTGGCAGGAAAATTTCCCGGAACCATCGTGCTTCCCGGCGCATATTCACTCATCAGGATTCCTGTCTCCTGAAGTTGCTCAGCAGTTTTCTTATGAACAGCCGGATAGACCTGAGTAATAGGTGAACCCATCACAGCAATAGTCGGGAGCCCTACTTGAAGTGCCGCCCGATGGGCTTCGATATCGATGCCATAAGCTAAACCGGAAACAATTACAGGCTGATAGGGCAGAAGATCATCGACTATTTTTCGTGTGATTGATTTCCCATAAGTTGTAGCACTTCGAGTTCCAACAATCCCCACACTTCGCTCAAAATTCAACTCCCCGTTCCCTTGTGTAAATAGGATTACTGGACCATCTTCCTGCATTTTGAGCCTTGATGGGAAGTTTGGGTCAGTGGAGCTAATGATTTTGAATCCTTTTTTTTCGCTGAGATTGATCAGGTCATCCGCGCTTTTAAGAAGTGATTCGGCTTGTTTTTGAATAGCTAAAAGTTTTTCTCCGACTCGTGGGATTTTCGAAGCTCTTCCTTTAGTAAGATTAAAAAATGCTTTGGCAGATCCGCTATAAGCCAATATTGCTTTGAATATTCCAGGTCCGACTTTTGGTGCCTGGGAAAGTGCCAAATGATAGCGAAGAATTTCAGGATCCGTTTCGGGTTTTAAGTTCATTCCTCAGATTGATTAAAAAGTCCTTGATTTCCTGAAGCTTCTGAACCGCTGCAACCTTGTCAAAGCCTTGGCTTTTACCTGCAGCTATCACTTCCTGTGCACCTTGAAGGGTATATCCTTTTTCCTTTACCAAATGATAGACGTATCTGATCTTTTGGATGTCATCTTTAGTGTAGCGTCGATTGCCTTTTTTGTCCTTTTTAGGACGGATAATATCAAACTCACCTTCCCAATACCGGATGAGCGAAGGAGCTACTTTGAACATTTCTCCAACTTCCCCAATGGAATAGTATTTCTTTTCTATTTCTCGCTCTTTGTACGGCACAGCAGTTTTTCTTAATGGTAATAACCCTCCAAGGGTTCGAAACTCTTGGAGGGTTTTCTTTGATATCTAAGTTAAAAAATTGATCGATTACTTCAAGGAATACTTTAATCTTCATCAATAAAAGAACGATAAATTCAGCGGTTTAGTACCTGAAGCATTTGAACCGCTGCCATTCCCGCTGTTTCAGTTCGTAGTCTACTGTTTCCAAGTGAAACAGGCTGAAATCCTGCCAAAATTGCTTCATTGATCTCTTTCGGGTCAAAATCTCCCTCAGGACCAATCAAAATCAAGTACTTTCCTCCTTGCTTGGCAATATCAAAAAGATGATTTTCATGATCTTCGTCGACATATGCAATGAATTTCTGATAACCCGAAAAATCTTTGGATTTGTAAATTTCGGTTAGCTTTTTAGTAGGATGTAAAGCTGGAATTCGATATTTCAAACTTTGCTTACAGGCCGAAATCACTTTTTTATTCAGCCGATCGGTTTTCAAAAAGCTTCGTTCGGAATTCATCGTCTCTAGCAGCGTCAACTCATGAAAACCTAATTCTGTGATTTTCTCTACCATCCACTCCATTCTGTCTGGACTTTTGGTTGGAGCAATTGCGATATGAATGTGAAAATCGTCTTCAGGAATTTCTGTCGAATTCAGGATTTTCAGACTCGTTTTTTTTTGATTTGCTTCCAAGATCACACAATCAAAGACCTGCCCATTTCCATTGGTCAGTCTAATTGGGTCACCTTGCTTTTTGCGCAGCACTTTTACCAGATGCCGAGATTCCTCCTCGTCGAGATAGGAGATGGGGAGTTCTATTTTTTCCTGAAAAAAAAGCTGCATACTAAAACTGAAAGATGAGGAAACAAAAAAAGCACTTTTCAATGAAGAAAAGTGCCTTTAAACTTTATTAACCTTAAATCTTATTAACCTTTAGAGATTTCCATGTTGACGGACTTTCCTTTGATTGTGTTGTTCTTCATTACTTTGATCACATGTTCTGCGTCTTTCTGAGGAACGTCCACGAAGGAGAAGTTGTCAAAGATATCGATGCCACCAATGCTTTTGCCCGGTACTCCGGTTTCTCCAGCAATTGCACCTACGATATCATTGGGACGGATTCTGTCTTTGTTTCCAAGATTTAGGAACAAGCGAGTCATATTTGCATCACGGGTTCTTTCTTCTCTTGGAGCACCTCTTCTTTCTCCGTCTCTTGGAGTGAATTCCTTACGATCGCCGAATCTTTCTCTGCGCTCGCCGCGGCCTTCGAAACGACCACCGCTTTCTCTTTCGCCCCTAGGGAAACGGTCAGAACCGCTTCTTTCGCCACGTCCGAAACGATCACCACGTCCGCCATCACGACCTCCGTCTCTTGATCCTTCTCTTCTGCGATCTCCACCACCATAAGTATCGATTCCGAAATCCTGCTCTTTCAATTCTTTCACGGTTTCACCCATGTTCATTTTGATCAAGCCAAGCGCAATCTGCTCGATAGTCAAGCCTTCAGTTAGCATTTGTCCAATAGTCGCTTCGAAAAGCTGATTATCTTCTTCAACTGCCAATACTCTATATACATCCTTCACCAATTGTGCTTTTTTCAGCTCAACTAGTTCAGTTACAGATGGAGGCGTCATTTTATTGATAGTAGCCTTGGTGAAACGTTCCAAATCTCTAAGTTTCATTGTTTCTCTTCGACCTGTGATGAACGTAATCGCAGTACCTGACTTACCGGCACGACCTGTACGGCCGATTCTGTGTACGTAATATTCCTCATCCAATGGAAGGTCGTAATTGAATACTGCCTCTACATTGTCCACGTCAATACCACGAGCAGCTACGTCAGTTGCTACCAAAACTGAGCAAAGTCCCTTACGGAATTTACCCATTACTTTGTCTCTCTGGGCCTGAGAAAGGTCACCATGAAGTGCCTCCGCTAAGATGCCTCTAGCACCCAATGCTTCAGTCACTTCATCCGTCATACGCTTGGTGTTACAGAACACTACGCTAAGTGCGTAATTGTTGATGTTCATCAAGCGAGTCATCAATTCCATTTTCAAAGACGGCTTTACTTCGTAGTAAACCTGCTCGATTTTAGCAACAGTCAGCTCGTTTTTAGCGACTTTGATGATTTCAGGATTAGTTTGATATTTTCTGGTTAGGTCCAAGATTGGCTTAGCCATAGTTGCAGAGAAAAAGACAGTTTGTCTTTCCGCAGGCATTTCCGAAAGGATTGCCTCGATGTCATCTCTGAAACCCATGTCCAGCATTTCGTCAGCCTCATCCAATACGATGATGCCGATGCTGTCAAGCTTCAATGTGCCTCTGTTGATGTGATCTTGAACACGTCCTGGAGTACCGACCACGATCTGAACTCCTTTACGAAGTACTCTGATCTGCCTATCAATAGATTCTCCACCGTAGATCGCAACCGAGTTGATGCCTCTGTGATACTTGGATAGTTTTTGAATTTCTCCTTCTACCTGAACCGCAAGTTCGCGGGTAGGGCAAAGGATGATTGCCTGTGGCTTGTTTAATTCTGAATCGACAAGGTCGATGATTGGAATTGCAAAAGCAGCAGTTTTACCGGTTCCGGTTTGAGCCTGACCGATAAGATCGCGTCCTTCCAATACGAAAGGAATAGCCTGTAATTGAATTGGGGAAGGGGTTGTATAACCCATTTCTTCCACTGCCCGCAAGATTTCTCCCGAAATCCCCAGGTCTGAGAATTGTGTTGTGATTTCCATGATGTTGTCCTTACTTTTTCTTGCCATGTTATCCTAAATCCCAGACAAGCGACAGTAAGGAATCACGGCACGAAAAATATTCTTGTCAAAATTGACGATGCAAAAGTAAGACCAATAATTTTAGATTCCAACCTTGGTCCAAAAGTTTTTAGAATATTCTTTATAATTGAAGGATTAAAAGCAAAATAAATTTGGTTTCAATCGATTTCGGAAGTCAGTAATGTGGATTTGTTCTGCTTCAAATAAAATTATCTCTAAGAAATTAAAGCAATAACAGCATTTACAACCTTTTTTCTCATCGATAAAGTAATCTGTCCTACTTTATAAAGAATGATTGATTGGTCTGCTGTAAAAAGTCTATTGGGCCGAATATTACTTGATTTAAATAATTCACCTTCGATTATTTCTGTTTCTGTTAATTCTAATGCCCAGCTGTCGTGATTTTGGATGTGATTTGACAAAGTAAATAATCTCCATTTTCTGCGTAGGCAAGGACTAATGCCGGTCTTCGTTTTGTAGCGCTTAGGTCAGAAAATGGAAAATTTACCGCAACGATATCACCTTTCACAAACTTTTCCATGCTTCTTCCTCTTCTTTAGACAACCAATCTTTGGCCAGAGTTTTTTCTGATAGTCTGTATGTTTCAATAGGTTCGTTTACTTCATCTTTTAAAAGTTCGGATTCTAGAAACGAATGAATTTCTTTTTTTTCTTGATTGGAAAGTTTGCTTAATGACTTTAGCAAGACTTCTAAAGATATATTTAGCGCAAGTGTTGTCATAAGTTAAAGTTAATTTTTATTCAGTTAAAAATTAATTTTTTGGCTTGTGAAGTTTTTTTAGCCTTATAAATCACCCTGAAATTTGTCTTTCAATAATCTTTCTAAGCGCAATCACTTCTGATTTTAACTCTCTAATTTCCTTTGCCCCTGCAATGGGGGCATCTACTTCTTCAGCATCACGACCGATAAAATAAGTCGCAAAGGTGGCCGTAAAGTATCCAAATATGCTAAATCCAAAAACCGAAATCAGGAAGCCTAAGCCCCGACCTTCGGGAGTTGAGGGGCTAAATTCATTGTTTGTGGTAATTACTCTCAATGCTGTCCACCAAAGTGACAACCAATAGCTGGTGAAGCCCGGAGTTGTTTTTTCAAGAGCAAACATACCCGCTGCTCCGGTAAATGTGACGATCAAAGTTGTAATCATAACATACCCAAAAGCACGGCGTTGCATCGTTTTTCCTAAGCTTCGTAAACTTCTGTTGATCGAAGAAACGAGTCGCACCAGCCTTAATCCTTGTAAACTTCTCAGAAGCCTAACAAAACTAAAAATCCTAAATACACGCAAAGCTGGAATGAATAGGGAAATGGTTGTTAACCAGTTTTTTTTGAGAAATGCGAGTTTTTCTGGAGCGAGAATGATCTTGATCAGAAAATCAATAATGAATAATCCCTAGATGCTGAGACTTATATATTCAAGGATCTTGTTTATGCCCCATATCAGTTCGATAATCAATAGAACAAGCCAAACAAAGCCTAAAAAAATCATTGGTGCTTCAAGAATATTCTCTATCGATCTGAGTAATTTTTTCCGTTCATTGATAATTTCAGATTTCATGGCTTTAGATTTTATGCTTATGGAACAATCTCACGAATGTTTTAAAAGCTAATTCCAAGCCATTAAAAAGTTTAAACGGATCTTTGCTTTTTTTTGAAATCCTTCAATCCATGTTTTAAATTAGAATAGATCATTAAAATTTTCCTCTGTTTCTACAAAAATGACCGATCCTCACTCGCTTCTTTAGTCATATTCTCTGCTAGTTCTTTTCCCAGATAGTTATCAATCAATCCGTGGCCAACATAAAGGAGTGGAGTCAAAAAAATCGCTACTGTAAACTTGTAAAAGTAATTTATCAAGCCGACCGCAATAATTTGGTTGATGCTCCAATTACCGAAAACATAAAAAGCAATTCCAAGGACTACAAATGAATCAAAAAACTGAGATACCAAAGTAGAACCAGTCGCTCTAAGCCAAATCATCTTAGGACCGGTCACTGCCCGCAGTTTTTGAAATACAAATACGTCAATCAATTGTCCCAATAAGAATGCGGTCAAAGATCCTACAATGATTCCTAGTCCCTGTCGAAAAATTGTGTTAAACGCATAATTGATATCAAATCCATCGCCGGTGGGTGTTTGAGAATTGACATCCAACCAAAAGTCGGCAGGTACTAAAATGGTAACTATGCTAATAATCACAAAAACATATGCAATCAGTCCCGCTGTAATAAAACTGATCTTCTTGACGCCCTTTTTCCCAAAATATTCATTGATTATATCTGTAGTAATAAAAACAATGGGCCAAATCACCGCCCCAGCAGTGAGATTAAAATCCAAGACATATTCTCCAAAGAAAGTCCAGTTGACAGGATTAAATCCCAACGTTTTTTCCCCCGAGAAAATCTTCACTCCGATGATTTCTGCAAGGATCGCATTAGTCAAAAAGATCGATCCAAGAATAATAAAAAGGTTTGTCTTTCGGCTTTGCTGAATTTTATTCATTTGGCTAGTTCAGGGCAAAATGGAATAAGTTTTTCCTTCTTCACTCAACTCTGATTGAGCAAAGACAGTTTTTGCTTCATTCAGCATTTCTTCCAATTCCACATAGCGAGAGGAAAAGTGTCCTAAAAGTAATGATTTTGCTTTCAGTAAATTAGCCATTTCAGCAGCTTGTTTTGCGGTACTGTGAAAAGTTACCACAGCACGTGCCGCATCCATTTCCATAAATGTAGATTCGTGGTAAAGCAAAGTTGGATTTTTGAGATAATTGGCAAGCTTGGGTTCAAAACATGTGTCTGAACAATAGGCATAACTCCTCAAAGGGAGTATGGGAAGGGTATAATCACTGACCAAAAACTGATTGCCATTTTCATCTTCATAATCTTTACCATTTCGCAGGCTTTGAATCGCAGCAAGAGGAATTCTCTTTTCTTGAAGCTTTTCTTTCCTAAGATTCCTGAGCCCTTCCTTTTCTGTTATCAAATAACCAGTAGTGGGAAGACGATGTGTTAAAGGGAAACTATGAACCGTAAATCTTGGATGATCCAGTAAAATATTTAAACCCTCAGGTTTGGTTTCGACAAAAGTGAGGGGGTAAGTGAGTTTGGTATTGCTCCAGCGAAACTGGGTAGTGATGATCTCATCCAAACCTTTGGGTCCAAAGATAGTAAGAGCTTTGGTGCGTTTAGAAAGGTTATAGCTGGACAGAATCCCCATCAAACCTAAATAGTGGTCCCCATGCAAATGGGAGATAAAAATATGCGAGATTCTGGAAGATTTAACTTTGAACTTGCGCATTTGAATTTGTGTGCCTTCGCCACAGTCCAATAATAAACACTCCTGCCCAAACCTTACGACTTGGGCAGTGTGATTTCTTCCATGCACAGGGATGGAAGATGTGTTTCCTAATATCGTGACTTCAAAATCAGGGATCAAGCTTCGTCTTCGTCTTCGCCTCCTTCAATTTCATGCATGAAAATAGCCTCTCCAGCTTCTTCCAGCGTTGTCACTAAATTCAGTTTTTTATCCAACATGGAGATTTTCAACAGCTTCATCACATGATCTTGAACGCCGGAAATGATGAATATTCCTCCATTCCTGCCAAACTCCCGGTCACCAACCAACAATGCACTCAATCCGCTTGAATCCACATATTTCACTTGGCTCATATCCAATACAATATTTGCATATCCTTCCGCATGTATGGTCAGTAGTTCAGACTTCAACTTTGGTGCAAGAAGTGAATCTATTTTTTCTTCCAGAGGAGCAAAAACTACGTATTGCTCTTTCTTATCAATGGTGTATTTCATCTTTTTATGATTGTTTTAAATGGAAAGTTAGCCTGTCCCGTCCGCTGCGGCGGATCGGGAGAATCTCGCATACTGACAACCAATCTTTTTGGAAGCTTGAGTCATGGCTGTCTGCCTCAGGCAGGCTCGATTTCATAGTAATTTTCAGTTGGTATTATTGGCCTAAATGCGCCAAAATTGCTTTTTCTATTCTTGATTCAATGTTTTTAATATCTCCTTTTACAAATGGATTTCCGGTGATCTTTTCGAAAAGCTCAATATAGCGATCTGAGATGCTTTCTACAATTTCATCCGTCATTTCCGGTATGGTTTGTCCATCTTTTCCTTGAAATCCATTCGCGATCAGCCATTGCCTGACAAATTCCTTGGATAATTGTTTTTGAGCGATGCCTTTTTCCTGATTTTCTTCATACCCATCCGCATAGAAATAGCGGGAAGAATCCGGAGTGTGAATTTCGTCAATTAATAGGATTTCATCCCCGAATTTCCCGAATTCATATTTGGTGTCCACCAAAATCAATCCTTTCTCCTTTGCCATTTCCTGACCTCGCTTGAAGAGTGCTTTGGTGTATTTTTCCAAAACTAGGTAATCAGCTTCACTTACGATTCCCAGAGCAAGGATATCTTCTCTGCTGATGTCTTCATCGTGGCCTTCTGATGCTTTAGTAGTGGGAGTGATGATTGGTGTCGGAAATGGATCGTTATCCCTAAGCCCTTCAGGCATTGAAACTCCGCAGAGTATCCGCTTTCCAGCTTTATATTCTCTGGCAGCATGACCTGCGAGGTAGCCTCGGATTACCATTTCAACTTTGAAGGGTTCGCAACGCTTACCGATAGTGACGCTTGGATCGGGAGTGGCCGTCACCCAATTCGGCACAATATCCGAAGTAGCTCGAAGAAAACCTGCTGCAATCTGATTCAATACCTGACCCTTAAATGGAATAGCTCTTGGCAAGACTACATCGAACGCTGAAATTCGGTCGGATGCCACCACAACCAATTCCTTCTCAAAGATATAGACGTCTCTCACTTTACCTTTGTAAAAACCCACCTGATTGGGAAAATTGAAATGGGTTTCTTTAATGGCGTTGCTCATTTGAAAATCGTTTTGGCAAAAATAGAAAAATGACTTTCCACTGCCTTAGACTTCAGATTTATTTATTGATTTTATTTCCCTTTTCCCAAATCTCGGTTTCAACCAACTTGCCAAATTCATCGTAAAGCTCCCGAATTCCATTTAGCCTTCCTTTCGAATAGTGTCTGATTTCCTGAAGGTTGCCGTCTTCTCTGAAAATCTTTACTTCACCTTCTTCCAGCTCATTGACAAACCGGACTGAAGAAATCATTTTTTCATTTTGAAAATAATTTTCCTCCAAAATTTTATCTCCTTGACTATTGAAAGTTACTCGTTGTTTTACTGACCCATTCGGATAAAAATAGATGATGGGCATTTTTGGAATTCCTTTTTGATAAATCGCCTTCATCCTAACTGAACCATCCTGAAAATATTCGATCATTTCTCCTTCAGGCAAACCATTTTTGTATATTCCTCTACGCTCTGGCTTTCCGTCAGGATAGTTTAATTCATAGCTTCCATTCAGCTGACCGGATCGAAATTCGCGAAGGGCCTTAATCTTCCCGTCGGGAAAATATTGCATTTCTTTGCCATCAATGATCCCTTTAGCATAGTTGGTACGGAAGACCACCTGACCATTTTCATTAAATTCCTCATAGGGACCATGGTACTGCCCAGTAAGGAAATTAATTTTGGTTTTAGGTTTTCCATCAGGAAACAAAGCTTCCGAAAGACCATTCGGCTTGTTGTTTTTGAACGTGGTCCGATCACGGATTTGACCATCCTCGAAATAGGAGGTTACCAAACCTTCGAGTTGATTATTGACAAAATTTGATTCCTGACTCAAAGCACCTCCTGGATAGTAACTCAGTGCTTTTCCCTCTCGGAGGTTGTTTCGAAACTCTACTACTCTGACAGTATCTCCTGTCTCCGGATCCAGATCATAAAAAAATCCATTTCGCTGATCATTTTTTAGATTTCCGATCAAAATCAAATTCCCATTGATATCGAAAAGTCGGACTTCACCCTCGGCTTTCCCATTGATTTTGGTAAGAATTTCCTTGATGTGAAGCGACTCATCATCATAATAGGTTCTAATAGTATCCTGTCCAAAACTTTGCAAAAAAGTGCCAAGAATTAATATGAATGATAAACCTAAATGTATGGTATTGCTATTTTGTCGGATCATTTTTTCAGGTATTCGAAAGGTGAAAGTTAGCAATCCAAAAATGGAATTATTGACTTCATGGGAAATTAACGGTGAAGGAAATCAATTTGACTACTTTTGATAAAAATTTGTTAGGCACCAAGATGAAGTCTTTTATTTCAACTTTCAATCTTTCGATTATGAGGTTCACCCTGAGTTATTTACTGATTGCCTTTGTGTTTTTTACCTCCTGTGGAGAAAAGGAAAAGACCTTTAAAACCTACGAAGGAGAAATATTTGGAACTTACTATCGTATTCAAGTGGCTGATATGGGTAAGGATCTTCAGACGGAATTTGATTCTGTATTTAATTTGATCAATGTTGCTTCTAACTCCTATGTTCCAGATTCTGAAATCTCAAGTTTCAACCAAACGGGTAAACTGATTAAACCATCGTTCACCTTCAAAGACATGATGGATTCGACGGTAAAGTATCACCGAATGTCCGAGGGATATTTCGAGCCAACTCTTTATCCTCTATTAAAGTCTTGGGGATTTTCTTTTGAGCAGCAAGAGCAAATGGATTCGGCAAAAGTGGCTGATTTGGTAAGTTTAATTGGTTTTGAGCAAATGATTTTGTCCACTGATTCCGGTTATTTCGCTGCCAAACCTGGAGTAATGCTTGATATCACCGGGCTGGGAGAGGGTTATGCTATTGACAAACTCGTGGAAGTAGTCGAGAAAAATCAGATCTCGGATTATATGGTGGAAATCGGCGGTGAGATGAAAGCGAAGGGTCTGAATTCGAGAAAAACTGTCTGGACGATTGGAGTGGAAGATCCTGCTAAAGCAGAAATGGGAATCACCAGCTCAATGTTGACCAAAGTGGAATTAGACAATCGATCGATCAGCAGTTCTGGAAATTACCGTAAGTTTTACATCGATGAGGCAGGGAATCGTAGGGCGCATATTTTGGATCCGAAAACAGGGTTTCCTGTAAGCCATAGCATGGTTTCGGTCTCAGTTTTAGCACCGTCAGCCACCCAGGCAGATGCGCTTGCAACAGCTTTTATGGCAATGGGACCTGAGAAAGCCAAGATCCTAGCCGAAAGACTACCTGGAGTAGAAGCGATGTTTGTGATCGGAGGAAAAGAGAAGTTGGAAATGCAGTTTACTTCGGGGTTTCCTCGATAAAGGAACAAATATGTCTATGTATACCTGTTTATTTCGTTTAAGTCCAAAAAAGCGATTTGGAATTTTTGCTGGAGTCCTTGCGCTTGGATTCTTGGGGACATCCTGCGCAAGCATCTCCAATTCTGCTAAATATACTTTGGGAGATGAAGTTTATTGGTCAAAAATCGAAGGTGAGAAAGAACAGTTCTTTTATGTGGAAAAAGATGGTGAAACTTTCGACTTTTTTCCCGCAGAAAAGGTAAATAAAAATTGGATCGTGAGCGAAGCTGAAATACCTAAATTTTCCATCAACATGTCCAATCCTGAATTTTCTAGGGAAATACATTTGGTGAAAAGAACCTTTGATTTGGATTTGATCGTCATCCCTTTGAAATTTAGACCCAAAACTTCTCAAGTTCCTGCTCAGCTCAATGGGGTGTTAAATGGAGCAGCCTATTTCGGTTACAGATTGGACTATTATCAAATAGACGGTAAAGAGACAAATCCCTTAGGGAAAATTAAATTAAATAAAGATCATTTTGGAGTTTCTGTTGGCGGATTCTTAGGATTTGGAAATTCAATTGTTGACCCAACAACTACCAAGGGTAGGGTATCATTGGAATACGAAGGGCTTGTTCTATCCATGGGCCTTGCAGCGATCTTTGCCCTCAACAAGTTTACGATGGGTTTAAGTATGGGCTGGGATAACCTGATTGACTCCAACCGAAGTTCTTGGATTTACCAGAATAAACCATGGCTGGGATTAGCAATTGGAATCAACTTAAACTAAAAAAACTGCAACCAATGATCAGTTGCAGTTTTTTTGATTTCACGATCGCATATTACATCTTCTCAATCACAATTGCCGAAGCTCCTCCACCACCGTTGCAGATACCTGCAACACCGATAGTTCCACCTTTTTGGTGAAGGACAGAATTAAGCGTAGTGATAATTCTGGCACCAGATGCTCCAAGTGGATGGCCAAGAGAAACAGCCCCACCAAAAACATTTATTTTATCATTGTCCAGTTGCAATTCCCGTTGATTTGCGATTGCAACGGCCGCAAAGGCTTCATTGATTTCATAATATGAAACCTCATCAGCTGAAACTCCAGCATGCTTGAGTGCCTTAGGAATAGCCAAAGCAGGAGCGGTAGTAAACCAAATCGGATCAGTTGCTGCATCGGCAAAGCCTCGGATTTTTGCCAAAGGCTTCAATCCTAATTCTTCAGCCTTTTCTTTACTTACCAAAATCAAGGCAGAAGCACCATCATTCATGGTGGATGCATTTGCAGCGGTTACGGTTCCGTTTTTGTCAAATACTGGTCTGAGGGAAGGAATCTTGTCAAACATGACGTTTTTGAATTCCTCATCTTCCTCGATCAGAATGGTTTCTCCTTTTCTACCCAGCATTTCTACAGGTACGATTTCGTCTTTGAACATTCCCTTTTCCCAAGCCTCAGCTGAGCGCTTGTAAGATTGGATTGCATAGGCATCCTGCTCCTCGCGAGTGATGTTCATTTCTCTGGCCGTATTATCTGCACAGTTTCCCATTGGGAATTTGTAGTAGACTTCAAAGAGTCCATCTTTCACCAAACCGTCTACCATCTCTGCATTCCCATATTTGTATCCAAATCGGGCCTTTGGAACATAATAGGGGACATTAGACATGCTTTCCATTCCCCCTGCTACAACCACATCGTTGATTCCAAGCATGATGGATTGTGCTGCAAGCATCACGGCTTTCATTCCTGATGCGCAGACTTTATTGATTGTGGTACATGGGACATTGTAACCGATTCCGGCACCAATGGCTGCTTGTCGTGCAGGTGCTTGGCCGAGATTGGCGGAAATCACATTTCCCATAAATACTTCATTCACTTCCTCTGATGAGACCCCAGTTTTAGCAAGAGCACCTTTGATAGCAATGCTTCCAAGCTCAATGGCTGTCAAGGAGGACAACCTTCCGCCAAAACTTCCAAGCGGTGTTCGGACTGCGGATACGATATAGACTTCTTTGTTCATGATTATTTGGGTTTTATTTATGTTGGATGTTAGGTGACCGATGACCGATGATTCATCCAACATCGGTCATCCAACATCGGACTTGTTTTACCAATCAGGCAATCCCCGTTTAGGTCTTTGTGTCGGTTTCTTTTTATTTTCTTGTATATAGCGTAGTTCAGCTGCATTGAGAGACTCCAGAATTTGAGCGGCTTGCTCAGGAGTGAGGTTCATGCTTTTTAGCTTTTCCCGCATTTCTTCCATTCTCTTTTGTCTATCAGCGAGGTTGGCATCCATTTGATCATTTGCGTTTTCGCCAGCTTCCTCACTTTGCTGGGAAGGATCTTTACCTTCCTGACCTTCTTTGGCTTTGTCTTCGTCTGACTTTTCCCCGTCTTTTTGGTCTGATGGATTGTCTTTATCGCCTTGGCTATCCTGACTTTGATTTTGGTCGTTCTGTTGTTTTTGATCTTGCTTTTGATCTTGGTCTTGGTCTTCTTGCTCTTTCTCCAGTTTTTCTTTTAAAGCTTTCAATTTGGCATCGTTGGGAAATTGTCCCAAACCTTGATTTACTTCTTTTAAGGCATTTTCCTTATCAGTTTTGACATATGATCTTGCCGCTCGATTGAAGAAATCTCCGGCACTCTGTGCCTTTAATTCGCCTGAAAAAAAGATGCAAATAGAGAGGAGAAACGGAAATGTGGTGATTTTAAACTTACTGAAAGGTTTTAAACCATTAAACCCAAGGAATGGATTAATTCTCGATTTTCCACTCTCCGACCTACTTCGGCCTCCTGTCTTCGGCCTTCCTTCTCCTTTCAGATTCATAATCTCCAATCTGAAATTTTGGTTATTGTCAGTTTTCATCAATCTGCACCACCTCCTGAAGTGTAGTTATAAAATCTTGGTAAGCGGCTACAGTAGAATCCTGTGCCAGTGCTTCTTCCATAGTCTTTAAAGCGTCTTTGAATCGGAATTGTTCCACAAGTCGATCTGCCTCAGCTTTCTTTCGCTTCGCAAATTCGGATGGTTCGGGCTTGTTTTGATCCTGATTTTTTCGTTCCTCATCGCGTTGAAGCCATCTTGCGAGCATTTCGTAGTTGTATCGGGCTTGCTCGTTAGTTGGATCTTTAATGAGTGCGGATTGGAATTTACTGAGTGCCGCCTGATATTCTTTTTTGTTTCCGAGTAAAACTCCGCCTTGGTTAAATGCAAAAGATACCAGCATCTTATTTGGACTTTGGGTCACTTGATCGTACCAAGTTTGTGCCTCATCAGTCTTCTCTGAATAGTGATGACTCAATCCCAAATCGAAACTTAACTCAGGCGATTTAGACTCAAATTCATTGACCAACACCATGTGATCAGTTACAGATTGCTCGTATTTAGCCTCAGCATAACTTTTTTCAGCTGTTTTAATCGCTGTATTAAGCCGTGACACCCTAGTCCATGAACTGGGAATAATCAAAAACACCGTCAAAATCCATTTGCTCCAGCTCATCAGAGTTTGATCGTTTTAATGGGTAAAATCATATCCAGCAGCGCTAAACTCAATGCCGCCAGCAAAAAGTAGAAATATTTATTGGAACTAGCCTCTACCATTCTGGTATTTGCTACTCCACCTTCAAGTCTATCAATGGCCGAAATTAAATCTCCAATTTGCTGAGCCTCATCGGATATTTCAAAATATTCACCTGAGGTTTCAGAAGCTGCGTATCTAAGGGATTGAGTTTCCAGTTTTGTTACAGCTGGAGTACCTGTTGCCGGATCGATTATCACACCATTTCCTCTGGGAATTTGACTTCCTTGCTGGGTTCCGATACCCAGTGAAAACACTTTTATATTATTGTCTGCCAATTCAGATATAATGGCATCAAAACCATCCCCGAAGTTTTCTCCATCCGAAATTAAGAGTACTGATTTGGCTTTTACTTCTTGACTTTCTTCCTTGAGAAATCGATCCAAAGCCATTCGAAGTGGTGCTGCTATATCAGTCCCCCCGTTGGGAACCAAGCCTGTATTTAACCCATCGATGTAAAGCTGAATGACGGCCTGATCAAAAGTCAGGGGACATTGCATAAATGCTTCAGAACTGAAAATGATCAATCCAATACGGTCCGATGGAAAGCTTTTGATCAAGTTTTTCAGTTCAAATTTGATTCGTTGCAGTCGACTTGGTCCGATGTCGGTTGCATTCATCGATTGAGAAAGATCTATTGCTATGAAGATATCTTTTCCCTCTTCTTTCACTTCTTTAAAAGCATTTCCAATTGATGGACCCGCAAAAGCGATTAAGAAAAGCACGAAATAAGCGAGACGAAGAAATAATTTTGTCAATAGGCGCTGCTTTTCCACTTTCAACCGCCGGTTGATGGACCAAAATCTTGTCAGATAAAGCAAGTAAAGGAGTACAAAGACTCCAGCCAACAATAGGGTGAGTCTGATATCAGGGTATGCCCAAATCATGATTCGAAATTAGGAATTTAACTTAACTTTGAAAGATGAGTTTCTAAAGTTGGTGTTCAGTTAAAGAAACTTTTGACAGAATTAACAAACATTAATTTTCAGCGGCCGTTGGCCAAGCATATTCTGATTCAATTTCTGCTGCATGTCCCTTTTGAGAATTCTGATCCTGTTTTTACTGATGAGCTCAAGCCTTCAGGCGCACTCTCAGGAACTGAAGTTTATTTTTGGGGAAGTTTTGGATGTAAGTAACTCTACACCGCTGATCGGCGCCAATGTGTATTGGGAAGGAAATAGCTCCTCTGGTGTGGTAACTGATCTTGACGGAAAGTTTCAACTGCCTTCCTTAACTTTTCCCGGAAAATTGGTGATTTCCTATGTGGGCTATGAGCGATCTGTTCGATCTATAAATCAAAAAGACGCTGAAAAACCAATTCGATTTTTTCTTAAGCCGGAAGCGATGTCCCTTGATGAGATCATCATTCAGGAGCGACGACCGGATGAGCAGCTGAAAAATATGGAGATGGGAAAGGCTTCTGTTCCGATCGAGACCATCAAAAATATCCCAGCCTTGTTTGGAGAGGTGGATTTATTTCGAAGTCTACAGCTTTTACCGGGAGTTCAGACGGCAGGTGAGGGGACTACAGGACTATTTGTTAGGGGTGGCTCAGCGGATCAAAATTTGGTTCAGCTGGATGGTGCCCCTGTTTATAATCCATCCCATTTTTTCGGAATTTTCTCAGTTTTCAATCCTGATGGGTTGAAAAGCGTCGACCTCTACAAAGGTAATATGCCCGCATCTTTCGGTGGACGGGCAGCTTCTTTAATCGATGTTTCGCTTCGGGAGGGAAATAATCAGCAAATCCGAGGTGAAGGAGGGATCGGAAGTGTCTCTTCTCGGTTAACTGTCGACGGACCACTTTTTGGAAAAAACTCCACTTTTATCATTAGTGGAAGGAGAACCTATGCAGATATATTTCTTGGGCTTTCCAAAAATGAATCTATTCGAAACAACAAATTGAATTTTCACGATTTGAGCGGGAAACTTGCTTTTGTATTGGGGGAAAAAGATAAAATATCTATTTCAAGTTATCAGGGTAGTGATTTTCTAGGACTGGACAGAGCCTTTGGATTGGGCTGGACCAATTGGGTGACCGCAATAAATTGGAGTAGGGTGAAATCAGAAAAATTCTTTTTTGACTTACAAGGTTACCATTCCTTATACAATTACAGTGTCGAGTTTGATGATCCAGAAAATGGTTTTGAGTGGAGCAATAGGCTATCCGAATCCGGAGTCAAAGCCATCTGGACGGCTATACCAAATTCTAAAACTCAGTTGAATTGGGGTGTACATTCTCAGTATTATCATTTTGCACCAGTTGATCTTGATCCAGTGCCTGGAAGCGCAATTACACCTATCGTCACCAATCCAAAAAATGGATTGTTGAATAATCTGTTTGTGAGTGCCATTTATGAGATTTCTCCCAAATTAAGTGCTGAAGGAGGACTTCGATGGGGGCTTTATAATCAGGTAGGGAATGGTGTGGATTACCTTTATAGAGAAGGAGTACCAGGCCCCAGAGTTGAAATTACCGATTCACTCAGGTTTGGGACCTTGGAAAATATGAAATTCTATCAGGGACTTGAACCCAGAATTGCAATCAGATATAGAATTAATGACTTCTTTTCAGTCAAAACAGCCTATAATCGCAATTTTCAATACATCCAAATCGCATCCAACAGTTCAGCCGGATTGCCAATTGATCGCTGGATCTTGTCCGGTAGATATATTGAACCAGTTAGAAGTGATCAGATTTCGTTGGGTTTGTTTCATAATTTTGATCAGGATCGGTGGGAGCTTTCCATCGAGGGATACTACAAAGACCTTGATAATGTCATTGACTTGAGAAATGGCGCACAGGTTCTATTCACCGATAAGGTGGAAACGGAATTGCTAGCTGGTAAAGGTTGGGCATATGGAACTGAATTTCTTCTCAGAAAAAATATTGGAAAGACCACGGGATGGTTGGGATACACTTGGTCCCGTGCTTGGCGGAAAATCGAAGGAGTGAGTTTGGGAGAGGCTTACAATCCCAGATTCGACAGACCACATGATGTGACTTTAGTTCTCAACCATGAGTTTTCATCCAGCTGGTCTGCGGGTCTTACTTTTTTGTACACGACTGGACAGGCTGTTTCCTACCCCATAGGTTCCTATCGGGTCGATAATCAATCCATTCCTTTGTATTCCGAATTCCGAAATTTGGATAGATTTCCAGACTATCACAGAATGGATGCATCAGTGACTTGGAAGAATGCAGATAAGGGTAGAAAATGGCGAGGTAGCTGGAATTTCAGTATTTATAATCTCTATGGGAGGAAAAATCCGTTTGCTTATGAGTTTCGACAGGTATTTAACGATGATATCACATTTGACGGACTAGACGGGGATATAGTCTCTGCACGGCCGGGTGTAGTCATGACTTATCTGTTCACCTTCCTTCCATCTATCACCTATAACTTTAAATTCTGATGCAAAGACTGTCCTTGATTTTACTGGCTGTTTTATTTTGGTCTTGTCAGGAAGAGGTGATTTTGCCTTTGGGAACCAAATCCAATAAAATCCCAACCATTGAAGCATATTGGACGGATCAGGGATCCTTCAATGACGTTAAAATCACGCTATCGAAAGATTACTATGATTCTACTGAAGTGGTGGCAATCTCTGATGCTGAAGTTTTCATCACTATTCCTGGTACAGATAAAGTTGTCCCTTTTAGATATCTGGGTGGCACAAAATCCTATAAACCTACCAATCCTCTCGAAAAAGCGGTGGTAGGGGAGACTTATCGGCTCAATGTCCGGTGGAGGGAAAATGTCTATATATCCGAGGGAGTCATGCTTGAGCCACCGAAAGTAGATAGTGTTACTTGGAGATTTGAAGAAAAACGACCGTTCAGAGACGAGGGATATTATGTTAAAGTATATGGTAGAATTCCATTTAATAAAGATAACAATTACCGGATCCGAGTCATCGAGAATGATACCCTGAAAAATCAACGAGGGGATTACCTTCTCTTCGATGATACGTTTGGGTTGGCTTTTTTTGAAGCCGGGTTGGAATTAGGCTATACTTTTAAAGAAAAAGATCGGGTGAGATTGGAGCTTTTCAGACTCAATCGTGATGCTTATGAATATCTGAATCAGTTGGTGAATCTGCTATTCAATGATGGTGGTCTTTTCAGCCCTCCACCCCAAAATCCAAAAACCAACATTCGTGTAGTTTCCGGAAATCCGGAAGTATTGGGATATTTTGCTGTGACTCCGGTTTTGACGAGGTCCTTGCTTATTCAAGCGAAGTATGATTAGCAGATCGTTCTTTATTATAAGGTTAATTCAATTTTTTTTTAAAATTAATTAACTGATTATCAGTAGTTAGATTTTTTCTTTTCAAGAAATAGAGACTTTTTTTAAGTGGGTAATAAAATCCTATCGTAGAAATACGAAAAGAAAGTAGGAAAATAGATTTTCCTTTTTTACCTTTCATTTATGGAAGAACTTAACCAAAACGAAGAACAGATCATGTCAATCTTCTGGAATCAGGGAGAATTGTTGATCAGAGATGTATTGGATCAATTGCAAGATCCAAAGCCACCTTACACCACCTTAGCCTCAACCATTAAAAACATTGAGCGAAAGGGCTATCTCACCCATAGGATGTATGGTACGGTAAATATTTACAAGCCTGCCGTGGATCAGGAAGATTACAGCAAAAAGAGCTTCAACAGGCTCGTGACCCATTTCTTTGGCGGGTCTGTTGGTAATTTCCTTTCATTTATGGTGAAGGAAAAAAATATTTCCGACAAGGAAGTGAAAGAACTGCAGAGTTTGATTAAGAACATGGATAACACCAAGAAGTAATGAATTCACTATTGATTTATCTGGTTGAAGTGTCCATTTGTTTGGGGATTTCCTTGGTGATCTATAGGGCTCTATTGAGCGGATTGACCTTTTTCACTTGGAATAGGTCAATCCTTCTCGGACTTTTGATTTTATCCGGAGTGATTCCATTACTAGAGCTTGAGTTTTTTGGTTTGGGAGCAGAGGTGTCTGAAATGACCTTGCCTGTTTTCTATGTTGGAGATCAGGTAAGTGCTGAGGCAAATAGCTCGATATCATGGGTAGAACTAGTTATGGGGGTTTATCTTTTTGGAGCAGTATTTACAGCGGCCCGACTGGTGTTGGGATTTATTATTTCCCAAAGACAAATTGGTAAAGCCAAAAAAGTCTATCATAATAATCATTTCATTGCCATCCATCCTGAGTTTGTTCCTGCTTCATTCTTCGATTATATATTGATGCCGGATTTCAACCCGGAGAATACTGAGCAAAAACAAATCATCCTCCACGAATCCATGCATGTCAGACTTCGTCACAGCTGGGATTTGTTGTTGGTGAACTTTGCCAAAGTGTTCTTTTGGTTCAATCCCCTGATCTACATCTTCGAACGATCCCTACGGGAAATTCATGAATATCAAGCAGATCAGGGAGTTACTACAGCATATGCACCGAGAGAATATGCCACGCTTTTGCTTCAGCTGATCACAGCCAAACCAGGTTGGCAGTTTATGAATAATTTCAATCAGTTCCAGACCAAGAAGCGGATTATCATGATGGCTAAATCCAAGTCTACACCTTGGCAAAGGCTTCGATTTTTGACCTTAATCCCAGCGATTGGATTGTTGCTTTTCGTTTTTTCTTGTGAACGAGAAGATATGAGTCCTTCGCTAGCGGCCGTGGTGGATGATTTTCCTGAGGTGATGGAGGTTCCGCTGACAGTAGAAAATCTAAGGATAACGCCCTATGAAAATCCATCCAATTCTGCTGAAAATCCAACCAACTATGTTGAAGACCCAAACATGGTATTTGATGTCGTAGAGCAGCAACCAAATCCTCCCGGTGGGATGAGTGGGTGGAATCAATACCTTGGAAAAAATCTCAATTATCCTGTACAAGCTAGAAGAATGGGTATTGAAGGGACTGTGATTGTGGTCTTTGAAATTCAAACTGATGGATCAATTCGTAATGTCGAAATATTGAGAGGAATCGGTGGAGGCGCTGATGAAGAGGCTGTTCGTGTAGTTCAAAATTCTCCAAGATGGGAACCCGGCAGGCAACGTGGAAGAGCAGTAAACACTCGGATGAGATTACCGATCCGATTTAAGCTTGGTAGTCTGGAAGCTTCCAACACTACTTCCTCAAATGGAATTGAAGAAAAAACTTACATTCCTTCAGCGCCGCTTCAAGAAATAGCCGTTATCGGGTATCAAACTCAAACCAATTGATTGCACTATGATTAACAAATGTCACAAGTAATTAACCATTGAAAACATATTTTTAACCTAAACCTAAATGTTATGAGACAGTCCATTCTATGCAAAGTCTTCATTTTATTTCTGGCCTTTTTTGGCTACCAATTAGATGGAGTCTCACAAAATACTTCCTCTGAATTTCTGGTAGAAGGAAGGGTAAATAATGCGCAAGGTGAAAAGGCCGTTGGAGCTGTAATCCTGGTTAAAGGAACCACAACCGGCACTGTCACTGATACGATGGGGAATTTTTCTTTGAAGGTTCCTTCTGAAGAATCGATTTTGGTGATTTCACATTTCAGCAGTCCTTCTAGTATTGAGGTGGCTTTGAAAGGAGGTAAAAATGTGGTAGTCCGATTTGGAGAAAACTCGGAATCCAACCCTCAACCGGTACGTGAGGGATTTATTATTCACAGTAAGGTTGATGAAGCTCCATCACCGAGAGAGGGAATTCTTGAGTGGAATAAGTATTTGTCCAAGAGCATCAAATATCCCCATAGCGCCCGAGAATCAAAAACACAAGGAACAGTCGTAGTCGGATTCAAAGTAAAAGAAGACGGGACGATAGCTGATGTAGAAATCATCAGAGGTATTGGAGGCGAATGTGATGAGGAAGCTGTTAGAGTTATTGCCGAAGGACCCACTTGGGCTCCGGGTAAAGTTGGTGATCAAGCAGTCACCACACAGCTAAGTCTTGCCGTTCGGTTTGTTTTAGCGACAGATCCTGGTGTCGCTTCTCTTAGTCAACAAAACGAAAAAGCAATCGCAGACAGATTTGGAAAGCACTTGACAGTCGTCGGCTATCAAGTCAAATAGTTCGGATACTATTCTAAAATCAAAATTAGTTTAATGAATTAGTTTACTCTTGGGAAATCCGAGAGACAGAATACCTATTTCAAATTTTAACCAATAAATTATACCATTATGAAAATTAACAAAATGAAAATCAACAAGATAACTTGGATTTCAGCAGTTTGTCTACTTTTGTTCTCAGCTTCTTGTGACCTTGCTACCGAGCAGGAAATCGAAGGTCCAACTCAAGTTGAAGCCAAGCCGAGTATGGGGCCGACCAATATCGCCGCACGAATTAATGATGTAGGAAAAGACGGAAAATCGATCTTTGACGTGACCGAGGTACAACCAAATCCTCCGGGAGGAATGGAAGGTTGGAATAAGTATCTGCAAGAGAATCTTACTTATCCAGCCGAAGCTAAAAGAAATGGGGTTGAAGGAACTGTGATTGTGGTGTTTGTGATCAATTCTGATGGATCCATTTCCGATCCTGAAATTCTCAGAGGAATCGGTGGAGGTGCTGATGAAGAGGCGCTTCGAGTAGTTAGAAACTCACCAAATTGGACTCCTGCCCAGCAAAGAGATCAAGTAGTTAATTCAAGAATGAGACTTCCTATCCGCTTTAAGCTGAGTTAAATAGTCTATCTATTCTTTGAAAATTAAACCAACAATTTTACCTCAAATTTGGAAACCCATGCAATTCAAGCCAAAGCGAATTGCAAACAAAAAAAGCCGGTGTTTGCCGGCTTTTTTTTGATTTAATGATTATGAACCGAAGCTTTGCTTTCTCCAAAGACTTCCTTCTTTCTCCATAGAAATCTAACTTATAAACCTTCAGGTTGGGGATAATCTTGGATTTCATTAGAAGTCGAATCTAAAGTTTGGTTTGATGTAGGATAGCTATTTCCCATCAGTGATTTGATTCGACTTTCAAATAGTTTAAGGCCATCTTGGATCGCTTCCACATATAGTAAAACAGGTATTCGATCTTTATTTTCGGATAAATCCCAAAGTCCACTGTTATGGTAAATCTCCAGATGATCCCAATTTGGTCGGTCGACTAATGGATAAATACAGATGCCGCGAATATCCACGCCCAAGGCTATTGCTTTAGAAGTTTCATGATAGATCTCTTCCATCCATTCTGCTCTTCCACTACCAAAATGTCCGGTCTCACTAAAGAACAATGGTTTCTTATACCTCTCCCAAACCAATTGTAGAAGTTCTGAGATTGGTTTTCTGTGATTTTGCAAATCAGGCCATGGCAAAGTCCCGAACTGTAATTTCCATTGACAATTCCAATAGTAGTTCACCCCAACTCCATCAATAAGTTCAGGTGAACCACCAAGTTCGGGACAGATTTTTCCCATGATGATATCTGCTGCCTGAAATTGATAGCTGTTTTCCAATTCGGCTTGAGGAATGTCCAAGATCTCCCAAGGGTGTACCCAAATTAGGGGTTCTACCAAATAAACTTCGACAGTTGGTCGGATGGATCGGATGGCTTTAATACCCTGAATTGCAGATTTGCAAAGCAGGTATTTCAACTCCCAGCCATATTTGGTTATAAAAGGTGCTGCACCTCCAATCTCGCCCGAAAGCCAAGAAATGTAACTGATTTCGTTTATTGGTATTAATCTAAGTTCAGTTGGACTATGAGTGAAATAGAAAATCGTGAATGCCTCACATAAGGCAACAAACCGTGCCGTAAATTTGGGATGAGTAGGATAGATGTCATCAGGATAACCAAAATGAATAATATCCCAAATCTGCTCGATACCATACTTTTGAGCACTTTGGATTCTGTTTAGCACCTCATCGAAATCATAATATCCAGGCCTAGGTTCAACCAAACTCCAGCAAATTCCTTCCCGGACAGTTAGCATTCCCAACTCTTTCAACTCCCTGTAGTCTTCTTCTACCCGAGTGTCGTGCTGGGTTTCTTTTAGAAGGTTAATTCTATTTCCACTTCCATTTATCTGATCCGCACATTCGAATCCTCCCATAACAAAGGACTTGAATTCCTTCATATCAAATGAATCCCGGCTGTCGCTTCATTTATTAGTTCACCCTCTAATTGTTGGTAAAGATCGAGAGCACTACGGAACGCCTGATCCATATTGTAATATTTATAATTCGCCAATCTGCCTACAAAATAAATGTTGGTAAGCTTATCAGCCTCTTTTTTGTAAGATTCATAGATCTGCTGATTTCGCTCATTTGGAACTGGATAATAAGGATCACCTGTGGCGACGGTAAACTCTCGGGAGATCGTTGTTTTTTCAGATTTCTGGTTTCCAAAGTGTTTGTATTCTACAATTCTTGTGAAATCCACCTCCATACCCGGGTAATTTACCACAGAGTTTTCCTGGAAAAATTCAGAATCCACTGTTTCCAATTGAAAATTGATGGACCGATATTCCAGTTTTTCCAAAATTGATTCCTCAAAATCAAAGAATGCATCAATCGGTCCGGTATAAAAAAGCTTTTCAAATCCCAGTAGATCGTCTCGAAGATCAAAGTAATCGGTATCAAGCATCACTTTGATATTGGGATGATTGAGCATAGTTTCAAAAACCTTGGTATATCCAGCTTTTGGTATTGCCTGAAACTGATCGGAGAAATATCTCCCATCCTCATTCAGTCTGACAGGAATCCTGTTAAGAACTGAGGCATCCAGCTCTTCAGGATATTTATCCCACTGTTTTTTGGTGTAGTGCTTAAATAGTTTTTCATAAAGCTCAAGTCCAACCTTGTTAAGTACAGCTTCTTCTCCATTGACCGGGTTACCGATTGGGATTCTGTTTTGCTCCAACCAATCAGCCATTTCCTGGTCAGTTTTGAGGTTTTTGTCAAACATGAGATTTACCGTATTCCTGTTTACAGGAACAGGAACCAATTGCCCGTCTACTTTAGCCAATACCTTGTGTTCCCATTGCTGCCATTCCGAAAATCTGTTTACATAATCCCACACCCCTACATCATTGGTATGAAACAAGTGAGCTCCATATTTTGAAATAGTGATTCCATTTTCGTCCACATAGTCAAAACAGTTTCCTCCGACATGGTCTCTTTTTTCGATAACCAAGACCTTTTTACCTTGGTTGGCATAACGCTCTGCCAATACGGACCCTGAAATTCCTGCACCAATGATTATAATTTCGTGATCAATCATTTGATGCTTAGTTCACGGATAGCGACCTTCATTCTAAATACCGTGGAGTTCCAAGAAGTTTTTCCAAGAATATCGCTGTAGCGATCTACATGCGTGGAATTTTCAGATTCTGGGTATAGAATATTTTTTATTTCTTCAACAAATTCATGAGCATTTGATATGAGATGAACACTATTGGAATACTCCCGCTCAACATCTCTCACCCGTGTGGAAATAATTGGTTTTCCAGCAGCCATATATTCAAGAGTCTTTGTTGGGCTGATATATTTGGTGGCATCATTGAGCGCAAAAGGCATCATAGCAATCTTGAATGCCTTCAGGTAATTGGGTAAGTTCTGATAAGCTTTCATTCCCAAATAGTGGATATTGGGTAATCTTGGCAGATCAGAATCGCTGATTTTCACCACTGGACCTATGAAAACAAAGGAAACTTCGGGAAGTTGAAGGGCTGTTTGCTCGATTAATTCCAAGTCTAGACGCTCGTCAACAACACCGAAATAACCAACAATAGGCGTAGGGATTTCCGAAATATCATGAGGAAGATTGATTCCGTTTTTCGCTCTGGCGAAATGATCAAAATCCACGGAGCTCGGGAAACAATGAACATTCGAATGATGGGGTGCTTTTGCCTCAAAAAGAGACCTTCCTCCCGTAAAAACAATGTCTGACTTCTCTAATAGATCTCGTTCCTGCTGAATTAATGAGGCTTGGGCTCCCTTAAAAAGAGACAACTCATCCATACAATCGTAAATCACCGTCTCAAACTTCATTTGATCCAAAACGGTGCAGAAAGATGGAGAATAGAACCAAGCCATTGGAATTTCTCTAGACCCCAGAAGTTTGGTGAGTACGCCAGCCAGTTCGTCTATATGGGAAATATTTGGTCTAAAAACATGAAGGTTGGGGAGAACCAAGTTAAGCGAATGTCCTATCTCGGTACGGCTCATTGGCTCCTCCACAAAAAGTATTTTATAATCATGGGATAGTCTACTAATGATATGCTGCGGTCTTTGATACACAAAATCCCACCTCAAATGACAAAAAACCACTAAATCATAACCATGTTTTTCAGGCCTTGGAATAAAATGAGGTTGATGGGACTGTAGCGTACTTTCTTTTGAGAGAGGCTTGGTAGTATACATGGTTAAAATATTTAAGTAAATAAAACACTAACAATAAATAATCAGTTATTCAGAATCTTCTAAATAAATTATTATAATAGAAAAACAAGAAGAATTTATATACTTCTATTTTGTCTAGATTGAAACAAAAGGGCTCAGTTCGCCTGATCAGATAAATAAGTGTTCAAGAATTTCACCAGAGATTTTGAAAAAATATATTTTTTAGCAAAACCAGAGAAATTACCCCTTATAACGACTTTTTACCATGTATTGGGGAGGAAATACGGACTGTTTGAATCATTGATTAATATTTTCAAATGTTTAAGAAATCGTAAATGGGCATTTGTTAGCCTAAGTTGTGCAACTCTGGTAACACTTTTTTTTTACTCTTTGAAGTTAATAGCATCGAAATTTCAGTTGAAAAGCAGATAGGATTTAAAGCAATCTGTTTTTACGATATTTTATAAGCATCACGAAAAAAATTCCCCAAACTTTATTGAATAAGATTTTGATTTGATTGACTCAATTTTATTATGAATATCCCTTATTTAAAAACGGAACAATTGAATTTCACAGTCACTCTAATTTTATTTTGTAAAAAAAAGGTAACTCGATAATTTCAATTCTAAAATTTTATTTTACTCATTAGTTAAAAAAATTTCCACTGTCAAGGGTAGGGGAAGAATGGAGAATTCTTGTCCCCTAGCTATCGGTTTTTGTCCAATAAAGGATTTTACCGCATTCCTTTGTAGTGGACTATTTATGCAGTTTTGGCATGGTTTTAATGAAATGAATTCTGCAAAATTATTGAAACTCATAAAAGAAAATTGACAAAACCTTTATTAAACATCTTTAAATTCAACTTAATGCGAATTCTGATCCTGATATTTTGTGCCTTTGTCCTAATAGCTACAGGTTTGCCCCTGATTGATTCGCCTGCTTGGTGGATAAGAATATTTGATTTCCCCCGTATCCAGATTAGTGTACTAACCCTTTTTGCAATTTTAATCGCTTTTTTCTTTTTGAATCTCAAATGGGCCCAAAAGCTACCTCTTCTCCTTATTCTTGCAGTGGCCTTGATTTATCAGATCTCGTTTGTTGTGGTCTACACCCCACTTTATAAAACTCAAGCTAAGGACAGTACCATGCCTGTTGAAAAAAATAGCTTTACACTTTTCGTAGCGAATGTTCGAATGGAGAATGAAGATAAGGAGAGCTTTTATTCCCTTGTTAAGAAAATTGATCCCGATCTACTGCTAATCACCGAACCTGATCAATCATGGGCCAATTCAATTTCACGGCTTGATGATGATTTTCCATATTCAGTCAATTTTCCTCTGGAAAATACTTACGGTATGATTTTGCTCTCGAAGCTTCCACTAACAGAAAGTGCTGTTAATTTCTTGGTTTTAGATGATGTGCCTTCCATTTTCACAAAAATAACCTTACCCTCAGGAGTAAAAATTGATTTTTATGGCGTGCATCCTGAACCACCTAAACCAGGCACCGATACTTATGAGCGCGATACCGAATTACTTATCATCGGCAAAATGATCAAAGAATCTAAAAACCCAACAGTCGTAGCAGGAGATTTAAACGATGTAGGGTGGTCAGTAACTTCCAAGCTTTTTAGAAAATACAGTGAACTCGTTGATCCGCGTGAGGGTAGAGGGTTATTTAATACTTACAGCGTTTTTGTTCCTTTTATGCGTTATCCCCTTGACCATATTTTCTACAGCAAAGAATTCGGACTATTAGATCTTCGAAAACTTGAAAAAATAGGGTCAGACCATTTTCCAATTCTGATTGGTTTGAACTACGAGCCTGATTCTGATAATACAGAAGGATTGGAAACGACTGATGTTGCTGAGGAAGCTGAGGTAGAAGAAAAGATTCAAGACGGTAAAAAGGAAAGTAAGGAGAATTAAGAAGGAATCATAGGTGGTTTTAGGTAATCGAGTAATCTCGATCCAATAAAGATTTAGCGAAATAAGATTATTTTTTATAAATGCACAAGTAAATGTGCAAAAAATAGTATTTTTGCACAAATGAAAGTGCAAAATAATGGAAGAATTACTAGAAGTTTCTGAACAACTGATCATTACTACTCAGGTCGAATTCAAAAGGTATTTGTATTCGACTGTTGATTGGTCTGAAAAATTGATCGGGATAAAAGGGGCAAGAGGAACCGGAAAAACAACGCTCTTGCTTCAATATCTTCATGAATCTGGGCTTCCCCCATCACAAGTTGTATACCTTTCACTTGACGAAATATATTTTTTGTCTCACAGCGTGATAGAGGTTGTGAGGAGCTTTCACCAAACCGGAGGCAGAATCGTTGTTTTGGATGAAGTTCATAAATATCCTAACTGGTCAAAGGAAGTTAAGAACCTTCATGATCGATATCGAGACTTACAGATCATTTTCACAGGATCGTCTATCATAGATATTAGCAAAGAGGAGGGCGACTTGAGCCGAAGAGCGGTTATTTATGAACTTCACGGGCTTTCTTATCGGGAATACCTTAATCTAAGTAAAGGGGTTGTTTTGCCATCGGTAAGACTGGAGGATTTATTGAATCCCGATTTTTCTTTAAGAAATTATTTTCCTTCAGATTTTCTTCCTTTGCAGCATTTCCACGATTATTTGAAGAATGGGTATTTTCCATTTGCGGGGGAAAATGAAGGAATATATTTCAAAAAACTGAGACAGCTTGTCCGGACAATCGTCGAATACGACATGGCTGAAATAAGAGGTTTTGACATTCGAAATGGGAAAAAACTCCTTCAGTTACTATACTTAATCGCACAGCAAGTTCCCTTCAAACCCAATGTTTCAGCCTTGGCCGAAAAAACATTAATTCATAGGAATTCGATGGTGAATTATCTTCATTATTTGGCAGATGCGCGCTTAATTGATCTACAATACCCTGCGGGAATGAGTGTTGCGACGCTTCAGAAACCTGAAAAAATTTTCCTCAACAACACTAATTTCTTGTTTGCATTGAGTGAGAAAAATCCCGAGTCTGGTACCGTCAGAGAAACCTTTTTCAACAGCTTAGTAAAAGTAACCCATACTATACAATATTCATCCTCAGTAGATTTTTTAGTAGATGGTCAATTTCACTTTGAAGTTGGAGGGAAAAATAAAAGTAGCAAGCAAGTCAAAGAAGAAAAGACTTGGATTGTAAAAGACGATTTGGAGTATCCTGCCGGAAAAAGTTTACCACTTTGGATTTTTGGAATGCTATATTGAATTACCCTTTATTCTTGAAAAATAGTTTCCAAGAAATGATTTAATCAAAAAAGCCACTAAACATATGCTCAGCGGCTCTTTTCGTGTGTTTATAATTTGTTTTTAATTGCTAAATGGAATGCCCTGAATAAACATCCCCTGTTTGAGAACCCTTTCTCATGGGCATTTCAGATTTCAAACTTTAGCCTTCTGAATTTAATCCATATTGTCCCCATGAAAAATGGCATTCAGGAACAGCTTGTTCGTCCCAAACCAAGTTCCCCGGAAGTTGGGACTGTCAAAGAAATGAACCACACGTCCTTGTCCAGCAGGAGAAATCACGACGCCTGCACTTTGCTTGAGCTTTTCCAAATTGGCTTTAGAAATGTACCCTCCCAAATGAGGGGAAGCGGAATACTTCACAGGAGTCAAATACTTATCTGCTGATGGCTTGATGAAAATACTGGTATTTCGATACACTGGAATTGACTTTCGATGATATCCATAAGCTAGAGGATGAGTCAAGTCCAATTCAGCCATATAAATGCTTCCGCCGACTTCCTTAGCCCCTTCAAAATCGTTTCGTACAGCAAAGGGCAAAACAGCAGGCTCTTTTTCATCTTCCAACTTCACCGCTTCTTCTTTGGTAATTCCTTTTTGGTTGAGCCAAAGCGAAGCATTTTTCAAAGAAATGATCGTTCCACCACGAGATAACCAGTCTTTTAAATGATTGACTTGTCCTTCAGAAAGGGAATTGTAATTGCCTGATGGCATAATCAGCGTAGTGTATTCATGCAGATTTATGCGGCCAAATTGTTCCAAGTTCAGCTTCGTCATCGGCATCCCCAAGTGCTGATCCATTAGATTCCAGATTTCACCGGCTTCTGTACCATTGATTCCGGGGCCAACCAGCATCACCACTTTAGGTACTTGAATTGCCGAAACTGAATTGCTGCCCAAGTCTACACCTGACAAATTTAAACCTGTCGTCACTGCATAAACTTTCTGCCCGTTCTTGCCTGCCAGTTCCTTGAGTTTAGTGGCGATTTCTTCTGCTTTTAGCTTCTGAAAGCCCATAGGAATCATCAGTGTTCCTGCCGAAAAACTTACGCTCCCGTCCTGTGTTTGAGATGAGAATGCACGGTGTACAGCCTCCACATGAATTCCGGCCTTTTGCATTTCGAAAAGCATTTTCGGAGCATAGTAGTCCGACCAATCGATCAGATATGCATAAGCTTTTCCCTCCGGGAAAGTGAAATTTGGCGTAGAAACTTCAGTGACTTGTGTTCCGGATTTTGCAAAAGCTGCTACCGAAAAAGGCATTCCATAGGCCGCAGCCATCGTCCAAGCAGAAGCATCATAAAAGACCGAATCAGCAAACTCTTTTACGTATTCAAACATGGTTCTCACCATTCTATATTGCGGTTGATTGGTTGGCACCACCCAAGATTTTCCTTTTTTATAAGATTGACCTGCAATGGATAGATCGGCAGAGTTCTCATAAACTTTGATTTTGTGATCGAGCAAAAACTTCACAAAAAGCCGGTTTCTACTTTCATCATATTCATCTCCAAAGACATAGCTCTTTGCTCCATCTTTTCCTCCTTCCGCCACCGCAGATGCGAAAAATTCACGCAAATAGTCGTGCATATACACTCGATTATCCAAGGCGGCTTCCATGGTTGCCAGAGAGTTTACTACATGATTTCGAATGGTAAAGGCAAAAGTGATATCTCCTCGCTGACTGCTTTGCACATGACCGCGGGAACTCGCAGTTTCAAAGACAAGTCCTAATCCACCGTGAATGTCCGGATAGGTTGAGCCATAACCCGGATAGCTGTTGTCAAAAACTTCTTTGGACCAATATAAGCTTCCGATCTCGTCCATGTATTTGGCGAAATACTTCGCAAATCTCGGATTGATGTCGTCGTAGTTTTTTCTTGGAACGACCGGATTTTCTGATCCAAACGGCTTAGTCGGCTCGAAGAAATAGGTGCTGTTAGTTCCCATTTCATGGAAATCTGTAGTCACATTAGGATACCACTGATGGTACCACTCAACTTTCACCCGGGATTCAGGATGTGCCAAGGGGAGCCAGTCCCGATTCAGATCAAACCAATAATGGTTGGTTCTTCCTCCTGGCCAAGCCTCGTTGTGTTCTCTATCCAAAGGATCAGCGACAGGAGGGAAGCCTTTGTTGGAATTGGCCCAAAGGCTATGTCGGTCGCGCCCGTCTGGATTGAGTGTTGGATCGATATGTACCACAGCGTTTTCTCTCAGATTTTTTGCCAAGTCCGACTGTGAAGCCATCAACCAGTAAGCAGTCAACATCGCAGCCTCAGCAGATGAAGGCTCATTGCCATGAACTCCATATCCTTGGTGGATAATGGAAGGCATGGAATTCACGTCGGGTTTTGCTTGACTTGGGTCAGCGAGCTGGATTTGCTTAAGTCTGATTTGCTCCAAATTTCCCATGTTTACAGCCGAGGTGATGGTCAAAATGACTTTTGGTCGATGCTCATGAGTATAGCCAATGGTTTTGATTTGTGCCATTGGGCTGATCTGATCAAGTTTTTCGAAGTATTTCACAATAAGATCATACCTCGTATGCCAGTCGCCGATTGGATAGCCCAGAAACTGGGAAGGAGAGGGGATCGTGGGATCGAATTTTTCCCCTGGAAAATAATATTCTTCCTGTGCAAGGCAGAGATTGCATAGAAAAAGAGAGAAGATCAGATAGAGTAAGGTTTTTTGCATGGTTGGTAATTTTGGGAAAAGTAAAAAAGGAAAGTGTCATTTCCAGCAAATATCCATCAACGGCTTTTCGTTTCACGGCTTTTTTCCTGTTATTTATCGAGTTAATAATTAATCCCTAAAATAATCTATTGTATGACAAAGCAGATAGTTGCTCTAGCATTCTTGGCAACGGGACTTTCCATAAGTTCATTGTCCTTAGCCCAAGACCAAACTCCCCCAAAATTGCCACCTCAGGCTACAGAGTTTTATACTCCAGTTCCTCCCAAAATCACCCCTGGAGCAAATAATACAGCACCTCCGTCGGACGCTATTGTGATCTTTGATGGATCAAATCTTAATGGTTTTGTAAGTGCTAAGGATGGTTCAAGTCCTGCCGCATGGACCATTGAAAATGGAGAAATGGTTGTAGCCAAAGGCAAAGGAGATATCCAATCCAAGTTGGCTTTTGGGGATGCGCAATATCACGTGGAATGGAGCGCCCCAACCGAAATCGTAGGTGAAGGTCAGGGTAGAGGTAATTCAGGATTCTTCCTGATGGGAATCTACGAGGTCCAGATTTTGGATTCTTACGAAAGCAAGACTTACACCAACGGCCAAGCTGGAAGTATCTACAAGCAACATCCTCCATTGGTGAATCCACTAAGAGCTCCAGGAGAGTGGAACTACTACGACATTATCTTCAAGGCTCCGAGATTTGACAAAAATGGAATGGTGACTTCTCCGGCTACTGTTACTGTTTTGATTAATGGAGTGTTGGTGCAAAATAATGTGATACTTAAAGGCCCAACTGAGTACATTGGAATTCCAAATTATAAGGCCCACGCAGAAGCATTGCCGATCAAATTGCAAGACCATGGTAATCCGGTGAGATTCAGAAATATTTGGGTTCGTCCGTTGTAAATGTTGTCTGCTTCGCGTTGTCAGGTTGTCCGCTAAAGCTGTTGTCTAAATCCTTTTGTAGAGTTGGTCACTGAGTTTGAATCCTGATTTAGGAATCACAACTATGACAACTATGATAACCATGACAACTTGACAACCACTTATGCACTAACCTATTAACCCTTAATCTAATAACCTAACAACCATATGTCATCAAGAAGACGCTTTATACAAAACACCATGCTGCTGGGCGCAGGACTGAGTATGCCCTCTGTACTAACCGCAGCAGACTTCGGGCGATTCACCCGAACCATCGGACCCAATGATCAAATCAATTACGGCCTTATTGGTTGCAAAGGAATGGGTTGGTCCAATATGAATGCAAACCTGAAAATCCCTCAAGTCAATTGTGTGGCTCTTTGTGATGTGGATCAAAGTGTACTCGATCAGCGCTCTGAGGATGTATTCAAGCTCCGAGGAACTCGTCCAAAGCAATACAAGGACTATCGCAAAATGCTCGAAGACAAGAATATAGATGTGGTGATCGTAGGAACACCGGATCATTGGCATTGCCTAAACATGGTCGATGCAGTCTCTGCCGGAAAGCATGTCTATGTCGAAAAGCCGATAGCCAATACCATCGAAGAGTGCCAAATCATGGTGAAAGCTCAGGAACGCTACGGGAAAGTGGTGCAAGTAGGGCAGTGGCAGCGTTCGGGTTCTCAATATGATGAAGCTATCCAATATGTGAAATCAGGAAAACTGGGTCAAATCCGTTTGGTCAAATGCTGGGCTTACCAAGGCTGGATGAAGCCTGTGCCTGTAGTAGCCAATGGGCCTGCACCTGCTGGTGTGGACTATAATATGTGGCTTGGTCCAGCACCGAAAAGAGAATTCAATGCCAATCGATTCCATTTCAACTTCCGTTGGTTCTGGGATTATGCTGGTGGATTGATGACCGATTGGGGAGTGCATGAGATTGACATCGCTTTATTTGCTATGGGTGTAAGCGCACCAAAATCAGTGATGGCCTCAGGTGGTAAATTC
The DNA here is from genome assembly GCF_046296635.1 of Algoriphagus sp. Classification (GTDB taxonomy): domain Bacteria; phylum Bacteroidota; class Bacteroidia; order Cytophagales; family Cyclobacteriaceae; genus Algoriphagus. The sequence goes on along the minus strand of NZ_JBKBKZ010000005.1, from coordinate 25,554 downwards.
GCCTATCCCGACGATGCTTCCGAGACCCCTGACACACTTCAGACGGTTTATGAATATGAAGGCTTTAATATGCTTTGGGAACATGCGACAGGAATTGATGGCGGAAATTACGGCACAACCGAGGGAATTGCTTTTATCGGAAACAATGCAACACTAGTGGTGAATCGAGGTGGCTGGAAAGTAATCCCAGAAACCGAAAATGTAGATGGGCAGCGTAAACCTAAGGTTGAAGAGGTGCCTCATACTCGCCCTCAAGGTCCTTCAGCTCTGGATCTTCATGCAGTCAATTTTGTGGAAGCCATGACTGCCAATGATCCAAAACTTCTTAAATGTGCGATTCAAACCGGTTCGGTAGCTGCGATAAACGCCCAAATGGGAAATATTGCCTATAAGACAGGTAAGAAAGTGTATTGGGATGCGACCAAAAATATGTTTACTGACTCTGAAGCTAATCAGCTGATGAAGGCTAATTATCATAATGGCTGGAAAGTACCGAAAGTTTAACGTCATTGCGATCCCGATTTTTTATCGGGAGAAGCAATCTCTCTAATGAAGTACGATTTACGATTTTGGAGCCCTCTGGAGATTCGGGGGGCTTTTTTGTTCCCTCTACACAAAGGTTCTTTACCACAGAGCACACTGAGAAAAAAAGATCTAGGGATTAAGCTTTAAAATGGACTGTTAAACTTTTTGGCTCAATTGGGTTTCTTCAAGTTCACGAAGGAGAAAAGCTGAAGCTTTTCTTCGGGATTCAAGGAAGTGCCAACGGCTCGACCTGTAATAGCCCAGTATGCAATGCTGGCCAAAATTGAAATGGTTTAGTTCTATGTGCTGAAGGCCTGCCTTTGCCGATGAGGCAGGCACGATCTGTTCTTTTAACCACTTTTTTTACCACGAAGTACGCAAAGTTGCACAAAGGTTTTTTACCACAGAGGAAGGGAGAAAAATGGAGATTGCTATTTTGAAGATATAAAGTTGCGCAAAGTTTAGAGTTGCCTGCCGACCATTTTTATTTGTCATTTAGGTAATCCATTAATTTCTGCGTTTTTTGCGCCTCCGCAGTGAATTTTTTTCACAGGGAGCTTCCTTGGCTTTTCTCAGCGAACATTTTTTTACTTTAAGGCTCAATATTTAAGCTCAAATCAACTTTATTTATTTGTTTTATTTTTTGATCCAAAACCAATTCCCCATGTCCAAAAGAAAGCCTAAGCCAGTTCAGAATAAGTTTAACCCGATAAGTTACCTCAAAACTGGAAATGCCAGAAAGCTGCCCATCTTTGAATGTTTGGTGCCTGAAGGATGGGAGGAAATCAAAAAGTTCCCTGTGATCTGTGCCAGAAAACATGTTAATGGAAACATCACTTATACTGCTGTTTTGATTGATCTGCTTTGTACAGGTGCTAAGGATGTGATTTTTTTTGTGAACGAACCGGAATTTTTTTACCGAGATATTTTGTCAAGGTATGAAGATGAACTGATGCTTAAATTTGAGAAGACTTCATACGAGTTAGTTCATAATATTATTTTCGAATCAATTGCCTTTGCCGAGGATTTTGGCATTGCCCCAAGTGAGGATTTTAGATGGGCTGAATACATTTTAGACGAGGATTCTGATGATTTTCCCAGGATAGAAATTCCCCTCGGCGAAAATGGTAAGGCGATACTCTATTTGAATGAAGAAGATGAGCGCAAGAATTATTTTGAGCGGCAGATCAAAGCCTTTGGCGAGCCGGGCACCTATCAAATCATTTATAATGATTTCGATTTCGGTGATGATGAGGATGATGAGTTTGACGATGAATTCGACGATGATGAGGAAATATCCGATACAGATAGAATTTTAGCTGCCATGTGTTTCAATTGGGACAAATCCAGATGGGAGGAATTCTATGATCAAGGAAATTTTGTCTACATGACCAATGATGTTGTGATGCATGTGTTCACAACAACAGCGGATTTTAGTTATGATCTTCTTAAGAAGGATAAACTTTTTGCTCCTTTTGTTAAAATCCAAAGTTCTTTGGACGCAAGCCATAAAACCCCCATGAATGAGCCTGAGGAGGACTTGCTTATTGATTTAAAAGGTCAATTTGGGGAGTTGAATTATGATGATCCAAAAAAAATTGCAAAGCTTCTAAAGAAAATTGATTCTCAAATCGCAAAGAATCCAAATCTCATCCAGTTCTATAAATTGAAATGGGAAGTTTTAATGGAATGTGACGAACTGGAAAAAGGTCTTGAGTTAGCTTTATTCATGAAGGATAAATTTCCAAACGAAATTTTTTCTCTGAGCTGTCATGCCATGAGTCTTGCAGAGATGGATCAAACAGATGAGGTGCCAGCTGCCATGAATAATTTTACCCAAATTCAGGAGTTTGATAAAACTGGAAGAGTATTTCATTTGGAAGAAGTGTCATCTTTTTATGCACCATGGATTTGGTATTATTCAAAAACTAATCAGACAAGAGTAGCCTTTTTTCTCAACAGCTTCTTGATTGAATCGGGAGCTATAGTTTATTTTCCACATGCAAGGGTTGTATTTGATGAGTATATGGACAGCTTGGACCGAGCTATTCGGCCATTTTTTAAAAAAGTAAAATCCGGTAAAATCAGTAAAAAGGAATTTGTGAAAATTATGTTTTGGGATTAGGCTGATCTTTTTTCCTTTGCCGCTAGTCTGTTTTTATAGATCCTTAATTGTTATGATTCTGTAAGCTGACCGGAAGCACTTCGTAATACGCGCTAAAAAGTTATCTGATTTATCCATAGGAGGCTTATTCTGAGTTTTTTGAAAATTTCATTTTTACAAATGAGATCTTGCATACCTGAAAAAATATTTCATTTGGATCAATTTCCCCTCATAAAAAGGTTTGGGTACATTCTTTGTTAAAGGGTAACCGATTATTAGACCTACTTTTGGGCGAATTCTTTTAAATCAACACATCAAATTACTCCAGATTATGAAAAAGATATTAATGAGTGGCTTATTGCTTTTCTTCTTTATTGGAGAAAATATAGCCCAAACTGAATCCGAGAGACTGAATGAAAATTGTTCCTGTGATTTGGAAGAAGTTTCATTTGAAAAACATCCCTTAAATCAATGGGAAAAAATACCTACAATGATGGACCGACAGGATTTCTATCCTGTTCGCTCTTTCCTCGAAAGTTACGAAATGCCGGCTGGTCCTTCCGGATACACCACGGCAATTGGAGTACGTGGAGGATATACTTCAGGCCTTTCTTTGAAGCATTTTGTTAACAATAAGGCCGCCGTAGAAATAATAGTGGGAGCAAGTAGATGGAGAGGTACTTCTGTTACTGGAATCTATGAATGGCATAAGAAAAATGCTTTAGAGGTACCAGAATTGAGTTGGGTTTATGGTCTTGGAGCAAGAGTCGGTTTTTATGATGGCCGTGATTACTACAAAGGGTACAAAGGAAATTGCAATGACCCCAGAAACCCAAAATGTTCAGTTTATTGGGGAGACAGGTCATTTGCTGCGATAGGAGTAGTCGGAATCGGAGGATTAGAATATAAATTCAGAGATGCACCAATCACCATTGGAGTCGATTTAATTCCATATTTCTATTTTCAACATTACCGTGGAAACTTCCTTGACGGAAGCCTTGCCATACGATACACTTTGAAATAGTTTATCTAATCTCGAACAGCTGAAAAGTTATTCACTTGAATTTACTTCCCTGAAGAGAAGCCAAATCGAAAAAGTGAGATTATAGCTAGCAAAAAAGCCCTTTGGAAATTGGAAATACTTCCAATACCCGAAGGGCATTTCTGTCTTTATCAATTTTTTTTTGATTTTTTAGCTAGGAAGGCTGGTATTCGTTCAGGGAATTCTGTGTAGCCATGATGTCAATTCGAATCAGCAGTAATCCGGGTTCTACAGAAAATTCCTGAATACTGAAGTCTTCGGTTGCTATTCTCTCCTTTTCTGGTAAAAAGTGAAAGGGATCAATCGTAATCACATTTTCTTTTTTGTTAAAACTTACGCCCGGGATCACTAAGTCAACAAACCAACTAAAGAAAAGATTTTTGAAAAACCCCAGTTTGTAGTGAATCATAATTAACCTCTTTGTGAAACCAATAATTTCGCAATTGATTGTTGCCTTTGGATGAAATACGGTAAACTGATCGCTCGCAGTAAACTCGAATTTGGGACCGGAGCTTCCATATTTATCTGCTAAAAATTGTAGTTCGGACTCGGATAACTTGATTTCCATGAATTTGATATTTAAAAAACTTGAACCTTAATTCTATTATACTGTCAAGGTATAATTGCTTAACGGACCTCAACAAAATGCGTTTCCAAATGACCATTGAAAAACCAATAAAAGCCGATGTTTCAAAAAATTAATTTTAACCATTTGATATCGTAATCATTCTAATTGAAACTCAAATATCAGTTATTTAGATAGAAAATGCTTCAAAATCATCATTTTAAGGATTTTAACTCTTTTTAGAAAGGCTTGTACAATTATCGGGATCTACCGTTTTCGACTAGCCAATTTTTTTGTAGCAAAACCGAGGCAATTATCGATCTTTCCGGAGTTGATTAATGATTTTTGGAAAAATATGAATTCCCGCCTTTTGAAAGTTTTATTTTTAGTGTTTAATTATTGAAAACATACAAAATCAGGAGAATTTGATGCAGATCAGATTTACAAAAAATATCAAAAAATCAACCTAGTGAGTCTTCTTACTCGGTGAGGGTAAAAAAAAATATTACATGCAAAAGAAGACTTTACAATTCAAAAAGTCGCTAACTTATATTTTTATCTTCTTTTTATTTCAAGGCTGCCAGGAATTCATACATGATAGTTTTGATACGTTTCAGGGTAAAATGGTTACAAAAACTGGCGATCCAATCGCTAATTTGAGACTGAATTTATACTCAGGTTCCTCGCTGGTTTATTCATTCACCACTGGCAATCAAGGAGAATTCAGGGTCGTTCTACCATCAAAAAACCTCAACACTTCTTACAACTTGACGGTTCGAGAACCATTTTTCTTTGAAATCAATAGGTTTGATCAAATCTTCACGGATAATTCTTTAATGCTCGATCCTTCACTAAGAACTGCCAATGGGGTGATTGATTTAGGAAATGTGATTATTGTCGAGCTATGAAAAAGCTGTTCCTACTCGTACCGATTTTAATTTTCCTTAGTCATGGTGTTTGCTATTCTCAAGAAGGAAAGCAATGGGAAAAGTTTGAAAAGGATATCTTCTTTTCGGACTTTAGCCTTGAGCTTTTGAATCGCAATTTTGAAAATGGGAGCTTTCTTGGGGACTCCTATCAGGTGAATTTGGGGTATCGGATTAATTTCGATTTTGGAGTTTCGGGTTATCCTGGATTAGGATTTTATGCAAGTGGGAATAGTGCAAATGTCCTTGAAAATCAATTTTTGGGTGGATTTTTTGCGAAAGCTAGATTCCGGGAAGGTGGCTTGTTTGTGTTTTATGATCTTCCTATTGGCAATCGATGGGTGGTCCGGCCGGAACTGGGTTTTGGTAATTTCAGAGTTGTCCATGGATTTTCACCTTCCCGGTTTATACTTAATTATTCCCATTTTTTTGGAAAAGTCAACATGCAATACCGCTTGGTTGAAATCTCCGAAAATTTCATCTTGAGCGCTACCCTTGGAGCTGAATATGGCCTTAACAATGGAAGGGGTATCATTATCAATGATCAAGATCGAAATTATATCCAGCGGGCAAAAGGCTATCAAGTCTCCACAGGTCTGCTTTTGAAGATTTATTGAGTTTTAAGCTCGTCTAGCGCAAGCCTTCAGACCTGCCTCGCCCTTAGGCAGGCTTGTGCTTATCTATATTCATTCTTCAGACTGCCTGAAACTAACAAGAATTACAACAGCAGTCTGAAGACTGCAATTCAGTAGGTCCAAGACTGAAGTCTTGAACCAAGCATACGTCGAACAATTTACTTTCTAGCCTCCAAACCTCCTAACTCCCTACCCCCCATACCTCCCAACTTCCTAACCCCATTTCCCCAATTTCTCCAAAAAACTATCCGAATTCTTGACTTTCGAAAACCACTAAGGATCAAAAATCACTTCTCAAACCGAATTTTCCCCACCAATTAACCTCTTTTACCACCATTGTAACAAACCCATTGAATGGATTGGAGAATAGGTTTACATTTAGCTGAAATGAATTTTGATTTTCCAAAATCTCAAAGCATTTTGAAAATTCAACCTATTTGCTCAGGACTCTAAAATTCGATTTTCTTCAGTCTTCCGTCCCATAAACCTGGAAAAAGGCAAATTGACATTTGAGCATCGATAAAAATGAAAAAACATAAACTAACCATTAAACAAGCGATCCATTGAACAGAAGAGATTTTATCCACCTTTCAGGGCTTGGATTGGGAGCAATGATGACTCCCGGTCTGGTCGCCTTTAGCCAGCCCGTTTCAGCTGAGCATCTGCTCATGCCCGGGATGGATGCCGCCGCCAAAAAACTCCTGGCTGATGTGGCATTAAACACGACCAAATCCTTAGGAGCAACTTACACCGACGTCAGAATCGGTCGGTACCTTCAGCAATACCTTTTTACCCGAGAGAAAAATGTACAGGGAATCACAAATGCCGAGTCATTCGGTGTTGGAATCCGTGTGATTGCCAACGGGACTTGGGGCTTTTCGGCTACTTCCGATGTTACTCCCGATGGAATTAAAAAGGCCGCAGAAACGGCAGTTGCTATTGCAAAGGCAAACTCCAAACTCCAAAGTGAGCCGGTAGTTCTCGCTCCGGTTCGATCTTTTGGTGAAGTGAGCTGGAAGACACCAATCAAGAAAAATGCTTTGGAAGTTCCGGTCAAAGACAAAATTGACCTCTTGCTATCCGTGAATAATGCGGCTTTGGATAATGGCGCTGCCTTTGTCAATTCTGCCCTTTTCATGATCAATGAGCAGAAATACTACGCTTCGACTGACGGTTCATACATCGATCAGGACATTCACCGTATTTGGCCAAACTTCACGGTCACCGCAGTCAACAAGGCAGAAGGAAACTTCCGATCCCGTCAGGCGCTCAGCGCTCCGATGGGAATGGGCTTTGAATACTTGGACGGCCTTGCGGCAGACAAATACATGAATCCTGCAGGTTTCAATAGCTACAAAAATAGCTACGACATGGTTGAAGATGCGGTCGCAGCAGCTAAACACGCCAAGGAAAAACTCACTGCAAAGTCTGTACTTCCTGGTAAATATGACCTAATGTTGGATCCCGATCACCTAGGATTGACTATTCACGAGTCAGTCGGTCACCCACTTGAGCTTGATCGAGTTTTGGGTTACGAAGCCAACTATGCTGGTACCAGTTTCGCTACCTTGGACAAATGGAAATCAGGTGATTTCAAATACGGTTCGGACAAAGTCAACATAGTCGCTGACAAAACCCAGCCTCATTCCCTCGGAAATGTGGGTTGGGATGATGAAGGCGTGAAAGCCAAGGAATGGGATTTGATCAAAAATGGCGTCTTGGTAAACTATCAAGCAATCCGTGATCAAGCCAAAATCATCAATGAAAAAGAATCTCACGGTTGCTGCTTTGCGGACAACTGGTCTTCGGTTCAGTTTCAACGCATGCCAAATGTCTCCTTGAAACCGGGAACAGAAAAAATGAGTCCACAGGATATGATCAAAGATATCGAAAAAGGGATTTACATCATTGGTCGTGGTTCGTATTCGATTGATCAGCAGCGGTACAACTTCCAGTTTGGTGGTCAGCTTTTCTACGAAATCAAAAACGGACAAATTGCCGGTATGCTCGAAGACGTGGCTTATCAGTCCAATACGCAGGAATTTTGGAACTCATGTTCTCAAGTTTGCGACAAGGATGACTACCGACTTTTCGGTTCTTTCTTTGACGGAAAAGGTCAGCCTTCTCAGGTTTCTGCGGTATCCCACGGCAGCCCAACTACCCGTTTCGACGGAGTCAATGTCATCAACACAGGTAGAAACATCTAATTCTGAACATCATTACTATGGCTATACTAACTCAACAAGAAGCTAAAGCGATTATAGATAAGGTTTTGTCTTATGCTAAAGCCGATGAAACCGAGGTCAGCATTCGTGGTGGCCGTACCGGCAACATTCGCTATGCAAGAAATACAGTAAACACAAGCGGTGAAACGAACGAGATTAGTCTCAGCATCACGTCGGTTTATGGGAAAAAATCAGGCTCTGCCAGTATCAATGAACTGGACGATGATTCTTTGAAAAGAGCTGTGACTAGAGCGGAAGAAATCGCTTCTTTGGCACCGGAAAATCCGGAATACATGCCGATGCTCGGTCCGCAGAATTATGGTCCTTCCAGAACTTTTGCGAAAGCTACCGACTCCATTAACCCGGATTATCGGGCTCAGTTGGCAGTGGACAGCATCAAGCCTTGCGTCGACAATAATCTGACAGCTGCGGGTTATTTGGAGGATTTCTCCGGATTTGTCGCAACTGGAAATAGCAAAGGACTATTTGGCTACAACCAAAGTACTTCCGTTGATTTCACTGTTACAGTCCGTTCAGCGGATGGTACAGGTTCAGGCTATGCAGGTCGCGACTTCAATGATGCAGCTTTGCTGAAGGCCGGTGAAGTGACCAATATAGCTGCGCAAAAAGCAATGGCTTCTGTGAACGCTCAGGCGATCGAACCTGGAAAATATACCGTCATTTTGGAGCCAATGGCTGCCAATGATCTTCTAAGACTTCTCGCTTCAGGAATGGACGCTAGAAGTGCTGACGAGGGCAGAAGTTTCCTAAGCAAGAAAGGCGGAGGAACTAAGTTGGGCGAAAAGCTTTTCGACGAACGCGTAAACATCTATTCTGATCCAGCGCATCCAGAGATTCCATCTGCACCTTGGTCTGGAGAAGGATTTCCTTTGGAAAAAACCTCATGGGTTGAAAATGGAGCAGTGAAAAACATGTTCTATTCCAGATATTGGGCAGAAAAGCAGGGGGTAAAGCCTGTAGCCAGACCTCAAGGATTCATTTTTGCCGGAGGCGATCAATCTCTTGCCGATATGATTAGAAATACCGAAAGAGGTGTCTTGGTAACTAGATTCTGGTATATCCGTGCTGTGGATCCACAGACCTTGCTTTACACAGGACTGACTCGAGACGGTACTTTCTACATCGAAAACGGACAGATCAAATTCCCTGTGAAAAACTTCCGATTCAACGAAAGCCCGATCATCATGCTCAATAACATTGAAGCGATGGGCAAGCCACAGCGAACCGACGGAAACATGGTGCCTCCGATGAAAATCAGAGACTTTACGTTCACTAGTTTGTCGGACGCAGTTTGATTCAGTAATCAGTGGTCAGTGTTCAGTTTTCAGTTAGTAGTGTTCAGTAGGTAGTGTTCAGTTTTCAGTAAGTGAATTTTACAGTAAACTATTTACTGTTTACTATTTACGTTTAAAATTGACAATTCTGCATACTGATCACTGCGACTGATCACTGTAAACTGTGACTGCCAACTGTAAACTGACCACTGCAAACTGCGACTGCCCACTGTAAACTGAGACTGACAACTGAAAACTTCAACCTTCTTCTTCACTCGCCTCAAGTACAACTCCGGCAATTGGGATACGGATCAGCGCATGCCTTCCAATTTGCTCAATAGCCTGGTGGAGTACACGACGATTCCGGTGGATGAAAAGGAAAAGATTGTCGAACTCAGTAGCGAGGAGATTTTCAAAAGTCCTTTTTGTTATCTGAGCGGGCACAAATTGGTGGAGTTTTCTCAAGAAGAGCGAAAGAACTTCAAAACCTATGTCGAGCAGGGTGGATTTATATTCGTTGACGACTGTAACCATGATATCGACGGGCTTTTCGCGAAATCCTTCGAAGCGGAGATGAGCCGGACTTTCGGTTCGGAAGCGCTACAAAAAATACCCAATGACCACTGGATTTACCGTTGCTTCTTCAACTTTGAGGACGGACCTCCGACGACTTCCTTTGAGCTAAATGGTTGGGGAGATGATCTCGTTCACGATTACCTCAAAGCCATTCAAGTCAACGGCCGAATCGGCGTCCTTTACAGCAACAAAGACTACGGATGCGAGTGGGATTATGACTTTCGAAATAAGCGATTTCTAAAAATCGATAACACCCGCTTTGGAGTTAACATCGTGGTGTACGCTTTAACCTAATACCTATTGGAAACTGACCTAAAACACTACCAAAACTTAGTAGATAAGCTTCCCAAGCTGAAAAAAGAAATTGCCAAAGTCATCGTTGGTCAAGACGAAGTGCTTGATGAGGTGATCATTACCTTACTTGCTGGCGGGCATTGTTTGCTGGAAGGAGTTCCCGGTTTGGCCAAGACGCTGATGGTAAAAACACTATCCGAGGTGATGGAAATGTCATTCAAGCGGATTCAGTTTACCCCGGATTTGATGCCGGGAGATATTATCGGAACTGAAATCTTGGAAGAAGATCACAGTACCGGAAAGAAGTTTTTTCAGTTTTCGAAGGGACCTATTTTCGCAAATATGGTTTTGGCAGACGAAATCAACCGAACTCCACCAAAAACCCAAGCGGCACTTTTGGAAGCCATGCAGGAAAAAATGGTGACTTACGGGGGGAATAATTTTGCCTTGCCCAATCCCTTTTTGATCATCGCTACGCAAAATCCCATCGAGCAAAGTGGAACCTATCCACTTCCTGAAGCGCAACTTGATCGTTTTTTACTCTTTATCAAGCTGGGTTATCCCAGTGAACAGGAGGAGCTGGAAGTGTTGGAAAAAACCACAGGAACTTACAAGCCCCAAATTGACAAAATCATCTCAGCCGAAGAAATCATTCAGCTCCAGCAATTGACTCGTGAGGTTCATTTGGATTCCTCACTTTTGTCCTATATCACTAGATTGATCAGAGCTACTCGATTGGAGAATTCCATCGTTCCGGAGGTCAAATCCTATGTGGAGTGGGGGGCTGGAACCCGTGCCGGACAGGCTTTGATTCTTTGTGCCAAAGCACGGGCAATACTAAAAGGACGCTATTCTGTAATCCCCGAGGATATTCAATACCTGGTTTTTCCAGTGCTTAGACACCGGATTTCCCTTCACTTCAAAGCTGAAGCGGAGCAGATTGACACTGATTTTATCATTTCTAAACTAGTCGAACAAGTGCCGGTTCATGCCAAGTAATCTGGAGATCATCAAGCTCAACGACCTGCGCCTTTCTGCCCGAATCATCAGCGAACAGCTACGGCAGGGCATCCATTCGGGGATCCGAGTGGGAGTGGGGAGCGAGTTTGAGCAATACCGACACTATCGTCCTGGTGATGATCTCAAGCGGATCGATTGGAAGTATTTTTCCCGTTCCGGAAAGTACATGGTCAAGGAATCTACGACCGAAAGTAATCTTCACATCAGTTTGATTTTGGATCTGTCCGGCTCGATGAATTATACTGAAAATGGCTTTTCCCGCTTGGAATATGCCAAAAATCTCTTAGCATCATTGGCTTATTTAGCCTTTTTACAGGGCGATTCTTTGAGTTATTATACTTTGAAAGAAGGTTACCTTACCCAAAAAGTTGCTCCAACACTCAAGAGCTTTCAGCGGATATTGTATTACTTAGCCTTGGAAAAAGCTTCCGGAACTTGGCCTTTGGATGCGCCTCAAACTGCTTTGCCGCTGGATCGGAATCGGGAATTGATCGTGTGGGTTTCTGATTTTCTACAGAAAAATGAAGAATGGGAAAATCTCGTGGAGAAATTCCGCCATCCTCGGAAAGAACTGATGCTCGTTCAACTTTTGGGCGAACAGGAACTTGACTTCAATCTTCAAGGCAATCTCATTTTCCGAGACCTGGAAACTGGTAGGGAAATGCTGCGGGACGGGCAGGTTTTGAAATCCGAGTTTAAGAAGAACTTCCAATCCTATTTGGATCATTTGGATGCCAAATTTCAGCAACCGCAGGTTCACCTCTTGAGAGAGTCAATCCAGACTCCTTTGGCGACATTGGCTCGCAAGATTTTGAACCTTAAAAAATTGTCCTGATGGAGTTCCTGCAGCCGATTTTATTTTGGGGTTTGCTTGGAATATCGATTCCTATATTTATCCATCTCTGGAACGGAAGGCGAGGAAAAGTTCTTGATTGGGCCGCAATGAATTGGTTGAGTGGACAAGAATCCCAATCCAGTCGATCATTCAAACTGGAGCAATTACTTCTTTTATTTCTCCGAATTCTGATTTGGGCAATTTTGGTTTTGCTTGCTGTGGGGCTATGGTTTGATTTTTTGGGAAAAAACGATTCCAAACCCATCGTTCATTTGGTGCAACCTGATACAGAAGTTGAGTCCGAATTTCGGTTTGAGATTGAACAGGCTTTGGAAAAAGGCGAACAAGTTTTTTGGTTAGCTGAGGGTTTGCCAGAATATGAAGTCGGACAATTTCCTGAAGGAAATTGGAAAGAATTTGAAATGCAAAAAGCCTTGGATTTGCTGCCAAATCGTTTGGATTCACTTCATATATATTCATTAGGATTAGAAAATGACTTTGGGTCAAATCTTCTATTTGTACCTGAAATACCAGTTTTGCATGTTTCTACTTTGGATAAAAGAAGCTATTCCAAAGCCAGAATTGGCTTGGATTCGATCCGATTTCTTTCCGTGGATAAAAGTGGTTTACTTCAATTGGATTCAGCTGAGCGAACTTCAGATCTAATTTATTCTGGCTCGATTGAAGTCAGTTTTTCTTTAAAAAATCAAGAAAATCGAGCCCAGCTTTTGGCAGCTTTTGAGGCAATAAATGAGATTTATGGAATTTCTTTTACCGAGGTTTCGGAAGGAGGAAAATTGGTGTTAACAGATCAATTTCCTGAAACCAATTCGAAGGAAAAGCTCTATTTCTTAATAGAATCAAGTGATCGGATTTTACCTCAAAACGTCATAAACCTTGAAAATCAGTCAGGGTTGACTTGGGAGGAAATGATCGAAAAAGGTTTGCTTCCTGAATTGATCTTGGAACCTTTGGTTGATTTTCTTGGAATTCATCCCAAAGAAAAAAGGTTAACAATCCATCAACTGGAACAAAGATTTATCCAAATTTCAGAATCGAAGATGGCCGCTTTGCCAAATACGGCAATTCTGCTTTTAATCCTCTTTCTCATCCTTTTTGGCTTGGAACGATATTACGCTTATCGACTTAATCTGTGAACAAACTCAAGCAATCCATACGGTTCCTCGAGTTGCAATTGCAACTGAATGCTTTGGCAAAAGCCTTGATATTGGGAATGGTGCTTGGGTTTTTGGTTTGGGCCTTGGAAGTTGAGTTTTGGATTGTTGTAGGACTTTTTCTTATGGGAACCTTCGGTTTCGCTTGGTTTTTTGGAGGATTTCAAAGCAAGCGGATTTTAGCCGTACAGCTTTTGCATCAGGAGGTAAAAGGTTTGGAATTCAGCCTCGAACTCCTAGACAAGCCTGCTTTCAGTATCGCAGATCAACTTCAAATTGAGCGGATTTCTGATCGAATTCCACCCAGGATATGGGTGATTCAGCGTGGTTTGCTTCCATATTTAATGGGATCAGTTTTGTTGGTTTTGGTTTATTTAGGAACTGGATTTTTTGATTTATCTAAAACTCTGACCAATCCTGAAGACCAATTTGAATTAGCCGAAACAGTTGCTTTGACAGAAACTAATGAGGCTATTAGCTTTAGCCAAACTCAATTGACCATCCAACCACCAGCGTACACCAAAATCCCGAAATCTGTCCAGCAGAATCTGGAAGCAAAAGCAATTAAAGGCACCCGATTGACCTGGGAGATTGGTTTTTCTGGGAATTCGGAATTGGAGGTATTTCTGGTTAATTCGACAGGGAAGAAGCTGTCTTTTTCGCTAAAGAATCAAAAATTTGAACTGTCCGATGAATTGGCCAATTCAGGGATTTATTCGATTCAAGCCTTTCGGGATAGTTTGCAGGTTTTTGAAAGTGACTTTTATACCCTAGAAGCGATCCCTGATCAAAGTCCTCAAATCATTCCTGAAGAAAAGGAAATCTACCGCTATCATTTTCCCAAAAATCCATCTTCACTAAATCTTAAAGCAAAAGTCAGTGATGATTTTTTGGTGAAGGAGGTTTATTTGGTTGCTACTTTGGCAAGAGGAAAAGGTGAAAATGTAAAGTTTCGAGAAAGTCGATTTCCTGTTTCGGCTCAAGCTTTTAAAGAAAAACAAGCCAATTATCTATTGGATTTCAAGGGCTTGGATTTCCAGCCCGGTGACGAACTCTATTACTATTGGGCGGCCGTGGACAATAAGCAACCTACGGCAAACCTGTCCCGAACAGACACCTACTTCATCAAATACGTGGATGAAAATGACCATAGCGATGCGGCGATGGAAGGCATGGTGGTGCAGTTTCTACCGGAATATTTTCGCAGTCAGCGACAGATAATCAGCGATACAGAAAAGCTGTTAACTGAAAAATCCAAGAAGACGGATAAGGAATTTGGTTCTACTTCCAACGCAATCGGATATGATCAAAAGCTCCTTCGCTTGCGCTATGGCCAATACATGGGCGAGGAATTTGAGTCGGCAGCAGGAGGGGGAACGATGGAAGAAGGAGGAGATTTGTTGACCGGATACATGCATTTGCACGATCAGGAGGGGGGAAATGAAGTTGAGGTAGGTGAATCTCATACCGGCCACTCTCATGAAGAAGAAGTTGCAGAGAAGTCAACGACAGCTGGTGGTGGAATCGAGGATTTGTTGAGCGAATATATGCACGCTCACGATTCGGAGGAGGTCAATACCTATTTTGAGCAATCGACCAAAAGCGCATTGAAAGCGGCCCTGGAACAAATGTGGCAGGCGGAGCTTTATTTAAGGCTTTTCGAACCTGAAAAATCCCTTCCATTTCAACACAAGGCTTTGGAATTACTGAAGACAGTGCAGCAGAAATCACGGGTTTATGTGAAGCGCACCGGTTACGATCCACCTCCAATCAAGGAACAGGAAAAGCGTCTTACGGGCGAGTTGAAAGACTTGGATGCTCGATTGAAAAGGGAGTTGGTCGAGTTGGAAAAGCAAATCGAACCGCTTGCATCTAAGGTATTGGGAATGCTACTCAAAGCTGAACTGACAGCCGCAGATCGACAAACTGTGCACGAACTTGGAGAAATCTGGAGCAGACGCATGGAATATTCCGGGCTGAATGATTTGAAGTTGTTGTTGCACATACAGGAGCTTGAATCAGGGAAATTGGATGAAAGGGGAAGGAATGAATTGAGGGAGAAACTCTATCCTTTTGCTGGCAGCTATAATCAGACTGATGCGTCCTATTTGGCTCCAAATTCATTGAAAGACTCATTTCGGAGGAAAATACAATGATGGAATTTAATCCGATGACTTCTTGGCCAATCCTGATCTGGATTTTTTTTCTGGCTGCTTTTGCAGGCGGGATTCCTATTTTTCTCCAATCAAAAAACGGAATTGCAACTCAGAGAATCTGGCTCAAATCAGGATTGCTTTTTCTTTTCTTGATTTTTTTCTGCCTTTTTCTTCTTCAGCCAAGCATATCCATTTCGGAAGATGATAATGAGGTTTTGATCTATTCAGAGGAGGTTGATCGAAAGCAAGTCCAGTTTTGGCAGGATAGTTTGGAGATCAAAAAGGCAGTTTCAATTGAAGATTATAAGGAGACCGGCAACCAAGTTTTCCTTCTCGGAGAGCAATTTTCCAAAGAGTCTCTTTTTCCATTTCGAAACCAGACCGTCAACTGGATTTTGCCGGAATCGGATCGACAACTCAGTGATTTATCATGGAAAGGCTATCTGAGAAAAGGGGAGAGGCAGCGATTAAATTATCGGGTTTTTTCAGAAAAAGACAGTTCCAAAATCCTTTTAAGACAAGGAGAAATTGAGTTGGCAAGTGCTGAACTGGAAAAAGGTTGGAATGTCGGTGAACTCGAATTTCTAACAGCTGGACAGGGGAAGGTTGAAGTTCCGCTTCTGATAGATGGGGATTCGTTGGCTATTTTGAGATATTTTATCGGGCCCTCAGTGCCGAAGAAATACCATTTTCAGATTTCATTTCCGGGTCAGGAAGTTCGGGTGCTGAGTCAATGGCTGGAGAGCAAGGGTGAAAAGGTAAGTCAGGAAATCCGGCTTTCTCGGGCCACAGTTTTGGAAGGAGGAAATGCTAATTCAGATTCCCTGCAAATTCGCATGATTGACCCGCAGCAATTGGAGTTGAAGGAAGTTCAGGATTGGGTAAGGACGTCGGAAGGAGCTTTGGTGATTATGAACCTAGCTAATACGGAAGAAACGGTTTATCAAGTTAATCGGCTTTTTGGAACGGATTTTCAATTGCAGCGAACAGGGCAGGGGGAAAGTAGAACCCTAGGAAATCAACTGGAAGCTGCGCCGTTTAGGTGGGCGGTAAAAAGTAGTCAGAAGCTTTTTGGTGATGATGCAATGGCAGTTCAGCGAGTGGGAGGAGTTCAGATCGCGATAAGTTTATACTCTTCCACTTTTCCTAAGTTCCTTCAGGGAGATGAGGCTGGTTATGAAGCGATTTGGGGTGAGCTTTTTGGAGCTTTGGAACCCGCTGAACCTCAATCCTGGAAGTTTGGAGCTCCGGTATTATCAGGAATCTCAACTGAAATTCAATTAAATAAAAGTGACAGCATTCCGGAATGGATTTATAGTCAAGTGGACTCGGTGAATTTGGTTGGGACTTTGACAAATCCTTTTTTGGCAAAAGGGGTTTTCCAGTCAGATTCGACAGGTTGGATTGGATTTGGGGATGATTTTTCGATTTATGTATATGGTCAAAATGAGTTGACTAGCCATTATGCAAATGCTTTGATTAAGCCATTGACTTTTCGATATGAAGGTGAGGGTTCTTCTTCCGAGATGAATTACGCTAAGATTTCCAATTGGATTTGGTTGATCGGGATGCTGCTGAGTTTGGGTTTGATGTGGGTTGAGCCAAAGATTTCTTTTTAAACCGCAAAGTTCACTGAGGTAAAATGAGAGAGCGCAGAGGTTATTTAACCGCGAAGTACACGGAGGTTAAATATGAGCGCGCAGAGGGGTTTTAACCGCAAAGTTCACGGAGATATAAGAGAGAGCGCAGAGGGGTTTGCCATGAAGGCTCAAAAAGGTTTTTTGCTAAGAAGGCGCCAAGGGTTTGGCCAGAAAGGTGCAAAGACACAAAGGTTATTTCTGATTCTCTCTATTTTGCAAGAAAATGACCCCGACAGGGGTCTAACTTTTGAATAGCCGCGGTCCTGCCTTTGCCGGTAGGCAGGTGCAACCCGTGGAAAACGATAGATACGATAGAATTCCCACGACCCTGCCTTTGCCGACAGGCAGGCCCGAAGGGTGTCGAACTAATCTTAAAATTACCATTAAAAAAACCGATCCTTCTATCACCCCTGAAGAAAGACCGGTTGTAAGGAAAAAGTGTTGCTTAACACTCATCTAAGGTATTTACTTGAGGCACTTTCGATTTACCTTATGAATAATTGCTGGTTTTCAGTGAATATTCGTACTGAAATAACTATAAAGCCGGAGCGTGATGGCCTTTTTGGTTTCCTTTCGGATGTCTGGGGCAGGGGATGGAGGTCAAGCTGGCGATAGAGACATTCGTGGTGCCGCAGTATTTGCAGGTATAGCGGGACTTTTCTCCACCTTCATACAATTTATGCTTTCCCTTATTTGGGCCATCGGGATGTCGGTAACAAGGTACACTGGTCAAGTTGGCGACTGAGGGGAATTTCGTCCCGCAGTATTCGCAGTGGAAGGTGGGCATGAGATTTTTTGGTTTTAGTGTATTGTCTTTACCTCGATAATTCTTTTACCATTTTCTCAATGGCCTTTTTGGCTTTTTGAATATTACCCATAGCCCAATTGATGTCGATATCATTGTTCCGAATATTGATATCATTTGCAAACCAGATTTCCGGATTTGTTTTACCCTTGGATTGATTGATCTTCCGAAGTGTCACTCCCACATTCTCCTGGCAATTCACAACCAAAGCTATCTGTGGGTCAGTAAGCAAGTGCTTGTAGGTGGTATGAACCCACTCCGAACCATAGATATGTTCATAATCATAAGGATCACCGCCATTCAAGATTTTTCCTGTATAGCAGTCTCTGTATTGGGCATTTCCATTGCCTCTTATCACAGCTTCTTGATGCATAACTGCTTTTACTTGAATAAATATTTTGTCGATGTCGACACGGAGGTAGGGGCGGGAGGGGTTCATAACGGATTTATTGATTGATCCTGAAAAAAATGATAATCGTGTAAAAAAAAGGTCCGATTCAACCTTTGAATCAGACCCTTTATGTTTTATTCGAATGAGGTATAATCTACTTGTGAAAGAATCTCCAAAGCTTTTTCAGCACACTCCTCAATTGTTTTATTTCCAAAAGTCATAGTCAAGCCAAAAGCTATCGTTGCAGAAATTGCTTGACCAGCAAAAGGTATATATTTTGTAATTTGTTTTGTTGCTACTTGAGGAGCATATTTTTTAAGAAGCAATAATATTGCTTCTTTTGTTAAAAATTGCATTCCAAATTTTTGTACAGAGTTTAAGGTAGTATGGGATATTTTTAATAATTTCAAATATGCTATTGAGTCCTCATCAAGGTTAAAGATTTTTAAAATTTCTTGATTCATTTTTAATATTAAACCAACATCTAAGGCTACATCTAAGCCCGGGATAGGGTTTATTCCATTTAAAGCAGCAGCAGAGCTATAATATTTTACGACTTTTTTTGCAATTTTCCTTTTCTCATTAATTATTTCTTCATTTGCGCCAAATATTTGGGAGATAAACTTTGCTCTTTTTATTTTATCTAAACTTTCGGCGATTTTTTCTAAAAGCAATGGCAAGTCATAATCAGTAGGCTTTCTTGACGAAACCAAATAAATTCCATTAGTTCTTAAATCTCTGATTGAAGATTCAATCTCAAGAAAACAAAGATTAATAATATCTTTTTCTTCTTTTTCCGGATAATCATATTTACCATTTGAAATAGCTTCATCTATTCTGCTTCGTACAATAAAAATAGATTTTTCAAGTCGATTTGCTTCTTCAATTAAGAATCGATCATTCTCATAAAATCTGTTAGAAGTAACTAATATTAAACAGTCATATGAATTTAAATCCATTACCTCAGAATATGTCTCTTTTGGAAATTCATTGGTTCCACATCCTGGTAAATCATAAAAAATAAGACCATCTTTTTGAAAAGGACCTTTCTTATCAAGTGTTGTTTGAGTTGGGCCTGATTGAGACATTTTTTCACCAAATATCGAATTGATTAGTGACGATTTTCCAGATCCACTTTGGCCAATAACTCCGCAAATAACCTTAGCATTTTTTATCGCATCATAGTCTTTTTTTGATTTAATCAGAAATTCCTCAAGTAATGATTTTTGTTCCGTTGATTCCATTTGATTTTTCAGTTTGATATTATGGAGTAATGATGTATGCGCAAGAATTTTTTTTTCTTTTAAATATTAAATGAAAAATAAAGTAAAAAGTAAATATTGTTTAATCGCCCCCTCTCATTGTACATCCGTACCCTTTTCCCCATTAAAAGTTAATCTTCACCCTCACTTTAGTTCCCCAAGTTCCGGTCTCGACAATCAAACTTTCCTCTGAATACCCCGGCAGGAGCATGAGTTTTTCGCGGATAAGCTTGGTGCCTTTGGATTCGTGGGTGGTTTGTTGCTCGGTGGGGAAACCGACTCCATTGTCTTCGACGATGCAGTGGAGTTGGTTAGGATCTTGGATTTCGAACCGGATGCTGAGTTTGGGTTCGGGATGATCAGGGGGGAAGGCATGTACGAATACATTCTCGACCAAGGGTTGGATTAGCATTGGGGAAAGGTGAATGTCATTTTTATGTTCTAGGGCATTGCCTTCGATGGTCCAAGTCACGCGATCATCCATCCGCATGTTCTCTACCTCGATGTAGCGACTGAGGTAGTCGATCTCCTCGGCAAGGGTGATTTGGGATTTGGAACTTTGGTCTAGCGTACTGCGAATTAAGGAACTGAACTTACCCAGGTAGTTTAGGGCTTGCTTGGAGTCGTTTTTCAGGATAAAATACTGAATGCTGTTGATTGCATTGAAAGTAAAATGTGGGTTCATCTGAGATCTAAGGGCCTCCAACTTGATTTCTGTGAGCCGTTGATTCATTAAGGTTTTGGCTTTGAACTGTTGGCTGCGAGTGCGGTAGATCAATACAAAAAGACTAACCATGCAGATAATGATTAACAGAATAAACCAGACTCTGAGATAGTAAGGTCGCTTGATGCTGAAGTCCAATAGTGGGATTACACTCATGGAACCCGAATGATAGTCCCAAACTTCCACTTCCAGCAGATACTCTCCCCAAGGCAAATAGGGGAGTTCAAGTATGGGTTCAGTAAAATACTCCGTCCATTCTGCACTGGATTTCAGTCGATACCGATAGCGAAGTTTTTCTGAATCGAGAGGACCTGTGGGCTTAAATCGAATGAAAAGTGTGTTTTCATTTGCTTCGAGTTTTAACTTTTGAACTTCAAGTACAAACCAGTTGAAATTGTCTGGAGGAACTAACTGATGGTTGATTTTCAGTTCGGTGATGCCTAGTTGGATCTTCTGATTTTGATTAAGGTTTCGAATAAAATCTGGCAGATTAATTTGATAAAACCCTTTCGATGTGCCGATATAGAGAACCTCACCGATTCGCTTTGCACTGAGGAAGAGCTTTTGATAAAATCCCTGCTCCTCATCCAAAAAGCTGTTTTTCTCATCTTCCAGTAGGTGGATGCCTTTTTCAGTGATGACAATAATGGCATTTTCAAAAGATTCAATGGCAAGGATTGAGGTGCCTTGTAGCTCATCCTTATCCCAATGCCTGATGATTTTAAAGTTCGGATAGGGAGTGATTTGATACAATTCTCCAAACTCAGTTCCCACCAGAATATTGCCATTGTCAAGTCGATGCAGGGACTTGAATTTTTGCTCAGCCCAAATCCCTTCCTTGAGATAGGAGAAAAATTCCTTTCCATCCCATTGATAAAATCCATGAAAAACAGAAGCCAGATAAGTGCCCTGTTTTCCAGTGACCACTTTTGAGATTTGTAGTGGGGTGGAAGGCTCGTCGGGATGAAAATAGGTGTAGGAGAAATTATCCGGGTCATCGTAGATTCGAACTCCTGCGTAAGGATTGGTTTCCATCAATTTCCCTTCTGGGGTAAAACCCATGCTGTAGCAATGCACAGGCAGATAGGTCAGGATTTTTCCAGCTTCATCAATTTTGTAAACCCCCAGATTGGTATTAATCCAAAAAAAGGAATCCCGAAAATGAAGCTCATAGAACTCCATTTCTTCAGCCGTAATTTTTGGGTCGAGTTCGAAAAAGCCGTCCATGTGCTCAGGAATTTTCTCCGGAAATCGCCGGTAATATGCTGCTTGAATGTCCTTTAGCTGCTGGGCTTTGACTTGGGTAATTCTGTCGGTTTTAGGGTTTCGGATTTCAAGACCTTGCCCATGAAGAAAGCCGAGTATGTTTTCATTGCCGGCTATCCCTTTGACTTCCTTTTCGCCAAACTCCTCAAAAATTACAGCACCGTCTATTCTGACTTGGTATAGACCCTTATCGAGCGAACCTAAGAATAATAGGCCTCGATCTTGATCCATCACACCACTTTGGATGAACTTGGAATCAATATCAAATCGCTCGCTGAGTGAGCTTAAGTTGCCATTTTCCCATTGGAAAATCCCTCCGTCTTTCGTGAAAAGTCCCGATGCCAATAGGTAGGTTTTTTGATTTGGCCCATTAAGCTTTTGCCAGAAAACGGATGATTCCTGAGATTCTGTCGGGTTTTTCCCGGAGATAAAATCAGTAATCGAAACTGACTTTAGGCTGCCTTTATCGGAAAGCAGGAGTTTTTCTCCTTCTTGGAAAACCGCAAAAATCGGGAGCCAATCATTGATTTTCCGGACCTTTGGAAGGTTATTTTCCCAAAAAATCTCATACGAGCCACTGCGATAGGTACTGTAAAAGAGCCCGCCATCCAACTCCCAAAATCCAGCCGTGTAGTTCAGGTCCGTGCCATTGGCCGTGCCGTCAATTGGGGTCACTTTGAGTGTTTCCAGATGGACTAGGCTGATTCCGTCCTCTGTCCCGACGAGCATGTAATCTTGGTAAGGATAAAAATGCCGAATTCGGTTGTCGGCTAGACCATCGATCTCCTGGATTTTCTGAAAGGTTTTTCCATCAAAAAAAGTAACTCCACCCCCATAGCTACCAAACCAAAGATTGTGGTTTTTATCTTCAATGATATCCCAGCAACTGTTAAAAGCGAGGCCATCTGATTCGAAGAAGTTTCGAAAAACTCCATTTTCCAATGTGGTGACACCGTTTTCGGTTCCTATCCATAGGATGCCGCGCGAATCCAAGTGAAGGGCTCGGATGGCATTATTGGAAAGGCCCTCGGCGGTCGTGTATTGACGTGACGGAAGTTGCTGCGCTATCCCTTGAAAAGTGGAGAGAAGTAGTAATAGGTAAAGCTTGAGAAAATTTCTAGGCAAAGCGCTTGGTCAGATTGGTGTTTTTGCGGACGGATACGGAAAGCTTTTCACCTGATTTGAGAACGAGGTAGTTTTCTGATCGATCGTAGCGAAGGATTTTGGTCACATTCACCGTGAAGGATTGATGGATCCTAATAAATCGGTTTTCGGGAAGTTTTGTCTCGATCTGACCGATGGATTTCGAAATAAGGAGTTTGCGATTTTCCTCCAGAAAAAGGGTGGTATAATTTCGGTCGGCTTCCAAATATTTGATTTCATCGAAATGGACAAATTCCAGTCCTTCAGAAGTGGAAAAAGCCACGATATCCAATCCGCCCATTTGTTGGGAAAGTGATTCCAAGATAGAATGTATCGGGTCAGTCTTTTTGGTTTCGAGGTAGCGAACAATTGTTTTCTGAAGTGCTATCGTATCGATTGGCTTCAGCAAATAATCGAAGGCGGTATGTTTGAAAGCCTCAAGGGCATGGTTTTGAAAGGCGGTGGTGAAGATCACATCGAAGTCACGATTGGGCATGACCTCAAGTAAGGTAAAGCCGTTTTTTTGAGGCATCTGAATATCCAAAAACACCAAATCAGGTTCGTGGAGTTGGATCGCAGGGATGGCTTGATCAACAGAGTGGCAAAGGGCTAAAAATTCAAATTGCTCGGGGAAAAGTTGTTCCAAAAGTAGTTTGAGGGATTCGAGCGCGTGACGTTCGTCATCCACCAGGATAGTTTTGATCATCATGAGTTGGGATTATAAATTTCTATATAAATACTCTTATGCTGCCAGTGAGAATTATCCTTTCCAAATCGGTTGGAAGACCGAAGACAGGAGACCGAAGAGGGGATGAATTTGAATTTTTGTGGTTTTTCGCATTTAGTTTTTCCTATAAGTTTAAAAACTGGTAATCGATTATCTAAAATGAAAAAATATTAGGTCAAATCCATGGAAATGTATGAGCGTTTGGAAAATGGATTTAAGTGCGGGGATAATTGTCATGAATTCTTTTTAACCGCCAAGTTCACAAAGTTTAAATGAGAGAACGCAGAGCGGATTTGCCTCAAAGGCACGAAGGCACAAAGGAATTTATGGTTAAGAAGGTTTTATAATTTCCCGCTGATAGCCGCAAAAAAAGGACGCTGATCCTCGAGGATTATTTCTCACAGACCTGACTTCCGTCAGGCAAGTTGAACACAGATAAAGTCACAGACCTGCCTGCCGCAGGCAAGTGGACACAGATTTCTTATAACGGCAAAAAAACAAAGTGCTTTAGTTATGGTAGGTCCAAGCTTGCCTTTCGGCGAGACAGGTTTGAAAACTTAGACCCAGTTCCTCAACTTTTGCATTGGCGAGGTGATCTTCAGGATTTTTAATCCGGCTTCCAAAACCTACTTGTCTCAAAAAGCTTCTCCAACAAACAAATAAAACCCAGTCCCTTCTTGGGTAAAAGCTACATCAAATCTAGTATAGATGTCTTTCTTGGGAAAAAGCAGAAACCGTAAACCGCCACCGGCCGACCAGACTACTTTGTGAATAGCGGACTTTGAAAAATCAGGGAAGACTGTGCCGGTCCCTGCAAAAACAGCGGCACCGATACGGTTGGAAAAACCTAATGGCAATGGTAGCATCCGGAATTCTACTTGGGTTGCCAATTGATTTCTGTCCCGGAACCTTCCCAAATAATATCCTCGCATCATACTGTCTCCACCGAGGAGGGCCAATTGATTAAAGGGGACATCTCCTGAATAAAATTGTCCTAGGAGTTGCCAAGCTAATACATTGTTTTTGCCAACTGGAGTGAATATTCTGGTATCGGAGATGATCGTATTAAAGCCAAAATCGCTAAAGGCGGGGAAATACCTCAAAAATGCCAATTCTGAAAACCGCCCTTTCCGAACATTCAGCACATTATGCCTGTCATCATACACCAGTCCCGCACCTAATCCAAAATTGGTTGAACCAGCATCTCCCAAAGGTAGATCAAATGTCGGAGCTTCTGGGGAAGGTTGGAAATCCACCTTGGAAATCCGCTGATAATCCGCTTCTAATCCAAAATACAGATTTCTTTTTACCTCTCTCAATACCCGTTCCTTGATCATAATCTGATTGGCATCGACGAGAGCAAGATAATCCTTTGGTGTATCCATCCCGATGCCATGGTATTTCAGTGGAAAACTCTGTATTCTGATTCTTCCTAGAAAAAACCATTTGTTTTGATCAGAATAGATCGCATGGTCAAACCAAAGCCCGTATTGGTTTTCCAAAGTAAAAAAGGTAAATCCGTTGATTTCACTCAGCCTGTTGGAAGTGTCTCTTTTGGCATAATAGACCAATAACGAAGAAAGTCCGATCTCCCAGCTTGTTTCCGGGGCATATGCCAAAGTGGGATAAATCAAAAATTGGGGCTTGCTTATATCTGAGGTATCGTTCAGGATACTATTGAAATATCTTTTGATAAAACTTTGTGAAAAAGCCTGAGAGCTAGAAAGAATTAGAATTAAAATAAACGAAAAATAGATTTTGGACATATAGACAATATACAGTTAGAATGGTAAGAAGGTTTGAAAAAATGTGAGAAGAAAATTATAAAAGAAAATCTCTTGATTTATGCTTTTAAAATCACGTAATCCATCAAATTCAGAAGACATATCCAAGAAGGAATGAAGGTTTTTTGCCACAAAGGTGCGGAGGCACGAAGTTTTTTAAAAGCATAAGCTTGCTTTACTCCATTTCCCCCCCTGTGGTTATTTTTTTAAAGCAGCCTCCCTACATGGAGGGAAATCCAAGGACTTTATAATTGTGATTTTGCCACAAAGGTGCGAAGTCTCGTAGGATTTTTAGTATTAGAGGGTGTCCTTATTTCCCGCTGAAAGCCGCAGAAAAGGACACTGAACTTTGCGGATTATTGCCCAGTAGAGTAGAGTCGTCAGGGAAGAGAATCCCTGACGTACCCCCTCTTCAATCCGTACGTGCGGTTTTCCCGCA